>CAVPBO010000001.1:0-1666924 GCA_963701865.1 uncultured Acidobacteriota bacterium
ATCGCGAACCGTTGATTGGCGGCCAAGATAGGCCTCGGATACGGCATGCGTTACGGCTGCCACTGCCACGGAGTAGACAATCAGCGCAAGCACGAAAAACGCGCAATAGCCGGCGAGAAATCCAAGAATCAATCCGGGCGAAGGCAATGTCGGCGGGCCCGCCGTGAAAAGCGTGCCGCTCTCAAAGTGCAGTATCAAATAATTGGCAGGAATTCCAATTGACGCGGGAACCGCCATGATGCCAACGAACACCCAAAAATGACGGCGATAGAGCGTGAACGTGCGGTCCAGGAGTTCTCCCAGACTCAGGGGCCGGAGTTCGGTGGTCTCCACGGCTGACTCCATTCAAACGCACGATCCCAGAGAGAAGTCCCGTATCTAACCACACAGTAACCGCAGACGCAACAATGCCCCGCATTCCAATTTCTGGCAGCGGTGTCGTCTGGGTCGTAATGGGGGCGTCTCGGCAGGTCTTCTCCGTGGCCTCTGTGCCTACTCTGTGTCCTCTGTGGTAAGTCTTTCTCTTCTCTGCGACCTCTGCGTCTCTGCGGTGAGTCTTGGTATTCTCCCGTTTGCGGCCTCAAAGGAAATCTCATATGATTTCCCCGAAAGCACCCACGCAGGAGGACATCATGAGCGGATTCCTCAGTCGCGAAGAACTCAAGAAACTGAAACCTGCCGAGACTTCGTCTTTCCCGTCTCCCGTCCCTACGCAAATCGTCTCGAGCGACGAGTATTACCCGCAGCGGCAGAACAAGCACCAGCGCCAGGTAGAGGCGCAGTTAAAGGACATGGGGAACAAGCTCGCCCGCAAGCAGGGGATCAGCCGCAGATCCTTCTTCACCACGGCTGCGGGCATGGCCACTGCATTCCTGGCAATGAATAAAGTTTACGGATCGCTTTTCGACGTCACCGCCGCCGAGGCCGCCACTCCCGAACTCGCCGACGAGCGCGCGAACTTGCTGCAGGATCAATTCATCTTCGACGGGCACACCCATTTTCTGCGCGATGACACGCGGCTCACTGGATTCGTCATGATGCGCCAGGCAGTCGGAGACTCAGGCTGGAATCCGGAGCTGAAAGGCAAGAAGCAGACCATCGAAGATTTGAAGTACAACAATTACTTCAAGGAGATTTTTCTCGATAGCGATACCAAAGTCGCGATCATTTCCAGCGCGCCCTCCGATATTCCGCAGGACTGGTTCCTTACCAACGAAATGATGGCGGAATCCCGCGCGAAAGTGAACAAAGCCGCAGGTTCCAAGCGCCTGATGAGCCACGCGATTTTCACGCCGGGCAAGCCGGGCTGGCTCGAGGATCTTGAGCGCGGCTTGACGCTGAAGCCCGATTCAGTGAAGGGCTATACCATCGGCGATAACACCCACAAGGATCTCGCGCGTTACCCGTGGCGCATGGACGATGAAAAAGTTACGTATCTCGGCTACGAAAAAATGCAGAAGGCCGGCATCAAGAATATTTGCGTTCACAAGGGTCTTTTTCCGCCGTCCTTGGACAGTCAGTACCCGCGCCTGCGCCCTTATGCCGATGTCAGCGACGTCGCAAAGGCTGCTAAAGACTGGCCGCAGCTGAATTTCATCATTTATCACTCTGGCTTTCGCAACGTGGGTGGTGGCGGTTCCGACGCGGCGGAAGCGTGGGCCACGGTCGAAAAAACTGGTCGCAACGAATGGGTCAGCGACCTTGCGGAAATTCCCGCGAAGTATGGAGTCACCAATGTCTACGGCGATCTAGGTCAGGTCTTTGCGTTAAGCACCGTCGCCCAGCCGAAGCTCGCTGCATTCATCGTAGGCACGCTGGTGAAGGGGCTTGGCGCCGATCACGTCGTGTGGGGCACGGACGCTCTGTGGACGGGCTCGCCCCAATGGCAGATCGAAGGTTTGCGCCGTCTCGAAATTCCCGAGGATATGCAGAAAAAATTCGGATTGCGGCCCCTCGGTGCGGCCGATGGCCCGGTGAAAACAGCAATCTTCAGCGGAAATTCCGTGCGCCTCTACAACTACAAAGCTCCCGCAAAATGGGCCAAGATGGATCGCTTCGCAGCGCTAAAAGAGGATTACATTAAATCCGGCGCGCATCGCACAAATCTGCGATACGGCTACGTCGCGGTCTAGCGCCAAATTAACAAACGCCCGGCGAACTTCTGTTACCAGCCCGTCGGTGCCTTGTAAGGCTGCGTGACGATAACCGCGGTGATTTCCCTGATCTTGCGATCTTGAATTTTGAAAAGCTCGGCGATCGCTGTGCTGTTCGGCCACGTCGAGTATTTCCCCATGGTCATTTTCCCGTGGCCCGCTACCTCCACGGTTTGCGCGGTCGCCGGATGATTGAACCGCACGATCGCCAGCACCAGCCCGCGCTCGTTATCCACAATCAAGAATCTCCGCGGACTTACCGATTGAATGTAAGTGAATATTTTCGTGCTGAGCTGAGCCTGGCAGGACAACGCCCCCAGCGGGGACGAAGCCGACGAGGGGCACGTCTGAATTCCATTCTCGATTCGCACGGCGTCTTTATCGAAGGGCACGATATCGCCGTTACCTTGCTCGATTCCGTCGAAATACTTGTTCACGATGGATATCATTTCCGCGCGCGCCGGGCGATTGGCTTCGGAAACACCTTCGAGAAAAGCCGCCCTCGGCTCCGTAAGACCTTCGGGCTTAAAGAGCGAGGTCGTTTCTTTGCGTGCCACCAGCGTTTCAATCTCCGTGATCTTATTTTTCACGATCTTCAAGCGAAGTTCGAGTATCGCGGGGTTTCCGTTTTCCTGCACGAGCGCGAAGACCCAACGCCGCCCGTCTCCGGTTCCGCGAAATAGACTTTGTAGCTTCCCAACCCGCTCGCCGTGGCCCAAAGGCCGTCGCCCAGTTTCAGTGGCACGCCATCCTCGGTGAACTTCACCTCTTTCGCGAGTGGCAGATGCGACGGATCGTGCGCCACCATCGCCGCGAGATATTGGTCCACGATCCCGTTGAGGCACGCCCGGTCGCAAGCATTGGAGGTAGGCGGGCTCGCGGGACTGGCTGAGACTCGATCGCTGTTCGACAGAACGACGAAAGCAGCAAGAATCAGAGCGCCAGCCGCGCTCGCGAGCACCAATTTTCTGCGCACGATTCCTCCTCTGTCGTTCAAAATTCGGATCGCTACCATTGCGGCTGATCGGATCGCGAATTCTCCCAACTGCTCCAACCCGATCCCTGTCCGTACGTCCCCTGATTCAAGACCGCTTCGATTTCGTGCAGCTGGTTCTTCCTGACCTTAAATATCTCCGCAATCTCCCATGTGAATGGAGTGGTGGGGCCGGCGGAAACAGCGCGGCCGTCAGGCGTCTCGAAGTTGCGGGTATTTCCGGCTTGATGATCAAAGAAAACGAAACTGAAAACGATTCCGCGTTCCTGATCGACGACTGGATAGCGCCGGTCCCGAATCAGCGACACAAAATGGAGCAAGCCCGATTGAAACTGGTCATGGCAGGACCATCCTGCGGAATAAATCGTTGGCTTCAACGCGGGATCGTATTTCGGAGAGGGAGCGGGCCGCGGCGTACCGGCTGCGGTCAGTCCCGGCATGGGATTCATATTGTTGGTCGTCTTCATGCCGTTTTCCAGCCGGTCGCAGTCATCCGCAAAAAAAGAGTAGTCGTGTTTCCCGTCATCTTGCTGCATGCCCGAAAAGTACTTGTTCGCCGTCTTGATCAATTCAAGGCGGGTGGCGCGCTCGCCCGGCGGAATTTCCTCGCTAAAGGCCGCCCGCGGGCTGCCAAGCTTCTCCAGATTTGCCGCTCCGCCTTGCGCGAATGCGCCGCGCGCCACAATCGTCTCGATCTCGGAAATTTTCTGATTCTGGATTTTCAATCGAACAGCAACGATCACAGCCTGACCCGCCTCCTGCATCGTTCCCTCAAAGCCCACTTGGCCGGCCTGCGGATCGTCCACGTAGAATTTGTAGGTCCCTTTGCCCGTCGCCGTTCGCCAGAATCCATCCCCGAGCTCGAGTTTCTGTCCGTTCTCAGTGAACTTGACGAGCCTCGTCATCGGCAGCCGCGACGGGTCGTGCGCTACCACAGCGTCGAGGTACTGATCCACGAAACCGTTCAGGCAAGCTCGGTCGCACGCATCGGAAGCAGAAGCATTTTGCGGCCCGCCCGGACGACGCTTGTAATGCGTTTGGATGGCCCAGAATTGCGCCAAAAAATAAAATTCCGGTCGCACAAATAAAAAGCAGTTTTTCGCGCACAAGATCCCCCCGCAGCTCTTTGGCTGCGCGGACTGTATAACAGAAGCCGCGCGGAGTCTGCAACCCGGTCCTTCCGCCATCTCGTAATCAGTTCGTTAGCGTGGATTGGTGGGGGGAATAGAAGCGAGGCCCTGCACCGCGACCGCAAGTCGAACTGCCCTAAAGGCCGTGACTTGGAATTCCTCTAACGTCTCTTCTCGCGCCCGAGGAACGTGCCTTCCTGAAGCTCGTTGAATGCGGCGCGTAGCTGCTCCTGAGTGTTCATCACGATCGGCCCGTACCACGCGACCGGTTCCTCCAGAGGTTTGCCCGATACGAGGAGGAAACGAATTCCCTCGGGCCCAGCTTGCACAACGACTTCGTCGCCGCGGTCAAAGAGCACGAGCGAGCGGTCACCCGCTTCTTTCGGAGGAGCGGTGTCCAGCCATCCCACCGATTCGGTGGGCACAGCGAGCGGGCCCGAAGCGTTGCCGAATTTCCCCGAGCCCGCAAAAACATACGCGAAGGCGTGGCGCGTTATCTCGACCGGCAGTGTCTTTCTCCTGCCTGGAGGAACCGACACGTCCATATAAACTGGATCGGCGGCGATGCCCTCGATCGGTCCGCGCTTTCCCCAGAGAGTGCCGCAGATGATGCGAGCGCGAGTGCCATCGTCGTCGGTGATATCCGGAATTTCCGGCGCTTTCACCTCTTGATAGCGCGGCGCTGTCATTTTCAGAGACGCGGGAAGATTTGCCCACAACTGGAAGCCGTGCATCCGGCCCTCCGGATCGCCTTTGGGCATTTCCTGGTGAATAATTCCGCGGCCTGCGGTCATCCATTGAATGTCGCCGGCAGCGATCGCGCCGCGGTTGCCGATGCTGTCGGCATGGTCCACCGTTCCAGCAAGAACATAGGTGATCGTCTCGATGCCGCGATGAGGATGCCACGGAAATCCCGCGCGATAATCCTCCGGAATGTCATTGCGGAAATCGTCGAGTAGAAGGAACGGGTCAAAATCGGATGTCTCGTGAAATCCAAACGCGCGCCGCAGGTGAACTCCAGCGCCTTCGATCGTCGGCTGCGAAGTGATGAGCCGCTTGACTGGTCGAATGGACATCGGAACCTCCAGTATTTGACTCTCAGCTATTTCCAAACACGGGCACTGCAGCGCCGTGAATTACTTTCGCATCGTCGCTGCACAGAAACACTATAACGCGCGCGATATCTTCCGCCTTCGGCCACTTTGCGAAATCAGCTTGGGGCATGGCTTTTCGGTTGGCTTCCGTATCAATGATGCTGGGAAGAATCGAATTCACGCGCACTCCGCTGCCTTTCAGATCTTCCGCGAGCGAATCCATCATCGCCACCGCGGCAGCTTTTGACGCCGCATAAGCAGAGGCGCCTGCGCCGTGATCAATCGCCGCTTTGGCCGCAACATTTACAATCGCGCCGCTGCCTTGCTTCAGCATTACCCGGACCGCCGCGCGGGACAGCGCGTAGCCCGAGCGCAAATTCAACGCCAACATTTGCTCAAAGACCTTGGTGTCGAGCTCCCACAATTTCACGCCGCCCGCATAACCGCCCACGGTGTTCACCATCGCATCCAGTCGTCCGCGTCGCGCCACAATTCCATCCACAAGTTTGCTCACCTCTGCCTCGTCCGTAACATCGACATTATATCCGTCAACCTGAGAGCCATTATCCGCGGCGAGCTTCTTCAGCTCATCCAGCTCTTCCTGTTTTCTGTATGTGACCGTCACGCGAGCTCGTTCCTTCAGGAACGCCAGACTTACAGCGCGTCCCAATCCGCCCGTACCTCCAGCCACCAGCACAACTCTATCTATGGATGTCATGTTCAGCTCCGCACCTCCGCCCCACTGGCGAGGACCGCCAGCCACAACAAGATTAAATTAAGCGGACCTCTCTCTCTCTATAGCCATGGGAGGAAGTGCTGTCTACGCTGCGATGATACGCCTAGGCGGACACAAATTTGGCCACAAGAATTTCGCGACCAATTTGCGCCAAACCGTTCAAGAGCAGTAAACTCAACAGAAGCAAAAGAGAAAGTTGGTGGACGTGACAGGGTTCGAACCTGCGACCCCCTGCTTGCAAAGCAAACTTGAAAACGCTATGTAGGTGTCTCGTCTTGCCTTTACCTATGTCGTGTTACCCGGTTTTCGATGGTGTTTGGCTGGTTTTGTTCCCGAGGTTGCGCCCAAGTTTTTGGGTTGAACCCTTAGACTGGGACAAGAAGGGGTTTGGTTCGACTGACTATCGACAATAGTAGCACCCCCGCCATTCGCGTAGAAGATCGAGCTCACACCCTGGGGACTCTGGTACTTCCAATGTTGACCGCCTGACGCGAGGTCAAAGGACTGCACACTCGTACCATATGTGGCGAAGGCCGTGCCATTTTCGCCCAGAATCATCGAAGGATAAATGGGAAAACCGCTCGAGTCCGTCGCGAGCTGAGCTGGCGCGGTTGGGATCGGGTATGTCCCGCCCGGCGCGCCGTTTGATACGTAAACCGCCAGGTAGGGTTGTACGGGAGCAGGCGGGTTCGGAGGAACGATACTCCAGCTGGCCAAAATGCCTCCATTTCCGTCTGGCATCAAAGGCCCGGGCAACAGGTTCGAATTGTCCGAGGAAGCAAGCTGCGTAGTCGTTGCAGTTCCGTCCAGCGTGATCTGAATCAGGTAGAGAATGCTGGAAACGGCGGTGGCCGGATAAGGAACAACGCGAATCGCATATTCGACAGAGGTCGTTCCATGCATATCAACCACGGGTTGACCCATCGTAGCGGGAAGCGGGATCTGCTCGCCGCTTCGAGTTAAGGCTATCCGCCGAGGCGACGAGGATGTCCTTCGCGAGACCACCGGACAAATGCAACACCTGGTGTAAGTATCAAGAAGACTCCCCAGGCCAGAAGCAGGAATCGTGAAACTCTCGCACCGAAATAGGGGGCATGCAGGGCAAGTGCAGAGAAGAGGAAAAAAATGCCCATCGCAATCATAAGAATACGCAACGCCAAGCGGCCAATGATCAGCTGCTTCGTTAAGACAGGTGACATTTCACGCGGCGTTGATGAGCGGCTGTCTAACCAGCTGCCGATCGCCACCCATAGAGCAAGCACACAAACGATGAAGAGCGATTCGAATCCAACATAGCCAATCCAGTGAGGCCCATCCACGGCAAAATAGATAGCAACAGCAAACACTGAGGCTGGCGCGTTGAGTGACAAACTGATTTGCCAGGCGGCAGGGACGCCCATTTGCTTGTAAACAAATGCCGTTGACACGCAGTGTTTTTCCCAATACCACAGACCACCTTGGAGCATGGCCTGGATTAACGGAAGTCCGACGGACAGCTTTAGTTTGCGCAATTCTCCATCCTTTGCCCGAAAACGGTGTTCTGTATATATTCGCTGATGTTCTCCGATGGATCATTAGTATTGAGGCCGAAGGCGGTCTGTATGGTCATGTCATCTTTGCCATAAAAGCCGTGGAGGGCTTCGTGGAAAAGCTGCGCCTGATTAAAGAAACCCGTAGTTTGGCTTGAGATCGTGGCGCAAACCGAGGAGGGCCTGAAAAAGACGAGCGGGCCAAGCTTTGCGGGCATTTCCGAAATTGCATCAACTTCGAGCCCGCTTGGTTCGGTGCCATCGTAAGCTTTAAAGAATTGCGCAATGGTCTGTCCACTTACTAGTAGGTATATACCGTGGGGCGAAAATGCACAACCGGACCCGTCGAAACTGGGGCCGTTCCAACCTCCCAAGTGGCACAAGTTCGATTGTGGCATGTTCGACCGTGTAGCGTCGTAAAATCCGGGACCGTTGTGCAAGAAATCGAAGAACTTTTGCTTGTCGCTGTACCCGCTTCCGAGCCGATCAAACACCCACTGGACACACGTCGTGCAAGACGAAGCGACCATGTTAGATAGTGCCGAAAATGCTGACCAGATCGACTCTTCCGGTCCCGGACATGAAGTGGGTGGCTGCGGATAAACATCATAGCAACTCGGAAGCTCAGGAAACCACGGCATTTCCAAGAATTTCGCGACCAATTTGCGCCAAACCGTTTAAGAGCAGCGAACTCAACAGCAGCATGGAAGAAAGTTGGTGGACGTGACAGGGTTCGAACCTGCGACCCCCTGCTTGCAAAACAGATTCAAGCAGCTAACGAAATTCGAAGTTTCGTGTGGATTCTAAGTGATTATGGTTGAATCCTTTGCGGCAGGCGATTGAAATCCATTGAGAATTGTTGAGGTCGTGTGCTTTCGCAGCTACAGAATCATCTACACTCTCCCTGCGCGCTACAAAACCGCACCGCCTCCCACACAAAGGGCCGTGCATAGTATTCGAGACTCCGAATTTAGACGTACGAGTCCTGGAGTTCCTCCTTGGAGGCCCGATTAGAGTTTTGGCGAACGACGGGAGTTTTCAGTAGGGACAACTATCACGAAGATCGAACGCATCTTGGACTGGGGAAGGGAACGCCAGCGGGGAGAGCGCCCTCCGCAGCTTCTGGTCGCATTGTTTCGAGCGAGTCGGCGGATTGCATCATCGTTACGACCGAGCGGCCTGAAACCGGTAAGCAGTTCAAATGCGTGCGCCCTCCTAAGAGCAATCCTTATCTATATGTCGGCGCAGAAAACGGTTTGAGGTCCCCTTGCACCATAGAATGTCGGCGTTAAGAAAGTTCCAGATTCCGAATTCAGACGAGCGCGGCATAGACTCTACGCATTCCCGGTCCGATTAGAGTTTTGGCGAGGGATACCTCCGAAGAGCTATCCTTATATATGTAGATGCCTGTGCCGAAAACCTGCGAGGGCGTTTTGCGCCATAGAATCTGGGGGTCGCGGACCATTCGAGCTACCGGGTTTCGGCCGGCGCGCGGTCAGGGCCACCAATCTTCAGCCCCGATTTGAATTTTGACGAGGGACAGCGTGTGTCGTCTGGCGCTCTGCCAGCTCGTTGAACCCAGCCACCGGCGAATTTCCGTCGAATCGTCTCTAGCTCGGCTAGCGTCTGACCACATCTAATCTGGGCTCGTGCGTGCGCGAATGGAGTTTTTGGTAGGGCAGTCTTGACGAGGGAAAGGCACAACGGACACCCCAGCTGTAACGGACACTGAGTCAGTCCTAGTTTGGCCGGACGGTAGAAGTGTTGACGCTTCGATAGCGAAACGAATCTCCTTGCCCCGATTCCTCGTAGCGGAATGTGCCTAGGCTCCTATCGTGGGGCAACCTGCGCGGAAACGCACTCACAATCTCGGTCAACTGCTTATCCACCGCGAGCGCGGCAGCGCTGTCGAAGAGTTGCAAAGGGTCAAGGCCCAGCTTGAGCGCGCTATGGTGAACGAGAACCAGTACCATCAACATGTCGCGGAAGTCAGAAACGTTGTTCTCAAGTATCAGTGCTAGCAGGCCCGTCTGAACGGCTTCAGGAGAAGAATTTCGCACGGCAAGTTCCGACATCTCTCGCGCGAACCAAAAGAAAATAGTGGAGAACTCGCGCCGAACTTGAGAAACCATTTCCACTCGCCCGGCTGGACTGGCGTGCCCGAAGATCTCGATTAGTTCAGCTATGACCCGTTGAATATCGTCACGCGTGTCCGGGCTAGCTCGGACAATCGGGTAAGGCGCTGTTCGCACCTTCTCAAACAAAACCGCAACGCGCTCGCGTTCGTTATTCATGTTTCACTAAAAGAGGAAAAGGAGGAACAATAGATCCACTGCTTCTTCGCCCTCAGCTGCTTCAGGAGCCCACAGCATGGAGTTCTCGATATCAAGCGTCCATCCTCTACTCATCAGATCTCCAACTTCGTTTCCGAATACCGACACCGATCCATCCGCATTCACGAAATTAGTGTACGTCATGTCGGATGCGATCTCGACGTCATAGTTCCCACCAATGATCTCATCGACGAAGCGCTGTTGTAATTCAGGCGTCCAAGCCTTGGTGAATAGTATACGGTAGTTTTCTTGGGCGGCCAGTCAAGGACAAGGAGAATAAGCAATTTGAGATCAAACCTCACAAGGAAGCGATGCTGTCCAACAAAGCGTGAAACTGCCTCCGCGGACGGCTACGCATGCAGCAGTGTTGGTCCGACTTTATGAGGTCCCCAATCGGTATATCGGCGAAGTACACCACCATCAACTTTGGCGCGGGGGGTATCTCGAAGGCTATCTCATCTCGTGGCGAGAGGTGCTGCGAGTTTGTTTCGACACAAGATTTATTCACATGACTCTTTGTCGAGCCCGATATCCTGGATCGAGGGCTAGTAGGCGATCACCGTCGTTCCCGACTCCCTCGCGTTCAGCGAAAGTGAACAGCGAGGACTTGGCCGCCTACAATTTTGACTACAGCGGTGTGGACGAAAAGACAGAAGGCGCGGACAAGTTGTTGAAAAGTTTGGTGGACGTGACCGGGATCGAACCGGTGACCCCCTGCTTGCAAAGCAGGTGCTCTCCCAGCTGAGCTACACGCCCACAGTGGGAACTCTTATTGATGTTAAAGCATTTGCAACGCTTCGCAAACTCCGAATACTCGCCCGTTGTCCTGTGCCAACCTCTATTTTCCGGTAGGCTGGCTCTCGCCCGTTTTCTCGGCGGCAGGTTCAACAATGATTTGGCCGTATACCCACGGGTGCTCTTTGCAAATGTAAATGTACGTCCCCGGCTTGTCGAAGGTGACGGTGCCGATGTCGAGCGGATTCAGAGGGCCAGTCGTCCACGATCCATCTTCCGCAACAATCGTGTGCGTCATTCTGCCGTTATTTCTCCACGAGACTTTCGTGCCGGCCTTGACTCGCGCGCGGTACGGATTGAACTCATATTCGTCAGTTATGAAGTGCGCGCCCGTCAGACCCATATCTCGGGCCAGCGTGGCAGTCTCTATGTTCGCCGTATCCGTGACGGCTCCGGCGAAATCCTCCTGAGGCGGAATGGGCAGAGCCTGTCGCGCGACGATCGTTCCACCCAGCTTGAACGCCCACACGGCGCCGCCCACAATCGTCGCGATGTATTGCTCGCCGCCATTTTCAAAGCTTATTGGCGGGCTTCCGCCGTTCGCGCCAGTTTGAAACTGCCATACGAGCGATCCGTCCTTCGCATCGTACGCTTGCAGGTTGCCGTCGCCAGGCATCTGGAAGACGAGGCCTCCCGCCGTGGCGAGCGCGCCGCTCGGCCGTCCCCGGTCGAACACTTTCTTCCACGCGATCCTGTTCGTACGAGTATCAATCGCAGCCAGCACGCCGAAGCTCAGCCTGTTCAATCCGGGCACGCGCTGGTTGAAGCTGAGGCTGAAGAAATCCGGATCCTCCACGCGGCGGAACCACTGGAGAGCCGCGTTGCCGGTGACGTAGAAATATTTCGTACGCGGATCGAATGCCATCGGCGTGGCGCGCATGCCGTAAACCGGCGCGAGAACATCTGGCTTGTCGGCCGACGCGGGAGTGAAGAAACAACCCAATTCGAAGCCCCGAGGCAGCGTCTGTTTTTTCCAGTCGTTGCAATCAGGCAAGACGGGCTCGGCGCCCGCTGGATAAGGCTGTGTCGCTGCGGTTTTCTGAAATGCGTCTTGCTCGACTTTCCTCTCTTCGATGCGCCCAAGCGGCTTGCCGGTATCGCGATCGAGCATGAAGAGATAGCCATCCGTGCGCATCGCCGCTATAGCCTTTCGAGTCTGGCCGTCGATTTGCGCGTCGAATAGCGCGGGCGCCTCGGCGATGTCGGCTTCCCAAATGTCGTGACGGATCACCTGATAGTGCCAGCGTAGCTTGCCGGTCTTGCTGTCGAGCGCGACGACCGAGCAAAGGTAGAGATTGTCGCCTGCCCGATTTTCGCCGCCGTATTGCGGGACGCCGTTTCCGGTGACATAGAACACTGTGTTCATCGCGGGATCGAACGCGCCGACCAGCCAGACAGCTCCGCCGCCGCGTTTCCAGGAGTTGTTCTTCGGCCACGTGTCCGAACCCGGTTGGCCAGGCGACGGGATTACGAAGAAGCGCCACGCCTCGCGCCCGGTCTTTGCATCCACCGCGACAATCTGGCCCCGGTTTCCGTTGTCGCCATTCGTTCCAATCGAAACCAAGCCATCAGCGTAGAGCGGAGCGCCCGAAGCGCCGCCGGTCGCGCTCCCGCCGGGATCGATGAGCGAAGTTTTCCAGACTAGCTCGCCCGTCTTCCCGCGAAGAGCAATCAGACTCGAATCCGATAGTCCCACGAACACCAGACCTTCGCCGACCGCCACGCCTTCTCGATCCGGCGAGCCTGCCACCGGTGCGCCCGGCGCAGTGTCCGACGCCAAGCGATACTCCCACGCGATTTGACCCGTAGTGATATTGACGGCGCAAACGAACGGGGGCGCGGTGAAGAACATCAGGCCGTCGTCAACAACGGGCATGGCGCGCGAAGAGGGCGGCGGCCCGACTTTTTCGGAAACCCACGCGGCTCCAAGTTTCGTGACATTCTGCGAATTAATCTGCGCGAGAGACGAGTATCGAGTGTTGCCTGCATCGCCGCCGACAGTGGACCATTGACCTGCGCCGGGCTGCGCCGCGAAAGCCACTCCCGCGACTAACGCGATCGCGGACGCGAACAACCGCGCAGCCGTCCAGCCTGTTCCGGTGTGATGTCCTAGCTTGTGTGGCATGTCGTCGATCTCCATTTCGAACTGCATGACTCGCGCCTGAACGCGGCCGCGGGCCTCTGCATTCTAACGGAGTTTCTTTTTCACGCCCAGTCACCCACCTTTATGCCGCGACGCAACCCGAAATCGGTGACAAACCACGTAGTCTGCGCATCCCCGTCGGTTGCGACCGCGGGGATCCCGTCCGGATTTGTGAATGGGGTGGCAAGGCTTTACGTTGCGCGAGACGTTTAGAGCCTTGACGGCTTTCACATCATTGCGGTTGGCCGCTCGCTCGGATACCATCTTCAGTTCAACTGGCCCGTAACGAGTTGGGCGTATCGCACGAAACGAATTTCCGGAGCGGCTTTGACTACTGTCGCGCGCAAATGGCACGGGAATAACTAAAATGGGCGCAATCGCGAAAAAAAAGGGCTTTCCACTTCCTAGCTCACTGAAAGTGATCGCGGGCACTGAAGTCGCGCAAGCCGCGTATCCCTACTACATGCAGTTCAGCAAGGAAGACGACGAACGGTTCTGGTTTTACAACTCCATGCACTTTCCCGAGCCGATGTGTGTCTTCGACATGATCACGGCCGAGGCTGCTTATTGCGCCCTGGGCGCGGCCAACACACGCGTACATTCTCTGCCGACCACGCTCGGCATTGACTGCCGGATCATCAACGGTCGCGTTTATATCGGCGGCAACGCTGTGACCGATCCTGCGGAAATTGCCAAGCGCACCGAAGAGTTTCAGCGTCGCGCTTTCTACTACTACGCAAACTGGGAGCGGCTGTTCGAGCAATGGAAGAAAAAAATGATGGCGTTGATTCGAGAGGCCGAAGCTCTGCCGAAACCTGTGCTTCCTGAGTTCGAACCGTTGGAGCACGTTCATGCCGGCCGCGGCATCGCCTCCAACCATTACATTCTCAAAACCTATCAGCAGACGCTCGAAGGCTATTTTCGGATGTGGCAGCACCATTTCGAGTTTCTCCTGCTCGGATACGGCGCTTATTTGACCTTCTTCGATTTCTGCAAGAAGGCGTTCCCGGAAATCAGCGATCAGACTGTTGCGCGCATGGTGGCCGGCATCGAGGCGGAAATTTTTCGTCCGGATGACGAACTCAGGCGCCTTGCGAAATGTGCGATTGAGCTCGGCGTCGATGGCCAGTTCCGCGAAGGTGTGTCGCCGGACCAAATCATCAAGTCGCTTGAGAAACTCGGTAAGCCGGGCGCGGCTTGGCTGAAGGAACTTGCTGTTTCGCGCGATCCCTGGTTCAACATCAATGTGGGCGACGGCTTCTATCATTACCACCGCTCGTGGAACGACGATCTTTCGATGCCTTTTGCCGCGCTGCCGGCCTATATCGCAAACGCGAAGAAGGGCGAGCGCCTTGAACGGCAAACGGACAAACTAATCTCAGAGCGCAAGCAGCTGATTTCCGATTACCGCGAGCTGTTGGAGTCCGACGACGAACGCGCCGCCTACGATCAGATGATCGAGCTCGCGCACCGCGTCTTCCCATATGTCGAGGGGCACAAATTCTATTGCGAACACTGGTACACGAACCTGTTCTTCAATAAGATTCGGGAATTCGGCGGCCTGCTCGCTGATCGCGGCTTCTTCCCCAATGTCGAAGATGTGTTTCACCTGAGCCATTACGAACTGGAAGCGGCGCTCGTGGACCTTATGATGTCCTGGTCGAACGGTTCGCCTCCGCGCGGTACTTCGCATTGGCCTGCGATGGTTCGAGAACGCAAGGCAGCCATCGCGGAATGGGCCAAGCACGAAACTGCGCCGGCGCTCGGACCAGTTCCCGACATTATTGACGATCCTGCCATCGTCATGTTGTGGGGCATCACCCGCGAGAGTCTCGATGCGTGGCTGACGGCGGGCGAGCAGCCGGATTCCAATGAGATCAAGGGCTTCGCCGCATCGAATGGTGTCGTCGAGGGAATCGCCCGCGTTGTGAAGTCGGCGGACGAGATTGGTCGCTTGCGCAAAGGTGACATTCTGGTCTGCCAGGTCACCAATCCGAGCTGGGCTCCAGTCTTCCAGAACATTTCCGCGGCAGTGTCCGACATCGGCGGCTCGATGAGCCACGCGGCGATCGTGGCGCGCGAGTACGGCCTGCCGGCTGTCGTCGGCACAGGCACAGGCACTCAGAAAATTAAAGACGGCCAGCGCATCCGGGTTGACGGCGGCCGGGGCGTAGTAACCCTTCTCGAGTAGAATAGATTCCGTGCACTCTTCAGAAATTATCGGCTGGTTCGCCGACATCGGTCTCACCGACCGCCCGACCGTCGGGGGTAAAGGCGGATCGCTGGGCGAAATGACGCGCGCGAGCATTCCCGTGCCGCCAGGTTTCGTTGTGCGAACGGCCGCGTTTGAACGCTTTCTCAGCGCGCTCGAAAGGGAAGAACCAATCCGCCCGAAGGTGGAAGCTCTGGGAAGCGATCAACTCGACCAGATCACCGCACTTTCTAAACATCTGCGCGCACGTTTGGAAAGCGTGTCGCTGCCCGACGACGTCAATTCGGAACTCATCGCGGCGCACGCGGAACTTTGTGGCGCAAACTCCGACTCGCATGTGGCCGTGCGCTCGTCGGCCACCACCGAGGATGCTGAAGACGCCAGTTTTGCGGGTCTGCAGGACACATTCTTGTGGGTGAAGGACGCGCAGGCAACATTGAAATACGTGCGTTCCTGCTGGGCCAGTCTTTATTCGGTTCCCTCGATCGCGTATCGCCGCAAGCACGGGATGCCGGAGAGCCGAGTGGCCATGGCTGTCGTGATTCAGCGGATGGTCAACGCGCGAACTGCGGGAGTGATGTTCACGCGAAGCCCGATGACGGGCGATCGTTCCGTGATCACCATCGAAGGCGCATGGGGTCTCGGATCGGCCGTCGTGAGCGGTGAGGTCACACCCGACCGTTTCGTGATCGCCAAGATCACGGGCGAAATCTCCGTGCGCGATATTTCCGATAAGCACATTCGACATTTGCCTGCGCCGGATGGCGGAGTCATCGAAGTTGAGACTCCAGTAAATCTCCGGCGAGCGCCTTGCCTTAGCGACGCGGAGATTGTGGCGTTGCGAGACATCGCCCGTCGCGTCGAGCGCCACTACGGCCGGCCACAGGACATCGAGTGGGCCGTTGACCAGTCCGGCGACATCTTGCTGCTGCAGAGCCGGCCAGAAACAGTTTGGTCCTCCAAGGATCGAGCGCCCGTCGCCAAACCTGCGGAGAATCCGCTGCAACATGTCATGAAAATTTTCGGAGGCCGCCGATGACTCTCACAGCCAAGGACGTGGCGGAGATCATGCGGCTGCTCGAACAATCGAGTTTTGATAATCTCTCGCTCGAAATCGATGGCGTGAAGTTGAACCTGCAACGCGGCTCGGCCGCTCCCGTTCGGCAGTCTGCCGCTCCCGCCTCCTCAGCCGAGTCGCAGCCGCAGCCGGCGCAATCATCTCCGCCAAAAGCCAAACCGCCGTCCGCGCCAGGCCTCGCGGAAGTTGCCTCTCCTCTGCTCGGAATTTTCTATCGCGCGCCCAAGCCCGGTGAGCCGCCGTTTGTCGAAGTGGGCTCGAAGGTCGGGGAGGATACGGTCATCGGCATCATCGAGGTGATGAAGCTGATGAATTCCGTGCGCGCCGGAGTAAAAGGGGAAGTGGTCGAGATATTGGCGGAAAACGCGGCGCTGGTCGAGTTCGACGAAGTTTTGCTGCGCCTGCGCCCCGGAGCCTAGCGATGGCGATCCGCCGCATACTCATCGCCAATCGCGGCGAAATTGCTCTCCGCGTCATTCGCACTTGCAAGGCTCTCGGCATCGAAAGCGTACTGGCCGCGTCCAAAGCGGATATGGATTCGCTTCCCGCACGGCTTGCGGACCGCACCCTCTGCATCGGGCCGGCCCGGCCTGCTGATAGCTATCTTGCGAGCGGACACCATCGTCCAGGCGGCGCTGGGCGTGAAGGCGGACGCGATTCACCCGGGCTACGGATTTCTTTCCGAACGCGCGGTTCTCGCCAGGCTCTGCGAGCAAGAAGGTGTAATTTTCATCGGCCCAACGGCGGCCCAGATCGAAGCCGTAGGCGATAAGTTGCGCGCCCGCGCCGAAGCGGAATCCGCCGGCGTTCCCACCGCGCCCGGCGGAGCAGTCGAAACAGTGCGCGAAGCCATGGATCTCGGAAAGAAAATTGGCGCGCCGTTGCTCATCAAGGCGGTTGGCGGCGGCGGTGGTCGCGGCATGAAGCGAGTGGATCGTCTGGAAGATATTCCCTCGGCCATGGAACTTGCCGGCGCGGAAGCGGGCGCTGCGTTCGGCGACGCGCGTGTTTACCTCGAACGATTCGTGGAACGCGGCCGCCACGTGGAAGTTCAGATTCTCGGTGACGGGAACGGTCGCGTGATTCATCTCGGTGAGCGAGACTGTTCGGTCCAGCGCCGCTATCAGAAGCTGATCGAAGAAACACCGGCTCCGGGACTTTCCGCGGACTTTCGTGCGCGCATCCACGCGGCCGCTGTTCAATTTGCCGAGCGGCTCTGTTACCGGAGCGCCGGCACAGTCGAATTCCTGGTTGATCTGGCGCGCGACACTTTTTATTTCCTCGAAATGAACGCCCGAATTCAAGTCGAGCACCCGGTTACGGAAGCTGTAACCGGCATGGATTTGGTGGCTGAGCAGATCGCCATCGCCGACGGCCGCGGCCTGCGACTGAAGCAAGGCGATGTCAGAAGAGAAGGTTGCGCGATCGAGTGCAGGATTAACGCGGAAGATCCAGCGCGTGATTTTCAACCCAGCCCCGGCACAGTTCGGACCGCCGTATGGCCCTCCGGCGAAGGGGTGCGCGTTGATACCCATATTGTTTCTGGTTCGCGCATCCCGCCCTATTACGATTCGCTGATGGCCAAGATTATTGTTCACGCTGCCGACCGCCCCGCGGCGCTCGAACGGATGCGCCACGCGCTCGCGGCGACTCGAATCGAAGGCGTCGCCACGAATCTCGCGTTCCACGCAGAGGTCCTGACCGATTCGGAATTTCAAGCAGGAGGTGTGGATACCGGATTTCTGCCGCGCTTCCTCGAAAGGCGGCGCCTCGCGCAGGAGGTTCGCGCGCATGGCTAAGATCTATGTCGTGAGCGCCGTAGGCGCGCTAGAAATTAGCCCAGCCCGTGGCTAGAACCCAACGCATTTGGTTGAGCGCCGTAGGCGCGGCAGAAGTTAGCCCAGCCCGTAAGGGCTGGGAAACCAATCCGCACGACCCGAGCGCCGTAGGTGCGACACAGTTTTAGGAGAGCTGCCCAACGATGAGCACTAAAGTCCAAATCGTAGAAACCTCTCTGCGTGACGGCAACCAGTGTCTCTGGTCCGCGCTCGGCGTTGACACAGCCCGCAGCCTGACCATCGCGCCCGTCATGGACCGCGTGGGTTTCAAGGCCATCGACTTCACCACCTCGACCCACATGGGCGTTGCCGTCCGTTTCAAAAAGGAAGATCCGTGGGAACGTATTCGCCTCATGGCCAAAGCCATGCCGAAAACGCCGTTGCAGTTCCTCTCCACGGGCTTTCGTTTTATTTCCTGGGAAACGGCCAGTCCCGAGTTCATGGCGCTGGTATTCAAAACTCTCATCAACAACGGGATGCGCCGGTTCGCATTGGCTGATCCGATGAACGACGCGGATTCCAACGTCGCCTGCGCGCGCATGATCAAAGCAGCCGGAGGCGAGTACGTGATCGGCGCCCTGGTGTTCACGCTGAGTCCCATTCACGACGACGCTCACTACGTTGACCGCGCCCGCACGCTTGCCGCAAGCCCCGATGTGGACGCGGTATATATCAAAGACCCCGGCGGTCTTTTGACGCCACTTCGCGCCCGCACGCTTATTCCGGCTGTGAAGGCCGCCATCGGCAGCAAACCGCTCGAACTGCATTCGCACTGCACCATCGGCATCGGCGAATTGACGTACATGGATGCACCTGCGTGGGGCGTCAGCGCCGTGCAATGCGCCTCCGGCGGCGTCGCGGACGGCATTTCCAATCCGCCTTCCGAGCGCGTGGTTTCCAATCTCCGCTCGCTTGGGCTATCAGGTGGACGTAGACGATCAGGCGCTCGCGGAAGTCGGCCGCTACTTCAGCCGCCTCGCCGCTGCGGAAGGGCTTCCAACGGGCAGCCCGCAGGCCTTCGACGCCAGCTATCTCCGCCACCAATTGCCGGGCGGAACGATTGGCACGATGCGCCGCCACCTTGCCGAAACCAGAGTCTCCCACTTGGAAGGTGCGGTCATCGAGGAGTTGGATCGCGTGCGCCAGGAGCTTGGCTGGCCGATCGTGATGACTCCGTTTCGCGCAGATGTTGATCACGCAAGCGGTGATGAACGTTACCGGAAAGGAGCGCTACGCCACCATTCCCGACGAAATCATCCGCTACGCGCTTGGAAAATTCGGCCGGCCCAATATCCCGATCGCGCCGGAGGTAATGGATCGTATTGAGTCCTTGCCTCGCACGCGCGAGCTGCGACAACAGCCGGGCATGGCGCCTCTCCGCGAATTGCGCCAGCGTATCGGTCCCGAACTCAGCGATGAGGAATTTCTTCTTCGAGCCACAATGCCCGGTGGTCAAGTTGACGCGATGAAAGCGGCTGGCCCTGCGCAACAGACCTACGATCCTGATATGGCTCCCGTGATGAGCCTGCTTCGGCAATTGACCGCCGTGCGGGACATCGCGTACCTCTCGATTGAGAAGCGCGGCTTCAAGCTCGAGCTGCGTGGTCAGGCTGGGACAACGGAGGCGTGAGCATGGGTTTTCGAGGCAAGAACTGGAACGAGCGCGTTGGGGCCTGTCGAAGGCTTCATGTTCGATCTCGATGGCACGCTGATTCTCAGCGATCGTTCACTCGGCGGCTACCGCTTGCTGTCCGGAGCCGTCGAGATTCTGTGTGAGTTGCAAACTCGCGGCATTCCGTTCGTCGTGCTCACAAACGGCACCGCGTATCCGGTGGCCGAGCAGGCGCCGAAACTTCGCGCTCTGGGTTTGCCAATTTCCGACGAGGCTTTGCTCACTCCCAATACCGTCACGGCTGACCTGATGCCGAAGCGTGGCGTGAAGCGCGCGCTTGTGCTGGGTTCGCCCGGAGTCGGCCAGCCGCTCGCCGAAGCGGGGATCGAGGTTGTCTTTCCCGGCCACGATCGCGCCCATGATGTCGAGGCGGTTTATATCGGCTGGCATCCGGGCTGTGTCATGAAAGATATCGAAGCGGCCTGCAAAGCAATCTGGAATGGCGCCGAGCTATACGTCGCGTCGGACGTGCCTTTCTTCGCGACGGCTGACGGTAAGTCGATGGGTTATTCGTACGCCATCACCGCCGCTGTGCGCAAGATCACGCGCGCTCCCATGATCCTCACCGGCAAGCCTTCATTGCATGCGCTGAAGCTTGTTGCCAAAAAACTGGGCATTCCGATGAAGAGAGTGGGCGTCGTCGGTGATGATCCGCTCGTGGAAATGATTATGGCGCGGCGCGGCGGAGCAATGGGCTTCGGCGTGACCACCGGCTTCAACACCGCGGAGGACTGGGCCGCGCAGCCCCTCGCTCGCCGGCCGCATCGGGTCGTGCGCGACCTCGGCGAAATCCTGGAGATGACCGCTTCCTCGTCTGGAAAATCGCGCCGGCGCAAATGAACAGACTAAGTGTGCTTCTGGTTCGCCGGTGTTATTTTGCGCGTGTCGAGAAACGAAGTAAGCGCGGCAACGCTGGCGTCGGGATCAGCAAGTGCCACATACTCGTCCGGGCGTACGAGGTAGAGGGCATCGCGCCGCAGGCCTGCTCGATTCATCTCCGGACGCCACGGAAAAATCTGCAGCGGTAATTTCCGTGCCTCGCATACCGCTCGGATTTCAGGCAACGCGTCGCCATACACGTGAACTTGCCACTCGATCGAAGTCAGCGGCGCGAAGTTGTCTGTGTCGGCGCCGTTCAAGTTCATCTTCACCCACGGCAAGCGGTCGCCGCCGTGAACCGCTCCCGCGCGCCCCTCGCTCAAGCTGCTTCCGCGATAGGTCACCGCCGTTTGCGATACGGTCCGGAACATCAAGCGTCGTAGCGCCTGGAACGCGAAAAGTAGCGGGATCACCAGCGGAACGACGTGCAGCCGCACCAGCCGCGCGAACGCCCCCGAACTGGTCACGCCGATGAATGCCCGATCGGTCGTCGCGACCAGTCGCCGTGCGAATGCGATTCGTTCCGGCTCGTAGCTGTCCAGCAGCGATGCATTCGCCCGCCCCTGCAGCACGGCGGAGAGTTTCCAGGCCAGGTTCACCGCGTCGCCGATGCCTGTGTTCATGCCTTGCCCGCCCACGGGACTGTGGATGTGCGCGGCATCCCCAAGCAGGAACGCGCGCCCCTTACGAAAATGATCGGCGACCCTGTGGTGCACGCGGTACGTCGAAAACCAGTTCACGCGCTCGACGTCAATGCGTATCCATTCGATCACGCGCTTGCTCACGTCGTTCCACGACAGATTCTCGCGCTGGCCTTCATCGCGTATCGTGCCGATCAGTCGCGCTCGCCCTTCGCCTTTTAGCGGAAACACCGCCAGAAAATCAGTCCTGTCCAGCGCGACGTGCAATTCGCCGTTCATGGTGGCCCCTCCCGCCTCCACATCGGCCACGTAGAAAAGATGGTTGTACGTTCCGCCCGGGAAACCAATCCGCAGCCCCTCGCGCACCGCGGAACGCGCCCCATCGCAGCCTGCGATATAGGGGGCCTCGCATGTTTCCACGCTTCCATCGGGCCTCTTCAGACGTGCGATCACGCGGCCGTTCGTTTCCTCGAATCCCAGCAGCTCCGTCTGACGCTCGACCTGAACTCCCGCTTCACCGAGGCGCTCGATCAACAGGCGCTCGTGCTCGTCCTGGGGAAATATTATTGGCTGAGGAAACGGGCTGAGGCCTGAGCCTATTTCGCCGAAAACTGCGCGCGCCTTCTTCTTGCCTGCCACCCAGAAATTCGCGGCGATGGTTTTTCGCCCGCGCTCCACCACTCCGTCGGCGATCCCGATTTGGTTGTAAAACTCGAGCGTGCGCCCCTGCAAGACCAGCGCACGCGAAGTCGTTCCCGCTTCCGCCGTCTTGTCCACGATTCTCACGCGCACGCCCAGCCGCGTCAGCCAAAGCGCCAAAACCAATCCCGTCGGCCCTGCGCCGATGATGAGAACTTCAGAGTCATGATTCGACGATGCGTTCATACGAGAAATAATCCGCCCAGATTCCGATAGCCAGCTTATCCGCCGCAAGAAAGCGTAACACCCCGCCTTCGCTGCAGCATAGGTGGCGTTGCGATGGAAGTACGCCACCCGCGCCACCCGCGCCACGGCCCCGCGCGACCCGGAAACGTTATCTTTGATTTCTCTTTGTGGGGGCGCAGCATGGTGCGGCCGGCGCAAATGCTTGGCGTTGTGGTTGCTCATCCACTGCCGGTTTAGCAGGGGCGCAGCACTGCTACGGTCAGCGAACGACCGTGGCACCGCACCAATCGCGGCCACGCTGTGGAGTGCGGCGGCTTGCCGCCGCTGTCTGCCGTCCGGGCTTGCCTGGACGTGCTGCACGCATTCGATGACGTCTCGGATCGCGCAAAGCAAACCTAGACCAAGTGGAGAGTAGCAAGCTCCCGAACCCTGTAACATGCGTGATCGCCGACCCTCAACGGTTTCGTAGGGGCACGGCATGCCGTGCCCGGCGCAAATGCTTGGCGTTGCGGTTGCTCATCCACAGCCGGTTTAGCAGGGGCGCAGCACTGCTACGCTCGGCGAACGACCGCGGCGCCGCGCCGACCATCGGCGTCCTGTGGAGTGCGGCGGCTTGCCGCCGCTGTCTGCCGTCCGGGCTTGCCCGGACGTGCTGCGTGCGTTCGATGACGTCACGGATCGCGCAAAGCAAGCCTAGACCAAGTCGAGAGTAGCAAGCTCCCGACCCCTGCAACATGCGTGATCGCCAGCCCTCAACGGTTTCGTAGGGGCACGGCATGCCGTGCCCGGCGCCGATTCTTGGCATCGCGCCGCCCGTCCGCAGATGACCGCCGTCCGCCCTAATGGCTCGCTTCGAAAACGCTGAACCGCCGCTCAAGCTCCCACTGCTGCCGCGCCCGCTCGTTCGATTGCAGAAACGCAGCACATTTCGACGAAGGCTTTTCCGCGCCAACCGGTTCGCCGAAGCAATCGTCCACTGTTCGTGTGAACTTATCCCGCTCCTGCCACAAACTCGCGCCCGGCAAAAAACTGTGCTCGATGCTCGTGCGCACCAATTGCTTCAAGTCCTCATAGCTCAGCGCGAATGTTTCCACCGCGCGTTCATACTCGTGCGTTAAATCAATCCGCGAAACGCCTTCGTCATCGGTCGAGAGCGCGACCGGCACTTTATATTTGCGATACATCTGAAAAGGGTGATCGCGGCCTGCAATTCCGAGAATCACGTCATTGCTCGTCAAATTAATTTCGACCATCACGTGGTTCGCCGCCATTTCCTGCAGCAACTCGTACGGCCGGTCCTCATACATCACATCAACGCCGTGCCCGATCCTCTCCGCGTGCGCCACTTCCACCGCCATTCGAATGTGAAAGCGCAATCCATCCGGCGGCACCATTCCGGGCGCAAGTTCGCCCGCGTGCAAACTGATATGCGTCTTTGGATATACGCTGTGCAGGTAGGCGATCTGCCTCATCTGCAGCGCGTAATTCGCCATCGCCGCGTAATCGTCTTCCGGCTGCACGTAATTAATTCCCACGATGCGCGGATCGGTCGCGGCGGCTTCAAATCCCAGCAGAGTTTGCGCGAACACTTGCTCCGGCGAAAACGCCCGCAGCACTTGATAGATGTAGCGAATTTCGACGCGGCAAGCCGCCGCTTCGTTCGCCTCGCCGCAACGCTCCAGCTGCCGGCGGCTTGCTTCCGCCTGATCCAGATACGCTTTCGTGGTCGCAATTTCGTCGCGCAGCCCTTTGGCCAGCAGCTGATCGCGAAACGCGGCAAATTCCGCGTCGGGATGCCATCCGATTTCGTGCGCGATCGTCGCGGCATGGCCGAAAGGCGGAGTCACCATCAGCTCCATATACTGTTCGTTCTGCGCCGCCGCCCGCGTTGCCGCCTCATCGAGCCATTCACCGGTATGCCGCGCATCAATGGCGCTGAATCGAGCGAACGTGTTGAAAAATTGATCGTGGCCCGTCACGCCGGGCGTCGGCACGAACCCGCGCATCGAGAATGCATCCACAAGCTCGTCGTAGAGGTGTTGATCCTGAAAAGCTTGCTCCGCCGGCACGCTGTCCTTTGTGCAATTCGCCGATGTCTTTTTCACGAACGACCGTGACGCAACGTCCACGCAGAGATGATCGTCGGCCCCGTCGCGGATGAACGTCTCCGCATAGATGCCTCCGCCAAGGTGATAATGCAGCTCGCCGCCCTTCGGCATGTCCACCAGAAACGCTCTCAGCGCCAGCGGATTTCCCCGCGCGGTGTTGAACGCCGATTCCGCGCGCTCCTCCGCTTGTCTCGCGTGCGATTCGCTGCCGCAGCCGGCAATCAACGAACGCGACGGAACAACAGACCACGAATGCAAACGCACGCCGAAGCTTTAAAGCACGAGTCATTGTCAGTCCTTTGAACGCGCGCGGTGGCGCCAATTAATGAGCGCTATTCTACCGCCGCCCGCCATAAACTCAATTTCCGATTTGCCGCCCTGATGTAGAATCTTCTCGCTGTCTTCGCCGTCTGAACTGATTCCGAAGGACGAATTAACGTGAGTCGATTTGTCGCTCAATTCTGGACGCTGCTTTTCGCAACGGGCGTCTGCGCCGCTTCGCTTTTCGCCCAGGCCGCGCCGTCCGCGAAACCAATCGCAGTGAAAGTTGTCGTCGTCACCATGTTTGAACGCGGCGAGGACACCGGCGACGCTCCCGGCGAATATCAATTGTGGGTTGAGCGCGAGCATCTCGATCGCGTGATTCCGGTGCCCGCGGGATATCATCACGTGCGCATGAATGGCGACGGAGTTCTCGGCATGCTGACGGGCGTCGGCACCGCGCGCGCGGCCGCGTCTGTGATGGCGTTCGGCCTCGATCCGCGCTTCGATTTCTCGAAAGCGTACTGGATTGTCGCCGGCATCGGCGGCGGCGATCCCGCGGATGTTTCGCTCGGTTCCGCCGTCTGGGCCGATCGCGTTCTCGATAGCGACCTCGCGTACGAAATTGACGCGCGCGAAATTCCCAAGGACTGGCCCACCGGCTACGTTCCCTTGAACCGCGCGACGCCGTACGAACAGCCCGCGCGCAGCGGCGCCGACGGCGAAATGTACGCGCTGAATCCGCAGCTCGTCGCGCTGGGCGTTTCAGCTGACGAAAGACACGCCGCTCGCCGATTCCGATACCATGCGCGCATCGCGCGCGCGTTACACCGGATTCCCCAACGCGATGAAGCCGCCGTTCGTTGCGCGCGGCGACGCGATGTCCGGCAGCACTTTCTGGCACGGCGCGCTGATGGACGAATGGGCGAACGCCTGGGTCTCCTATTTCACCGGCGGCAAAGGAAATTTCATGGTCTCGGCGCATGGAGGATACCGGCACGATGCAAGCTCTCACGTTTTTGAGCCAGGCCGGCCGCGTGGACTTGAAGCGCGTGCTCGTCCTGCGCACCGTGAGCAATTACGATCGCGAAGCGCCCGGCGTGACTCCTGCCGAGAGCCTGAAACAAATGGCGACGGGAAATTATCCGGCGTTTCTCGAATCGCTCGAAGCCGCGGAAACCGTCGGCGATAAAGTTGTGCGCGATATCGTGCAGCACTGGGCCGAGCGCGAATCCACGATTCCGGGGACTCCATGAGGACCATCGCAGAATGAATTCCGAACCCGATTACGCGCGAATGCTTTCGGTGGCCATTGTTGAAGCTCGCAAGGGCTTCGCCGAGGGAGGAATTCCTGTTGGTGCGGCGATTTTCAAAGCGAACGGCGAGCTTGTGGGCGCGGGCCGCAATCGCCGCGTGCAAAATGGCGATCCCTCGATACATGGCGAGACGGACGCATTTCGCAACGCCGGCCGCCAGCGCAGCTATCGCGATCTGATTATGGTCACCACGCTCGCGCCGTGCTGGTATTGCAGCGGGCTCGTCCGGCAGTTTGGTTTTGGCACGCTGGTGGTCGGCGAAAGCCGGAATTTTCAGGGCGGGCTCGACTGGTTGCGCTCGCTCGGCATCCGCGTGATTGATCTCGATTCCGACGAATGCGCGTCGCTGATGGCGGAATTTATTCGCCTGCATCCTGAAATCTGGAACGAGGATATCGGCGAAGTGTAGAAGTTGGGGAATCTGCGCATGGCGAACTCGAACCCGCATTTTGAACGCATCATCTGGATCGTGCTCGATAGCGTGGGCATCGGCGAATTGCCGGACGCGGCTGACTACGGCGACGTGGGCCGCGACACCATCGGCCACGTGGCGCGCTCGCGTCCTCTGCATCTTCCGAATCTGGTTCGCCTGGGCCTCGCGAATATCAAGCCGCTCGCAAATCTCGCGCCGCCTGCGCATCCGATTGGCGCGTACGGCAAGGGCGTCACCGTCTCGCCCGGAAAAGATACGACCACCGGGCACTGGGAAATGGCCGGCATCTGGCTCGACCAGGCTTTCCCCGTTTACCCGCACGGTTTTCCGCGCGAGCTGATTGCGGAATTCGAGCGCCGCATCGGCCGGCGCACGCTGGGCAACAAGCCCGCCTCCGGCACCGAAATCATCAAGGAGCTTGGCGACGAGCACGTGCGCACGGGATTTCCCATCGTCTACACGTCCGGCGACAGCGTTTTCCAGATCGCCGCGCACGAAGACGTGATTCCGATCGCCGAGCTTTACCGCATGTGCGAAATCGCGCGCGCGCTGCTCGATGGACCGAACAAGGTCGGCCGCGTGATCGCGCGTCCGTTTACCGGCGCGTCCGGAAATTTCCGCCGCACCGAGCGCCGGCACGACTACGCCGTCGAGCCGCCGCGGCCGATGCTTCTCGACGTGCTCGCGGACCGCAAGATTCCAGTCTTCGGCGTCGGCAAAATCCACGATATTTACAACGGCCGCGGCGTGAACGATTACGTGACCACGAAAAATAATGCCGACGGCATGGCCAAGCTCGCGGAAGCTCTCGCGCGGCAATCGAGCGGCTTGATCTTCGCGAACCTGGTTGATTTCGACATGCTCTACGGCCACCGAAAAGATGTGGAGGGTTTTGCGCGCTCGCTCGAGGAATTCGACGCGCTGCTCGGCCCGTTTCTGGAGTGCCCTCGCGCGCGTCCGATCTGCTGCTGATCACCGCCGACCACGGCTGCGATCCCGATCCCGTAAATCCGACGACCGACCATTCGCGCGAGTACGTTCCGATTCTCGCGTACAGCCGCCTTCGCCAAAGCTGCGGCGGGCGGCCGGCGGCGGCGTGAATCTCGGCATCCGCGCGACGCTCGCCGACATGGGGCAAACGATCGCCGATAATTTCGGCGGCGCAGATTCCGCACGGCACAAGCTTCTTGAATTTGCTTTCGTAGGGGCACGATGGACTTGCCACGCCGATTGCGGGAGGGTCGTGCCCGGCAAAAATCCTTGGCAAGACGCTGCCTATCCAGCGCACGTGCCGGGAATTCGTAACTAGCGACCGGTGACCCCGGAGACTCCCGTTCCTAAGCTGTGCTTCTGCCGTAACCTTTGCCCTCGTACCGCCGGCGTCTCGCCGGCTAACTGTGCTTTTCTCTCCGCGTGCCCCGCCGTTGCCTTTGTAGCGGCCGCCTCGCCCTCTAGGCGGGCGCATTTGCCCTCTACCCCTGCCCTCATAGCGTAGCCTTCAGCCTCAGAAGGGTGCGACACCCACTAGGACAGGGATCGAGCCATCTACTGGGGGTGTGCTATTGATCGCCCGCGTTGAAACTCGGTGCGATCAAGTGCTTCGTAGACGAAAGGGGGCCGCCCACCTGGCGACAATCTCCAGTAGGTCCATTTGGCACTCAGCTCTGATACTATCTGCGCAAGCGAAAACTTCGTCTTAGCGGAGCAGGATTATGACTTCTGCACTTAGTGAACAACATATCCTTCGGTACTCGGTGAGCTTAGTAACTCAAGGAAAGCATAGGTTTTACACGCTGACCATGCCGAGCGATATCCTGGCAAAAACCTGTTTCGTAAGCACGCGCGACGAAGACCCGAAGGATGGTTTTCAGCGTCTTCTGGACAAGAATCGAGCACAGCAGATCGCAGACTATATAGACAAGGGGTTCGGATCCATTCCTAGTTCAATAGTGCTCTCGGCGCAGCCCGAGGCCCAGTTGAGAGTTATTGGGAAGGGCAAGACGATTGAGTTTAAGTACACACCAAAAGCGTTCCTGATCCTCGACGGGCAACATCGCGTATACGGATTCGCATTGGCTGAGACCGCCCTGCGCGTACCGGTCGTTGTCTACAATCAGCTGAGTAGAATGGATGAATCGCGCTTATTCATCGACATCAACACAAAACAGCGCCCAGTACCAAATGAGCTTCTCTTGGACATTAAGAAGTTGGCCGAATACGAGAACGATATCGAGCACTTACTTGGCAAGGTCTTTGACCTTTTTAACACAGAACCTGGAAGCCCGCTGTTAGGACTAATGAGCGCGTCAGAACGAACGGGTGGCCGCATTTCTAGAGTTACATTCAACACTGCCCTAAAAAGATTGGTTCCAATTTTTGGCGAGTTTGAGACTAGCGAAATCTATGAAGCCTTGGCGGCGTACCTGGGCGCTTTCATAAGCGCTGCAAACGATATCGACGCTCCCGAAGTGATTACCAAACCTCAGGTATTTAGGGCAGTGATGTTGCTGTTTACCGAAGTCGGACAACGGGTAAAGGACAAGTACGGGAAAGCTTACGAGGTCGAGAATTTCTCGGAAATCCTTCAGCCAATGTTCGCTCGTGTAAAGGCTTCGGCATTGAAAAAACCGGGCGCGGGTTACAAAGAACTGCACGAATACCTCTCGCGAACGCTTAAAACCAGCTTCACCCTGTGAACGCCCCGTGACGATACTCGAGGATTCCATACGTCCGTTCTGGGTGACGGGCATAAACGATATTTCCGGCAACGTCGTCAAAGGGCTCGGCGGCTGGATTCGTGATGAGAATTTCCAGATTTACTCCGAGGTCCAAACAGACTCGTTCGTGCTTACGGTCCCTGAGTCTCGCACGCTACTCACGGCCTTCGCCGCAGACGTAAACAGGTTTGCGGCTGCCTCTCTAGAGAGCGCCGTTAACGTTACGAAGACGGAGAGTCTTCCGCGCTCGACCGCGTGGACGATCATCAAGTCGTATTACTCTGCGTTTTTCGCCGCGCACTCTATCCTCAGAATGCTGGGTACTAGCGTGTCCCGTTTGGACGGCAGTCATCTCAGCTCGGTGAACAAGATCGCGCGCGCCTTTGGCGCAATTTTGCAACCAGCAACTAAGGGACTCTATATTTGCAGCTTTGACGCCGGAAAGAAGGAACTCGCCTGCACGAAATTAAACCCGGGTTCCGCGGGCGTTCACGAGGCATTTTGGGTTTACTTCAAAGCAAGATTGAGACTGCTCAGTTCGGATCTGTTGTCCTCAAGAATCGGGACTATCGCCAACAACCAAATTGCCTCCGCAAAACTCTCCGAATTATCCGATAACCTCAGCGGAGACCCCGCGACGGGCGGAAGTTGGCTATCATTCATGCGCAACGAGGTGAACTATAGTCAGCGCTGGGGAACTTGGTTCCCGTACGAGGGGTATCGAGCCACCGATCATGATCGTCTTCATGACGGCCACGCCAACTGGACGGAAGACCCACTCGCGATCGACCTTACTTCTTATCAAGATCGGGACCTTATTCGTTTTCAGCAGACATGCCATTTCCTGGTCGCACTATGCCGGGTTCTCACAATAGATATGTCCAGGCGTTGCTCAACCGGCACATCTTTTCAAGCCTACGGACCATTGGCTATTTTGAACTTGCTCGGACAAAAAAGAACCGCTCGACCGGCCAAATAGAAATTGAAGAACTTGCGCCGGTGACCGAGGCCTTAGCATTTGATTTTTCGGGTGCCCCATCCTTTGCGCAGCAAAGGGTGGGGACTTTTCCGATCCGCTCGCGTTTACTGTTTCTGGCCAGCGTGTTCCACCTGTACTTTTTCTAAACCTTCGCACAGTCGCGACGCTCGCCACAATCGTGCTACTTTCGCGCGAGGTCCATCAACATGGACATGCGTTCGGCAGTGAGCAGGGCGCGGCGCGAGAGACCCGACAACAGAACCGAGCCACCCGCTCGCGCGTCCGCCTCCGTCAATCCAAGGCCGACGAGGGGCCCGCTTTCATTGCCTTCCTTGGCTCCACAGTCGCACCAGATTACTCGACACACCCTACCGAGTAAATTTCGGCGTATCTCCAACAAAACAAACGATTGGTACCCTCGCCAAGTGACACACATTTCGCTAGCCGGCGGCGCAAATTTGGACACGAATCACGATTTTCTAATCGACACTCCGGCGATTAGAAATGCCCTTAACTCCAATCAATCGAGCGCCGAATTCATTTCTAATCGACACAGATCGCGGTGTTTGCGTTCCGGTCGCCTCTGCGGGACGGGCGACGCCACTCCGCCTCGATCGTGCCAAATTACTCGACACACGTGCCGAGTAAATTTCGTTCTAAGTCACTGAAAACAAAGAATGGGTGTACACACGAAGTGACACTGAAAACGCGGTCTATGGGTCCCGAACGTTGTGGGTCCGCTTCCGCCAAATGCGCCCGCCTGGAAGGCGAGGCGGCCGCTACAACGGCAACGGCGGGGCGACCCTTCACACAGCTGGCGGGCTGCCAAAAGGCGGCAGGCCCATTCGAACTCGCCACTGGCGAATTCTCAGGGTACGAAAAAGTGAGGGCGCGACACGCTGTTAAGCATGTCGCGCCCTCTAAATCGAGCCGTAAAGTTTCAGGCTTTTCGTCCCCAGGTTCGTCCGCCACAATGAAGGGCGGACTACATTGGAGGCCCCGCTTTTCAATCCGGCGACTCAACAGCCTTGCGGCGTGCCGCGTCTTCCAAACTGATGCGTACAGCCTTGCGAGCTTTTCGATTCAGTCCGGCGCCACAAAAGCCGTTAAGCTCCCGCGACATCCAAACCAAACCTCAAAGCCCCGGAGATCCGTCATGCGGCGCAGAATTACAACAGCCGTGAAGCCATCGCAGCTTCTGAACCGACACGCCACTCCCCGAGCCTCGCGAGCCAGCCTCGCGTCGCAATCGCCGTGAGGCTTTTGCGACCTCTAGGCTGAATCGCGAAGTCTTTCGACTTCGCGGCTCTTCCCTGATGCGCGTTAGCGGTTAAACTTTCGCGGCACCTGAGTCGAACCGTAAAGTCTCTAAGCTTCCCGGTTCAATCTGCGCGCAAGATAAATCCATCGCGGATTTGTGTCAATCACATGAACGAAAAAAATCTGTGGAAACGTGTGGATGCTGTGGAAAACATTATAGCGGCGCGTGACGATCGGGTGGCCCCAGCCCTGCCGGATTGGGCTAACTTTCGCGCCTCCGGCGCTTGCGGCAGAGGGCGCAGAGAACGGCAAAAGGCAAATGCGCCCGCCTAGAGAGCAAGGCGGCCGCTACAACGGCAATGTCAAAATCGGCGGCCACGACAAAGGCAACTGCAGGACGACCGGCGGGAGACTCATTTCAAATTTGCGGCGATTTTCGGGATTGTGGCGCGGAGCAGCGAGATGAACTGGCCTTTCACGCGCTCGCCGGTTTCCATTACTTCAGCGTGGGTCAGCGGCTGATCCAAGGTTCCGGCGGCCATGTTCGTGACGCACGAAATTCCGAGCACGCGGATTCCCATGTGGCACGCAGCGATCGTCTCGAACGCGGTGGACATCCCCACCAGATCGGCGCCAACGGTTTTGAGAAAGCGAATCTCCGCGGGCGTTTCAAAGCTGGGGCCGCGAAGAGCCGCGTACACTCCTTCGTGAACTTGAATGCCGAGCCGCGTGGCCGCGAGAAGCGCGATTTCGCGATACGGTTTCCAGTACGCCTGCGACATATCCGGAAAGCGAGGGCCGAAGCGCTCGTCGTTCGGTCCAATCAAAGGGTTGGCGCCCTGCAGATTGATGTGGTCGCGGATCACCACGAGCGCGCCCTGGCTGTAATCGAGATTAATGGCGCCGGCAGCGTTCGTCAAAATCGCGGCGGTGATGCCAAGCCGCCCGAGCACGCGCATCGGAAACACAACTTCCTTCGGCGAATATCCTTCGTAGAGATGCACGCGGCCCTGCATCACCGCAATGGGCACGCCGGCTACGGTTCCGATCACCAGCTTTCCGCTGTGGCCTTCGACGGTCGAGCGCGGGAAGCCGGGAATTGTGTCGAACGGAATGTATTTCGCGCCGGAAAGTTCGTCGGCGAATGCGCCCAGGCCGCTGCCGAGCACTAACGCAATTCGCGGGCGGAGTTTTGTCTTCGACTGAATGAATTTCGCGGCGCGAGAGGCGCTGGAGAATTCGGCGGCGACGTCGGCACGTTTGGAGCGGTTTGGAGTCATTGGGTTGCGGCGACTTATCTGCCTCGCCGGAAACAGAGTTTAACTTATCGCACGCGACGACAAATGCAAAACATGAACACAGAGATCACAGAGGCTGCACAGAGAGCACAGAGGAGACAACGGCACACCAACTGCTGCCGGGCTAAAGGCCCCGGCGCTTCACGAGCGTCCTTGTTAGAGCGGGCAGCACAGCCAAGCATTAGCGCCGGGCACAGCATGCTGTGGCCCTACGACGGAAACAGCCACACCAAAGGCCGCCTAGCGCAGCATGATTCCAACGAGCGAGGCGGACATCAAGTTCGCCATGGTTCCGGCGAGCATCGCGCGAATGCCGAGGCGCGCCAGATCGCCGCGCTTATTGGGCGCCAGCGCGCCGATGCCGCCGATCTGAATGCCGATCGAGCTGAAATTTGCGAAACCGCAGAGCGCGAAAGTGGCGATCGTGAACGAGCGCGGATCGAGCGTGCCCTGCATCGGACCGAGGCGCTGAAACGCGACCAGCTCGTTCGTCACCATGCGCAATCCCAGCAAATTGCCGACCGTGGAGCAGTCGTGCCAGGGAATTCCCGCGAGCCACGCGACCGGAGCGAACACCCATCCGAAAATTTGTTCGAGGCTCGACGGAAACCAGGCGGCATGATGCGCGGCGAGTACGTGGTGCAGTCCGCCGAAACATGCGTCCACCAAATAAATCAGCGCGATGAAAGAAATCAGCATCGCCGCGACGTTCAGCGCGAGATGGAGTCCGTCCACGGTGCCGCGGGCGAGGGCGCCGAGGGCGTTCGGATCTTTTTCAAGCTCCGCCATTTCGACGCGACCGGCGGTGAGCGGATGCTCGGTTTCGGGGACGATCATTTTGGCGATGAGGATTGTGCCGGGCGCGGTCATGATGACGGCGGCGAGCAAGTGCTCGGCTTTAATTCCGTAGGCCATGTAGGCGCCCATCAGGCTGCCGGAAACGTGCGCCATTCCGCTGGTCATGATGGTCATCAATTCGGATTGCGTGACCTCCGGCAGGAACGGGCGGATGGTGAGCGGCGCTTCCGTCTGGCCCATGAAGATGCTGGCGGCAACGTTGAGCGATTCCGCGCCGCTCGCGCCCATCAGGCGAGTCATGACCTTCGCGGCCGCTTTTACGATCACCTGCATCACGCCGTAGTAATAGAGGAGCGCGAAAAACGCGGCGATGAAAATGATGATCGGGAGCGCCTGGAACGCGAAAATGAAACCGCGGGGAGAATCTTTTTGTCCCAGCTCGCCAAAAACAAATGACGAACCGAAGTAGGAAAAATCAAGCAGCCACGTGGCGCCGGCGCCGAGCTTGCTGAACGCCCATTGGCCCCACGTCCAGCGCATCACCAGAAATGCCAGCACGATTTGCAGGCCGAGACCCCAGGCGACGGTTTTGTAGCGGATCGCGCGGCGATTGTTGGACATCAGGAACGCCACGGCGAGGACGAAAAGTATGCCAAGAACTCCTACGAAGCGGTGCATCTCAGCGCTCTCCTGGACTGCGAACGGCCAGACGATGAAATCGAAGGCTCGCCTCGAAGCCGCCTAAACGGGCGGCGATTCAATAAGCGAAGCCGCAACCTTGCGTTGATACTCATGCGCTTTCGCGAGGATGGCCGGCTTGTCCATCGTGTGCATGACGCGAACTTCCATCACGATTTTCCCGGCGATCACCACGGTGAGCACGTCGTGCGCGTTGAGCGCGTAGACGAGCTGCGAATACACGTTGTACATCGGCGTCGAATGCGTGGCGCCCGTGCCGATGAGCACGACGTCCGCTTGCTTTCCGACTTCGAGCGAGCCGATTTGCTTGTCGAGATGCAGCGCGCGAGCGCCGCCGATGGTGGCCATCTCGACGACCTGCCGCGCGGGCAGCGCTCGCGGGTCCATGCGCGTGACTTTCTGCAATTTGGCGGCGACGTTCATTTCCTGAAAGAGGTCCTGGTTGTTGTTGCTCGCGGCGCTGTCGGTCGCGAGGCCCACGGGCACGCCCGCCGTCAGCAAATCCACGACGGGCATCACGCCCGAGGCCAGCTTCATATTGCTCGAAGGATTGTGCACCGTGCCGACGCCGCGCCGGAGAAGCGTAGCGATGTCCAGTCGCGTCCACCCAGACGCAGTGCGCGCCCACGACGTCGGCTCCGAGCAATCCGATGCGTTCGAGGTAATTTACAGGCGAACCGCCGTGCTGCGCGCGGCTCCGCTCGCTTTCGAATGGAGCTTCGGCGATGTGCATCAGGATCGGCGCGCCATTGGCGCGCGCCAGCTTCCGCAGCGCTCTTCAAAGTTTCGGTCGAGAGCGTGTAGATCGAATGCGGCGCGATGGCGGGCGTGATCAGCGGATCGCCCTTCCAGCGCTCGATATACTCTTGGGTGTACGCGAGCGCCGCAGCGGGAGTTTTGTGATCGGGCGCCGGAAAATCCAGGATGGTCTGGCCGAGCACACCGCGCATGCCGGCTTCTTTCGTGACGCGCGCGACGACGTCCTCGAAGTAATACATGTCGGCGTAGGTGGTGACTCCGCCGCGCAGCATTTCCAGGACGCCCAGGCGCGTGCCCCAGAAAACGAAATCTTCGGTGACGTTCCGCGCTTCGGCGGGGAAGATGTAGCGCTGCAGCCAGTCGTCAAGCGAATGGTCTTCGGCAACGCCGCGGAACAGACTCATCGCGGCGTGCGCGTGGCCGTTGATCATGCCGGGCAGGACGAGCGTGCCGCGGGCGTCGATCGTCTTCTTCGCGCCGCGGGATTTCGGTTCGAGATCGGCGCGCTTGCCGACCGCGGCGATGGTGTCGCCCTCGATCGCGACGCCGCCATCCTCGATCACGCGGAACTCGGCGTCCATGGTGACCACCGTTCCGCCGCTGATGAACAAATCCAAGTTGTCCCCTCGCGGACTTTACATCGAACTTAAAGACTGCATAGCGTACGCCGTGGCAGAGAAGTGCGAGTGGAATCCTGCGGCGGGAAAGGCAACCAGAACAGCGAGCAACCGGTAGGTGCCTGCCAGAATGGGCGCGCGCATGCGGCAGAGTAGCACGCTCGCGTCGAGCCGGGTAGTCCCTCGGTTCACGGCGTCATTCAATTTGGAGGCGACAATTCGTTTTTGGAATGATGAGAGGAACGGCGGTTTCCCGCCGCCCTCATTCATCGAATGGACTGTTAGAAGATAACGCTGAGCGACATCTGGATCTGCCTCGCGCTTCCGATAACCTTGTTCACGCTTCCCAGGCCAGCCGGGCAATTGTAGAAGCCGTTGTTCGGGCCGGTGGGATTGCCGCTACAGTCGTTGGTTGGGAAAACCGGCGTTCCCGCCTCCGGGAAGGAGTTAAATCCTTCGTTCTGCGTGACGTCGGCAGTCGGTATATCGAAACTGGGAGTATTGGTAAGGTTGAACACGTCGAATGAAAATCTCGTGTTGACCCGTTCCGAAATTTTCGTTTCCTTGATAATCGAAATATCCGCGCGCTTCTGCCAGGATTGCCGGAAGATGTTGCGCTGTCCACTCGGAACGAAGTTGGTTTCATAAGGGTCGCTCGTGGGAACGGCGCCATCAAGTCCGCCAGCAGGAAGAATCGGCAGAGTAAAGCATTCGGGTCTCAGCGCCGGTATGCCGTAGGCTCCGACGTGGCCGGTACGCGCGGACTTCGGTGTGCAGTTGGCAGCCAAGGGAACAATCGGATTGTTAATGCCGTCGTTTACGCTGTAGAAAATGCTCGCAACCGCTCCAGAGAAGTCAATAACGCTATAAGGCTGGCCGCTTTGGAAGACCATGGTGCCCGCCACCGCCCAGCCATTGGTTATCTTGCCCTCCCAGGAAGAATCCGAGTAGAAGTTGTGCAACTTCGCGAGGTAGCTGACGTTGAAGACATGGGTGCGGTCGTAATCGGAATTGCCATATCCCGACCGCAGGTTGTTCGGGTTGTTTCCCGTATAAAACAGACCCAGAGCGCTTTGTTCATCAAGCGCATGGGAATACGTGTACGAAAAACCAAGCTGCAAACCGTGGCTCATGCGCTTTTCGACGTGGGTCTGCAGCGAGTTGTATGCTGACACGCCTGCCGCGGTATAAGACAACGACTCCGACGAATACCCGAGGAAGGGAACGCGGAGATCGATGTTGCCGCCTTCGAAGTTCGCCTGATAAGGCTGTCCATTGGGAAGGAGTGCGTCACCGACCGTGTACCCGTAGCTGTAGTCCTGCTCGGACGGAGTGCCCGGGCGGATGGGATTCCCAGGCGAAGCAATCAGCGCCTGGTTGAATGGAACCGGAACGATTTCATGGCGACCGAGGTTGCCGACGTATCCGATGTCAATGGCGAGGTCGTTGCGGGGCTGCCACTGGATATCGAGCGTCTGGTTCATGGTGTAAGGAAGCTTGTTCTTGCGGTTGTAAACAGCGAACGCGAAGAGCTGGGCGCCGTCCTCAATTGCCGCAGCATTCGGCACGTCAATCAGGGCCGGGTTATTGCTTGGCGGGGGGCCCAAAGTAAGACCCCACGGATTGGCAAAATCTCCTCCGCTTGGATTTCCCGCGTTCACGGGTCCCTGACAGATCGGTATGAAGAAGAGATACGGGTTGCCAGTAGTTGTCGTGCAGGATTGAGTGTTCACGTAAGGAGGCGACTGGTTTACGCCAAACGGACCGCTGGGGATCACGCCCGCCGCGAATCCGGGTGAAAGATACGAGAAGAGTTCGCCGCGATCGTAATACATGCCCCAGCCGGCGCGGACGACGACTTTGTTGTTAAATTTTTTCGGGCTCCAGGCGACGCCGATCCGAGGCGCGAAGCCCCATTGGCGGCCTGTGAGAGTCGAATCGCTTGCGCCCTTCGTGGGGAATTGCTTGTTGTTGCCGGCCACGATAAAGCCGTTTGAGGTGATGGTGTCGGTGTCCGCGTCATACGAATACTGCGACGGGTCAAAGTTATAGAGACGGCCATTTTTCTCAGAGAAACCGCCATTGTAATCCCAACGAATTCCAAGGGTGACGCTGAGGTTGGAGCGAAGCTGGAACTTGTCCTGAATGTATTCGCCAGTCTCATTGGCGCGATAGTAGCGGTTGGCATCGCCCTGCAGGAACGCCGAGAAAATAAATCCAAAAGCGGCGTACGGCGTCATTTGGCCCTGCACGAATGTCCCGAAATCGGGGAAACCAATCGTGCCCTGACCCGTGCGCCGGTCGCGGGTGTTCAACTGGGTGTACGAAAACGCACCGCCAAAGGTAATGGTGTGCTTGCCCTTGAGCCAGATGGCGTTGGCCGACGGCATGAAGCGATTTTGGAACACACCGGTGAACGCGCCCTGCGAAGCGGCGGTCTGGCCGAATTGCAGCGCGACCAGGGAACCAACTCCGTTGGCACCCAAAGCGTCCGCGATGGTGATGCCGGGGAAAGTGGTAGAGCCAAAGGCGTTGATTCCCAGGGCGGCCGGCGTGAATCCAGGTGGCTGAGCAACGGTGCTGTAAAGCTTTTCACGAATGAAACCGAAGACCTCGGCGACGTTGAAATTGGGAGTGATGGTCTGGGTATTGGTAATGGTCGCGACCTGGCTTCCCGCATCCAGGTTCTGATTGAAGCCGGCCACGCTGGAATATGCAAAGGGGGCAATACTCGGATCATGCTGATAATAATATTTCAGAGCGAGCGTGTCCTTGGGCGTGGCGATGTAATCCACGTTTGCGACAACCTGATTTGAGAGGAAATAGGCGGTGCCGGGGACGATTGCGGTCTCCGGAAAGTTAAAGGTCGGAGCATCGAAATTGTCCGCATAGGGAATCATGAACTGACCATTGGGGAGCTTGGCCTGAAGCAGACTGAGCGAGATGGGATTGATATTCGCCGTAGTGATGGGTGCGCAATTGCACTCGTCTGAGACGAACTCATTGTTTACGATATTCACGAGGCAGTTCTGGAATTGGGGGCTGGTGCGATCGGCGCCGCAGGCGGCCTCAGTAAACCCGACCGGAACGGTGACCCGGCCGAGACCTATTTCCTGGTCCGAATTATGCACATACTGGTAGCCAAGAAAGCCGAAAAGCTTGTTCTTGATAAGCGCTCCTCCCACGGTTCCGCCAGGAACCTCGCGGTGTTGTTCGGGAACCTTCTGCGTGACGTTCGGGTCCGCCTTGAAGAAAAACGGCGCGGCGTTAATCCAGTCCGTGGAGCGATGTAGATATGCCTGACCGTGAATATCGTTCGTGCCGGAGGCAGTGCTGATGTCAATATGCGCGCCGCTGGTGGAGCCCTGTTGCGCGTCGTACATGGAAGTGTTCACGCGGACTTCCTGAATTGTCTCAGGGGCCGGAGTGGGGATCGACTGCCCAATGGCCAGATAGGGAGATGCTGTGCTCTGAATTTCGAAGGCGGCGCTGCTGGCGGCGCCGCTTACTCCAGTGTTGTTCACCACGCGAGCAGAAGCGACCTGGCTAGTGCTCTTGCCGTTGAATAAATTCTTGGCATCCACGCCATTGAGAAGAAACGTGTTGCTGGTGTCGCGCTGGCCATTGGCCCAGATCGGCTGGTTACCCAGACCAGCGTTGACTCCGTTGCCGCTGGATAGCTCCGCGTTCACGCCGGGTGAAAGAATCGCAAGGCCTGTGAAACTTCCGGTGGGAAGCGGAACGGATTCGATCTGCACTTTGTCCAGAACGTAGCCGTTGGTGGTGTCCACTGCATTGATGAGAGGAGTCTCTTCGACAGTAACAGTCGTCGTCACCGCGCCAACCTTGAGTGCCGCATTCACGGTAAGCGTTCTGTTCGCCTGGACCGCGATGGAAGGAACCTTCTGCGATTCAAAAGAGTCATGTGTGAAGGTGAGCGTATACGTTCCGATGGGCAGGTTCACAAAAGTATAGTCGCCGGCGGCGTCGGTTTTCACCGCACGCGTGAGAGTGGTCTGGTCGCCTACGAGTTTCACGGCCGTATCCGGGAGCGCAGCGCCGGACGTATCCGTGACCGTCCCTGTGATTCCACCGAGGGTTTGCTGGGCTTGCGCGGGCAGCATGAATGTCAAAAGGAACGCGAAAGTCGCTACCGCGAAAACACCGGTGAGCCCGATCGTCTTCATCATTTCGATGCCTCCGAGAAAAAAATATCCGATGTCGAAAAATGGTGCTGCTTCGTCGCGGTGTCGATAGCCCGGCTTGAACCTGAGCTTTGATTGCAGATGATGCGGGGCAATCTATGCCAGTCTTGGCGGGAAGGGAAGCGAAAATTTCTGATTACTAAGATCAGATATTTCGATACGTGAGTCCCGGACGATCACACCCTGAAATGCGGCATAGGATAAGGAATTTATAACAAGAGTAGACGATGTAACTCGGAAGGAAATCCGAGATCCAGCGTTGTGGCGAAGGCGTGATGCGGTAGGATGGGCGGCATGTGCCGACGCCCAATCAACTTTCTTTCACTTGCCGCCATTATCTTCGTCGCGGCGTGGCATGGGGTGACGCAGACAGATGCATACGCCGGGGACGACGACGGCTCCGCAGCGCGCGTAGTCAAGGGCACGACACTCGCCGCGAAATTGCACGCGCAGAGGGCGTCTGCGTCGGACCTTGAGGTCGGCGGCGACTTGATTGGCCTTCCTGCCGGGACCACCCGCTACATCACTCGCGAAGCTTTGCTGGCGTTGCCGCAAGTCAGCTACACCGTGACGGACGACAGCAACTTCGCGGGGCCGACGAGAGTGAGCGGAGTGCTGCTCGAGGATTTGTTGCGCGACCTGAGCGCGAAGTCGCGAGCCGCGATGGTCGTCGCGATCTGCGATGACAAATATAGGACGAACTATCCACGCGCCTACTTGGCTGCACACCATCCTCTGCTCGTGCTCCAAGTGAATGGCAAGCCGCCATCAGGCTGGCCGAGGGATTCCGGCGGGCACGGCCTCGACATGGGGCCTTACATGATTACGCACGCGAAGTTCACGCCTGCGTTCAAGATTTTGTCGCACAGGGACGAGCCGCAGATTCCGTGGGGAGTGGTGAGGCTGGAGTTTCGCGACGAGGGTATGGTGTTCGGGGCGATCGCGCCGCGCGGGCCGCGCGCGAACGATGCCGCGGCGCAGGCCGGCTACAAGATCGCGCAGCAGAATTGCTTTCGCTGCCACAATTCGGGCGCGGAGGGCGGGCAAAAGTCGGGAGTGACGTGGACTGTTCTCTCGGCGCTGGCGACGAATTCGCCGGAGTTTTTCGTGGACTACGTGCGGAATCCGCAGTCGAAGAGCCCTGGCGCACAGATGCCGGCGAATTCGAATTACGACGGCGAGACGATGCGCGCGCTGACGGCCTATTTTCGAGCACTGTCAGGCGCACGAGCGGGGACACCATGACGCTGCGCACGACAAAGATGCTGCTGGTATTCGCGGTCGCGATTTTCTATTCGTTCGTCGTGTTCAACAATGTGACGGACTACGACTCGAATTATCAGCTCGTGCGCCATACGCTGATGATGGATACGACGTTTCCCGGCAATCACGGGATGTGGCGGGCGATCGATTCGCCGGCGCTGCACACGGCGTTTTATGTTTCCATCATCGCGTGGGAAGCGCTGACGATGACGCTGTGCTGGTGGGGAGGATTCCGGCTGCTGAAGGCGCGTCGCGCGAGCGCTGTGGAATTTGAGCGGGCGAAGAGCGTTGCGGTGGCGGGGCTGACGCTGAGCCTGCTGATGTGGCTCGTCGCGTTTTTGGATGTAGGCGGCGAGTGGTTCTTGATGTGGCAATCGGCTAGCTGGAACGGGCAAGCCGCGGCGTTTCGGATGTTTACGGTGGTGGGGATTGTGCTGTTACTGGTGGCGCAGCGCGAACGCGACTAGCAATGTTAGTTTTGCGCGCGCGGAGATTTCTGGCGGCGGCTCGCGAAAGCGAACCAGAGCAGGCCCGCTGCAAGATACACGAGATAAATATAGGGAAGCCTGCCATACGGACCCTCGGGAACCGGATACAAATTTCCGACGAGCGCGAGCAGCATGGCGATGCATGCGAGCCACGCGATAATCTGCGATCCGCGGCGGAGCGCACCGTGGTTGCGCAAATACTGGGGCAGGGCCGCGGCAACGAGCGCGTAGGTCACGATGAAGCCGTACGTCGCAAGCGAACCCAGCCAGCCATAGACATCCAGCCCCGTGGCTCCGCGGGCCGCCAGGATCGCGACCGGAAGTCCGGCAGCAATACCGGTGACGATGATGGCGCGGCTGGGCGTTTCGTTGCGAACGTGCGTGACGCGCAGCGCGCCGTGCGCGAGACCGTTGTGCGACATCAACAGCAGCACGCGCGCGGCCGCGGTGACGCAAGCCAGCGTCCCGGCAAACAGACTCACCAGCACTCCGATATTGATCAGCACCCCGAAGACAGGCACGCCTGCGACCTCCGCCAGGGTTTGCATCGGAGCCTGGCTTGCGCCGAGATCCTGGCCGACCATGCGGAAACCGAGGACTTCCGTGTACGAGCAAGCAATGAAAACGGCGCCCGCGAGAATGGAACTCTGAATCACGGCGCGGGGAATTGTTTTCAGGGGATTGCGCGCCTCGGTGCCCAGCGTGGTGGCGCTTTCGAATCCGACGAAGCTGAAGAGCGCGAGCACGAGGCCGAGACGAAGGCCGCCGCCCGTCATTCCTCGGAGGCGAAGCTGATTCGTATCCAGGTGCAAGCCACGATGCGCGAGCACGAGCACCACGACGATCAAGATCACGCAAATGGATGCGGCTTCGATCCACAGCATTAGGCGCGCCGAAATTTTCACGTCACGCCACGCGACCCACATGGCAATTCCGGTTACGGCGACAGTGAACAACACCCCGGAAACGGGAGTGCCGGCGGAGTGCATCAGCACCAGGCTGGCGTATTGATAGAAGCCGCCGATGACGCTCGAACCCGTCGTTACGTAGGCGAGGAGCAGGCTCCAGGCAACGATCGCGCCCATCCACTTCGGCAAAATCATGGAAGCGTAGGTATAGAGCGAACCCGGCGAGGATGAGTAGCGCGCAAAACTGGCGACGCACATTGCAACGAGCAGCACAGCCACCGTCGCCAGCACGTATGCGAGCCATGTGCCGTTTCCGGCGAGCGCGCAAACTAAGGGAATCGTGGCCGCGGGCGTGGTGCTTGGCGCCATGGTGGAGACGGATTGCGCGAGCGTCTCCATGGGAGAGAGAATCTCGCGCCTCAAACCATAGGCGGCACTCTGTCCGTGGTTTTCGCCGGATTGCGCGGGCGTGAGCATGGCGTACCATACAGGTCTCGCGCTGCGGGTGCAAGAAGTTGCGCGCGAGGCGACGATAAGGCGACGGTAAAATGTGGCGCGACTGCGCGACTGCGCGCCTGGCGAGACGTGCGTTATAATCGCGGTTCCCTGGGAGGGAAAATGAAATTCCGGCATATGCGTTTGGCCCTTATGATTTCGGCGTGTTGCGTGGTCGCTTCGCTCGCCGGATGCAATTCGTGGTCCAGTCAGGAGAAGGCGGAGGACAGTCCGACACGGCCAACGATTGTGTTCATGACGGATTTCGGTACCGCTAATGATGCGGTTGCGATCTGCAAGGCTGTGATTCTGGGGATCACGCCGGATGCGCGGATCATGGACATCACGCATCAGGTGACGCCCTTTTCGATCGAAGAAGGCTCCCGATTTCTGGCGGGCGTGGCGTCGTACTATCCATCGGGCACGGTCTTTCTGGTGGTGGTGGATCCGGGTGTGGGCACGTCGCGAAAAGCTGTGATCGTGAAATCGAAAAAGGGCCAATATTTCGTGCTGCCCGACAATGGCTTGATTACTCCTGTTACGGATCGCGACGGCCTCGAAGGGACTCATGAAATCACGAATCCCGCGTGGATGATCGGCGACAAGATTTCGTCCACATTTCACGGCCGCGATATTTTTTCTCCCGCCGCCGCACATCTGGCCGCGGGCGAAGATTGGGCGCTCGCCGGACCGGAAGTAGGCGACCTGGTGCGGCTAAGCCCGCGCGTCGCGACTGTGGAAGCGCAGGGCATCACCGGCGCCGTAATTGGTCTGGACGATCCGTATGGGAGCCTGATCACAGACGTCGAGGGCGAGGATTTCAAGAAGCTGGGATACCAAGTCGGCGACAGCGTCACGCTGAAAATTGACAAAAAGCCGTACACATTTCCGTTCGAGAAGACTTTCATGGGCGTGCCGATCGGGCAGCCGCTGGTTTACGTGGACTCACGAGGACGCGTGGGCATCGCTGTGAATCAGGGGGATTTTTCGAAGAAATATCACATCTCGCCGCCCGTGCCGGTGTTCATTCCGCGCAAGGGGAAATAGGTGAAGGGTATGCATGCCAAGCACGGGCGCCGGGCGCAGCGGTGCAACGACCTGCGAAATCTTTGGTGACGAAGGTTGAGCTGGTAGAATTGCGCGCATGAGTCCCAGGGAAATCGTGAAGGCGTGGGTCGAGGCGTTCAATCGTGCGGATGTCGAAGCGCTGACGAATTTCTATCGCGCCGACGCGATCAATCATCAGGTTGCCGACCAACCTGTCGAAGGCCGCGATGCGATTCGTGAAATGTTCGCGGCGGGCTTTGCAGCTGCGGATATGGTGTGCATCCCCGAGCACATTTTCGAGGATGGCGAATGGGCCATTCTTGAATGGCGCGACCCCAAGGGCCTCAGAGGCTGCGGGTTCTTCCACATCATCGAAGGCAAGATCGCGTTTCAACGCGGATACTGGGACAAGCTGACTTTTCTCCGGCTGTACGACCTTCCTTTGCCGCAAACCACGAACTGAATGACTGCTGTTCCGTTTCTTCCATTGACGCCGCAGCGACGCGCACCCTATAGTTGCTCACTTTTCGCGCGGGAGATTCTGGATTGCTCGAACGCGTCTTTCATCTCCGGGAACACGACACCACGGTTCGAAGAGAGCTGCTGGCCGGGCTGACGACGTTCATGACTATGGCGTACGTGGTCGTGGTGAACCCGCGGATTCTTTCCGAAGCTGGCATGCCCGTTGAGGGCGTGCTTTTCGCGACGTGCATTTCGGCGGCGCTGGCGACGCTGGTGATGGGCATCTGGGCGAATTACCCGATTGCGCTCGCGCCCGGCATGTCGCTGAACGCGTATTTCACGTATTCGATCGTGATCGGGCGCGGCGTGCCGTGGCAGACGGCGCTGGGAGTGGTTTTTCTTTCGGGCGTGCTTTTTCTGATCCTGACGCTGACGAATGTTCGCGAGCAGATCGTCAACGGAATTCCTGATTGCCTGAAACACGGCACGGCCGCCGGCATCGGCCTTTTTATCGCGTTCGTGGGATTTCGCAACGCGAACATCATCGTCGCCAATGCGTCGACGTTCGTCGCATTCGGGAAAGCTTCCGATCCGCAGGTGATCCTCGCGGCGGTGGGGATTCTCCTGATCGCGATCCTGATGGTGAAGCGCGTGGGCAGCGCGATCCTGATTGGCATCGTCGCGATCACGCTGGTGGGAATTCCATTGGGAGTGAGCCACTGGCCGACGCATCTTGTCTCGTGGCCGCATCCTTCGGGGACGTTTCTGAAGCTCGATCTCCGCTCGGCGGCGAAGATCGGACTCGGCGAATTGATTTTCGTATTTTTCTTCGTGGATCTTTTCGACAACGTGGGAACACTTGTCGGCGTTTGCGAGCAGGGCGGATTTCTGCGCGATGGCAAATTGCCGCGCGCGAGCCGAGCGCTGCTGGCGGACGCGTTCGGCACGATCGTTGGCGCGCTGACGGGCACGTCCACGGTTACGAGCTATATCGAAAGCGCGGCGGGCGTTGCGGCGGGGGCGCGCACGGGGCTGGGCAATCTGGTGATCGCGGCGTTATTTGGCGCGGCGATGTTTTGCGCGCCGCTCGTTTCCGCGATTCCGTCTTATGCGACGGCGCCAGCGCTGATTTTGGTTGGCGCGCTGATGTGCGGCTCCGTCGCCAAAGTGAAGTGGGACGACTATACTGACTCTGTTCCGGCGTTTCTCACGCTCATCGCCACGCCGCTGACGTTCAGCATCGCCACGGGTTTGAGCCTGGGACTTCTATCGTTCACATTCCTGAAACTTTTTACAGGGCGGCACCGCGAAATTAGCCCGCTAATATGGGTGCTGAGCGTTCTGTTTCTTCTGCGGTATGCGTTTCTTGGTGGCGGATAGAGATCAGCGACAAAGCATGCTCAAAGGCGGACGAACCGGGTCCAACGGACTGCATTACGCCAAGGAAGTTTGCCGGGCACGGCATACCGTGCCCCTACGAAAAGCTTAACGGCGGATAGAGGCGCGTTAGTAGGGAACTTTGTTGACCTGCTTTTGCCACGCGCGGAAGCCTTCGAGAGCCTCCTCTCGCATCATCGGAACCATCGGAATCCTGCGCTGCGAATGCGGCTGCTCGATTTCGCGGTAGATCAAGGAGTCGTCAAATCCCGCGTTCGCAGCGTCGGCGGCGGTGTTGCCGAAATACACGCGATCCGGCCGCGCCCAATAAATCGCTCCCAGGCACATCGGGCAGGGCTCGCAGGACGTGTAAATTTCGCAGCCGATGAGTTCGAACGCGCCTAGCTTCTTGCAGGCCTCGCGAATGGCGATGATCTCCGCGTGCGCCGTCGGATCATTCGTCGCGGTCACGGAATTCGCGCCCTCGCCGATGATTTCGCCGCCCTTTACGACGACCGCGCCGAAGGGTCCGCCGCGGCCGGTGCGCACGTTTTCAATCGAGAGCTGAATGGCGCGCGCCATGAAAGCGTTGCTCATTGGAAAAGTATAAGCTGGATTGGAAAGCGGCCCTTATCAAAGATGCGGGCGTGTTGAAAGACTGAAACTCCTAAGATACGCTGCAGGAGCGCGATTCCTTTTGCCGACGCGGCGATTAATCCGATGACTCTACAAGCTTTTCTCTCGCGACGAGTTGTGACTCCGGACGGAGTGCTGGCGGCGGCTGTGCTCGTCGAGGGCGAAAAAATAGAGGCGGTTGTGCCTGTCGAGCAAGTGCCGGCGGGCGCGCAAATTCAGGATTTCGGCGACGCGGCGATTCTGCCGGGGCTGGTGGATTCGCATGTGCACATCAACGATCCCGGAAGGGCGGACTGGGAAGGATTCGAGACGGCGACGCGCGCTGCCGCTGCGGGCGGCTACACGATGCTGGTGGACATGCCGCTGAATTGCATTCCGTCGACGAGCAATGTGGCGGCGCTCGAGGCGAAGCGCGCTGCGGCGCGCGGGCAATGCCGAGTGGATTGGGCCGCATGGGGCAGCGTGGTCGCCGACAATCAGGATCATGTCGAGGCGCTTGCCGGCGCGGGCGTGCTGGGATTCAAATGCTTCCTGATTCATCCGGGCACCGACGAATTCACGATGGTAACGGAGCGAGAGCTGCGCGCGGCGCTGCCGCATGTGGTTCGCACCGGCTTGCCGCTACTGGTGCACGCGGAGCTTGCCGGGCCAATCGAGGCGGCTACGGCGCAGCTGGCTGGCGCCGACTGGAAATCGTATGCGACGTATCTGCGATCGCGTCCGGACGAAGCGGAGCTGAGCGCGATTCGCATGCTGATTTCGCTCTGCCGCGAATTTCGCTTCCGGCTGCACATCGTTCATCTTGCGACGCACCAGGCGCTCGAGCAGCTGCGCGCGGCGCGTGCGGAGGGGATCCCGGTGAGCGTGGAGACGTGCCCGCACTATCTGCATTTTGCTGCCGAAACGATCGCCGACGGAGCGACGCTTTGCAAGTGCGCTCCGCCGATTCGCAGCCGCGAAAACCGCGAGAAATTGTGGCAGGGGCTGCGCGACGGAGTGATTGATCTCGTCGCGACGGATCATTCGCCGTGTCCGCCGTCCATGAAGCAGCTGGAAACAGGAAATTTCAAAACCGCCTGGGGCGGGATTGCGAGCCTTTCCGTGGCGCTGCCGGTGATGTGGACCGAGGCCAGCCGACAGAGGATTCACACTGCGTAGATATCGCGCGGTGGATGGCGGAAGGGCCCGCTGCGTTGGCGGGATGCGGCTGGCGCAAAGGGCGAATTGCGGCGGGATGCGACGCGGATCTCGTCGATGTTTGAGCCGGAGGCGGAATTCACGGTCACGCCGGAACACCTGCATTACCGGCACGCCGTTTCGGCGTACATGGGCGAAAAGCTTCGCGGCGTCGTGAAAGCAACATACGTGCGAGGGAGGCGCTGCTTACGCCGAAGGCGAATTTCCCGGCGATCCAATCGGCCGGGAATATCGGCCGTAGCAGCAGCCGTCGCGCGGAAATCAGATATACAAATCCTTTCAGTTTTCGTTCACAATATTGTCAGCTCGAAAAATTCTTTCGGGCCAAACTTCAGTTTTTCCCATATGTTCGTGCCGAGCTTGACGTGAAGGACGATCGCATCGTCGGCTTGTCCGCGCCGCGAAAAGAAGGGCGCGACAAAGTCACGGGACGAGCACGGTACATTGACGACATTTCGCTTCCGAACATGCTGTACGGCGCGACGGTGCGCAGCAGCATTCCTCGCGGCAAAATCAAAAAGATAACCTTCGGGCCCGGAATCAACTGGGACGAGTTTGTCGTCGTCACCGCGCAGGACATTCCCGGAAAAAACTATATCGCGCTGATTGAAAACGATCAGCCATGCCTTGCAGATGGCGTGGTCAACCATCCGGAGGAGCCGATCCTGCTGTTGGCCCACGCGGACCGCCACGCGCTGCCGAAAGCGGTCGCGGCGGTTTCCATCGAGTACGATTCCTTGCCGCCGGTGTTCACGATCGAAGAAAGCGAGCGGCGAGCGGAAATCATCTGGGGCACGGACAACATTTTCAAGACATTTTTAGTGCAAAAGGGAGAGGTGGAGAGCGTTTGGGACAAGGCCGACTACATCGTCGAGGGCGAATACACCACGGGTGCGCAAGAGCAGCTATACATTGAAACGAACGGGATGATCGCGGCGTTCGATGCGGAACGGGGCGTCACCGTGTGGGGTTCGCTGCAGTGTCCCTACTATGTGCACAAGGCGCTGATGGCGCTTTGCGACTTGCCCGAAACGAAAATTCGCGTGGTGCAAACGGAAACCGGCGGCGCATTCGGCGGCAAGGAAGAATATCCCTCCATGATCGCGGCGCACGCGGCGCTGCTGGCGATGAAGTCCGGGCGGCCCGTGAAAATAATTTACGACCGCGCCGAGGACATGGTCGCGACCACGAAGCGGCACCCTTCGCGGACGCGGCATCGCACCGCCGTTCGCAAGGACGGCAAAATTCTTGGAGGCGAAATCGAGCTGACGATTGATGGCGGCGCGTACCTGACGCTGTCTCCCGTGGTTCTTTCGCGCGCCACGATTCATGCGGGCGGCCCGTACGAATGGCCCGCGATTCGGGTGCGAGCGAAGGCGGTGGCGACGAACGCGCCGCCGCACGGAGCGTTTCGCGGCTTCGGCGCGCCGCAGAGCCTTTTTGCGATGGAGCGGCACATGGATCGCATCGCGCGCGTCGTGAATCTGTCGCCCGTGGAAATTCGGCGCGTCAATTTTCTGAAGCCCGGCGGAAACAACGATCACGGAACAAACCATCAACGAGCCGATTGATCTTAGCGGCATGCTCGACCGGGCGCTCGAACATTCGTCGTATCAAGAGAAGAAGCAGCGATTTGCGCGCGAGAACGAATCGCGCACGATCAAGAAAGGAATTGGCATCGCGACTTTTCTGCACGGCGCGGGATTCACCGGCTCGGGCGAGCGTTATCTGAGCTCCGTGGTCGGCGTCGAGGGAACGGCCGAGGGTCGGGTCCGCGTGCTCGTTTCCAGCACGGAATTCGGGCAGGGAACGAACACGGTGCTTTGCCAGATCGCGTCCGAGGCGCTGGGGCTGCGATACGAAGACGTGGAAATCGCGCAGCCCGATACCGGAGATGTGCCCAATAGCGGCCCCACGGTCGCATCGCGCACGGCGATGGTGGTGGGAAAGCTGGTGGCGTCCGCCGCGAAGGGGCTCGAGCAAACGCTAATTGCTTCCGGCATGCTCGGGGCGACTTACACAGCGGACGAATTCCGCGCCGCGTGCCGCGCGTATGTTGCCGCGCATGGCGAATTTCGTTCGCTGGCGCGCTACGATCAGCCGGCCAATATTTTCTGGGACGACAAAAACTATCGCGGCGAAGCGTATTCGGCGTTCGCGTGGGCGGTTTACGTGGCGGAAGTGACGGTCGATCTGACGACTTACAGCGTTACGGTTGATGACTTCGTCGCGCTTCAGGAGATCGGCAAGGTTTTGAATCCGGTTCTGGCGCGTGGACAAATTATCGGCGGCGTCGCGCAGGGCATTGGATTCGCGCTGTACGAAAAAGTGGAATGGCGCGACGGCCGCATGCAGAATGGCCAGATGACGAACTACATCATGCCGACTTCGGCGGACATTCCGCCGATCCGTGTTTTCTTTGAAGAGCTGGGAAATACGCACGGCGCGTACGGCGCGAAAGGCATTGGCGAGCTTCCGATGGATGGGCCCGCGCCCGCGATTGTGAATGCAATCGAAGACGCGCTGGGAATTCCGATGGATTCGATTCCGCTGCTGCCCGAGGATATTTTCGACGCGATGGCTTCCGCATCGAAGCGCGAAAGCGACGCCCATTCTCCGGCCGGAGGTGCGATGACGAAAACAGGCGGCGCCAAACGCGAGATTGCCCTGACCGTCAATGGCGAACCGAAGACCGTGCGCGCGTATCCGATGGAAAGATTGCTGGACGTGCTGCGGCAGCAACTCGGATTGACCGGCACGAAAGAAGGATGCGGAGAAGGCGAGTGCGGCGCGTGTTCGGTGATGATGGATGGCGCGCTTGTTGATAGCTGCCTCGTGCCGGTTCTTCAGGCGCAGGGCGCGAAGGTCGTGACGATCGAAGGGCTCGGCGAGGACGCGCGAGCATGCGCGCTGCAGGAAACGTTTCTAGAATATGGCGGCGCGCAATGCGGCATCTGCACGCCGGGAATGATTCTCGCGGCCGTGCATCTGTTGCGCGAAAAGCCCGAGCCCACGATGGACGATATCCGGCAGGGTCTCGCGGGCAATCTTTGCCGCTGCACCGGGTACGTACAGATCTTCGAAGCGGTGGCCGCGGCGGCGCGGCGCGGTGTTTCAAGATGAGGTCCGATCCAGCGGAGTACGATCTGGTGGCGCCTGCGAATCTGCAAGCCGCGGTGGGGCTGCTTGCGAGCAGCGGGTCTGACCCCTGGATTCCTATCGCCGGCGGCACGGACCTGATGGTGCAGTACGCTGCGGGCGTGCTGCGAGCGCGCAAACTGGTGAGCATTGCGCGCATTCCGGAATTGCGGCGGATCGAGATTCTCGCGGAAGAAATTCAGATTGGCGCAGGTTGCACGTACACCGATATTCGCAAGCACGATTCCGTGCAACGCGAGTCTCCGATGCTCGCGACGGCGGCAAACTGGACCGGCGGAATCGCGAACCAGAATCGAGGCACGCTCGGTGGCAATATCGTCAACGCGTCACCGGCGGCGGACTCGTTGCCCGCACTACTGGCTTACGATGCAGCGCTGATTCTCGTTTCGGTGCGCGGCGAACGGCGAGTGCCTTACTCGACGTTTCACACTGGCTACAAGAAGATGACGCTCGCAGCGGACGAGCTGATTCGCGCGGTGTGCGTGCCCAGGCGATTTGGCGGATATATTTCGCACGCGCGAAAGGTCGGAACGCGCAACGCGCAAGCCGTCTCAAAGGTCTGCATGGCGGCGTTGGCGCGAGTGGAGAACGGAAAAATCCACGACGCGCGTATCGCGCTCGGCAGCGTAGCTCCAGTGCCGATTCGTTTGGAGGAAACGGAACGCATGGTGGAAGGCCAGTCAATCGATGATTCGCTTGTATTGTTAGCGGGCAAGACGGCGGCGGCCGAAGTCGTGCCGATTGATGACATTCGATCCACGGCAAGATACCGGTCGGCGGTGGTTGCGAACCTGATAGCTGAATTTCTCGCAAAACTTGGCGGCTGGCGGCGCGGGGCGGGCGCGGTGCTGGAGCGCTGGAATGCTTTGGACATGGGCGACGCTGAAAACGAGATTTTGCCTTGTTGCGGCTCGCGAGGCGTGGGCTCGTGGCATGGCGACGCGCAGGCCGTTCCGCGACGAAGCGTCGGTGCTCGCCGCGTCCGATGAAGTGTGGCGCAGTTTGGGCGAGGCGGATTGGATGGAGGCTTTCGCAAGTCACCCGCGAATCGGCGAATCGCGCGCGCCGAAATCCGCGACCGCACGCTCCGCGGAGTGGTCGTCGCAAGAGCAACGCGATGCCGCCGCTTCAGAGGATGACGTCAAGATTGCTTTGAAAGGGGGCGAACCGTGAATACGAGCGACGATTCGGGCGAATCTTCATTGTTTGCGCTGCCGGCAAGAGCGGCTCCGAAATACTGCAGATTTTGCGGCATCGGTTGCAGAATGATGACCGGACGGAAATCCGCGAAGCGGCGGAGCAGCAGCGGCAGATCAGTCAAATTCGGTTGGGAAAGTGGCTGCGGGGATGAGCGGAAAAATATCAACGCACGTGCTCGATACGGCCAAGGGAAAGCCGGCATGTGATGTGCCGGTGCGTCTGGAGTTGCAGGAGGCGCCGGATCGCTGGCGGCTGCTTGCTTCGGCGCGCACCGACCAGGACGGCCGGTGCGGCCAATTGTTACCGGAGGGTGAGAGTTTGCGCGCGGGAAATTATCGTTTGAGCTTCGAGACCGGGCATTATTTTGCCGCGCAGAAAATCGCGGGGCTGTACCCCGAGGTGCAAATTGTGTTTTCCGTGAGGGAAGGCGAGACGCATTTTCACATTCCTCTGCTGCTTGGTCCGTTTGGGTACACGACGTACCGAGGGAGCTGAACCGATGATGGCGCTGGCCGAAAATCGCTACGGCAAATCACGCATCCGCCTGGTGCGCGTGAAGCGGCATCGCGAGCGGCACGATTTTCGCGAATGGACTCTGGAGATATTGCTGCAGGGGGATTTCGAGAGCTGCTTCACGGACGGCGACAACAGCAAGATTCTCGCCACGGACACGATGAAGAACACGGTTTATTCGCTGGCGCGCGATTCGTCGGCCACGTGCATGGAAGAGTTCGGCAAGGAGCTGATTGATTTTCTGCTGCGCCGGAATCCGCAAGTATCGCGCGCGGAGGTCTCGATATCGGAAAAAGCGTGGGAGCATATTGTCGTGGGTGGAAAGCCGCAGCCAACCGCCTTCGTTCAATCGGGCAGCGAGCGGCAGACGACTAAGCTAGCGTGCGCGACGGGAGGAAAATGTTTGGTCACTTCGGGGCTTGAGAATCTGGTGATCATGAAGACGGCGGGATCAGGGTTCGAAGGCTATATAGAGGACTCACTCACGACCCTGCCGCCGACCGCGGATCGCTTGTTCGGCACGGCTCTTCGCGCTAATTGGAACTACAGCGCGGATAATCCGCCGTTCGCCGAGCTGCGAACCAAAATTCGCGAAGTGCTGCTTTCGGTATTTGCGGCGCACGAAAGCAAATCCGTGCAGCACACGCTGTATGCCATGGGCGAGGCGGTTCTCGCGGGTGTCGCCGAGGTGGAAGAAATCGAAATCACGATGCCGAACATGCATTGCCTGCTGGTGGACCTCTCGCGCTTCGGGCAGGACAATCCGAACGAAATATTCGTGCCCACCGATGAGCCGCACGGCTATATCGAAGCTCGCATCCGGCGGAACGGATGACTTTCCGGCACTCATGAGCGACGAGAGCAGGGCGCGTACCGCGATCGAGCGCTGCCGGAAGCTGGCGAGTTTCAGCCAGGATCGCGGCAGCACGCGCCGGACGTTTCTTTCGCCGCCCGATGCGGGATTGCCATCGCGAAATTGCCGGATGGCTGAAACCGCTGGGAGCCGAGGTAAAAATCGACGCCGCCGGCAATCTGCGCGCGTTCTACGCAGCCTCGGAGGCGAACGCGCCGCGATTGTTAATTGGATCGCATCTCGATACAGTGCCCAATGCTGGAGCGTTCGACGGCATTCTGGGAGTGGTTCTTGGCGTGGCTTTGCTCGAAGCGCTGGAAGGAAAGCGGCTGCCATTTGGAATCGAAGTGATCGGCTTTTCCGAGGAGGAAGGGCAGCGTTTCGGCACGCCGTTCATCGGAAGCCGCGCGTTGGTTGGGCCGTGCTCGACGACGAGTTGCTGAGCCGCAAAGATGAAAATGGCGTTTGCGTCCGGCAGGCGATTCAGGATTTCGGTCTGGACCCGCGCGAAATTCCCGAAGCTGCGTTAAAGGGCAGCACGCTCGGTTACGTGGAATTTCACATCGAGCAAGGGCCGATTCTGGATGGGCTCGATCGCCCACTCGGCGTGGTGGAAGCGATCGCCGGCCAGAGCAGGCTCGAATTTCTTTTTATCGGGCGCGTGAATCACGCCGGCACCACGCCGATGAATCGGCGCCATGACGCAATCGTCGCAGCCGCGGAATTTATCACAGCCGTTGAACGCGAAGCCCAGCTTCTGGAAGGCCTCGTGGCGACAGTTGGCAGCATTGCGGCGAAGCCGGGAGCGCCAAACGTGATTGCTGGAGAAGCTCGCCTCACATTGGACGTGCGCCACGGCTTGGACGATCGTCGAAACCGCGCGGTGGAGATTCTGGTGCGAGCGGCGGAGGCAATCGCGGGGCGGCGCGGGCTTTCGGTGCGTCATAAAACGCTTTTGACGCAGCCGTCGGTGGCCATGAATCAGCCGCTGGCGCGTCAAATCGAAGAAGCGATCCGGCGGGCAGGCTGCGAACCCCACATAATGGTCAGCGGAGCGGGCCACGACGCCATGATTCTGGCTGAAAAAGTTCCCGCAGCGATGATTTTTTTGCGAACGCCAGACGGAATCAGCCACGATCCGGCGGAAAGCGTTCGAGTGGAGGACGTGGCGAAAGCCATCTCCGCAGGCTCGCACTTGCTCGAACTGCTTGCTGCATCACCCGCGATTCAAAGGAGAACGGACCTTGCATAATCTTGGCCAGACGCGAAGCTCTCAACAACCGAGTCACCTGCTGCTTACGCCCGACACTTTCGTGCGCGCTCCTCTGCCGGGTATGAAGAAATGCAACGCGATCGTGCACGTAGGTCCGGCGCTCGGAGCGGCGTTCACGCAATACACGGCCGAATTTGAAAGCGGCGGCGAACTGGGCGGCACGGACGCGCAGCGGTTTCTCTACGTACTCGAAGGTAGCGTCAAGGCGGAGTCGGAAGGGAAGTCTCATCAGCTCGCCGCGCGCGGCTATGCATATTTCCCGGAAGGCGCGGACCACCACGTGGTGGCGACGCAAACGAGCCGTGTCGCCGTGATCGAGAAAACATATCTGCCGGTCGACTCGGTGAAGCGGCCGTCCGCGATTTTATCGAGCGAAGACAAAGTGGAATCGCATGCACTCGGAGACGACCCGGACTTGCAGGTAAAGTGCCTGCTTCCGGACGTGATGAATTTCGATTTCGCTGTGAACACGATGGCGTATCAGCCCGGCGCCGCGCTGAGCATGGTCGAAATGCACGTGATGGAACACGGCCTGCTGATGCTCGAAGGCGGAGGAATTTACCGGCTTGGCGACTCCTGGTATCCGGTTACCGCGGGTGATTTTATCTGGATGGGGCCATGGTGCGCGCAATGGTTTGGCGCGATCGGCAAAGTGCCCGCGAAATATCTGATATATAAGGATTGGAACCGGCATCCGCTGCCACCGAAACCGCGATGACCCTCGCGATTGATTCCGCGCGTCTGTCTTCCGAGATCGAAGCGCTCGCTTCCATTTCGGATGCGGAGCCGCCCGCGGTAACAAGAATCGTTTTTACGCCGACGGACCTGAAAGCTCGTGCGTGGCTGATCGATCGCTGCAAGGAAGCCGGACTTTCCGTGCGGCAGGACGCGATTGGAAACACGTTCGCGCGCTGGAACGGCTCCGAACCTGCGGCACCTGTGGTTGGCACCGGTTCGCACATTGACGCCATTCCCAACGCCGGGAAATACGACGGCGTCGTCGGCGTGCTGGGAGGGCTGGAAGCCATACGCGCATTGCAACGCGACGGATTTCGCCCGCGAAATTCGGTTGAGCTGCTGCTGCTCACGTCGGAAGAGCCGACGCGTTTCGGAATCGGCTGCATCGGCAGCCGCGTGCTGTCGGGCACTCTTTCCGCGGAATCCGCGCGGAAGTTGAAGGATTCGGAAGATAAATCGGTGGACGAGGTTCGCCGGGCCGCCGGCTTTGGCGGTGAACTCGAAGACGTGAAATTGGCGCGCGGATATTACAAAGCGTGGGTGGAATTGCACATCGAGCAGGGTCCGGTGCTGGAACGCGAGAACGTCCCGCTGGGAATTGTCACCAAAATTGCCGCGCCGGCGAGCGCGCGAATTTCCATCGAGGGCGCGGGCGGACATGCCGGCGGCGTCCTGATGCCTGACCGGCGGGACGCGCTTTGCGCTGGGTCCGAACTGATTCTGGCTGTTGAACACGCGGCAAAAAACAGCGGATCGATCGATACGGTGGCGACGGTGGGAATTTGCGACGTGTTTCCGGGCGCTGTGAACAGCATCCCGAGCCGCGTGCGGTTGAGTCTCGACGTTCGCGATACGGACCTGGCCCGGCGGGACGCAGTAATGCAATCCGTCGAGCGCGCCTCGCAGGAAATATCCGGGAAGCGGAATGTGTCGATTCGCAGCGAACTGCTGAACGCCGATGCGCCTGCGGATTGCGCCGCTCTGGTCGTCGAGGCGCTTTCGCGTGCCTGCGAAAAGCATCAGCTAAAGTCACAGCGAATGATCAGCCGCGCCTACCACGATTCACTTTTCATCTCGCGCATCGCGCCGGTCGCGATGCTTTTCATCCCCTGTCGCAACGGGTACAGCCATCGTCCGGACGAGTATGCGTCTCCCGACGACATCGCGCGCGGCGCGCTGGTGCTCGCCGAAACACTGGCGAGCCTGTCCGCCTGATTTGGCAGGCGTGCCCCTCAGCTTTTCTGCGCGGCGGGAATAATCCGGTGAATGAGCTTTCTCGGGGCGGGAGGCGAATCAGCGATCTGATAGCTTTGCTCCATCAGCATTTTCGCGCGGCCCGCCAAAGCTTCGGAGTTATACATCAGGGTGCACAGAGCATCGCCCGCTGCCACTCGATCGTGGACTTTTTTATGCAGGATGATTCCGACCGCCGGGTCGACGGAATCTTCTTTCTTCTCACGGCCGCCGCCGAGAATCACGCAGGCCGTGCCAACGTCCTCGCAATTGATAGCGATTACGTAGCCGCTTTTCGGGCTGCGAATATTCACCGAATGCCTGGCGCGCGGCAGCCGCGTGGGGTCATCAATGGCGCGAACGTCTCCGCCCTGCAGCTCAACCATTTCGCGAAATTTCCTGAGCGCTTTTCCGGACGTAATTAATTCGCCGGCAACCGTTCTTGCCTCCGCAATCGTGGCGGCGCGCCCGCCAAGATGAAGCATCCACGCGGCCAGCTCCAGGCAGAGTTCGCGGAGATCTTCCGGACCGCCGCCGCGCAGCACGTCGAGCACTTCCTCGACCTCGAGCGCGTTTCCGACGCGCAAGCCCAGCGGCTGATCCATGTCGGTGATCAGCGCCACCATTTTCTTGCCCATCTTCTGCCCCGTTTCGACCATGAGCTGCGCCAGAAATGCGGCGTCTTCATCAGTTTTCATGAACGCGCCCGAGCCCGTTTTCACGTCCAGCACAAGACCGTCAATTCCTTCGGCGAGTTTCTTGCTCATGATGGAGGCGCAAATCAGGAAAGGGCTTTCGACCGTGCCGGTCACGTCTCGCAGCGAATAGAACAGGCGATCGGCCGGAGCGATTTCCGCTGTCTGGCCAATCATCGCGCATCCGCACGCACGCAGAACTTCGCGAAATCGGCTGACGGAGAGATTCACGTTGAAGCCCGGAATGGCCTCGAGTTTATCGAGCGTGCCGCCGGTGTGGCCCAGGCCGCGGCCGCTGATCATCGGAACAACCAGCCCGCCCGCAGCAGCGAGCGGCGCCAAAACGAGAGATGTTTTGTCGCCCACGCCGCCGGTCGAGTGCTTGTCGATTTTCGCCGCCGAAAACTCCGCCAGGTCAAGCACTTCGCCGGAATGCAGCATGGCGTCCGTTAAATTCGCGGTTTCGGCGCGACTCAGAGCCCTTCAGCAGGGCAGCCATCAGCCACGCAGAAATCTGGTAGTCGGGAATTTGCCCGAGCGTATAGCCGCGAACGAGATAATCAATTTCGGCGCGGGAAAGTTCGTGGCCGTCGCGCTTCTTGCGGATTACATCAATGGCGCGAATCGCGCTCGCCAGAGGTTTCGCCGGCGTCGCTCACTGTAGGCGAAATCCCTCGGGCAGAAGATCCGCGATGGGCATTTCTTTCCAGCCCGAAGAACTGAGAAAGAAAACGACTGCCTCGGGCCCAAATTGAAAAATCACCTGGCGGCAGGCGCCGCAGGGAGAGCAGGGCGCGTTTTGGTTGTTTACCACGGCGATCGCCCGAATTCCCATTTTCGGTCCCAGTTGGGCGACTGCGGAAAAAATTGCGGTGCGTTCGGCGCAGTTCGTCATGCCGTACGACGCATTTTCGACGTTGCAGCCGAGAAAAATTTTGCCCGTAGTGGTCAGCAGCGCCGCGCCCACCTTGAATTTGGAATAGGGAGCGTAGGCGTTCTTCATCGCCCGCCGGGCTGCGGCGAGTAGCCGCTTCCGCATATTGCTCTTCGGATTCGTTGCTGCCATAGTTTGTCGAAATCGCGCGGCCTGCGAACAGCGCCGTGCGAAAATCCGCAGATAGCGTAGTAACATCTAAAGAGCTATGTCGAGCCAAAATTCAGACAGGGACAAGAAAATCGGTCATTCACAGCTGGCAGGACGTCGCGAAGATCATTGACCATACGAATCTTCGCCCCGAAGCTACGGCGGATCAGATTGTGCGTCTCTGCGAGGAAGCGCGCGAGCTTGGCCTCGGCGCCGTGATGATAAATTCCTGCCAGGTCGCGCTCGCGTCTTCGAAATTGCAGGGCAGCGACATTAAAGTCGGCGCCGTTGTCGGGTTCCCGCTGGGAGCGATGCTGACCAGCGTCAAAGTCTTCGAAGCTGTCGAAGCGATGAAACTCGGCGCGACGCGAAATAGACATGGTCATGAATATTGGAGCGCTCAAGGCCGGCGATCGCGAACTCGTGCTATCGGACATCCGCGCCGTAGCGGAAGTGGTGCACGCGCGAAAAGCTCTGCTCAAGGTCATCCTGGAAATGGGCCTGCTTACGGAAGCAGAAAAACTCGCGGCTTGCGAGATCAGCGAAAAAGCCGGCGCCGATTTTGTGAAGACTTCGACGGGATTTCTCGGAGGCGTTGCGACCGTCGAAGATGTCGCGCTGATGCGCCGCGCGGTGACGATCGGAGTGAAGGCGTCCGGCGGAATTCGGAACGCGAGCGACGCGCGCAAGATGATCGAAGCCGGAGCGAACCGCTTGGGCACCAGCAGCGGCGTCGATATTATTCGCGAGATGCGCGCCAAAGCGGCTGTCTAGCGCGGCAGAATCACAACTTCATCTCTGGGGATCGCGTCGAGCGTGGCCTTATCAATGTTGAGGTGCGCTGCGACAAGCTCGGGAGGCGTATGCGTCAGCCATTCCGAGAGCGCAAGATCCTGATAATAGCTGCTCTTGAACATTTCGAGAAATTTCAGATCGGTGTCGCCGGTGTTCTCCACGTAATGCGGCAGAGTTTTTTGAACGTAGCCGACGTCTCCCGCCTGAAAATCCATGGTGCGAGCGCGGCCGCCGGTTGCGAACACGGTCATGCGTCCCTTGCCGCTGATGAAGTATTGCCACTCGTCGGCGTTGGGATGCCAGTGGAGCTCGCGAATTCCGCCCGGATGAACGGTGACGATGGCCGCGGCAATCGTGGTGGAGACTTTGAATTTGCTGGAATCCACGATGCGCACCTCTCCGCCCTTCATGCGCTTCGTGACGGGCTGTTCCATGGTGCGAAACGCAAAATCGTGCGGCGAGGGCCCCAGCGAGCCCGCAGCCACGCGTTGATCGTCCGCGAGCGGACCTGGAACCGCCGCCTGAAAGATGAAGAGTTCTTCCTTGGGCATTTTTTCGAGGGCTTGCTCGCTGACGCCGAAATTCTTCGCGAGGACGTCGCGGGGCGTGTGCGCCATCCAGTCCGTGAGAAGCACCGTCGCATATTCCGAAAAGTTGCCGTCGTCGAAGACCAGCAGGAATTCGGCGCCGTCCGGATTCAAACCCTGAATCGAGTGGGGGATTCCGGTCGGGAAATACCAGAGATCGCCTTCCTTCACGTCGGCAACGAAGCTCCGCCCGTCGGAATCGATCGCGGTGATCCGGGCGTTTCCGTACAGCATGATGGCCCACTCGCCGGCCGTGTGCCAATGCAGCTCGCGCACGCCACCCGCGGTTAGCCTCATATCCACGCCCGCAATTGTCGTTGAGACGGCGAGTTCGCGGACAGTTACCTCGCGCGACCAGCCGCCGGAGTGAGCCGTTTGTGGGCCAGCGAGAACGGATATTTGAACGTTTGCACGCCGCCCGCGTCCGTGCTGGGCGGAATATTCGAGTCCGGATTCTGGGCGTCGAGCGCCTGATTGACGGGCCCCGGAGCGCTGGTGTTTCGATCTACGGTAGACTGAGTTCCGCGCTGGCCTTGCGCCGCAGCCTCTGTTGCCGAGAGCACTGCGGCTGCGCCGATTGCCGCTCCGCCAATTCCCAGAAAACCTCGCCGCGAAAACTCATCTTTTTTCTTATTCCCGCTCATGTGTCCCGCCCTCAAATAAAATTTGTGTGGATCGCGCGCGCTTGAATGCCGGGAGCATACGCCCGAAAGCGTCCATGGGTCAAAAGGATCGCAACATTGAAACGCGCGCCAGTCTGCCCGATCGCCCACAAGAAGGCCGAGAGAGTTATAGTTTACGTAACCAATTAAAACATGAGAGGCGGCGGTACAGTGATGGACGGAACGACTCTATACTTGGTTCTGGTGGTGTTCTTAGCAACGCTGATCCGTTCCGCAGTAGGATTTGGGGAAGCGCTTTTTGCTGTCCCGTTACTCGCTTTGCTCCTTCCCCTCAGAGTTGCCGCTCCGCTGGCGGTACTACTATCGATCACCATTGCGGGTGTCATCGTTCTCCAGGACTGGCAGAAAATCCACTTGCGCAGCACGGGATGGCTCCTGTTCGCCACCCTTTTTGGAATCCCGCTGGGTCTCTTGCTGCTAACAAGTAGCCATCAACGAACCGCTAAGGTTACGCTGGCAATTGTCCTCATAACGTTCTCTGCGTACTCCGTCTTTGGCCGCAAGCCCCTAGAGCTGAAGGAGGACAATTTAGCGTGGCTTTTAGGCTGCGGCTTCTTTGCTGGCGTGCTCGGAGGAGCCTATGGAATGAACGGTCCTCCGCTAGCGATCTACGGAGCCATGCGGCGATGGTCGCCTCAGCACTTCCGAGCGACCATGCAAGGATACTTTCTCCCGGCAAGCATTATAGGGATGGCCGGATATTGGTTGAAAGGGCTGTGGGTACCCACCGTGACGCACTACTACCTGATATCGTTGCCCGCTACGATCCTAGCAATCCTGCTAGGCAGAGTAGTAAATCATCGCCTCCGCGAGGAAACCTACCTCAAATATATTTATTCTGGTCTGGCTGCCATCGCAGCAGTTTTGCTCATTCAGGCTCTGACCCAATAGGTTGATTCTGGCGGCCTAGCCACTTCCTCTTGGGAATAACTCCGATTGACGCGCTAACCCGACAAATGCCCACGACCAGCCCCACGGGGCGCTTGACAATCCTTCTCCCGGAAACCTAAAATCACCTAGGCGAAGAAAAAGCGAAAATTGAAGTTCCCTTCTTTCGCCCTTCGCGTCCGCCCATGAGCTCAAAAGCTGCTGCTTTGCGTTTGCACGTCGCATCCGCGCTCGCTGCGCGTGTCGCGAGTCCGTTTGAATATCGCGACCGTCCTCTGGTGGAAACTGTTCCGGCGGGGATTGGCCCCGTGGATTTTCTTACGGGCGGATTTCCTCGCGGCAGCTTGACGGAAATTTATGGCCCGCCCTGTTCCGGGAGAACCAGCCTGTTGATTTCCGCGCTGGCTTCGCGAACCGCGGCGTCGGAGGTGTGCGCGCTCGTGGACGCGCGCGACGCCTTTGACCCCACTTCCGCGGAAGCTGCCGGCGTGAAATTAAAACATCTGCTCTGGGTGCGCTGCCGGAATGTTGATCAGGCCCTGCGCTCGACCGATCTGCTGATACAGGGCGGCGGCTTCGGCTTGATCGCTCTCGATTTCGGCGACACTCCGGCGCAGGTTGTTCGTTACGTTCCGCTGCAGGTTTGGTTTCGTTTTCGCCGGGCCGTGGAATCCACGCCTACGATTCTTGTCGTGCTGGAGCAGGAATCGAACGCCAAGACGTGCGCCTCTCTGGTTCTCCAACTTCGCATGCAGGAAGCGCGATGGTCGCGAACCTCCGGAACAGCGGAAAAAATTCTTTCGCCCCATTCACCGGGATATTTGCTCGAAGGCTCCAAGAGCCATGCGGAAATGATTCGTTCCCGGGCGAAGCGGGAAGAGGATCGCCTGATTCAGCAGGAAGTGTTCATGCACGATGGTGGCAACGGCATCGAGTTTGAAACGGAAGCCATGGAGATTTATTCCCGCGCATTACACGGCCTGGACAGCTCGGGAGGAGGGCCCGGAAAAAGGTGAGGAATTTCTCTAGAACCCATCTCACAAAAGGTTTTTAGGGGGTCGGAGCTTTAGCTCCGACATAAAAGTCCTTAGAAACTGGGGCTTTAGCCCCTGAGGCAGAAACGTCGCAATTGCCCGTCGCATTTATGAGATGGCTTCCAATCCCTTTGCCTCTCCGCCGGATTTTCATGGCATTCGCTTCCATTTTCGTTCCCAATTTTATGCTGCAGGCGGTTGTCCGCACCGAACCCGCCCTGCGCGAACGCGCCCTTGCCCTGATCGACGGGAATCCGCCGCTATGCAGCGTGGTAGCGATCAACGAAAAAGCCGCTCAAGCGGGAATCGAACTTGGGATGACGAAAATGAACGCGGCGCAATTCGCCGGTTTGGAAATGCGTCCCCGCTCCCGGCCGCAGGAAAAAATAGCCCACGCAGTATTGCTTGATATCGGCTGGTCGGTTTCTCCGCGAATCGAAGACACCGCGCAGGATACGATCGTTCTCGATCTCTCCGGCCTGACGCATTTATTCGGCGCGGAAAAAGATATCGGCGCGCACCTCGCGCAGCGTTCCTGCGAATGCGGCTTGCTGCCGAACGTCGCCATTGCCTCGAACGTGGATACGACCCTGATCGCCGCCCGGGGTTTTCGGGGAATCACGATGATTCCGCCCGGGCAGGAATCGAAATGTCTGGGCGATTTGCCCGTCAGCGCGCTTTCCCCATCCGCGGAAACCGCCGAAACATTGGGTCGCTGGGGCGTGCGCACCTGCGCCGCCTTTGCCGATCTGCCGGTTTTGCAGCTTTCCGAACGCCTGGGGCAGGAGGGAGTTCGCCTGCACGCTCTGGCGCGCGGCGCAATTTCGCGCTCGCTCACAATCGCGGAGCCTGGCCATTCATTCGAGGAAGAAATGGAGCTGGACGATCCCGTCGAGGAACTCGATCCGCTTTCGTTTCTGCTGGGCCGATTGCTCGATCAGCTTTGCGCGCGTTTGGCGGCGCGTTCGCTGGCCGCTGCCTGCATTCGCGTGCGTTTTGAGCTGCAACCCGCTTTTGAAAACGCTCTGGACGTTCGCAAGGAGATGTTTCGCCGGATCGATCCGCCCGGCATGTATGAAAAAGAGCTGCGGCTTCCTGTTCCGGCGCGCGATCCAAAAATGCTTTTGAAGTTGCTGCGCCTGCGCTTGCAATCGAATTCGCCCGGTGCTCCCATTCGAAAAATCGTGCTCGGAGCGGAATCTGCCCGCCCGCGCGCCACGCAAGGCGGTTTATTTCTTCCCAGCTTTCCCGACCCCGAAAAGCTGGAACTCACCATCGCGCGCATTGCGAATGTAGTCGGCGAAGGAAATATCGGTTCGCCCGCACTGGTGGATACCTGGCGGCCCGGAGAATTTCAGATGCAGCGATTTCTGGCTCCTCTGGAAGCTGCTGCAGCAGGCCACACACATTGCGTTGCTCATCCAGCGAACGCCGCACAAAAGCTTCAAAGCCTCCACAAGCTTTCGAATCTTTCGCCCGCCCGTTCCCGCGACACTTGAGCTGCATGCAGGACGCCCTACTCGCGTGGTTTTTCAGGGGCTGTACGGACAAGTGCTGGCCGCTTCGGGCCCGTGGCGCACTTCCGGCGACTGGTGGCGGGAAGATTCCTGGCAGCAGGACGAATGGGATCTGGAGATTCATTTCCATTCTTCTTCCGGGCAACCGCGATGCAGCGGCGGCAGCGCGTCCCGATTGCGGGCTGTATCGTTTTTACTTCGACGCGCTGCGCGGCAGCTGGTTCGTGCGGGGAATGTACGATTGATGTACATCGAACTTCACGCGCGATCCGCATTCAGTTTTCTCGAAGGCGCTTCCTTGCCCGAGGAATTGGCCCGCATGTGCGCGGAACGCGACATGCCTGCCATGGCGCTGCTCGATCGCGACGGCGTGTACGGCTCGCCGCGTTTTCATCTGGCGGCAAAAAACATTTCGATCCGCGCGCATATCGGCGCGGAAGTCACGTCCGCGGCGGGCTGGCGCTATCCGTTGCTGGTCGAATCGCGCGCAGGGCTACCAGAATCTGTGCCGGCTGATCACGCGCATGAAACTGCGCGCGCGCAAAGGGGAGGGAAGCGTCCAGCCTGAGGAAATCGCCGCGATGGGCGGCGGCCTGATCTGCCTGACGGGCGGCGAGGAAGGTCCGCTGGCGCATGCTTTGGCGCAAGGCGGGATGGACAGCCGCCATCGAATGCGTGCAGCAGCTTTGCCGAACGTTCGGCCGGGAAAATGTTTACGTCGAACTGCAGCGGCATTTCTGCCGCGAGGAGGAAGCGCGCAACCAGGCCGCCGTGGCAATCGCGCGAAAATTGAAGCTGCCGCTGCTGGCGACCAATGGCGTCTCGCACGCGCTGCCGCGAGCAGCGCGAACTGCTGGATGTCTTCACCTGCATTCGCCATCATCGCACGCTCGCAACCGCCGGGCGTCTGCTGAGCCGCAATTCCGAGCGCCATTTCAAGACGCACGCGGAAATGGCGGCGCTCTTTTCCGATCTTCCCGAAGCCATCGCCAACACTGAAGATTCTTTCCTCGCGCCTGCAATTCACCCTGAACGATCTGGGCTATCAATTTCCGCACTATCCGGTTCCGGGCGGCGGATCGCAGATGGAATTTCTTCGCCAGCGCACGCACGAAGGCATGATTGTCCGCTACGGCTCGAGCGACGAACGCGCGCGGCAACAAATCGACCGCGAACTGGCGCTGATCGAAAAACTCAATCTCGCCGGCTATTTTCTGATCGTCTGGGACATCGTCCGCTTCTGCCGCGAAAAAAATATTCTGGTGCAGGGACGCGGCTCGGCGGCCAATAGCGCCGTTTGCTACGCGCTCGGCATCACCGCCGTCGATCCCGTGGGAATGGATCTTCTCTTCGAACGATTTCTTTCCGAGGAGCGCGGCGAATGGCCGGACATCGATCTCGATCTTCCCGAGCGGCGATCAGCGCGAGCGCGCCATTCAATATGTCTACGAGCGCTACGGAAAATTGGGCGCGGCCATGACCGCCAACGTCATCACCTATCGCGGCCGCTCGGCCGCGCGCGAAATCGGCAAGGCGCTGTCGTTCGATCCGGAAACGCTCGATCGCTTGTCCGCTCTCGTGGGCGCGTGGGAATACAAGGACCCCGACGACACGCTCGCCCGCCAGTTTCGCGACGCCGGCCTCGACCTTCAGCAATCCGCGCATTCGCAAATTTTTCGAGCTCTGCCAGGCGGTGCAGGATTTGCCGCGCCATCTGGGGCAGCATTCCGGCGGAATGGTGGTGTGCCAGGGGCAACTGGATTCCGTGGTTCCGCTCGAACCGGCCACCATGCCGGGCCGCGTGGTCGTGCAATGGGACAAGGAAGATTGCGCCGACATGGGCATCGTGAAAGTGGATCTGCTCGGCCTGGGAATGATGGCGGTGCTCGAAGATTCGCTCAAAATCATTCGCGAACATCATGGCGAAGAAATCGATCTCGGCCATCTGCCTGCGAACGATCCCGCCGTTTATGACGCGCTGCAAAAGGCGGACACCGTCGGCATGTTTCAGATGGAAAGCCGCGCGCAGATGTCGTGCCTGCCGCGCCTGCACCCGAAATGTTTTTACGACATCGTGGTGCAGGTGGCGATCATCCGGCCCGGGCCCATCGTCGGGAAAATGGTGCATCCCTATTTGAAGCGCCGCCAGGGGCGGGAGCCGCCGGAATGCCTGCACCCTTCGCTCGAGCCGGTGCTGGCGCGCACGCTGGGCGTGCCGCTTTTTCAGGAGCAGTTGCTGCGCATGGCCATGATCGCCGCGGGATTCACGGGCGGCGAAGCCGAGGAATTGCGGCGCGCCATGGGATTCAAGCGCTCCGAGCAGCGCATGAAGGAGATCGAAATAAAACTGCGGCGCGGAATGCGAGACGAACGGAATCACCGGAGAGACGCAGGACAAGATCGTGCAGTCGATCACTTCGTTTGCGCTCTACGGATTTCCCGAATCGCACGCGGCCAGTTTTGCGCTGCTCGCCTATGCCAGCGCCTATTTGAAATGCCATTATCTGGCGGCATTTACCGCCGCGATGCTGAATAACCAGCCGATGGGCTTCTATCGTCCGGCAACGCTGGTGAAAGACGCGCAGCGCCATGGACTGAAATGCAAGCCCATCGACGTGACGCGCTCGGATTGGCATTGCACGCTCGAAAAAATTCCCGAAGGGTTCGCGGTGCGGCTGGGAATGCGCTACGTCAAAGGCTTGCGCCAGGAAATCGCGCTTGAAATCGTGCGCCAGCGCGAACTGCGCGCATTCGCATCCATCGACGATTTGAAGCTAGCGCGTTCCCGACATACAGAAGTCCGAACTGACGGCGCTCGCCGAAATCGGCGCTTTGAATTTTATTTCCGGCCAGCGCGGCTTCCATCGCCGCGACGCTCTCTGGCAGGTCGAGCGCGCCGCGCGCCGCCCCGGCCCGCTTCTGGAGACGCAGGAAGAAGCTTCGCAGGACGAGCCTGCATCGCCACTTCCGGATTCGCCGCTCTGCGCCCATGACCGACGAAGAAAGACTGGTCGCCGATTTTCGCGGCACGGGAATGACCGTCGGGCCTCACCCGATGGCCTATCACCGCGCGGAATTGAAGCAACGCGGAGTCCGCGCGGCCATCGAGCTTGCCAAACTTCCCGACGGAACGCACGTGCGAGTGGCCGGAGCGGTGATTGCCCGCCAGCGCCCCGGCACGGCAAAGGGTTTTGTGTTTCTCAGCCTGGAAGACGAAACGGGAATCGCGAACGCCATCATCACGCCGCAGTTATTCGAGCGGGACCACACCGTGGTCGTCCATCATCCTTTTTTGCTGATCGAAGGCACGCTGCAAAATCAGGACAACGTGGTGTCGGTGAAGGCGGAGCGCGTCCTGCCTCTGGAGATATCGCGCGCGGAAGTCACCTCGCACGATTTTCACTGAAGAAATTTATTTCTCTGCTCGCCGGCAAATCGTCCTTCCAGCTCAGGATCGCCTCCGAAGTATCGCGCGTCGCGCCCAGCCGTTCGCGCGCAAGCGCCCAGCGGTCGCGAATCAACCGCGAAACGGGCGCGTCGAGCTTCACCGCTTCGCCCAGATCCGCCGCGATCTTCACGTCCTTGGCCATCAGGCCGAGCGCGAAACCTGTGGCGAATTTTCCGCCCAGCACCTGCTCCTTGATCATCACCTCGGTCGTGAAATTGCGGCCGGTGGACACATTCAGAATATCCACCATCGTTCCCTGATCCAGGCCGAACCGCTCGCCGATCAGCAGCGATTCGACCACTGCCGTATATCCCGCCGCCGCAATATAGTTGTTCAGCGCCTTCATTGCGTGACCGGTGCCAAGCGGCCCAGTTTCGAAAAGTTGCTTGCCCATGGCCAGAAGCAAAGGTTTGGCGCGCTCGATCGCCGCTTTGTCGTCGCCGCCGATCATGATCGCGAGCGTGCCCGCCTTCGCGCGCGGCACGGCGCCTGAAACGGGCGCATCAATCAACACCGCTCCGCGCTTCGAGATCTCCGCGCCAAGCTCGCGCGTCCCCACAGGTTCTGACGAGCTCATATCAATGACCAGCGCGCCCGGTTTCAACGCCTTCGCGAACGCGCCGCCTTGATCCTCCAGCAGCGCCTGCCGGACGATTTTCCCGGTCGGCAGCATGGTGACGGTAATTTCGTTCGCGGCGATCTCGGCCAGATTCGCGGCCGCCTTGCACTTGAACTCCTGTGCAAACCGGGCGCTCTTCGCGGCGTCCACGTCGAACACCATCAGCTCGTGCCCGGCCTCGGCGATATGGCTGGCCATCGGCCAGCCCATGTTTCCGATGCCGATAAATCCTACGCGCATGATGTTGGTCGCTCCTCTACTCGAGTCCCATTTCCTTCAGCACTTCCATTGCATGGTTGAAGCTGTCCACGCCCGCCGGCACTCCCGCATAAACCATGCTGTGCAGCAGGACTTCGCGAATCTCGTCCTTGGTCACGCCGTTTTTCACAGCGCCGCGCACGTGTCCCTTCAGCTGATTCGGTTTATTCAGCGCAACCAGCAGAGCCATGGTCAGCATGCTGCGCGTCCGCCGGTCGAGCTGAGGCCGCACCCAGACTTCGCCGAAGCAATAGCGCGTCACCAGTTCCTGCAGCGTCCGGTTGAAGTCCGTCGCGGAATCAATCACCTTGTCGGAATTTGCCAGGCCGAACATGTCGCGCCGGATCTGCATTCCCGTGTTGAACGTGTCGGCCTTTCGAGCCATTCGTGCTCTGCGGCGGCAGTCTGCTCGTCGAAGTGCACAATCGTCACTCCGCCAGTCGCGTAGTTCGGCACGTCCGCGGCCACTTTCTGGCCGATCGGCGACTCCATCGCCGCGCCCATCGCCGCCGCATCGGCAAACGCGCCTTCCCAAATGCAGAAGTACGGTGAAGGAGCGCCCACGCCCTCGATCGCGAAGCTGTGCCGGCTGGAGATCAGTCCCGGCATCTGCTGCGCCAGCGGCAGATGAGTCCCCTCGTAGTATTTCTTGAAATGTGCCGGATCTTTCGGTGCGGGTACAGCGCGAGAACTTTGTGCATGGCGGTCGTTTGTCCTTTCGGTTGAGCTGATTGCTTGAACTAGAGGATGAAACAGTTTCCGCGCATTTTCGCCCAGAATGTTGCGCTTGGCCTGCTCGTTCAGAAACGGCAGCCCCGCGATGCGCGCCGGCACATCGAAATCCCAATGCGGCCAGTCGGAGGAGTACATCAGCTGGGTATCGGCATGCACGGCCTTGAACGTCGCTTCGAGCATGTGCGGCATGGTCACTTCCAGCGGCTGCGACGTGAAAAACATCTCCGCGATGTATTCGCTCGGCAGTCGCTTCAACAGCGGAGCATCGGACTGCCGCATCAGGTATTCGTGATCGAGCCGCTGCATCATGAAGGGGACCCAGGCCAGCCCGCTTTCGATCCAGATCACTTTCAGCTTCGGAAATCGCTCCGGCAAGCCCGTTCACGACCCAGTTCGTCATGTGCATCATGTTGCAGGTGACGAACGACATCGAGTGAACCGAAAGGAAGCGATTCATCGTGGACGTCATCGTGTCGCCCCAGGTCGGCCCGGCATGGAACGCCAGCGGCAGGCCGCGCTCTTCGAGTTCGCGGTAAATGCGCATGAACATGTTCTTGTGAACGCCCGCGTGGCGCTGGCTGGTGATCATGAATCCGACCACGCCCGGAGTTTCGCCGAATTCCTTGATCATTTTCAGGCAAGCGTCGGGATCGTGAAACGGGAGGCAGAGCAGAGTCTTCACGCGCTTCTCGCGCGGCAGAATCGTCCTCGTGAACCAGCGGTTGTAGGCAAACGTCATCGCCGTAACGATGTCCGGCTCCGGATGCAGGCCCATCTCGAGCATCGGCTGCGGGAACACCACCTGCATCTTGATTCCCATCGAATCCATCGCGCGGCGCACCAGCGTCAGGTCGCGATGCTCGTCCGTCTTCTCCACGTACTCGCCGAGTTCGGCCTGGTGCGGGATGCGCCCAAACACGTCCTGAAACGTCAGCCCAACCGGATGATTGCTGAACGCCAGCTGTTTTGCGTTCGGCCAATTTTGCGTCATGGAAATCGCGTTGTGCCGCAGAACGGGATTTTCGAGGTGCTGCAGAATCTCGGACCAGGAATCGAATTCCACGTGATGCGCGTCCACGTCCACGATGAAATAGTCATCGAGGTGCAGACGGGCGATGTCGCGGTGCGCGTTCGCGAGAATTTCGCGCGAATCGGTGCGCGTCGTAATCTGCTGGACTTTGTGCTCGCGTCGCGCTGCTCTACGCCGTTCACAACTTCTACTTTACTCATCGTCCTGTCCTCATCCATCGCCCGCTCGAACAATCAGGGCTTTTGGCGCCGTCCGCGAAAACCACAGCGCCAGATCGAAAGGGTTCATATGCTGCGCCCGCAGCAGCGCGCATGCAACCACCATCGCCTCCGTGGTTGAAACCGTCGAGTCAATTGCGGGCACGTCGCTCTCAAGTTCTTCCACGAACGTCGCGTAGAGTTTCACCGCTCCGGTCACCAGATGCGATGACGTCTTCTCGCGCCACACTCGCCAGTTCTCCCGCCTCCGTGGTCCGCTCGATCTGCTGCCGGCAGCTCGGCCAGAAGACCGGACAGCTTCGCAGCTTCCTCAGACGGTGACATAAATCCCGTCGGCCGCTTCTTCCACCGGCACCGAAATCAGGCGCGCCGAGGGCCGCCCGGGATGCACGCCGGTCTTGATGTCGTATTCGAATCCGTGCCATGGGCAGACGATGTGCAGGTGCGCCTCATCGAAAGCGAATCCGTGGCTTTCGCCGCCCGCGTCAATCACTTCGTTCACTCGCGGGATAATTTTCCCCTGGCAGACGGGTCCGCCCTGGTGCGCGCACTTGTTAAGATAGGCGTAGAGGTTTCCGCCAACGCGAAAAATGCCGATGGTGGTATCGCCCACGTCCACGACCAGACGCCCGCCTTCCGGCACCTGCTCGCCCGCTCCTACGAATACCTTCTGCGAAGTGGCTGGCATACTCCCCCCGATCGCTGCCATGCTCTGTGAGCTGATGGGGCGTATTGTATGTTGAGAAACACCGCTTATCAACTTACTAGCCCGCCGCGGAGTGTGGTATACTGCCTTTGCGCTTAATACCGCGGTTGTGTGGTGTGGTTGCTCTCGTCGAATAACTGCTGAGAATACCCCGCCGTCAGTTCCTTCCAAAGTCTTTTGCGTAATTAAAAAAAGGACTGGATTTGCAGGTTGCCGTGCCCGCTTGAGAACCATCGAGCGCGCCGCCCGCCGCATCTACCAGATAAGAAAACACTTAGAACATGCAGAACTTTTCAGAACTAGCAATTTCAGATTACACAAAGGAGCGGCTTTCGACAGCTGGTTTCTCGATCCCGACTCCGGTGCAGGCTGCTGCCATTCCGACAGCGCTTGCTGGCAAGGACGTGCTCGCGACCGCGCAGACAGGCACCGGCAAGACGCTGGCGTTCCTGATCCCGATCATCGAGCGGCTGCTCCAGGACAAGACTCCCGGAATCGCAGCGCTCGTTCTCGTTCCTACGCGCGAGTTCGCCATGCAGGTTGTGGATCAATACAACGATTTGAGGGGTAAGCAATTGTCGCCAGCGGCGCTGGTCGTCGGCGGCTTGGCCGAGGGAGCCCAACTGAACGCATTGCGTCAGGGAGCTCGCCTCGTGGTGGCTACGCCCGGACGTCTCGAGGATTTTCTCGATCGCAAGCTAGTTACTTTCAAAGTCCTGCGCCAGCTCGTTCTCGACGAAGCCGATCGCATGCTGGATATGGGATTTCTTCCCGCGATTCGCAGGATTGTTTCCATTCTTCCGAAGGATCGCCAGACGCTTTGCTTCTCAGCCACTCTCGAAGCCTCGGTTGCGCATTTGGTTCACGACTACATGCGGCATCCGGTTCGCGTCGAGCTTGGCTCGGTGCTCAAGGCTTCCGAAAACGTGCGCGTGCAGGCTTTCGAAGTTTCCACTGATCGCAAACTCGATGTTCTGTGCCGTTTGCTCGCTCAGGATAAGGGCCGAGTTCTTGTGTTCGCGCGCACCAAGCGCGGATGCGAACGCCTGGCTCTCAGCTTGAACCGCGAAGGCTTCGCGGCATCCATGATTCACGGCGGGCGCTCGCAATCGCAGCGCACCGCGGCGCTCACTGGATTTCAGCAAGGGCGTGTCCGCATCCTCGTGGCGACCGATTTGGCCGCGCGCGGAATTCACGTGGACGATATCGCCCAGGTCATCAATTACGATCTGCCTGAAATCGCCGAGAACTTCATCCATCGCGTGGGACGATCCGGGCGAGCGGGCGCACAGGGTCTCGCGTCCACCCTTTTCGGAATCGACCAGCGTGGTGAGTTGCTCGCACTCGAGCGCACGCTCGGCATCAAGATGGAGCGCATGAAAGCAGCGGATCTCCCGGAACGAAAAGACCGGAAGCCCGCATCGCATCATGCTCTTGCGCCTGCGACCTCCAGAATCAGCCGGCTTCCCGGCGAGTTTCTGCAAGCGCAGACGATGTCGTAACCTTTTCCCCATCCGCAGGGTTGGCGGCAAGTACCGCCAACAAAGGCCCGGCCGATTCTTCGGCCGGGCCTTTGCATTTTGTGGCGCTGGTTTGCTCCCTGCTTTCTCTGTGCCCTCTGTGTTAAGTCTCTAGCCTTACTCTGCGGTTTTCTCTGCGTTTTCTGCGTCTCCCTGCTCTGAGTGCCTTCGCGAAGGGTGCGGTGAGTTTGGGGTTCAGACTTTCGCGCGCGACCAAGTGACGTCGCCAGCCAGTAAATCTCCGTTGACAGGTGTGACTTAAATATGAGGTATAGGGTGCGAATGTTCGAGCAGACTCTCAATCCCACAGGGCACCTCTGGCTGACCATTCTCGTGGCGCTGATTCCTCTCGCGGCGCTGATTTTGATGCTCGCCGTTTTTCGCGTCACCGCGTGGCTGGCTTCGATTCTCGCGGGAGTCATCACCGTGCCGGTGGCCGTTTTCGTATGGCACGCGCCGCTCTCCAACATATTGAAATCGTATCTGTACGGCGGCCTCACGGGTGTCTGGAATATTGACTGGATCACGTTCTGGGGCCTGATCATCTTCAACACGCTCGTCCTAACCGGAAATTTCGGACGATTCAAGACCTGGATGGTCCATCACGCGACCGCGGACATCCGAATTCAAACCATCATGCTGGCATGGGCCTTCGGCGCGCTGCTGGAAGGTCTCGTCGGATTCGGCTACCCATGGGCGGTCGTGGTGCCGATTCTTGTCGGGCTCGGCATCGCCGATCTCGACGCGATTCGCGTCGCCGCGCTGGCAAATAATGCGCCGGTGTCCTTCGGCGCGCTCGGAGCTCCAATTATCGGGCTCGCGGCCGTCACGGGACTTCCGCAAATGGCGCTTTCAGGCTCGATCGGAAATGTTGTCGCCATCCTCGCTCTTCTCCCGCCTTGGGTCCTGATTTATCTCGTCAGCGGATGGGAAGGCGTCATGGAAGCATGGCCTCTGGCGATCGTCGGTTCGCTTTCCTACATCGCAGGCCAGTGGCCCGTCGCGCATTTTCTCGGTCCATATCTTCCGGACCTCAGCGGCGCGCTCGTATCCTTCTGGATTCTTTTCCTGTTCGTAAAAATTTGGCGTCCGAAGACGATTCGCGGCTTCGGCGGAGCCGCCCTCGATTCTGTCGCAACCCCGCCGTCGAATTCGATTGAATTAGGATCCGCGCGCGAGGCACTTATCTCGTGGGTGCCGTACATCGTGCTGATTCTCGTCGTCGTGGCGTGGACCGGACCGTGGTCCGCGCTTCCGGCGAAGAGCTTGATCAAGCTTTCGATCGCCGCGAAATCCTCTATCACGCAAAAGGCGATCGCATCGGTTTTCAACTTCACGCCGCTGAACGGAGGCACCGCGATTCTTGCGTCCTGGCTGGTGATTCTGGCGATCCTGCGGCCAAGCGGCCAGATTATCCGACAGGTGTTCTCGAAGACCTTCAAACAGATGTGGGGCGCGCTGCTGGTCGCATTTTTTGTTTTCGCGCTGGCTTATATCTTCGTGTACGCAGGCATGGCGAATTCGTTGGCGTATGGCCTGTCAAAGATCGGCGTTTTTTTTATTGTGCTGGCGCCGATTCTTGGCTGGATTGGCGTGGCGCTTTCCGGCAGCAATACGTCCACGAATGCGATGTTTGGTCCCGTGCAGGCTATGACGGGAAAGCTTTTGAATTTTCCCGTCCTGCTGCTCCCGACGCTCAATTCGGTTGGCGCGGAGGTCGGTAAACCGATTGCGCCGCAGACGGCCAGCGTGGGAGTTTCCACCAGTAAATTCGTCCGCAGCGAAGGCCAGGTAATCCGCCACAACATGGGTTGGACGCTGATCGTCCTCGCGTATCTGATTCTGCTCTCTCTGCTTTTCTACTACGTATTCCCCAATTCGATGGCACTCTAAACCCGAAACGGCCGGAATGAGAATTCGCCGATGTAATATCTCGCGAATTCCCAAACCGGCCGGTGCAATCTGTTAAATGTTCAGTGGTTAGTTGCTTGCGGATCGATCCGATTCATTGTGCGGCGAACCAGTTTGTAGCACACGAACCAGATGACGCCCCGATGCTGGAACTCGGAAGTGTCCGTTCAGCACGATTTCTTTTGCCGTCAGCTTGCGTCCATAGACGTCCGCTGTGGCATCGTCATCCGGGCGAAGCGTCGAACCCTCAAGCGAAATGCCCGCAAACAATCCGCGTGTGCGCGAGTAGCTCAGAACCTCGGCGCGCATGTACGCATCTGTGTTTGCCGCTGCATCACGCCCCACTGGACCTGCCGCGATGGAAGCATCGCCGCCCAGCTTAACCTTGCTCTCGAGAATCGAGGATGCGCCTCTCTCGTTCATGATCAGCAGGACGAGGTCGGTTGCTTGTCCCCCGATTTGAAACCCAACGCTGCCGCCTTCCAGTGCGAACATTGCCGGAGCGCCCCATGGCCCCCTGAAATGCTCGCCCGTTCGGCAAACCATCGCGCCGCGGCCGTAGCTTGCGCCGACCACGAACGCCGCCTTCAGAACCGACGGGAACACGATCACGCATTCCGCCTTTTCCATTACCGACTGGGGAATGTTTTCGGGCGTATTCATGATTTCCTGCATCACCACGCCGGAGTTCTCCAGGCGCTTCTGTTCCTTGTTGTCTGCCGAACAAATCGTTGCTACGGCGAGTGCCAGACCGACGACGAAAATTGATTTACGTAGCATGCTGACCTCCATGATCAGGGCTGCGGCTGCGGAAGTTGGCTCTCTCCGAAACCTTTGTGAAGCGCTTTGAACCACGCCGTTAGCTGGGAGAAATACCGTGTCCTGCAAGTCGATCTTGAAATTTCCCCAGCCGAAGACTTCTGTTAACTTTTCTGTTTCGCGCCCAAGACCAGCAAAACAACTCCTCCCGCCAGAGCTAATCCGCCAAGAATCGGAGAAATCGGAACTTGCTTCTGCTCGTCTGCCGTGGCGTGAATCGGACCCACATCGAAGAGCTTTTCCCGGTGCGTGTAGCTGAAACCTTGATACATCAGCGCCAAAACGCCGAAAACCACCAACAGGATTCCTGCTATCGAGATCGGTTTCATGATTTCAAACCCCTTGATCACGAAGTGATTTTCGTCCCTGAATCACGCGAATCGCCAGGACAATAATCGCCAAAATCAAAAGAATGTGAATGTATCCACCCATCGTGTACGCGGTGAACATCCCGACTAGCCAAAGCATCAGCAAAACTGCAAAAAGTGCTCCAAGCATTCGGGTTTTCTTTCCCAAGCATCCGTCTGTGTTCGCCTGCCCGGCTTGCTTTCGCTAGTCGTTGTCCGGATGAGAGTGGCGCCACTTCCAGTAATCTGACTGCTCTCTTCTATTTGCCCTCGCGTACTCGTGAGATTTTCTGTGATGATTGGTCAGATAAACTCCCCACGCGCGGTTCTCGTGGTCATCCCAGTTGTGATAATCCTTATGGTTGCGGTCGTAGACTCGAACCTGAACGCTCGCCTCTTGAGGCACGGGAGCGGCCATAATTGCTACTGGCGCCGAAAGAACAGCGGCCAGGAATAGCGAACTGATGTAGCGATGTGTATGGCTCATGTTCTCATCCTCCACAGATGCCCTTCGATTTTGGTCTTGGTACGCCGAGAAGTGTTGGGGAGCTGGATACGACCCGGGTGCCTTCACTGCCGTATCTACTCTCAACGTCCGTAGAACAATGCTAGTCACAACGACCGGGGGTGTCTGTCCTCTTTTGCACGTATTCCCAATTGGGAACTCGATTTATTCGCTGTGTTTGACAGGCCATTTCGTAGGATGATGTATCCAGTTTCTGGCAAGTGTGCGGAAATCGAGGGTCCAGCTATGAAAAAAACTACAAGAAAGAAGAACCCGAAGGCGAATAAGTTCGATGCGCAAGCCTTCCTCGATTCCGCGGGCGTGGCCAGAACCATTGTCGAATACCTACGAAAAGACACCATATTCGCGCAGGGCGACGTCTGCAAGGACGTCATGTACATCCAAAAAGGGGAAGTGAAACTCTCCGTCGTTTCAAAGACGGGCAAGGAAGCCGTCGTGGCGCTATTGAAGCCCGGCGACTTTGTCGGCGAAGGCGGCCTGGCGGGACAAACGCTGCGCATCGCGACTGCTACCGCCGCGACGCCTGTCACGATGCTTGTGATTGGCTTGAAAGAAATGATCCGGGTACTCCACGCGGAACATGAACTCTCGGACCGCTTCATCACCTACATGCTCGAGCGCAACATTCGAATCGAAGAAGACTTGATCGATCAGCTCTTCAACTCCAGCGAGAAGCGGCTGGCGCGAGCACTCCTGTTGCTCGCCCGCTACGGCAAAAAGGAAAATCCTCAATGGGATGTTCCCAAGGTATCGCAAGAGACGCTCGCGGAAATGATCGGCACGACGCGTTCGCGCGTCAACTTTTTCATGAACAAATTCAAAAAGCTGGGGTTCATTAATTACAATGGTGGGCTCCACGTAAACGACTCGTTGCTCAGCGTCGTCCTGCACGACTGATTCAGCCTTTGCGGCGACAACTATTCCCGTGCTGCGCTTGCGATTGACGCAGGCAGCGCCGAACGTATCAGCGACTCCGCCTGGTTCCATACATTCGCATCGCATTCCATCTGGATGTGGGATTTCATGAAGATTCGGTCGAACCAGGGGTACCCGGCGCAGTTATATGCGCTCGCTTTATAGTCGAATCGAAAGTTGCCGATGATGTTCGTGCGTGTGGGATCCGCGGCGCGAATGCTGGATCTTCCGTGGATCAATCCGTCGGGCTGATAGAAATTCACAGCGCGTGCCACGTTCGCGGGGATCACCGCACCGTCTTCGTTCATCTTGGCAACGCTGTCCACTTGAATGGTCAGGAGCACCGGCACGCCCTTCGTCTGCAGTTCGCGCGCGAGAGCGATGCCTTCCGAGGCTCCCCAGCTGTGCCCGTAAATAATGATGCGGGCGGATTGTTTCTCCTGCGGAGCCAGCATCCCATCGTGATTCGTGTCCAGCAGCCTCAAAATCTTCTTCAACGCAATTTCTCCCTCGTGGTTTTCAAACATTTCCACGTCGAGGCCGAGCGGGTAAGCCTGGCGCAGCCGTGCGGCTAGCTGCACCTCGCTGTGAAGCAGATTATCGTGCTTGACGAACCCACCCAGGAAGCCGACCACGATTGTGGGGGGTATCGCACGTGCGCCTGTGTTGATAAGGGATTGTGCGCGGCCAGTCGGGCCGAAGGTAAGAACGGCCGCGAGAGAGAGGACCGAGCTGCAAACTAAAGAACGAAATGCAGCGGATCCGATTGCGTCCTTCGTCATGTGACAGGGGCATCCCTGAAAAGCTTCGTGATTTGCCCCTTATATCATGCGGCCGCCGAAATTGTAAAACGAGGCAACGCGCTCGCCGGGTTGACGGCCTATGGGTTGGACAGGACGAGATTTCTTAGAGGCGTCCCAGAACGAGGAGGACGATGATGATCAGAAGGACCAGCCCAATGCCGCCAGTCGGGTAATAGCCCCAACTTTTGCTATGTGACCAACGCGGCAGCGCTCCCACGAGCGCGAGAATCAAAACCACCACCAATATTGTTCCAAGCATCGTTTGCTCCTTCTTTGTCGCTTTCAGCGAGAAATACTAAGTCCCGATGTGCATGTGCGAAAATGAATGGAACAGTCCGAAAATGTTCAGAAGCCACAGAACCACGCAAATCACCACCACCGCATTCAGAATTGACTTGATGGTTCCCTGCATCGGAATGAACCGATTGATCAGCCAAAGCACAACACCCACAACGACCAAAACCATTACGACTTGAAGTAAAGGCATGAATTTTTATGCTCCTTTGTCATCGCTGGCTGTAACTCAACGGAGCCCGCAACAGCTCATTTCACCTAGGGGGGAGACTTGCTGACCCGTTTTCGATCTGGGTCGTTTCCGGTCCCTAATGAATCGCATCTTAGAGGGTGCGAGGGCAGGTGTCTGTTCACTTATGGACACGTGGGATTCGTTACGGGAGTCCGGGATGCGTTCGCTTCGGCCTAAATTTCTAAAAGCTGGCCGCGCTCGTGGGTTCAGCGAGCTGCGCTGGCGATTCCACCTGACGCGCGCGAACAATGAATCGATCCGGCGCCGAACCCACGTAGTAAAAAGGGAAGCATGTGATCAGCGTCAACGTACGCCCGGAAGTCGCGTCCAGGACGTGCATGTCGCTCGGTGGGACGACCTCGGTGGATTCCACTTCGTACTGAAACTCGCCGTTTACCGTCTTCAGCGTGATGGCGTCGCCCGCGCGCACATTGCGCAATGGGCGAAAAAAACTGTCGCGATGGCCGGCGAGCGCCACATTGCCCGGTTCCCACGGCAAGGGCGTTTCCGGCATATGGCCAACGGCGCGCCGCAAGAGTTTGGACGAATCACCTTGAACGACCATGGCCTCAATTCCAAGGCGCGGAACGTCCATTTCGCCGATCACTTCGCCCACGACCACGGGATGCGGCGTTTCGCTCCGGTTCACATTTTCGAATTTAGCCTTCTCGACCGTCTGGTACGCACGCGCGTCGACGGCGACGTAACCCGCGTAACCGAGCGCAAGAACGCCGGCTGCCAGGAAAAAATAGAAAGCTCCACGAAGCGTGAGCGAGTTCCTTCGCCGGACCTTTCTCACTGTGGACCCGCGATCGTTCATGACCCGCTCTTTCCCTGCGCTGCAGCGGGCGGATTATCCCGCGTGCCGAAATAGCCGGGTCGCGACCGCACATGGAGCTTGCCCTTGCCAGGTGAGGCAACCTTCACTTCGATTTTTCGAAAGGAATGGGAATTACTGCTGTCCTCGGGAGCAAATCCGAGTGTGTATTGTTCGCGGAGATCGCGCGCGATCTGCTTTGAAATGTCGTTGACGTTCACTTCGGAGCCAGGAAAATAGGCCAGGCCGCCCGTGTTCTTGCACAGCTTCCTGAGAGCGTCCGGATTCTCGTCCTGGTCGAGCGCGCCGAGCAGACCGATCGAATAAACCAGCGTTTGCGATCGCTGCGCCAGAGCAAGGATTTGCGAATAGGTGTGCTGGCTGGCGTTATCGCCGCCGTCGCTCACGATAACCAGCGCCTTCTTATCCCAACGGCCGAACCGCAAATGATTAATGCCCTCGGCCACCGCGTCATACAGCGCGGTTCGTCCCCGCGCGGTAACTGCTGAGACAGCCTTCTCGAGTTCCCCTGGGTCGTTGCTGAAGGGTTTTCCGCCCAGCAGCTGGAACCATACCTGGTCGTTGAAATCCACCACGAACATCTCGTCCTGAGGATTACTGGATTGCGCGAAGGCGGAAACTGCGGCAGCGACTGCGGTCAGTTCGGGGCCCATGCTGCGGCTGTGGTCCACGATCAGGCCCACCGTCACCGGAGTGTCGCCGCGCTGAAAAATAGTGATTTTTTGTCGTCGCCCGTCCTCGTACACCTGGAAATTTTCCAAGCTGAGCCCGGGGACGAAGTCTCCATGTGCGTCCGTCACGCGGACGGGAAGCACCACAAGTTCCGTCTTCGACGAAATAGCGGCTTGGTCCGCACCGGCGGCACGAGGCAGCGGAGATGGCTGTGAAAATCCAGCCATGCTGCAAAAAAGCAAAAGGGCAGTGACGCCACAACAACCACGAAAGAAATCGAGACGATGGAATGGGTTGGTCGAAGTCACTGGCAAGTCTCCCTGCGCCGCGGGATGAAAATACCTCTCAACCCGCGACGCACCGGAGTGTAGCTGCAATTACCAGCGCTACCTAATGAACTGCTTCAGCGTGAATGCCACGCCGATGAACGCCAAGCCGAGTAGCGCAATCAGAGGAAGCATGCTGCCGGTCTTCGGCAATTCCTCATTCTGTGCCACCGTTACGGGAGCTGCCGCCTGTGCGACTGGCGCGGGAGCTGGATCTGGAGCGACTTCCGGATTCGCCTGGACTGCCTGGGCGACAGGCTCGTCCTTCTGCTCTGGAGTGACCGCGACGAGCGAAGCTGTGTTCACGTCCGATGTGTCGGATGCGAGCACAGGCTCCTTTTCGGCCACGGCTAGTTCGATCGCCCGCTGCCTTGGATAAACGAATTCCTGACCGAAGTTGTCGCCGGGGTAGAACCAAGCCTTGAGAGCTTCCGGATTATCGCCTGACCGCTCGACAAACTTCACCGACGTCTTGTCGGTTGGGTGCAGCCGATAGTTGTTAATCGCCAGAATTGTGGCGACCACCGTCGTACCGTCCGCCTGGAAAATGCGCACGATGTTCCGGTCTGATTTCGATTCAACCAGCGCGAAAGTGTAAGTGCCGGCGGGCAGAATCTGGCCGGGGATCTCAATCGGTTGATCGAACGTCATAACTGTCTTCTTGTTCCAGTTGTCGGCTCGAGCGCCGGTAGAGAGCGTGGCGCCGAGTAAAGCGAGTGTCAGCACAGCGAGAATTGTCTTTACGATCTTCATACCAAGTTCCTCCTGAGAGCGAATTCCGAAGGCACATCTTATTCCCCTGCGTAGACGCGGTCTGTCTTCTTGTGGACAGTACCCTCGTTTTTCCGAATGTCGCGACGCGCCTAAAACCTGCAGATTCGAACATCTGCGCCCCAAATGGGAACGGAGACGCTCATTTCTGCTACGTCCGCATCCCTACGCTCGGCCGATCCTCCGGCGAAGCAGTTCAAGCTAACGTGACGCTTCTTCTGCGGTCGATACACTAAATAGAGTAATTTCTGATCGAATCTGACGTAGGCCTGGATTAGTTGGGGCAGCGAAGAGCCGTCTAAGAGGCATTGCACCGGCCCTCGTGCCCGAACTCAAAATGCCCCGGAGACGTCCCAAGTGTTCAAAACAGAACAGCTAACCCTTTCTGGAGAGTGCATGCTGCAACATGAGGTGACACCCATGAAACGATTCGGAGTCCTCGGCACGGTTTTGTTGTCGTTCGTTTTTTGGGGGGGCACCGCTCTTGCATACCCGCAGGACCAACATCAAGAAAACGAAAAGCGGGCCAAGCCGGAAAAGCAAGCCGAACCGAAGCAGACACAAGCCAAGCCCGAACGGCAAGCTGCGCCTAGGCCGCAGCAAAACCAGGCCAAGCAGCAAGAGCAGCACGCGCAGCAGCAACAGCAGAGCCAAGCCAAGCAGCAGGAGCAGCACGCGCAGCAGCAACAAAATCAGAACAGGCAGCAAGAGCAGCATGCCCAGCAGCAACAGCAGAGCCAAGCCAAGCAGCAGGAGCAGCACGCGCAGCAGCAAAATCAGAATAAGCAGCAAGAGCAGCACGCGCAGCAGCAACAGCAGAGCCAAGCCAAGCAGCAGGAGCAGCACGCGCAGCAGCAACAAAATCAGAACAGGCAGCAAGAGCAGCATGCCCAGCAGCAACAGCAGAGCCAAGCCAAGCAGCAGGAGCAGCACGCGCAGCAGCAAAATCAGAATAAGCAGCAAGAGCAGCGCGCGCAGCAACAACAGCAGAGTCAAGCCAAGCAGCAGGAGCAACACGCACAGCAGCAACAAAATCAGAACAGGCAGCAGGAACAACGTGCGCAGCAACAGCAAAGACAAAACGACAACAACCAGCGCCAGCAGAACGCCCAGCAGCAACGACAAGATCGCGCCCAGCACGCACAAGTGCAGCGCACCGAGCAACAGCAACGTACGCAACAGATCCAGCAGCGGGATGACTGGCGGCAGCACCGCGCCAGCAATTGGTCATCGGAGCACCGCACCTGGCAACAGCGCGGCGGCTACAACGGCTACCGCATTCCAGACGCGTATTACAGCAGCTACTATGGCCAGGATCACTCGTTCCGCGTCTACAGCATGCCCTTCATGGTAGTGGGCGGTTTTCCGCGCTTCCAATACGGTGGCTATTGGTTCAGCGTCCTTGATCCCTATCCAGATTACTGGGGAGACGACTGGTACCAAACCGACGACGTTTACGTAGCCTACTACGATGGCGGATATTACCTGTACAACCGCAGGTATCCCGATCGTCCCGGCGTTGCCATTAGTATCTCTCTCTAGAAAATAACGAGCCTGGCGGTCGCGCCAGGCTCGGCTCTGCGGGGAAGGGAATTGGTTCCCCGGGTTGCACGACATGCCACCGGGCGAGTGCCTACTGGTCCCACGGCTCGACAATGCCTCTAGTGCAGCGATCCCGTTTGATAATCCAGCGCCGAGATCTCAGCTTCGTAGTCGTACTTCGCGCTGGCTTGTGCGATTTGGGCTTGTGTCTGATTCAACTGGGCCTGGCTTAGCTCGACGATTGAACTCAGCCCCAGCTTGTAACGAGATTGGGCGAGGTCAACCGCCAAATTAGCTTGCGCCAACAGTTGTTGAGTAACGGAAAGCCGCTGGAATCCGGAATTTGCGCTTAACCATGCCGTGCGAACGTCGCGGACGATTCGATTTTGCATCTCTCGAAGGTATTCCTCCTGCGCTTGGGCTCGCTCGCTCGCTTCGGTGTGAAGAGCCCCGTACAGGCGGCCGTTGAAAAGCGGAATGTTGACGTTGAAACCGGCGGCCGCATAGCGCGGCGAAAGAGTGTCCTGGCGAAACGGAATCAATCCTGCCGTACCGACAGCGGAAATCGTTGGCAACCGCAGATCGCGCTCCGCCGCCGCGTAGCTTTGCGCCGCATTCGTATCGAGCCTCTGGCCTATCAGTTCCGGCCGGTCTCGCAAAGCTTGCTGAACAGTCTCCGAAAGCGCCGCGGGCGGGGTGGATGGCGCTGATTCTTCGGCCAGCACAAACGTCCTTTCGTCGGAGTATCCCAGAGCATCGGACAACTGTGCGAACGAAGCTTCCACATCGTTTTCGGCCTGTATCAATAGAAGCTGTGCCTGCGCGAGATCGACATTTGCGAAGCTCACATCCAGTCCCGATTTTATCTTGTTCTTTTCCAACTCTGTTACCTGGTCGGACACGAGTTGTCGCGCCTTCACCGTTTCCTGTGCGACCGCAAGCACGGCTTGCGCCTTTAGAACCGAAAAGTACGATTGGTCAACCTCAAGCAACACATCGGCGCGCGTCGTTACGACATTCTCCTCCTGGGCCTTCGCGTGCAGGTCTGAACTCCTGACGAGCTCATGTGTCCGCCCGAAGTCTGTGACGAGCTGACTGGCGGTAATCCCTTCCGCAAAACGGTCGTAGATCACAGGATTGTTTAGTCCTCCGGCGCCTATGCGGCTGTTGGTTTCGGCTTCGACTCCCGTGAGACTGCCGTAAATCGTCGGGAAGTAAGCTGAACGAGCTTGCGTCACTTGTGCTTCTGACGCGGAAGCAATATTCACGGCAGCTTGAATTTGAGGATGGTTTTGGAGCGCGATCTGTTCGGCCTGATGCAAGGTAAGAGTCTGAGTCGTTTGAGCTGGAGCCGTCGCAGGCACGAGTGCGGCTATCCCCAGGCAAATGAATTGCAGATAGTGCGATCTCATCGGGCTTCCTCCGCAACCGCGGGCGATGCTGATGTCGCGCGGCGCTCATAGAGCAACAAGTACGCAGCCGGAACCACGAAGATCGTCAACGCAACCGAAGTGGCCAATCCGCCGATAATCACGCGGGCGAGCGGCGCATACTGTTCGCTGCCCGTTCCCAACTTTAGGGCCAACGGAAATAGACCAATAATCGTTGCCAGAGAAGTCATCAGAATGGGGCGCAAGCGGATTCGGCACGAAGAAATGATCGCGTCGCGGACCGTCATTCCGCTCTCTTCCAGTCTGTGGGCAAATTCCACGATCAAGATGCTGTTGGAAACTACGATGCCGACCATCATGATCAGCCCCATAAGAGACATGACGTTGAGCGTGGTCCCTGTCAGTAGAAGAATAAGGAGCACCCCGATGACTCCGGTGGGAACAGCGAGCAGAATGAGAACTGGATCGAGGAACGATCGAAACTGGGCGACGAGGATTAGATACAGCAGAACCAATGAGAGCGAAAGGCCGAGCCCGAAACTACGGAACGAAGCTTCCATCCCTTGAACCATGCCGCGCAGATTCACAGTGGTCCCTTCGGGCAATTTCGTCCTCGACACGATCTTTCGAACGGCGCTTGCGATATGGCCGAGATCCTCGGTCGCCGGGTTCACATATACGTCGAAAGATCGCTGAATTTGGTAGTGGTCGATCTCCGTCGGGGAATTGAACCGCGTGATCTTGCTGACTGCGTCAAGCAATGCCGGAGACTGCGCCGTCGGCGAACGAAGGGGAATATTTCGAAGATCGAGCAAGCTGTGGACGTTCTTCTCTGAATACTGCACGGTTAACATGTAGTCGTTCCCGCTCTTAGGGTCGATCCAATAGCTGGGAGCGATCATGCCATTAGAAGTGAGCGCGGTAATGACGTTGTCCACCACTTCCTTCTGGTCCAGTCCCAGCTCGCTCGCGCGCAAACGATCAATGTCGAGCTGGAGGGACGGATAGTCGAGGTCCTGGGGGATGTAGACGTCGCTCACTTCCGGGATCTTCCTGATGTCTCCCGCCAATTGAGCGGCAACTGAATAGTCCGAGTCCAGATTCGTGCCGCTCACCTGCAGGTCAATGGGGGCAGGCAAACCCTGATTCAAGACAGCGTCCACCATGCCTCCGGATTGGAAGTAGGTGCTGAGCTCCGGCAAGTCCGCTCCGAGTTTCCGTCGCACCCTATCCATGTACTCGAAACTGCTGGTGTGGTGCGCTTCGTTCAACGCTACCTGCACTGTGGCCGTGTGCGGGCCGGCATTCGCTGTATAGATTGAAGAGAACCCCGGGATCACGCCGATGTTCGAAACGATTAACTTCAGATCCTTCGGGTCGATCGTATTTCGGATGACATCCTCCACGCGCGCCACCTCCTGATTCGTGATTTCGACGCGTGTGCCGGATGGAGCCTTCACGTTGATGACGAACTGCCCCGCATCGGTCCGCGGGAAGAATGCGACGCCCAGAAAAGGAAATAGTGAGAGGCTGACAACGAACGCAATGAGTACCCCAACCACGACCCCTTTTGGACGCGAAAGGGCGCGACGCACATACGCTTCGTAAGTGTCGAGAAAACCGTGGAAGCCACGGCCGAACGATTTGTTGAACCGTGCACCCCAGGCGGCTAATCGACCGTGTGGCGCCGGGGGAGATTTCGTTTCTGCAGAACCGTCGTCGGCGGCAGCGGTCTGAGAGGCTGAATGGATGAACCGGGCGCAAAACAGCGGAACAACCGTCATGGCCACCACGTAAGAAGCAAATAGTGCGAGTACAACCGCCAATGCGAGCGCTGAAAACAGAAAACGGCTCACCCCGTACAAAAAGGTAACCGGAAAAAACACGACCGCGCTCGTCAGCGTCGCCGCCAATACTGCCAGTGATACTTCTTGCCCACCTTTCTCCGCCGCCACCTCGGGCGACTCGCCTAGTTCGAGATGGCGGAAAATGTTTTCGAGCACGATCACGGCATTGTCGATCAATCGAGAAAAGACGAGCGCCAAACCGGCGAGAACCATGGAATTAATCGAGCTGCCGCCGAGATAGAGACCGATGATTGCCGCGAGGGCGGAGAGCGGAATGGACAGGAAGACGGCCAGCGTGGCCCGCGTGCTGCCAAGGAAGATCAACACCAACAAGGCAGTCAAGAGCAGCCCAACTCCGCCTTCGTGAAGCAACGTTTCGATCGCGCTCTTGACGTATAGCGACTGATCGAAAACAACGTGGGGCATTAGCTGCTTTGGCACATCTGTCAGCTTCGCGGCTACTCGCTTGACTCCGTCAACCACCTGGATCGTATTAGTGTCACCTCCCTGTTTGAGAATCGGGAGATAAACCGAGCGCTGTCCGTCGACGCGCACAATGTTGGTTTGAATTTGATGTGCGTCCTCGGCCTTCCCAACGTCGCCGACTGTTACGCTCGATTGGCCGACAGTTTTCAGCGGAAGGCCGTTGATTCCCTTGACGTCCCGAAACTGGCTGTTTGTATAGATGTTGTAGTCATAAGGACCAATCTTCACGTCTCCTGCCGGCAAGATCAGGTTGGCATTGTTGACAGCTCGAACTACGTCCATCGGACTGAGTTGGTAAGATTGGAGCTTGGCCGGATCGACGTACACCATGATCTGGCGGTACTTCCCTCCGAAGGGCGGCGGCACCGAAGCGCCCGGCACGGTTGCAAGTTGATTCCTGATCTGGAATTGCCCGAGGTCGCGGAGCTGCGTTTCATCGAGACCTTGCCCTTGCAACGTAATGAGACAAACGGGGAGGCTCGATGCGTCGAACTTCTCTACGACCGGTGGGAGAGTTCCCGGCGGCAGCCGCCGCAGGTCCGCCATCGAGAGATTTGAAATCTCATTGACATCGGCGTCGGGGTCCGTGCCCGGCTGGAAATACACCTTAATGATACTGACTCCAGGCAGCGAACGAGACTCCATGTGTTCGATGCCGCTGCCCATCGTGAAGAATCGCTCGAAGCGTCCCGTGATCTCCGTTTCGATTTCCTCGGGCGGCATACCGTTGAAAAAGGTAGCGACGACCACTTCCGGTATTTTGATTGCGGGAAACAGGTCCACCGGCATGCGGACCACGCTTGTCGTACCCACGACCACGATAATCAGACATACAACGAGAATGAAGTACGGGTTTCGGATGGAAAAGCCGGACATTATATCCCTCCGCCGGTCAAACCATTCGAAATCAGCTTCGGTCGCACTGAGATCCCGGCACGAAGCTGGCTCCGATTGCCGACGACGACCAGATCGTTTTCGCCAAGCCCGGAAAGAATCTCTACTTGGTCGGGTGCCTCGATTCCAAGTTGAACCTGACGTTCCTGAACCTTGTTATTCTTGTCAACCAAAAACACAGTTATGCTTCCTTCCTGCCGACCGATCGCTTGCACCGGAACCGCCAGCACATCGTGTTCTTCCTTGAGCACAAGCGAGGCTTCGGCGTACATCCCCGGAACAATTTCGAGGGTCGGGTTGGGAACGTCAATTTCGGTGTGCATCGTTCGTGTCGAGAAATCTATTTGGTCGGCAATGCGCGCCACGATTCCCTGAAACGTTCTGTTGAGACCCGGTACGCGGACTTGGACCGAGCCCCCCGGCCGAATATCGGGAACGGCCGATTCGGGAACGGGAATCACCAAGCGGAGAACGTGGTCATCAGCCAGATGACAGAGCGCCTGGTCTCCCTTGTTCGATGATGTCCCGGCCGGTAGGAGCGCTCCCGTGTAAGCGTCGATCTCGGTCACGATCCCGTCGAAAGGGGCGGTAATGCGCGAATAGGAGTACATCGCCTTGTCTCTTTCGAGCGCGGCTCTTGAGCCAATTAGCACCTGGTCCGATGCGGCGAGCGAGTCCTTGGCGCTGGAAACGCCGGCGCTGGCTTCCAGGTCCTTTCCGTGCGCCACGTCAATTTCCTCCTGAGCCACGAGTTCTGGTCGTGTCTTCTGCACGTCCGCGAGTCGCGTATACGTCAAATCAGCGACGTTGTAGACAGACTCAGCGCGGCTCAGCTCTTCTTTCTCGCGCGATACGTCTTGATCGCTGCGACGCACGGCGGCCTCGTCTAGTTGAAGCTGTTGTTGGAGTTCGGGAATATCGAGGACGGCGAGAAGCTGTCCACGTTTTACGTGTGTTCCCCAATTCACATCGAGCTTCTGTATGTAACCCGAGACTTTGGCGTACACCGTAACCTCCTGGTTCGGCAGAAACTCGGAGGCGATGTTGAGAGTGCTGGACAGATCTCGGCGCGTCACTTTAGCGACAGCCACTTGCGGCACGTTGGTCGGGTCGTCCGTAGCAGCCTTGCCGGATAATCCGCAGCCCGCAAGCAACGCCAGCGAAGGAATGGCCGTCCATGCCGCGAGGACAGCTAAAGCCCACTTGATGGCTCTCTTTCGTTCGTGTGCTGAGCTTTTCATGGTTGCAACTCCGGTTCTTCGATCGCGGTGCGAAGGGCATCGAGAGAAAAGTCTTTGGATTGGCACAGCTCAAGGACGCGTTGTCGTCTTTGCGTGATTTTGTGCGCCACGATGGGAACTTGGGCGGCGACCTCCAAGGGTATTATCTGAACTCCATTGCGATCTCCATGAACTAAATCGCCCGGCCGAATGACCAAGCCACCTACTTTGACTGGACCGCCGAAATCGAAGATGTGTGCGTACGCATGCGAAACGGAAACATTCCCCGCGAACATTTGAAACCCGCTGGTCCGCACCTCGTTGAGGTCGCGGACTCCTCCGTTCGTCACCAGTGCCTCACACCCAAAAGCCAGAAGAATGCTCGCGTTCACTTCTCCGACGAAGGCTCCCAGCCCCGCAGGGTTATCCACATCTTCAAGCACCACGACGCGCGGTGCGGGAATGCTGAGGATATGCTTCCACCAGTCGGTGCGTTCGTAGGAATAGCTGCGGCCTTCCATTGGAGGGTTCGAAGTTCTAATCCTAGCCGTAGCGGCGTAGCCGGCGACCGGAGGAAGCTCGTCGAAAATGCATCGGACGCTGGAATCCACGAAACCCGTATTCGGCAAGCGGACTCGAAACGTCTCAATCGCGCTGGCAACCACACACGTCGTGAGGCTCCGCAACTGTCCCAATTGGGCGGTCGTCAATTCAGTTTTCATCTCAGCTCCTGCGGCCGTCGACTGAAAAATGCGGATCGGGCCGAGAACTAATTTGTAACAACGATGATGGGAATAGAAAAAGCGGACGTCCTACGCGAGCGGAGAGGGAGGGGAACGGTGTTGCATTGAAACGGTCACGCCAATTCTTTGCACCGGTGTCGCTTCGAATTGCTCCAACCGACTTACTCGAAGGACCAGCCGCGGCGGCGCAACTCTCGCAATCAGTTGCAGTTTATCGCCCGCAATCACAACGGGCGCATGAGCCACATTCATCTTTATAGAGAGAGAAACATATCGGACCGGATTCGTCTTGGGAAAGTATTGGCCGTTTTTCGCGAGTGTATAGAGGCCCACTACCGCGATCAGAAGCAGCAAAACCAGGGCGGTTCTGCCGGATATGCCCGGCGACAAATTCCGGTTCACTGATCCACAGCGAGGATGCATATTGGTCTTCACGTCTTCAGCGGAAAATTTGCTTTGGAGAGAAGCACTCAACCGAATGCCGCTTCCATTCTACTCTTAAATCATACGGTCAGTAAGATTCGCAAATCAAGGATTCAGATGTATTCCCACATCTGCTGTGGAAACGGCCGTCCAGATCGAACAGAAGATTTAGCTCCCCGATCTGTGCCCTTTGCGAACTCTTAGGCTCGCCCAGATTGCACAATCGAATTGAGCCCTCACCATGCCGTCGTCGCTGTTCGTGCGAATCGCGACCCAACTCACCCTCGTCACTCACCGCCTGAACCCTAACGGACAGTTCCCCACATTTATAGTTAGCTAAACTCAAGGCCGAATCCCGGCAAATATCCAGTTTCATCCTATATTATGGATCGGCCCGATCACCGAAGTCGTTTCATGGCTCTCAGACGGACTGGGAAACGACGAGGATCTTCCATGGTAACGCCTGGCTCGAAAACTGGCCGTGATGCCGCTCGCCGCCGATTCTGGTTGGCGATGGCGGGGTTCGCCTTGGCGCTTGCGCTGGTGCCTTTTTCTTACAAAGTTGAACGCCGCCTGGAGACCGCCGTTCATATTAAGAACGGCGAATCCGAAAGAGTCGACCGGGAACTGGCGCAGCGTTTCCACTCTGCGTACGCCAACCGACTGATTCTGGTAATCACGGGTATTCCCGATCCGGATTCAGCAGAGAGCGCGGATGCACTGGGCTTCCTAACCAGTTCATTGCGAACTGTGCCTGGAGTATCGGGTGCCCTCTCGAGCCTGGATTGGCCGGATCCTCTGTTCACTGGGAACAATGGCGAGGCCTTGATCATCGTCGGATTGGACCCGCACGATGAAACTGTCGAGGCGCTGGTCCCAATACTGAGGGCAAGAGCAGACTGGATGGAAGGTCAGCTTAGGTCGCAATACCCCAATATCAAACTGCAGATCACAGGTGAATCGCCGCTGAACTTCGACCTTCGCAAAGTCAGTGCGGATGACGTTAGGCATGCCGAGGAACGAGCGATGCCGGTAACTCTCGTGCTGCTGGTCCTGGCTTTCGGCAGTCTCGTGGCCGCGCTGTTGCCGCTGGGGATTGGATTACTCTCCATTTCGATGGCGATGGGTGCGGCTGCGCTACTCGCGCATTATCTGCATCTGTCGATTCTGGTCCAGAATCTGGCGACCATGCTCGGCCTTGGCTTGGGCATTGATTATGGATTGCTGATGGTGAGCAGATTTCGCGAAGCATTGGCCGAGGGGTATGATCCCGGCGACGCTGCCGATATTGCTGCCGGGCAAGCGGGGCGGACGCTGATAATCTCGGCCACGACGGTTGCAATCGGATTTTCAGCGCTGCTGCCTGTGCCCATCAGCGAACTGCGCTCCATCGGGATAGCTGGCCTGCTCGTGACCGTTTTGAGTGTCATGCTGTGTACATTCATTCTGCCCTGGGTGCTTGGTCTGCTGGGCCATCGCATCAATGCGGCCAGAGTGCGTTTTCCAGGCAGGCGACTCAAAGCGCCGGACAGCCTATGCGCGCCGAGTGAGCGGTGGGTACGGTGGGGCAGCATCATAACCCGCCGGCCCTGGGCAGCTCTGCTTGTCGCTGGGGTTCCGCTGCTGATCCTTGGATTTCAGGCACGGAAAATCTCTCCTGGGATTCCTGACCGTGACTCGCTCCCGGCCGCAGCCGAGTCGGTGCAAGCACTGCACACGCTTCAAGGCATGGGGCGGTCCGGTATTGTGCAGTCCCTCCGAGTGGTCCTGGAATTGCCGCCGCAGTCTCCGCCGCTCTCGCCGACTGGCTGGCTTGCCGTCAGTCGGTTGACGAAAAGCTTCCAGAGCGATCCTAGAGCGCAAGAGGTCTTATCTCTCCCGACCCTCACGGGACTGTCTGATAATGCGGATGCCGTCAACGATGTGCCCGAGCCAATCCGCAAGAGTTTTCTTCGCACCGATGGCCACGCTACGTTGCTTGAGTTGCTGCCCACCGCGACCCTTTCGCCCAACGAACAGATCCGATGGGTGCGAGAGGTGCGCTCTTCCGATGTCGCCGCGATAACCGGCGTGCCCGGCGCCGTGCTGCGCGTTGGCGGCGTTCCCGCGCTCGACGCGGATTATGACTCGGTAGTAAAAGAGTGGTTGCCGAGGGTCGTTCTTAGCGTCGTGTTGGGGAGCTTGCTGGCGCTCCTGATCGGCTTACGTTCCTTATTTGCGGCTGTCAAAGCAATTCTCCTCAATCTGCTGTCCGTTGGCGCTTCATTCGGCGCGTTAGTTCTCGTTTTTCAGGAAGGCCACGGTAGCAAACTTTTTGGCGTCGCCGGAGGGACCGGCACCGTATACCCAATCGTGCCGATTCTCTCGTTTGCCATCGTCTTCGGATTGAGCATGGACTATGAGGTTTTCCTGGTCGCCCGAGTCCTCGAAGAACGGCGGCGCGGTCTATCCGAAAAATCAGCGGTGATCGAGGGCCTGGCGCGGACGGCTGGGCTCATCACGAGCGCAGCGGCAATTATGATTGCCGTCTTCACCGCATTCACCTTGGGAAGCTTCCTGGTCGTCCAGATGCTGGGCTTTACGCTCGCCGTGGCGGTGTTCATTGACGCTACAGTCGTGCGCATGATTGTCGGGCCAGCGCTATTGCAACTTGCTGGCGACTGGAATTGGTGGCCCTTTGGCCTAAGTGGGGTCTCACCAACGTCTGAAAACGAGCTTACGCAATGACGCGAACCCCGTGGATGCTCCAGTGACCGCAGAGGGCCTTGCAACAGTCTAATTAGGCGATTCGTCTTATTTCACTTTCTCTCATTGAGCGCTGAACAGCTTGGTATCAAAGTCCTTGGCTCCCAGATTTGCCTTTCCCGAGCCCGCTTCGATTACAAGCATCGAGGAGCCGGGCTTGCCCGCCACCTTTGCCTCCACTTGCGTCGCAGACCAAATGCCGCCGATCTGACGCAGCCCATAGTAAATGAATTCCTTCTGCTGTCCCGTACCGCGAAGCGTCTTCACCACATGCACGGGGAACAAAATGCCGTGGTCAATCCACGATGTTATCGAATCATAGTTAGTCCGGTCCTGAGAGTCGGACTTGCTCTTCAGGACAAAGCAATCCCTTGTGCCGTATTTCTCCAAGGGTAGGAGTTCCTGATTCTTCCAGAAGAACTGGTTCTCCACCATGTCTTCAAAGGAGAAGTCTGTACCCACCAGTGGGTCGTTCCAACGTTCGAATGGCAATACGCTCGCGGCTTTCTCGCCAGGAAGTTCCGCCTCGATGGTCACGTGCCCGCTCACGGTCATATGCACAAGAAGGCTCGTCTTCTCTGAGCCAGGCCCCGAGATCTCGCATAGCAGACGCAGACCATCCGGAAACCAGTGAGCCTTGCCGACAAACTTGTAGCTCGTGCGCTTGCCGTTCGCCTCCACTCGTGTCAGGTGCCCGCTCATGCGGTAGTCCAATTTCTCAATACGCTGGCGCGAGTCAGTCAGCACTGTCTCCAGGTCGGTATTCGCCGCGAAGGCCCGCGATGGATGCACCAGCAACAACAGCACCAGTAAAGCGATGGACGCTTGAATCGTCCCAAAGACGCAATTCGCCCATCTGGACTCTGGATACCTGCCAATTTTGGGGCTGCGAGAGAGCATTACGATGTGGCGTAGGAAGGTCATAATCTATTTATACAGCCAAAGTCCGCACGAAAACCTCGAAAATCTCCAGCCATTAAGCAGTAAGTCACAAGGCCGCAAATTCCGGCGGCGGTATCTCGGCGCGTACGCATTTGAGGCCAATGCCTGATTAACGCGCTAACGGCACGCGTCAGTAATCGCACGACCCTTTGAGCTCGCACCACTTATCAGGAGTTAAGGGCACGTTCCCTCCAGGCCGATCGAATTACTGCACTTGAATGCGGAAAATGTTGCGATGTGACGAGAGGCGAGCGAACGCATAGACGGTAGGATCCGGGCTTGGGAAAACTCTGTCTCCCAGGGTAAGACGTTTTCCGAGAGCCGCAGCGGCGGCATCGATTGACGGGAACCCGGAAGCCGGCAGTCTCGCCATCCATCCGGGCTGGAGCGGAATCACGTACGTCGTGTTGGGCAATTCGATGCCGTGACGCGTCGCGTTTTCGTGGAGGTAGAGCAGCTTCCCGTCGCTCGACCACCTTATTGGCGGTGGGGTGACGCCACGGTCTTCCGCCCCGGCCGATGCGCAGCCGTCGCAAATTATTTTGCGAGTCGCGCCATCGCTCGAATACAGGACCACCGCACTGTGTTCCCAAACTGCAAGCCATTTCCCATCGGGTGAAACGTCGTAGAGAAATATGACTGGAGTCGGCACGACCCGCCGCAGCCCGCTGCCGTCCGTATTGACGTGATAGAGGAAGGGCTCTGCGATCGTCTCTCCACCGACGAAATACACGTCACTCTGCGCGCCGAAGAACGCACGCACGCAATCGAGAGAAGTCAGCTTCCGCGGCGGCGAGCTGCCGTCGAGCGGCGCAATCCAGACGGGTGAATGTCCCGCATCGTCGAGCGCGACGAAGACGATGCTCTTGCCGTCTGGCGAGAGACTGTAGTGCTCGATAAGGAACTCAGGCAACAAGCGCTCCCGAGCGCCTCCCTCGCGGTCGACGGCCCAGAGTTCACCGCTGACGAAGCTCCGGTTTGCGCGAGAGCGCTGAACGTAATACACGCGCTTGCCGTCAGGAGAGAATGAAGGCAGGAACGCATATCCTTGCGAAGTAATCTGGCGATCTCCTGCCGCGTCGTGAAGCCAGATCGTGCTCTGTTTTTCACCGATCGACGTGACGAACGAACGCCCGTCCGGCGCGAACGAAAGGCCCTGTTCCTCGGTCGCTCCAAAGGTGACCTGCTCGGGCGAGCCGTCCGGATAGTTCTGACGCCAGATGTGAAACCCATCTCCGGTGTCGGCGGAGAAGTACATCCACTTTCCGTCCGGCGACCAGGCAGCATCCGTGCACTGGGATGGCTGGGGACCGACTCGCTTTCCGGGCGCGCTACCATCGAACGGCACCAGCCGGCAAGGCAGCCAGCTGCTGATGTCCATTTCTACCGTCAACACCCAACGCCCATCCGGCGACAGATACGAACGATGCGCCATGCCGTTTACATCGTTGGGGAGATACACCTGGCGCTGCTCCGCGCGGCTCTCCGTGGCGGTGAACACGCCCATGTGGATGCCTTCTCCCGTGAGCGCGGAAAACATGATTCGTGGGTGGCCTCCCGCGGCGGCTATCCAGCTCGGCGTGCCCACCGTCAGCCAGTGGCTCGGCGCTCCGCCAAGGATCGGCGCGGTCCAGGCGTCCGCCGTACCCACCGTGTAGGCGACGCGCGAGCCGTCCGGAGAAAAAGCAAGCGGCCCCATTTTCGAGAGGCCGTCGTGCGTAAGCTCCACGGGCTCGCCATCGGGAAGCAGTTTGACGTAGACCTCGCCATGTCCCAGGAACGTGGAGTCTCCGCGTATGAAGCCCAACATCCGGCCGTCCGGCGAAAGCGCCGGGGCCACCGCCGAATCGTCAAAATTGGTGAGCTGGACGTATGCCGGGCTGGCTGGACCGGAATTTTTACGCGTGTGAAAGAAGAACAGCGCGGCGACTGCCAGCAACGCCACGACAGTAAGTCCCACAGCCGTGACCACCAGTTTCGATCGTCCCGCTCGATCGGGCGAAGCCGGAGCTGCCACCGCGATGGCGCTGGAATCCGATAGCGCTTCGAGCGCAAAGGCCAAGTCGGAGGCCGATTGGAAGCGCTGCTCCGGACTCTTTTCGAGGCAGCGGTGGACAACCCTCTGCATGGCGGGAGGAGCCAGGGGAACCAGTTGCGAAACGCCCGGAGGTTCCTCGTTCAGGATGGCGGTCATCGTTTCCGCGGAGGTCGATTTCCGGAACGCGCGCTTTCCCGTGAGCATTTCGTATAGAATCGCGCCGAAAGCAAAAATGTCCGCGCGATGATCGGCCGGTTTTCCCTGCACTTGCTCCGGCGACATGTAGCCGACCGTGCCCATCACCGTGCCCGGATCGGTCAGATCGGTTGCGGTGGGACCATTGACATCGACCTCCCCGCGCTGGGGCAGGAGCCTGGCCAGGCCGAAGTCGAGAATCTTCACCCGCCCGTCTTTGGTCACGAACAAGTTTTCCGGCTTCAAATCGCGGTGCACGATCCCTTTTTCATGCGCCGCCGCCAGACCGCGCGCGATTTGCACTCCGTAGTCAATCGCTTTGCGAATCGGCAGCGCCCCGCGCTGCAGGGGCTCACGGAGCGTGCTGCCTTCCAGCAGCTCGGAGACCAGATAGGGACCGCCGTCGTGCGTCCCCAACTGAAAGACAACCAGGATATTGGGATGATTCAGCGCGGCCGCCGCGCGCGCTTCCTGTTCGAAGCGCCTCAAGCGTTCGGGATCGGTAGAGAGAAACGAGGGCAAGACTTTGATTGCGACATCGCGTCCAAGCTGCGTATCGCGGGCGCGGTATACCTCACCCATGCCACCGGCGCCGATACGCGCGAGAATTTCGTACCCGCCCAGCTGGGATCCGTTTTTCAGTGCTTCGCCGCTTTCCGATTCCACCGCTGGCCTCTCCGGGAATGCGCTCGCGCCGTTTCCGTGCGCAACGATCAGCGATTCGACTTCGCGGCGCAGCGATGGATCAGCGCAGGCTTGATCGAGGTAGGCAGTCCTGTCAGAAGGCGCTTTTTCAAGCGCTGCGGCGAGCAATTTCTTCACTTCCTGCCAGCGTTCCGGCTTCACGTCCCGCATTCCGTTCCCGGTTCACACGAGAACCATGCGCTATAAACTTCACCCATCCCGGCCGCACCAATCGCAGCGAGGATTTCGCAGGGTCCTCGGCGAGTAACCGAAGTCAGCGCCATTTGGGGCTGGATTATACTCCCAGTAACATTAACGCGTGCCAATGGTTAAAGTTGGATATCGACGCAAAGTCCACATGCCCTATTAACGCGCCGATCGATTGAGCATCAGGCGGGTGGCGCAACTTTGCAGCCCGCGCGCCGACGTCACACCTTTTTTCGTGGTGCTCTCGACAATGGGCTTGTGATTCCGGAACGCTTCGATTGGAGTGTTCCCCCCAAATTCGATCGAGCGGCTCCGGCAACGAGGGTTTTACTTGGCGGCTTTTGCGGCGGCAGATTCTGCCGGAACATCGATCGCCTGGCGCCAGGTGGGGTCCGGTTCGTATTTCGTCATCATTTTACCGATGGCCACCGTGTCCTTGGCCAGATCCTTCTGATACACGACTCCCTGTTTGTCTACGATGAAAGTCATGACTCCCGATGAGCGGTATTCGGCGGGATATGCCACGAACGCAAAGCCCCCGGTCATCTTGCCTTCGACGATATAACTCGTTGCGCCGCCCGGAGCGTTTTTCCCCTGACCGGTCAGCAAGTGGAAGTAGTAGCCGCGGTAGGGACTCGTGGTGGTTTCCTTGCCGCGGCCATACGACTCGGCTTGTGCGACCAGCGGTCCGATGGGACTAGGAGCTTCGCCGGCAGCGACTTTCCAGTAGAGCCCGTTCTGCTGCCCTTCGTCGCTGAAGATCTTCTGAGCGTATTGGCGATGCTGCTGGGCGTAATACTCCTTTTGCGCGGTGGCGAGCTGTTCGCTGACCATAATGGCCGACATCTCGTTCCGGCCGACCCTCCGGTAAAGAATTTCAGTCTTGCCGGCTGGCGTGTCGAAGTACCACACGCCATTTGCGCGCATCAGGGGTATGGGCAGGGGCCAATTCTCCGCGCCCACGTAGAGGGTCGTCGTTCCGTCAGGTTCTTTCTTCAAGCGATGCATTTGTTCGAATCGCTTCACGAAGTCCGCCCGGCTGTTTGAATCCTGAACGGGGTCTCCGGACGACACAATTTCCTTTCCGTCCGCCCCGAAAATTTCTAGCAACGTGTTTTCATCGTTGCTCTGGGCGGCCGTGAAGAGCGCATGGCTCGCTTCCTCGCTCGTGGAAAACGTCTTCTGTCCCTGTTGCTGAGCCGCCGCGCGAAGGAAAAAACAAATCAATAGGGCGACTGCGCACGCACCCGCTTTAGAAAGAGAGCTCGAGTATGGATTGCGAAAATTCAATTTCATCCGCTGCATATCATGTTCTCCATTTGCGAATCGCTTGAGCCGCGGTTCATTGATCAAAACTTCCACTATCGCCGGCCGCCGCCGCGAGATCCTCCGCCGCCAAAACCTCCACCTCCGCCATAGCTGCGGCCGCCGCTGAATCCACCGAAGCTCGAACTTCCACGCGACGAGTAGCTTCTGCTTTGCCCGCCTGAGCCGAAGCCGCCCCAGGCACTTGACCGCGTTCCGCGCTGTCCCTCGGATTCACCGTATCCGCGCGCCGCCTGCGGCGTGTTGAACGGCTGGGTTCTGGCGCCAGGAATGTTGTACATGTTGCCGGAAGAGCGCGTAGCTCCACTCAAATTCCGGTCGGCCGCGCCCTGATGGTTGGTCACCCCGCTGAGATTTCCACCACGATCGCCATTCGCCTGGTTGTGGTTTGTCACTCCACTGAGGTTGCCGCCGTGACCGCCATTGAATCCGCCGTTTCGGTAATACGTGTTCCGGTTGTAGAACGTCTGGCTCCGCGAGTAGTACCGATTATTATTGTAGACGACGGTGTGATTGTGCCAATTGGATCCCCAGCTATTCCAACCCCAGCCGTAGCCGCCGTAGAATCCAATGCCGAAGCCAACTCCCCACGAAAGGTACGGGCCGCCAAACCAAATTCCGGGATACGGATACCAGCCGGGCCACGCCACGATAGGCCCGCCGTAAACCAGCCACGGGTCATACGCGGGCACGTACACGATTTGCGGATCGGCAGGTTGAATCACGATCGTCGAGCCTTGGTTCGCTACAGTTTGCTGCGGTGTAGTTTTCAGATTTCCCGCCGTCTGCGCGCGCTGCCGCATTGTCTGCACGGCATCCATCACGTCGGCTTGCTGGTTGTAGTAAGCGTCGCCGAGAGACGAAGTCCACGAGAGATTCTTGTCCATGTTCGCGAGCACGGACGGAAATGCCGTAAGCGCCTTCACGCTGGGATCCCAAGGTTGCTGGTCCACCGCCTGAGCCAGCGCGTCACCCTTCAAATCAGGATTCGCTTGCAACCAGCGATCGGCTTCGACGATCTCCGCGGGAAAAGTGGTCGCCGCCAGAATCTGCGCCACCAGCGAATCCGGATAAAGCGCGATCGGCGCGACCAACTGATCCAGTTCGTCGGGAGTCTGCTGCGTGTAGGCCTGTGCAGCCGGAGTTTGCGAGTTGTCTCCTTGCTGTGCTTGCGAGTTGTCCGGCTGCTGTGCTTGCGGGTCCTGCTGATTCGCCCACAGGTTTTCTGGACACGTGGCAAACATCAGCGCAACGGCCAATAATCCAGCCAGCGCGGATTCGCACAACCGAGTCCTCGCGATTCTTGTGGGCCGATTCAAGTTCGTTGTCTTCATAGCTTCTCCCCGCGCCTTCGCCGCTTAAATACTCCGCATGGACTCCCATGGAATCCGCGTCACATTTATACCACTCATTCAATGTACGCGAGAACCGGACGACTTTCGTCTTGGCGAGTCTTTAGTGATGATTCAATTTTCTCGACGAGTTCCGTTGCGACTTCTGGTACTGCTTCATGGCTTTCCGCTGATTCTTGCCGGCCTTTTTCATCATTTTCTGCTGCTTCTTGGCATTCTTCCTATTCAACTTTTCTTGTCTCTTGGCCAATACCTGTGTCTGGCGTTCATATTCCTGGATGCTGATGCCTTGCGCTCTCGCCGGTATGGACCACGCCACACTCCAGGCGGCCAGCAGCACGAAAATGGCGATTCGTTTCATCCAGAATTTCCCGATTTGATTTCAAGTGCAGTAGCGAGTGTATACCTACAGCTCGTCCGCGGACGATTAACACAGCAACGTACTTTTGAGTGAGTTTGCGCGAGAAGGGTTGTGCCGAAGTTCGCGGATGCGAGAAGAATGGCTCCCCGGGCTAGATTCGAACTTGAGCCGGTATGCGGGCGTAAGCGAAGCGGGAGCCCGCAGGCGAAATCCCGAGCGATATGTGCGAGGGATCTCGTCGCTTGGCAAGGCCTCGCAGAAGAATTGGCTCCCCGGGCTAGATTCGAACTTGAGCCGGTATGCGGGCGTAAGCGAAGCGGGAGCCCGCAGGCGAAATCCCGAGCGATATGTGCGAGGGATCTCTCTTCGCAAGGCCTCGCAGAAGAATTGGCTCCCCGGGCTAGATTCGAACTTGAGCCGGTATGCGGGCGTAAGCGAAGCGGGAGCCCGCAGGCGAAATCCCGAGCGGAGTGCGCGAGGGATCTCTCTTCGCAAAGCCTCGCAGAAGAATTGGCTCCCCGGGCTAGATTCGAACTTGAGCCGGTATGCGGGCGTGAGCGAAGCGGGAGCCCGCAGGCGAAATCCCGAGCGGAGTGCGCGAGGGATCTCGTCGTGTGGCAAAGCCTCGCAAAAGAATTGGCTCCCCGGGCTAGATTCGAACTAGCAACATTTCGGTTAACAGCCGAACGCTCTACCGTTGAGCTACCGGGGAGTAGCACGCCACAACAGCGCGACAAAACTAAGAAAGTCTAGACGAGCGGCACAGCGGAGTCAACGCGGCGAAAATTTCAGGCGAGCAAAGCGGACAAATCGAGCCGGCTACTGCAGCCGTTGTTTCGCGGAATCGTGCACGATCAAATTCTCGAAAATCGCCAGGACGTGCTGGCGATACTGCACCACGCGCTCCAGTATCGGCCGCAGCGCAGGCTGGCGGACGGTTTCCTTGTCCCACTTCGCGAGCACCGGCGCGGGAACTGCGATGTCTCGCCGCAGCTCGTCGGCCGAATGGCCGCGCAAAAAGAGCCCGTAGAAAAACGCGGCCTCTCGCTGCGGGAACTGAAAATCCTGCAGCGCGTCTTCCACAACCGGAATGGGCTGAGTCGCCATGTTCGAAAATGCAGTTTACACATTTGGCTGCCGCCGTCAAGAGTTCGCGGCACGCAGTGTGAAATAAGCGCCACTCTGCAATTGCATTGCCAGCCCCGCAGCAGCTTTCGGCGGCGCAACTTTTCGCATCTTCCGGTGTTTCATCATCATGGCCGGTGCATGGTCGCGCGGGACACGCGCCATGCCGCCCGGCCCAGCTGTATCTCGTGTGTACCCCAAGCGGAGGCTCGGCAAACCCGGGCCTCCTATCCGATCAGGATTCCCGCCGAGCGAAGCGGTGCTGATGAGCCGATCCTGAGCCTTCTCCGTGCCCTCTGTGCATTCTCTGTGGTCTCTGTGGTAAATCTTTATTCTCATTCTGCGTTTCCTCTGCGTTCTCTGCGTCTCCCTGCCCTGAGTGCATTGGCGAAGGGTGCGGTGAGCATTGTCGTTTCGCGCATCACCGCCTTCGCGCCGAAATAATTTTGCCGCCGTGCGCGTAGTCTTATTAGAGAGGCAGCAATGAGCGCACGCGGCAGCATACCCACTCGCGCCATCATACTTTTCGCCGCCATGGCTGCGCTGGCAGCTTTCTGCTGGGGCGCCCCACGCGCGCAGCAGTCGCAAAAGCCCGCCGACGCCGCGCCGCAAAATTCCAGCTCCATGCCCGGCATGGACATGAACGACATGCAGCACGACACCGACCAGTTTCCCGAGGCCGCGCGCTCCGCCAACGACGCCATGTCCGGCCACGATATGGAAATGGGCGGCGCGGACATGAACCTGCACATGTTCATGACCCAGCTGCAGCCGATGCATCCGGGCGACCAGCGCCGCGCCGAAGAGATCGTCGAAATCCTCGGCAAATCCATCGCCAAATATAAGGACTACCGCGTCGCCCTTGCGGACGGCTATCGGATTTTTCTGCCCAACGTTCCGCAGAAGCAGTATCACTTCACGAATTACAGAAACGCGTTCGTCGCCGGATTCTCGTTCAATCCCGCGCATCCCACTTCGCTGCTCTACACGAAAACGAAGGACGGCTACGAGCTTGAGGGCGCGATGTTCACCGCTCCGAAAAATGCCACCGAGCAGCAGTTGAACGAACGCGTTCCGCTCAGCGTCGCGCGCTGGCACGAGCACGTCAATTTCTGCATGCCGCCCCGGGGCACGCCCCTGCTGCAAGTGAACTGGAAAGAGTTTGGCGCCGGCTCCATCGCCACCGAGGACGCCTGCGCGAAAGCCAACGGCCGCTGGGTCAAGCAGATCTTCGGCTGGATGGTCCACGTCTACCCCTTCGAGACCGACCCCGACAAAGTCTGGGCGCACTTGGAAGAGGTTCGAGGGGACGGGATTGAGCCGCCAAGAAGTTAGGGCTCGCGAATCGTTCTTAAGAGTGCGAAACGTAGGCGGCTCATAGAGTCACTCCGTGGAAGTTTCAAAAAGGCCGTCAATCTGGTCCTCATAGATCTCGATGGGTCGGCGACGAACTCCTAGTCCCTTTTCGATCATGTGTCCACGATCGCATCCCCATTCAACAGGACGATTGTGGCGGCGCCCTTCTTGACAAAGGTTCTCCCTGTGCCCCCGCCACGAAATCGGCCGTTGTAAAAAAGTAGCCTTGTACAAAGACTTCCCTGCACGACGCCCCTGAACTGGTGGATCTCTTTCGTCGGAACGTTGCCTTGCCAACGTTTGCACTGGTAGGCAACATGGAGCGTCGCCAGCCCGACTTTCAACTTCCGTGACCGTCAATCCCCCGTCCTTTGTTTTTCCCGTGACCTTGACGTCGGTGAATCCATAGGTCTCAACAGAGCGCCTGCGAATCGTTCGAACTCCTGCGGGGAAAGTTCCTGAAGATTCTGCCGGACCTTCTGCCTAAATGCCGCGAGATAATCGTCAGCAAGTTCCTCGAGATTCGCAGGTGACTGGCTCAGCGTTCAGGCTTCCGGCCGAGCTGCCTTTTATTCTATGCTTGCTCCCCGCGCTGATCCGCTGGAGGCCATCGTTTGTGATTGCCCACCATCCATAGTCTGGGCTAGAAAGCTCGTTCTTCGAAATGAGTTCTGCCTCACCCATCTAATTCGGTTCTTCCATTTATTTCCTCCGCCGGAATCAAGTTCGGTTAAATCGTCGTCAGTGAGGTCGGAAAAATGCTTCGTGAGCCGCTCGTACACCTGCTCGGGTTTCGCCTTACCCCCTAGGGCTTGAACCGCCTGCAACAGAGGGACCTCGATATCAGTTTGCTTCGGTAGCATCTCGACCTCTTCGCCTGGTTTCTCCGAAAAAAATACTCAGCGTCGACGGGCAGTGGTTGGAAGACCCACGGGGATCGCCAAATCGCTAGTCCTTGGGACAATACCCCTAAACGGGAGTTGATTGAGGCTCCCCCGAAGGACAAGTGGGGCGTTATTGGGGGCATTGTGATACATCACGACCATCGCGGCTAGGCTTCTGAAACCCAGGCCAGACCTTGCGTGCAATGATAAGGATAATTCCCGAAGACGCGCCCTCGTATCGCCGTCAAATATGGAACTGCTCGGATGTAACGGACGAGAAGATTTTGAGTGTATATGTTCGGCGAAAATCTTGATGTCTCGCTTGCTGAGTTCTGCAAATGCCTCTTCACAAACGGCGGGAGCAAGTAGGAATTCAGGTATAGCCTTGGGATAGATCTTCGAAACGAAGTCACGAACTTTGCAAAACTGCCGCCCGCTCCCCAAGAAATCATCGACGTATACGAGAGCCACGGAGTCCAACTCCGTCATAAGCGAAAGCAATCTCTCCTGATTTCCGGCATCAACGAAATGGCACCCGAGTCGCTCCAGATTGCCCGCATTTTTCAATAAATTGAGCATCAAGGAACTACTGCTTCCGGGGTTGTCGATGTGAACGTAGATCACGTGGTCAGGGGGGATGCCCGCCTCATGCAGTTCATTTAAGAGCACGCCGTTCTGGTGCAGCAACGACCTTGTGACCTCAGGCTTATTGAAATAGACGACGTGCTGGAGAAGTGCCAAGCGCCGGCCCTGTCCCGAGCGTCAAACTGCCTAAGCCACCGACAAAGGGTCTGCGGCGTGACCGGCTGGGGCTCGTACCCACGCATTCGTCGGAGTACTCGAATGCAGCCCCAAAGCTGCTGCACGTTCAATCGCGCTCTCCGTTCGAGTCGTCAGGGGCGTCTTCTGCCTCCAGCTTGTCTCTCAGCCTCGCCGCGAAACTCTCTACCTGGTTGAGGGCCGCAGATAATTTGCTGCGATCGTCTTCGTCGGGCGTATATTCCACCCGCAACTTATTAATAACGTCGAGAAAACTCTCACAGGCCTTGAGCACCGCCTTAACCTTCCTATTGTCCGAAATTAGGGGATCGAATACGGACCGCGTTTCAGCCTTAGTCTCGGAGAGAAATCGGCGAAGAGAATCCGTAACCTGCTTACGCTTGGCAGGGTCGCCTTCGCTGTTGTCGTATGCTTCCATGATGCGCCGAAAGTGGATCACGCTCTTAATCGCTCGGGCGCGGTATTTCTCGACGAGCTGTTCGGTGATCCCTCCCGGCCCAGCTTTTTCTTAAGGTCAGGCAATTCGGATTCGCACAAACCGATGACGGGGTAAGCCTCAATCCAGAAATTCGAAGGAATCCGAGACGCCCTATCAGGGTCCAAAGACATTCTTTGGAATCTCTCAGGGAATGTAAGAAGGAGCTTGCACCTTTCGATCTGCGGATCGCTTAGTCCCGTCAGGCGCTGCAACTCTTCGTTGTCCTCAACGCCAAGCTTTTCCATCACGGACCTTTAGGCTCAGCGCTGTCGGCATCAATTCCCACTGTTCCCTGAAACTGTGGATCGAAAACATATACAGCAAACTAGCGACAGGGTTTGGGGGCTCAACAATGTTTGCGGGCAGCTCTACACGAGTACCTTCTTCATCCAGCTCGACACAGCAGCGATAACGTCTCTCTCCGTCAAGGATTGAGTACTTCGTCTGTCCCTTTTGGCCGATAGACCGTTATCGGGACTAGGACACCGTGTGTACGAATGTTTTTCTTTAAAGTGTCGGACGTCGAACAGTCTCCTCGGATTGCTCGTACTTGGCTTTATGTCGTCGATGGCAAGGTATTTCAGACTCCCTGTCGGGACGACTTCAGCCGCATTTTTTTGACTAGGCATTGAGTCCCCTAATGGCCGTTTCGGAAACCTTATGGCTGATTAGCAATTCATGCGACTTAACACGGTTGGTGAAAGAACCGGCGATGTGGCGCCTAACGGTGACGTGCCTTGTGTCGAAACCTTTGGATAAAAAGTTACCCTCATCGCTTTCGGCATAGCTCACAACGAAGCTGGCGCTCTTTGCAACCAGCACGTACATCCAATCGAAGCCTTTTGACGTCGGCATCAGCAAAAATCGCCGCATTGTATTCGTTGAAGGTTCTTCGGGCTGCTACGCTGAAGGGCGGATCCAGGTACACGAAATCTCCAGCGGACAACCTTTGCTAGTGTCTCGTTGAAGTCTCCGTCGACGAGCGTTGTATGACGAAGGGCGCTCGAACATGCACGCAGATGGTCGGCCGAAGGCAAAGAGCCCGACCTCTCGCCCCCATAAGGGACGTTGAACCTCCCGAGCTTGTTCGTTCGATAAAGCCCGTTGAAACAAAATCTGTTTAGGTAGATGAAGGCCGCAGCGCGTCCAGCTTTGGTCAGATCCGAGCCATCCAAGCTACGAATCCTCTTGTAGTGGCTTTTGCCCTTTGGCAATTCGGACAGAGCTTGAATCACGGCTTCGGGATCGTTCTTCAGACAGCGGTACACGTGTATGAGAGGAGAGTTAAGATCGCCGAGGACAGACGCGGTCGGCAGGAAGAAATGCCGAAAAAAAAGGCACGCAGAACCCGCGAAAGGCTCTACATACCTTCGATATTTGGGCGTCCAATAATCCTGCAAGACGGGAAGCAGCTGCTTTTTGCTACCGGCCCAGCGTAAAAAGGCACTCACGGGCGCGTTATTCATCGTATAGCGCGAAGTGTACTACAAAGTAAGGGCAAGCGGGATGGCTAGTACAACAAGCTTAGGCAAGCTCAGGAGAATCGGCCACAACTTGCGGATCCACCTGCAAGAGGACGAGACGAATTGTCGGTTATGCGCTCGCCACATTCCCCACTTTGGCGCGGACTGAAGATCGTTCCAATATATCCGCCGAACCGCGCGTTACAAAATGGATCCATTTCGGTCCTTCTCACCTCTCCAAGAGGGGCGTAATGGGGTAAGACCGAGTCCAGGGCCGGAAAATCCAACCTTTTCTTGTACTTCTGCATATCCGTATTTCCCACAATAGACAACCGCCCCGTAATCCATTAGCGTGAGTCGGGGCACTTTAAAGCCCCGACGGAGAAGCAACATGGTCGCTGTAGTTGGAACATACGTCGCAACGAACGAAGTCGAAACCTCAACACTAAATCCTCGCACCACCACCCCACGAAAGCGCGCCTTGTGCGTTCCGGGCGCTCCTACGGAAAGAGACCTCAATGACCGACAATCTAACGCCTCCTGCTTGCCCAGACGAAGGAAGGGCCCCAGCCCGTTTCTACGGATTTGCCCCCGAGAGAACAATTGCTGAAAGCCTTGCCGCTTTAAAAGCGTCCGAAGAAACCGCCTGCACTGAGGTCTTCGCCGGTGGCGAAGCCGAACGTACTTGCACTGAAGTCCCAGCCAGTGCCGAAGCCGAGTGTGCTTGCACTGAGGTCCTCGCCTGTGGCGAGGCCGAATGTGCTCCCTCGACGAGCTCTGAACCGATCTACGCTCCGGGTGACAAAGATGCTCCTTCAATCGCGGTCCAGGCAGTTATCGAAGCGATCCTCGCGCAGCCGCCGCTCGATCAGCAAACTCCCGAACCCGAGCCCATTAAGAAAAGAAAGCGTCGCAAGAAAAAACGCCCGCGCCCCAAGACCGTGGTCGGAGGAGCCGCCCGTGCCTTCCCTCACCATGCACGAGGCGCATTGCAAAATTTGCGCCAGCAACATGCGGGAAGAGTTGGACGAAGAATTCGTGGATTGGCACAGTGTTGCCACGATCGCCACGGCCTACCGCTTTGATCGCCACGCAGTCTATCGTCACGCGCACGCCACTGGACTATTCGCGATCCGCGACCGCAACCTTCGTCGTGCACTTGGACTCATCATCCATCGCGCCGAAACCGCTCCCAAGGTCACTGCCGACACTGTGATTCGCGCCGTCCGCACCCTCGCCCACATCAACGAGTCCGGCGAGTGGGTCAACCCGCCTACGCACGTAATCGTCTCCTCCGGAGCAGCCCTTCAGGCAAACACAAACAAGCCTTCTTCACCGGAATTACTCGCAACACCCTGTCAAGCAATTGAAAGCGTAAAGCCATGAAAACAAACGACGGAGCCTCGCGCCAACCGCAACAAAAGTCGAGGTTCCGTCCGCACGCCCATTTGGGTTCAGAAACGGGGAGAAGTTCTCTGCGTACTCTGCGCCTCCCTGCCCAGAGAGACGTTCGCGAAGGGTGCGGTAATCGTTTGGATTTATCGTCCGATTCTGCGGAAAAATTTCGGGGGCCAGGGCCGGATTTTTCCGGCGCGCCTGGCCCCCGAACGTGCGCTACATCGAAATTACATGGAAACCCGTGGTCGGCCGTTACCGCTTTACTGCGAGTACGGGAACATCTTCCTGGTTCATCGCTTCCTCGGCTCCCTGCCGGCTGGCTAGCGTGCGGTCGAAGATGAAAGTCTCACCAAGTTCCGCGACTCGGAAAGAATGGACAACCGGCTGGCCTCCGCGGTGGCCGAGAAGCAGCGCGCTCTTCTCGCCCTTGGTCGAAATGGTGTCCGGCTTCGTGCACGACTCGCGGGCAGCCAACCTGCCGCTCTTCGCGTAAAAAACCTCGGCCATCAGCGGGCTGCTGCCGTCGGTGTTGTTGACCTTAACGACGTAATCGCCGGCGCCGAGCACGGTTTTTCCCCAACGTGCGGAATGGACCAGAGTGAACGTGCCCTGAAACGTGGATTGCGCGTTTGCGCTGCCGGTCAAAATTAATGCGGCCAGCAGGACGGTCGCGAACACCGTGATTCTCGTTGCGTGTACTTTCGTGATGGATTTCATGGTCGTCGTCCTCCTCGTATTTGGCCGGTGCGTGTTTTGTTGACTTCCGAACTCCGCATCGTGCCTTCACTAACTAGAGCGAGAACGCGCGGGAAACTGGCTCAGGAATTTTGAAGTTATTTTCGGGGCGCGGCGGGAAGGGGCAAAGTGCTTTACTTCCAATGTGGTGCGGGTTACCTTGGCCGTGAACTTCTGGTAAATGCGTCCACACGGGAGCGACGTTGTGTGCCCGGAAAACTCCGCGCAGGTCAGCAAGCTACTCGTCAATTGGGGCATGGGCGATCAGCAGGCGCGGGACGCGCTGATACCGCTGATTTACGGTGAGCTGCGGCGCGTCGCGCGGCGGCATCTGGGGCACGAGCGCCGCGACCACACGCTGCAAAGCGCCGCGCTGGTGAACGAGGCCTACCTTCGAATGGTCCGGCAGGAGCCTCCGCACTGGCAGAATCGCGCGCACTTTTTCGGCGTCGCCGCGCAGATGATGCGACACATCCTGGTGGACCACGCGAGAAATCGCGTGGCCGCGAAGCGCGGAGGCGCGACGCCGCGGATCAGTCTCGATCCTGATGTCGGCGTCACGCCGATGCAGAAGCAGGAGCTGGATGTGGTCGCGCTCGACAACGCGTTGAGCAAACTTACGGCGCTCGATCCGGAACAGGGGCGGTTGATCGAACTGCGGTTTTTCGGCGGGCTCTCGATCGAGGATACGGCGGTGGTGATGGGGATTTCTCCGGCAACCGTGAAGCGCGAGTGGGCGACGGCGCGAGCGTGGCTGAAGCGGGAATTGAAACGAGACGCGCAGAAGTGAACGCGGGACCTTGGCAAGAAGTGAAAAGGATACTTGCGGGCGCGTTGGAGCGCAGGCCTGAGGAGAGAAGCGCTTACCTCGACCGGACATGCAGCGAGCCGGGAATGCGGCGCGAAGTGGAATCACTGATCGCCGCGCACGAGCAAGGGGACAGCAGTTTCATGGAGCGTCCTGTGGGGGGAATCAGGGAGGAGTTGAAACCCGGCACGAAACTCGGGCCGTACGAAATCGTCGCTCTGCTGGGAACGGGCGGTATGGGCGAAGTGTATCGCGCGCACGACAAGAGACTTGGGCGCGATGTAGCCATCAAGATTCTTCCGGCGGAATTTTCCGCAGATAGCGACAGATTGCAGCGCTTCAGCCGGGAAGCGCGCTCAGCCTCCGCACTCAACCATCCGAATATCGTTACGATTTATGAACTCGGGCAGGACGGGTCCACTCATTACATTGCGATGGAGTTGATCGAAGGGAAGACGCTGCGCGAAATGCTGCTCGCCGGAGCGCTGCCCATACGAAAGGCAATTGAAGTTGCGACGCAGATTGCGGAGGGACTAGCGAAGGCGCATGAAGCAGGCATCGCGCACAGGGACATCAAACCCGCGAACCTGATGGTCACCGACGATGGATTCGTGAAGATTCTGGACTTTCGGATTGGCGAAGCATCGGGCCGACCAGCGAAGAATATTTCAGATGATGCGGACTGCTGCACCGGCTCGCAGACACGGCCGGGGCTGATTGTCGGAACGCCGGGATATATGTCACCGGAGCAGGCCGGCGGTGCGGCAGCTGGATTTCCGGCACGGATCAATTTTCGTTTGGCCTGGTGCTGTACGAGATGGTGGCGGGCAAGCGGGCGTTCCGGAGAAACACGGCGGCGGAAACGATGGTGGCAATTCTCGCGGAGCAAGCGCCGAACCGATCGCGGTGCAGAATCCGGACGCGCCCGCGCCGCTCTGTTGGGCTATCGAGCGATGCCTGGCGAAAGAAGCCCGACAAGCGTTACGTGTCCACTCGGGATCTGGCGCGTGAACTTGCCGCGATACGCGATCGATTCGTCGGAGAGGCCGATCAAACAGGTCGGAAACTCGTCCGGCAAATATTCCGGTGCAGCGGACTGGATTTGTGGGGCGCGAAAAGGAAGTGGCTGCCGCGAAGGAACTTCTGCTGCGTCCGGATGTGCGGCTGGTCACGATTACGGGGCCGGGCGGAATCGGCAAAACGCGGCTGGCGGTGGAAGTGGCGAATGGCGTGGTCGAGCAATTTCCCGGGCGGGAGTTCATTTTGTCCCGCTTTCGCCGCTGAACGATCCGGACTTGATCGTTTCCGTGATCGTTCAGACGCTGGGGATTCCGCGGGACGGGAGGCCAGTCGCCGCTGGAAATTCTGAAGAAGGATTTGCAGGACTCGCTGCGCCCACCAATGCTGTTTCTGCTGGACAATTTCGAGCACCTGGCTGCGGCGGCGCCCACGGTGGCGGAACTTCTGGCGATGGGTCCGCAATCTCAAAATTCTGGTAACGAGCCGCTCGGCATTGCACTGTGTATGGGGAGCATGAATTTCCGGTGCCTCCGCTTGCCCTGCCGGATTCGCGGTCCAAGCCTTCGCTGGAAGCACTGTCGCGAATTCCCAGCGGTGGCTCTGTTCGTGCAACGGGCTCTCGCGGTGAAGCCGGATTTTGAACTGAACGCGCGAAAACGCGGTCCGCCATCATCGAGATTTGCGCGCGGCTGGATGGTCTGCCTCTCGCGATCGAGCTCGCAGCGTCGCGCGTGAAAGTTCTTTCGCCCTCTTCGATGCGGACACGCCTGGCGAGCCGGTTGCAACTTTTGACCGGCGGCGTCGCGGGATTTGCCGCAGCGGCAACAGACGCTTCGCGCGGCGATTGATTGGAGCTACGATCTGTTGAGCGCGGCCGAGCAGAAACTTTTCCGAAGATTATCGGTGTTTGCGGGCGGATGCACTCTGGAGGGCGCGGAAGCTGTGTGCGACACCAAAGCCGATCTCGATTTGGACCTGCTGGATGGCATGGCATCCATGGTGGACAAGAGTCTGCTGCAGCAGAGTGGAACTGCCGAACGGTGAATCGCGCTTCGCCATGCTGGAAACGATTCGCGAATATGCCCGGGAAAAACTGGAGGCCGGCCAGGAGGAGGCGTCTACGAGGCGCGCCCATGCCGCCTACTGCCTGGTGCTGGCCGAAGAGGAGGTTACACAACCGAGCGACGGGGAAGGAGCGGACTGGTTAGAAGTCCTCGCGCTGGAGCATGACAATTTTCGCGCCGGTCTTGAGTGGCTGACTGAAACCGGAGATGCGGAGTGGGGTCTGCGTCTGGGCGCGGCCCTGTTTCGATTCTGGGAGAGGCGCGAATATTTCGCCGAAGGCAGGGACAGGCTGGGCAAGTTGCTGAAGCTTCCAGGGGCAGCATCCGCCACGAAGGCGCGAGCGCGAGCGGTTTTTGCCGCCGGCGTGCTCTCTGCCGCGCAAGGAGATTACGCCTCGGCGCAAGCGCTCCTGACGGAAAGTCTGGAGATCGCACGTCAGTTGCGCGACAAGCAGGGCGTGGCCGTCTCCCTGAACGCGCTGGCGGGTCATTCTTCGGGACCAGGGTGACCTTGCAGGTGCGAACTCCATCTTCGAAGAAAGCCTGGCGCTGTGGAGAGAGTTGGGCGATCAGAAGGCTGTCGCTCGTGCGCTCAGCAACCTGGCGAATGTCGCGAAATTGAAGGGTGACTATGCACGCGCGCGTTCCATCTACGCGGAGTGTCTCTCAATTTTTCGCGGACTGGGAGATCGGACAGGCGTTGCCTGGTCGCTAAACTATCAGGGAGATGTCGCTCGCGATCAGGGTGACTCCGCAGCCGCGCGGATATTGTACGAACAGGGTCTGGCAATTTTTCGGGAACTCGGTGACCGTTGGGGCGTAGCCGGCACGCTGGCGGATCTGGGAAGTCGTGGCGAGAGAGCAGGGGAATTATTCGACAGCGCAGCTCGCTGTATCGGGAAAGCATTAAGGTTTTCCAGGAACTGGACCATAAGCGCGGAATTGCACGCGTACTGGAATGTTTTGCGTGCACGGCGGCGGCTCAACTCCAAGTGGAGCGTTCGCTGCGGCTGGCCGGCACGGCGACCGCGCTGCGCCAGAACATCGGTGCTCCGCTTACGCCCGGCGGAGCAGGCCAAACTAGAAGCCATTCTGGATCCGGCGCGGCACGCATTGACGAACGCAGTAGGAGCGACGGCGTGGTTGGAAGGTTGGGGTATGCCCGTGGAAAAGGCGATCGAGGAAGTAATGACGCCCGAGGCGGCATCTCCCGCCGGTTAGAGCCCCGAGCGGACGAGTGGATACTGCAGCGAGGACAATACAGAATTCAAAAGGAGGTTCAGGATGAACTTAGGCCGCGCTGGACGCGTCGAGGAGCCGGCGCACGGCGGAAACTCGATTGGCAGGAACGCCCGCGCGTTTGGCGTGTTCCTGGATGGTGGCCTCGTCCGGCGCGAAATAGACGCAGTAGACTTTGTCACCGGTCACGTAACTCTGGAGCCAGCGGATCTCAGGACCCATTTCCTTGAGAGCTTCGACAGACCTCTGAGAAATCTCCCGCCATTGCGCGTCGGTTAAATTCGCAGCTCCAGGGACTTCGCGTTCGATGACAAATTGGGGCATTTGCGGCGATCCTCCGATGCGCCTGAATGCTAGCACGCGGGTGGAGCGGCTTCAAGACGGCTTATGCGAAGGGCGCGACGGCCAAAGAAAAATGGCCGGAAATGAAATGAGAAAGACGAGGCTCTAATGGACATTCGATCGCTTCAGAAACCTCTCAAGGAGCAATATCGCAGCGACCCAAGCGCCTCGAAAATTACAATACGCGCGAAGGGCGGGCAGACGGATGTTCCGATGGCGTGCTCGGTTGATATCGGGCGCGCGATTTACCAGGCTGAGGCTCACAAGGGAGTTGGCGGCGCCGGGGCCGGAGCTTGTTCGGGCGATCTTTTGCTGGGGGCTTTGGCAGCATGCGCGCAGATCACATGCCAGATGGTGGCTGCGGCGATGGGCATACCGACGAAGCGAATAGAGGTAACGGTTGAGGGGCAGATGGATCTTCGAGGCACGCTGGGTATTTCAAAGGATGTGCCTGTGGGATTCGAGAACATTAAACTTCATTTTGATATTGCCGCGCCGGAGGCAACCGCGGAGCAGTTGCGCGGATTGCAGGAAAAGACGGAACAGTATTGCGTGGTGATGCAGACTTTAATGCAGCCGCCGAAGTTGCAATCGGAGTGGGTTCGCGGCGATTGAAAGACGGCGGGGCGTTGCTCGCATCCCGAGTGAATCAAGACTTGCCGCGAGTGGGGCTGCGCAGAGGAAGGCGCTTCGCGCCGACGATTTTTCGCGGGCATGAATGCCCGCGCTTCCACCGGAAGGACGCCGAGAACGAACCAGCGGCCGAAGTTGTAGAGCGAGTGGGTTCGCGGCGATCGAAGGCGCGTTCAGGGAGACGCCGCACAGGTGCAGGACGGGGATGCGCATTCGTCGCGGGGCAAAAGCGGGAAGTGTCGCGCCTACGGCGCTCACGATCTCTATTTTGAACTTCGTTTCCCAGCCCTTCCGGGCTGGGCTAAATTCTGCCGCGCCTACGGCGCTTGCCTGAATAGGCTCGAATTCGATTGACCAGCCTGCGATCAGCGACCTTTGCGCTTCGCTTTCCGGCCTTGCTTGGGCTAGCTTCTGGCGCGCCTACGGCGCTTGTTTGGAGACATTTGCACTCAGCCCCCGCCGCTCATGGCGCGCGAAAAAAAAGAAGCCGCCCCCGAGGTGCGCTCGGACGCGGCTTCGTTGATATTTGTTACCGTTGCTGCGCGAAAACAGATCCTTCAGCCGACTGAGATCAAAATCGTCGGCTTCCCTTCCTGCGTCAGAGCAGGCAGGATGACGATCCTGGTCGGATCGTCACTTCTTAGCTGCCGAATAGTTTTCGGCGGCTTGCGCCCAGTTGACTACGCTCCACCAGGCTTCGATGTAGTCGGGGCGCTTATTCTGATACTTCAAGTAGTAGGCGTGTTCCCAGACATCGAGACCGAGGACGCCTTTGCCGCCGTCCATGATCGGGTTGTCCTGATTCGGGGTTGATTCGACGACGAGCTTGCCGTCTTTCACAAGCAGCCAAGCCCAGCCGGAGCCGAAGCGCGTGGTCGCGGCCGCTGCGAACTTCGTTTTGAAATCGGCGAAGCTGCCGAAAGCGCTGTTGATCGCGCCTCCGAGGTCGCCGGAGGGTTCGCCACCGCCGCCCTTCTTCATCAGCTTCCAGAACATCGAGTGGTTCAGGTGGCCGCCACCGTTGTTGCGCACGGCGGTGCGGATGGCGTCAGGAACTTTGCCGAGCTGCGCGCAGAGCTCTTCGATGGAGAGCTTGCCGAGGTCGGGAGCGGATTCGAGAGCCTTGTTGAGATTGGTGACGTAGGCGTTGTGATGCTTGTCGTGGTGGATCTCCATCGTCTTGGCGTCGATGTAGGGTTCGAGTGCGTCGAAAGAATATGGGAGAGGCGGAAGTGTGAAGCTCATTTGCGGAGCGGCTCCTTGTGCCGAAGTGGCTGACATAATCTACCTCCTGAATGTCCTGTTCCTGCATGATAATTATACGCGCCTGGCCGGGAAGCCGCGAATACAGGAAATTACCAGGGTCGCTGAGGCTCAAGGAGGTATTCATGCCGTCCGTAGAACACGTGGAAAAGCACTTCACGGCCACCGCGGCCGTGCGAGATATCGTAATCGGAATGGCGGACGGGCTCACGGTGCCGTTCGCGCTCGCTGCCGGACTGACGACAGCTGCCGCCGCGCTGACCAGAGGCACGGGAATTATCGTGACTGCCGGATTCGCGGAAATTGCCGGGGGCTCGATTGCCATGGGGCTTGGCGGATATCTCGCGGCGAAGACGGATACGGAGCACTACGCGTCGGAACTCGAGCGCGAGTATCGCGAAACAGTGGAGCTGCCGGAAATCGAAACGGAGGAGGTGGCGAAAGTTTTCCGCGATTACGGCCTGACCGAAGCGCAGATGGCGCCGATCGTGATGGCGATCACCGGCAATCAGAAAAAGTGGGTTGATTTCATGATGCGCTTCGAGCTGGGACTGGAGCCGCCGGATCCCGCGCGCGCCGCACGCAGCGCGGTGACCATCGCCGCATCGTACATCGTGGGCGGTTTGATTCCCCTCGCTCCGTATATTCTGATTCACGAGATTATGCCGGCGCTTTGGGTTTCCATCGGCGTGACGTTGCTCGCGCTCTTCGTTTTCGGCTCGATCAAGGGACACTTCACGGGCGTGAAGCCGTGGCGCGCCGGGGTGCAAACCGTGGTCGTCGCAGGTCTTGCGGCCGCGGCGGCATTTTTGCTCGCGCGCTTAATCAGCTGAAGCACATCGGGTGACATGAGTGCGCTCACATCGGCAGCATCGCATTGAGTTGATGGTTTGTATTGATTTGAAATGCCTAAGCGCCGCGATTGGCTGTCTCGCGAATTTAATGCAGACGCTGTAGACCTTTCACGGCTTTTTTGCATCTATAATTGGGTAGGCTTATTGGGGGTTCGTCCGTCTCCGCGGCGCGGAAATTCGCGGGGGCGTTCCGTAAGGTACGAATCACCGCGAGCTTCGTCTAACGCACTCATAACCCTTGGTAGCTTTGACGGGCGCCGTGGGACGAAAAAAGGAGAGACAGCCATGAAGAGCAGTTACCTACACATACCCCGCTGGGTCGCCACGGTCGTAGTTCTGGTGGCGCTAATCGGCGGAGGAATTCTTGCAATCGCACTCAGAGACTGGTCGGGCCATGAAGTGTTCGGCGCGCCGAACCTCGCGCTGACGATGGCGCGAAGTTCGACGCCTGTGTCGCTCGGGAGTTTCAGCAACGGATTCGCGTCCGTGTTGAAGCCCGCGCTTCCCGCGGTCGTGAACATTCATACTTCGAAGGTCGTCAAATCGCGAGCTTCGCAGATGATGCCATTTTTCAACGACCCGGCGTTCCGCCAATTTTTCGGCGATCAGGGTCCGCAGGGGCAGGGCCAGCAACCGCAAACGGAGCGGGAGCAGAGCCTGGGTTCCGGCGTGATCATCACGTCCGATGGAATGATCGTGACGAACAACCACGTGATCGAAGGCGCGACGGACATCAAGGTGGACTTGAGCGACAAGCGAGAGTTTCAAGCCAAGCTCATCGGCACCGATGCAAAGACGGATATCGCCGTCCTCAAAATCGAAGCGTTCGGGTCTGCCCACGCTTGCGATCGGCGATTCCTCGAAACTGCAAGTCGGCGACATGATCTTCGCGATCGGCGATCCCTTCGGATTGGAGGGCACGGCGACGATGGGAATCGTCAGCGCGACGGGACGGGGAGGCCTGGGAATCGAGAATTACGAAGACTTCATCCAGACCGACGCTCCGATCAATCCGGGCAACTCCGGAGGCGCCATGATTGATTTGCATGGCGACCTGATCGGTATCAACACGGCAATTCTCAGCGGCGGAAGCGGCGGAAATCAGGGCGTTGGCTTCGCGATTCCGATCAATATGGCACGAGCGGTGATGGACCAGATCGTCGGCCACGGCAAAGTTGTGCGCGGCTATCTGGGCCTGTTTCCGCAAGACGTGACGCCTTCGCTCGCTAAGCAATTCGGATTGAGCAAGCCCGGCGGCGCGTTGGTTAGTGGATTGAAACCGGATGCACCCGCGGCGAAAGCCGGACTCAAGAACGGCGACGTGATTCTCGAACTCAACGGCCAGCCAGTAGAGTCCGCCAACGATCTGCGCTTGCGGGTTTCCCAAACGGCTCCGGGATCGAGCGTGAAACTCGAGGTCTGGCGCGATGGCAAGATGCAGGATCTGAACGTCACTCTCGGCGAACTTCCGCCGGATAAAGTTGCGGAGGAAACGCCTGGTGATAACGGCGGCGGAGGGCTGGAGGGCGTCAGCGTGCAGGAGTTGACTCCCGAAGCCATGGAGCAACTGCAACTGGCTCCCGGAACTCGGGGCGTGGTGGTGGAGTCGGTTGATCCATCGAGCGCGGCTGCGGCCGTCGGGTTACAGCGCGGGCAGGTGATTCAGGAAGTAAACCACAAGCCCGTCCATAACATCGCCGAGTACAAGCAGGCGCTCGCAGCGGCAGGCAAGGAGCCGGTGCTGCTGCTGGTGAATCAAGGCGGAGTGACGCAATACGTGGTGATCGAATCGCGCTAGGCGGCGATTCGTGAGTTAGACAATACGGCGGAGCACGGTGCCCCCAGCATCTGTGTTCTGCCGTGTTGGCATTCATCGTGCACGGATGGTCGCAGGCTCGAATGGAGCTCTCGTGGCTGATTCGGGCGCGTCGGCGCGAATGTTTTTTTGGATGCGTCGCAACCGATAATTTTGCACCGGGTTAGTTCCAGATTAGGAATGGTGCAAAGCACGCAACTCGGATTCCCAATGTTGGCCAAGGGCGGAGCAGCCGAGCCTATAATGGGTCAGGTTATCGCTTTCAGCACGACTGGGGCTAGAATAGTACTCGAGTCCTATTCACCTTGGTCCTTGGTTCTAGTACTTAAGTAGTGTGCGGGGAGTTGTGTCGCCACGCTACAAACTGCCTACTACGGCGTTCGGGGTGAAAGTTATGGTGCCGGTAAAGAATCGACCTGTTTTTAAGGAAGCTCTGCTTCCGGAGGGCAAACAGCGCTGGGGCTCGTTCAGCGCAGGCCTGGGGCTGGAATGCGTGGCCCTGGTGGCGGTTGTTGTGCTTCCTCTACTGATTCCGCAGAAGTTCGAGGCGGCGCAGCACTACTGGGTCACGCCGATCGAGGCGCCGGTCATTCAACCGTGGAAACCGCAACCGCCGCCTGTGAAGCCTGTGGCAATAAAGCGCGAAATCGTTAAGGAAATCCCCAAGCCCGTGGTGGTCGAAGTGCCGAAACCGAAGATTTATAATCCGGTAATCAGCACGCCTATCGTGAAGCAAGTGATGACCAAGAAGGTTCAGGCGCCGGATATGACGGAAGTCGCGAAGGATTTCCCAAATCCTTCATTGGGAAGCTCGGCGATCCCGACTTTGAGGAAGCCCCGCGAGCAGGTCCAGACGGGGGGCTTTGGCGATCCGAACGGAGTTCCGACGAACGGAAAAACGGATCGAAATGTAAATATTGCGTCGGCGGGCAGTTTCGACATGCCGACCGGGGCCGGAGTCGGAAACGGCACGGGTGGGGCCAAGGGCGCGAAGGGCGTCGTGGCCAGCACGGGATTTGGCAACGGTGTTGCAGTGGGTGGTAATGGCGGCGGAAACCACGGCACGGTGCAGCAGGGTACGTTTGACGTGAAAGCGGCCGATACACCCAAGGTGAAGCAGGCGGCAGCGGTTTCGAATACGAAGCCGGTGGAAATTCTTTCGAAGCCCAACCCCGTCTACACTGAAGAGGGCCGAGCCAAGAAGATCGAAGGGGACGTGCTGGTGCAAGTTGTGTTTACGGCCAGCGGGCGAAGTGAGAGTGGAGCGAGTGGTGCGCGGACTCGGATATGGATTGGACGAGGCTGCCGAGACGGCAGCGCGTCAGATTCGCTTCAAGCCTGCGATGCAGGACGGGCAGCCGGTTGATTTTCCGGCGATCGCACACATCACATTTGAATTGGCGTACTGATTGGCGTAGTGAAAGGGGAAAGTAATGCGCACCTGGAAAAATTTCTCGATATCGATAGTTCTGTTGGGCGCTGTCGCGGGTGTTGCCGGCGCACAGACGACAGCAGACGGCGGACCAGACTCAGCCGCAGCCCGGTAATTCCGACGGACAGCTCGGTCACGACGGTGAATCAGGCGATTGACCGAATGATTGCGCGCGAGCACGACGAAAACGCGACGATCCGGCGCTACAACCCGATCATCGAGACTTACATTCAGGACATGAAGCCGGACGCGAACATGGGCTCCATTCCGGTGAAAGACCACTATTTTCTTGGCCAGGCCAATCTTTCGAAGGGCGTCGTGGACAACTCGATGCTCGACAAGAAGAAGAGCAAGATGGCGGAGTTGAATCCGCTGTCGCATGTCTCGGACTACTTCACGTCGTCGTATGTTCCCGAAGGCTTCCTCCAGATGATCTATCTGGACACGACTTACTTTGACCGGCAGCACTATCAATTCGATTACGTGGGCCGGGAATTTCTGGGCGAAGTGCGCTGCCTGGTATTTGACGTGACGCCGCTGCCGAAATCGGGCAAGGGGCGTTTCAAGGGCCGCGTGTGGGCGGAGGACCAGGGCTTCACGATCGTGCGCTTCAACGGCGTGTACACGCCGCTCGCGGGAATCAATGCGCTTCAACCTGCATTTCGACAGCTGGCGCTTGAACGTGCAGCCGGGGCTCTGGCTGCCTGCGTTCGTGTTCAGCCAGGAATCGGACCTGAAGGACTTTCTCGGCAACAACGTGCGCTTCAAGTCGCAGACTCGCCTGTGGGGCTACGATCTGAAGAACACCGGCCGCGAAGAGGAATTCAGCCAGCTGACGATCGAAGCCGCGACGGCGATCACAGGATCAATCGACGCAGCAAACGGACCGCTCTCCGATCGAGGCGGAACGCGAATGGCAGCATCAGGCTGAAATCAACGTGCTCGAGCGCCTGCAGCGCACTGGTTTGCTCGCGCCTCCGGGCGAAGTGGATAAAGTTCTGGAGACCGTCGTCAACAACATCGAAGTGACGAACAATCTCGACATCCAGCCGGAAATTCACTGCCGCGTGATGCTGACCGGCACGCTGGAGTCATTCTCCATCGGCCACACAATCGTGCTGAGCCGCGGTTTGATTGACGTGCTTCCGGACGAAGCCAGCCTCGCTACGATGCTTGCGCAGGAACTGGCGCAGATCATCGTGACGAAGCCCTCGACCGATCAGTGGGGATTCAACGACACCACGAACGTGTCGACAGTCGAAGCGCTGAACCATTTTTCGTTCCGCGACACACCGGCGGACATTGCAGCCGCGAACGCGAAAGCGATCGAGCTGCTGAAGAATTCGCCTTACAAGGACAAGCTCGGTCCCGCGAGTCTGTTCCTGAAACAGCTTGACGCGGAATCGAAGGAACTTCCCGCGCTGATCAATCCCCATCTCGGCAACGGCGTGACTCTGGGGACCGCATTTGGCAGGCACGGGTCCGGCGCTGCAGCCTGAAAAGGTCGATCAGATCGCGGCGCTGCCGATCGGCGCGCGCGTGAAGCTCGATCCCTGGAGCGATCACGTGGAGTTGCTGAAGAGCCAAGCCTGTCGCGCTGCTTTCGGCGCGCGAAAAAATGCCCTTTGAGGTTACGCCGTTCATGCCGTTCCTTACTCGCTACCAGAAGCCCGGTTCCGGCATACCGCCGATCCAGCGAAGGCGGATCTGGCGAAGAAGGATCAGCCGCAGACACAGCAGCAATAACGATCACAAGCTAAGCGATTCGGTTTCGACAGGCCCGGCGGGAATTATTCTCCCGCCGGGTTTTTGCTTTTACGACGCGACGAAATTCCCCCGGACTGACACGGCATCTGTCTCGCGTCGCAGGCCCGACGCTCCCCAAGGCTATTCCCAATCGGTACGCGGATGAGCGAAACTCGGGGAGCCATGCCGCGCGCAATCCCTGCTCGAATATTTCCGCTCCGACTCGCGTCCGCCGCGCGAAGCAGCCGTCGTTTGGCGGCGCGGGTATCGCACGATGCGGTGGTCGTACGCGGACTTGCTGCGTGCGGCGATGCAATTCGCTGGGGAGCTTGAAACGCGAGGAATCGAGAAGGGCGAGCGGGTGCTGCTGTGGGGCGAGAACTCGGGCGAATGGATCGCGCGCGTTTCTCGGATGCATTTTCCGCGGCGCTGTGGCGGTGCCGATGGACTTGACGGCCGACAGAGAGTTTGCGGGCGAGTCGCCGAACAAGCGGGCGTGCGGCTTGCGGTGGTTGGCCGCGGCCTCTCGCTGGCAGGAAGCGGCGTCGGTTCGATCTGGCATGGAGGATTTTTTCGAGGCGGCGGGGAAGCGGGCGGCGACGGCCTTTTTACCAGTCGGCGGCCGGAGCGCGGCGATGCGGTTGAAATCGTATTTACGTCGGGGACGACGGCGGAGCCGCGGGGCGTGGTCCTGACGCACGGAAACCTGCTGGCGAATCTCGAGCCGATCGAAAAGGAGATTGCGCGCTACCGGCGATACGAGCGCATTTTTCATCCGCTGAAAATTCTCGATCTGCTGCCGCTGAGCCACGTGTTCGGCCAACTGCTCGGCATTTTTATTCCGGCAGGTGCTCGGGGCCACTTCCGTGTTTCTGGACACGCTGAATCCCGCCGAAGTCGTGCGCGCAATTCGCGCGGAGCGCGTGTCCCTGCTGGTCACGGTTCCGCGGCTGATCGAATCGCTGCGCGATCACGTGGAGCGCGATCTGGATGCGCACGGGCGCGGCGAGAAATTCGAGCGGGACGTCCGCGATTCGCAGGGCGAACATTTTCTGAAGCGCTGGTGGCGGTTCCGCGCGATCCGCAGGAAATTCGGCTGGCGATTCTGGGCAATCGTCTCCGGAGGCGCGGCGCTGCCCGCCGCCGCTGAACAATTCTGGGACCGGCTCGGATACGCCGTGATTCAGGGCTACGGGCTTACGGAAACAACTTCGCTGGTGAGTTTGAATCATCCGTTTCGATTGGGGAAAGGTTCGATCGGCAAGACGCTGCCGGGACTGGAAGTGAAGCTATCGGCCGAAGGGGAAATTCTGGTGCGCGGCGAAAATGTGGCGTCGGGATATTGGAAGGACGCGGGAGTTGCGTCCGTGCTCGATGCGGACGGATGGTTTCATACCGGCGATCTTGGCGAGCGCGATGCGAACGGAAATCTATATTTCAAAGGGCGGCAGAAAAATGTGATCGTCACGCCGGAAGGCTTGAACGTGTACCCGGGAGATTTGGAGGCGGAGCTGAGCAAGGAGCCGGGCGTGCGCGATTGCGTTGTGGTGGGGCTGGCGCGCGATGGGAACGCGGAAGCCGTGCGCGGTGCTGTTATTGCGCGAGGCGCAAACGGAGCGGGCCGCGGCTGAAATCGTGCAGCGCGCTAACCAGCGGCTTGCGCCATTTCAGCAGATGCGCCGATGGCTGGTGTGGCCGCGACAAGGATTTCCCGCGGACGCCGACGCAGAAACCGATGCTGAGCCGGATTCGCGAGGTGGCGGAGGCGGAGCTGGGCGGTGGCAAGGCCGCGGCTACGCGCGGCGCGGGATGCCGTCAGGTCCGCTTGCGGATATTATTCGCGCGCGTTTCGCACGGACGCGCGCTGCCGGACGATGCGAGCGCGCTGCAACTCAGCTCGGTCGAGCGCGTGGAGCTGCTCAGCGCGCTCGAAGACCGCTACCAGGTGGACCTGAGCGAAACGGAATTTGCTTCGGCCGATAGCGTGCGGGAGCTCGAGCGGCTGGTCGAGGCGCCGTCGTCACGCGCGGCGGCGTTTCCTTATCCGCGGTGGCCGCAGGCGATGGCCGGCGCGAATCTTTCGGTTCGCGGTGTTGAATCTGCGTGGCGCGTCCCGCGATGCTGATTCTGGCGTGGCCGCGAATTCGCGGGCGTGAAAATCTTCGCGGCGTGCAGCGGGCCGGTGCTGGTGGTGTCGAACCATGTGACGTATCTCGATCCGGCGTACGTGCTCGAAGCTTTGCCGGGGCGACTGCGGCGGCGATTGGCTGTGGCGATGGACGGGGAGGTCCTGGCGGCGATGAGAAGCCCTCCGCCCGGAACCGGATTTTTCGCGGGCGTGCTTGGCCGCGCTGAAATATATTTCGATCATTTCGATTTTTAACGTGTTTCCGTTGCCGCGGCTTTCGGGCTTTCGCAAGAGCTTTGCGTTCGTTGGGGACTTGGTCGATCGCGGATGGAGCGTGCTGGTTTTTCCGGAAGGCGAATTGACGCGCGACGGCCGGATCACTCCGTTTCGCGCGGGGATTGGCCTGCTGGCGGCGCGGCTGAAGGTCCCAGTGGTTCCGCTGCGGCTGGACGGGCTTTACGATCGGAGGGAAGCGGACAAGAGTTGGGCGCCGCCGGGACACATTCAAGTTGCGATCGGCGCGCCCGTGCGATTTGATGAGGGCGATGCCGCCGAAAAAATCGCGCGTGACCTCGAGCGGCGCGTGGGCGCGCTCGGCGTGGTTGAGTGACCTATTCGGTGATAGGACACGCTGAACGTGGCGCGCGCATTTTCTACGATACAATGAAGCGGGGGATGGAATGATCCATCGCGTTCTGTTTTCATAACGGCCGCATGCTACCCGTTGAAGAAGTGCGGCTTTCGCCGGGGCAGTCCGGACTGATGAGCGGCTGGGGACTGTTCACGACGATGCGCGTGATCGAAGGAATCCCGTTTGCTTTCGAGCGCCATTGGAAGCGGCTGACGCGCGATGCCGAGAAGACGCATTGCCCTTTCCCATTCTCGCAGGAGGCGGTTTACGGCCAGTTAAACGAAGTGCTGCGCGCGAATCAGCGTACGCGAAGGATGCGCGCGAATCTATGTGATCCAAAATCAGGTGGGATTCTGGCGCAGCGACGAGACAATGCCCGCCGCGGATTTGCTGATTTGTTCGGCTGATTTGCCGCCGCATCAAAGAGCCAGTTCGTCTGGCGCTACGCGAGCACGGACGCCACGCGGCCTCGCCGCTGGCCGGCGTGAAGGTTACTTCGTGGCTCAATAACGTGTGGAATCTTCACGAGGCGCAGCAGAGCGGATACGACGAAGTGGTGCTGCTCAACGAGCGCGGCGAAGTGGCGGAATGCACGGCCGCGAATATTTTCTGCGTGACGAGAGGGCGCGTGCTTACGCCGCCGCTTTCGTCGGGATGCCTGGAGGGCGTGACGCGCGGCGTGGTGCTGGAGATCGGCGCGGGGGCCGGCGTGCAGGTGGACGAGCGCACGCTGCGGCCGGAGGATCTTTACTCCGCCGACGGAGTGTTTATTTCGTCCACGAACCGCAACATGATCGCGGTGAGCGAAATCAACGGACACAAGATCGCGACGGCGGCGCTGCCGGTGATGCAGAAGCTTGAGAAGGCGTTTACAGCGTACGTGCGCGAGTATGTCGCAAGCGCGTGGCACACTCAGCGAGGAGCTAGGCTTGCCGACGGCCGGTGCTATGAGAGAAGCGCGACCAACTCGTCATTTCGTGTTCTTGTTGCTTCCATGCTTCTGCGTTTTACTGGCTGTGGTTTTCGGTGCTCAGGCACAAGGATACGTGGCCATTGAAATCGCGGAACCATTTCGCAGCAACTCTCTCTCAGGAACTGTGCTGGATGCTTCCCGCGCGCCCTTAGAGCGTGCCTTGGTTGAGCGGTGCGAAAAAGATTGGAAGAACTGCTTCGCTCCAGTCCAGACAGATGATCGCGGGCGCTTTTCGTGGCCTAACGCCAAGAAGGGAAAACATTTCTTGCAAATATCGAGTCCCGGTTACAATCCGACCCGAATAACAGTCATTGTTGACAAGAACGCGAAGGCGGACGTTCAGCTAGAACTGCATATAGCAAACTAGGTTTGCGCTCGTAGGCATCCCGGCCAGCGCTCAGTGAACGAAGAATCCGGCGGCGCCGATTACTATTCCGAGTAAGCCCAGTACAAGTCCCATTGCCCAGAAAATGCGTTTGCGCGTGAGCAGCGTGATCGAGCAGATCACGAGCGCGGCTTCTAGCATCACTTCGCCGAGATCGAAGCGGTCGGCGCGGCGGCCTTCGAGTTTTACATCGTCCTCGGATTTTTTCGCGTCGGCTTCGATATCCTTCTGCTCGTCGCGATAGCGATCGACTTCCTTGGCGTACTTTTCCTTCAGCTTTTCGACCGCATCGGAATTCTGCAGGCTGAAGACGGAGAGCTCATCGAGGAAAAGCTCGTAGGTGTGGCGGCGAATGTCCTTGGCCTGATAGTAGGCCCATTTGTCGGTGGCCTCGGTCTGGTGCAGGAGCTCTTCGGTGTGGGCGCGATGGCCGAGCAGCGAAACGGCGGCGACCAGCACGGCGAGAATCGCCATCGTCACGGTCACAGGCGCGAGGCTTTCGTGTTCCGAGCCTGCTTCGGCGTTTTCCTGCAGCTCCTGGAGTTCATCGGGCATGTTCGATCCTCCGTGGAGGAATCAAAGTGGATGGTGCGCGCAAGAGAATAGCAGAATTCAATGAACTCGGGCGATGGTCGCAGCTAAGCCAAGCAAAAAGCCAAAGCCTCACCGCAGAGACGCAGAGAACGCAGAGAAAGACAGAGAAAATAGAGAAAACAGAGAAAATGAAAGGCCAAAGACTTAACACAGAGGACACAGAGTAGGCACAGAGACCGCAGAGAAAAAACAGAAAGGCTGAAGACTCGCCGCACCCTTCGCCAAGGCACTCAGGGCAGGGAGGACACAGAGTAGGCACAGAGAAAGCACAAGCGCACAGAGAAAGTCCAACGCACACCGACCGAATCGTGCAAGTGCGCGGACATCGGCGCGGCTACCGCCATCCGACCTGTTCCGGTACAATCCCCGAGGCGGAATGCCTGAAGGGGGGTTAATTTCATGAGCGATCTTGCGAGCAAGAATTGCGTCCCGTGCCGCGGGGGTGTGCCGCCGCTGGCGGGGAAAGAGCTGGAGGCGTTGGCGCAGCAGGTGCCGCAGTGGAAAGTCGTGGACGGGACATCACCTGACGCGCGGGTTTCAAGTTTCCGGATTTTCTGCAGGCGCTTGCGTTCACCAACAAAGTGGGCAGCTTGCCGAGGGGCAGGGGCATCATCCGGATATTCTGCTTTCGTGGGGCAAGGCGGAAGTGACTACGTGGACGCACAGCATCAATGGGCTGACTGAAAGCGATTTCATTCTGGCTGCCAAGATCGACAAACTCTGATCGAGTTTTGGTCAGACTAACTGGCGTCGGCAGGGCGATTTCGAAAACGACTCGCGGCAATCGAGGGAACGACACATGGGCAAGGTGACGGGCGGGGAGCTGGTTGTACGGACGTTGATGAAGGCGGGCGTGACGAACGTGTTCGGGCTGCACGGCGCGCATCTCGAGTCGATTTTTCAAGCGTGCCTGGATCATCACATCCCGGTCACCGACACGCGCCACGAAGTGGCTGCAGGACACGCGGCTGAAGGTTACGCGCGCGCCACGCGGACGCTTGGAGTGGCAATGGTCACGGCTGGGCCCGGCTTCACGAACGTGATCACATCGATTGCGAACGCGTATCTGGATCATACGCCGGTGCTTTACATCACTGGATCGAGCGGGTTGGGCGAGGCGGAGACGAATACGCTGCAATCGGGACTGGATCAGGTCGCGGTGGCAACGCCGATCACGAAGTGGGCGCATCGGATCACGGTGACGCAGCAGATTCCGCGTCTGGTGGCGCAGGCAATTCGTCTGGCGACTTCGGCTCCGATGGGGCCGGTGCTTTTGGATATTCCCGCCGATGTGCTGGGCGCGCAAATTGAAGAAGATTCCGCGCCGGTTCCCGAGCGGGTGTTGGTGGATTCGCCCGCGGCGCCGCAGGCCCGCGCGATTGACGAAGTGATCCAGCTAATCAAGAGCGCGAAGCGGCCGGTGATCATGGTGGGCGTCGGAGCATATTTTTCGGATGCTGGCGAGGAATTGCGGACGTTCGCCGAGGCGACGGGAATTCCTGTGTACTCGGATTTTCAGGCGCACGGATTGCTTGCGAGCAGTCATCCGCTTTATGGCGGCACGTATCACAAGATGGCGGACCTGTCCGCGGAGGGGCAGCGGCCGGATCTGGTGCTGGCACTGGGGGTGCGCTTCGGTCTTTTCACGCTGGGCATGAGCGATTTGGTGGTTCCGCTCGCCGCGAAAATCATTCACGTAGACAGCGACGCCAAGGAAATTGGACGGCTGCGGCAAGTGGCTGTGGGGATTGTCGCCGATCCGCGCGAAACTTTGCACGCGTTGAATGCGCGGACAAAATCGGAAAAATGGCCAGACCGCAGCGGTTGGCAACAGACGGTGCGCAACGCGAAAGTGGAGCGGTGCAAGCGCGCGCAAGCCGATTTGAATCGGCCCGGGACGCCCATTCACCCGATGCAGGCGGTTTCGGCGATCGTGGACAATATTGCGGAAGATACGATTGTGGTGGGCGACGGCGCGGAGGCTTACCACTGGCTGAACGAAGTGATTCGCCAGAATCATCCGGGCAGCTACATCACGCACGGATTTCTCGGGTCGGTTGGTTTTGGACTGGGTCTTTCGCTCGGCGCGCAGGTGGCGCACCCGAAGCGGCCGGTGCTGTTACTCGTTGGAGATGGCGCGATCGGCTTCACGATCGCGGAATTCGACACGATGGTGCGGCACAAGCTGCCAATTGTCGCTGTAGTGATGAACAATCACAGCTGGGCGGCGTCGCAACATTTTCAGGAAATTGTTTCTGGCAAGAACCGTTTGTCGGGGACAGAGCTTCGCGACGCGAATTATCATGAAGTGGCCGCAGCGTTTGGGTGCTTTGCGCAGCGCGTCACTGAGATTCAGGATCTCGGGCCCGCGATCAACGCTGCGTTTGCGAGCGGGAAGCCCGCGTGCATCAACGTGTCCATAGACGTGGTGCCGCTGCCGCCGGAATTGCATTTGTTGATGGCGAGACATTAGAGCTCGTGCATCAAGATGCCCAGGGCTAAAGCCCGTGGAAGAGAGGATCGGTTTTTCGTGGTGCTGAAGCCCCACGCTTCCACCGAAAGCGAGATACCGGGCTTAAGCCCCAGGCTTCCACTGGAAGGCAAGATTCCGGGCTTAAGCCCCACGCTTCTACGGCAAAGGAAGGTTTCGAGCTTAAGCATCACGCTTTTGCCTCTCAAGCTCGATGCTTCCATCGCTTACGAAACACGCTTCCACCGGGAGGGCGGGACTCATGAGTTCATCGATACAAATGCGGCGGTTGGGGAAGAACGGGCCGCAGGTTTCCGCGATTGGTTTGGGCTGCATGGGCATGTCCGGAATGTACGGACATGCGGACGAGAAGGAAAGCGTCGCCACGATTCATGCCGCGCTCGATGCGGGGATCAATCTTTTCGACACCGGCGATTTTTACGGGATGGGGCACAACGAGCTGCTGCTGCAGAAGGCTCTGGCAGGGCAGCCGCGCGAGCGTTTTTTTATAGGCGTCAAATTCGGCGGGATGCGTGCACCGAACGGAGCGTTCATCGGCATTGATACGCGGCCGGTGGCCGTGAAGAATTTCCTGGCATACACACTGAAACGGCTGGGCGTGGATTACGTGGATCTGTACCAGCCGGCGCGCGTGGATCCGTCTGTGCCGATTGAGGACACCGTTGGCGCGATTGCCGAGATGGTGAAAGCCGGATACGTACGGTACGTAGGGCTTTCCGAGGCGTCGCCAACCACGATTCGCCGGGCGATTGCGGTGCATCCGATTGCGGCGCTACAGATCGAGTATTCGGTGGTTTCGCGCAGCATCGAGGCGGAAATTCTACCGGCGGTACGCGAGCTGGGAATTAGCGTGACCGCTTACGGCGTGTATTCGCGGGGGCTGCTGACCGGAAGCGTGCCAACCGCCGAAGGCGCCGCGCGCGGTGATATTCGCGGACATTTTCCGAGATTTCAGGGCGAGAATCTGGCGAAAAATCAGGAAATGATTTTGAAGTTACAGGCGATTGCGCGGGAGAAGAAAGTGAGCGTGGCGCAATTAGCGCTCGGCTGGATTTTGACCAAAGGACCGGAAATTATCCCGCTGGCCGGCGCGCGGACGCGGACGCAATTGAACGAAGCGCTGGAGACGATGAAGCTTTCGTTTTCCGCAGACGAGATTGCCGCGATGGAGCGCGCCGTGCCGGAGGGGTCCGTGGCGGGCGAGCGCTACGCCACAGAGCAGATGTTGGTTCTCGACAGCGAGCGCAAGTCGAACGCGTCGAAATCAGCCCACTAGTGAAGCGCCGTGGAAGCCGCGCTATTCGCGCTGGCGTCATTCAGCAGCTTGACCGCATCAGGACTGAGCTTCAGGGTCGTCGATCCGAGTAAATCCTTGAACTGATCCAGACTGGTGGCGCTGGCGATCGGAGCGGTGACGCCGCGGGCCACAAGCCACGCGAGCGAAATCTGAGCGGGCGTGGCGCCGAGGTCGGCTGAAACGGTGTCGAGCGCTTTCAAGATGCGGAAGCCGCGCTCGTTCAGCATGTCTTTCACGCGATAGCCTCGCGGCTTGCCTTCGACGTCTTTTTCGGAGCGGTACTTCCCGGTAAGGAATCCGCTGGCGAGTCCAAAGTACGGAATGACGCCGATATTTTCGCGCTGGCAGAGATTGGCGAGATCGCCTTCGTAATCGAAGCGATCGTAGAGGTTGTACCAGGGCTGCAGGCTCTCGTATCTCGGGAAGCCATGAGCCGCACTGACCCGCAGCGCTTCGGCAAGACGATCGGCCTTGAAGTTCGAGGCGCCGATTGCGCGCACTTTTCCCGCTCGAATCAATCCGGCAAACGTCTCCAGCGTTTCTTCCATCGGCGTTTTGTCGTCATCGCGATGCGATTGATAGAGGTCGATGTAGTCCGTCTGCAGGCGCTGGAGGGAGCGTTCCACGGCCCGGGTGATGTATGCCTTGGAGAGACCCGTTTCGCCGGGCCCCATCTCCACACCGAGCTTGGTTGCGATCAAGACTTTGTCGCGGTTGCCGCGCTTTGCGAGCCAGCTGCCGATGATCGTCTCGGATTCGCCGCCGACGTGTCCGGGAATCCATTTCGAATAGACGTCCGCGGTGTCGATCATGTTGAGCCCCGACGCGACGAATGCGTCGAGCAACTTGAATGATGTCGGCTCGTCCGCCGTCCATCCGAAGATGTTTCCGCCGAAGACCAGCGGTCCGATTTCGAGGCTGGAGTTTCCGAGTCTGCGCTTGATCACGTTGATGCTCCTATAGGCCCGTGGCGATGATTTCTGGCGGCGCGTGCCGCGCAGGAATGTTAGTCGAGAGGCTGGCCTGACCGCAACTGCCGTGCGGGCCATAAGCGCGAGGACGTCTTTTGGCAGTGGTTCAGTTCCGGAGGCATTGATCGACCATTTGAGCTTGCAGCGTTCACCGGAAAGTGGAGTATCAGCCTGCCCCAAATCAAATTCCGCAACCGATAGCTATGGTATAAGAACGCTCTCAATGAACTCGGTACAGAGTTCCGGCTCGGTCAATCTGGCCTGCGAAAGGAGATCGACATCAATGTGGAAGAAAGTAATGGCGACGATCTGTGCGGGGATGCTTGCGCTGGTAATCGTGCAGGCAGAACAGAAAGCTACTAACTCGTCGGGCAAAGTGATGGCACTCACGGCTCTGGACTACATCGAGATTCAACAATTGGCAGCCCGCTACGGGTATGCGATAGACAAGTGCACCAACAGCGGCTACGACTATGCTGATCTGTACACGGCGGATGGCGTCTTCAGCGTAGCCGATGAAAACGGAGTGCCCGCGACGGCCCGGTTCGAAGGTCGCGATCGATTGGCCGAGGCTGACGGAGGAGGAAAGAACGGCTGCATCGATCCCAAAACGGCAGCGGATCGGTACAGCATGAGTCACATTGTCGCCAACCTTGTGATCACCCCGGCGCCCGGAGGCGCCACGGGGAAAAGTAATCTGCTCGTCGTCGGCTTTGGAGATCCGACGGCGAAAGAAGCCGCGGCCTGTCAAAGCGTATTCGTGGGGCCACTACGACGATTTCTATGTGAAGACTCCAAACGGCTGGCGCTTCAAGTCGCGCGTACACGTCTGGCCCGGCATGCCGGCTTCTCTCCGCAAACACTAAGAGCTATCCGGCGGCCGCCAGAGGTGGTGGCGTTTGTTTTCGCGGCGAGCGATTCTGAATCTGGTGAGGGCAACTGCCGATAGGAGTTTAATGCAACCGTGATTGAATCTTCTGGTCTGCGGATGACACGAATTCCACTCAACCACGGGGCCGGCAATATGCCCGCGCTTGGCTTTGGCACCTTAATTCCCGACGCAGCCGTGACGATCACTGCGACCAGAGACGCACTGGAAGCCGGATTTCGACACTTCGATTGCGCGGAACGATACGGGAACGAGCGCGAGGTAGGCAAGGGCGTTGCAGGCAGGGTTTGCCGCTGGAAGAATCGCGCGCGAAGACATTTTCGTCACCACAAAGCTGTGGAATTCCAATCACCGGCCGGAGCGCGTCGAACCGGCCTTTCGAGGCGAGTCTGGGCAGACTCGGGCTCAAGTATCTGGATCTCTATCTCATTCACACTCCATTTGCATTTCAACCCGGGGACGAGCAGGATCCGCGGGATCAAAACGGCAATGTGCTTTACGACCGCGACGTGACTTTGCTCGACACCTGGAGAGCGATGGAAAGTCTCGTGGATCATGGCAAGTGCCGGGCCATCGGACTTTCGGACATCGGTCTAGACGAACTGAAGCCCATCTATGAATCAGCGAGAATCAAGCCGGCCGTGGTCCAAGTAGAAGCACATCCGTATCTGCCGGAAACGGAGCTATTGGAATTCTGCAAGGAGAAGGGCATTGTGTTTTTGGCATTTGCGCCATTGGGTCACGGGATGAGGCCGGGGCCGCTCGAAGATCCAGTCATTTCGGCTAGTCGCCGCGCGAGTTGGAAAGACGCCGGCACAGGTGCTGCTGGCTTGGGCGGTGCAGCGCGGCACGGCTTTGCTAACCACGCCCAGGACTGCGGCCCGCGCGAGAGAGAATTTCGACATCTCGGCCCTTCCGGAAGACGCGTTTGACGAAATCAATCGAATTCAGACCAGACAGAGGCTGAATGCAGTGGTGAAAACCGGCGTTCCGGGTTTCATTCCAAAAGTGAGATGAGCGAGGGAGCTGAACATGGAAGCAAAACCTCCGCCCGAGCAATCGACGCGCGAGGAACAAATCCGCGCGGCACTGGATCAGCATTGGGCGGCGTCCGATGCCAACGATTTTGAAACGGAGCATCGCATCTATCACGAGGACGCGGTGCTGGAATACCCGCAGTCAGGCGAGCGAACCCGCGGTCGGCGCAACATACAGAACCAGCGCGCCAGTCAGCCGAGCAATAAGCGGTTTTCGATCCGACGAATCATTGGCGGCGGCAATCTATGGGTCACCGAATTCATCCTGACATATGACGGCAAGCCTTCCTACACCGTGAGTATCATGGAGTTCAGGGACGACAAGGTCGCGCGGGAAACACAGTATTTTGCGGATCCATTCGTGGCTCCCCCGTGGCGCGCTCAATGGGTCGAACGGATGGAAACATAATCTCGTAGAGGCGCGAGAATTCGGTAAGTGTTATGGAATTCCGCAACGGCAAGATCGCCCACGAAACTCACTATTTCCGGGATCCCTTCGATGCGCCGGCCCGGCGGAGGCCATGGGTTCGACAGATCGCGAGACGCCGCACAGACGATCAGCTATAACCGGGAAAGTGAAGTCCCGACGAACTCGTCCGGTAAACCGACTGATCAGGCGAGCGGAATTACTTCTGAGTTGCTAGACGTCGAGGCCTCGCGCTCCGCGGATTTTCCCCGGCTCAGAGACCGGTCATCTTCTCGAGACGCTCCGGGTACCGAGCGCCTTCTACCTTGATCATCGAGGCAGCGCCGTCGATGTCACGGAGGTCGTCGGGCGACAGCTCGACTGCGGCTGCTCCGATGTTCTCTTCGAGGCGGTTTAGCTTTGTGGTGCCCGGAATCGGAACCATCCAGGTCTTTTGAGCGAGCAGCCAGGCGAGGGCGATCTGAGCGGGAGTCGCCTTCTTCCGCTGCCCGATGCTGGCGAGCAGATCAATCAGTGTCTGGTTTGTCTTAAGAGCCTCCGGCGTAAAACGAGGGAGAGTGCTGCGGAAGTCGGTGCTGGCGAACGTTGTTTTTTCGTTGATCGCACCCGTTAGAAAGCCCTTGCCGAGTGGGCTGTACGGCACGAAACCAATCCCGAGTTCCTCAATGGTCGGTATCACTTCCTTTTCGGGCGTTCTTGTCCACAGCGAGTATTCGCTCTGGAGAGCGGTAACCGGCTGGACGGCGTGCGCGCGGCGAATCGTCTTTGCGCCGGCCTCGGAAAGTCCGAAGTGCTTGACCTTGCCTGCTTGAATCAGCTCCTTCACGGCGCCGGCGACGTCTTCGATCGGCACGTTCGGGTCAACGCGGTGCTGATAGAGCAGGTCGATCGTCTCCACCTTGAGCCGCTTGAGCGAGCCTTCGACAGCTTCCTTGATGTGGTCCGGGCGACTGTTGAGACCAGCCACTCCCGGCCGATGGTCGGTGCCACTCAAGTCGAACCCGAACTTCGTCGCGATCACCACTTTGCCGCGGTACGGAGCCAGCGCTTCGCCTACAAGTTCTTCGTTCAAATACGGGCCGTAAACTTCCGCGGTGTCAAAGAATGTGATGCTCCGATCCACGGCAGCGTGGAGAAGAGAGATCATTTCCTGTTTGTCTTTGGGAGGACCGTAGGAAAAACTCATTCCCATGCAGCCGAGGCCGATGGCCGAGACTTCCAGATTGCTTTTTCCAAGTTTGCGCGTTTGCATTGCCTCTCCTTCGCGGGTCGCCAGGCTCGAAAAGTATACACTCCGGCGAACGTTGGGTTTCCGGAATGAGTTCTGGCTGTTACGGTTGGGTTTTTCAGACTGACCGTCGCCACCTTTTGACTCCGCCGTGACAAGTCCTTACACTCAGTTATCGTGGGCTCCTTCTCACGCGGCTACGGTTATCAGCTTCCACATCGGCGATATTTTCCGCGCGCCATCAAGACGATATGCATCGCCTGCGTCAGCGTTTTCCTGGTCCAAGAATTTCGCAACTGATTTTCCACGCAGCAGGGATGGAATTTCTGGCTCGGCGTGGTTCGGGCTGGTTCCCTACGCTTCGTCCACGGCATACGGATTTGGCAGCCGGTCACCTATCTGTTTCTTCATGGCGGGATCTGGCCACATTCTGCTTCAATCTGCTTTATCTCGCCATGTTTGGCGCCGATCTCGAGCACGACATGGGGATCGCGAAAGTTCTACCGCTACTATTTTCTGTGCGGAATCGGGGCGGGCCTGATCGACGTCGCGGTGAAGTTATTGGCTGCTGGAATCCGCACGGACTCGGCAGCGCCTCGGATTCCGACGATCGGCGCGTCCGGGGCGATTTACGGGGTGCTGCTGGCGAATGCAGTGGTGCTGCCGGATCGCCGCGTATGGATGTTTCCGCTCCCGGTGACGGTGTCCATGCGGATTTTCGTGATCATCATGGGCGCGATCGAATTTTTCGGCACGATTGGCGTCATCCGGCGACAACGTGAGCCACGTCTGCCACCTCGGCGGGATGCTCGTCGGATACATTTATCTGCGGCGGGGGTCGTTCCTCTATTCGCCGCGGAATTTTTTCTCGGACTGGAAGCGGCGCAGGATGCGCAAGAAATTCGAAGTTTATCAGCGCGACCACCGCGATAAGCCGCCGTCACGGCCTGATAATTGGCTTAATTAATGAGCGCGTGAGGCTGGCGGACGCAGACAAAAGCAAAAGATTTACCACAGAGGACACCGAGAAGGCACAGAGGGCACGGAGGAAGCTTAAGATTCTTCTTACGATTCCCGGCTACTATGGCGCGGCTCCGGTGGCGTTACAATCCCTGAGTTCTTGTGGCGATTTGATGCGCCGCGGGCTTGGGCGACGCGGACGCTCCGCCCATTGGCTGCATTGCGCCAAGAATGTTTGCCGGGCACAGCATGCTGTGCCCCTACGAAAAGAACTACTTGGCTCGCGGCTGACTCGCTGATGGCGCTACTTTGCGACGGCGAAATCGCTGACGATGCCGTAGAGGTACTCAACTCCCTTGCGGAAGGAATCGACCGGGATGCGTTCGTTGTCGGCGTGCATGCGGCCTAGATCTTCGTCCGTGAGCGGGAAGGGAAGCACTCCATAGGCTTGAACGTTTCTCATGCGCAGCGGCCAGGAATCGGTTGTGTAGGCGGACATGTACGGCAGAACGGGAGCGCCGGGAAACGTTCTTCCGGCGGTATGGATGATCGAAGTGTACAAGTCCGAGGTGAGCGACGAGGATGGCGCAGACTCTGCCCCCGCCGACTCAGTCTCGAAGCGTACCTGCGGATCGTTGACGAGTTGCTGCAATTTGGCGATCAGTGGATCGAGCTGATTTCCGGGAAGCAGGCGAATGTTCAGGACGCCGCGTGCTTCCGAAGGGATCACATTCTGGCGAATTCCTGCTTGAAGCATCGTGGGAGAAATCGTGTCGCGCAGCATGGCGCTCCAGGTCGGATTCGCGTCGGAAACCCAGCGGGCCGCATGGTCGCCGCGATCGGCGGAGCCCAGCGCGCGCATCCATTTGCTGGTGTCCTCGTCTTCGGTGGGCGCCAGGCCGTCAAAGTACGCGCGCGTGATGGCATTGAACTGCACGGGAGCTTCGTATGCGGCGATTTTCGAAATCGCGGTCGCCAGGTGCGCTACGGGATTGTCTTTCCGCGGAACTGAAGCGTGCCCGGAGGTTCCGGTGGCAATCACGTCCACGTTCTGCATGACCTTTTCGCTGGCTTGGACGCCGATGTATTGAGTCTTGCCGTTCTTCACGGCGACCTGGCCGCCTTCGTTGAGCGCGAAACCCGCGGCGATCTTGTCCCAGTGTTTTTCGACGGCGAATTTCATGCCCGCGGTGCCGCCGGCCTCTTCGTCGGCTTCGGCAAACAAAATCACATCGCGATTCAATCGCGCGCCGGAACGCTTCAGCGCCACGAACACGGCCAGATTCGCAGCGAGCATTCCTTTGTCGTCAATCGTGCCGCGACCATAGAGGTAGCCGCCTTGAATTACGGCGCCGAAGGGATCGACCGTCCATTTGGTTTTGTCCACGCCGACGACGTCGAAGTGGGCCATCAGCAGCAAGGCGCGCGAGGGATCCGGCATGGAGTTTGCGGAAAGCCGCGCGACCAGGAAGCCGCGGCCGGGCGTGCTCTCGAATGTTTCCGAGTGGATGCCTTCCTTATCGAGAACGCCTGCCAGATATTTCGCGGCGACCAGTTCATTGCCGGGAGGATTCGTGGTGTTGATTCGGATCAGGTCCTGCAGCCAGACGAGGGCTTCGCTTCCGATCTGCGATATGTCCGCACTCGATGAAGGCGCGGCCTGCGACGTGGCGGACTGAGTGGATGTTTGTCCCAACACGTGCGCGGCGGGCTGGGCGTGATTCTGCGCGTAAACAGGCGCTGCGGCGACCAGCGTCAGAAGCATTCGAATCACAATTCGCAGAGTCGTCCGCGCCATCCTTTTCGCCTCCAGGTGAATCTGAAAGTACATCGCAAAGTGGATACCATTAATACTATCATTGCGACGGAAGGGGCCTGCGAGGCACGGCGAGAGTGGTTTTCTGGATTGCAACGGACCATCCGCGGCGGGCCCTGGCGGCATCCAATTCGAGTGAGGAAATTATGCGGATGAAATACTGGTTTGCGCGTCGTCTTGATGGGCGCTCTGATCGTCGGGCTGGGCATTCCGTCCGATGCGTGGACGGCGCTCGCGCAGCAGGAAGGCCCGCAGTCGCCGTCTCCGAACCGAGATCCCGCGCAGCCCGCTCCTCCAGCGCCCGGGCAAACGCAGGGAAAGCGCCGGCAAATCAGGCGCCGCCTCCGCCACAGGTTGCGATCTCCGTGCAGTCGAACATCGTGGATGTGGATGCCGTGGTGACGGATCACGACGGCAATATCGTGACTGGATTGAAGAAGGAGAACTTTCGCATTCTTGATGAGGGCCAGCGGCAGCAGATCGCGAACTTCGCGCCTACGGATGCGCCGATCACGATCGTAATGCTGATGGAGTTCAGCGCCCGCTACGGCGGATATTTCGGATACAAGGCGAAGTATTGGTCGCAGTCTTTTCTGACCCAGCTCAAGCCACAGGATTGGGTGGCGCTCAAGACATTCGATTTGAAAACGACCCTCGTGGAGGATTTCACCCAGGACAAGCGGCAAGTTGAGCAGGATATCGAATCACTTTTTTTCCCGAGCTTCAGCGAGGCGAATCTTTTCGATGCCGTGCTTGAAACGATGGGCCAGCTCCGCGACGTAAAGGGCAAGAAGGCCATTCTGGTGCTGGCCACCGGATTCGACACGTTCAGCAAGCACAACCTCGATGAGACTTTGCGACGCGTGAAGGAAACCGACGTCACGATTTTCTGCGTGGGCGTAGGCGAAGGATCTCGACCTGCGTTCCGCGGGCGGGGCCGGCATCGGTTACCTGCAGGCGAAGAATCAACTCAGCACGTTCGCTCGCTTGACCGGCGGATACGCATGGTTCCCGCGATTCCAAGGCGAGATGCCCGCGATCTTCAATTCCGTGGCGCAATTCCTGCGCAACCAGTACACGCTGGCGTTTTCGCCGTCTACTGCGCAGGACGGGAGATACCACAAGCTCCTCGTGCAAGTGGTGGACGATGAGGGGAACCCGCTGGAACTTGCCGACAAGAAGGGCAAGAAGAAGAACGCGGTGGTAATTGCGCGCGAAGGCTATACGGCTCCGCTCGCTCCCGCCGGCGGTAATTAGATTTTCAGCGAGCAGTCCTGCGTTTCACGAACGTGTCGAGCAGAAGGCGCGTGAGGCGCTTCTGGTCGTGCCGGACGACGCCTCCCTCCTGCTGTGCGATATCGCCCGTTACATATTTCAGGCCCATCTGTTCGATCTCTTTCAAGCGACGGATCCACCGGCTCGGCTCCCTGCGCCGCATAACGCCGCAGGAAGCGCGGCGATACGGGCGTGCGATTGATCACAACGAAATCGAACAGGCCGGTGCGGGTGTGCGCGTAAATCGCGCGGACATGGTCGGCGACGGAGTAGTGCTGGGTCTCGCCGGGCTGCGTCATCACGTTGGCGATATAGACGCGCGTGGCGCGCGAGTTGGCAATTACTTCCGTCATCTGTTCCACGAGCAGATTGGGCAAAATACTCGTATAGAGCGACCCGGGTCCGACGAGGATAAGATCCGCTTCGCGAATGGCGGCGAGCACCTCGGGCAGCGGGCGAACGCGGCGCGGGACCAGACGCACACGCGCAATGCGTTTGCGCGAACGCGAAATATTTGTCTCGCCCGCGACGATTTTTCCGTTTTCCAGCTCGGCTTGCAGCGTGACGTTCTGCGCGGTGGACGGGAATATCCGGCCGCGAATCGCCAGCACTTGAGCGGAGACCTGGACGGCGCGCGGAAAATCTCCGGTGACGTTCGTCAGCGCGGTCAGAAATAGATTGCCAAAACTGTGGCCCGCGAGTCCGTACCCGGCAGGAAAACGGTATTGAAAAAGCTCGCCGAGCAGGTGTTCGTCCCGGGAAAGAGCGACCATGCAGTTGCGGATGTCGCCGGGCGGCAGGACGCGATATTCGCGGCGCAGGCGGCCGGAGCTGCCACCGTCATCCGTGACCGTGACGACGGCGGTGAGATCCGCGATCGTCTGTGTGGGACGGCGCTTTCCGCGCTCGGCGATATGTTCCTTCAGGCCGCGCAGCACGGCGGAAAGACCAGTGCCGCCTCCGAGCGCAACAACCCTGACGGATGGCCAACGGCGTTCAACAAATTTTTTCATGGGAAGAAAGGCGAATCAGCCGGCTGAACCGTCTCGCTCCGGATAGAGGAGTTCGGTAAAGCGCGGATCTTCCTGCAGGAAAGCGAAGTCTTCGTCATTGCGGGCGTGATACCGATTTTCGGGGCGCAGCTGGATGGCGACCTTGAGGTTCTGCATCGCGGAATCGGCTTCGCCGGTCAGGCAATCGAGCGCCGCCATGGCGTAGACGATGTGGTCGGCTTTGGGAGCGGCTTTGCGGGCACGATCCAGGTGCTCGCGCGCCTCGTCCCAGCGGCCGAGGTTCATCAGCGTGACGCCCTGGGTGTAGTGGTCCTCCGCGGACTTGGCGGCGGGCGCCGGGAGGCGGGAAATCCGCTGCTCGCAGATGCGAATGTGAACCTTGGCGCGGTCGCCCAGCTCTTTGCTGGGCCCTTCCAGAACGCGCAAAAGCACTTCATGGGCGCGTTGGAACTTCTGCTGTTGGAAATGCTTCAGCGCTTCTTCGTAGAGCTTCAATTGCTGCTGCTTGGCGGGAGCGTCCGGATCGGGAGGCATCAGCCGGGCCTTCGCCGAAGCTAAAGCCTTTTTGCTCATTGACTTACGGCTTCCGTTAGAGGAGTTCTTACTGCGTACGACGCGACGCGTCAAGGTTTTCGCTCCAATGCCGAGTGACGAAGGAACATAGCAGAATCGCAAAACCGCGTCAATGCGGCCATGAAGGCCGTAATTTGTCCGCGTCGCCCCGGCTAGATCTGAGAATAAGCCGCCGGGCTCAGGACCGAGTTGTCGATATTGGTCACAAGATCCTCGAACGTGTATTTCGGCTGGGCGAAAAGCACTTTCGTTTCTGGAGCCGAGCGGAATGCGTCCCAGGCCTTGTCGCGTTCAGCGAGATTCGCAAATCCAATCATATAGGTCAGGTTCGGCATGCGCGGGCCGATCAGAGTGTCGCCGAAAAAGACGGGCCAGAATCCAGCCTTGAGAAAAATCGGAATTTCGCCTTCGTTTACCTGAGCCACTTTTACCCTGTGGTCCTGATCGGTGGAACTCTCGTAGGTGCGCAGCTCGAACAAGCGCGGCGACTTCTGCGCTGTCGCGGCAGGGACCGTCAATTTCGGCGCGCCGGCGAGCGCGACCATCAGCGAACTCTCCATGCGGACGAACGCGGGCGATTTCTCGGGAGCGTTGAGGAAATCCGAGGCCGCTTTCACATATTCGGCATCCTGGCTCAGGCGGGCGTCCGCGTTAACCAGCGTCTCGACCGAGGTGCTGGGAATCAGCACGTACATGGACGGGCCTTCGACGCCGATCGAAACGTTGAAAACGCCGACCGTCGACATTCCCAGGCGATTCAATCCGGGCACCAGGGCAGTCCGAAAATAGTCGTCTGCAAGCTTTCGCTGAGGCGTGAGCAAGTGGTAGCGCCGGAGTTCGTAATATTCGCGGCCGCCCTGAGCAGCGGCGTCTTGAGTTCCTTCTGCAAGGCTGAGCGGCGCGGCGGCAACGGCTGCGGTCGCGAGTGATGTAGCCAGGAATTTTCGTCTGTCCATGATGAGTTCCTCCCGATGCGGCGCGACATCGTCACACAAAAGTGTTCGCGCGTCCACCGACTTCGGGGCGCGTTTGCAAGACGCGCTCGGGAACGGATCGATTATTGAAGGCGGGGACGCAGATCGTCGGCGAATTTCTCGACGCGATTCAGCGGCACCATTGAGATGCGCTGTTCCGCAAGCAGCCGTGCGATGAATTGGTGGCGCGGGTTTTCGCGCGCGGGCTCGACTTCAGTGATGGCGGTGAATTCCGAATTCGCGGCGCGCGCGCGAATGCATTCGGCGGTGTAGGCGAGCACTTTCGCCTGCGATGGGTCGCGGCCCAGCGCCACGGTATGAATGTAGCCGCGCGTTCCGTTGTAGCGGTAGGCGTAATCGAGATGCAGGGGGTCGCCGGGCTGCGTGAATTCCTCGACGCGAACGCTGCGTTCGAGCTTGCCCAGAATCCGGTGCCGCCGGAATACGTCGTTGAGGCGGGCACGAATCCAGGCGCGGGTGTTTTCGACGATTCCGCCGCGGGCTGAAGGGGGAGGCGCCACGTGATCGTGGTACAGGCGCTCGAGTTCGGTGTCGAAATCATCGGCGAGAAGTCCTCGTTGAGGACTCAGCTGCAGGACGTTCGAAAGCGTCAAGTCGAGCTTCTCGAGATACGTCCGGACCTCGGATTCGGGCGCACGGAGCCGCGCGTCGAATTCCGACGGCAGCGCGCGGAGCAGGCTTTCATCGGTGGCGGGATGCAGCCGGCGGACGCGTGCGATTTCGGAAGCGTCTTCGATCACACGCATGGCGCGCCGCGGTCCATCGACTTCCTCCAGCAGCACGCCTACATTGACCCATTCATCGCGGACCAGATTGGGCGTATAGCGCAGGACGCGAAAGCGAAGAGTGTTTTTCGGTTCGTCAGGCATGTGTCACTTCCAGTTGAGAAAAGGTTGTGCCGATGATTTCCAGGCCGAAACGACCAGCTCCCGGACGAGCTTGCGCCGCCGCAGGAGATGTTCGAGCATCCGTTCGAGCGCCTCGGTTTCGAAGCCGTACCATTCGCCCGGAATCTCTTTGTAGATCTCGTCGAAAACCGCTTCCGTCATTTTTCCTTCGATGCGCGCGAGCCAGGGCTCGAAGGCGTCTATTCCGCGCGCGGATTCGTACACGCGATGGCGCGCGTAAAGGCCGCGCAGGGGAGCGTCGGGGAAATTCCATTCCACCGCGTTGAAGCAAAATCCCTGGTCAATCATCCATGCCTGGTAGCGCGATTCGCTCTGTCGCGCGGAAAAAGACCGCCTGGCGGCCGTTCGTGTTGCAGGTCCATTTGTCGAAGACGAGCATTCCGCAGAAATCCGAAAGGTTGACGACGTCGCGCAGCTGCTCATCCGGCAGAAAGTCGTATACCACGGTATCGGCGGGCGAGCCAGGATAGCGCGAGCCGAATTGCAATCCCGGCACGGCAGGGCATCCGCCCGCGCCCGAGCTGGATCACCAGGTCTTCGGTGTGCTGGATCAAACTTTCACGCACTTCGACTACCGCCGCTGCCGGAGTCGGCAGTCCCATTCGCGCCGCCAACCTGGTACCAAGCAATTCATTCGCCAGTATCCGCGCGCCCTGCGGATTATTCTGGAATTTTACGACGTAGTATCCGCCATCTTCGCAGCGCATCAGGTGCGACTGCGCTCCTCCGCGCATTCTCCGGATTTGCTGGACCGCCAGTGGCATCGAGCGCGTATGCTAGCGGCCCAAAGAGGGGTACTTCAAGAGAAACATTTCATAGTGGGAAACATGGTGACCGGGATCTCGGGAATGCGCAGGGATCCACTAGCGAACTGGCACTATATCCCGAAATGAAAATTCGCCAGGCCGAGTGGATTTACTCCACCACATGGCCTGGCGAATCAGGTGTACCAAAAGCGGCTACCGAAGAAATCGCTAGCGCTTCTTTTTGCGTTTCTTGGGACGCGATTTTTTCGCACGTCCTTTTTTGGCGCTCGGCTTTGGTTTGCGCTTGGCTTTCTTGGCCTTGGGGCGCGCCTTCTTCGCTTTCTTCGCTTTGCGTCGCCGGCGCCGGCTTGCGGGGAGCAGGCGCGGCCGGGGCTTCGTCTTCCTCTTCCGGCTCTTCGTCGACGACGATTTCTTCCACTTCTTCTACGATCTCCTGCGGCTGCTCCTGCCCCTCTTCTTCGTCATCAAAGGCGGGCAGTTCGTCGTCTTCCTCATCGTTCATTTTCGCGTAAAACATTGGATCCTCCGTGGGGTCGCGGCTTTGCCGGACGGCCTCACTCCTCGGCCCGCATATAATCGGACTGTCGGAAGTTTGTCAAGGCGCAATGGATCGAAAAAACAGCGAGTATGTCCACGGTTCCATCTATGGGTTCCCGGGCGGGCCGAATATTGGAGGGCGCTTTCCGTATCTTGCAGATAATAAGTTACTTACTATTTTAGGGAGCGCTACCGCTGGATGGTGAGGACGTCGCCCGCACGGAGCGAGCGATCGGCCAGAAAGGGATTCGACTGGCGGATGGCTGAAACCGAAGTCTGGTAATCGTGCGCGATCGAATAAAGCGTCTCGCCGGGCTTCACGCGATGTTCGAGGCTTCGGGCCTTTCAGACTTGCCCGTGGACACGTTCTCGAGACCCTGACCTTGGCTCTCGTTTCGCGCGGACTTGCCTTTCACGGATGGCGCTCCAGCCGTCTGGCTGCCGGCGTAAATCCGGAGGCGAGCGCCACGCGACACGTGGCCGCCCGAAATATGATTCCAATGTTTGAGCTGCTCGACCGTCACGTCGTAGCGTTCGGCAATCCCCGCGAGCGTGTCTCCGCGCTGCACACGGTAGCTCACCAGTCGCACGACGGGCGGGAGCGTAGGGACATTCAGAAGAAAGCCCGCAGGGACGGTGGCGCGAGGTTCCAAGTGGTTCGCAGCTTCAATCGCGGAAACAGACACGCGATACTGGCGGGCGATATCGGAAATCGTTTCGCCCTGCTCGGCGGGATGCAGCCGCCAGCTTGTCCACTTGTCTTGCGGGACCTGCTGGACGTTTTCTTCAAACGGTTTCGCGGCGCCCGAGGGCAGCTTCAACTGAAATCCCGGATCGTTCGGCGTCACGTTGCGCAAAAGCTGCGGGTTCAACAGCCGAAGGTCGTCAACGTCCGCGCCTGACGCGTCCGATGCCAACTGCAGGCTGATCGAATGGTCCAGCCTGACGGTTTCGATCTGCATGGGCTTATCCGGATTGACCTGCACGCCGTAATGGGCCGGGTCCTTCGCAACCATAGCCAGCGCTAGGATAATCGGCACGTAGTTTTGGGTCTGCTTCGGCAGCGCTTTGCGCTTCTGCAACTCCCAGAAATCAGCGTAACCCGTGCGCTGGATCGCGCGCTCGACATTCAAGGGACCGGAATTATAGGCGGCCATTACCAGGTACCAATCGCCGAACATGCCGTAGAGATCGCGCAAATGGTGGGCTGCCGCGCGCGTTGACTTTTCCGGATCGCTGCGGTCGTCCACCCAGTAGGTGCGTTCGAGATCGTATTCCTCGCCGCGGTACGGCATGAACTGCCAGATGCCGCGTGCTCCGGCGCGCGAAACCGCCTGCGGCTGGAAGGCGCTTTCGGCCTGCGCCAGATATATCAGATCCTGCGGGACGCCCTCTTCCTTCAGCACACGACGGATCATTCCGTCGTAGCGACCGGCGCGATCCAATCCATGCGACACGATGGCCCGGCCACGCGTGGTCGTAAAGAAACTCAGATACTGCAGAACGGACTCGTTCACGGTGAGCGGCAAGTCGTGGCGGACATTGATGAGTTCGTTTTCGGCCTTGAGCGCCAGACGGGGATCGCCCGCAGGCAGCGTCAAATCGGCAATCTCTTCGATTGGCGCAGGCTGGGATGGCGTGTCGGATTCTTCCTGATCGTCGCTGACCTTCGCGGCATCCAGATCACCGGATTGGACCGCCTCGCCGATTCGATCGGATAGCTTCGCAAGTTGAGGATTGGCGTCCGCCGTGAAACCGCTCTTCAAAATCAAGTCGGCCGCGAGGTCGAAATTGGCCTGAGCCTTGTCCAAATGTCCTGCCTTGATTTCTCGCTGACCTGAGTCGTAGGCTGTCTGGACTTTTTCCACCAAAAGATCTATCGCCGGCGGCTGTTCAGGGACCAATGCATACGCAGAAACCGAGTGCTGGGGGAAAGGCAGCGGCTGGCTAGCGTAATCTGGCGCGGGTGTGGGCGCAGCCGCGGGAGGCCGCACTTGTACGGGCTTTTTCGCGGAATCGTCGCAGCTGGCCATGAAGCAGGTACTAGCCGCCAGAACGACCCAGACGCTCGCGCGATGACTCAGTTTTCGCATTGGCCGATTCATGCTAACGGAAATACTACGAATTACTTACGACTCGGGTCAATGGGACTCGGCCGGTAGAGGTTGACCGAAACAAGACATCAAGTACTAGTGGTTTTTCGATCGCCCAGACAGGCTTATATCACCGTACGGCAGGGAATTGCCAGCGTTCCGGGATCGGTTAGAGCATCTCGTCAGCGTGGGCCTAGGCGAGAGCCTGGCGGAGATCCTCTATCAGGTCCTCGGGGTCTTCGAGGCCGACGGAGACGCGCACCGTACCGGGCTCGACGCTTGCGGCACGCAGCTCCGCCAACGACATGTTGTAGTGCGAGCTATAGATCGGCAGGATCGCCAGGGATTCGACGCCGCCCAGGCTCGCCGCCAGCAGGAACACGCGAATGCGATCGCCGAAGCGTCGGGCGCCGGCAAGGCCGCCCTTGTGTTCGAAGGCGAGCATGGCGCCGAAGCCGCTCATTTGGCGCATGGCGAGCTTGTGATCTGGGTGCGACGCCAGTCCCGGGTAATGCACCCGAGCGATTTTCGGATGTTTTTCCAGAAACTTCGCGACGGCCATGGCTGTACGGCATTGGCGCTCGATTCGAACTCCAAGTGTCTTCATTCCCCGGATCAATAGGAACGCGGCTTCGGGGTCCATGGATCCGCCGATCTGGATTATATTGGCGCGAACTTTATCAATCAGCAGCTTGCTGCCGGCGGCGGCGCCAGCGATCACGTCGGAATGTCCCGCGAGATATTTGGACGCGCTGTGGACCACCATGTTGAACCCCATCGAAAGAGGCTTCTGCAGAACGGGACTGGCGAAGGTATTGTCCACGATCGAGATCAGTCCCCATTCCTGGGCGAACGCTGCCGCTTTCTTAAGGTCCACGAGGCGCAGCGTGGGGTTCGTGGGAGTTTCGACGTACAGCACCTTGGTACGCGCGCTGGCCAGTTTTTCGATTCCCGCGAGATCGGTCTCCACATGGCGCACGCCGATACCGAAACGCGGGAAGATGTCGCGCAACAGGCGATAGCTGCCGCCGTATAGCTGGCGCGTAGCGATTACCTCGTCACCCGTATGGAGCAGGGAAAAAAGCGCAGCTGAAATCGCGGCCGTGCCGGAGGCAGCCACGACTGCCGATTCGGCTCCCTCGAGCGCCGCGATCTTCTGTTCGGCGATTGTAAGCGTGGGGTTCCCGTAGCGCGTATAGATGTACGCCGGGCTTTTCCCTTCCGCCCATAGTTTCATTTCTTCCGTGCTCGAGAATGTGAAATTCGCGGTGCGCGCGATGGATGTTCCGACGGGAGCGCCGAGGTGGAATCGTTCCTCGCCCGCGTGAATTGCGAGCGTTGCGTCGCCCAAGCGTTTTGTTTTCGAGGACTTTTTCATGATTTTGGAAGCTTGACGCATCTCGCCGCGAATTCGCAAGCGCCAATTTGGTGGCCTTGATTTCCGCCGCGCAAGCTTGGATGATACTGCGCATGTCGGATCCCGCTCACTGGATCGATGCGGCGTGGCTGATTTTTTTCGTCTACTGGTTAATTTCAGGGTTTCAGCTCAATAAGATGAAACGGTCCGAGCCGCTCAGCCAGAGGTTCAGCCGCCCAGCTTTAACGATTACGATCTTGGTTCTGTTGTATTCAGCCGCATACCGATGGGACTTTCTCAATGGCCCGTTTGTTCCGAGAGCCTGGTGGCTGCCCTATTTCACAGCTGTGCTCACCTGGATCGGGATGGGGGTGGCGATTTGGGCGCGCTATCAGCTTGGCCGGTATTGGAGCGTGAGCGTCGCGCTGCGCGAGGGGCATAGGTTGATTCGTTCAGGACCCTACGAAAGAATCCGTCATCCGATTTACACCGGAATCGTCACTATGTTGGGGGCTACGGTGCTCGCGGTGGACCGCTACCGGGCGCTCATAGCATTCGGCTTGATTCTCGCAGGGATCATCTGGAAAGCCAGAAAGGAAGAGGCCCTTCTTGCAGGTGAGTTCGGTTCGGAATTTGACGAGCACCGGCGCCGGACCGGATTCTTCCTGCCGCGCCTTTCCTGAAAAAACGCCCATTTCACGCGTCAGAGGCTTCGCCTTGCATTCTCCAGTGGCTTTGAAGGCGAAACTTGGTCTAAATCGGCGAGCAGACGGCGGGTTATGTGCCAAGATATCAGCAAGCACTCCGAAGCCGTTGCGCGCTCCAGCCGCGCGTCCGAAAGGGGCAAACGATGAGGAAGCTAGGGATTGGCCTGGTATTGTGCGCGGCCACTATGTGCTTATCGGGTTGCGCGTGGCGAGACTTGGGTCCCTGTTATGGCGCTGGCTGCCCGACCTTCATGATGAGCAAGAGCGCTCCGCCCGCGAGCGGGACGGCTGCGAACGCGGCGCCTGCAAAATCAAAGCACACCAAGAACGCGCAGGCGGCTAACGCGAAAGCTGCCCAGACTCCAACGAATCCCGGCCAGTAGCTCCGATTCTCAACGTCCGCGCGACTACGCCGAGGCCGCTGCCGCAGTTTCCTCCTCACCCGCGTGATGCGGTTTGTGCGCGGCGATCACTTTCTCCGCAATTTCCGCCGGCACGAAATCGTAGTGCGAGAATTCCATCGAGTAGCTTCCGCGCCCCTGCGTCATGGAAATCAACTCGTTGGCATAGCTCAGCATTTCCGAAAACGGCACCTGTGCTTTGACGACCACGCCGCCGGCACGCGACTCACTTCCGCTGATTTTTCCGCGTCGCCCGCTCAGATGGCCCATCAAGTCGCCTGAATACTGATCGGGAGCATAGACCTCGACGTGCATGATCGGTTCGAGCAGCGCCGGCTTTGCCTGTTTCATGGCCTCCTTGAACGCAAGCGAGCCCGCGATCTTGAACGCCATGTCGCTGGAATCCACGTCGTGATATTTGCCGTCGTAGAGGCTGGCGCGAAAATCCACGACCGGAAACCCAGCGAGATAGCCGCGCTCGGCGGAATCGCGAATCCCTTTTTCAACGGAGGGAATCCAATTCTTCGGAATGGCGCCGCCGAAGACGTCGTCCACGAATTCGATTCCCTTGCCGCGCGGCAGCGGTTCGAGTTTGATCCGGCAGAGGCCGAACTGCCCGTGGCCGCCCGTCTGTTTTTTGTGTTTGCCTTCGGCGTCGGCTTTGCCGCGAATCGTTTCGCGGTAGGCGACCTTGGGAGGTTTCAGAGTCATTTCGACGTGGTAGCGCTTGCGCAATTTTGCGACAACCACCTCGATATGCTGCTGGCCGGCGCCGGAGAGAAGGAACTCTTTCGTTTGCGGGTCGCGCGCGAAGCGCAGGGCAAGATCTTCCTCGAGAATCCTGTGGATGGCCACGCCGATGCGATCTTCATCGGCGCGCGTCTTCGGCTCGACAGCAAAAGTGATAGACGGTTCGGGAATTCGCGCGGGTGGATAGAAAATCGGAGCTTTCTTGTCGCCGAGCGTATCACCCGTGGTCGTTTCCTTCAGTTTTGCGATCGCGCCAAGATCCCCGGCGCAGAGATCGTTGACGGCGACGGCCGTCTTCCCTTGCATCACCTGCAAATGTTGAAAGCGCTCCTGCGTGCCGCGACTGAAATTGTCGATGATCGCGTCATTTCTTACGACGCCTGATAAGACCTTGAAATACGTGATCCGCCCGGCGAACGGATCGGCGACCGTCTTGAAAGCGAAGAGGGAAGCGGGCTCGGACGCGGCAATGTTGCGCTCGACGCTTTCGCCTTTGTGGTCGGGCGTGGCGTGGCCCACCGCTTTGCCGCGAAACGCGGGCGACGGGAAAATCTCGACCAGGAAATTCAGAATCGCGTCGCTGCCGATATTGTGGAGCGCGGAGCTGAGCAGGACCGGAAAGATTTTCTTGTCTCGAACTTCCTCGTGTAGCCCTTTTTTCAAATCCTCAACTGGAAGCGTGCCCTTGTCGAAGAATTCCTGCATTAACTCGTCGTCACCCTCGGCGACCATCTCGACTAGTTTTTCGTGCGCTTCCTTGGCTCGCTCGGCGAGTGCCGCGGGAATCTCCTCGATTTTGGCTTTTCCGTCTCCATCGGGCGTATAGATGAGCGCCTTCATCGTCACCAGGTCCACCACGCCACGAAAGCCCCTTTCGGAGCCGATGGGCAGCTGAATCGGGACGACGCCGCGCCCAAACACCTGCTCGAGCGATCCGAGCGCGCGGTCGAAGCTGGCGAGTTCGCGGTCCATCCAGTTCAGCAGAAACGCGCGTGGCTGATCGTATTCCGTCGCGTAGTCCCAGACTTTTTCGGTGACGACTTGCGCGCCCGCGGCTGCGTCCACGACGATGAGCGCGGCGTCCGCGGCGATCAACGAAGATTTCGTTTCATTGATGAAGGTCGAGTAGCCGGGCGTATCGAGCAGATTTACTTTCGTTTTTTCCGGCTGACCCGGCACAGCCCATTCGGCGTGCGCGAGGCCTGTATTAATCGAGATCTTTCGTGCGATTTCCTCTTCATCCCAGTCTGTGGTAGTTGAGCCATCGGCGACTTTGCCGAGCCGCGGCGTCATCCCCGCTGTGAAAAGCAACGACGACACGAGCTGGGTTTTCCCCGTGTCGCCGTGGCCGACAATGCCCACGTTGCGTATCCAATCGGTTGTGTAGGATTTCATGCATCACCTCGGTTGAAGCGAAATTTGAGATTGGAAAATGGAAAATGGAAATTCGTTCGCGCGGCCGAAACGGCGCTCGGATGGCAGGCTTACGCCCGTCGTCAGGTCAGAACAGGCATTTCGCGTGGGGAACGTGCGGACAACAAACTTCGTGCTGTGATTTGGGATCAGCATCACGAACCCGCCCCCTGGCGGTTACGCGCGATGAACCCTCCGGCCCTTGGTTCGCGGGGAGCGAACTCAAGGCGAGAAAGCGGGGATGCTAGCACAGGCTCCGGTTTGTTTTCAATCGCCTGAGACACGAGAACCCAGGGCCACGATCGGGTGTCGCGCGGGAGGTCTAGCGCTTGCACGCCGGTGACATCGGGGTAGAATACGCTCGCGCTTCCCATGGCACGGCTCAGGCGAGGGGCGTTCGCGGCAGGAGGGAGTTTGGCATGGCACCGGAACCAACAGCGTCATCAACGGCAGCATTCATGATGCGGACCGACGCTCGGGAAAATGAGATTGTCATATTTTGCGTCGGCCGGCTGACGAGCGAGCATGCGGGGACGTTGAAGACACACGTAAGAGGCAAGATACCGCACACGAAGAGGATCGTGCTGGATCTTGGAGAGCTCAACCGGATGGACAGCTCCGGACTCGGCGCGATTGTGGGTCTGTATGTTTCGGCGAAGAAGGAAAACTGCGAATTCCTATTGATCAATTACAACAGCGCGATCAGAGACCTGTTCGGCATCACGAACGTCCTGTCCATGTTCGAAGACTGCGGCCGGACCGGAATGCGCATGCCGTAAGGCGCGAAAGCTCGGCACTGAGCCTCGCCCGATCTGTGAACCTGCCCCCCCAATTCCCACAGGATTGTTGTACCCACTCTTTCCGGATGATTCGTTTCGCGCGCCAACCATACGCGTAATTTCAGCTGCCGGGGTGAGCTTGCGCGGGCTCCGCGTTAGCGTAGAATACGCTTCGAACACCAACCGGAAAGGCACCTGATGAAATTTGGCGGCATACATTTGATGGGGCTTCCGCGCCCCTGGACGAGCGAGTCCGAGCGAACGCTGCTGAATGACGCGCTGGATATCGCGGAGCTCTCCGACCAGTGTGGCTTCGATTACGTTTGGGCGACGGAGCATCACTTCCTGGAGGAGTACTCGCACGCGTCGGCTCCAGAAATCTTTCTGGCCGCGTGCAGCCAGCGGACGAAGAACATTCGACTGGCGCACGGGATCATTCAAACGCCGCCGCAGATCAATCACCCCGCGCGTATCGCGGAGCGTATTGCCGCGCTCGACCTGATCAGCAATGGCCGCTGCGAATTTGGGATGGGTTCGGGCGCGACGACGACGGAGCTTGGCGGGTTTCTGGTGCCGCAGGAAGACAAGAAGGCGATGCAGCTGGAAGGAATGCGCGTCGCGGTGAGAATGCTGGTGGAGGACCCGTTCACGGGATTCGAGGGCAAGTACGTGAAGGTGCCGCCGCGAAACCTGGTGCCGAAGCCGCTACAAAAACCGCACCCGCCGCTCTGGATGGCGTGTTCAAGGCGCGAATCGATTCTCGATGCGGCGAGGCTGGGGCTCGGCGCGCTGACATTTTCCTTTATCAGTGCGGCAGAAGCGCGCCAATGGGTGAAGGATTACTACTCGACGATGGAAAACGAGTGCGAGCCGCTCGGATACGCGGTGAATCCGAATTTCGCCATCGCGACTCCGTTTCTCTGCGACAACGACCAGAAGCGCGCCGAAGCGGCCGCCATTGAGAACTACGGCTTCTTCGTCTACGGGCTGGGGCACTACAGTTTTTTCGGCGAACACCGTCCGGGCAAGACCGACATCTGGAAGGAGTACACGACGAATCCCAAGGAGCCGGTTTCGCCGGAATTTATCGCGCAGGCCTGCGTTGGCACGCCCGAAAAGCTTCGCCAAACTCTGCGGGAGTACGAAGACGCTGGAATCGATCAGGTAATCGCCGTGCGGCAGGTGGGGCGCTTGTCGCTTGACCAGCAGTGCGATTCGCTACGGCTTTTCTCGGAAGAGGTGATGCCGGAATTCAAGGGTCGGGAAATGGCGAGCGAATCTGCGCGCGCCGAGCGTCGCGCGAGAATTTCCGAAAAAGTGATGCCACGCAAGTCGAAGACTCAGCAATCGTGGGGCGACGCGGTAATTCCTTCAGCCGGACGCCACTAGCAACGCCGATCGTGCGGGCTATTGCGGATGAGAAGCGAGCCACGCGTTGGCTTGCTTGATTTGCGGCAGGTCGCTATCGGCGTGTTGCCAGGCGGCGAGAAAATCCCGATACGCAGCTGTTGCGTGGATTGCGTCACCGGCCATCGCGTAGGACTGAGCGATGCCATAAAAGGCATGGCCGCTGTTGGGGCGCTGCTTCAGAGCTTCGTTGAAAGCATCGCGCGCCTTATCCCACTGCTTTGTTTTCAGGTATGCGTAACCGATACTTTCCTGTTCAGGCCGAAAGTACCGCGGCGGCTCCGAATAGCCGAGGTTCTTTTCTTTGTCCGCGGCTTGTTGCAGCAGCTTGATTCCTCCCGCGACGTCTCCCTGCGCGGCCGCAAGGCTGCCGCGAAGGTCGAGAGACATAGTCCCCATCAGGTTCAGGATTTCCGACGGGTCGTCTTCGGAATGGTCGTTCGAGTGATCACCCATGGCGTCGGCGTCCATTTTTTTCGGCTTCGTGGCTTGTAACCGCCAAAGCGATGCGTCCAGCGCGTCAGCTTGTTTAGACGCGTCGGTCAAATCTCCACGATCGAGCGCAGCCATGCCGTTCGAATAAGTGTTCAAACCGTCCGAATAGGATTTCGCCGCCGCGCTGGCCGACGAGGCGTCGGTGCCAAACGATATCTGGTTTTGCGGTACAGCTTGCCAATCGCTGAAGCGGACATTGACTCGCGCCACGCTGGCACCCGCCCAGGCTACGAATCGGGCGGAGGTCATTCCCACGGGCATGGGCATGTCCCGGAACTTCTTTGCCCATTCGAGGCCCTCGCGATAGCGGCCAGATTCGGCACATGCGGCGATCAGGTACGCGAGGTTATGCGCGTAATTCCAATCTTCTTCAGGCTTGATCCCTTGCGCCGCCATGTACGCTTCGTCCACCCGCACCGAAGCCACGAACGATTGCCGAGACTTCTCGTAGTCACCCACGCGCCAATAAATGTGCCCAGGCATGTGGACCATGTGCCCGGAACTCGGCGCCATGCTGGCGAGGACATCGGCGCTGTGAAGCGCGAGCTCCGGCCGCGAACTGTCTTCCATGACGTGTATCCAATAGTGATTGGCGGCGGCGTTGTCCGGATGAGCAGTCAGAAGATTGCGCAAGATTGACTGCGAATAAAGTTGGCCTTCGCGCGGGCGGCCCTCAGTGTCGTAACCGGACATCACTGCGAGCGCGAGCAGCGCCTGGGCGTCTACATCATCCGGGATACCGATCGATGAGAGCTTCCATTTCACGGCGGTAGGCCGCTTTCTCGTCGGGTTTGTCCTCGTGGATTTGATGTTCTGCTGCGCGAATGTAGAAACGTTCATGCTCAGAAACCTTGTCCGCGAGAGAACTAGCCTTTTGCAGTGCGGCCTGCGCATTGTCGTTCACCGGTCCGCCCGTATTCAGAGCTTCGAACTCACCCCAAAAAGCCATGGCGGCCGAGGGATCAAGGCGCGCGGCCTCTTTGAACGCACGATAGGATTCGAAATACCAAAAGTCGTGTAGTAAGCGAAGGCCTTGGTTGAAATAGGCCTGGGCTGCGTCGGAGTTCGTGGTGATTTTGAGGTTGGCGTCGCCGATCCCTTGCATGAGAGGGGGCGAGGGCAGATCGCGGTAGCTGGCTCTGCGGCTGATGATCGTGGCGGCTCATGACCGGGTTCTGAGCCGATGCATTCGCGCTGAGAAGAGCAGCGAAGCCGAGAACGAGAAGTGTTCGTAACATTCTTGAGAAGGCTGCTTTCATCAATTGAAATCGGGATTCCCCAAGGGACGGCGCCGAAAACGAAGGCGGCCGATTCGCCCAGTGCAGCAGGGACGAACCGGCCGACACAATACCATTTTGCGGGTTATCCGGAAATGCGTTACATCCGGCCTTCGTCGCCGGACGGGCCGTAGATCGAAGGAACCGGCACCTGATTCATGCGCAGATAGACCGAAAGCTGGCCGCGATGATGGATCACGTGGTTGAGAATCATTCCGCGCAGGACGGCGATGCGCGGCATCGAGAAAAACGTCTTTCCGCCATTCATCAACGTCCAGGTTTTCTGCAAATCCTCGTCGCTCGCTTTTGAGATCGCGGCGCGGGCGGATGCTACGTTTTTGTCGAAGATTTCGAGCAGCTGCTTGCGCGAAGTCATGACCGTTGGCTGCATGGGCGGAGCTCCCGGCGGCGCGAAATCGAACGAATCACCGTTAAATGTGGCCGCGGCGAACCCGGCCATCTCGGCGATGTGTCCGGCCAGGCGGCCCATGGCCATGGATGTGTCGTGCGGTTTCCATGTTGTTTTGTCTTCGGGGACGCGTTCGAGCGTCTTCCGCGTGGTTTCCATTTCGTGTTCGAATTCAGGAAGGAACGAATCTCGCATTGCCATATGTGCCTCCATTGGAATGGTGGGTGTTGTCCGGGCGATTTTACCCCAACTGTGCGAACGGACGGTAATCAGATGCCCGACGGGCTGGGCTAGATGCGGCCACGCCCGGCCGAGCGGGTTAGGAGAGGCGCTGGGTCGCGGGCTGGTGTTGCGCTCGTCTGGATGGGAACTGGAACCGATCGGAGGCCGCTATTGCGGGTCTGCTTCCACGTATGAAGGATGCGGTGAATCACGGTGATGTTGGGGCCAATCGCCAAGAGCCAGAGCGCCACGTCAATGCGGTTCGTCAGCGCGCCCAGAATCATCAATACCAGGCGCTCCGGGCGCTCCCAAAATCCGATTTCCGATGTGGGCACCAGCGATTCGGCGCGCGCTTTCGCATAGCTGACCATCACCGATCCGGCCATGGCCGCGCCGGCGAGCACTGCGTAGCGGAAGCGATTTACCTGGGCGTAATAGACCAGCAAGCCGAGAAACAGGATCAGGTCCGCGTAACGATCGAGGATGGAATCGAGGAAACCGCCAAAAAGCGAGACGCGATTCTGTCGGCGCGCCACCGGTCCATCGAGCAAGTCGCACAGGCCGGCGAGGATCATCAGACCGCCCGCGGCCTTGAACCGCCCGGCTGCGAACAGCATCCCAGCCCAGAGATTCCCGACTAGCGCGCACCAGGTAATGACGTTCGGAGGGATTCCCGTGGGAGCCAGGAGGGCGGCGATTCGGTCAACGGGCCAGGAAAGGTACCGGCCGATGGCGCGGGTCAACATGAAGTGCAGATCACTCCCCTATTCCTGGTCATAAATCGTGGTCAGCCGCATGACTTCGTATTCTTTGATGCCCGCGGGCGTCGTCACTGTTACTTCATCGCCGACTTTTTTCCCGAGCAGCGCACGTCCAATCGGAGAGGTCGTCGAGATCAATCCCTTCGTCGCGTCCGCTTCTTCGACAGTCACCAGTTTGTACTCGATTTTAGTGGCCTTCGCAACGTCAAGCACGAGTAGCGTGGAACCGTAAGCAGCGCGATCTTTCGGCAAATTGTTCAAATTGAGCATCGAAATATCGGCCATGCGCTGGTGGAGCTGGCCCAGCCGCGCCGAAACATACGCCTGACGCTCCTTGGCGTATTTGTACTCGGCGTTCTCGGAAAGGTCGCCGTGTGCCCGAGCGACTTTGATTTCCTTGGGCAGCTCGTCGTGCAGCTCGTGCTCGAGCAGGGCGATTTCGTCCTTGAGCTTCTTTTTGATTTTCTCGGTTAGATCGATCATTGGGCGCTTGAGGCGTCCGGGAGGGCCCTGCCTGGGCGGCTCGCCGGGGCTTGCTTGGCTACAAGACGAGTATAGAGGATTTGCGCGGCGCGCCGCAATTACAGGGTGGAAAATCGCGGCCAGGCCGAGGCTGGTCCGGGGGCCCGCGGAGGCTGCCTCACGCCGGGGCCGGGGCAGCCTAGAGGCTCAGGCGCTGGCCTTCAGCGGCTGCAAATTGGATTTGTATGACCCGGGCAAGACCCGGAACGAGATGCTGAGCCGGTTCCAGCTGTTGATCGCAGCAATCGCGAGGGTCAGGTTCGCAAGCTCCTCCTCATTGAACTGCCTTGCCACTCGTTCGTAAACGTCGTCGGGGGCGTGACCTTCGGCGATCAGCGTCACAGCTTCGGTCCAATCCAGCGCTGCTCGTTCGCGCTCCGTGTAAAACGGGGCTTCCCGCCACGCATTTAGCAGGTAAAGGCGCTGCTCGGTTTCGCCCAGGGCGCGCGCGTCCTTACTGTGCATGTCGAGGCAGTAGGCGCAACCGTTTATCTGCGAGGCGCGCATCTTGACGAGTTCGAGCAATGGTCGTTCGAGGCCGCAGGAAGTGACGAAGGCTTCGAGCGCCGCCATTGCTTGATATCCTTTTGGCGAGGCTTTGAACGGGTTCAGACGATGTTCCATTTTCAATCTCCTTATTGAGGGCTACTAAAATTATAGCGCTGCCGCACAGTAGCGCGTCAATCGGTTGCCTGGGACGACGTTGGCGAAGGTTCCGCTGTACAATTACTTGAAGCACCGCGGTCGGGAAGGGAATTCAGGACGCGCCAGTGAATATCGAACTCAACGAAGAGCAAAAACTGCTGCAACGCAGCGTGCGCGAGTTTGCCGAGGCAGAAGTGAAGCCCGTCGCCAAAGAGCTCGACGAGACTGGCCGTTTTCCCATCGAGATTGTGCGCAAGGCCGGGGAGCTGGGGCTGACCGGCGTTTGCATTGCTGAAAAGTACGGCGGCGCGGGAATGGATCACATCTGCTACTCGATCGTGATCGAGGAAATCGCCCGCGCCTGCGCGTCGACAAGCGTCATCCTTTCGGTCCAGAACTCTCTGTACTGCTCGACGATCGAGCATTACGGCACGGAAGATCAGAAGCAGAAATTCCTGGTTCCGTACGCACGCGGTGAAAAAATCGGTTGTTACGCGCTCACGGAACCGCAAGCCGGTTCCAACGCCGCAGCGCTTTCGACGAAGGCCGTTCGCAAAGGCGACCACTACGTCGTCAACGGCGCGAAAGCATGGATCACCAACGGCGGCGTGGCCGACGCAGGAATCATCTACGTGAACACGCAGCCGGAAAAGGGCGAGAAGGGAATCACGGCGATCGTGGTCGAGAAGGGCACGCCGGGATTCACCGTCGGCAAGGAAGAAAAGAAGCTCGGCATTCACGCCACGGCCTGCACGGCGCTTTCGTTCGACGATTGCGAAGTGCCCGTTGCGAATCGGATCGGCGATGAAGGGCAGGGCTACAAAATCGCGCTTTCGATGCTCGATGGCGGACGCGTCGGCATCGCGTCGCAGGCGACCGGAATCGCGCAGGGCGCGTTCGAAGCGGCGCTCGCCTACGCGCGCGAGCGACAGGCTTTTGGCCATCCCATCGCGGAGTTTCAGGCGATCCAGTTCATGCTGGCGGATATGGCCACAGAAATTGACGCCGCGCGATTGCTGGTGCGGCGCGCGGCATGGAAACAGGATTCGGGCGCGCGCTTTTCGATGGAGGCAGCGACGGCGAAGCTTTTTGCGAGCGAGATGGCCACGCGCGTGGCGCACAAAGCGATCCAGATTCACGGTGGCAACGGCTACAGCCGCGAATATCCCGTCGAACGCACCTATCGCGACGCGCGCATCACCGAGATTTACGAAGGCACGAGCGAAATTCAACGGCTCGTGATCGCTTCCTGGGTGCTGAAATCAATCGGAGCTTGAGCGGCCCGGATTGCGCGTGAGATGAATTCTCCACCAGCGAGGCAATATTCGGCGTGATGGATACCCTTCCTACTTGGCGCTCCTTTTCGTCCTCTGGTTCTACGGAATCGTTTTGATACTCAGCCCCATCGTGCTGCGCCTCCAGTTTCGATATCGGGCCAAGGTAGATCCGCGCGTCGTTACGCTTGCAGACTTGCCCGCGGAGGTGCGCGAATTCATCGAGCCGCGCGTGGCAACATTTGCGCCTTGGAATTTTGACGTCGTCGCCTACCTGAATCTCGGCAGCATCGCGGCGCGGACGGAATCTTTCATGGCGCTGTTGAGCAATCCGCATACGGCTGAGTGGGCGGGCGTCGTTTTTGTAATGTCCCGGACAAAAAATGTGCGCTTCATGGAATTCATGACTCGCTGCTCTGAGGAAATGCAGATTGATACGAACACGGATTCCACGGCGCCCGTGCTTTTCCCGTTGCCGCGGCATCACGTCTTTCGCTTTCCGCAAATCCAGGATGTCTTCACGCTGTATCGCGTCCACCGAATGCTGGTGAACGAGATCACGCATGGCGCGCTGCCGGTCCTGCCGCCGCCGGGACAGGAATTGGCGGAACTAAAACGACGCCTCGATCGCTACGGTCCGTGGCAACAGGAACACGGATACATGTATCTCGACGCAACTGGCGAAAGTTATCGGCTGACCTGGAAAGGAGCCATTCTCGGAGCGTGGCGCGCCGTGTGGCCGGTGCCGCTGCTCCGCGGCTGGCGGATGCAGAAAGTGAATCAGGCCGTGCTCAACAGAATCGGTGCTGCTACTTAAAACTGGCCTAATTTCTGCCGACTCGAGTTACGGCGCGATTTTAATCTCAGTGTATGCTGGCATCATGCTGGAGTTGGATTTCAGCCAGGAATTCGATGCCGCGCGCGATGAACCGTTTTTTGCGGCTGTGCCCGAACGCGCCGGAATTCTGTTGATCGAGATGCGCGAGTCAGCGCGCGCACCCTCATCTTGTGAGGACCGCGGATCTTCGACGCGCCGCGGAACGGCTGCTTCGACCTGCGGAGGCTGGCTCGAAGCGGCTGAATCTGCGCGAAGTGGCCGCGCGCATTCGCTATCGCGTCACCGGCTCGAAATTCGAGCAGACGCTGGCGCTCTATCAGCACGCGCGCGCGAACTTTCCCGGCCGCTACCGCGATTTGCTTCGTCTGCGCCCTCCTGCGATGCTGAAAGTGAATCTGCGGAATGAGTATCCGCGCTGCTACGTCACGCGGCGAATCGCGCGCCGACAGGGATTTTACTTCGGGCCGTTCGCGTCGCGCCGCGCGGCCGATGCCTTCTCGGAAGGCTTCCTCGATCTTTTCAAAATTCGGCGCTGCCAGATCAAGATTCGCCGCGATCCGAGTTTTCCCGGCTGCATCTATTCGGAAATGAAAATGTGCCTCGCGCCGTGTTTTGCGGGCTGCACCAAAGAGGAGTACGACGTGGAAGTGGGCCGCGTGCTCGAAACGCTCGATACGACCGGCGCTGCGCTGACCGCGAAATTCGAGCGAGAAAGGGAAGCGGCAAGCGAAGCGCTGGATTTCGAGCGCGCCGCGGCGCTTCACAAGCGTCTGGAAAAAGTGTCGGACGCGCTGCGCGGGTTGCCGGAACTCGCGAGGCGGATTGAGGATCTCGATGCCGTGATCCTCCAGCGAGCGGTGCAAGAAAAAACGATTGTCGTGTTTCCGGTCCGCGCCGGCATTCTCGGCGAGCCGTGTTTCCTGAATTTCGCCGAGCTATCGAGCCAGCCGCGGTCCGTCGAGGCCATCCTGCGAGAAAGGCTTGAGCCACAGATCAACACAGATAAACAGACGTCGAACCGAACTGAAGAATCCGTAACCGACGCCGAACAGTCTGCGAATCGGGAAGGGCCGGTAGCGGATTATCGCGTGCAATACGGTCTTGGCGCGGCTTCGCCAGAGCTTGCCGAGCATCTGTGCGCTGGTGACCCGCTGGTTTTATTCCAAGCCGCGCGAAGGCGAAATTCTATTTCGCGAAGACGAATGGCCCTACCGCCGAATCCTGCGGGCGTGCAGTAGATTGCTGGCGCCGCCGGTTGCGGCGCACGGGAGAACCGCAGAAGCCGATGGCGCTGAAGAAATATCCATCTCAATCGCTGGGAGCGCCGCGCGCGATTGCATCGTACAATTAACCGAACAATGGCAGAGAACGGCATCGCACGATCCGCGAACGCTGGGACGGAACGACAATCGCGATTTCACGACACAGTCCGCTCGCTGAAACACCGAAATTTCCAGCTTTTCTTCAGCGGCCAGATGATCTCGCTCGTCGGCACTTGGATGGACACGGTCGCCGAGGCCTGGCTGGTTTACCGGCTCACGGGATCGTCGCTGCTGCTCGGAACGGTGACGTTTGCGGGGCAAATTCCAGTGTTCTTGCTGGCGCCGCTGGGCGGGATGGTGGCGGATCGATTCAACCGCCGCAAGATTGTGATCGCCACGCAGGTTTCGTCAATGGTTCTTGCGTCCATTCTTGCGGCGCTGACTCTGAGCAAACACGTCACCGTGATGCAGGTAATCGTGCTGGCGGCGCTCATGGGAGTGGTGAACGCGTTCGACATTCCGGCGCGGCAGTCGTTTCTGGTGGAGATGGTGGGCCGCGAAGATTTGATGAACGCGATCGCGCTGAATTCCTCGATGTTCAATGGCGCGCGAATTATCGGCCCAGCGATCGCGGGGATATCTGGTGGCGAGCATCGGCGAAGGCTGGTGCTTTTTTGCGAACGCCGTAAGCTATATCGCGGTGATCGCGGGATTGCTGATGATGCGTGTGCCGCAAAGGACGATTCCGCCGATTCTGGCGTCGCCGCTGGGAACATATCGCGGAGGGATTTCGTTTCGTGCGTAACACCGCGCCGATTCGCGCCCTGCTTATGCTCATCGGCGTGGTGAGTCTGGTGGCGATGCCCTATTCGGTTCTCATGCCCGTGTTCGCTGCGAAAATTCTTCATGGCAACGCGCGGACGCTGGGCATCTTGATGGGCGCGACCGGGGTGGGCGCGATGAGTGGCGCGCTTTTGCTGGCGTCGCGCAGGGGAGTGGGCGGCCTCGGCAAATGGGTGGCGATTGCCTGCGGCGCGTTTGGAGCGACCTTGATCTTGTTTTCATTTTCGCGCTGGTGGCTGCTGTCGGCTGTTCTGCTGGTGGCGCGTGGGATTCTGCGATGATGACGCAGATGTCTTCTTCGAACACGCTGGTGCAGGCCATGGTGCCGGACCGGTTGCGCGGCCGGACCATGGCGGTCTATTCGATGATGTTTATGGGAATGGCGCCGTTCGGTGCGCTGATGTCCGGCGCGGCCGCGGATCGCATTGGAGCTCCGCGGACGGTCGCCATCGGCGGCGTGCTGGCCATTGCGGGCGCGATTGCGTTCGGGCGTTACCTGCCAAAAATTCGCGTGGAGGCGCGTTCGTTGATTGCGGCGCAAATGCTCGCGGAGAATCCGGCGGAGGAAATCACGGCGCGCATCGGGCCTTGATTTCCGCGCGACGTCAATTCGCGTCAAACTGTTCTGATATACTTCGCCGGCTTCGGAATGTTCGCCGCGAAGCGAGGCTCGATGTCATCTGCTGCAAAATCTGACGACAAGCGCATGCCCGGCTGTGCTACGGCGCAGGGCACGCTACGCTACGCCGCACGATTTCAAGGACGCGCGGCCGCGGGACATTTTCGCGACGTGCAGGCCGGGCTGGTGCTCTCGTCCATTGGCATCGGGACGTATCTGGGCGAACCGGACAAGGCTACGGACGAGAGCTACGCGAATGCGGTCGTCGCTGCCGTCGAAGGCGGCATTAACGTGGTGGACTCGGCGATCAACTATCGCTTGCAGCGCAGCGAGCGCTCCGTGGGCACTGCGCTGAGGCAACTTGCCGCAAATGGTTTTCCCCGCGACGAAATCATCGTTTGCACCAAGGCTGGCTTCCTGACTCCCGATGGCGAAATGCCAGACGACGCAAACGAATATTTCGCGCGCGAATATATCGAGCCGGGAATCTTCCGCCCGGAAGATATCGCCGCGGGCTGCCACTGCATGACGCCGCGCTATCTGGCCGACCAGCTCGAGCGCAGCCGCCGCAATCTGGGTGTTGATTGCGTGGATGTTTTTTACCTGCACAATCCGGAAACGCAACTAAGCGACGTTCCGCCGGAAGAGTTTCGCCGGAGAATCAGCGAGGCGTTTGCGTTTCTGGAATCCGCCGTGGCCGCCGGAAAAATCGGAGCATATGGACTTGCCACGTGGAATGCCTTCCGCGACGACCCGAAGTCGCAGGGTTACCTTTCACTCGCCGCGATGGAGGAAATCGCCCGCGATGTGGGCGGCGCGGAACATCACTTCCGCTTCGTGCAGCTGCCATTGAATCTCGCCATGCCCGAGGCGCTGCTGCGCCCGAACCAGATCGTCGAACGCAAGACAATGGCGATGGTCCAGGCAGCGCGCGCACTGAAAATTACGCTGGTATCGAGCGCCGCGCTATTGCAAGGCCAGCTCACGCGGAATCTGCCGCCCTATATCGCCGAGGCGCTGGGCACAAAGAAAGATTCGGTGAGCGCGCTGCAATTCGCGAGATCGGTTCCCGGCGTCACCACGGCGCTTGCTGGGATGAGCCACATCGAGCACGTCCGCGCGAATCTCGAAGTGATCGGCATCGAGCCCGCGCCTCGCGATCAATTCCTCAAATTATTTGAACCGCGCGGTTAGAATTTCGCCCTGCGGATCTAGAACTCTTCAGCGTCGAGCCACGCATCAATGGCTGCTGCGACCTCGTCGAGCTGCCCCGTGAAAAAATGGTCCGCCCCTTCGACAATCGCCAGCCGCTTCGGTTCGGAGAGGGTAGCGAAGAGCACTTCGATACCCGCGCGCGCCCCGAACTGATCGTTTCCGCCTTGAATGATGAGCTTCGGCTTCTCGCACGCGCGCAGGAAACTCATGTCGAGGTTATCCACGGGCAATCCCAGACCGATTACCTGCGCGACGCGCGCGTCGCCGCAGCCCACTCGCAGGCCGACCGAGGATCCAAAGCTGAATCCCGCTAGCAGAATCGGCCGCGCCGGAAATTCAGCAGCGAGGTAGTCAATCGCCGAGCGAACGTCGTCCTGCTCGCCCTGCCCGCGGTCGTGCACGCCTTCGCTCTGCTCCACGCCGCGAAAATTGAATCGCAGCACGGTCGCGCCGCGCTCGATGCAGCGCCTTCGCGGTCTGAAACACGACCTTGTTGTGCATGGTGCCGCCGTATAGAGGATGCGGATGGCAGACCACGGCGACGAATTTGGGATCGGGGATCGGCTGAAGTCCAGAGCAGAGCTTCGAGACGCCCTGCAGGGCCAGCCAGGAAAAAACTGCGATGAAAGACGTCCGCCATCAGGGTCTGCGCGAGAGAGTATTTCGGCGAGTCATCGACGCAAGAGCCTTCTTCAAAAGAGAGGCGTGATTCAGGATTTCTCGCGTCCTCATCCATTCCACGGCGACGGACGTAATCATCGCGCTCTTGCCCGCTTCCGGGTTGGAGACTGGCGCCGGGCCTGGCGAATCCTCCATCGGTTCGACGCGGACGACGCGCCCGGCGACTTCTCCTGTCTTCGACCATTCGCCCCAGGGAATCTTTGCGAGCACTTTGTCGCCGGGGGCATAGATATGTGAAGTTTCAAAGCGCGTGCCGTGCTGCGAAATATCCTGGGTCATGAATTCTTCGGGCCATGGAGTTCCAGCGAGGCGAACGAAAATCGGCAGCGCGAAGGGAATTCGCTCCGAACTGCGGCGCTCTCGGTCGGAGGGCAGCTTGGGCGTGCGCGCGGTCGATTCGAAGCGCAGCGCGACCCAATACCCACCTTCCGCATCAGGTTCCACGCGCATGATTCGCGCGGGCGTTTCCGGCTGCGTCGTACTGCCCGCGGCGGGATCGAACGGGAAAGCGACCCAGACGCGCGCAAGTCTGTCGCAGGGCTCGTTGCGATGAAACAGCATTCCCTCGCGGGACACGTCCACCGTTTGCGTTGCTTCAAGCCTCATGCCGATCGGGCCGTGCCATCGGATTCGTGCCGGAAGCTTGAGTTGCGCGCGGGGATGTTTTCGCAATTCGACCGATGTGGCGGGCTCGGACATGGCCCCATCCTAACGGCAGCGCTCGCGCACGTCAAACAGACATACTCGTCAAACGTTGCGAGAGAGTCACAGGGGTTGTTCCCGGTGCACGTGGCGACACTTATAAATCGATGGGCGCCAGATACTTCGCTTCGCTCTCCGAGCAGCGACTGAAAATCCGTTGCGTGGTCCGGCGTTGCGATGGTAGCTTTGCTCAGTCTCGAGGTGTGGAGGGCTCATGGAGAACGGTGTGGAGCGTCGCGCCGCACGGCGGTTTTCGATGATGCTTCCCCTGCGAGTCCGGTTCTCTGCGGGCGATGGGATTGCGGAGAAACCTGGCGAGACCCGCGATGTGAGTTTTCGCGGTCTCTATTTCCTGATCGAGGCAAACCTGGAATCCGGCAGCTCCATCGAATTTGTGCTTACGCTTCCGCAGCAGATTACTCTCGCAGGCGACGTCCACATTCGCTGCTACGCTCGCGTCCTTCGAGTTGATTCGCACAACGGCCGCCGCGGCGTGGCCGCGCAGATCGAGCGGTACGAATTCCTTCCCGCACTGGCCTGACGAGCTTTCAGCACGGTCAAATTGCCTCTGGCACGAATCGTGCATCCGAGAATTCACTTCTCTTATGATTTCCGCTGGCGCAAGATTTAGGTTCGGGGACACAGCATGGCACGCCACACCCTTCTCATCGACGCGGACGACACCCTCTGGGAAAACAATATCTTCTTTGAGAAGACCATCGACGATTTCATCACCCGGCTCGAGCATCTTGGTTACACGCGCGAATACATCCGCCACATCCTCAACGAAACCGAGCGCCGAAATATTCGCCAGCACGGCTACGGCGTGCGCAGCTTCCGGCGATCTCTGGAGGATACGTACCTGAAGCTCGCGGGAAATTCGGCGCGTCGCGAAATGGTGAAAGATATCGAGCGAATGGCCCACGAGCTGGAAAGCACGCCTCCGCATATTTTGGACGGCGTTCCCGAAACGCTCGCTTATCTTGCCAAGCACCACCGCTTGATTCTGCTGACTAAAGGCGAGCCGGCCGAGCAGGCTGCCAAGGTCGAGCGTTCTGGCCTGCAGCCCCATTTCGATGCAATCGAAATCGTGCTCGAAAAGGATTCCGGAACCTACGGGCGGATGATCGAACAATTCAAGATCGTGAAATCGCACGGCTGGATGGTGGGCAATAGCCCGCGCAGCGACATCAACCCTGCGCTGCAGTCGGGCCTGAACGCCGTTTTCATTCCGCATTCGGCCACCTGGGAACTGGAAAAATCGGAGCTCGAAAGCGGCACGGGTAAACTGTTGATACTTTCCACGTTTCGCGAACTCCGCGCGCATTTCTAGATTTTTGTGGTTCCTTCCGTCTTCGATTGCTTGAACATGCTCGCAGTCCAAATTGTCCGCGCCGCGCGGGCTCCCGGCTCTTCCTGCCATTCTTTTTCGCGCATACACTTGATTCTTGAATGGAGGCACGGACATTGGCCACTGATTATCGTAGTCACTTCGCTGATTTTGAAGGCGTGGCATATTTGAATGCGGCGCTGCAGGGTCCGCTGCCGCTGGCAGCGGTGCGCGAATCGCAGGTGGCGCTCGAATGGAAGAAGCGTCCGGACCGCATGGCGGATAGTATTTATTTCGATCTTCCCGATCGAATCCGTGAAAGAATTTCGCGTGTCATCGGTTCCCGCGCAGACGAGATCGCCGTGACCAGTGGCGCTAGCGCAGGCCTGGCGTCGGTCGCGGCGGGAATTGACTGGAAGCCCGGCGACGAAGTTCTCGTGGGGCGTGGTGAATTCCCGGCGCATTTCTCCACCTGGCTGCGTTATGAAAAGGCGGGGAAGCTGCGCGTGCGCGTGGTCGAGCCGCGCGATCGCTTCCTTACCGCCGACGATTACATCGCCCAGATTGGACCTCACACGCGAGCCGTATCAGCCAGCTTCGTGCGATTCGACAACGGCGCAAGGCTCGATTCCGCGCCTATCGGCGAGGCGTGCCGTAAGGTTGGCGCGGCGCTTGTGCTCGACATCACCCAGTTCGCAGGTTCGATGCCCATGAACATTCGCGAATTGGGCGCGACGATGGCCGTCTGCAGCGGATACAAATGGCTGCTCGGCCCGTACGGCACCGGTTTTTTCTGGGTCGCGAACGAGTGGGTCGAGCGGCTACCGCTGGGCGCGGTTTATTTCATGGCTCTGGAAGGAGCGCGGGATTTTCACGCGATGCCGTCTGAAAATCTTCAGCCCATGCCCGGAGCGCGGCGGTGGGACTCGCCGGAAACCGCAAATTTTACGAACCTCGCGGCTTTCGAATCCTCGCTCGACTTGGTACTGAGCATCGGCCTGGATGCCGTCGCGCGGCACGTGGATGGGCTGGTTGGAGAGCTCGTCGAGCGCCTCCCGCGCAATCGCTGTGTGCTCGCTTCGCCGGAGGAACGCTCGAGGCGCGGTCCGTACGTCTGCGTTTCTGCGCTAAAGCGTGAAGAGACCACGGCGCTATATCACAAGGTTAGCGCGGCGCAAATTCACGTGAGCCTGCGGGATAATGCTCTTCGCATCTCGCCGTACCTTTACAACACGCCCGAAGAAATTTCGCGCTTGATCGAAGTGTTGTCGGCTTGAAGATTTTTGCGGGTCAGCGTTATTCGCGCGGGTTGACGTAGCTGAATGGAACGTAGATGACGCCCTCGAAATCCGTCGGCGCGCCGGCGTGCGTCCCCGGACGAAACTTCCATTGCTCTAATGCCTCGATCGCGTTGTGGTCAAGCTGCGGATCAAGTCCTCGCACGATCTGAATGCTATCTACCGATCCATCCTTGCGTACGATTGCGTACAGTACCACTTCGCCTTTCACGTGGGCTTTGATCAGCTCCGGCGGATATTTCGGGTCCGCTTTTGCCACCGGCACCGGGCACGCAACTAACTCCTTATGTCGATAAGGCGTGGCATCATCTTCGTCCAGCTCGGCAAAATCCATGATCCAACTGCCGCTCGCGCTGGTCAGGTTCGGCAGATTCACGTGCAGCGTGTACACCTCTTTGCCTGAGAGAATCTTTTCGGGCGGAAGGCTCGGATCGAATTTGCTTACGTCCGCCGGACCTCTCCGTGTGCTGCTCGAAGGCTCGTACGGCGTCATGGGTTTCAGATTCAGCCCGCCCGCGCGGCTTCCCGATGGCGCAATCCCGCCGTTTCCCGGATGTGGCACTGCGCCGCTGATGCTCACAGCAGCCGGCAGAGAACTTCCACTCGCGCTGCCCACGGAGCCTGCGACTCCAGCAGAGCCCGATGTTTCGCTGCCGTTTTCGCCCGACGCGGCGGCCGTACCGTTTTTCGCAGCGCTCGAAGCTCCCGGTTTTCCTCCGTCAGGTGAAATCGAAATGCGCGCTGCGAGATTTCCGTCCGGAACCTTAACGTCCGGCGCGGGAGGAGCGGGCATCGCGGAGAGGGCGATCAAGCGATGCAGCCCGGGACCGCCAGCTTCCGCCCCTGATCCGACATCGGGAGCGGCGCCTGCATCCGCGTGGGATTCATGTCGCCGTGCAGTTGCCGTGGTCATCGCGTCGAGCGCGATCTTCGGCTTCGCGATGGTTGCCGGTGATGGCGCGATGTCGATCGGGCCGGGATTCTTTTCCGCATTAGCAACTTCCGGCGCCTTCACATCCGCAACCGCGTGACGGTGCAGCTTCGGCGTCGAAGCGGCAGGCGCCAATTCAAGATGAGGCCGCTTTAGATTCGCATCCGACCATTCCACGATGTTCTGGCAGCGGCGTCACGATTTTCGGCGGCGCCAGCGGAGCGTCCGGACGTATCAGCGTTTGCCGCGGGTGCGTCACGCGGACCGGTATCGAAATAATCGTTTGCCGCGGATGAAACAAGTCGGCGGCCTGTTTCACTGGCTGCTTCGGAGCGTCAACCGGCTTCGTCGCGAGTTTCGGGGTATTTGCGGGCAGCTTGATCTCCGGCAAATCGGGCGGGTCGTAAACTGTCATTTCGACCTGCAGCGGTTCGAGCGTCGGCGTAATTTGCGGCAGGAATCCCCAGATCGGCAAAATCAGAAGCCATATCACAGCGACCTGCAGGAGAGTTGCCGCGAAAAATGCCCCGCCCGGTGTTCTCCCGCGAATCCAATCCATGCGGAACCCGGGAGTATTCTCGACTTCGCGGTATGTAGGCGGCCGCGGTCCCGTGAAGAATTCGCGCACGCTCGTACCGAATTCCTCGCCTGGCGTTTCCCAATCGATGCCCAGATCGAGCCTGGGCAGGCGGGCGTGTGGCGGGAGTTCTACGAGGTCATCCCCACCGGGGCGCGTCTCGACAGGAAAAATGGGCTGCATTGGTCCGTGCATTATACTCGAAGCACTATGATGCGCCGGAGTTACGCTGCGGCTGCCAGCTGGTAAAAACTTAGCATCGATTCTCCCTGCTCGATTTCGCGCGTGCGCTCCAGCCGGTCGAGCCGTTCGGGCAGTTTCACACGCCAATGATGCTCCACGATCACCAGGCCGCGAGGCGCGATCAAGTGCGAGGCGTCGAGAAATTCGAGAACTCCAATGTGTTCAGGAGCTTTGGCATAGGGAGGGTCGAGGAAAATGAAATCCGCGACCAGACGCCGTGCGGCAAGCTTTTCCAAACCGGCCAGCGCGTCCGCCACCATCAACTCGGCTCCAGCTCGGATTTCCAGCGACGCCAGATTCTCGCGAATCAGCCGCGCGGCCTTTGCATTCGATTCGACAAGAATCACTTGCTGCGCTCCGCGGCTAACGGCCTCGATGCCAATCGCTCCCGTGCCGGCGTAAAGGTCAATGAACAGGGAATCCTCGACGGCGGGCGCCAGGATATTGAAAAGCGTTTCGCGCAGACGGTCGCTCGTCGGCCGAAGAGGCAGGAGCCCGGGCCCTTTCAGCTTCCGTCTGCCAAATTTTCCCGCGATCACGCGCACGACTTTGCTCCGCCACTTTCATCCGCGCTCTTCATCCCACAGCCGCCAGCTGATACCGTTTCCGCCACGCCGGGCTGACCGATTCCAGCCGCGCGACCAGCTCCTCCGCGCGCGCCGGATTTTCGGCCAGCGCGAAAGCTTCTCGCCGCGCGAATTCGAGCAGTTCGTGATCGCGCAATGGCTGCGCGAAAGCAAATGCCGCGTCGCCATGCTGGCGCGTGCCGAAAAATTCGCCCGGGCCGCGCAGCTTCAGGTCGCGTTCGGCGATTTCGAATCCGTTCGATGTGGCCACCATCGTTTCGATGCGTTCGCGCGCTTCTCCGGTGATCGTCTTTGGCGCGACGAGGATGCAGTGCGACTTTTCCTTGCCGCGTCCGATTCGTCCGCGCAGCTGGTGCAAGCTGCGCGAGCCCGAATCGCTCGGCGTGCTCGATCACCATCACAGTTGCGTTCGGCACGTCCACGCCGACTTCGATCACCGTCGTCGCCACCAGAATATCCAGCTCGGCGCGGCGAAATCGCTCCATCACTGCGTCCTTCTCTTCGTTTTTCAGCCGCCCGTGCAGCAGGCCGACGCGCATTTTCGGGAACACGGATTTCGCCAGCCGCTCGTACTCCGCCGTCGCCGCCTTCAATTCCTGCTTCGATTCCTCGATCACCGGATAGAGCACAAACGCCTGCCGCCCGCTCGCGACTTCGCGGCGCAGAAATTCCCACACGCCCGGCAAGCTGCGCTTCCGAGGCCCAGCGCGTTTCGATCGGCGTGCGTCCCGGCGGCAATTCGTCGATCACGGAAAGATCGAGGTCGCCATAGAGCGTCAGCGCGAGCGTGCGCGGAATGGGCGTCGCGGTCATCACCAGCACGTGCGGCGCAGCGCCTTTCTCGATCAGGCGCTTGCGCTGCAGCACGCCGAAGCGGTGCTGCTCGTCCACGATCGCAAGTCCCAGCTTTGAAATTTCACCGGATCTTCGATCAGCGCGTGCGTGCCCACCAGCAATTGTCGTTTCGCCGCTTTCGACGCGCGCGAGCACGGCTTCCCGCTCCGCGCGCTTGCGACCGCTCACGATCAAATCCACGCCGTAGCCGGCCGGCTTGAAAAATGCGCCGCGCGGAAAGAAAGTGCTGCGCGGCCAGAATTTCGGTGGGCGCCATCAGCGCCACCTGGTAGCCGTTCTCGATCACGATTGTCGCCGCTTCCAGCGCCACGATCGTCTTGCCGCTTCCCACGTCGCCTTCGAGCAGCCGGTGCATCGGGTAGGGCCGCTCGAGATCGGCGGCGATTTCCGCGAGCACCCGCTTCTGCGCCGCCGTCGGCTTGAACGGCAGAATGCGCTTCAGCGCCTCGCGTACTTTTTCCTCGCGAACGCGCATGGCAATCCCTTGCTGGCGATGTTCTCGCAGGCGGCGCAGCGCCAGCGCAAGCTGGTAGTAGAAAAACTCCTCGAAGATCAGCCGCGTCTGCGCGGGACTGCGAAAAGTGTTGAGCAGCTCGACATTCTCGTCCTTCGGCGGGAAATGCGCGTAGAGCAGCGCCTCGCGCCGCGTGGGGAAGCGATAGCGCGTTGCGGATTTCCTCGGGAAGCGGGTCGGGCACGTCGCCATCGAAATCGCGCAGCACGCCATAAATAATTCGCCGCAGCATCCGCGAACTGATGCTGCCAATCGCTTCGTAGATCGGGACGATGCGGCCGACTTCGGTTGAATCGCCGGGGCCCTCATCGCTCGCGTTCACAATCTCGATCTGCGGATTCACCATCTCGATGCGGCCGGGACGGTACGCGTCCACGTCCGCTTTGCCGTGCATCACCAGCCGCTGGCCTTCCTTGAGGCGCCCTTCCAGATATGCGCCGTGAAAAAAACGCGCGTGCAGCGAGCCCGAATCGTCGCGCACCGTCACGTGAAACACCGGCCCGCGGGCCGCGACGGAAGCGCACCGTGTTTCCGCCGCCGCTGGTCACTTCCGCCAGAATGGTGTGCACCTGCCCGGGAACGATCTCCGCGATCGGCGTGAATCGGATGCGGTCCTCGTAGCGGAATGGCAGATAGCCGAGCAGGTCGCCGACGGTCGAGATGCCGCGCTCTTCGAGCGTGGCGGCGCGCTGCGGGCCAACGCCGCGCAGGTACTTCACCGGATTGTTCAGTGCGATGGTCACGCTAACGACGATCGATGCGCGGCGGGGAAGCGCGGTTACTTGCCGTCCACTGAAAATGCCAGCAGCACGTTTCCTGCGGCGCTGCCCTGAAAGAAGTATCCCGAATTCACGAACAGCATTCCGCCGACAATCACCGGCCCGGATTCATCGAGCGATCCGCCGTTGGCCTTCACGCCGTTGACGGTTTTATAGTCGCGCTCGGTGTCCACGTCCCAGATAATGCGGCCGTCCTTGGCAGAATAAGCCCGCAGGTGTCCATCCACGCCGCCCGAAAAAACCACTCCCGGAATCGCGCTCACCGCTGCGGATTGCGCAGGACTGCATCCAGGCTTCACACACGGTGGATGCGGCGTCTGCCACGCGGTGTCTCCGCTCGCAACCTTCAGCGCAAAAAGTCCTCCGCCAGCCTTCGGATCCAATTCATACGGCACGCCGAACACAGAATCCTGTCCCGCAGGCGAACCTGGCGCCGCGGCCCGGCGGACTACATCCGACAGGGCTACATACACGTTGTTCGCGTCCGCTGCGGAGCCCCACTGCACGCCGCCGAGACTTCCGCCCTGTCCCACGCGCTTCTGCCAGAGCAGCTTGCCCCGCGCGTCAGGGTCAACGGCATACACGATTCCCGATTTTGCGCCGGCGATCAGCGCGCGGTGGCCGTTCGGCAGGTCCACAAGAATGGCGGACGATCCAAAGTCGAAGTCCGGCCCCTTTGCTGTGGGGCAATTCGCTTGCTTGTCCGCCGGAATATCACAATCAATATTGTAGGCGTCACCCGTGGCCATCTGGCTCGACCACGCGAGTTTTCCAGTCTCCAAATCGAACGCCATGAAAGCGTCGGAAGTGTTCGTCGCAGGATCGGAATAATTGTCGCCTGTGGTCACATAGACCATGCGGCTCTTCAGGTCCACGGTCGGCGACGACCAAATGCCCGCTCCCGAGGGTCCCCAGAGTTGAACGCCTTGCGCATTCTTGCGTACTGGCTGCGGCTCCGCAGCGATCGTGTAGCTCTTCCAGGTTACCTTTCCCGTGGCGGCGTCCAGAGACGAGACGCTTCCGCGAAATTTGCAGCATTCATCCTTTGCATCGGCGCCGCTCACTTCCTCGAGAGACGACACGCCCACGTAAAGTTTGCCGTCCGCGAGCGTCGGCGCACCAGTCACATGGACATCCGGATGCGGATCGAGGCTCGTTTTCCAGAGTTGTTTGCCGGTCAACGCGTCCACGGCATACACATTGCCGTGCTGATCGCCGAAGTACGCGGCCCAACCATCGCCGTTCGGGCCCACGCTGATCGCGGTACGTACCGCGAATTCCGTATCAATAATCCAGTAGATGCACCCGCTCTTCGCATTCAGCGAATAGACTTTTCGGGCGACGCTGCCGACAAAAATGCGCCCGCCCACGATCGCAGGCTGTGCATACGCTTGATTCGCGCTGGCATATCCGAAGGCCCACTTTAATTTCAGTCTTGGAACTTGATCCGCGCTCAGCCGCGCCATCGCCGCCGGCTGGAAGCGGTGCTGCGTCGCATCTACACCCCAACCATTCCAGTGGGGTTGATCTTCGCTCGGACTAAATGACGGACCGCCTTGCGGGCAGAGGTTGGTGTCTATCGGGCCTTGCGCTTTCAATTCATCCAGTTTCGAAAGAAAAGTGGCGAGCGAATCCACTTGCGCCGGAGTCAATTCCGCTCCCTGGGAGCTCATGCTCCCCTTGGTCAGCGCGAAACGTATGTTTTCGACCGACATCTGTTCCAGCGCCGCGCGGCTGGGTGCCCGGCTGGCTCCGCCGTCGTGGCAACTCGCGCAATGTTCGCGATAAAGCGCCTGGCCTGGATTGGTCGCGGCATTTGCGTTCTGCGCTGATGCTGCGCTTCCTGTGCCCAACGCGAAGATGAAAGCGAGCACGCTCAGCGCGAAAATCTGCCGCGCGCCGCCAATTCTGGTCCGCATGTAAAACCTCCCGATTTGCATGTCGTTCATCGCGCCGATTCCTCGAGCAGTTCCTTCAGGTATGCCTGCCACACTTCAGCGTGGGTGTGCGTTCCGTGCCCGTATGTCTGCTCGGACGCGGGCACCAGAATAAACCGCCCCTTCCGCAGGCGTCTTACTTCGCTTTGCGCCATGGTCAGCTCCGGCGGATTGATGAAATCGTCCGCGGAGTTAATCCACATGACGGGAACCGTAATTTTCTCCAGCCCCGCTGAAGGATCGTAGTTCCTCGACGCGCTGACGGCGTAGAGAAAATCGTTGGCGTCAAAAGTTTTCGCGTTGTTGGCGCGGTAGGTTTCCAGATAAGTGTCCGCCGCATCGCGCGTGGGAAAACTCTTCTGCATTTGCGACGGCGCGCTACCCGCAATCACCAGCATGTCCGTTGAAATCTCCATCGCGGCTCGCGGCTCGGAAGTGTATTCGCCGCCCTTCCATTCGGGGTCATTGCGAATGCCGTCAATTACCATTTTTCGCCAGATGCGGTTGCGTCCCGCAACTGGGACTGCCTGGCACGCGAGCGGCATTAGCGCGTCCATGAAATCGGGATACGTCTCGCCCCACACAAACGAGTGCATGCATCCCATCGAAGTGCCCATCACCAGTCGCAGATGGCTAACGCCCAGGCCTTTTTCGACCAGCTCGTGCTGCGCCGCCACCATATCGTCGTAATCGTACTGGGGAAAGTGCGCATGCATGCCGTCGCTCGGCTTGCTCGACTTGCCGTGGCCGATCCCGTCCGGAAGAATGACGAAATAGCGATTCACATCCAGAAGCTGGCCGGGCCCGAACAGCACCCCGGCGAAAATCGGATTGAGGAACCCACGCCCTGTGCCGCCGGTGCCATGCAAAATCAGGACCGCGTTCGTCGTGCGGCCGCTCGCATCACGGGCAGGCGTGCCGATGGTCGTATAGTGCAGCCGCAATTCGGGCAGCGTCTCGCCGGACTTGAAGTGAAAATCGTGCGCGACGTAGTCGCCCTCATGCGCCACCAGTGCGGCCGCCACTTGCTGCTGAGTCTGTTGTGCGCGTAACGGTGTCGCTGGCAGGACCAGCGACAACCAAGAAGCCAAGGCTAATGCCCGCACAATCTGCCGCATCTTCCACCTCTCCGCGGTGAACTCTATCACGAGCCGGGGCGCGGATTTACATGTCGCGCCTGTTGTCCTATATTGGGGGCATTCGCCCTCCGTGTGGGCGAGTGACCCATGGCGACAGCGCGGCAAATCCTCGGTGCGACTCCCCGGCGATGGGTTGAATACCTAATCGCCATTCTTCTCGGCAACGCAATTTACTATTTTTCTCTGTCCCCGCATCTCCCGCCGGTCCTCCGCCACCCTGGGACTGCCTTGGACTGGGGCGTCCTCATGGATTTCGTCGTGTGCGCTGCGATCTATGGTTTGATTCGCCTTGGAATGTACCTGCACCAGCGCTAAGGCTTTGTCACGGTTCAATTTTCCTGCCTTCGAGCTGAGGCCAATTTGACCGGAACAATCGGATGGCGGCCCGCGTATTAGCTTGGTACAAGCCGTAGGTCAGCGTGAAACTGGTTTAGAACCGCCATGAACTCTACCCCCAGCGACGAATTCGAGCCCCCGGGCAAGGAAGCCCACTTGGCTGGCGTGCCAGAGGGTGCCAAAATGGCTTCTCCGGGTGCTAACGAAGGGCCCTTCTGCCCGTCTATAAGCTCGGAAGCCGGAAATCGACCCCCGGCGGGAGTCGAATCCAGCTCGGTGATGAACACGGTGGGCGCGATGGAAATGGCCGTCGCACTCGAGTCAGATGCGCGGCAGGCAGCGGCTGTGAGGCTCGCGGACGAGCAAGGACTTGTCCGTAAGGCTCAGGCAGGCGACCGTCTGGCGTTCGATGATTTGGTGCGGCGCTACGACCGAGACGTCCTGCGGCTGGCTCTGAACCTCGTTCATCGCCCCGAAGATGCTCGCGACATTTACCAGGAAAGCTTTCTGCGGGTTTACCGGAATTTGCACCGGTTCCGATTCGAGTGCAGTTTTTATACCTGGCTCTATCGAATCGTGACCAATGTGGCGCTCGACCACCTCCGCCGCCGCACCAGCCGTCGTGAGGATCAGGCTCCGGTTCCCGAGGACGCCGAGGGCGGCACGCGCGATTTCTTCGATCGCCAGCCGGAAGTGAGAGCTGCGGCGAATCCTGAAAGGAGGCTGCTTGGCGAGGAACTCGGCCAGCAGATTCAGGAAGCAATGAAGCGGCTTTCGCCACGCGAGCGCATGGTATTCGAGATGAAGCATTACCAGGGCTTGCGTTTGCGTGCGATCGGCGATCTACTCGGCACTTCGGAAGAGACGGCAAAGAATTCGCTTTTCCGGGCCACGCGAAAATTGCGCGCGAGCCTCGAAGCTTTTCGATAGACGGGCGTGCGGAGAATTTAGAGCCACATGACAAATTACGACAACTACGACGCAGCGAACGAAACTTGTGGTGAGTGGCATCCGCTGCTGATGCTGTTTGCCGCGGGCGGCGAACTCGAGCCTGCTGAGCAGGGCACACTTGCCGCACACGTTGCCAGCTGCGCATCTTGCTCCATTTCGCTTGAACGTGAAAGAGAACTACTCGCGACCGTTATTGGGCATCGCAGCGAACCCGATGCGTCGTTGCTTGCGAGCTGCCGTTTGAACCTTGATGACGCGCTTGATCGCGAAGAAGAAGGCGGATGGTTGCGCCGAGCCTTTGGAATGCGCCTTCCCACGAATTGGCTTTCGCCTCGCCCTGCTTGGAGCGCGGCCGTACTCTTGATCGTCGGATTCGCGGTAGGAACCGCTGCTCCACGACTTCTTCGCCATCCCGTTGCATCCCCGGCAATAAATAGTTCCACCGCTCCGGATTCTTCTGCGGGCGTCGGTCCATCAATCGGTTTTGGCGTCACCTCGCCCTCCTTCACTTCCATCGATTTGCATTCCGCTGATGTCGCGGGAATCAACGTATTTCCGTCGGGCGGCGAAGGTCCTGATCGCGTGCAGCTGCAGATGAAGTCGCAGCAGCCGGTGATGGTCGAGGGGACAGTGGACGACGACAATGTGAAGGGTGTTCTTCTCAACGTGCTTGGAAGTGGAGAGCGATTCTGCCCTGACATTCGGCTCGATGCCGTTGAATGCCTTCGCGCGCGCAGCAATGATCCCCAGGTTCGTGCCGCTCTTTGCCAGGCCGTTCGCAAGGATCGCAACGCGGCCGTGCGGTTGAAGGCTCTTGAAGCGCTTGATGGGGCAGGCTCTCAGGAAATGGTTCGCCAGACTTTGCTCGATGCACTGGTGGCGGATCAGAATCCTGGCGTTCGGATTGAAGCCGTCAATGCGTTGCGCGATATCGCCGCCAAGGGCCAGATGGATTCCGATCCCCACACGGCAGACGTGCTCCGCGAGCGAATGCAGAAAGATCCCAACACATACATCCGGCTGCAGAGCGCCGCTGCCGTTCGCGATATCGGCCCGCGCGAAAAATTCTAAGCAAGTAGCAATGCGAGGCAAATTGACGGCTCGAATCACGCGGCGCGAGTTTCGAAAGCCATTCGGCGGAATTCTCATCGCATCGCTTGCCGCCGTGCTGCTCGTTGTCGCAAGCGCGTCAGCGCGTCGCCAACCTACTCAGCCGAACGCGACCCATCCCGATAACCGCATTACCTCGGACTTGACTGGTTCAGTTGCCACGCACGATAGCGACCACATCCGCGTCAAGACCGACCTCGGCAGCATCAATATCCACACGCAGAACTCTGACAAATCCGACACGGTGAGCTACCACGTCCATCTGGAAACCGACGGTTCGCAAAAAGGCGCCCAGGAACTCCTGAAGAGCTTCACGATTTCGGCACGCACCACATCGGAAGGCGTACTCCTGAAGGCCGAGGGGCCGGAACGCCGCGGAGCGGGCCGCATCTGGGTGACTATGGACCTGCAAATCCCGAAAAATTCCAGCGTGGACGTCTCGACAGGTGGCGGAAACATTGACGCCAGTGAAATTGAAGGTCGTGTGAGCCTTTCAACCTCTGGCGGTAACATCACGGCGGGCAATATCGGCGGCCCTGCGCATCTGGAGACGGGCGGCGGCAACATCATCGCCAGGAATGTTGCGGGCGAGTTGTCCGCGAATACGGGCGGTGGCCACATCACTATTGGGTCTGTCTCCGGCAATGCTACTCTGCACACCGGCGGCGGGCACATCCGCGTTGCTTCGGTGCAGGGAACCGCACATTTCGATACGGGCGGCGGCAATATCACCCTCGAGCATTCGGGAGCTGAACTCACGGCCGAAACCGGTGGAGGCGAAATTGAGGTCGGCGAAGCAGCGGGCCTCGTTCGCGCCAGAACATCGGGCGGCGGTATTCGGGTGGTACGCACGTTCGGCCCCACCGACCTCGAGACATCCGGCGGCAGCATCTATCTGACGCAAGTGGACAGCGCGGTGAAGGCCTCGACCAGCGACGGCGGAATTACCGCCTGGTTTGTCACACCGACCAAAACCTCTGGAGCCTGCGAGCTTCAATCGGCCTCCGGAGACATCACTGTGCATCTGCCGCGCGAGTTGCCCGTGACGATTGATGCTTTGGTCATGAAGGGTGGCGACCATCGCGTCATCGTGGACCCTGCTTTTCCGCTGAAGGTCAGCTACGACGATTCGTTGAAGGGCTCGCACATTGTTCGCGCCGAGGGCGACCTCAACGGCGGCGGCGAGGTCATCCGGTTGCGTACCGTCGCCGGGAACATCCGCTTCGTTCTGAGCGACCCGAGCGCACAATCGGAAATGTCCAGGCAACAGATGTTGCAGCTTCAGCAACAAATGGAACATTCACAGCAAAACCGGCAGCAGAGGATGGAGCAGCAATCGCAATCGCCGGGCAATGATTCGGAGGACTCGCACTAGGGAACTGCGGACGGGTTCCACTCGTATATGTGAACATAGGTCAACCGAGTGTCGAGCGGTCGTGAGATATTCAGATAGCCTGGAAAGTTTTTGAAACGTGCACGATAGGGGGCGTTCTGTGCAAAAGAAAACTCTAGGGGCTTCGCTTCAAGTCTGTGGGACGCGGGCGTTGATGGTATTCGCTGGTGTCCTGTGGATCTCTCTGCCCAGCTTCGCGAATACCGATCAGGTATTCAACGAGACCTACAAGCTTCCCTCCGGCGGAGACTTCCATCTGGACAACGTGAACGGATCCGTGCAAGTCGAGGGATGGGATCGCGACGAGGTGGAGGTCCACGCGGTGAAGAGTTCCGAAGCCGATTCGCACGATCTCGATCAAGTGAAAATCGAAGTCGAAAGCCATCCCGGCGAAGTGGATGTTCACACGCGATATCCCACCGGCGAGGGTTCCGAGGTGGCCGTCGAGTATCACATCCGCGTTCCGTATCGCGTTTTGCTCGGCAGCATCCATACGGTCAATGGCAGTCTGCACGTCCGTGGCGTGAACGGAGGCGGGGAATTGCGCTCAGTCAATGGGAACGTGGAAGTGACTGACAGCTCCGGCCGCTTTAGCGCCAAGACCACGAACGGAGATCTGCGCCTTGAGCTGCGCCACTTGATTGACGGCGCGCCAATGAATCTTGAGACCGTGAACGGTTCGGTCGTACTCGGGTTGCCTTCGAACGCAAGCGCGGACTTGAAGCTCCACAACATGAACGGCGACCTCTACTCGGATATCCCGGTCACTTCAACCGACGCGCTGCCGGGCGCGCGCGCCTTCCATGGCAAACTTGGCCATGGTGGCGGCGGCGCAATTTCGGTGCGCACCATTAACGGCGGCATCCGCCTCCTGCTCGAGCACCCCGGCGTCTAGCGTCGCGGTATCGAACACTCGCCAGCGCCGCGGACGCGGAGCGGCTGCGCTGTTCGTATCTGGATTCAGCTCGTGGACATCGCCTCGCTGTCCTCAGTCCGGGCAATCGCTCGTAAACTTCCGCATACTAGTCAGCTCTTCACGCCGTAGCCTTTTTCCGGCAAGAGTCTCAAACTCGGGTATACAATGCCCGCCATTGCGTGGACGAGAGCGCCTTTCGGGCGAAGAAGGTAGACCTCCGTGAACATGGTTCGCAACTCACTTCGATCGTTATTTGGCGCCGCTGCTGTTTTGGCGCTGCCATTCGCTGCTACGTTTACTTCTCACGCCACGCCACCGCCGCACTCACTGCGGCTGTACGTGTTTGATTGCGGCACTCTGCACGTCGATGACATGGCGCGCTTCCAGCTGAAGAAGGAAGAGGTTTCGACCACGGACCTTTCCGTTGCGTGCTTTCTGATCGTGCATCCGAAGGGAACTTTGATGTGGGACACGGGCGCTGTCCCCGACTCTGCCTGGAAGCCAACCGGAAGTCCGGCCGCGCAGCATCTTGTCCTCTTTGATGGGCAGACGCGCGACGTTACCATGCGCAAACCGCTGAAGTCGCAGCTGGCGGAGATCGGCTACGCGCCTTCCTCGATCACCGACCTCGCCCTTTCGCACTACCACTACGACCACACTGCCAACGCGAACGAGTTCGCGAGCGCGACATGGCTCGTGCGCCAGGTCGAACACGACATCATGTTTTCCGCGAAGCCTGCGGGCGCGGTTCAGCCATCCACCTATTCGGCGCTTCGTGACAGCAAGACCGTGATCATCAAGACAGACGACTATGACGTCTTCGGCGACGGCAGTGTCATCATCAAGGCAGCTCCGGGCCACACGCCGGGTCATCAGGTTTTGTATGTGAAGCTTGCGAAGACGGGAGGGGTCATGCTTTCAGGCGATCTCTATCATTTTCCTGAAGAGCGCGCCCTGGGTCGCGTGCCGGCAATTGATTTCAATCAGGATCAGACGCGCGGGAGCCGCGCGAAAATTGAAGTATTCTTGAAGCAGACAAACTCGCAACTTTGGATTCAGCACGACTTCGTTGGCAACGCGAAGCTCAAGAAATCGCCCGCCTTCTACGACTAGCTCCGCTCCCGCGATCAATGCGAAACAGAATCTGAGGTCACCGCTTGGTCGCCGTTCCGCAATGATTGGCCACTCCGGATCGGCCGCCGCAAAATCCCTCGGAGAGGTTTCAGATTTCCGTCAATTGGGCCGATTTCGAGACCCAGAATTTTTGCGATGAATGGGTACACATCCACGTTCTCGAACGGAGGCACTTTGGTTCCCGGGCGAATGTCGGGGCCGACGGCGTAGAAAATAGCGCGCATGTACTTCATCTGGCGCGGGTCGTAGCCGTGCTCGCCCCTTAGATCCGGCTGAGTGATCTCGGGATTCTCGGTCGCGTGCGCCCGGATCACGTAAGGGCCTGTAGGAATCACGACGGGGTCGCCAATCCTCGGATTGTTGTTGTAGTGCAGATGTGCCGGCACGTCGGCTCGCCGGTACACCACGAACTTATCGCTAGCCCCTTTTAATTGTTGGTAAGCGCGTGCCGCAGCCGCTTCGTCGTTGGGATAGAGAAGCGCGCCATCGGTCTGAAATTGCGAAAGGTCCGCGAAGTGATCGAGGTCAATCCAGTTGCCCTCCACCGTGGCCATACCGTGATCGGACACCACGATTACATCCACCGGCAGGTTCACCGTTTTCAGGTCCGCGAGAAGCGTGCCAACGAGCGCGTCCACATGATGAACCGCGTCGGCCGCCTGCGGAGTGTCGGGTCCGAATTTGTGTCCGGAATGATCCGGCTCGGAATAGTAAAGCGTAATGAAATGCGGCCGCTGCTCGGGCGGCAGTTTGAGCCACTCAATTATCTGGTCGATGCGCTGTTCGTCGGGAATGCTGCCATCGTAGTGCAAATAATATGTCGGGCGTGTCCCGGCGATTTCGGCGTCCGAAGTGGGCCAGAAAAAGCACGCGCTGCGCATTCCCTGTTTTTCGGCGAGAACCCAGAGCGGTACCCCGGTGTACCAGCTTCCATCCCTGACCGTCTGAACATTCTTGATCGCGTAGCTCTCTTTGCGCGCAGGATCGTAAAAGCTATTTTCGACGATGCCGTGATGTTCGGGATAGAGCCCGGTAATGATCGAAAAATGGTTCGGAAATGTGACCGATGGGAACGAGGGGATCATTCCTTCCGGCGCGCTCGCACCCTCAGCGGCGATGCGCGCCAGAGTGGTTGCGCCGTATTGCGATGCATAACTGTAGCGGAAACCGTCCAGCGAAACCAAAATCACATAAGGCTTCGCCTGCTGGGCCTGCGAATTTGGCCCGTGCTCAACATGAATGACCTGCGCCGCAAGGGGCGCTCGCAGCGCGAACAGCAGGAACGCTATGACGGCCGCTCGAGCGATTACCCTTCGTATTCTCCGGGGGCCAGGGCCAGGGCCTCCGGAATGACCTCTGAGCCAAGCTCCTGACTCTGGTGCGCCGCAATCATCCGCTCCTTCGTTTGGCAGCCGCACAGACTAGAACGTGAGATGCAAAGACATTTGTAGGAATCGCGGGCTCCCAACCGTGCCGGAAATGACGCCAAAACCCTTCGGATTGCCTGACAAACTAGGCGCCAAGTTGTAGCAAGGCACCGGGTTGAAGCAGGGATTCAACTCGAAGTCGGTGTTCGGCGTATCCAGGCTCGGATGATTGAACAAGTTGAATGCATCCATTTCATACTTCAGGTTGAATCGTTCGTTGATCTTGAAGTTCTTGAATACGGAAAAGTCGAATCGCGTCTCGAACGGCGCGCGGAAGACGTTGCGCCCCGTCGCGCCGAACCCAGTTTCGAAGTTATCACAAACATTGAAGCCACCCGTCGCAGCGTCCTGTTCACAAGGTGGCACGCCACTCACCCCAGGCTCGATTGAGGGAAGCGTGAAACTATCCGGATTGACGTAGGGCATGTTGCTAAAACCGACCTTGGTCCCGCCTCCGCCGGCCCTGGATTGTGCCTGTTTCGGAGTGATCCCAGAAGCGAGAGGAAGAATCGGGTTTGTCACGAAATCATCCGCGCTGTAGAAGAGGGCACCGGCCGTGCCGGAGAAATCGATGATGCTGAAGGGCTCTCCGCTCTGCAGGACCGTAACACCGGTGACGCCCCATCCGTTGACCAACGCGTTCACGATACCGGAAGCGTCCTTTATGGTCGGCAGATCGTAGAGGTAGCTGATGGTGAATACGTGCGTGCGGTCGAAATCGGACGACGCATAGGAAGTCCGCGGATCCAGGGGATTGTTGCCGTTAAAGAAAAGCCCGGCGCCCAGTCCACTCCCTTCGTCCAGAGAGTGAGAATACGTGTATGCAGCATTGACCTGCAACCCGTGGCTGATTTTCTTCGTCAGGCTTAGCTCCAGGGCATTGTAGAAGGAGATACCATCCGCGGTCCAGAGGTCTGCATTGGGATTGATGCCGATAAATGGCGTGCGGAGAGCCGTATTGCCGTCCGAAAAGGAGAACTCGCCGAGTTGCGTCTGCACTGCCTCCGCTGGAAGCGGGAAACACGTCCCTGAAGGGTCATTGAACTCATCGCAGCCACCGGGAGGCCCGCCGGCAGCCAGATATCCGTAGGAATATATTTGATTGTTAATGGGATTCGACGGCGTTGCAATTCCAGGCTGGTTAAACGGTATCGGAAGCGGTTGATGTACGCCTCGATTACCCTGATAGCCGAGTGTCATCACAAGATCGTTTCTCGGTTGCCACTGCAAATCGAGACTCCAATCTTCCGAATAAGGCAGTTTGTTGTTCGGTTTGTATCCACCGAAAAGGAAAGGAAGAGCCGTGGTTCCGGAGTTGACGCTGCAGTAGGGACTATTCGGCTGTTGCAGGCCCGGAGCAGTCGCCTGATTGCAGGCGGACATCTGCCGCATATTTGGTACGAGTGCCGCCACCGCCGCCAGAGAATCTGGTGGAGGAGGAAGCGTCATCCCGAACGGAGCGTTGGAGAGGCAATTCAATGAGGCGGAGCATCCCGCGGTCAGCGGTATCGTAAACGGCTCCTGCGTGGTAACGCTGAACGGTCCGCTGATTCCAAGCCCGGCGCTGGCCGACAACTCTGTGAAGTACTCGCCGCGATCGTAGAACATTCCGAAACCCGCGCGCACGACAAGGTCCTTTTTCGGGCTCCACGCGACACCGAATCTTGGAGCGAAGCCCCACTGGCGGCCCGTAAGCGTGGAATTGCTCACGCCTTTCGTGCCGAGGACTTTGTTGTTTCCGGCTACCACAATGCCGATGCCGGGAGTACCGTTGACGGGATCGAACGTATCGGTCGAGAGGTTGTATCCGAAGTCCTTCGGATAGAAATTCGTCATCAGGCCATTCGCTTCATAGAGCGGCCCGTCCCAATCCCACCGCAGGCCGTAGGTGACCGTCAAATTGGGCTTGATTTTGAAGCTATCCTGCGCAAACAGACCGGCCTGCCTCGAACGGAAATGACGGTTTGTTTCACCGTCGAGTAGGGTGCCGCTGCTACGATCCGCGCCCAGAGTTCCCGTGAGGAAATCTTCCATGTCACGGAACGTCAGAATCGCGACGCTGTTTTCGCGATTCTTGACGTTGAGTTGAGAGTAATCGTAAGTACCTCCAAACGACAGCGTATGATTCCCCAGGACCCAGTTGTATTTGGACGAGCCCTCGAATTCATTCTGAAAGACGCCCGCATTCGCGAAATTCGTGGACGGCCCAATTTTCAGCTCATTGCCGTTCAAGACTGGGACCTTCGTCGCGCAGTCCGGGCTCCCGAAGCAAGCGCCCGTGTCCGCACTTTCAATGTTGATGCCCGGGAAGAGCAAGTTGCCCGGCAGACTCAGATCAATCGCGCTAGGACCGAAGGGCTGACCGGTGGTGGCGTTGGCGATCTGACGGATGAACCCAAATCGCTGCTCCCACGTCGCATTGGGCGATATGACCGTGGTGTTGTCGAGTGAAAATACCTGGCTGCCCGCCTGAAGTTGCTGTGGGAATCCGACCGTTTGGCTGACTGCGAACGGAGCGCTTGTCGGATCATTTTGGAAATAGTACTTGGCGGCGATTCGGTCGTTGGAGCTGAAGCTGTAATCGATATTTCCGTTTATCTGATCGGCTTTGAAAGTGCTTGCCGGTCCCCTGACGCCTGCGTTGTACTTCTGATTGCTGCTTTCCGGACCAAATGCGCCCGCTTCGGAGGGAATAATGAACTGTCCCGATTTGGTTTTCGCGGTGAACAGCGCGAGTGCGCTGGGGTCGACCTGCGCAACCGTGATGCACTTAACCTTTCCGTTTGTGCAGGGGCCACCGAGTACTCCGCCCGTGAGTCCCGCATTGAAGTTCACGAGATTCACCAAGTCGGCGGGATCGCGGTTCGCATCCGTGAGACCGGCAAGTGTCGGCGCGCCGCTAAACGCGCCGCTCAAGGCATCGCTTACATTCTGTCGTTGGTATGAACCGAAGAAGAACAACTTGTCCTTCAGAATCGGTCCGCCCAATGTGCCTCCCCAAACGTCGCGATGCAGAGGCGGCGCGTTGCCGTGGTAGATATTTTGTATGACCGAGCTGGAGAGAAATGTCGGCTTCGCGTCCAGCCCGCTATTTTGGAGGTAGCCGTACGCTTGGCCGTGGAATTGGTTCGTTCCCGATATCGTGGTCAATTCGATATGTGCACCGGCGTTTTGACCCATCGAGGCATCAAACATCGACGTCGTGACCTGGAGCTCCTGGATCGTTTCGGTCGGGGGTGTCGGTAGACCTTCACCGATCGCATCGTACACGGATGTGCTCGTTTGTACTTGGCCGCTGGTGCCGAAGACTTCTCCCGTGTTCAACGTGAACCGGCTGTCGGCCACGTTGCTCGTCGAATTGCCGTTGAACAAGTTATTCGCATTCACCGAGTTGAACGTGAAGCTATTGCTGGTGTCGCGCTGGCCATTCGCCACAATTCCCTGGTTGCCAAGACCCTCGTTGCTGCCCGAGCCGGAGAGGAAATCAGCGCTCGTGCCGGGGGCGAGGATCGCGAGCTGCGTGAAACTACCCGTGCCCAGCGGAGTGGACTGGATGACGTCCCTGCCCAGCGTATAGCCATTCGAAGTGTCCGTCTGGTTCAGTAAAGGCGTCGAATCCACGGTCACCTTCGTTTCGACCGTGCCGGGTTCCAGGCTAGCGTTAACCGTGGTGGTGTGATTGCCCTGAATGAGAATGGATGAATAGATTTCGGTCTTGAATCCGTCCTTCGAAAACGTCACTTCATAGTTGCCGATCGGCAAATCCGCGGCGCTGAACGAACCATCGTCCTTCGACTGCGCGGTTACCACGAGGTTGGTCCCGGTATTGCGAATGCTGATGTTGGTCTTCTGGACGACGGCGCCTGTTGCGTCCGTCACCGTGCCGTTGATTGAACCCAACGTCTGCTGCGCGTGAGCTGTAAATGGAATGAGAGCGATCAAGGCAAGCGCGATGGAGACACAAAGTAATTTCGTGGATTTTGGCACGACACCCCCCTGGAATAGTAACGTTGGCGTTTTACTGCCGACTACGCCCGCTGTCAAGTTGCACTTGTGGATATCTTCGATTGACAAAACGAGCGCGGCTCTTTTGTATTCGGTTTTTGTGAACCAGAAAATAAACGAATCTTAATGCGGTGTGAATAACGGGAAACAAGCCCTAGTTTGCTGGCGAAATCAGCGCGGTTCTTTCCTATGAGGGGATCCGAACGAGGTAGCCGACTACTGGCGTAGGATTTCGGCGTTGGTGCTGGGGGCGATGATGCGGACGAGGCGTCCACCGTCGAGATAGAGGTCCACTTCGAGGTCTTCTGTCTTCACCACAAGCTCCTCGAACTTCTTGCCGCCGGCGCTAGGTTGATCCCCCAGAGACTCGACGGTGACGCTTCCGGGCGTAAGCTCCTGCGGGACCAGAACTGAAAATGTCTGCACGCCCTTCTTGTCGCGATCGTAGAGGCGCGCCAGCACGGCGTATTGATAGTAAAGATTGTTGTCGAGCACGACGATCTGCGGCGACTCAAACGTGAACGCCTGCGTGAACGGGCGTCGGCCTTCCAGGCGCAGCTCAATCGTGGCCGTTGGGCCGTTGAAACCGATGGTGGCCGAGGCTTTCTTCGCGCCCTGAGTGGACCATTCGTAATTCACCGGCGTTCCATCCGCGTGGAGCTGAAGTGTGCCGGAAACGTGCGTCATGCCGTCCGTAGTTTGAACTTCCGATGTTCCCTTGGCCACCCAATCGCCGCCGCTTGGGCCGATTTCGAACTCTTCTTTTCCCATCTGCTGGCCATTCACCAGAACCTTGAAATTCCCTTTGTCCGGTGTGAAAAGGGACAGCGCCTTCGAGGCTCCTGTCGCCGCGACCGCAAATATCGAAGCTGCCAGGGCTAGAATCGCGACGAACGCACTCGCCGTCTGAATTCTGATTCGCATCATGCCGTCACCCCGGGAAAAATTCCGAGCGCCAGAATCTGCTCGACCACGCGCGCAGGTTCGATCTGGCTTTCCACGCGATAGTCGGAAGTTTCGTAGGTTGGCAGGCGCTCTTCGTAAAGCCGGCGGAAACTGGCTTCGTCGCGGAACAGCGGCCGGTCGGTAATGTGGGCGCAGCGCTGCAGCAAGATCGTCGAGCGGGCAGTGCAGCCAGATCAGCACCGCGCCACCCTCGCGAAGCAGCGCCATATTTTGAGGCTGCACGATCGTTCCTCCGCCGAGCGATATGACGCGCGGCTTCTGCGTGGCAGCGGTTTCGGCCACCACGTGTGCGAGTTGCTCGTGTTCTATCCGGCGGAACTCGGCTTCGCCCATGCGGGCAAAAATATCGGGAATCGTCAGTTGGGTTACTTCCGTGATGCGTTTATCGAGGTCGGTGTTCAGCCAACCGAGCTGGCTGGCGAGTATTCGCGCGGTGGTGGATTTGCCGCTGCCCATGAATCCGGTCAGGCACACCAGTTTGCGAACGCGAATTTCGTTGGCCATCAAGTTTGAAGCGTCTTGCGCTGCCTGCCTGCGCAATTAATTCCGCTTGAGGATGTTGATTGTACCATCGAAGGAGTTCAACTCGACGCGGGCGCGTCCGGAGTTGTAACTTCCAAACAGGGCATTACCGAATCTTGGGATGAAGTGGTGGTGAGAGGACGGCGTCAAATTCGCTTCGTTGCGCACTTTGCCTTTCAGCGAAGTAGCGCTCAAATCGAACGAATCGCCGGGCGAGAAACGGACTTCGATCGCGCCGCTGTAGTTTTTCAGCACGTAGGTGGCATTCGGCAGGAACGAACCGTTGAAAAGAATGTTTCCTTCCGAGGTTTGCGCACGGACGTAATAGCTGCGCAGGTCAATAAGCTTGAAATTCCCGCTGATAGAACTCACTTCGAGGCGGCCGGCGCAGCGCAGGCATTGGAATGAGCCCCCGACCGTCTTGACGGTCAGATATCCGGCGGTGTCTTCCAAATCCACGCCCGCTGCGATGGTTTCCACGTTCATGTCGCCGAGCACGTTCGAGACATTGACGCCGCCCGAATCGTTGTGAATTTGAAGTTCGGCATCCTCGGGCACACTGACTTCAAAATCGGTGCGCAGATCGTCCGGCGAAGCGGTGTCGGCAACTTGGCGAGTTTGAATATCCACTCGATTGCCGGTCTGTTCGGCGTCCACTTCCACTTCGGTGGTGGCGCGCTTAGCAACCACCATTACATCGGACTTCGTCCACGCGCGCACGGTCACGGTGCCGTTCGGATTGTGAATCGTGACGACGGGATGAGCTTCCACCTTGAAGTGCCGCTCGAGGCGGTCGGCCGACGCAACAGTGCACAGTAGCAGGCTCGGAACCAGCAGCCCGGCTGCCTTCCAGTGACATTGACTCCGAAGAGTGGCTAGGGTGCTCATCGGCCGTTGACTCCGCGTTCGGTCATCTGCGCGAGCAGGTCTGCTTTTTGCTCATACGCGTCGTATAGATAATCGCGGGCGATTTCGCTTTCGGGTTCTTCTCGCACGCTTTTTTCACACAAAGCGATGTAGTTGTCAACAATAGCTAGGTTGTCATGCAGGGAAGCAGTCACGACGGGATCGGATTCAGCCATCGCGGAAACGGAGTCTCGCTCGGCAGTTTGCAGCTGCGCGTTCAGGTTTCCGGTGGAATCGCGCGTCCCGGTCATCCAGCGGCTCTCGTTGAGCTGTTTCGCGGATTGTCCTGTCAGCGCGACGGACACGGCGATCAACGCCAGCAAGTAGGCTCCCGCAAGCGCGGGCCGCGGCACGGCGGCGAAAATTCCGGCGAACCAACCCTGATGAGGCCGTTCTGCCCGTCCTGGCTCGGCTTCGCGCACACCGTTGCGGATCAGGCCTTCCTGTTCCAGTTGTGCTCGCAGAGAAGCCCAGACGCGCGCCGGTGGATCGGTTTCTTCGGCCACCCATGCGCCCGCCGCCTGCCGAATGGATTCCATGTCCTCCACCAGGCCGCGGCAGTCCGCGCACTCGTGCAGATGCGCGCGAGCGCCCGGAGTGCCGCCGCCTTCCATCCACACGTCAAGTTGCTTCAGAAATTCATTACATCCAGTCTTGCTCATCCAGTTCAGTCCTCGCTACCGGAAGCGGTTCCCGCGGCCCGGCGATCCTCGCGCGCCTTCGAGCGCACAGCCTCTTGAAGTAAGTCGCGCAGGCGCATGCGCGCTTTATGAAGTTGGGACTTGGAGTTTCCGATCGAACATCCCATCATTTCCGCTATCTCGTTGTGCTCGTATCCCTGCACATCGTGCAGGACGAACACCGATTTATATCCGGGCGGCAACTGCTCGACGGCCCTCTGGAGGTTGACGCGGTCAATCGAACCGCTCAGCCTCAAATCAGGCGCGCCGAAATCCCGCCGCGGCGTTCCGGACTCTTCATCGGGCTCGGTGACCTGTTCGAGCGAGGTCTCCTTGCCAGACTTCTTCCGAAGCTTCATGAGAACGACGTTAACAGCCAGGCGATGCAGCCATGTGGAGAACGCCGACTCGCCCCTGAAAGTGGCGATCTTGCGGAAGAGCTGCAGGAACGCTTCCTGCGTCAGATCTTCTGCTTCGGCCGTATTCCCCACCATCCGAAGGCATAGCGAATACACACGGCGGCTGTGCAACGCATACAGGCGTTCAAATGCCGCCGCATCACCTTGCTGGGCGCGCCGGATCGATTCAGCTTCCGGTACTTCCCCAGTTTCGATTCGTCTCGTTCGGGCCACGCTACCCGTGGGGACGCATCCTTCAATGCGATGCGTCGGCCGCACCAGAAGTTGTACTTCTTGTTCCTACCGCGCAACCGTCGTGTCTCCGGGCCGGGGGAGAACGAGGACGTCTGCGGGTAGCCCCAATCAGATGCGGGGTGCTCCTGGCAAGTCTCGCTTATTTTCGTCGGAATTGTGCTGTACGTCCAGCTACGCTCCAGGCTTCTTTGATCGCGGGCTTTTCCATCTCGATGGAGAGCGCGGCGCTAAGCCGAGGCGGACGCGCCGGAAAGGCGAGCCTTCACGCGCACTGCTTTCGGTACCGGCGGGGCATCGAGCTCGCGCGCCAGCGCAGAGAGATGTTCTTCCGGCAGCATGCGCAGGAATGACTTCAACACGACTTCCGACTCACGGAGGCAGGTGTTGAAGTCGTAGTGGAGATTATCGAGCCGTTGCCAGCAGTCGCCCGGCTGAACGGTCAGCCCCTTCGATATTTCACTGGCCGCTTCTTCGAATTCGCTTTCCAGCAGCGTGAGCGTGTGGGACAGAATCCTGACCTTATGAAAGAATCGCGACCGCGTGCTGAACAGGACGTGATGAAGAATTCCGTTCCATGAAGCCGCGCTCTGGCCGGTATTGCCCCGGAAAAATTCGGCGTTCATTGGCTCGACAACGGGAAATTTCGAAACCTGCTGACCGAGGGACGACAATGTGTCGCACAGGGATATCAGAGATGGAGCCAACCGTCCCAGCAGCCCTGCAGCAATGGAAACCTGCTGGCGCGCGCAGACCAGCTCTCCGGACGCGCGCAGCGAAAGCGCTTCGTCCAGCGCGACGCTCATCATCGCGTACGCACATTCCCAACGCCGCACGACAACCTGATACAACTGGCTTTTTTCGCGCGGCAATGCCGCCACCCAGTCGTCGAGGACCTTGCGTTCCTGTGAGCGAGCCCGATTCCGCCTAGAGAACACCCTACCCCCAAACACGCTCGAGGATTATACATCGGTTTTCGGGGAAGCGGATTCCGAGCGTTTCCTGTTATATACTTTCGCCGAATCTTCGAGAGTCCTCGCGCTTGAAAGGATTGTCCCGTTGGAATTTGAACCGCTCGATCAATTCCTGCAGCGCCGCAAAAAGCTGAGCGAAATTGAGTCCCTGGGTCACCCGGCGTATCCGCACCGATTCGATTACACGCACACGCCGAAGCAGGTCGCCGAACAATTCGCCAGCCGAACTGCGGAGGAGCTTGACGGCCGAGCATGCCCACGTGCGTCTGGCAGGGCGCATCGTGGCGCTTCGGCCGCACGGGAAGGCGGCGTTTGCGCATCTGGCGGGCGATGGTGGGCGACTGCAGATATACGTACGGATGGATGTGGTTGGCGAGCAGGCGTACAAGCTGTTCCAGCTTCTTGATTTAGGCGACATCATTGGCGTTTCCGGCGAGTTGTTCCGTACGAAAACGGCCGAGCTCACGGTCAAGGTCGCGCAACTCGAGCTGCTGACCAAGGCACTCTTGCCGCTTCCCGAGAAGTGGCATGGGCTAGCGGACGTGGAGATGCGCTACCGCCGCCGGTACCTGGACCTAATCGTGAACGAGCGCGCGCGGGAGATTTTCCTGCGGCGCGCGCAGATCGTGCGCGAATTGCGCCGATTTTTCGACGAGCGCGGGTACGCGGAAGTTGAGACGCCGATGATGCATCCGATCCTGGGAGGCGCCACCGCGCGGCCCTTCGTCACGCATCACAACACATTTGACATGGATTTGTATTTGCGCATCGCACCCGAACTTTATTTGAAGAGGTTGGTGGTGGGCGGGCTCGATCGCGTCTATGAGATCAACCGCAACTTTCGCAACGAAGGTATTGACGCGATCCACCAACCCGAGTTCACGATGCTCGAGTTTTACCAGGCGTACAGCAATTCGCTCGATCTCATGGACCTGACTGAGGAGCTATTTCGCGGGCTGGCGGAGAAAGTTTGCGGCGCCACGAAAATCAAGTACGGCGAAAACGAGCTCGAATTCGGCCGATTCGAGCGGCTTTCGATGCGCGATGCGATTTGCAAATTCTGGCCCGTGGCGGCAGGCGCCCCGCCAACGGCAGCGGAGATGGCGCAACCGGGCGGTCCGCGCGGGGTGGCCGAGCGTTACAACGCGTATGCGCGTTCCTCGAGCGCCGAGCCGATTACCGCTGCTGAAAAGCACTCCGATGGCGAGCTAACCGGGGAACTTTTCGAGGTGATCGCCGAGGGACATCTGACGCAACCGACATTTATATACGACTTCCCGACGGACATTTCGCCGCTTTCAAAACAAAAGCCGGATGACCCGTCGCTGACGGAGCGTTTCGAGCTATTCATCGCAGGTATGGAGATAGCGAACGGCTTTTCCGAGTTGAATGATCCCGCCGATCAGGAGCGGCGCTTTCGCGCGCAGGTGGAAAAGGGCGGGCAGGACATGCCGAAGGAAGTGGACATTGACTACATACGCGCGCTGAGTCACGGCCTGCCTCCAACCGCCGGCGAGGGAATTGGAATAGACCGACTCGTAATGTTGCTGACGGATTCGCATTCGATTCGCGAGGTGATCCTTTTTCCGCTGTTGCGGGGCGCGGGGGCGGATGCACCGGAGCCGGCGCCTCCCGATATTCCCGAAGGTTCGAAATGACATTTGAATGGCTGGTGGCGCTGCGGTATCTGCGCTCGCCGAACCGGCCAGCGGTGCTGCGATTGGTCACGCTGCTGGCGGTGATCGGCGTAGCGGCGGGCGTGACGACGCTAGTGATCGCGCTCTCAATGAACACGGGTTTTCGGCAGGCGATTCGCGACCGCTTGCTGAGCGTTACCGCGCACGTCAATCTGAAACCAATCGGTCCCGACGGAATCCACGATTATCGCGAGCGCATGGCGCAATTGAGCGGCACGCCCGGCGTTCGCTCGATCGAGCCGGCGATTTATAACACCGTGTTGCTATCGTGCGGCGGACGCGCTCGCGGCGTTGTACTTAAAGGAGTGGACCCCGATCTTGAACGCAAGGCCAGCGGGGCGCTGCGAAACATCGTGGCCGGTGCGGACAATTTTGCGCCGGACGCTGATGGCATTCCGGCATCTGCTGGTGGGCCGCATACTCGCCGATGAATTGAAAATCGCTGCCGGCGATTACGTTTCGCTGACCAGCCCGCAAGGTAACCTGACTCCTTTTGGAATGCTGCCGCGCTCGCGACGGTTTCGCGTCGCAGGGATCTACGATTCGGGCTTTTACGATTACGACGCGAACTGGGCGTTCGTGACACTCGAATCAGCGCAAGGCCTGGCGGGAGTGGGAGACGTGGTGAGCCTGCTCGAAGTGCGCGTGGCAAAATTGGATGACGCGAATGCCGTGGCTGACGAGCTCGTTCGGCGCGCCGGCCCCGGTTTCACTGCCACGACCTGGATGGACGAAAATCGTGCGCTGTTTCGCGCGCTGAGTCTGGAAAAATTGGTAACCGCGCTTTTCATCGGACTGATCACATTCGTTGCCGGTCTGAATATTCTCGTTGTGCTGACGATGACGGTGACCGAGCGTGCCCGCGACATCGCTGTGCTGATGGCGCTGGGCACGCGGCGGCGCCAGATTCGCAGGATTTTTGTCTTGCAGGGTTTGGCCGTCAGCATCACTGGAACCGCGGCTGGTTTGGCAGTCGGTTATGGTTTTGCGTGGATCGCGGACCGATGGCGATTGATTCCCCTGAATCCGGAAATCTACGCGATTCCCTACGTTCCATTCCATGGCAATGGTTTGGACGCGATCTGGATCGCGGCGGCGGCGCTGGCGATCAGCGTTGCCGCGACGATTGTTCCCGCGCGCGCCGCGGCGCGCATTCTGCCGGTTGAAATTCTGCGCTTCGAATAGCCCGAGTTCTCATTTGCTGCTAACGGCGCGGCGCCAGCTACTGGAAATCGGCGTCAGACGTTTGACCGAGTTTCTGAGTCAAGCGCTGATCGCGGCCAATAATTTCGATTCAAATTTTGAGCTCTGTTTGCGTTCGTCTCCGGGGCAGCCGCGTGCTAAGATCAAAAAGTGCGCGGGGTATAGTCAAAAATTGGCACTCCTATTGGACGCGCGAGGGAAGAGCAAGGGATAAGTGTGGAACGATTTGGGCAGGAAGGCCCCTCCCGGCGAACTAGCTCCAAGTAAAACAAGGACATACCAATCGCGGAGTTCGGCATCTAAAGTGTGATGAGGTATGGCAGGCGATGAATAGGCAGGCAGCTACGGGTGTTGTGTTGGACCCCTCTCCGTACGGAGCGGTCGCAAACACTGGACAGATCCTGCGCACGGAAAACCTTCGCAAAATCTTCTACTCAGGTACCCAGGAAATCGCGCCGCTCGATGGAGTCGATTTTTCGGTTGATCGCGGCGAGATGATCGCGATCGTTGGACCTTCGGGAGCGGGCAAGAGCACGCTGTTGCATTTGCTGGCGGCGCTGGACACTCCAACGAACGGTGCAGTATACTTCGGCGCGAAATTGCTTTCTTCGCTTGAAGAGGTAGAACTGGCGGAGTATCGCAACCGGGCCGTGGGTTTCGTATGGCAGCGGCATCACCTGCTGCCGGATTTTACGGCTGCGGAAAACGTGGCGATGCCGTTGCTGGTTCAAGGCCAGGCGCTGGGTCAGGCGCTGCGCTCAGCAGGGGATTGGCTGGGGGAAGTTGGGTTGGCCGATCGTGCGAGGCAGCGTGCGGGAGAGCTTTCAGGGGGCGAACAGCAGCGCGTGGCAATCGCACGAGCTTTGGTGAATCAGCCCGTGTTGCTTCTGGCAGACGAACCGACAGGGGATCTGGACGAACGGAGCGCGGCGGGAGTTTTCGAACTGATCGAGCGTCTTCACCGGACCCATCATCTGACTTCGATTCTGGCGACACATAATTTGAGTTTGGCGCAGCGCACGGACCGCGTTCTTGCCCTGGAACACGGGAAACTGGCTCCGAGCGCGGAAGTGCTTGCAGGTGCCGCGGGTCATGCGGCGCGACCGGCGAGCATTGGGGTACGGACCCCGGGAGAGCGTGGGTAACCCTTGTTTGAACGCTACACAGAGAAGGCACGGCGGGTAATATTTTTCGCAAGATACGAGGCGAGCCAGTACGGCAGCCCGTACATCGAGACGGAACACCTGCTGCTCGGTTTGCTGCGCGAAGACAAGGCGCTCGCAAACCGTTTTCTGCGCACCCACGGCTCGATCGAATCCATTCGCAAGGAAATAGAATCGCGCATCACCGTGCGCGAGCGCATTTCGACTTCGGTGGAAGTTCCGCTGAGTCAGGAATGCAAGCGCATTCTCAATTACGCCGCGGAAGAAGCTGAACGGCTCGGGCACAAGCACGTCGGAACGGAGCATCTGCTGCTGGGGGTGTTGCGTGAAGAAAAATCCTTTGGCGCCGAAATCCTGCTGGAGCGGGGATTGCGGCTTTCCACCGTGCGCGAGGAAATGGCTCGCAGCGCGGGAGAGAAGGTGCCTGTGAACCGGCCAAAAGAAGCATCGTTGCTCGCTGAATTCAGCCGCGATCTGACTCAGGCGGCGATGGAAGGACAGCTCGACCCGCTCGTGGGCCGGGACCGCGAGCTGGAACGCTCGATACAGATCCTCTGCCGCCGTACGAAGAACAATCCTGTGCTGATAGGCGAACCAGGCGTGGGCAAGACGGCAATCGTCGAGGGTCTCGCGCAGCGCATCGCCGACGGCGACGTCCCGCCTTTTCTGGCTGACAAGCGCATTCTCTCGCTCGACCTTTCCTTGATCGTAGCCGGCACGAAATATCGCGGGCAATTCGAAGAGCGGCTGAAGACCATCATGAAGGAATTGATGGAGAGCCAGAACGCGATCGTGTTCATCGACGAGCTGCACACGCTGGTCGGGGCGGGCTCGGCCGAAGGGTCGCTCGACGCCGCCAATATTCTGAAGCCCGCACTGAGCCGGGGTGAAATTCAGTGCATCGGCGCGACGACGCCGGGCGAATATCGGAAGTCGGTCGAAAAAGACCGGTCGCTCGAGCGCCGTTTTCAGGCTGTGAAGGTTTCGGCGCCCAACGAAGACGAAACGATTCGCGTGTTGCAAGGCGTGCGCGACCGATACGAAAAATTTCATGCTGTTAGCTACACGGAAGAGGCCATCCGCTACGCTGTATATCTCTCGAACCGTTACATCCCGGATCGTTTTCTGCCGGATAAGGCGATTGACCTGCTCGACGAAGCCGGTTCGCGCGTGAAGCTTCGCCAGGCCATGCTTCCCGATGAAGTTTCCGAAGTGCAGAAGCGCGTAAAGTTCATCACGCACCGGATGGAAACTGCGATCGCCAACCACGAGTTTGAAAAGGCGCGGTTTTACTCCGAGGAAGAGCGCAAGGAAAAGGAACATCTGCGGGTGCTGCGCGAGAAGCTTAAGATTGACGATTCGTCGACCGGCGTGGTGACGCGCGAGGATATCGAAGATGTTGTGGCGCGCTGGACGGGCGTCACGGTGACTTCGATCAAGGAAGACGAGCAGCAGAAACTGCTGCGAATCGAGCAAGAGCTGCACCGTCGAATCATCAGCCAGGAAAAGGCGATTACGTCCTTGGCGCGGGCCATTCGGCGCAGTCGTGCGGGCCTGAAAGCACCGGGCCGTCCGGTTGGCTGCTTTCTGTTCCTCGGCCCCACCGGCGTCGGCAAGACGGAAGTGGCCCGGCGGCTTGGCGAATTTCTGTTCGGCAGCGAAAAGTCGTTGATTCGTTTCGATATGTCCGAATACATGGAGAAGCATTCCGTATCGAAATTGATCGGCGCCCCTCCGGGATATGTTGGTTACGAAGAGGGCGGGCAACTGACCGAGCGCGTGCGTCGCACGCCGTATTCGGTGATCCTGCTGGATGAAATTGAGAAGGCCCATCCGGATGTGTACAACATTCTTTTGCAGGTTTTCGAGGATGGCCAGCTGACCGACGGACTTGGAAATACGGTTGACTTCCGCAACACCATCATTATTCTCACGTCCAACTTGGGCGCGCGGCAATTGCAGAAACAATCCGGCCTCGGCTTTCAATCGTCGGACGAAGTCGCTCAGGCGAAGAGCCAGGACGACATGGTGATGAGCGAGGTCAAGCGTGTTTTCAATCCGGAGTTTTTGAACCGGCTGGACGAGGTAATTCTGTTCGATTCGCTGACGGACGAAGATCTGCTGCTGATCATCGACCTGCTCGTCGGACAAATCAACGAGACTCTGGTTCATCGCCAGGTGCAAATCGCCATGACACCCGAGGCGCGCCAATGGATTCTCGAGAAGACCTGCGGCGACCGGAATTATGGCGCGCGGCCGCTCCGGCGCGCGTTGCAGAAATATGTCGAAGACCCATTGTCGGAAGCTCTCATTCAGGGCGGATTGCAGATGCCGGCTACGCTGGAAGTTTTTCTCACCAGCGAAGGCTTGGCGTTCCGTCCCGTCGTGGAAGCAACCCCGGTGGCCCACTAGGAATCCTACACGCGCGAGCTGGATTAATACACTTCCGGCGGGGGAGCAAAAAATCTTGGGCGGGGTACCGCGGCCTTGACCAGAACCTTGGCCGCCAGCAGGAAACTTTCTCTGTACGCATGTGGAATGCTGGCCGTTGTGTGTTTGCTACCCCTCGCTTTCAGCCAATCCCTTTTGGCTCAACAGACGCCGGAACCCGGCGCGCCGCAATACATCATTAGTCGCATTGAATTCACGGGAATCGTCGAGTTCAGCGAAATACGCTGTCGGCGCGCATTTTTTCGCACGAGGGCGACCCTTATACCCCCGAAGCTCTTCATCGCGATTTTCAAGCGCTTTGGAACACACAGTTTTTCGAGGACATCACGCTGGAAGTGGAAGATAGCCCCACCGTGCCGAACGGGAAAATTATTATTTTCCACGTGAAAGAGCGGCCGATCATTCGCCGGATTGAATACAAGGGAAACAAATCAATCACGGAGTCTGACATTCTTGATGCTTTTAAGGAGAAGAAGGTCGGGCTCAGCGTCGAAAGCCAGTTCGATCCGACGAAAATCAAGCGCGCCGAAGTAGTTCTCAAGAGCCTGCTGGCGGCGCACGGACATCAATTCGCGACGGTAAAGCCCACGTACGAACGCATCGCCGCCTCCAACGCCGTCAAGCTTGTCTTCAATATTGACGAGGGCCCGAAGGTAAAAGTCGGGTCGATCACGGTGGTGGGCAACAAGGCATTCTCATCCGAGAAAAATCATCCGCACGATGAGGAATGACCGGCCGTACGGCATTCCACTTGGTATTACTTACATTCCGGTGATGAGCAAGACGTTCGACCGGCCGAAGTTGGATGAGGATCTCGAAGTGGGCGTCCGAGGCCTGTATCAGGATCACGGCTATTTCAAAGTTGTGGTGGATGCGAAGGAATTGACGACGGTGGATGTAAAGGGCGGATTGCCGTTAATTGGAAATCGGAACGGGAAAGCAAACCAACATCGTGATTTCCGTTTCGGAGGGCGAGCAGTACCACATGGGCAAGCTTGCCTTCCGCAGTTCCGACCCTGATCAAGGGCTGATTTTTAAGTCCGAACTGCTCGCACGAGCCTTTCCGCTGAAGGAAGGCGACGTTTTCGACGCCGACAGAGTCCGTAAATCGCTGGAAAGCTTCACCAAGCTGTATGGCCAATATGGCTATATCGACTTTTCGGCCGAGCCGGATTTCGATGTGAACGACGCAAAGAAAGTTGTGAACCTGACGCTCGTGTTCGATCAGCAGAAGCAGTTTTTCGTCAGGCGCATCGAATTTTCCGGCAACACCACGACGCGCGACAAAGTGATCCGCCGCGAGCTCCTGCTGGACGAGGGGCAGGTCTTCAACAACCGCTACTGGGAATTGAGCCTTCTGCGATTGAATCAGCTGGGTTATTTCGAGCCGATCAAGCCGGAAAACGCGGAACTGAAGAAGAACGTGAAGGCCGGCACGGTGGACATTAAGCTGAAGGTGAAAGAAAAGGGCAAGCAATCGGTTAGCTTTTCAGGGGGTATTAGCGGGCTCCAGGGAGCCTTCGTCGGATTCTCGTATCAGACGAACAATTTTCTCGGATTGGGCGAGACCCTGACTCTCTCGGCGCAGATCGGAGACATCCAGCAGAGCATCAATTTTGGATTCACGGAACCGTATCTATTCGATCGTCCCATCGCCTCAGGCTTCACGATCTTCTCGCAAAAGTACGATTACAACACCGCGCGCCAGGAAGGAATTTTGCTGGGCCAGCAGGTCGCGATTGACCCCGCGCTCCAGGAAAATTACAACACGGATTCCAAGGGCTTTACGATTTTCGCCAGCTACCCGCTGCGCAAACTGTCGTTCACGCGCCTTGGCGTCAGCTACGGCTGGTCCACCACGGACATCACTCCGTTCAGCCAGTCAGCCACTCTGTTGTTCGAATTCACGAAGTTTACGAGCTTGGCCGGGCCATCGGCGCTTCAAGGTATCCGCCAGAGCCAGATTTCGCCAACGCTCACGTACAACACTGTGGATAGTCCGATCAATCCGACCCACGGAAAAAGCTTCTCCTACGGGGCTAGTCTCGTGGGTGGCCCGCTGGGCGGAAACGTAAATACGATCAGCAACGTGTTCGACATGTCGTATTTTCATCCGACCTATCACCACCGGAACACCATCGCCCTGCATTTCAAGAGCAGCATGATCACGGGTTACGGAGGGAAGGAAGTTCCTCCGAATACCCGGTATTATGCCGGCGGCGAACAGGACGTGCGCGGATTCGACTTTTACACGATTTCGCCGTTCGTGTTTATTCCGTTCGCGACGACTACCAGCATCGCTTTCGTGAATCCGCACAACTTGAACTCGCAAGGAGTTCCGACGCTGGAAACCCTGCCCGTAAACGTCTTGGAGTTTGTTCCCACCCGTCCAGGCGGCGACCTGATGGGTATTGCGAACGTGGAATATCGAATTCCGATTGTGGGTTCTTACGTGAGTCTGGCGCTCTTTAACGATCTCGGTATAAACGGGATCTTGCGGAAATCGCAACTTCAACTTGATCCAGGGGCGATTGCTTCGTTGCGGCAACAGTATCCGAACCCGGATTTTCCGTGCCAGCCGCTCGGGGCTCCATGCGTCAATATTCCGAACAATTTGCCCATTGCTCCCGGCACGGAGTTCAGACCGCACACGTCCGCGGGAATCGAGATCGACATCCAGATCCCCATCATCCAGGCGCCGTTCCGCATCTATTACGCGTACAATTACCTGCGCCTGGATCAGACGATTACGCCACCGCTCGGAGCTTTCTACGTCCCGCCGGCTGAGAGAAATGCGTTGCAGCAATTGGGCGTGTACGACACGCAGATCGTGCCATCGCTGCAAAGTTTCTTGGAGCAGACGCGGTCGTCGCAAACAATTCCGCCGGGCCTGTTCGAGCCGAAGTCGACGCTCCGTTTCGCGGTGAGTCGGACATTCTAAGGGATTGGCAAGAAGCGCGGTGGAAACCGCGAAGAAGCAGTTATTGCTCGACGGAAATTGAGAATCGAGCAGAAATGGCCGGAGGAAAGCACATGAGAGTTTGGGGACTGGGAGCGGCGATGCTCCTGACGATATTATTGGTGGCCGGTTGCGGGGGGAACTCCACGGCGGTCGGAATCACGATCTTGGGCCCCGGGCTCTCCCCGCTGACGGTCATCGTCAACCAACCGGCGCAGTTTACCGCTAATGTTACGGGTGCTTCGACTTCCACTGTTTTCTGGCAAATTTGCGAGCCGCCCGCGACTCCTTCGACCACGATTCCGCCCACTCAATGCACCGCGGGCCAGGGTCCGAACGGATGCGTCATCCCCACAGTTGCCGCCCCGATTGCCGGATTCGGCACCATCACATTAAATGGTTCCTATGTCGCTCCTCCGAAAGTTCCGCAGCCCGCCTCATTCTTGATCGTGGCCACGAGCTGCATCAAGTCAAATACCTTTGCCACGTTTACAATCACAATTGATTCCGGAATTCGAGTCCAGATTACTCCCACTACCGCTTCGATCGGTCCCGGAGAGAACTTTCAATTCACAGCAACAGTCACGGGCACCAACGATACTTCGATCGTTTGGCTGGTGAACGCGATTCCTGGCGGAAACGCCACCGTTGGTTTCATTTGCCCCAATCCCATGGCTGCCTGCGGTAATCCGGGAGAATACTTTGCCCCGAATACTTCCCCTGTAGGCGTAACTGTCACCGCCCAATCGGGCGCCGATCCGACTCAGGAACAATCGGCGACAGTCAACATCGGAAGCGGAGATCCGCCGACGTTTGGCACCACCAATCCCCTCCAGCCAAGCGTGGCCGCTGAAGGCTCCGTGCAACAAGACGTGTATATTTCCGGAACGAATCTTCTTTCGACGACAAAGGTGCTGGTCGGCGGTGTCGCGATTCCGGCGGCCAATGTAACTTTCCTTAGCGCGGAATTGCTCCGCGCTACGATTCCAGCAGCTCAATTGGCGCAAGCAGGAAGCGTAAATATCAGCCTGCAGTCGCAGAGTGGCGCGCTGAATTCAGGAACCTTGACGCTGCAGGTGAATCCCGTGCGCCCCGTCGTCATTGCGTCCACGCCCGATAGCGTGCAGGAAAACAACGGCGGCGCGAGCCTAACGGTGAATCTAACGGGCGGCTATTTCGTGCCGAATAAAACCACGGCCACATTCAATGGCATCGGATGCGGCGGCGGCGCGCAAGTCTGCACGACTTTTCTGGATAGCCGTCATATGAGTGTCTCCATTCAGGACGCGAGGCTTACGACGCCCGGTCTTTACCCGCTAATCGTTCAGAATAGCGATGCAGTCACGGCAGGCGTGCCCTCGATTTCCGGGTTGAATCTGGCGATCACGCCCGATCCAGCATCGATTTCCGGCGCGCCCACGCCGACGATTGCCGTTAGGCTCAGCCGGTCCTTCGGCGGTAGCGATTGACGAAGCCGACGGAATAGCAGTTATAGCAAATACGAAGAGCAATAGCGTTTCGCTCGTGAACTTGCTGACGAATGCCGTAATTGGAGGCGCCATAGCGGTTGGCTCGGCGCCCACCGGTGTGGCTGTGGACGATTTGCTGCCTCACCACCTCGCGTACGTGGTGAATAGTGGGAGCAACAGTATTTCCGTAATTGATTTGAGCCTAGCGACTCCTGCGGTGACACAAACTCTCTCGCTGACCAGTTACATACCCGGGCTTATTCCCGTCGGCACCGTTCCATTTTCTATTGGAGTGAATCCGTTGACGCATCGCGCATTCGTGGCTAATCAATCCACCAACTTGGGCACGATCCTCGATCTGGCGAATGCGAATCCGGCTCTCACTCCGCCCTGCGCTGCCCCTCCGTGCCCGGTGACGACCGTCACGAGCGGTGTGACTCCCTTCGGCACTGGAGTGAATCCTAACGTTGCAATCGATCCGCGATTGAATTGGGCCATGGTTTCGCCGGGCGGCACGGGAACGACTGCTCTGGTGGATCTCGGCCGGGCGGCGAGCGCGGGCGACGTCGGCCGCCTGCCGGAGCTCATCGGGAGCGTGGCGATTTCCCCGACGATCCAGGGAGTGGGAATCAACACGGAAACCCACCAGGCGCTGCTGACCGATCCGAACGGTCGGATACTGACTCTTTTTAGCCTTCTGAATAACGCCGTTACGCCGGTAACGTTCACCGTTAGTGGCGTACTCTTGAGCACTCCGAACTACGTCGCTTCCGCGGTGAATCCGCTGGAGAATGTCGGCGTTGCGATTCAAGGATCGGTCACCGGCGCGACAGCCGTCGTCGCCGATCTCGAAAATGGCGTCGTGCTCAAGCAAGTCAGCGGTCTCGGCGGTATGCCCACGGCAGTGGCAGTGGATCCCGTGGGCAATGAAGCCGTCATCGTGAATGGAGGAGATGGCTCCGTTTCGATTCTTTCGCTCGGTCCGGCGCTCACTTCGCCGCAGATTCTGGAGGCCAGCCCTGCTACCACGCTGACGTCTGCCGTGCCGCTTCAACTCCAGATCACGGGCGGCGATTTCACGCCCGGTTCCCTGGTAAGGCTCGATCAGGTATCGGTCGCAACTGTGGCAAGTTCGTGCGCCGTAACCTGCCGCCAGTTGACCGCTACTGTTCCCGCCAGCATGTTGAGCGGAGCGCGACGCTATTTGGTTGATGTCCTGAACACTGACGGATCGGTTTCAAATGTCACCGATCTAGCCGTTATTCAGGCCGTCAGTGTCGGATCAACCCCGGTGGCCGTTGCAGTGGATACCGAAAGGGACTTGGCCGTTGTCACGAATTCGGTCGACGACACCACGTCGCTGGTTTCTCTTACACCCGTCTCGCCGACTTTTTCGCCTGAATCGCTCGGGCCGATCGGCGTCATTGGCGACCCGATTTCAGTGGGCACCACGCCGGAAGGCGTGGCGGTCATTTCGCGGCTCGGCATCGCCCTGGTTGCCAACAACGGGAGCAATGATGCGACGGCCATTGATGTGACGACATCGTTGCCGATAACTGTTCCTCTCTGTGGCAGTGGGTGCTTGAATGCAACCGGCGTTGCTTTCAACCAAGATACGGCAATTGCGGCTGTCACTAGCACGAACTCGGGCAACCTCTTCAGCACGGGTAGCTTGAGTTTCGTCGGTGTTTCGCGAACAACCACCGGGACGTCAACAACAATCGCTGCAGCTCTGGGCGGCAGCCCCGCTGTGGACCAGGATCCGGTAGCGGTGGCGGTTGATCCAACACTGAATTTCGCGGCGGTGGCCACGGCATCTTCGACAAGCAGTCTGAATATCATTGATATGGCATCGGAGGCGATTGTGAACCGCGTCAGTGGACTCGCCAATCCGAGCGGAGTAGTGTTCGATCCGGTCAATCAGGTATTTCTGACGGTGAATAGCCTGCTGAACAATATTGACATCACGAATCCGGCGACGTTGACGACAACAACAGTCAGCGTCGGCATCGCTCCGACCTCCGTTGATTACAATTTCCAGACGAGTTCGCTTGTCACCCTCAACGCAGGAAGCCATACGTTGTCGGTGCTGGATTACTCATGCCCGCCGAGTGTCGCTGTGCCGACGTGCACAAATCCCCAAGTGCGCGCGGTCATCGGACTTGGAGGAGCGCAAACTTCAACGTTCGTGCTTGGTCCGAACGGCGTGGCAATTGACCCGAAACTCAACCTGGCCGTCCTGGTGGATCCGGACAACAACCGCATCTTGCTAGTCCCGCTTCCGCACTAGAGCAGATGCCTGAAAGCATGCGACCAACCGGACGCGCGGATGGGGCATCGGAGTTTGTAGGGGGAACACGGCACGTTGGATGTTTTCGAGGAGCTAGCCGTAAAGGACTCGAATCATCGCTTGGCTGACGTTTGGGCCGAATCCAATTGACCGTGTTCTCGATTCGAAGTTATAATCCGCAACTTGCGATTATCAAAATTTAACGAACACATTTGAGTGAGGAGTGAGAATGAAGATGCGAGCGGTAGTTCCGATATTGGCAGCACTTTTGGCGACACCCGCGGTGTGGGCGCAGGCAGCCGCGCCGGCAGGGAGTAAGGTAGGGGTCATCAACGTTCAGGCCGCCATCGCCAGCACGGCGGAAGGCAAGCAGGCGGCTGCGGAACTGCAGTCGCAGTTTGCTCCGCGTACCACCGAGCTCCAGAACATGCAGAAGCAGATCGAAGATCTTCGAAACAGGTTGCAGACCGGCCAGTCCACCTTGAGCGATGAAGAGAAGGCTCGGCTCTCGCGCGAAGGCGACCAATTGACTCGTGGGTTTCAGCGAAAGCAGCAGGAATTTCAGGACGATACGAACGAGGCCCAGCAAGATGTCGTGAACCGCATCGGGCGGAAGCTTGTGGAAGTCTTGAATAAGTATTCCAAGGACAACGGGTACTCGGTCGTCCTGGATGATTCCTCGCAGCAAACTCCGGTGCTTTTCGCCGCGAATCAGATTGATATCACCCAGGATATTATTCGTCTCTACGATCAGAGCTATCCCGTGAAAACCGCAGCCGCGGCTCCCAAGCCAGCTCCGAGACCCGCGCCGGCGCACTGCGGCTCCGAAACCATAGTTGCGAAGATTCATCTCGCTTGTAAGATTTCCAAGGGCCTTGCGGGTGCGAACCGGCAAGGCCTTTTTTCTGTCTTTGAGAATCTCGCGCGCGATCGCGCGGGATTTGTCGGTCGCGCCGGGTTCGGCTATCATGAATGCCAGAAGCGACCGATCGAGTGTTCCGAAATCTTTTCGCGCGAGCGAACCAGGAGGATGGGCATGGCACTTACCGTGGGGGCTGCAGCTCCAGATTTTTCGTTGAAGGACCAGAATCAGAAGGACGTGAAGCTATCGGATTTTCAAGGCAAGAAGAACGTGGTGATCGTGTTTTACCCGCTCGATTGGAGTCCCGTCTGCACCAACGAGCACGTCTGCCTGGTGAACGATATGAAGCGCTTCGAGCAGCTGGATGCAGCCGTGCTCGGCCTCAGCGTGGATAGCGTTTGGTCGCACAAGGCCTTCGCGGAGAAAATGGGCATCCACTATTCGCTGCTCGCGGACTTTAATCCCCGCGGAGCAGTCGCGGATAAGTTCGGCGTCTATCTCGCGGACAAGGGAATCACCGGACGCGCGATCGCCATCGTGGATCGCGCCGGCAAGGTCGCATGGTTCAAAAACTACGACATCCCGACGGTTCCGGACATGAAGGAAGTTTCCGATGCGCTAGCAAACGTGAAGTAGGCGCAGCGACCGGGGCCGCGGCGGACGATTTGCCGGCGAACGTCCGGATGTAGTCGACCAACTGCCAGCGCTCTTGGTCGCTCAGCTTGTCTTCGAAGGACGGCATGGGCAGCCTCCCGCGCGTAATTTGCCAGAAGAGTTCGCCGTCAGTTCGACGCCGCATCGCTGCCGCATCGGTAAAATCACCGGGCGCAACGGAAAGCTCGGCCGCTTTTTCGCCCTTGCCGTCGCCTTTTTCTCCGTGGCAATTGCGGCAGTGTTCGCCATAGGCCTGCTTCCCAGCGGCGATAGCGTCCGTTGTAGGGGGAATCGGATTCTTCAGTTTCTTGGCTGCCGCCGTGGCCCTCCAATTGATCGAAAGATTGATGGCCGTCAGCACCGTGATTGCGACAACCACAATCAGAATCAATATTCCGATAGGGCGCAGTTTGCTTTTGGGTTGACCGGGCTGCACGAGTTCGTCCGCTACGCTCTGTGATACACCGGCGATGTGCGGCTCCGGCGAAATTTTCCCACAGCCAGTTGGGATTTCCCAGTGAAGATCCGAGCGACTTTCACAGCAGCGTAATCACGCTGCGGCGCGAATCGCGAGCCCATTCAAGCTGTGACTTAGTGCATCGGATGGATTGCGCGCAGCACCGAAATCACGACCAGCACCAACATTGCTACTGCGTAGATGCGCAGGCCCCACAACAACACCCGCATGCTCGAGGTGAGTTTGCGGCGGCCGAAACGTGTCTTCTCTTTGGCGGCGACTACCTGATCGGCTTCCAGAAGAGACAGCACTATGTTCGGATCCTTCAGATCCGGCTTCGTCGCGGCTCCTGGAACGGAATCCGCGCCGGGAGTGCTCCCGGTGATATTGCGATCGCTATCGTTTGACTTCATGCGCATGAACCTCGGAAATCCACGCTCGAAAGATGTGTTTCCGGTCGAATACACATCTAGCGTCCCAGCAAACTTGGGAAAACGGTTGTGAGACCGAATCCAATTCCAACGCACACCAAAAGCACCGTGACCGTAATGCCAGCCACGTTTGCCCAAAAACCGTTCACGTGTTCTCCCATCACGTCCCGATCGTTCACCAGAAGTATCAGGAAAGCGAGCGCGGGAGGCATGGCCAGCACGGCAATCACATTCACCGTCAGCACGACGAACTCGAGCGGAAAGTGGGGGATGAGCACCAGTCCCGCAGCGGCGATGGCCGAACCCAGCAGCGTCGAATAGAATGGCCACGCATCGCGCACGGGCCGATTCAAGCTGTGCCCGGTCCGCATAACTTCACCGAACGCGTAGGCCGAGGACGTGGAGATGGCGATTGCCGCCACGATGCCCGCCTCGAAAATGCCCAGCGCAAAAAGCGCCGCGCCCACATGCCCTATCAGGGGTTCCAGCGCCTCAGCGAACTGTGCTCCCTGGAATTGGGACGCGTCAATGCCGTGATGGAACAGCGGAACCGTGGCCAGAATCGCGGCGATCGCGAACACGGTCGCGAGCGCCGCGCCCAGCAGAGTGTCAAACCGTCCAGCTTTGATATCGCGCGGCTGGATACCCTTGTCCACCACGGCGCTCTGCTGGAAGAAAATCATCCACGGCGTCACGGTTGCGCCGATATCCGCCAGAATTAGAATCAGAATCTCGGACCGGTGTCCGGTCGGCAGAGGCGTCCATGTCAGCATGGCGTGTCCCACAGCTGACCAGTTCGGATGGGCCAGGATAGCGGCGGGAATAAAAAGCCCGTTGAAGATAGCCAGACCCAGCGTGATGCGTTCCCATGTCCAATATCGCCCCGTGGTCATCGCCGCGATCACCACGACCAGCCCCACTCCCACGGCGACTACGGGTCGAATGCCAAAAAACCCCAGTCCGGCTCGAATGCCGATGAATTCCGTGATGAGCGTCAAGAAATTCCCCAAAACCAGGTCGCCCATCGAGAAAAATCCCCAGAATTTTCCGAATCGGTCGAAGATAAGCTCCGCGTGACCGCGATGCGTGACGGCGCCCAGGCGAACCGTCATCTCCTGAACGACCAGGCCCATCACAAATGTGAGCACGACGAACGGGATGAAAAATCCGATGCCGAAACGCGCGCCGGTGGCCGAGTAAGAAAGCATGCTCGGCGCGTCGTTCTCACCGAGAAATACCAGGACTCCGGGCCCGACCAGAAGCCATAGCACGCGGAGCCCGCCAAATCTTTTCGCCCCGCGCCCTTTCCATCGTGCCCGCGTCACTCGCCATCGGTCACGCGCTCGATCCACATCCTCATGAGTCAACAGTCCGACCAGCTCGCGGGCGACGGGAGAGGCGGAGGCAGTCTCGGTGGTCGGCCGCGCCGACCCAAACGGCGATGCCTCGGAATCCTTTTTCACATTGGCCATGGGTTAACTAGGTTGAACTTCCTATATAAACTACGCTTAACATCAGCACACGTCAATCGCGCCGCGTGCCGTAGCGGCGGAAAAAGCACACAGACCTGATTTGCGGCTCTGCTATAGTAAAAGGGACCGCGCCGGAGAATCGTATTTCAGCGGACTGCAAGGGGAGGGGAACCGATGGCCGAGGCGCCAAAACAGCAACCGCAACAGCAGCAAGGTCAGCAAGCCCAAATCAAGGCCGATGAGAAAGAATTGCTCGGCCAGTATTCGAATCTGGTCGTCGTTCATCATAACGCCGAGGAATTCACGCTCAACTTCGTCTATATGTTTCCCACAGTGGCGCAGGGGAAGCTCGTCGCGAGCTTGATATTGAACCCCAGGCACGTGAAGCGGCTGCTGCGCGCGCTGGAAGAGAACGTCTCGCGTTATGAGGCGCAATTCGGCAAGCTGCCGGAAGCGCCAGCGCCGGACGCGGAGCCTAAAGTTGGATTCGTGCAGTAAATCAGGGGAGGGAAGTCATCGGGCCTGGAGCACAGCGGCGATTAATGCCTGAAGGCGTCGCCCACTACCCAGCCCTCGCCGGGTTCGACGAATTCAAGGCCAACCGCGAAACCAAGCTGCGGCACCGTATGGCAATAGGCGACGCGCGCGATTGACTGAAAAGAGCCCGCGAGCGTCGTCACGATCAACCGGTCGTTAATCTTCCACCGGCGAGTGCTGACCACGCGCGCCCCACGCGCACTCACATTTTCCGTGAAAGTAGTTTCCGTGCCCGGATGCGCACTGTGACCGCTGATGTGCACTCCGACTTCCATGGGTACCCGCGTTTCGCAACGAATAGCGGCGAACGACTTGGGTCCGCCTATCCCAAGCGGCATATCCAGTGCCCCCTTTTTTGCTCACAAACAAGCTGCCAAATGCCTAAGGTGAAACTTCCCCGCGCCCCGTCTTTTCATCTTGTAGAGCGCCCGGTCAGCCGCGCCCAGTAGCTGTTCGATAGAAGTTCCGTCCACCGGATACACTGCCTGACCCACGCTGACGGAGACGAATGGCTCCTCGCCGTCGAGAGCGAGCTGCTCGCAGATACGCGAGGCGGCCTGCTCGGCATCGCCTCCGCCCGCTTCCGGAAGGACCAGAGCAAACTCATCGCCGCCGAAGCGCGCAGGCGTGTCAATCGTGCGGCTGCTGTTCCGCAGCACGATTCCCAGGCGCTTGATCGCGCGGCTACCCGTAAGGTGCCCGTATTTGTCGTTGATTTTTTTCAGCCCGTCCAGATCGAATAGCAGCACCGCGAATTCGCGCCCTGTGCGACGGGAACGCTGAATCTCGTTTTCCAGTGCTTCAAGCAGGCGTCGGTGATTCGCGAGACCAGTCAAAGAATCCGAAGCGGCTAGGCGGCTCACCTGATCGAACAGTTGAGCGTTATCGAGCAGCGTGCCGCCGAGCACGACCACGTAGCTGAAAACCATCAGGCCGTGCGCGAGCATGTAAGGTGCATCCAGTATCCGCTGAGACTGGCTCATCGTGATGTGGCAGATAACGTTCAGTCCGGCGGCGAGGAAGAGCGCCCGGTCCAATGCAGCGCTCGAACGTCGCAGCCGCCAGCCGTAACCCACCGTCGCGGCGACATAGATCACCGCCGGAAGCAGGTCCCATCCGCGCGGAACGAAGGCTCCGGGGTGAACTTTCGGCGCCCGCGGCAGCATGAAATAAAAGACGCTCGTCAGGTACGCGACCGCCCCAACGATCAGCGTCACGCCCGCGATTTCTTTTCCCGGGTCGCGCGATATAGGGATTCGCCTCTCGACAATCAGCGCGGCGAGCAGGAGCACTCCCAGAAGCGTCCGTCCGGCCAGCCAACCCAGCGAGATTTGGGCTCCTCCAGAGGGAGGCACAAGCATCCCGTGATAGAAAGACATGCTGCTGCCAGCTTCGATCAGCCCAGCCAGAACAAAGCCGAAAGCCAGAATCAGCGAAATTCGGTCGTGGGTTCCGCGGAATCGAACCATCGCGTTCGCGGCAAACGTGAACGCAACTAGGCTGCCCGCCATCTCCAGGTACGCGTCAAACAGCGGGTCGGATACGTAGTGGGACTTGCGAAGGAACCACAAAAATGCGCAGAATCCCGCGAAGGCAATCGTCCCAAGAACGACAATGCCAATACGGTAACGTCCCCAATTTTTACCCAGACGCCCCACACTTCCCCCAGAAAATAAACAGCTCTCCGCCACGAAACAGCAACTTATATGCCGTTCCAGAGCGGCAACGGCCCTAACTAACTATACTATTTTGCAAGGAGTTCGCCGGGTGAGTGCCCGCCAACGTAGCAAAAGGATACACAGGGGGTAGCAGGCGGGGTGGGAATGTCACCGAACTGCGAGATTCTTACCTAGCCGCCCGGTCGCTAGGTCTTGGGAAGCGGGGCGGGCGGGGCCGGCGGAAGATCGAAGGCCTGGATGGTGCTCTGAAAGTTCGCGTTCTTGTGGGCGCCGTCGCAGAACGGCTTGTTTGCGGAATGTCCGCAGCGGCAAAGACCTATCTTGTTCCGCCCGGCGAGGCCGAAAACCTTGCCGTCCTGGTCCACCACCTCGAAGTCTCCCTCCACTCGTATCGAACCATCGGTGCGGACCGTAATCTTTGTCGCTGCCATTCAATCCTCCGGCAAATCCTGGCTAATCGCCGCGTGAACGTCGTCCCTACGTAATCAACCCGTGGTCAGTACTTCGGCACGCTCGGGTCCACTTGGTCGGACCACGCGAGAATACCACCTTTCAAGCTTGATACCTTGCGGAAGCCCGCGCCGCGAAGGAATTCCACCGCTTCGGCGGACCGTTTTCCGCTCTTGCAATGGGCCACGATCTCGCGCGAGCTGTCGAGCTCGTGGACGCGCTTCGGCGAGCTCTCCGAGCGGAATCAGGTGCCCGTTGATATTGCAGATCTGATACTCGTGCGGCTCGCGCACGTCGAGAACGTAGATATCGTCGCCGCGGTCGAGCCGCGTCTTCAGCTCCTTCGGCGTAATTTCCGGAACATTTGTCACAGTCGTTGGACCCTCCTCGCCGCGAATTCCGCAGAACTCGGCGTAATCAATCAGCTTCGTCTGGGTCGGATGCTCGCCGCAGACGGGGCATTCCGGATTCTTCCGCAGCTTCAGCTCGCGGAATTTCATCGCCAGCGCATCGAACAGCAGCAAGCGGCCAACCAGCGGCTCGCCTTTGCCGATGATCAGCTTCAGCGTCTCGGCTGCCTGAATCGTGCCGACGATTCCCGGCAGCACGCCGAGCACTCCGCCTTCGGCGCACGAAGGCACCAGGCCCGGCGGAGGCGGTTCGGGATAAAGGCACCGGTAGCAAGGGCCGCCCGGAAATCCGAACACAGTGATTTGCCCCTCGAAGCGGAAAATCGAGCCATAGACGTTGGGCTTGCCAGTGATGACGCAGGCGTCGTTCACCAGATAGCGCGTCGGAAAATTGTCCGTGCCGTCCACAATGATGTCGTAGTCCTTGAACAATTCAAGCGCGTTCTCGCTGGTCAGCTGCGTTTCGAACGTATCAATTTGGATGTCCGGATTCAGATTCCGCAAGCGCTCGGCCGCAGCTTCCGTCTTCGGACGTCCCACGTCGCTAGTGCCAAAGAGAACCTGGCGCTGCAGATTCGTGGAATCCACTACGTCAAAATCCACCAACCCGATCCGGCCCACGCCAGCCGCCGCGAGGTAAAGGCCCAGCGGCGCGCCCAATCCGCCCGTGCCGATGCAGAGCACTTTGGCTTGCTTGATCTTCAGCTGCCCCTCCATGCCCACTTCGGGCATGATCAGGTGGCGGCTGTAGCGCAGCACTTCTTCTTTTGAAAGCGACGCCTTCGACTTCTCGTCCCCCGGTGACGGCGCCGCGGTGCCGATTTTCGTTGCCATTGAAAAACTCTCCCGTTTCAGCCCTGGCCTTAACTGGCTCACTTTTGCGTGCCGCCGGCAATCGAGGGCACGATGCTGATCGTGTCGCCCGCCTTCACGGCAGTCTGGTCCTTCTGAAGGTAGCGGATGTCTTCGTCGTTCACGTAGACATTCACGAAGCTGCGCAGCCGGCCGTCGTCCGAATAGAGGTGTTTCTTCAGCTCTGCAAACTTGCCCGTCAACGCGGCCAGCGCCTCGCCCACCGTAGCCGCCTGCACCTCGACGCTCTCCTGCTTGCCCGCATACGCGCGCAGCGGCGTCGGAATGATCACCTTGACTGCCATTCGCTTCCTCCTCGTATACCCACCATTAGATGCCCGCCGTCCTCGAATTGACTTAAGGTCGTTGAATTGACCTAAGGCCGTCGAATTGACCTAAGAAAGCCCCACGGTTTCGATCTCTTCCGGATCGTACGCAGCGCGATCGTCGTGCAAGCGCCACGATGTTGTATCGCGCGGCTCGCCCTTCTGAACGCTTACGATGATGTAGCTATACCACGGCCACGCATGGTCGCGGTCGAATTCGCTGGGCCGCGCCGGCGCATCGGGATGCGAATGATACCACCCGATCAACTCGAGTTTCTTCTCCCTCGCCGTCTTTTCCGCCAGGCGGACATCGTCCGCCGTCACCTCGAACCGGTTTCGCGGCGAATCGTCCCGCCGATTGGCCAGCGGCAGCAGGTCAATCACCTCGCGCGCCTCTTCGCCATCGCTTCCGAGCAGCGCCCCGCAGCATTCGTGCGGATAGGTCTCCACGCCATGCGCATGAATTCGGCGGAGCATCTCTTCTCGTACTTTCAGCGCCGGCACGCTCACTCTTCGCTCCAGAAACGCTCGCTCAGATATTTTTCACCCGAATCGGGGAATACCGTCACGATCACGGCGCGTTCATCGCGCTTCAGCCGGCGCGCAATTTCCATGCACGCCCATAGCGCGCCTCCCGCGCTGACGCCCACGAGCAGGCCTTCCTCGCGCGCCAGCCGTTTCGCAATTCGTTGCGCGTCTTCCGTGAGCACTTCCATATTTTCGTCCGCGAGGCTTGCATCGTAAATCGGCGGCACGATCGCCGTAGCCATGTGCTTCAGCCCTTCGAGTCCATGAAAGCTGGAATCCGGCTGAAAGCTGATGCAGCGAATCTGAGGATTCAATTCCTTCAGCCGCCGCGTCGTGCCCACAAAAGTTCCGCTCGTGCCCAGCCCGGCGACGAAGTGCGTGATTTCGCCGTGCGTCTGTTCCCAGATTTCCGGCGCGGTGGTTGAATAATGCGCCGCGGGATTCGCGGGATTGCCGTACTGATCGGGATAAAAATATTTCTCGCGGTCGGCTTCGTAAATTTCGCGAACGCGCCGGATCGCGCCGTCGGTGCCTTCATCGCCCGGCGTGGAGACGATTTCGACTCCGTACGCGGCGAGAATTTGTTTGCGTTCGGGCGACGCGCTCGATGGCAGGCAGAGCTTCACGCGATAACCCAGCGCCGCGCCGATCATCGCGTAGGCGATGCCCGTGTTTCCGCTCGTCGCGTCCAGGATCACTTTGCCCGGCCGCAGATCGCCGCGGCGTTCGCCCTCGCGGATCATGGAATAGGCCGCGCGATCTTTCACCGAGCCGCCCGGATTGAACCATTCCGCCTTCGCGCAAATCGTCGCGTTCGGGAATTCCGCAGCGGTCCGCTCGATTTTGATCAGGGGCGTGTTGCCAATGCGTTCGAGGATGCTCTGGCCCACACGTCCGCCCGCGCCCGGTTGGGCCCCCTTTTCCGCAGCCGACACGACCGGTTTGTTCGCTGGCGTCATACCCATAGTCTGGTACTCGGAAATTTCCCGTACCTTACTAATTCAGAAAAGTTTAGCAGATTCCGCGCGAGCTTTACATGGAGGCGCTGCGGCTGCACCAATCACCATTGGATGCTCCAGAGGCGTCGTTCGAAGCACGCTTGCTCAGCGCGAAGCGGCAGTTGACGCCGCGTCCGCCAGCTGAAGCTCAAAGGCGAGAACCACGTTTCCTGCCATCCCGGCGGTCACAGTGAAGCCGGAAGCTACATACACCATCCGGTCAGATACTGTTGCCCCGCCGCCGCTCATCGAACCGCCGTGCGCTGGCACGCCATTCACCGTAGGGAAGTCAGGCTGCGTATCAAAATCCCATAAAATCTTGCCATCCGCTGCCGAGTAAGCTCGGAGATGCCCGTCCATCGCGCCTGAAAACACCACGTCGTTCGCCAAAGTCACCGCCGCGAGCTGGCCCGCGCTGCAGCCCGGCTTTCCTTCGCAAGGCGTTTTCGGAGGCATCGTCTTCCAGAGAAGTTTCCCGGTGCGGATGTCGATTGCCGCAAGGCCGCCCGGCGGCGGGGGATTCGACCCCGGTGACGTCAGCGTAGAAATATCGGAATTCGCTGCGTAGACATTCTTACCGTCCGTGGCCGAGCCCCACTCGATTCCTCCCAATCCGCTTCCTTGACCTACGCGGACCTGCCAAAGTTCTTTCCCTCCGTCGTCCGGATCCAGTCCATACATCACACCCGTCTTTTGCCCGCACAACAGCACACGATGTCCGCCGCCCAGATCCACCAGGATCGGCGACGAACCGAAATCCACATCGGGTCCGGGATGGTCGCCGCAATTCAGATGGCGCGGATCCAGGCAGCCGAAATTGAATACATCGTTCGGCGTCTTCTGCTGAACCCACAGGCGCTTCCCGGTCGCCAAATCGAAAGCGACAATCGCGTCCGTCCCGTCTGCTGCGGGATCCACGTACGCGTCGCCTGTTCCCACATACAGCCTGCCGAGTTTCGCATCGATCGTCGGCGTGTCCCAGATCGCCGCGCCCGCGGGACGTGAATTTCGCGTGGCTCTCGCCAGGCTTCGACTCATGCGGTTCTTCGGTGATCGCATAGCTGCGCCAGATCACCTTTCCCGTCAGGCCGTCCACGGCCACCACGTTGCCACGAAACGTGCAGCAGGGATAATCCGGATCTCCGCCACTCAGTTCCTCGTTGGATGCCAAACCAACATAAAGGCGGTTGCGATAAAGCTGAGGCGCTCCTGTGATCCGCGCCGAGGGATGCGGGTCAATCTTAACCTTCCAGACGGGCTTTCCGTTTTCCGCGTCGACTGCATACAGGTTCGCTTCACCGTCTCCGAAATACGCGAGGTAACGATGCTTGACGGACTCACCCACAGTGATTGAGGTTCGAACGGTGGTCTCCGCGCGGTAGGTCCAAATCGTGCATCCGCTCCGAGCGTCGAGCGCGTAAATCGTCCCGTCGCCCGAGCCGAATAATACGCGGTCGGCAACTACCGTGGGTTGGCCGTAGGCGGTGCTCGCATCAGGAATCCCGAACGCCCATTTCAGTTTCAGTCCTGCCACATTCTCGCTGCTAATGAGTGTGTCTGTCTGATAGCGCCAGTTTGCGATATTGCGGCCCCAGCCGTTCCAATTGTCCGGGCTGAGCAAGTTGCCTGCGGCGATCGGATAGGAGGATTTGCAGAGGTTTGCCATCGACAAAGCTGCACTGGTCGAGGTGTTGGAGGAAAGATATGCAGCGATAGCTTGCCGTTCGACCCTGGACATGCGGTTGCCGTAGATCACCATCGGCCCCGATTCGAGCGCGCGCAAAATCTCTTCCTGCGTCTTCTGCGCCAGCACCTCAATCGCCGGAGCCGCATTGCCCTTCGCCCCTCCGCTGACGTGGCACATCGAGCAGTGCTCTTTGAACAGCGCCGCTCCGTCAGGTTTCGCCTGAGCCGCCGCGCCGAGTCTGCACATCCCCGCAGCCGCTGTCAGCACGATCAAGAGCGCAGCCACACGCGCAATTCTCATCTCGCCTCCGCTTCTTCTTCGTAGGGGCGTAGCACTGCTACGCCCGGCGATGATCCTTGGCTTAACCTGTACCATCCGCCTCGATCTCGCTCGACGATTCTGTAGGGGCATGGCATGCCATGCCCGGCGCACGAACTTGGCAACCAGCCGCAAATTCGCGATGTCCCGGCTCGATTCGCCGAAACACGTTATATCGGCTTTACTTGGAAAGAGCAATCTGGCTGGCAGCCTGGCGCGATTAAGAGGCCGCAATCGTCGTAACTAGATGCCAAAGCGCAATCAGGCTTCCGATTCCGATAGAAATACTGTGGATCAGTGATGTCGTCGCAGTTTTTGTGAGCTGCTGCGCCGCCAGGTCGGCCGGACCGACCGGCATCTTCAGCTTCAGAGCTCTGCCGACTTGTCCTAGGTTTTCCTCGATTCGATACATGAGTGTCAACGAAACTACACCCACACCCCTTACCGCAAGCGTCGAAGCGTTGTAGATCAGCACCAAAATGGCAAGAACGACTGTCTCGAATTTCGATGTGGCCACGGAGAACACGCCCAACACTAATGCTAGGTAGATGATCTCTTCGAGAGCGGACCACGCGTAACCGAAGCCTTTTCGCCAGGACTTACTTTTGCTTTCGGTCTCTTTTTCGAGCGTCCGCTTTACCTTCTGCAGAATTTCCCGAAATTCAAAGGGTGCCGGTGTCCACCACCATTCCGAGCCGTTGCTTCGAATGGTTGCACTCATGGCAAGCTTGTTCGAGATCAGTTCTTTGAGCTCATCTCCGTTGTCGTATTCGATTGAGGGGCGTTCTTCAACCAAGTGAACACGCAGCAACCAAAGCTCCCGCTCAAATTTCGCTCGTTGTCTTTCTAGCCCCTCTTCGCCTTCAAGCCTCGCGATAGAACCTTCTCGCGCGTGGAATTCTCTCTCAAACTTCTCGATAATCGCATCAAGCGCGCGCGAAAAACTTGCCTCGCGCTGCTGTGCGATAGTCAGTTCTTGTGCCGTCTCTTGAACGTTTGACATTTCTAGGCTCGTCGCCGCCCGCAGAAGCTAGACGCTCATTGCATCACAATGCCACCAGCAATGACTATACAGGCGCGGACATGCCCTCTCACTTACAGTGCTTATAAAGTAACAGCGCGGGAGTGAATTGGAACGTGACTGGTGCGTGACGAACAGCAGCGGTCTGCTTTTAGTCCATTTTTGCCTTTACAGATGGCCGGTGGAATTCATATCCTCAATGTCCATGTGGTACGTAGACAAGCTCTTCACTCAGCCTCAGGTCGAATCCCTTGCGTCAAAGGGGTTTCTCGTTCGCAGCTCGGGCGGCGTTGTCCGCATCGAGAAATACAATTGCGGCGCGGAACTTCGCAAGGAACCGCAGGGCGTCTTTCGCATGACCATCATCCCCTCGATCATGTTTCAGGGCCAGTTCACGCGCCTCTGGGATGCGGGCTACCAGAAGTTTCTATTGACCAACGAAGGCCAGAAAGTGCCCATCCGCGTCACGCAGCTCGGCGACTTGCGCCGCTTCAACGAGGAGCTCCGCACCGCGCTCGGCGTTTCGACGTATTACAATGAGGCGCTCGGTTCCACCTGCCACTACAGCGTGTACGACCGCGTCAAAGGCCGCACCGGCGATGTGCCCGACGAAACCGTCGGCGCCCACGAAACCCCCGAGCACTAACTTTTCTTCGTAGGGGCACAGTCCGCCGCGGCGGATGCCCGGCGAACATGCTTGGCAACTGTTACCGAATCAGAGGTCACCGCCGCACTGCTGCCGGACTTTTTGTTCGCATCCCTAGTTTTCTTCCACTTGAACGAAATCTGTACTTTCGTACAGCTTCGACTTTTTTCGCGCGGTGCTACGTTTGAATCGCATGTTCCGGCGCGCTACAACTCGTCGCGGAAGAAGGCTCGGCCCGGAGGTTCATCTCGGAGGCGCGGGAAATTTCGATGGCTCGACGAAGGTGGGGCACCACAAGCAACGCTGCCTCCGCGCCTCGTCTTAGCCCTGTTCGTTTCCACCCGCCGCTTTTTTCGACTAGCGTGCCACCGACGACGAGTCGCATGGCACAGCTTCGAACTCCCAAGGCGCGTGATCGGGACCTCGCAAGTCAGTACTTTCTGCCCACGAATCGCCGCAATTTACTCGACACACCCTGCCGAGTAATTTCCTCCGTAAGTCACACAAAACAAACGAAAGGGGCCTCACTTACTCGACACACTTTTCACGGTCACCGGAAGCGCGCATTGGCCTCCTTTTTAAACGAAATCCAAGCTCCGATTCCGGTGCGCCCGCACGGCATTGACAAACACGTTGGCACGCGACTAGCATTCCTCGACGTATCAAAGCCTCGATCTAACAGAACTGGGCGCAGCAAGGAGTTCACCATGGGCAGCATCTACCTGGAAGAATTATCGGCCGTAGGCGCGGTGCGTTTTCCGGACATTCCCATCTACCAGGGTTTCGGGGCACCAAGCCGCTTAGAGGCCGACCTGCGCGATTGCGAAGTCACCTTCGGAGAAGTGCCGAAAGATCTCAACGGCATCCTCTATCGCTGCGGCCCGGATCGCCAGTATCCGCCGATGGGAGGCGACGACATCTTCATCGACGGCGAGGGCATGGTCGTCATGTTCCGCTTCGAAAACGGCCACGTGGACTTTCGCAGCCGATATGTAAAAACCGAGCGCTACCAGATGCAGGCAAAGCATCGGCGCGCGCTTTTCGGCCGCTATCGCAATCGCTACACCCGCGATCCCATCGCGCAGCAGTGCAATCCCGGCACGGCGAATACCAACGTTGTGTGGCACGCCGGCAAGCTGCTGGCCCTCAAAGAAGACGACATGCCGTACGAGCTCGATCCGTACACGCTCGAAACGATTGGCCGCTATAACTACAACGACAGCGTGAAATCCGTCTGGATGTCGGCGCATCCGCATCTCGACCAGACCACCAACGAACTACTGACCTTCGCGTATCAAGCCAAAGGCGACGGCACTACCGACGTCGCGTATTTCGTGATCGGTCCAGACGGAAAGCTCAAGCACGAAGTCTGGTTCAACGCGCCGTGGGCCGGAATGGTGCACGACTTCGCTATCTCCGATAAATACGTAATCTTTCCGTTTTTTCCGCTGCTTACCGACGTGGACGTGCTGAAAAAAGGCGGACCGTTCTACACCTGGCATCGCGATCGGCCGACGGTGGTCGCGGTCGTACCTCGCTACGGCAAGGCGGAGGAAGTCCGCTGGTTCCGCGGCCCGACGAGTTTTGCCGGGCACATGATGAATGGTTCAACCGAAGGCTCGAAAATCAGCCTCGATGTATGCCTCTCGCAAGGCAGTTCGTTTTTCTTTTTCCCGAATCACGACGGCGCGCCGCCCGATGTCACCCAGGCCATCCCTCATCTCACGCGGTTGACTTTCGACTTGGCCGGCAACACGGAAGAGTTCAAGACGGAGCAGCTGTACGAGCATATGTGCGAGATGCCCCGCGCCGATGATCGTTACTACGGCAACGGTACCTATCGCAAAGGCTACGTGATTTGCCGCGATCCCAACACGCCCGGCGCAGGGAACATCGGGTTCGGTTCCGTCGGCCAGTTCGATCACAAGACGGGCACCTCGAAGATCTGGAATCCAGGAGAAAATTCCGGCGTGCAGGAGCCGCTGTTCGCTCCGCGCAAACCGAATTCGCCCGAAGGGGACGGCTACCTCCTTATGCTGGTAAACCGCATGGCGGAAAATCGCAGCGATCTCGCCATTCTCGACGCGCAGAACGTCGACGCCGGGCCTGTGGCCATCATCAAGCTCCCGCATCGCGTGCGCACTACCTTCCACGGCATGTGGGTTTCCCAGGAAGCGCTCAATTCCGGCCGCTACTCCGCGGTTCGAACCGCTTAGCATTTTTCTTCGTACGGGCGCTGCTTGCTGCGCCCGATTTGGATTTCGAGTTTGTCAGGCGGAAGCGTGGGACTTTAGTCCCACGAATACATCCGACAGCGCGAAGCGCCTTCCAGTGCGCTGGTTCTATCGCAGCAAGTAGTCTCCGCGTAGATCGCCCGGCGCGATAAACTGAAAATAAGGAGACGCAAGGGATGGCCGAGGTCGTGGCCTTGATTGACGATATCTTTTTTCAGGCGAAACTGCTCGAAACGGCGAAGCAGGTCGGCGTCGAAGTTCGCACCTGCACCACGGCCGACGCGCTCGGCGCCGAAATCGCGAGAGCCGTGCCGAAGCTCGTCGTCGTGGATTTGAACGCGCGCTCCGGTCCGTTCGAAGCTCTCGAGCGCCTGCAAGCCGGCGGCGCAAAAATTCCGCTGATCGCATTTCTCTCGCACGTTCAGGTTGATCTTGCCGAGCGCGCCCGCGCAGCGGGATGCGGCGACGTGATGCCGCGGTCGAAATTCACGCAGAATCTGGCAACCATCCTCGCGCGGACGAAATCCGACACTTAATGAGAACTGCTCCGACCATATCGGCTGTCGTTCTGGTTCTGACGTCACTCGTCGGCGCAGCGACTGCGTCAGCGCAGGATGGCCACGAGACTGATCCCGCCACTGCGCTTTCTGCTGCGCTCATGGCCGCGTGCCGCGTAAACGAAACGCAATTCGCCAACTATCTAACTGCCGACAATGCGGCTGCCTTTAAGAACTTGCCGTCGGATCAACGAACTGCGTTCATGGAGCGGTTTTCGCTTTCCGACCAGCCCGGCAAGCCTCTGATTTCCGCCGACGTACAGAACCATACTGTGCTGCGGTGCGTCGCACCGGCGGGAACCGCGGAATTCCGCTTTGGCGACGTGCGCACGCATGAAAACCTGGCTTTCGTTCCGGTCACTGCCGTCAATTCGCAGCAGACTGAATTTGGATTGATTCGCGAGAATGGCGGCTGGCGGCTCCTCTCGCTTGGACTCGTGCTTCTGGATATCCCGCAGCTTTCGAAACAGTGGGCCGAGGGAGACCTGACCGCGCGCGAAGACGCCGCGATCGCGAATCTGCACGGCGTTGCCGACGCGATCCAGACATATCGCAACGCGTGGGGCAAGTTGCCGGAAGCGCTCGCGCAGTTGGGTCCAGCGCCGAAGGATGAAGTCTCGCCCGAGCTGGCATCGCTCGTAAACGACCACCTCGCTGCGGGTAGCGCCGGTGGTTATCGATTCCGCTATCGCATTGTCCCCGCAGGGCAAGATGGCGAAGAATCCTTTGAACTCGCGGCGATGCCGGAGAGTTATGGCAGGACAGGCCGGCGATCTTTCCTTCTCGACTCGTCCGGAAAAATTCACGCAGCGGATCGGCATGGCGAAGTCGCCACGTTTGAGGACAACCTCATCCCCGCGGCGCCCCCTGAGAGCCAGCCTTAGCGGCTGGGGCGAAAACGTGCAGTAGGTTTCGCAGCGTCGGGTATAATGCGCACGGAAGATTTGGAGCAGGCGCTGAAGCATCGGCCCTGCAAGCGCAAATTCCCGATTTCTTTCTGGCCGCCATGTCCACTCCCGTCGCGCGAGAAAAGCCCACACCCGAAGAAGAAGCTCTTCGCGCCGCGAACCAGCGTTTCTACGCCGCGTTCGAATCGCTGAAGATGGCGGAAATGGAAGCGGTCTGGGCGCACGACAATCGCGTCGAATGCGTGCAACCTGGCTGGGAGCTTTTACTGGGCTGGGACGAAGTGCGCGAGCGTTGGGCGCGGATTTTCAAGAATACGAAGCGCGTGCGTATCGCGCTCAGCGGCCTATGGGTTCGCGTGGAAGGAGATGTTGGCTGGGTCGCCTGCACCGCCCGCGTCACCACGGCATTTTCCGAAGGTTTCGACGAAGCCATCGTGCAGGCCACGAACATCTTCGTTCGTCGCGAGGGCCAATGGCTGCTTGCGGCTCACCACGCATCTCCGCTCCCCACCGCGCCGCGAACCACCGTTCAGTAAGATTCTTCGTCCACAATTGGGCGCCCGTTAAGAGAGCACTCGTCCGGCTAACGCATGAATCCAGAACGGTCGCGACCGAGGGGTGACTTCAGGGAATGTACGTTGAAAACGTATAAGGTGGCTTCCGGGTGGCAAGGCGAAGTCCGGGAAGCGACCGCTGGCATGCTCGGCAGGAAACTGACCCACTGGGGGATAGCCCCATTCGTTGACACTCCGCGGAGCGGCTGCTAAATTCCTTTGTTGGTGCATGTAAAGCGACCCAAACGGAGGCTTCAGAGATTTCTGCCCGTAGTTTCGGCGGCAATTGCAGTCATGCTCGTGGTGGGCTGCGCCGCTAGCCACACCACAGTCGTCAATCCCTCCGGGCCACCCGCCCAGCCGCAGACCGCGACCAAGTCCGATCTCATCGCCCGCTACAACCAACAGGCTGAGGGGGTCACTTCATTGAACGCGACCATCACGATGACGCTGACCGCCGGGTCGGCGTACACCGGAGTGATCAAGCAATATCACGAAGTGAAGGGATTCATCCTCGCGCAGAAGCCTTCGAACATTCGCGTGATCGGCCAGGCGCCGGTGGTAGGGACGAATATCTTCGACATGGTGAGCGATGGCGAGACGTTCAGTATTTCCATCCCCTCACAGAATAAATTCCTGACCGGGCCGGCGAATCTGGAGCGCCCGTCCGCCAAGCCGATCGAGAATCTGCGGCCGCAGCATTTGACTGGCGCGATTTTCTGGGACGCGATTCCGGCGCAATCGCCGGTGCTCCTGGAGGAAGCGAGCGATGCGGCATCGCGTTATTACGTTCTCACGATCATACAGCGCGCCGACAAATCCGGCGGCGATGCACCGGAGGCCGATTGGGAGATTTGGCAGAAAATCTGGTTCGATCGCGCGGATTTGAGCATTGCCCGACGGCAAGCCTACGATCCAGGCGGCAAGCTCGCCTCCGACGTCACCTATAGCGGCTGGGACACTTTCGGGTCTGTCCGTTATCCACGCCAGATTGCACTTACGCGGCCGGGTAACGATTACAAGCTACAGATCGGTATCACCAAAGCGGTGTTCAATGAGACGATATCCGCAGATCGCTTTGTGCTGCGCCAGCCGCCCGGGGCGGAGCTGGTGAATGTTGGCGAGGAACCACAGCCGATGAAATCCGCGGAGCCGAAAACGGAGCCCAAGAATTGATCGGGCACATGATCCTGCAGAATGCCCTGCACCGGCCCGTCCGCACGATCATCACGATCATTGCGGTGGCTGTGGAGGTCACGCTGGTCATCATCGTGGTGGGGCTGACGAGCGGACTGCTTCTGGAATCGGCCAAACGCACCGAAGGCGTGGGCGCGGACATTATGGTGCAGCCTCCTTCGGCGTCCGTTTTCATGGCGTTCAGCGGCGCTCCCATGCCGATCGCGATTGGCGACAAGCTGCAGCAGCTGGAATACGTGCAAGCCGTCGCGCCGGTGCTTGTGCAGTTCAATTCCGTAAACGGGCTCGACATCGTCTACGGCATCCAGCCCGATTCGTTCCGCGCAGTTTCCGGCGGGTTCGTGGTGCATGAAGGAACCGAGCTTCAGGACCCGAACGATATTCTGGTGGACGACGTTTACGCGCGAGCGAAGAAGATCAAAGTTGGGCAAACACTTCACATACTCGAGCACGATTTTCACGTGGCCGGCATGGTCGAGCATGGCAAAGGCGCGCGGCTTTTCGTGCTGATGTCCACGCTGCAGGAAATGTCCGGCGCGCGCGACAAGGCTTCGGTGTTTTTCATCAAGTGCGACCGCACCGACCACACGCCCGCTGTGATCCGACGAAGTTCGCGGTCTGCTGCCGCATTACGAAGTCCGCCCGCTGAAGGACTACATTTCCTTGATGACATCGTCGAACTTGCCGGGTCTCGGAGCGTTCATCAACGTCATGATCGGGATCGCCGTGGCGATCGGTTTCCTGGTGACGTTTCTTTCGATGTACACGACGATCATCGAGCGCACGCGCGAGATCGGCGTGCTGAAATCGCTCGGCGCGTCGAAGGGATACATCGTCGAGATCATTCTCAGTGAGACCACGCTCTTGTGCCTGGCCGGCGTTGTGGCTGGCGTGGGCCTGAGTTTCCTGATGCGATCAATCTTCCTCACGATTTTCCCCTCGTTGACGATTCTGATCAGCCTGAAGTGGATTTGTCTAGCTGGGCTCATCGCAGTGCTGGGTGGTTTGCTGGGCGCGTCTTATCCGGCCTGGCTCGCCAGCCGCAAAGATCCCGTTGAAGCACTCGCCTACGATTAATTTGCTGAAATGAACTCCCCGCGCGTGCCGCACTATGCAGAAATGCATATCGCGGCTAGACTATTTGTATCGTGATAGGCATGATCGCTCGCGGGGGAGTAGGCGTTGGAGCCGATACTCAAGACTGAAAACCTATGGAAAATGTATCGCACGGGCCGGGTGGAGGTTCCGGCGCTGCGCGGCGTAAGCATTTCCATTCTGCCCGGTGAATTTGTCTCGATCATGGGGCCTTCGGGCTGCGGTAAATCCACGCTACTGCACGTGATTGGAGGCCTGGCGCAGGCCACTCGCGGGCGCGTGCTGCTCGATGGCAACGACCTGACGGAAATGAGCGATGCGGCGCGGACGCTGCTGCGCCGCCACAAAGTTGGCTTCGTTTTCCAGCGATTTAACCTGTTCCCGACGCTCGATACCTATCACAACATCGCTCTCGCTCAGCACATCCATGGAAACGGCTTCGATCCGCACCGCTTTGAGGCGGTTGCCAGCCTGCTCGGACTGACCGAGCGCTTGCGCCACAAGCCTTCGGAGCTTTCCGGCGGCGAACAGCAGCGCGTGGCGCTCGCGCGCGCGATCATCAGCGAGCCTAAGATTGTTCTCGCCGATGAGCCGACCGGAAATCTGGATACGAAAAGCTCTGAAGCCGTGCTTGCGCTGTTGCGACAGCTCAATAAGGACCTGGGCCAGACAATCGTGATGATCACGCACAATCCTGAAGCGGCCACCTACGGCGATCGCGTATTGCATATGCGCGATGGCATGGTCGTGAACGGCTCGGCCGCCCACTCCTGAGATGCGATCCTTCTGGCGAGGCATCGTCCGCACGATTTTTTGGTCCTACGAACGCGGAAGCTGGCCGTACGATGTGCTCGTGGTGGCCATCGTCATTTTCGTTCTGGCGACTCCGCGGAGCTGGTTTCACGACCGGCCACAGTCCGCGCGCGGGCGCGAATGCCAGCGTTCAGTTCGTTTCCGAAGATTCCGGCAGCCAGACGCGCATCTACCGTCTCGATGCCGGCGCGCTATCGCCCGAGAAACGCGCGACGAGGCCAACACCGGAACTGGAGCGCGAGACGCACGACATTTTGGGCCGCACGGTTGACGATTTGAAAGACCGCACGTTTCAGGTGCTGCGCATCGACCCGGTGCTTGACGGGAACGGCGCGGTCCTGCATTACGACGTAACGATTCATCCATAGGGAAGAGAGGCGCCACCATGGCGAGCGCAGATTTAGCTCAACCCGTCCATGACCGAATGCAGGCGGCGATTCGTGATTTGAAATCTCTTCTGGACCAGCGCGTGACGACGGCTGAAGTGGTTCGCGAACACCACAGCCACGGCGAGTCGTACCATCCGGCGGCGCTGCCCGACGCCGTATGCTTTCCGGATTCGATCGCTGAAGTCAGCGAGATCATGAAGATCAGCGCGAAGCATCAGGTGCCTGTGATTCCGTTCGGGGCGGGCACATCCATGGAAGCGCAAGTCAACGCGATTCATGGCGGCATCACGATTGATATGCGCGAGATGAACAAGGTGGTGCGCATCAGTCGCGGAGGATCTGCAGGCGACCGTCGAAGCGGGAATACCGCGGAAGCAATTTGTGACAGGCGCTGGCCAATACGGGCTTTACATTTTTCATCGATCCGGGCGCTGATGCCACCATTGGCGGAATGACCTCCACGCGCGCTTCCGGCACGACCGCCGTGCGTTACGGCACGATGCGCGAGAATGTGATGGGGCTTACCGTGGTTCTGGCCGATGGCCGGATAATCAAAACCGGTTCGCGCGCGCGGAAATCAGCGGCGGGCTACGATCTGACGCATCTTTTCGTCGGCGCGGAGGGCACGCTCGGCGTGATCGTAGAAATTACGCTGCGGCTGCATCCTCTGCCGGAGGCCGTGGCGGCGGCGAGCTGCACATTTGAAAGCATTCGGGATGCCGTGGAGACGGCCATCGAAACGATTCAGCTCGGCGTGCCGGTGGCCCGCATGGAACTGATGGACGATGCTCAGGTGGACGCGTGCAACCGGTATTCGAAGACAAATTATCCGGTGGCGCCGACCCTGTTTTTTGAATTTCACGGCGACAGCGAGCGCAGCGTCAACGATCAAGCCGAGACCGTGCGACAAATCGCGGAGGAACACCACGGGCACGGGTTTCGATCGTTTACGTCACCGGAAGAGCGCGAGGCGCTCTGGAAAATGCGGCACGAGGCCTATTTCGCAAACGTAGCGATTCGCCGGGGCGGGAAAATGTTCACGACCGACATCTGCGTGCCCATTTCGCGGCTGGCGGACTGCATCGTGGAATCAAAGAAGGATGTGGCCAACGCGCCTTTTCCAGCGCCCGTTGTGGGGCATGTGGGCGACGGCAATTTTCACATGTCGTTTATTCTCGATCCCGAAAATCCCGCCGAGCTTGCCGAGGCGAAGGTAGTCGAAGAGAAAATCATCCGGCGCGCGCTCGAGATGGGCGGCACGTGCACCGGCGAGCACGGGATCGGTACTGGCAGAATCAAATATCTCCGCGAAGAGCACGGCGCCGGGCTCGATGCGATGCGCGCGATCAAGCAGGCTTTCGATCCGGACAATCGCATGAACCCGGGCAAAATGGTCGAGCCCCGTGCGCTCTTTGCGTGATCGTGATTGCTACGCTGTGAATTCTGTTTATCGAGACTCTACGGGTAGCGTTGCCCAACTCGCGGGAACATCTACATAGGAGCGATTCAGTTCCGCGATGGATTCGCAACCGAGCAACGCCATCGTGCGCACCAAGTCCGCCCGCAAAATTTCGATGGCTCTTGTCACGCCAGCTTCTCCCGCAGCGCCCAAACCGTAGGCGTACGCGCGCCCAATCAACACCGCTCGCGCCCCGAGGCAAATTGCTTTCGCGATGTCGCTGCCGCGACGAATGCCTCCGTCCATCAGGACTTCGGCGCGTCCGCCCACGGCCTTCACGATTTCCGGCAGCGCGCGCAGCGACGCGGCCACGCCGTCGAGCTGCCTGCCGCCATGATTGGACACGACTACGCCAGCGGCGCCCTCGTCGAGCGCGCGCCTTGCATCGTCGCCGATCAGCACGCCCTTGACGATGATCGGTCCGGGCCACGCTTTGCGCAGCCATTTCAAGTCGTCCCACGTGACGACCGAGCGCGCCAGGCTGGCTTGCGTTTCAGCAAGAGGCATCGGGCCTCGCCCCGGCGTGATCACATTCGGAAGCTGTAGCATTCTCCCGTCGCGATAAAAACCGGCCAGCCATCCGGGATGGGCAAGCAGGTCCGGCAAAAACCGAATCTTCGCAAACTGACTGCGTCCCATCAGCACGCCTGCGCCATTTCGAACATCTCTCTCGCGCATTCCGAACGTGCCGGTATCAATGGTGATCGCGAGCACCGTAAAGCCTGCCTTCTTCGCACGCTCCAGCGCCGCCTCCGCGCATTCCCGCCCTCCCACGAGATAGAGCTGATACCAGCGCGGGCCTTGAGTCGCAGCCGCAACCTGCTCGAGCGGGGCTTCCTGAAATCGTGGTCAGCGTGAATCCGATGTTTGCTTTTCCAGCGGCACGCGCCGCGGTCACCTCTCCTTGCGGGTACAACATGCGGCTGAATCCGATCGGCGCGAGCAGCACGGGCATCGAAAGTTCGGCGCCGAGCACTTTCGTGCGAAGGTCGCAGCCGCTTACGGCGACGGCATTGCGCGGACGAAATGTGACTTCTTCAAACGCGCGCGTATTTTCGCGCAGCGTGATTTCGCCGTCGGCTCCGCCGTCCACGTAGTCGAAGACCGCGCGCGGCAAGCCGGCGTTCGGCCGACGCGCCGCAGATCGCCGATATTGACGACGCGCGGCGAAGCAACTCTGCGTTCCTGTCGGGTCATCGCGTGAAATCCCTGCGCTCGGCCTATCGGCCGCCTGAATCATGAAAATCGAAGGCCAACGGAATTGCCTTTCTCCGCGGCCATTCTACCGGGTATCCTCACACGTTTGTCGGCAAGTTGATGTGCCGTTCAGGCGTGCGACGGGATTATACGCGCCGCGCGAATCGAGTATATAGTTTCTCCGGGAGCCATTCATGAAAGTTGGCGAAGCGATCGCCGAGATTCTGAAGCGCGAGGGCGTGGAGATTATTTTCGGCTATCCGGTGAACCATGTTCTGGAAGCGGCAGCGTGCGCTGGCATACGGCCGGTGATCGTGCGCCAGGAGCGAGTTGGACTGCACATGGCGGACGCGATGTCGCGCGTCACGAGCGGGCGCAAGATCGGCGTCTTCGCGATGCAGCACGGTCCAGGCTCTGAAAATGCCTTCGGCGGCGTCGCGCAAGCCTACAGCGAATCGGTTCCGATACTCGTGATGCCCATGGGTTATTCGCGGCGGCTCGCGCACATCGATCCGAATTTCAATTCCACCGCGAGCATGCGCTCGATCACGAAATCGGCGGAGCCGATTACGTCGCCAGCCGAGATCGCGAACATTTTCAGGCGGGCATTTTCGCGGCTGCGCAATGGACGCGGCGGTCCAGCGTTGGTCGAGATTCCGGTCGACCTCTTCGCGGAGGAAATTCCCGGGCCACTTGTGTACGAGCCTGTTGTCTCCGCGCGCTACGGACCGGATATCGCGGATGTGCGCCGTGCGGCCGCCGCACTCGTTGATGCGAAGCAGCCCGTGATTTACGCGGGGCAGGGAATTCACTATGCGCGCGCGTGGGAACCGCTTAGGCGGCTCGCCGAATTGCTGGCCGCGCCCGTCGCCACCAGCTTGCAGGGCAAGAGCGCGTTTCCCGAGAACCATCCGTTGTCGCTCGGATCGGGAGGCCTGGCATTTCCGCGCACCGTCCCGCATTTTCTCGAAAAGGCCGATTGGATTCTTGGCGCGGGTTGCAGCTTTACCGAGACTGCGTTTGGCATCGCCATGCCCGCGGGAAAGAAATTCATTCACGCGACGCTCGATCCGAACCATCTGAACAAGGATGTTCGCGCGGAAATCGGGCTTGATCGGCGACGCGCAATTGACACTCGACGCGTTGTGCGCCGAGGTCGAGCGATTAATCCAGAAGCCGCGAGCCTCGACGGTGGCCGCGGAAATCGCATCGGTCCGCAAGGCGTGGCTCGAAGAATGGATGCCGAAACTTACTTCCGGCGAGACGCCGATTTCGCCGTATCGCGTGCTGTGGGATTTGCAGCACACCGTTGACGTGGCGAATACGATCATTACGCACGATGCCGGCAGCCCACGCGATCAACTCGCTCCGTTCTGGGTTGCGACGCAGCCACTCGGCTATCTCGGCTGGGGCAAGACGACGCAGCTTGGCTATGGTTTGGGGCTCGCGATGGGCGCCAAGCTCGCGCGTCCGGAAAAACTTTGCATCAACGTGTGGGGCGACGCCGCGATCGGATTCACTGGCATGGATTTTGAGACAGCGGTGCGCGAGCGGATTCCCATCCTCTCGATCCTTCTGAATAATTTCAGCATGGCGATGGAATTGCCGATAATGCCGGTATCCACGGAGAGATATCGCTCGACCGATATCTCGGGAGACTACGCCGCGATGGCCCGCGCGTTCGGCGGATACGGCGAGCGCGTCACGGAGCCCGACGAAATCGTTCCCGCGATCCGCCGAGGAATCGAGCAAACAAGAAAGGGCGTCCCAGCGCTGCTCGAATTCATCACGTCGAAGGAATTGACCGTCTCGAAGCAATATTACGGGAAGACGTAGCGTCAGGCGCATCGCGGTGCGAATGGCGGAAGCGGTCCGAATGCACTATCATCTGCGCCGTGCAACGCTGTTGACCTGACCGGGGAGGCCATCCGTATGAACCGAAAATTCTATCTAGCGGTGGTATGGATTGCCTGCAGCACCGTTCTGCTTTTCGCGAAAGCACCTTTGTCCCGTGCGCAAAGCAAGTCGCCGTTGCCTACATCTCCCGGCCAGACGTTGTTCGACCAGAACTGCGCCTCGTGCCACGTCGGCCCTCCCGTGGCGGAGCGCGCGCCCGATCTGAAAGCTCTGATGCAGCTCACGCCGGAATCCGTTCTCGCGGCGATGACCACAGGGGTCATGGTCGAGCCTGCTCTAGGGCTGAGCGATGATGAAAAGCGAGCTATCGCCGAATATCTAGGCGGCCGGCCACTCGATCCCAAGAACACGGGCGACGCGGCGTCCATGAAGAACCACTGCACAACGAATCCATCGTTCGTCCCCTGGGGCTACGGATCCATCTGGGATGGGTGGAGCGCCAGTCGCGGCAATACGCGATTTCTGGGGGGCAGTCTCAGTGGCCTTGCCGCCGCCAGCGTGCCTCAGCTGAAGCTGAAGTGGGCGTTCGGCTTTCCCAACGGAGATACGGCCTACGGACAGCCAAGCGTCGTCAGCCGCAGGATATTCATCGGCTCCGATATCGGCTACGTCTACTCGCTCGACGAAGACACCGGCTGCATCTATTGGTCCTATCACGCGCGCGCGGGCGTCCGCACGGCGCCGACGATTGAGCCACTTGAGAAAACCGGCGACGCCAAGCATTCCATCGTGTACTTCGGCGACATGCGCGCGAATGTCTACGCGCTCGACGCTCGGACCGGAAAAGAAATCTGGGTGCAGAAACTCTCCGACCATTACACTGCGCGCATCACCGGCGCGCCTTCGTTCTATCGCGGTCGTTTGTATGTTCCGATTGCCGCGACCGAGGAGGCCTTCAGCGCAAGCCCAGCGTATCCCTGCTGCACGTTTCGCGGGAGCGTGGTGGCGCTTGACGCCGTCACTGGTGAGCAGGTGTGGCGCACGTACGTGATCCCCGAAGTCTCCAAGCCGACGCACAAGAATTCCGCAGGAACGCAGTTGTTTGCGCCCGCCGGCGCCGCGGTATGGAATTCGCCGACGATCGACGCGGCGCGGCATGCGCTCTACGTGGGGACCGGCGACGCGTACACGGAACCCGCAGCGAAGAACTCGGATGCAGTCGTGGCAATGGATTTGGACACCGGCAACATTCTCTGGTCGTTCCAGGCCGTGCCCAACGACGCGTGGATGGTCGGCTGCGTTCCCGTTCCGTCCGAAAATTGCCCGAAGGATCTGGGCGTCGACTGGGACTTCGGATCGTCGCCGATTCTCGTTGACGATCCGACCGGCCGCGTGCTTCTGCTAGCCACTCCCAAGAGCGGGACCGTTTTCGCGCTCGACCCCGCGAAAAAAGGCGCAGTCGTCTGGAAAACCGATCTGGCGCTCAAACCCGCGCCAAACAACGGCGAAATTGCTTTCGGCGGCGCAACGGATTCCAAACGCGTCTACCTGGCGCTGGAGGACGGGCGATTCGTGGCGATCGATCTAGCTACCGGCAAACTCGCCTGGGACGTGACCCTCGAATCGCTCGACAATCTCGGCCCTCCAACGATCAACGGCGAGAACAGGAGCAAGGCGGGTTTGCGGTTCGGACAATCCGCCGCTGTGACGGGAATTCCCGGCGCGGTCTTCACCGGCGGCTGGGACGGCATCTTGCGCTCTCTCTCGACCGACGATGGCAAGATCCTCTGGCAGTTTAATACCGCGCAGGAGTTCAAGACCGTGAACGGCGTCGCCGCGAAGGGCGGTTCGATGGGCGGCCCGGGGCCGGTCGTTGCTGACGGAATGCTCTACGTAGGATCGGGGTATGCGAACGTAGGCGGTGGAATGCCGGGCAATGTGCTACTGGCATTTGGGACGAAGTGACCAGCACAAGGGGATCTCGAATGAAGTCATGTCTACTTTCGATTTTGCTCGCGGTGTGCGCGTTGGTTCCGCTGGCTTCCCGTGCTGTCGCACAATCGGACGCCCAGAAATCGTCGCAGACTCAGCCTCCCGCAGTCGCAATATCTTCACCTTCCGGAACAGAAATTGGGAATGGCATCTTCGAGCAGAAATGCGTCTCGTGCCACGGGCATCCTGCAACCGGATCGCGAGCCCCGACATTCGCCACAATGAAGTTGATGGCGCCGGAAAAAATCTATGCCGCACTTGCGACTGGCCTGATGGCGCCGGTGGTGGGCAACACCATGACCGATATGGAAAAGCGTCGAGTCGCCGAGACCGTCAGCGGCCGCCTGCTCGGCAGCACAGGCACGGGTGACGCAAAGGCGATGTCCAATCATTGCGCCAGCAATCCGCCGCTCAGCGATCCTGCGGCCGGACCAGCGTGGAACGGCTGGGGCGCCGACGTCGGGAACACTCGATTCCAAACGGCGAAGGCTGCAGGGCTTTCCGCGGATCAAGTGCCGCACTTGAAATTGAAATGGGCTTTCGGTTTTCCCACGGGCCTTTCGGCCTACGGCCAGCCGACGATCGTATCCGGCCGCATCTTCGTCGCCAGCGACAATGGATATGTGTATTCGCTCGATGCCCAAACCGGTTGCGTTTACTGGTCGTTTGAGGCGAAGGCCGCGATGCGGACAGCGATCAGCATCGGCCCGGTAACGGGCCATGGCGATACGAAATTCGCGGCGTACGTCGGCGATCAGAAGGCCAACGTCTACGCGATTGATGCCCAGACCGGAAAGCTGCTCTGGACGCGATTGGTGGACGATCACATCACGGCGCGTGATCCGGGAGCACCCACCCTTGCGGACGGCCGATTGTTCGTTCCTGTCTCAACCTTCGAGGAATTCTCGGCCTCCGATCCGCTATACCCGTGTTGTACGTTTCAAGGCAGCGTGGTGGCGCTCGACGCAAACACAGGAGAGAGGATCTGGAAAACGTACACGATCGACGAAAAGCCCAAGCCTGTGAAAAAGAATTCGAAGGGCACGCAGCTTTGGGCGCCCTCGGGTGGCTCGGTCTGGAATTCGCCGACCGTGGATCGCAAGCTGCATGCCGTTTATTTTGGCACTGGCGACGGTCAGACCGATCCAGCTCCGGAAACCACCGACGCCGTGATGGCGCTCGATGCCAAGACCGGCAAGCGAATCTGGTTTCATCAAGGTACTGCCAACGATTCGTTTCTGGGCGCGTGCGACGATGATGCTCCCAACCGATCCGAGAACTGCCCTCTGCATCAAGGACCGGACTGGGATTTCGGCTCTTCCGCGATGCTGCGGACCTTGCCCAACGGTCATCGGCTGCTTGTCGCCGGTCAGAAAAGTGGCACCGTCTGGGCCTTCGATCCGGATCGCAATGGCGCCATCGTGTGGAGCACGAATGTGCTGCTACCGGGACAGAAGCCACCGAGTTCCTTCGGCGAAATTGTTTATGGCGGCGCTGCTGGATGACCAAAATGTCGTATTTCGCCTTGCGCAGCGGCCGCGTAGTCGCGCTCACGCTGGAGACCGGCAAGCCCGTGTGGTCGGTCCCATGGGGTGAGAGTGGCGAACGTTACGCTGTCGGCCGCGATCACCGGTATCCCCGGCGCGCTTTTCGTCGGCGACTGGGATGGAAAATTGAAAGCGCTCTCGACCACGGATGGCCGAGTCCTTTGGCAATTCGATACCGCTCAGAAATTCAAGACCGTCAATGGCGTGCCGGCAAAGGGCGGGGCGATGGGCTCAGCCGGCGCGACCGTCGCGGGCGGAATGGTATTTGTGGGATCCGGATACGGGGTATTTACCGCCGATCAGGCGGGCAATGTGCTTCTCGCGTTCTCCGCGGAGTAGCCAAAGATCCCGGGCGCGTGCGTGCCAGCGAAACTTTCCTATTGAGCTTTCGGCGGAGCTTTCTTGGTGATCAGGATATTCTTCAGCGCGTCCGGATCGTTCTTCAGTTCCTCTTTACCGCTGGGAAATTTATTGTACTGAACGATGTAGCTGATTATGTCGAGAGCGGTTTCCGGCGTCAGGCTTCCGGGTTTATCTTGCGGCATCGTGCCTTGAATCAATCCAAGAAGATCGGCCATGGTCTGCCCTTCCCAGACATCCGTGAACGCGTCGCCCGCCAGAGGCAGCGCCTGTCCGCTGCCGCTCAGGTCCTCCATGTGGCAGCTGCTGCAGTTCGTGACGTACTGCGCTTTGCCGCGCGCGGCCTGGTCGTCCGTATAGACACCATCCCAAATGTTCTTGGCCGGCGCCGGGCTTGCTGCTCGCGCGGATCGAATTTCGCCGCCTAGACACGCGCACATCGCCACCAACAGTCCCGCAATGATCCAAATACGTCCTCGCTTGATCACTTCACCGAGGCCCGAAGAATTGCGATTTCCGATCGAGTTCATATAATGTGAGATCCCCTAGGTTTTAGACGCAACCACAGCTGCGGCGTTTCGTGAATATGCTTCCGCGAATAATGATAGCAAACGTGCGGCAGGATTCGACGCGCGATTGAGAATTCGATCCGCGGTTTCAGGCAGATCAGTGCGCAGGCAGCGCCCAGGCGTAGACCACTCCGTCCGATGGAATAATAATGTATTGTCGGCCGTCCAACTCGTACGTCATTGGGGAGGTCGTGGAACCGCCTCCACCGTAGGTGTGCCAAAGCGTTTTGCCGGTGGCAGGATCAAGAGCCATCAGCATTCCGTTATCGTTCGCCGTGAACACGAGGTGCCCCGCTGTCGCCAGCGTGCCGGCAAATCCTCCACGGCCGCCGCTCATGTCGCGGGTCCAGCGTACTTTTCCCGTTCGATAATCAATCGCGTACATCACGGATTTTGAGTGGAGAATAAAATCTCGTCCGCCCCAACCTTCCGCGTTCTTGCCGGGCATCGTTACGTAGTAAACCCCGACGCTGTCTCGTGCCTGCGCGAAAAATAGTCCGGTGGTCGGATCGAAACTCGATGGATTCCAATTCGTTCCGCCTGCTGCGCCGGGTCTCGCAAGCGCGCCATCGAGTTGCGGCTCAGTTTCTCGTCTTCGGGATAGGCTCGCCGCGCGCATTGAGACCGCTCATCCAGTCAATGTCGAGATATGGCTTGGCGAGCAATTCTTTTCCGGTCGCGCGATCGAGTACGGCGAAAAGTCCGTTGCGGCTCACTTGCGCGAGCATCTTGCGCGGCTTGCCCTGAAAATTGGCGTCGAACAAAATCGGCGTTTGAATCGCGTCCCAATCGTGCGTGTCGTGCGGAGAAATTTGGTAATACCAAACGAGCTTTCCCGTGTCCGCGTTCAGCGCGACAATCGAGCAGGTGTAAAGATTGGATCCGGGCCGCGCGTCGCCTGCTTCTACGGGGTGGGGGTTGCCAGTGCCCCAGTAGATTAGATTTAGTTCCGGATCGTACGTGCCGGTCAGCCAGGTCATTCCGCCGCCGCGAGTGATCACGTCGGTGTCGTGTGGCCACGTCTCCCAGCCAGGTTCGCCTTCTTTCGGCTCGCTATCCCAGTGCCATTGCAGCTTGCCTGTGTCTGGATCGCGCGACTCGATCCATCCAGGCAGGTCCGCGATGTCGCCGGAGATTCCCAAAATCAGGTGATTTCCCACTACCAGCGGTGGCGCGCTTCCAAACGCTTTCAACGCCGGGTCAGCCATCTGGATTTGCCACAGTATTTTTCCGTTGCGCGCGTCCAGGCAAATCAATTGCGCGTCGGGCGAAGCAAAGTAGAGTTTGTCCTTATACATCGCGAATCCGCGGTGTCCGGCTCCGGGCAGCCCACCCTGCGCGGGACGATTGATGTGCCAGATTTGCCGGCCTGTGCGGGCGTCGATCGCGTATAGGTCGTTGGGAAGCGTGAAATAAAGGATCCCGTTCACTTCTAGCGGAGTGGCATATACGGCAGCCGCGGCGTGCGTCTGGTAAGCCCATGCGAGCGTAAGGGACTTCACATTTTCCTGATTGATTTGCGTAAGCGGGCTGTAGCGCCGTCCCGAATAATCGCCGTTGAACATCGGCCATGTATCCGTCGGCTGCTTCAACAGCTTCGATTGATCGAGTTCCTGCGCGGGTAGACACGCTGCGAACGCGAGAAGGATTGCTAATTTCTTCACTAGGCTGCCCCCGGTCTGGCCCCACTTCATGCACGTCTGCGGCGATGGAGTTCACTGCAGTCGCGCGCCGCCATCGATTGTTTTCCCTTTTCGGCGACGAATGATACCACGAAGGTTCGCGTCCGACGCTTGGGCTGCATTACTTTGCGATGTATTATTGCGGTGTGTTTTCGCGACGCACGATTGCAAAATTACGCGCGGACGACGCTTGACAACCTGTGGATGCGAACCTAATGTAGTCGGGCTTTCGAGGGGCGACAAACCGCAGGGAACTGGCGGCGCTCGATTCGGAGATGTTTTGGCGCAGCATCCACAGGAATCAGTGGCGAACCGTACCTGAATTCAGAGAGGATTTCTTACAGATGATGTACCTTTACGAGTTTTGCAAATGGCTCCAGCACACGTCTGTTGGCGTCAAGGTGTCGGAGTCGCTTTGGCTGTTTCCATTGATCGAGACGGTACACATCTGGGGCATCATTCTGCTCGTGGGCACCACCGGCGTGCTCGACCTGCGCCTGCTCGGCCTCATTCTCACCAACCAGCGAGTTTCGGATTTGCACCATAAGCTGATTAAGTGGACCTGGACTGGCTTCGCCGTGATGTTTATTTCCGGGAGCTTCATGTTTGCGTCTGAAGCCACGAAGATGTATGAGAACGGCGCCTTCCGCGTCAAGATGCTGCTGATTGTGCTCGCCGGATTAAATGCGTTGATCTTCGAAAACACGGCATTTCGCAATATCGCGAAATGGGACGACGCCCCGCGCGCGCCGATCGGCGCGAAGGTTGCCGCCTGCGTCTCGCTGATCGCCTGGGTGGGCGTGATCGCCGCCGGCCGATGGATCGCCTACTGGTAGGCATCGCCGATACCTCCGCAGGTGCGACGCTTCGGTTCTCGTACCGCCGGCGTCTCGCCGGGTCTTTGCCTTATCCGCGCACGCTCACTTATTATTTTCTTAACGCGCGCTTCCGTGATTGACACCGCCAAATAGTTTTGCTATACGCTCGCGCCATAGCTCGGCCAAGTGCAATTAAACGATTGGGGAACCGGTCTCTCAGGGGGGTATATGAGATTCAAGTCGATCCTCGGCCTTTGTATTTTCCTTTCCTCCACAGTCCTTTGGGCGCAGACGATTTCTACTTCCCAGATCAGGGGCACGATTCAGGACCCCAGCGGCGCGGCTGTAGCCGGCGCCCAGGTCAGGTTGACGCAGACAGCTACGGGCGCCGTGCGAACTGCGACTAGCGGAGCGGATGGAGCTACACCCTGCCCGATTTATCCGTGGGAACGTATCGGCTGGAGGTTACAAGGACGGCTTCAGCAAGTACGTGCAGACCGGCATCGTAGTTGCAGGTCGGCGTGAATCCGACTATTGATGTGTCCTTGACAGGTCGGCGCCGTGACTCAGGAGGTTACGGTGCCGCCGAAACGGTGATGGTGGACACGCAAAACACCGGCGTCGGTGAGGTGACGCTCCGCAGCAAGTGCAGAATCTTCCTCTCAACGGACGCCAGATAACCGACTTGTTAATCTCTCGGGCGCCGTTGGTCAAGGCCGCGCTTTCCGTGCGTCCTATCCTTCTTCCGCCGTTGTTTCTATTGCTGGGGGCGCGCAGGGCAGCGTCTCCTACTGGCTGGATGGGGGCACGCACAACGACCCCTGAGCAATCAAAATCTCCCGCTTCCTTTCCCGGATACGGTCGAGGAGTTTAAGGTGGAGACCAGCTCATTGCCTGCTCAGTATGGCGTGCACCCGTCCGGAGCGGTCAACGCGATCACAAAATCCGGCACAAACCGATTTCATGGCGATGCATTCGAATACGTTCGGAATTACATGTTCGATTCCAAGAACACGGCCTACGACAGTGACGGTGTGCCGTACTTTCGGGACAACCTGAAGCGCAATCAGTTTGGCGGCACGATCGGCGGGCCGATCAAGAAGGACAAGCTCTTTTTCTTTGCTCGGCTGGCAGGACACCATCCAGACGGTCCTCAAATCCGGCGACCACGGCTCTCCCAACGGCGGCGATGCTCGCTGGAAACTTCCAAGCCGTGCCTGGGTCACGGCCCCGGTCCTTGGGCGCGCCGTATGTCGACAACCAGATAAACCCAGCACACTTCAGTCCCATCATCGTGGCATTGGAAAGCCATCTGCCGGTGGCTCCCGTGACGCCCAATAACGAATGCGGGATCTATGGTTATCAGGCGCCGGCCAATTTCACTGAGAATCAGGGACTTGCGAGAGTCGACTACCAGCTGAGCAACAAGAACACGTATCTTCGGCCGCTACTTCATCACAAATTGGAACCAGCAGCCGGGCGCAATAACCTAGCCTGCCGCTGCAGGGCGGCCTTCTCATCGCCGCCATTGATGGTCGCCGAACCGGGTCCAGAACCTCACCCTCGGGGATACCTACCTCATCACCCCGAACATGGTAAACAGCATTCGCCTACTGGTAATCGAAGCATGAACCTCACCGTCCAGAATTCGACACTCGATCTGGCGGATTTGTTCACTGCCGCAGGTGTGACCCGGCTGCAGTCAATATCTATCAACTGGGCCCGCATCAGCAAGTTCTTTCCAAATAATGCCGGGATTCGACGTCAACGGCGGGTTTCAGGGTTTCACGGCCTCGACTCCGAGTCCTCCAGCCGTATGACACACTTGAGTTCTCGGACGACTGTCGTGACGCATGGGGCCCACCAGCTCTCCTTCGGCATGGACTACATCAACCTGAGAGCCTTCGCCACAATTACCTGTTGAACCAGGGGCAGTTCACATTTGACGGCTCTCGAACGGATCGCTGCTTCCCAGTCGGGCCTGGCTGACTATCTGCTCGGCTACACGTCCGCGACAGGGCGGCTTCGCCAAGACGCTCCAATCCCCTCCAACCAGCACCAGAATGTCTTTTCGCTCTACGCACAGGACGCCTGGAAGGTGAACCGCAAATTTACAGTCACTGTCGGCCTTCGGTGGGATCCATTTTTCGGCCACACCGACCCAACTGGCCACGTCGTTAGCATTTCGCTGCCGAATATCATTAACGATGTGCACAGCACCAAGTTCCCCACGGCCCCCGCCGGCTATCTCTTTCAGGGGGATCCGGGCGGCCTCGAGGACAACAAGCTGACGAAGAACGCGCTCGACAAATGGAGCCCCGCCTCGGCGTGGCTTGGGATCCGAAGGGCGACGGCCGCATGTCCATTCGGGCGGGATTCGGAATCTTTTACGACTTCCCGAATTTCTCCTACGACCAGTTCGGATTCGAAGAACCGTATGGCGGCGCCGTCACTGTGCCGGCCAACGGCTGTACCACGACATGCCTCACGAATCCTTGCGGGGGCGCAATCCTTTCCCATTTACCGACCAGCAGGGAAACATACACAGCAGGCGAAAATCCGTTCCCGCAGTTTGTGGGACAGGGCCCGACCAATGCCGCATACCTCCCGGACTCGCTGGTGTTCAGCTATCCCCACAGAAGATAAAGCCAACTTACGTCATGCAGTACAACCTCAGCGTGGAAAAGCAAGTGGGCTAAGAGCTGGGTATTTCGGCTGAGCTATCTCGGGAATCAGCAGCGTCATCTGTGGGGAAACAACGAAACCAATCCTGGGATGCAGGGGCCATGCCCTCGCGGGTTACCCTTTCCTCCCGGCTGCACGTCTGCGGTGCAACGTCCCGGACCATGCCCTGCACCGGTCGTTCCGCTCTTCCTCTGTTCGTCTTGCCCGGAACGCCTTCGGATCCGGGGCTCTTCGCTTGGTGAACAACCGCATGCTTCAGCACTACGGCTCACTGCGCGGGTCGGCCTACGACGACATCCTGCTACGGTGAAACGCTTCTCCTGGAGCAGGACGGACAGGGAACTACAACGGACTGCTCCTCTCTGCGCGGCACAAGTTTGCCCAGCACTTCACTTCGACCACAAATTTCACATGGTCCCACTGTATCTCGGACAACTACACGACCACGCTCGGTTTCTTCCTCGCCGCCGAAGGGTGCCGTTTGACCGACACGCTGATCGCGGCAATTGCCCCAGTGCGGACACGCATCTTATTTTCAACCAATCGCTCGTGGCCGAGACCCCCAAGTTCTCGAATCACATCGAAGACATGCTGCTTGGCCACTGGAGGTTCTCTTTCTCTGCTATCGTGCAATCCGGCACGGATATCTCTCCGATACTGATTCTCGATTTTTCGGGCAGCGGCAATGGCTTACCGCAGCGACCCGACTTGATCGGCGATCCGTATTGCCACCCGCGGGGACGGAACTGCTGGCTCAACCCGGCATCCTTCGCTCCGCCGCCCGCTTATAGTTTCGGCAACCTGAAAAACAACAGCCTGTTTGGTCCCGGGTCGATCCTCGTCAATACGGGCTGTCCAGGCTTTTCCCGATCGGCGAAAGCAGCAAGTGGTTGAGTTTCGTTGGGAAGTGTTCAACTCCCCAATCACGCGAATCTGTACCGCCCGCAGGGGGCATTTGTCGCGCCGACTTTTGGCCAGCCCACTCCCGCGAGCACCGCGGGCTTGGGCGCACTGAACCAGACAACAAACGATCCGCGCATTATGCAGTTCGCGCTGAAGTACAGCTTTTAGCCGAACGATGGCGATTTTCAGCTGACGATCTGCATTTCGCGTGAATCGACCGAAAATAGTTTTCGCCGAACAGAAGGCTCGTGGCATGATGCCCCGGTTGCGCCGATCAGGGCGCGGCCGGGGATTTTCATTTACTGGGGTCGTGGGTTGGGTTGGTCGCTGCCGTAGCATGAATCGAACGCAGATCGAGAGTGGCATGCTGCGAAATCGCGGAATGAAAGCGAGAACTGCTGTCGCGACCACTCTTCTCCTGTTTCTCGTTGCCGTTCCAGTGCGCGCGCATCACTCCGGTGCGATGTTCGACATGGCCCACCTGGTTACAATGAGCGGCGTGGTGACTAAGGTTGAATGGACTAATCCTCACACGTTCATGTACGTCAACGTGAAGAGCGAGAAAGGCGTGGTCGAGGAGTGGGCCATCGAGATAAACAGTCCAAATTTTCTCCGGCACAACGGCTGGACCAGCACAACAGTGAGCCCCGGTGACACGATTACCTGTACCGGAGCGCCCGCCAAAAGTGGGTCGAAATTTATGCACGGAATGACCATTCAACTAGCGAATGGCGTGCAGCTCAGGTCTTAGAATTCCTAAATCGAGTAAAATGAAGTAATCAGATCGCAGGGGGTATGCAGCATGCAAGCAGTGAACCGAGCTTGGATTCTGATTGTTTTTACCGCGGCGATCGTTTCGTGCGCGGCGGCGCAGCAGGCCGCGCCCGCTCAAGCGCCCGCGCCGCCCGAAGCGGGCCGCCCTGTCGTGGGCGGATTTCCGATTGGGCCGCCGGGAAAAATTCTCGAACTCCGCGCGGATCCCGGCACGATTCAACCGGGGCAAATGTCCACGTTGCATTGGCATGCGGTGAATGCAGACGACACCTATTTCGATAATTGCCTGGGAATTGTAGCTACGCTCGGCAGCCGCGAAGTTTCGCCCAAGGTGACGACGACTTATACGTTCACCGTAAAGGGTCGCGCCGGCACCGACACGAAGTCAGTCACGGTTACAGTCGCCGGCACCACTCCCGCGGGGCCCGAAACCGCGGCTGCTTGCGGCGATCCGCACAACCAGCCGATTCCGCGTGCTGCGGACGGTCATCCCGATCTTTCGGGAGTTTATATCGCAGGTTTCAGCCTGCGGCCAGTGGATAACATCAAGCTAAAGCCGGGCGCGGAAAAGTACAAAGTGGTCGCCGACCCGAACGACCTCGGCCAGGGCGTAACCTGCGTGCCGCCCGGCGTGCCGGCGGCTACAATGCAGCCCTATCCACTGCAGATAATCCAGAAGCCTGGTCTGGTTGTGATTCTGTACGAGGCGTATCACATCTTTCGTGTGATCCCGACCGATGGCACCACTCATCCGGACGATCTTGATCCAACGTACATGGGGAATTCCGTCGGACACTGGGATGGCGACACGCTCGTGGTTGACGTGGTCGGCTTCAACGACAAGACGTTCGTCGGCTCCTACAAACACACCACCGATTATCACGTCGTCGAGCGTTACCATCGCGTTTCTTACGAGGAGCTCGATTACGAAGCCACAATTGATGATCCCAATGTTTTCGCCGCGCCCTGGAAACAGGCTAGCCGGATGAGGCTACACCCGGAGTGGCAAATCCAGGAATACGTCTGCGAAGATAACAACAAGGACTATAAGGATCTGCTGCAAAGCAAATAATCTGAGCGCGGCACGTCCGCGGTGAATTGCAATCAGGAGGCCCGTCGAAATGAGAATCAAAGCTGCTGTATGGATTGCGGGAATGATGCTTTTGCTCGTGGCGCCTGTGGCGAACGCCCATCACTCAACTTCCATGTACGACATGGAGCACCCCAGCACGTTCAAAGGAACCGTAACAAGGGTCGAGTGGACGAATCCGCACGGCTATATTTACCTTAATGTGAAAAATGACAAGGGCGGCGTGGACGAATGGGCGATGGAAATCAACAGTCCCAATTTTCTTCGTCACAATGGTTGGACGAGCACGATCGTGAAGCCCGGGGACGTGATCACGATCACTGGCGGAGCAGCGAAGAGCGGCGCCAAAACGATGCGCTGCACTTCGGTAGTTCTGGCCGATGGAACGGTATTGAGATCGTAATCGGGCGCATCCCGCGAAACCTGATTGACTTCAGGTCTTGCGGATGTACTATCTCGCGGGGGGAATGCAGGACATGCTTCATTTTTGCGAATGGCTCGAACACAATTCGTGGATCATTGCCCTCGATAGCAACGTGCCGCTGTCGCTTTTCTTCGAAATCATGCACTACTCCGGTTTTTTTCTGGTCGTGGGAACTACCGTGGTGATGGACCTGCGAATTCTGGGTCTCGCTGGGCGTAAGGAATCCCCGTCTGCGATTGCCGAGCAGCTAGTGCCATGGATGTGGACAGGATTGGTGATGGCCACCGTGTCGGGCTTTTTCATGTTCTCTGCCGATGCTGCGGATTTCTATCTGGCGGGCACCTTCCGCATCAAGATTCTAGTGGTATTGCTGGCGGCCATACTCGGCGCCGTAGTTCAGCGCAAGGCTTCGCGATGGGGTGAGCTCCCGTCCATCTCGGCCGGAGCCAAACTTGTGGCTTTCGTTTCGCTGGTTCTGTGGATTGGCGCCATTCTCGCTTCGGTCGAGGTGCCGGCGATTTCGGGCGTCGGATAAACAGCCGAAGCGCCGCGCGTCGCAGTGTCACAGGAATCGAGGTTCGCATAAATGCTTAGCTTCTTCATGGCGATCGCGAAGTGGCTGCAGGGTACGTGGTGGGCGCTCGACATCAGCGGTTCCACGTGGGCCTATCCCTTCGTGCAGGCGACGCACTTTTCAGGGTTGTCGCTGTGGGTCGGCACGAATCTGGCTCTGGACTTGCGCCTGATGGGTATCGGCAAAAAACGGAGCACCGCAGCGGAGCTTTCCGAAGCGCTTTTCTGGTGGAACTGGCTGGGACTTCTGATCGCGATCACCGGCGGGTTCATGCTCTTCTCCAGCGCCGCGACCAAGTACATCCCAAATCCCGCGTTCGAGATCAAACTGGGCATCCTGGTCCCGCTCGGCATCGTCTTACATATTATCAATCAGCAGAAGGCAAAAACGTGGGGTCTAACGTCGGAAACTCCGGGCATTGCAAAACTTATGGGCCTGATCGAGCTGCTCATCTGGTTTTCGGTGATCACCGCAGCCGTCTCGATCCCGAATTTCGACACGCATTAGGTCGCATGAAACCTCGCATCTTGCACGTCATTGTTGCTATAGTCTTCGCGGTCGCGGGCTGCGGCAGCAAAGGAAACAGCGAATCGTCCTCTCCCGCTGCCAGTGTTGATCCTTCGACTGCCGGCTCCATCACCGGCACGGTCACTCTCGAAGGCGTGCCTCCTGTATCGAAGCCGATTGATATGAGCGCATCGCCTGCTTGCGTGCAGGCGAATCCCTCGCCCGTGGTTCCGCCGATCGTCGTGACCGGTGCAAACGGCGCTCTCGCCAATGTGGTCGTTTACGTGAAGGATGGCCTCGGTCGCTACCGCTTCGATACGCCCCAGGAAACCGCGGTGCTCGCGCAGAAGAATTGCATGTATGTGCCGCATGTCGTTGCGCTGATGACGGAGCAACCGTTCGAAATTCAAAACAACGATCCGACCATGCACAACGTTCATCCGATGCCGAAGAACAACCGGCAGTGGAGCACGTCGCAACCTACCGGTTCGGCTGCGCTCAAGTCGTCCTTTTCGCGCCCAGAATTCGCGATGGCCGTTCTGTGCAACGTGCATCCGTGGATGCGGGCTGTGGTGTTCGTGTTCGATCATCCATATTTCGCGGTGACCTCCACAACAGGCACATTCGAGCTGAAGAATCTGCCGCCGGGCACGTACACAGTTGAGGCTTGGCAGGAGGCTTACCACGCCCAGGATCAGACCGTGACGATCGGCCCCAGGCAATCGAAAGCTATTGCGTTTACGTTTAAGGCGTCGGATAGTCTGGGTGATTAGCCTGAAGCGAAGAAGAACTGAAGACTTAACACAGAGGACACGGAGACGGCACGGAGAACGCAGAGCGTGCCCCTACGGAACCTCCACGTACGCGCGCGATCGGGGGCATGTCCTCGCATGAACTGATTGCGAGAGTGGTTCGCATTGGAGCATAATCTGGCGGGTTAGGGTTCGACAGTTTGCGTGTGACACCCGCCGGAAGCACAATGGCTGGTGCGGTTTGGATGAAATCAGTGAGAGGTGAGTGAAATGTCATCTTTCGGGAGCCAAAAAATGAAGGCTTTGCGGCTGGGATGCTTGAGCGCGATTCTGCTCGCCGCCGCAGGTACAGCATTCGCGCACCATTCCGGTGCGATGTTCGAGCGTGACAAGCAAGTGGAACTGGTTGGCACCGTCGTCACGTTTAGCTGGACCAATCCTCACAGTTGGATCGAGATCGAAGTGCCGAATGCCTCGGGCGGCTCGGACAAGTGGGGCGTGGAGTGCAACAGTCCGAACAACATGGCTCGTCAGGGCTGGAGGTCCACCACGCTCAAGCCCGGCGATCAGGTGACGGTCACCGTCCATCCCCTGCGGAGCGGCGAAAAGGGCGGCCGGTTCATGTCGGTGAAACTGGCCGACGGGACGGTCATGACCGACTCGGTTGGCTATCCCGTACCGGCGAAGCCCTGAGTTTGCGCGCAATCTCAAAGAGTCCGGCAGCGCCGCTCGGCGCGCCATGCGAAAAGGAATCCAAATGATAAATCTGAGAACGAAGTTCGCGTTGGGCGCGGCTTTCATCGCGCTCGGTGTGGCATCCGTGGCCACTGGAGCGCGCGCGCAAGCGAAAAAGCAGCAACAGACTCCGGACGTGTTTCCCGAAGGCGCCCTGGCGCCGGACAATCTCAACAAACCGCGCCCGAAGGCGCCATTCAATCTGACCGGAACCTGGATGGTAGATTTGAGCTCAGGCTTCAATTCGTTCATGTTCGGGCCGAACTATCCGAAGTTCAAGCCTGCGGCACAAGCGATTTTCGACGAAGGCAAGAAGGTGAGCGCGGAAGGCCGTGCGTTCCACGACGACATCGGCCAATGCTTTCCCGCCGGCATGCCCATGATCATGACGCGCGTGTGGCCAATCGCGATGATTCAGACATCGACCGTGATCTACATGGTTAGCGGTTTTGAAAACGCGCTGCGCCTCGTCTACATTGACGGCCGCAAGCACACGGACCCCGACGTGGTGGTGCGCACCTACAATGGCGACTCAGTCGGACACTGGGAGGGCGATACGCTCGTGGTTGACACCACCAGCATGATTCCCGAGCACCATTGGATTGATACCGGTGTTTCCGTGAGCAACGATTTTCACATCATCGAGCGCATGCGCATGCTGAACGGCGGAAAGGTGCTCGAAATCAAGTACACGCTGCTCGATCCCCAGAATTGGGAAGGCGAATGGACCAGCACGAAACGCTGGATTCGCATGGACGACACCGATATCACCGAAGTGGAATGTTTGCCGAACCTAAACGAGCATCTTCCCAGCACGCAATCGAAGTGGAACGTAAACTAGATCCAATCAATCCGGATTGAGCGAGCCTTTCTGCTCGATTGTCCTGGATCCATTCCAACCTGCAAATTCCTCGCCTGATATCACAAGAAGCTCTTTAGAACGACTGCGTCGGCAAGCCGCCGGCGCGCGCCAGCAGGGCAGGCAGATCCTTTTGCGACGCGTTAGCTTTGTTTCCCATGCGGACTTCAACCTGGCGGCGGATCGTTTTCACTGTTTCGAGTTCCGCGCCGCCCGTGTTCGCCAGCAACTGTTCGGCGTGCAGCAAGCAAGCGTAGACCAAATCGTCAGGCATTTCATGTCGGCGTAGGAATTGCCCATAGTTGAACCAATCGAGAGCTTCCGCGTGCGGATCGGCCGAGTTCGCGTCGAGCGCGAGACCACGCTGATACGAATCGGCTGCGGACTTCACATCCCCTGTTTTTTCCTGTAGGTCGGCCAGATGCGCGAGCGCCATGCTTTCGAGCTTGTCGTCTCCCTGCGTGCTGGGCCATGGAGATTGCGGAGTGGTATCCCGCTAGAGCCGCATCCGTCCGATTGATGCGCGATTGATCGTCCGCCAACTGAATTGCCGCCGAAATCTGCTGTTCGATTCCGGCCGCAGGATCGTCCGGATTCGCCGCTGCCGAGCGCAAGAACGCGTCCCAATGCCGAGCCGCGGCCGCAAACTCTCCTTTTTGATCGAAAGCTGCCGCGAGATAGAGGTGGGCGTTCGGCTGATTCGGGTCCACTGTCACGGCCTTTTCCCAGGAGTCCATGGCCTCCTCGGGATGTCCGAGCCGCGCGGCGAGAATTCCGTAATTGACCAGCGCATTCGGATCGCGCGGGAAGAGCTCGAGTACTTTCGCGTAGCGCTCGTACGCGTCCTGATATCTGCCGTCCTGCAGCAGCGCCAATCCCAAGGCCTGCTGCGCGCGGGCATCGTAGGGATTGATGTTCACGGCGCGCTCCAACGCATCAATGGCCGCGCTGCGGTCTCCAGCTTTCGTTTGCGCGGAAGCGATGCGAGCCTGAACCACGCTGTCGTAGGGATTCATGCGCGCCGCGTTGACGAGAGCGGAAAGATTGGCCTCATGAGTGCCCAGCGCGAAGCGAACCTGGTCCATGCCGCCCCACAGAAAAAGCAGCGCCACCAGCGACACGCGAAATGCCGGGCGATGAAACGACGCGGCTCCCGATCCCGTCGCGGCGGATGGCGACGGCGCAGCCTTCTTCCGGTTTTCCTGCGGCTTCGCGCCGCCGTCAATCAGCACGGCCGAAATGCGCGAATCGCGCAGCTTCCAGAGCGCGCCATCCAGAATGAAATGGTGGATGTTCACAACCGCCGTGAAGATCAGGAAGCTCGTGGTGAAATCAAAATGAAGCACGCGGCTGACGATCCATGGGCCGGGAATGAAAAGCGCGATGCCGCCGGCGACGAGCGTGAGGAAGTAGCGCGTGAGTCGCCAGCCCGCCTGGCCCGCCGCGCGCGCTTCGCGCTGCTGGTAGTAGCTGGTGATCCATATATATTGCGCGGAATGCAGGACCGCCAGAATTCCGCTGCTGTAGCGCGTCTGCGGGATTTGATATTGCGCGTGCAATTCCAAAAGCGTGGGCACAACGAACCAGATGAATTGCGTGAGCGCCAGCGTCAGCGGTGCAGCCAGCGCTCGCGCGCCACTGCGTTGAACCATCCGCCGGAAACCAAAAAACAGGAAAACCGCGAACGCGGCGGCCAGCACCAAGCGTGCGGGCAAAGTGTATTTCGCGGCCAGCCCGAGCGAAAGAATCAGCGGATCGGTCGAGCCGCCCGTTTCGAAGCTTGCGAGCAGCATCAGGTACGACGCCACGAACGCGGCGCGAATCGAGCGGCGCTCGCCCGGCGTGGCCTCCACTCCACTGCGGCGCGCGAACATCATCAGCAAGCCGTAATTCTGGCCGGTGTAATGCCACGGGCTCCAGCAGAATGTAGAGCGTGAACACCCAGGGGAATAGCTGGTAGGAGGCGTGCAGCAGCACGCCGGTCAACACCAGCAGCAGCGTAATGTGCAGCGTGAAGATTTTGTATTTTTCGAAGTCCGCGCGCGTGTGATAGGCGCGATAGACCGTCGCCATGAAATGCGGATAGTTGAAGGCGAGAGCCAGAAGGTAAAAAGCCACGACCCACGCATGCGTGTGCGAGCGCGTGAGCCACAAAGCCGCGGCCAGCAGAGGAGCGGACCACGCGCCGCAACCCACGATGAGGTCGAGCCACGGGTCCGTAAATCCAAGGTCCATTGGAACGCGTGGCGGAGACGGCTGCAACCGGTGCACTCAAGGCTGATTCCTCGCATTGGCCAGTACGAGCCGCATAGAAATTCCTGCGCTTGGCCTTGAGCGGCAGTCTACATCGGCGATCGATGCTACCGGCGGCGCGCTCACGTGCACATGTTGAAAGCGTAACGGAGCGCAGCACGGGAATTCGTCCGTAGTGAAACGATCTTAAATAGCTATATTTATCGTACGAAATCGTATATCGTTTTTGCTGAGAATTCGGGTGGAGTGGCTGCATTTTTCAACGAGGAGACCTACGAAGATGCGTTTCGATTTGGGTATTGCTGCGTGTAAGGAACCGAATGGTCAAGGGCGCCGGATCACGGGGCGCGGGAAGAATTACTTGTCACATATTTCATGGGGTGCGTTTCTGGCGCTTGCATTGGTGCTGCTCTGCGCGACGAACGCGGGCGCGCAGGTTGCCGCGAACCTTTCGGGCCAGGTGATGGATCAATCGGGCGCCGCCATTCAGGGGGCAACGGTGACGTCGCGAAACCTGGACACGGGGATGGTCCGGACAACTGCGTCCGACGACCAGGGACGTTACGAAATATTTTCACTTCCGCTGGGCCCCTACGAAGTCCGGGCCAGCAAGTCGGGGTTTGCCGAAGGTGTGCGGACAGGCATCCAACTCGTGGTCGGGGAAGAAGCGAGCGTGAACTTCAACCTTCCTGTCGGCCAGGTCAGCCAGGAGATTACGGTGAACGCGGATGCCCCTCAGGTCAGTACGACAACGACGGACATTTCCGGAGTGGTTGGCGAACAGCAAGTCAAAGAATTGCCCTTGAATGGACGGAGCTACGACCTCCTGCTGCCGTTGAATCCCGGCATCGTGAATTTCACCTGGGAAAAGGCCGGCGGAATCGGGATTTCGAACTCAACAACGGCGAATGACTTTTCTGTGTCCGGCAATCGTCCCCAGCAGAATCTTTTCTTGCTGAACGGTGTTGAGTACACCGGAGCGGCTGAAAACAATATGCAGCCCGGCGGAACCAGCGGGCAGTTACTGGGAGTGGATGCGGTTCGTGAATTCAACGTGCTGCGCGATTCCTACGGGGCCGAATATGGCAAACGTCCCGGTGCGCAGGTTGTGATCGTCACTCAGTCGGGCAGCAACCAGTGGCATGGCTCTGTTTTTGAGTTTTTGCGCAACAATGCCCTGGACGCAAAGAACGTTTTCGATTCGGGTTCGGCGCCGCTCTTCCAACGCAACCAGTTCGGAGCTTCTCTGGGCGGCCCAATCCAGTCCGATAAGACATTCATTTTCGGGAACTACGAAGGTTTTCGGCAGAACCTACATCAGACGTCATTTACTTTCGTTCCAGCCGACGATGCGCGCAACGGCACGCTTGTCCCTTTTGGATCATCCTGCCCAGTCGCACAACAGGCCGCATGCGCCACAATCGTAACGCAGCTGTTGAATTTGTGGCCAGTCGCCACTGGACCTGAATTGCTTTTGAACGGTGCACCGAGTGGAGTTGCGCCATTCAATGGAAGCGCTCCGCAGAATATACGAGAGGACTTCGGAACGGTGCGAGTGGATCATATTTTTTCGCCGAGGGACACGCTGGGGGCTATTTACACGATTGACGACGGCTACGACTTGACGGCCACGCCAGCCGACCCGTTCAGCACGGACATCATGACTTTGCGGAACCAGGTGCTCAGCCTTGAGGAAACGCACATCTTTTCGCCGAACGTCGTGAACACGTTTAGGTTCGGATACTCGCGCGCCGGCTATTTCTTCACGGGAGAGCCTACGCCGGGAACGCCAGCGGCAGACGTTACCGGTTTTGTGGAAGGGCATCCGGTTGGCGCCGTGGTGATTGGAGGAAGTGCTGCGTCGAACCCAGCCACCCAGCTGGGGCTAGCCGGAAGCAACAACGGCAGTGACCTGACAATTGCCCGAAATCTGTTCACGTTCGAAGATGGAGTGAAAATCACGCACGGCCGTCATCAGGTGAGTGTCGGCTTGTGGCTGCAGCGCTTTCAATCGAACGAAACGATCGCGCTCAGCCAGTTCGGGCAGGCGTCGTTCAGCGGCGTAAAAGCCCTCCTCGGTGGGGTTGTTGGCACTTTCCTCTACGACCCCACTCCGACGGAAATGAACTGGCGCTCAATGTTCGGGGCGTGGTACGTCGAAGATTCCGTGCGGCTGACTCCGAAACTAACACTGACATTGGGTTTCCGCGCGGAGTCTACGTCAGGATGGAACGAAGCTCATGCTCGCGCTGCGAATTACTTCTTTACGGATGGTGTAATCAACACCCAGCCGAACGTGGGCAAACAAGCCTTCAGCGTCAACAATGCGAGATTTCTTGCTCAACCCCGCGTCGGTGTGGCCTGGAGCCCATTCGGCACAAGTACGGTGATTCGCGCCGGATTTGGCATGTACAACGATTTGCAGGATGCGCTCGGATACCGGATGGATCAAAACGCGCCGTTCAATCCGACGTACAGCATCGCGAACCTTGCCGCTTCGAGTCTGCCCCAGCCGATCACTCCGATACCGGCATCCGCGAAGCTGGTTCCGGGCGGAGTTCAGCCAAACATGAAAACTCCTACACTGCTCTCGTACTCGTTGCGCGTTGAGCAGCAGCTGACTCCCAATACGTCCTTAATCGTCGGCTACGTCGGTTCGCATGGCTATCACGAAATAATCGGTATTGACGCCAATGAGCCGATTCCGACGATTTGTCCGGCGGCGCCATGCCCGGCGAATTATCCGGCCGGCTTCGGCGCTTTGACTGGCACGGCCGTCCCGGCCGGAAGTTATTTCATCCCTGCGGGTGCACCGAAAGCGAATCCGTCGCCCATCATCACGAACACGTGGACGTGGTTTTCGCTCGGCGACAGTTCGTATAACGCGCTGCAAGTGGACCTGAACCACCGCTTCAGCCGCGACCTTTCAGTACGTGGCGTATACACGTGGTCGAAATCGCTGGACGACGGCGATTCGCTGAACGGCACGGCGGCTAACAATGCGCCGGGGCTGGTTTCGAATCCCTTCAACCTGCGAGCAGATTACGGGCTAGCGACATACGACGCCAGAAACGTGGCCGTCATCAATGCGGTATACGAATTGCCGTTCGGTCATGGGAAAACCTGGGCGAGCGATCTAAGCAGTTGGGGAGATCATCTCGTGAGCGGTTGGAGCACGAACAGCATGGTGACGCTACAGGGTGGATTTCCGTTCACGCCACAATTGAGCTACAACCCTTCGAACAACGGCGATAATCGCAATCCGGTCCGGCCGTTCATTAATCCGGACTTCTCGGGGCCGGTCGTACTGGGCAAGCCCGACCAATGGTTCAATCCGAATGCGTTCATCGCACCTCCGAACAACAGTGGATTCTACGGGAACCTTGGCCGGAACACATTGATTGGTCCGGGATTGGCCACATGGGACTTCTCGCTGCTGAAAGACACCGCGATAAATGAGCGGTTCCACGTGCAGTTCCGAGCGGAGTTTTTCAACATCCTCAATCGCGCAAACTTCAATACTCCGAACCTGATCGTGGCAGTGCTGCCTCCCGGATCGGTCACGCCGCATGGCAATCCGGCAGCGGGAGCGGTCACCAGCACTTCGACCAATTCACGCCAGATTCAATTCGGTCTGAAGCTGCTCTGGTAGACGACGGGCAAAAAAAAACGGGAGAGGCGGATCGCCGCTTCCCCCGTCCGATAGTTGCTTCCTACGGCAGGTAATAACGGAACGAAGTGAAAATCATGTTTTCGTCCGAGTGAGGTTGTCCGCTCTGGCTTATGGTGCCAGCCGCGCCACCTACGCCACGCCATGTGTTGCGCACGTAGTTGGCATACTGTGCCCCGAACTGAACGGTGCCCTTCGGACCCTTGTAGAAGCGGTACCAGAATCCGAGAGAGCCCTCGATGACATTTCGTGTGTCTCCGGTGCAATTAGCGAGCGCGCCGGGAATGAAACCCGTCGAACCGCCTACGCCTGTCGGAACGCCAAGGTTATTGCCCGTCCCAGGAGCAGCGATGGGCAGGGTTTCCGTCCAGCATCCGGAGTTATTGAGAAGCGCGTAGCCGTATCCTTCGTTCGGCGCTGCGCCGCTCTTGATGTAGTTGGTGCGTTCCTCAAACTCGCCGCCAACGTTGAGGTTGATGTCTAGCTTCGGCGTGGGATGGAATTGCAGCGTGCCGAGAGATTGGAAGTTGTGGATCAAAGCGAGCGTGCCGTCCGGGCGAACCGTTGAATCCGATAGACCTGCCGAACCATAACGCCCGATACCGGAGCCTCCGAGGAAGTGAATCCCGACGTCAATCTTCTTGTTAAGCAGAGCCCATCGAGCATTGGCTCCGATGCCGCCGCCGACTCGATTGTCGTTGAATGCGCCTGCTCCCGAGGTAATTGACGAACATCCCGCAGGCGCCACCGTGCCCGTGAGGGGAACGCACGGGAAGGCACGATCGCGGAAGTCACTGAGGACGCCGAAGATTTCGTAGTGGCCAAAGCCGGGCTCAAAGACTGCCTTGACGATGAAGTCCGGTGATGGGTTGTAGGCGTAGTTGCCGAGCGGATTGTAAAGACCCCCGCTGGTTCCGAAAGCGCCGACGAGGAAGTTATTGTTCGTGACGGCGTTAACTGTGACGGTGCACGGCGGCGCGGCGCAAGCCGTGTCTGGCTCCGAAATGACCGTCCCGCCCGAGACTGCCGTGGGATTGCCATGAACAGTGAGAGTGGCCTGCGACTCTTCAATCGAAGCGCCCAGCCAGATTTTGTTGTTGAAGTTCTTGGTCACGCGGATTCCGAATTGCCGCGCCCAGCTAAAACCGACCGCGTATTGTGCGTCGATTGTCTGAGGCAGCGCTTCGCTTCGGTTATCCATGCCCTTTGTTGTTTCCGTGAGCAAGCTCCACTGTTGGCCTCCCGTCACCGTGAATCCGTTGGTGAAGGCGGCCTGCGCCCAAAATTGCCGCTGGCGCATGGTGTAGCTGTTGCTTTGGTTGTCGTTTGAGGTTGTACCGGCGGAGAGGAAATCCATTTCGTAGTAGCCGCCGATCTTCACGTTGGCCAACTTGCCTTCGGCCAACATGCTGATGCGTGATTGACGGCCGCTGGCGTTGAACTCCGAAGCGTGAGCTGCCGATGAACCGTTAAACGGCGCTGAAGTGAATGGCGTGTTGACGTCGGAGGCAAGCGCCTTCTGACGCCAGACTGTTTCCGCAGCCATGAAGCCGCCGGGTGTCAACGTGATTCCCTTGAATTCGATGGAAGTCGGAGGGCCGGTTTTCTCCTGATTTGAATCCGCGTTCGTCAGATTCGCGCTCGCCGCCACGCCGGCGACGGGTCCGACTCCTCCGGGATCCGCGGTCCCTGGTGCAGCTACAATATTCGCGCGGGCTGCACTGGAAGCCTTCAACTGTTCTTCGAGCAATTGCATCTTCTGTTGCTGATCCTGAAGCTGTTTCGACTGCGCTTCAAGCAGATCGCGAAGCTGCTGCAGCTCAGCCGCGACCTCGCTGCTCGATAGTTCGGGCTTTGCGGCTGGGTCAGTTTTCGCAACCGCCGCGGACCCAGCTACGGGCTGGGTGCCCGTCGTTGCGCTGGTATTGGACGCCGCACTGTCCTTGTCCCCCGGCGCAGCTGTTCCCGCCAATGCTGGTGATACGGCGAGGCCGAGGGCCACAATACACGTTGCAAGTACTCGCATTCATTCCTCCTTAAGATTTAAGTCGAATCGGTATAGACAAGCACCGCCACCGAGGGGACTTCACAGAAAGCCGCCCGAATATGGCGTCTCTATCGCTAAAAGCGGCCTACTCCCGCAGGCACATGCTTCTGACAGATATCCGAGCCGGGTACCCACACAAGCTGGGAACGAATTGAGATCGCCGGGCTTCGTAGCATTCGCAAAGGCTGCAATGCGGCTAGACGCTGAACTCAAATACAATGCAAACAAACCTTAACGAGTCCTTTTGAATTCTCTGTGATAGGGACATTAATAGTGTGTTACTGCCAGGCGGCTCTAGACCGAAGGGAATCGGGGCCGCGGGGATCGAGTTTGGATCGTCAGCTCGCGGGTTCCCAGCCGTTAATCATTCCGCATATTGATGATCTCTGACGCGACGGGCGGTTCTAAAAATGAAGAGTGGCGCGCCCGGAGAGATTCGAACTCCCGACCCTCTGGTTCGAAGCCAGATGCTCTATCCAGCTGAGCTACGGGCGCGTGAGAACCATTCTACTGCGAAATGTTTTGGCGGTGTCGCAAGAAGAATTTGTCCGCATCGTCTGCCTCCATGAAGTCCTTTCCTTTGAGCTTTACATACAGCAAGACGTCGCAGTAGCCTCCCCTTCGGCGATCGCACAGTCTCTCGGATCGACGATGGGCGTCTCCCGAGAGCACATCGCCACTTAGGGAAATGTAGCTGCGCGTCTACAGAGGAGCCAAAAATGGCAAAGCCTGGAGGCGAACTTGAATTCGATCTCTTCACCGCCGAAGTGCGGGCACTGGCGTCGAATGCGGTTCTAATCAAAGGCAAGGGCGAAGCTGTGCTCGTGGACAGCTGCCTGATTCAGAGCGACGCGGAAAAACTCGTCAGGATGATCCGCTCCTCGGGCAGGGAACTGACAACCATCTTGATTACCCACGCACACCCCGATCACTATTTTGGATTGGGTGCGCTGCGGGAGGCCTTTCCGGCCGCCAAGGTGTACGCTCGAAAGGAAGTCATAGATGGGATGCTCGAATTTCGCGCGAAAATCGTCCATTGGCAGGAAATGTATCGTGGCGAGCTTCCCATGACACTCCCGCTCCCGGAACCATTCGAGGACGACAGCCTTCAACTCGAAGGCCACGATATTTCCTTCATTGACCTTTTCATGGTGGAGACTGTGTACGCGACAGCATTTTACCTTCCCGCGCAAAAGGCGCTCATCGCCGGTGATCTGGTTTATGCCCAGGCGCAGCATTACATGTCGGACGTCAACGATCCCGACACTTGGATGGAAGCGCTCGACGGAGTTCGGAAAGTGGGACCGATCGAAAAGCTATTTCCTGGTCACGGACCGGTGGGCGGTGCCGAGCTCCTCGATGCCAGCGTGCAGTGGATGCGCGACTATAAAGAAGTTGCGAAGCCGGGCGTCCGTTTCGTGGACATCGCCAAAGGGATGATGGCGCGGTATCCGACTCACGCGCTCGCGATTTTGCTCTGGGTCACGCGAGGTCCGGGATTCGGACTCTGCGGCGCCGCGGAAGCGGGCCTTCCCGCCGGCCTTTTATAAATTCAATTCTCGCCGACGGGCTTCATCCGAGAAACATGGATTGCGAATCAAGTTTTTGGCATATACCTTGCAATACCGCTCATTTCTGGCGAAACTAGGCCCATAATTCGCATACGTATGGGGGGTAAGAATGAGCAGAAAATCGAAACAGACGAAGAAGTCCACCAGCGGCGCTGAAATTGGCCGCCGCAGCTTCATGGGGACGCTAGCCGCAGCTGCCGGAACAACGGCCGTAGCGGGCAGCCTTTCTCCTTTTGCGCCGTCGGCGAATGCACAGACCGTTCATTTCGCGTCGAACACTCCCGGAATGGGTGGAGGCGGTCCCTTCCGCGCGGAAATTGACATTCGGGATTGCGATGTCGAAGGCGAAATTCCTAGCAGCATTGACGGCGCGTTTTATCGCGTCGGACCGGATTGGCAATATCCCCCGATGCAAGGCAACATCCCATTTGACGGCGAAGGCCACGTCAGCATGTTTCGAATCCAGAATGGCCACGTCGATTTCAAGAGCCGCTATCCGCGGACACAGCGTTTCAAGGCCCAGGCCGCTGCTCGCAAGCGATTATTCGGCATGTACCGCAATCCTTTCACCGACGATCCCAGCGTCAAGGGCGTCAGCCGAGGCACCGCCAATACGCACGTCGTGTATCACCACGGTCTGCTCTTCTCGCTGAAGGAAGACAGTCCGCCAGTAGCGATGAATCCAATTACTCTCGAAACTGTGGACGATTACTACACCTTCGGCGGAGGTTTCCACAGCCTGACGCACACAGCCCATCCCAAGTTCGATACAGCCACCGGCGAAATGATTTCCTACGGCTACGAAGCCAAGGGTATGGCCACGGATGACGTCTATGTTTTTTCGGCCAATGCCAAAGGCAAGATCACCTGGGAGACGTGGGTCAAAGTGCCCTACGTAGGCATGGTCCACGACTTCGCCGTCTCGCAAAAATACATCGCTTTCCTCGTCATTCCGATGGCCACGAACGTCGAGCGCATGAAGCAGGGTCAGGTGCACTTCGCGTGGGATTCCACTTTGCCGACATGGTTCGGCGTCCTCGAGCGCGGCGGCGACGGGAAGGACTGTCGCTGGTTCAAGGGCCCGGAGCGCTGCGCCACCCACGTAATGGGCGCGTTCTCGGACGGCAACAAAATTTACGTGGACATGGACATGGCGCTCAAAAACCAGTTTCCGTTTTTCCCCAATCTCCATGGCGAGCCCTTCGACCCGAAGTCGGCTACCGGGACGCTGCACCGCCTTTCGGTCGATCTCTCGGACAAGACTCCACGCGATTACACGATGGAGCAACTCTACCCGCAGTCAGGCGCTCTGCCGCGCCAGGACGACCGCTACCAGACGATTCCGTATCGCTACGGATTCATGCCGACCTCGGATCCGACTAAGCCGCTCAATCCGAAACTCGGCAACATGCCGTTCCGACCGACGAACTCCTGGACGATGTTCGATCACTCCACGCGCAAGACCTCGGAATTTTGGATTGGCGATGATTCGGGTCTTGCAGGAATGCTGTTTCGTTCCGCGCAGCAAGGAAGCCGCCGAGGGCGATGGCTATCTTGTGGGCGTGGCGAATCGTTTGCTCGAAGGCGGCCGCGCCGATCTGGTCGTCGTGGACACGCAACACATGGACGAAGGTCCCATCGCTAAGGTGAGGCTGCCTTTCCGCACATACAGCCAGGTCCACGGTTGGTGGGTCCCGGCGTACGCTTTACCCAAAGTCTAACGGTTCGCAGGTGTGAGATTTTTTCGCAGCTGGTTTTCGCTGGGAGTAGGCCGCCGCGGCAGATGACGCCCGGCGGATTTCCTAGGCCTCGCGCCGGTCATCCGTCGCCGGTTTTGTAGCCCAACGCAGGAACTTGGCGACGCGTCACCAATCTGTCGCGATCAACCGCATGAGAAGGTTTCGTAGGGGCGCGGCAGGCCGTGCCCGGCGCGGATGCTTGGCAACCGTCCGCCGCAATTCGATTATTCGGCCCGCCTTGTGCCTCTTGTAGCGCCGTAGGCGCGGCAGAAGTTAGCCCAGCCCGTTAGGGCTGGGAAACCAAGCCGTCCCGATTCCAAGCGCCGTAGGTGCGACACATCTTTGGCCCTCGTCTCCCCATTACGACGAAATAATTCACGTTCAATTGCGTAATAATCCAGCAGACGCCCATGCCGAACCCGGTCACTCATTCTCCCCACGCATACGAATTCGAGAAACGATCCTGGCTTTCGTCTGGCATGGCCCTCATTTGGGCTATCGCGCTCGCCAAATTCCTGTTCCACCTCTATTACAACAATCGCTACGGCTACTTTCGCGACGAATTCGACTACATCGCCTGTGGCAATCATCTCGCCTGGGGTTACGTCGATCAGCCTCCGCTGATTCCGTTTCGTGATTCACGTCTGCCGCGCAGTTCTCGGTGATTCTCTCCGCAGTATTCGATTCGTTCCGGCGCTGGCTTCCTCGTTGTTGGTCGTCCAAACGGCGCTAATCGCTCGCGAATTCGGCGGCCGCCGCTTCGCTCTCGTGCTGAGCGCCATCACCATCCTTATCGCGCCGCAATATCTTTCCAACGGCAGCCTGCTCACCACCAATTGCCTCGAACCAAACCTTTGGATGGGCTGTGCGTACTTTGCAATTCTCGCCATAAATCGCAACGACTCGCGTCATTGGGTCTGGTTTGGCGTGGTCGCGGGCGTGGGGCTGGAAGAGAAATACACCATTCGCTCTCTTCGGCTTCGGAATCATGGTTGGCCTGCTCTTCACCGAACAGCGCCGCTTTCTGCTCGACAAATGGGTTTGGCTCGGCGGCGTCGCCGCGTTCCTGATCTTTCTTCCGAATCTGCTCTGGAACATCCATTACCACTGGCCCTTCCTCCAGTTGATGCACAACATTCGAGCCGAAGGTCGCGATGTGATCCTCGGTCCCGGCCAATACTTCATTCAACAGACGATTCTCGTGCACCCACTAACCGCGCCGATCTGGATAGCCGGTCTGATCGCACTATTTTTCTCTGCGCGATTGAAACCATATCGATTCCTCGCCTGGGCCTATCTCATCTGTTATGCGGTCCTGTTCGCCTTGCACGGCAAAAATTACTATCTCGCGCCGGTCTACCCTATGTTGCTCGCCGCCGGCGCTGTTGTAATCGACTTTGCGTTCGATCGTCCCTCGACCGTATGGCTAAAGCCTGCGATCGCGATTGTGCTGCTGGCGAGCGGCGCCCACCTCGCGCCCGTCACAGTCCCCATCCTGTCGCCCGACCACTTTATAGCCTACGCGAAAACTTTGCCCGTCAGGCTTCCTGTCATGGAACATGGGCTCGAGCGCGCCGCGCTTCCGCAGTGGTACGCCGATCAATTCGGCTGGCAGGAAATTGTTGATGAGGCTGCTCTGGCATGGAGCCAGATTCCGCAAGCCGACCGCGCCGATTGCGCCATCTTTGCCCAGGACTACGGCCAGGCTGGCGCAATCGACTTCCTGGGACATCGCTACGGTTTGCCTCCCGCTCTGAGCGGCCATCAAACCTATTTCCTGTGGGGACCGCGCGACTACTCCGGCAAATGCATGATCGTTCTCGGCGAGCGTAAAGAAGTGCTCGAGACTTATTTTGACTCCGTGCAGTTCGTCGGAATTTCAGCGGATAATCCCTACGCGCTCGAAAAAGAGATTGGCGTCGACATCTGCCGCGGCCCGAAATTCGGTACGCTCGCGCAGCTGTGGCCCGGATTGAAGAAATGGCGCTGACGTATTGCCGGGTCGTCCAAGTATCCACCCCGGCTAGCGGTTGCGCGCTCGCATCGCATCTGATATAGATTCCACGCAGCATACGTGCTCTCAATTACCTGTGGGGGGAATGATGCGCAGGAATTTCATCTTGTGGTCTGCTCTGGCTGTACTGCTGTTTGTATTCGCCTCCGGCTCGTCGAATCGCGCGAATGCCGCAGGCGCATCGTCCGCCGCGAAAGCCGGCGATTGTGATCGCGCCTGCCTGAATGGCTTCGTTGATCGATATATGGCCGCCGTCGCCGCGCACGATCCATCGAAAGTGCCAACCGCTTCGAACGTTCGATACACCGAAAACAACGTCGAGATGAAGCTCGGCGAAGGGCTGTGGCAAACGTCCGATGGCTGGGGCTCGTACAAGGTTTACGTCGACGATCCGCAATCTGGCCAGGTCGGATTTCTCGGCGTCTCGAATGAGGACACTCATCTCTCCGTTTTCGCCGCGCGACTTAGGGTCGTCGACCATAAAGTCACGGAAATCGAAGTGATCGTTGCGCGTCCGGATGGTCCCCGCCCCGCTGGATCTGGGAATTTGACGGGAGGCCCTGAGAATTTACAAGATAAACCTCTTTTCTCCGAGGATGAGCCTGTCGCCGAGCGCGTGTCCCGCGACAAGCTAATCGCTCTCGCCGACGGCTATTTCTCGACCATCCAGCAAAATACGGGAAAGCTTTTCACGACGTTCGATCCTGACTGCCAGCGCATGGAGAACGGATCGATCACTGCGAACAATCCAAACGCGACAAATCCGGTGGCCAAGATGGGCTGCCAGGCGCAACTCGAGACTGGACTGCTCAAGATGGTTACCCGCTGCCGCGATCGCCGCTACCTGGTGGATGAGCAGCGCCAGATGGTTTTTGCCTCGACGTTTTTCGATCACGACGGCACGCTGCGCAAGAATACTTTGGTCGATGGCTCCACTCGGACGATCGGGGCGCCGTTCGATCGTCCTTTCACGTTCTTGATTTTCGAAGTTTTCAAGATCAAGGATGGCAAAATCCGCCAGATCGAGGCCGTTCTTGATGTTGTCCCGTATTACATGCCGAGCCCCTGGGTAGAAGCGGCGAAGTAAACTGCGAGGCAAAATGCGAATCAGTCGAAACGTTCTCCGCGCGGCTGCGCTTCTGATTGTCGGCGCGCTCGCGGCCAGCTCGGCGCTTGCACAATCCTCAGTGCCGCCCGCCGACTACGACCCTAATTTCAACTACGATTGCGACCGTGCCTGCCTCAACACTTTTCTCGATCAGGTTCTCGCCGCGATGGCCGCTCACGATTCTTCCTCGTTGCCGCTCGCGCGCGACTCAAAGTACACCGAAAATGGGCAGCTGCTTCGGATCGGTGACGGTTTCTGGGGAACCGCAAGCGGTTCGCCGACCTACAAAATCTATGCGGACGATCCGCAAGCCGGGCAGGCCATGTTCATGGGCGTACTGCCCGAAAATGGCGCGCCCGTGATTCTATGCGTGCGGCTGAAAGTCGAACTGCATCGCATCGCGGAAATCGAGGCGATCGTTGCGCGCAAAGAGGGAGGTAGCATCGCGCGCCCGGAAAATCTCGTCACGCCGAACCCGATCTTCGCGGAAGCCCTTCCGCCGGCGCAGCGCCGGTCGCGCCAGAACATGATCGCGATCGCCAACAGCTACTTCAACGCCATCGAAAAGGGGCACGCATCCTTCGTTCCCTTTGACAAGGATTGCAACCGCGTCGAATCCGGCGTGCATACCACGAATAGTCCGCTGCAAAATCCTCAACCGGGCGCGGTGAGCGTTCTGGCGCTTGGCTGTGCCGACCAGATCAAGACGCGCAACTTTCAGCCTGATACGCTGATCCGCGACCGCAGATTCGCGGTGATCGACGAGGAGCGCGGTCTCGTTTTCGTCCTCGGCTTCTTCGATCACGACGCGACCCTGCGTTCCTACACGCTCGCCGACGGCCGGACCGTCAAACAAACGCGCACCGGCCCGTGGACCTGGGAAATCGCCGAGATGTTCAAAATTCAAGACGGAAAAATCATGCGCGTCGAAGCGCTCGTCAATACCGGCATCTACGGTATGAAATCCGGCTGGTAGAATTCAGCCGGAAAATCTCACCGCTGCAGGTGATGGTCGAGATTGTCCATCCGATGCGCGTCGTCTTCGACGCAGACCGGCGATTCCTCGAGTGCGACGGTTGACGGCTTGATCAAGCGGGGCGCTTCAGTCCACGGCGCGGTTAGCACGTTGGGATCGTCCACAGTGATCTGATAGGCAAGATCGTCGCCGACTTTCCAGAAACGCTCCGTGACGTGCATCGCCGACGTGTGAAAATATCCGCCTTCACCAAACCAGGTGTCCTCAACGAAGTTGGTGGTATCAACGACAAACGTGTTTCCGTCCCAGTGGCCGATCGAATCACCGTAGTAGGACGGGTCTGCATCCGCGCGGTGCGGACGGCCGTCGGTGGTGACGATCCGGTATGGATCACCAGAGGCATCCTCGTAAAGGAAAATTGTTTCGGTAGGGAGTTGAATGATCTGGCGCGGCGAGCTGATGCGCGGCACGCCCGGTTTACCGCAGAAGAAAACCTTGTCGAGCTTTGCCTCGTGGTCCAGCAGGTATTTCACCTTGTCCTGGAACTCCGGCTTGTAGGAGGGCGCTGCCGTGTACGGCAAAGCTCCTGCGACCGCAGTCTTCGCAGGCATGCGCCCGCTCAAGTCGAGCGTCGCGTAGGAAACCGATCCGTTCTCTACTTTCTTTAGCGCTCCGCCGGGCAAGGCAATCGAGTAAGCCCAGTTTCCGCTCAAGTCCGGATGCACCGCGACCGCGTTCGCTGCCTTGCTGGTCGCCGCCGTCGAATTCTGCTGCGCCGGCGCGGAAGCGGCCAGCATCAGCGCTGATGCGATGGCGCAAATAAATTGGTGACTCATGGTTCGTCCTCCTCTCACTTGGTCGTATTGATGTCGCTCGGGCTTACCATTGCCAGTGAATTTCCGTCCGCGAATGTAATTTTCTGCAGAAATCCATAGGGCGATCCATCGCGGGCGCGATTTCCTTCGACGGTGACGCTCTGCCCAACGGCTTTTTTGAAGTCGGCGCTATTGACGCCCACGCGCTTGAGCCAGGAAGGCGGCGCGCTTTCGAATTTCCAGTTTACGACGCCGCTCCCATCGGGCTTCTTCACGTCAATGTACACGGCGATGTGCGGGTTCACCCAGTCAACTTGCGTCAGCGTCCCCGTCAGCGTGAATTTCTCAGCCATGTTGAAGATGGACGAAGGCGAGTGGTGTGCCCAGGCAGATCCCGCCGCAAGGGAAACTATGCACAGCATCAAAATCCCGGAAAGTTTGTACTTCAAGAGCCCCCCTTTTTTCTCACTTTTGCGAAGTGTATCACAGTGCTAGAGCCGGTCAATTCCGCAAGGATTTCGCGGCCCAGCCGATGACGTGAGGGCCGATTTTGGCGCGCGATTTGTGTGTCACTTGGTAAGGGCCTCCGATCTTTGTTTTCAATGAGATAGGACGAAAATTACTCAACACCCTGTGTCGAGTAATTTTGGAGCGGTAGCGCCTGTTTGAGCCACTCTGTCGCTGTCTTCGCGTCTTTCCCATCGCAGGCTCCATCGCTCGACATGAGCTGAAATGCCAATCCGTGCCCGTTCAACTCCGGGACTGGGGCCGAGGGCGCCCTCGACCCACGCTAGCACGGAAGTGATTTGTAAAAATCAAGGACGCCTGTGGACTGCAATTGTCGGGGATGTGGGCGACGCAACGGAAACGATGTAATCACCGAGGGCATTGCGTGTGGAATCGAATACGAACAAATGAAAAACGCGCACCGGGGCGAGAGATCCCCGGTGCGCATCGAAATCGGTTCGCGGAAGCTAAAGCAGTTTTATCGATTTGACCTTCAAAGTATCGCCTTGCTGGTCGCCGCTGACGTCCACGCGGAGGTGATCCTTCTTGTCCGAAGCTTTGAGAGCGTCCACGATCTTAGTGTTTCCAGCCGCATCGAACTTCACGAATTGTTTGTCCTTGGTAACGATGCCGTAACCGCTTTCCGCGCACTGCAACGCACATGCGCGCGTGTGAGAATCGGGGTCGGCGGCAACCTTGGTAGAACAATTGACGTCTACGACTGACACATTCTTGTAATTCTCGGCGCCTGCAAGAGCCGGAAGGGCCGACAGCCCAAGGAATACGAGAATCCCAACAAATTTCTGCATCATGTCCTCCCCTTTAGTTTTGAGTGTGGTCATCCTACCGAGTCACTGCAAAAGTTGTCTTGGACGCGCCTCTTGCTCCTGCTCGCTCGCGCATCGTGGTCAGCTGGGCAAGCGCGAACGCGGCAATGGCAATCTCGACATCGCGCATGGCGAGGTCATAAAACATGCCCATGGTCACGAGATTTACAGCGATCCCGAGCAGCCACAACATGACAACGTAACTTCCGATCTTGGTCCAGCGACTCAGAACGAGTATTCCGGCCACAATTTCCACCACACCGATCACGTGCATGAACGTAGGCGTACTAACCGGGACAATTCTAGTTGCCAGCGGACTGAGATACATTCCCCAGTCGACCAGTTTATTGAAATACTTATCCAGGCCTGTGATGATGGGGCCAACGCCAAGACCGATCCTTAGGGCCCACCAAGCTGCATCGAGGGGTTCATCGAATTCGATCATTTTTCGCTCCTACACAAGAGAGTGACGAGCAGGGAAATGGTTACAAACCGAGATGTGCACCCAAGACAGCCCTCGAACACGGGGGCATCCAATCCGGTCTGTAACCTTTTGGGCTTTCGCCGCTCTATATAAGCAGAGCTATGGAAATCACTGGAACACTCGAAAACGCCCGGTCAGAAAGCTGGACTGATGAGCAGGTCGTGGAGCGCGTAAGAGCCGGCGATACCGCTCTGTACGAAATCCTCATGCGGCGGTACAACCAGAGGCTTTATCGCATCGCTCGCGCGATTCTCCACGACGACGCCGAAGCGGAAGACGTGATGCAGGATGCCTACGTGCGGGCCTACCAGCACCTCGGCCAGTTCGCCGGAAGCGCACCATTTTCCGCGTGGTTGACGCGCATTGCCGTTCATGAGGCCCTGGCGCGGCTCCGGATGCGCGACCGCAACCAACAACTGCCCGAGACGGAGCAGGACGGAGAAATTCCCATGAATATGGTCGAGATCTCACCTGATCCAGAACAGATTGCATCGCGAACCGAAGTGGGCCACCTGCTGGAAGAAGCAGTGCTAGGGCTTCCGCTGCAATATCGAGCTGTCGTAATGCTGCGAGATGTCGAGGAACTGAGCACGTCGGAGACGGCGGCCGCGCTCGAACTCACCGAGGAGAATGTGAAAGTTCGTCTACATCGAGGCCGCGCTATGGTTCGCGGCTGGCTATTTGCGCGAGTCGGGGCGAATGCCAAGGACGCATTTCCATTCATGGGCGCACGGTGCGATCGTGTGGTCAGCGGGGTGTTTGCGCGACTTACTGCGCTGAGCCTCGATGCTACGCAACTGTCCTGACAGTCTCGCAATTGCAGGAAGAAGCTAGCCTTCCGAAATGCAGAGCACGTGCGGGGAGGGAACCGGCGCATAAATTTCCTCGACGAGAGCGGCGCGGCGATCGAGGATCGTGCGTTGATTCAGCGAGCCCTTGTCGGTGACTTCGCCTGCGTCGAGCGAAGGTGGTTCTTCGAGCAGAAGCGCTCGCTCCACGCGATTCGAGTTGCCGGTCGCCTGGGCGGCGAATGATTCAAGCAGCCTCGCGAATTTTCCGGTGACGGACCCGTGTCGCAGGACTTCTGCGGGCCCAGCACCCGCAGGCAGCTCCGAAACCAGCGAGCGGCACGCTTCGAGATTCGGCACGAGCAACATTCCCAGAAAATTGCGATCGTGCCCGGTGATGATGACGTCAATCACATAGGGCGCAAACCAGTGGATGATTTTGGTACGCAATGGGCCGACATTCACAAAAGTTCCCGAGGCCAGTTTGAAATCTTCGGCAAAGCGCCCATCGAACAGTAGGCCCTTGTTAACGTTATCGGGGTCCACGAAACGGACGGCATCGCCGAATTTGTAATAACCCTCTTCGTCGAAGGCTTGCCGTGTAAGCTCCGGATCGCGCCAATATCCGGGCGTCACATTCGGCCCCTTCACTCGAATCTCCATTTTGTCCCCGGAAGGCACGAGCTTAGCTTCGACGCCCGGCATCGGAATCCCGATGGCGCCAGCGCGCTCTGAATCCCACGTGCACTGGAGAGCCATTGGAGACGTTTCGGTGGCGCCGAGGCCGGTGGCCATCAGGGTGCGTTCGCCACATACTTCCATCATCATCTTTCGGTAGGCGTCCCAGAGCGGCTGCGATAGCGCGGCCCCGGCATAGAACATGAATTTGAGGCGGCTGAAGAAATTCTCGCGCAACTTTGCGTCGTCGCGAAAACGCTCGAGCAACAGATCGTAACCGCGCGGCATGTTGAAATAAACCGTAGGCGCGATTTCGCGAAGATTGCGGACCGTTTCGGCGATGCCCTGAGTGGTGGGCCTGCCGTCGTCAATGTAGAGAGTGCCGCCGTTGTAAACGGTCATGCCAGTGTTGTGATTTCCCCCGGCCGTATGATTCCAGGGCATCCAGTCCACCACGATCGGCGGCGCTTCGCTTAAGAAACGAAAGCCCTGCAAGATCATTTGCTGGTTGCTGCAGATCATGCGGTGCGTGTTGATTACGGCTTTCGGAAGCCCCGTCGAGCCCGAGGAGAACAGAAATTTCGCGACGTCATCTCGCGCGATCCGGGAGTGTGCTGCATCCACGCCGCCTGTGGGTGCAACGCTTGAGAGATCGTCGAACGAAGTGGAATTGCGGCTGGCGATACCTCCATCGGCGCAGACGATCTCGACGTCCGGGCCAATAGCGGCTTCGAGCGCGCGGCGATACTTCTCGCCGTTCGAGACAAACACCATCCCGGGCCGCAAAATCTTCATGACGTGCTTCAGCTTGGCGAAGTCCGTGGAGATGAGCGAATAAGCCGGCGCGATAGACGCGGTCGGGACGCCGACGTGCTGGCCGGCAAACATTAGCAGCAGGTGTTCGAGGTCGTTGTCCGAGAGGATCGCGATCGGCTGATCGGCAGAGAGCCGGCGGTCAATGAATGCCTGGCCAAGGCTTCGAACTTTCTTGAGCGCGTCGGCGTAAGTCAGAAAACGCCATCGGCCGTCTGCACCTCGCTTCGCGGCGAGCGCACGATCGGGTGCTACGCGGGCCCAATGAAGCAGCCGCTCGGTAAGCACACGCGGGTAACTCTGGAGCGGCTCGTCCGGGCGGATGATGAAGGCGCCATCGGGACGGCGCTCCATCGAGGCGCCCGAAGTGCGCAAGTTTACCGCTCGCACTTTATCCATGGCCGTTTTCATCTGGCAGCCCAAACGATCGTTCCGCGCACGCGGTAAAGTCCAATGCAGAGTTGCGCTCGTAAGAGCACAGACAAGAGTGTCTGTGCCACCAACATCTCAGGACGGCTTCGGTTTTCCGCTGACGGGAGGATTGTCATGGTAGAGCTTGAAGAGCGAGCCGCCGCCTTCGTGGATCACGGATCCGACGTCCTCGTGAAACATCATCAGCGGCGTATGATCGCCTCGTGGGACGAGGAATGCAACCCATCCCTCGGCGGAATCGCCGGAGCGAAGCGTGCCGCGCAGCTCGGGTTTCACGGGCGCTGCGAGCGAAGCCGCCGCATACGGTTCCGCCGCCTCGGACATGGCGGAAAATTGCACCGGATCGAGCGTGTAGCTGTAATGCTCCGGGCGGACCCGCGCGGAAAATTCAAATCGCACCCGCGCCAGCAGATATTCCATTCGCTGGCCGGGAGCCGCGTTCGGTTCGCCCGCCGCTTTCACCATCTGCGATGCTTTTTCGCCGCGCACCACTTCTGCGACGGTAATTTTCACGTCGTAGAGTTCGTCGCCGCCGTTGTACTGGTCGCCGAAGATGATGATGGTGCTGAACGGCACGCCGACCGCCTGGCCGTACGACTTCGCGGGACGCGACTGGCGGGTTTGCGCATGCAATGCGCCGGTAAGAACGGACGCAAATGTAAGCACAATCGTGGGAAACACCGTGGCGAGGTGGATTTTGCGAGAGTGCACGGGAAATTTGGATGCGCCGCGAGACGTTGGCGGGCGCGTGTCCTGGGGCTGAAGCCCTGTTTATTGCAGTCTGCTTTTCGCGGGACTAAAGTCCCGCGCTTCCACCAGAAACCAAGCCGAAAGTTCTCAGGCGTTTTCGGGCGACGCCGCGCGAAACGCCTGAGGTACATCAAGACTAAGCCATGCTTCGATCATCAGCGGCATGCCTCTACCGGCTTAGCGACGGCGGAGGCATCGCCAGGTTTCAGTGCTGATTCTGTTGCGTAGGCGCCGCGGGCGCTGTTCCCGCGGGTGGCGGAGGCGGAGGCGCAGCAGCCGTTAGTGGAATCGGCTCTTTCGCGTCGAGCGCAAACGTGTAGATGCGGCCGTGTCCGCCGCGTCCCGAGAGGATGGACACATACTGCTTCCCGTCGACCATGTACGTCGCTGGATTGGCCATTCCCGGCTGCAGCTTCACGGACCAGAGCTCTTCGCCCTTGTCTGCGGTGAACGCTTTGAATTCGCCATCGTCCGAGGCGCCAAATACCAAGCCGCCGGCGGTCGTGACGGTCCCGCCGCCATTCATTTTCTTCAGGCGCCAGCGCTCGGTCTGCGTGACCGGGTCCCAAGCAACCAGCGATCCTCCCGGAGGGGTCAGGAGCTGTGCGGGTTGTCCTGGAGCGGGAGGCGGTGGCGGCCGGAACACGATGCCCCAGCTGTAGACGCCGACTTCAGGTTTGAAATCCGGAGCGGCGATATAGCGGAAGTCGCTATCGAGCGCCGGGAGATAAACCAATCCCGTATTCGGGTTGTAAGACATTGCCTGCCAGGCGTGACCGCCAGCGGGTCCGGGTGAAACGGTCCGATCTTCCGAGTCGTAACGCATGTTCGGCGCTTCGATCGGCTTTCCGGTTTTCGGGTCGAGCCCGGTCGCCCAAGTGACCTTTACATACGGCTTGCCGGAGATAAACTCTCCGGTCTTGCGATCGAGCACATAGAAAAATCCGTTCTTTGGCGCCTGCATCAGGACTTTGCGCACCTTGCCGTCGATCTTGATGTCGGCAAGCGTCATGCCCTGCGTGGCGTCGTAGTCCCACTCATCGCTTGGCGTGGTCTGGAAGTGCCAGACGTATTCGCCGGTTTTGGCTTTGAGCGCGACGATGGAGCAGACGTAGAGGTTCGCGCCGCCTTGGGGGCTGCGATACTTGCCGACCCACGGACCGCCCTGCGAAGTACCGATGTAGAGCAGGTCGAGATCGGGATCGTAGGAAATGCCGTCCCAGACTGTGCCGCCACCGCCGAGTTTCCACCATTCGCCGGTCCATGTCTTAGCCGCGACTTCCATGGCTTTGTTCTCGAACGGCTTCGAGGGGTCACCGGGAACGGTGTAGAAGCGCCAGTCGAGCTTTCCGGTTTCCGCGTCGTACGCAGAAACGTAACCGCGCGCGGAGTATTCGCCGCCGGCATTGCCGATGATGACTTTTCCTCCCGCGACGATGGGAGCGCCGGTGACGCTGTAGTCGGCGCCCTCGTCAGCGGTCTGCACGGTCCAGACTTCTTTGCCAGTTTTTGCGTCGAGAGCAACGAGCTTCGCTTCGAGGGTGCCGACGTAGATCTTGCCGTTGTAGAGCGCGGCGCCGCGATTGGCCGGGCCGCAGCACACGCTCGGGCCGGTGCGGACCTTGTCAGGCTTGCCGATCGATCCTGCGGGGAAATTCTGACGGCCGATCTTCGGGTCCCAGCGCCACAGCTCCTTGCCAGTGCGCGCGTCGAGTGCGTAGACGATGCTCCACGGCGCGGTGCCGTACAGCACGCCATCCCAGATGATCGGAGTCGTCTCCACGGTTCCGAAGCCGCTGTTGACGTCGTAGGACCACGCGAGTCCCAACTGCTTCGCGTTGGACGTGTCAATCTGCTTGAGCGGGCTATAGCGCTGGTCGCCCAGGTCGTGGCCGTTGGTCAGCCACTCGTCGGCGTTTTTCGCGGCGTTCTTCAACGCTTTGTCGTCGACGGGTTTCGATTGCTGAGCCGACGCGACGCATGCGATCGCCGCCGCCATCGCGAAGGCGAAAATCCACTTCGTTTTAGTTGCTCTATGCATTTCTGAAACTTCCCCCCCGGTTTAGGATCCAATGTGCCTCGCGCGGGGCACACTAAGGATACGTCCCCTGATTGATGTTTGTTTCAGCTACCCGCTCAGCCCCACCCTGAAATCTACGCCCACTTATCGATCGAGATGCTCACACGATAACTCATGTTCCCAACCATGTGGTAGGGATTCGTTTGGCCGCCGACGACCACGAAGTTATACGCGTCAGCACGCTGGTAATACGGAATCATGGCGTCGTCTGGAGTCTTCGCGTCCGGAACCCAGCGATTCGCGAAGAGGGTGGAGCGAGCGTTCTTGGCGGAAATTAGCGAATTTTTCTGCAGCCAGTCGGCAAGTTGCTCTTTCGTTTTGTATCCGAGCTGGACCAGACCCTGCGCCACGAGCGGATCGCAGACGATCAGCGCGCCGAAAAGAGGGCCGAACGGGATGCAGTTGTAGGCGATGGCTTCGTGATATTGCGGGACGGGCTTCACGCCGAGGCCAATTCCGCCTTGTCCCTGCGAAATGCTGAAGCCGACGAACACGCTCACGACGTTTTCTTCGGGCTTAAAACCCTTTTGCACGTGGAGCGGAGTCCACGGGCTATCCTTCTCATTTTCGGGGAGGATCAGGTTGTTGTAATTGACGCCATTTCCGAGCGTGCCGAGATACGTCTGGCCGGGTATGCCGGAGTTTGAGAGATTTCTCGAGAGCATCGTCCAGGCGCGGCCGATTGCGGCGTTCGGCTGCGCGAACGGACCCATGGCGCCGATTCCGTAGTTCATGTTGAGCTTGTCGCGAATCGGTCCGTTGATTACGGCGGCGGTAGCGAAGGAATTCGTCGAGCTGGAAAGGGAAGTCAGCCCGGTTTCGGCGATCGCGAGAATGGTCGGCAGATATTCGGGTTTTGCTCCCGCCATCACCGCGTTGATCGCGACCTGCCGCACGTTGAATGTCCACTCCGGATACGATCCGCGCGCCGGAGACATTTTGCCGACCATTTCATCTGGCTTGTGGCTTGTGCCTTTCAGCATCGCGGCGAGCTTCTCTTCGGTCGGAATGACGATCTGCATGAAATCCGTCAGTCCATTGTCGAGATAATATTGCTGCAGATTTTCGGATGTGTCGGTGTAAGTGGCGGGTCCCAGTGGAAATTTCCACCGGGCCGGTTTTTTGTTCCTCGGCTGTAAGCGGCTGGGTCAGAGCGGCGATAACTTCCTTCATCAGCGGCTTGCCGCTGACGGGATCGTTCCCTTCGAGGTAGGCGTACATTTCCGCGTCGGTCTTGCCCCACACAGGATGCGGCGTGAAACAGATGCGCTCGAGCGGCATGCCGCGCGAGGCGGCCGTTGGATTTCGCCAGATCCTTGAATGCGATGGTGACCATGGGAGCGGTCGGGAAACCCATCTGTTCAAACTTTACGCAGTGACCAACGGTCGCTGGGGTACACGTGCTTCAATGACCGATCGCCATGATGACGGCGTTGCCATTGGCTTTTATTTCCGCGTTGAGCTTGGGGTCGTCGTCGGGGAACGCTCCGGCTTTCAGCCGGTACTCGGTCGTGACGCTGGGCATGTTCTTCTTGAACCAGTTTCCCATTTGATCGAGAAAGTGATCCGCGCCGGGAAATCCGTCGGACACGAGGAAGATGGTCTTGCCGTCGAGAGTGCTCAGGCGCGGCGCCATCGGCACGAGTTGGACAGGGGGAGCGACGCCCTTGGGATTGAGTCCCGTAAGTTTGGCTGGACGGGCCGGTGCCTTTACTGCTTTCTCTGCGGCCTCCGCGCTCGCACCTGCCAGCAGGGCCGGCGACATCCCGAGCAGCGACAGCATGCTTCGCCTCTTCATGGCGGTACCTCTTTCCGGCGTCAGTCGCCAGGGCCTTATTTATAGTCCCGTCAGGAGTGAAATTGCAATTAACGATCGGAGGAGGATCGTCGACTTAAACACGCCAGCCTTGGCTGGCTGAAGACTTTTCCTAAACGTCGCTCAGGTCCATTTATCAATTGAGACACTCACGCCGTAGCTCAGGCTTCCGCCCTGGAAGAAGGCGTTTGTTTGGCCGCCGGCCACGACTATGTTGATGTCGTTCAAGTGCGGCCAGCGCGGAATCACGGCGTCATCGGCCATTTTGTACCACGTCGCGTAAGGTTCGAGTCCTTTGAGGGCGCGGGGATAATCGAAGCCATAAGCGAAGTCACGACTCTTGTAGTCTTTCACCGATTGCGTGGCGTTCTTGTACAGCCAATCAATCAGTTTTTCCTTCGTGTCGTATCCGCGCGCATGCAGATTCTGCGCGATCAGCGGATCGGCGACCACCAGACCGCCGAAAAAACCAGTGAACACACTGAAGAGATCGCTGAACTGTTCTTCGTATTTCGGCGTGTCTGTGCTGGTGCCTCGGGCGCCTTGTCCGGGCACGATGCCGAGCCCGCGGAACAGACTGACGACATTTTCTTCGGCCTTGAATCCTTTCTGCACGTGGAAGGGAACCCAGGGGCTCGCGGCTTCGTTTTCGGCGATCACGAGATTGTTGTAATTCAGATTATTTCCCTGCGAACCCATATAGGTGTCGCCGGGAACACCGCCGTTCGCGAGGTTCTTCGAAAGCAACGTCCAGGCCCTGCCAATCGCGGCGTTGGGCTGCGCGAACGGTCCTAGCGCACCGATGCCGTAATTCATGTTCAGCTTGTCGCGGATGGGTCCGTTGATTACGGCAGCGTAGGCGAACGAGTTCGTCGAGCTGAAAAGCGACGGAGTGCCGGACGACGCGATCGCCAGCATGGTGGGAAAGTATTCCGGCTTGCAGCCTGCCATCACCGCGTTGATGGCGACTTGTTTTACCGTGTATTCCCACGGCGGATAGGCGCCTGCCGCCATTTTTCCGACCACTTCATCGGGCTTGTGGCTGGTGCCGGCGAGCATCTCCTCGACCATTTCTTCCGTAGGAAGAAAAATCGGCAGGAAGTCGGTCATTCCGTTGTCGGCGTAGAACTGCTGCAAATTCCGCGGCGTGTCCGGGCCGTACTTTCCGGGTCCGACGTTCACGTGAACCATTCCCGTCTCCGATTCCTCGGCCGTGAGAGGCAAAGTGAGATCGTCAACAATTTCCTTCATCATAGGCTTGCCGCTGATGGGGTCATTTCCTTCGACATACGCGCGCAGCTCATCGGGAGTCTTAGCGGCGACGGGGTGCGGAGTGAACGTAATGCGCAGATGAGGCATGCCGCGCTTGGCGACATTCAGAATTGCGAGATCTTTGAATGCGCGCGTGACCAGGGGAGTAGTGGGGACGCCGAGCTTTTCAACGCTTATGCAGTGACCGACGGTCGCTGGCGTGCAGGTGCTTCAATGCCCGATAGCCATGATCGCGGCGTTGCCCTTTTCCTTGATCTCCTTCCATAGCGCCGGATCGTCTTCGGCGTACGGTCCCGCTTTTCGTTTGAACACGACGGTGACGCTCGGCATGTTTCTGTTGAACCATAACTGAATCTGATTCAGGAGAAATCCGCCGCCCTCGAATCCCGTGTCCACCAGATAGACGGTCTTGCCGTCCAGGCTGCCAAGCCGCGGCGCCATGGGGAGCAGTTGGATCGGCGGTGGAGTACCTTTTGGATTTAGAGTTTCGACTTTGGCTTCGCTGAACGCGACTTGAGCAGTCCTGGTTTTTGGTTTCGACTGCTGGCCCTCTACACGCGCGCCAGCCAGAAGAGCCGGAGACATCCCCATCAGCGAAAGTAATTTGCGCCTATTCATATGTCGACTCTCCTTCGCGTACTTTGATGATTGCGCATTATAGACTCAACTTGAGAGTGCCGCCGTAATCCGACTTAGGTCGGGTGCGTTCTCAAGCGACTTTACGATTTCGATGATTGATTCTGCTTTCGACGCGGGCCACTTCGCGAATTCGGCATTGCCTCTGAATTTGTCCGCGACTTCATCGTAGGTCATCGGATTTTCCGGACTGCCCTTCGCCGGTTGGGTGCGTCCGGAAACAACCGTGCCGTTCTTCATGTGGATCTTAATGATGCCGCCCTCGACCAGCACAGCCTGAAAATTCCCGCCCTGGCTCGCCGCCTTGTTGAATTCCGGGTTCACGGAGAAAGTCACTCGCTGGATCATGTCCTGCACATCGTCGCGCTGTACCACGGCATCGGTGAACTGAGTCAGTCCCGCCTTGCCGTCCACCAGCAGTATGCTCATGGCAAATTCCATGCTGAACTTTGCTTCCAGCGCCGTCGTCGGGCGATGGCGAAACAGCGTGTTGAGGTTGCCCTGGTTTCCGCCGACTTCGACCCGTGACACGTCTTTGGCGGCGATTTTGTGATCCTGAATGAGGCGCAGCATCTCGTCCATGAATGCCTGCTGAATGGTCCCGCACGGAAACCGCTTGATCAAATCCCCCGGCGAAGCAAACATCCATGGTTTGCCGAGGCGATTCACGATCGCGCCGGGATCGAAGGTGCCTCCGGCGGCCTGAAAGAATCCGAGCGGCGCTTCCAGAATGTCGTCAGACGCGGTCCAGCCGATGGCCGCGAGATCTGCGGCTACGATTCCGTTTTCGGCGGCGTGGCCGGCGTGAAAGGGTTTGGTCATCGAGCCGAAATTGTCGCGAAGGCCGCTGGCCTCAGAGGCGGCGACCCCCAAAGCATAAGCCGTTTGCTTTGCACTCAAGCTTCGAAGCTTTGCGCACGACGCAGCGCTGCCGAATGATCCGCAAGTTCCCGTGGTGTGAAATCCGTCGCCATTGTGGCGAGGAGAGATGGCGTCACCAATCTTGCTCGCGACTTCGACGCCCACGTGAAACGCCAGCATGAGATCTTTGCCGCTGCGGCGCCCCAGTTCGCAGAGCGCGAATGCCGCGGGAAGTATCGGGGCGGTGACATGGAGCGCCGATCCGGTATCGTCATAATCGTCGGCGTGAATGGAAATCCCATTGGCCAGCGCCGCGAAGCGGGCTGGCGCCGTCACGCTGGTTCCAATGATGCTGGATTTCCCGTCTGAACATCCGAGCGTCTCGATGTATCGGCGGATGATAGGACCGATGCCCGACGCCGATCCTGCGAGCGCCAGACCGAATCCGTCCAACAGCGTTTTCTTGCCGAGCGCGATCACATTTTCTGGAATGTCCTCGTACTTTGTGCTTACGATGAATTCCGAGACATATTTGGTGAGTCCCGGCGCCGACGGGAATTCGCCCGCTGCAGCAACCGCAGTGGGCGCACGCAATAGAGGCCAACCGCTCGCAGCAGCTGCGGTCGCTGCCAGTGAGTTCCTGAAAAAATCGCGTCGTATCACTCGAATGTTACCTCCGGAATCAATACGCCAATCGCTTCCAACAAGAACTCGATTCGTGCGGCGGATTTCAATCGAAACTGCGTGGTGCGACAGCCTCGGCCGGGATGATACGCCCCGCCTGAAGACCCAGCAAGCTTCTCCCATTTGACTATGAATGTTCGATTTAAGGTCGCGTGGCGACACAGTGGGCTGGTCCTCGCTTCGGCTCAAAGTTCCAGCGCTCCAGCCCGGGTTCTATGTATAATTTTCGTCTCGTCGTTCAGGATTTCAATCACGGTGCTGGCGCGTCCCTCGCGACCGGCAGAGGCGGACATGCAAAGCGAACCGATCATGGACGTGGCCCATTTGGGCCATTTGGAACTGCTGACTCCGAAGCCGGAGGAAAGCCTGCGATTTTTTGTCAACGTAATGGGAATGACGGAGAGCGGAAGGGGAGGCGACTCGGTTTATTTGCGCGCGTATGACGACTACGAGCGCCATTCCTTGAAACTCACGGCTTCGAAGGTGGCGGGAATGGGCCACGTGGCATATCGTACGCGGAGTCCGCAGGCGCTCGAGCGTCGCATAGCAGCCTTAAAGGGATCAGGATTTGAAATCGGCTGGAACGACGGCGATCTGGCGCATGGCCCGGCATATGTCTGCCAGGACCCGGACGGGCACAAGATCGAGCTTTACTACGAGACGCAGTGGTATCAGGCGCCGCCCGAATTGCGGCCGTCGCTGAAGAATCAGGCGCAGCGGTTTCCCGCTCGCGGCATTAACGTGCGCCGCCTCGATCATTGGAATGGGCTGGCCGTGGATATCGAAAGCAACCGCGAATTTTTCGAGAAATATCTGGGCTTCCGGCTTACGGAGCAAATCGTGCTCGACAGCGGCGTGGAAGCAGCGATGTGGATGACTTGCACGAACAAGAGCTACGATTTCGCTTACTCGAAGGACCATACCGGCGTACGCGGACGATTTCATCACGTCACTTACGCGGTCAACAGCCGCGAGGAAGTGCTGATCGCGGCGGATATTTTTCTAGAGAACGGTGTTTACATCGAGACTGGTCCGCACAAGCACGCCATCCAGCAGACTTTTTTCTTGTACGTGTACGAGCCGGGCGGCAACCGCGTGGAAGTGGCGAACGCCGGAGCGCGCCTGATTCTGGCGCCGGACTGGAAACCGATTCGTTGGTCCGAAGCCGAGCGCAAGAAGGGCCAGGCGTGGGGCTTAAAAACGATCGAATCGTTTCACACGTATGGCACGCCTGCGGTGGACGCGGACCACAAATCATGATCACTGAACAGGACTTCGATCGCGCAAAATGGGCCGGTGAAATCCCATTCTCGGTGACACGTTAACCCGTGCCTCGACCGCATCTGCTGCTGCTGCCGGGACTCGCCTGCGACGCCGACGTATGGCAGGACCAGATTCGGGAGTTCTCCGAGATCGCTACGGTTAGTGTCACCGATTACGGATTGAGCGATTCGATCGAAAAGATGGCGAGGGTCGCGCTCGATAGCGTGCCGGGGCGTTTCGCCGTTGCGGGACATTCGATGGGAGGACGCGCGGCGTTCGAGATCATGCGCCTTGCGCCCGAGCGTGTTGCGGGAATGGCGGTGCTCGATACTGCCTGCCGCGCTTTCGCCGGTGGAGAAGCGGGCGAGCGGGAAACCGCTACGCGATTCGCGCTGCTGGAAGTGGCGCGCACAAAGGGCATGCGCGCCATGTCGCAATTCTGGATGAAGGGCATCATCCATCCCGATCGCATGGCGGACAAGACTTTGACGGACGCAATCGCGGAAATGATGGGGCGCAAGACTTCCGAGATATTTGCTGCGCAGATTAAGGCGCTGCTCGAGCGTCCGGACGCCACGCCTGTGCTTTCGACGATCCGCTGTCCCGCGATGGTGTTGGTCGGCCGCCAGGATACGTGGAGTTCGATTGCAGGACACCGCGAGATCGCGGCGCTGATTCCGAATGCGACGCTCGCGGTCATCGAGCACTGCGGGCACATGTCTCCGATGGAGCGGCCGGCAGATGTAACGGCCGCGATGGCGGCATGGTTTCGGGGCCTTAAGATCTGAGAGCGCAGCGTCGCTGGTCACTCGTGCTGCCATCTAACTACGCAAGAGTTAGTTCGAATTTGTGATAAAACCTTAGCGAGTTCGGCGCAGCGAGGTGAATCCGATGCGCAACTTGTTGGCGACGTCTCGGCGCAACGCACTGTTCGGTCTAGTGGTCTGCGGCATCATCTTTGTCTTCCGCGTGCAGGCGTTCGGCACTGAATCAGTCGGCGCCGAATTAACACGCCTTCAGCGAGAATCCGGGCTCACGTTCGCCTGGATTGATCAAGGAGTCCAGGCCATTTCGTTCCATGCGCACACCGTAGTCAGTCTGAACGATTCCCTCCAGGCATTCCGCCCAGGCGGATTCAGTCCCGAAGAATACCCGGAAGTCTCGGGAATCGGAATGTGTTGGTCACATGATCAGACGAAGCTGGTCTCGACCATGATCAACCGCTCTAGTGGAAGTGTGACGCTGGGAATTCTTGATTTGAACTCAAAAAAGACTCGAGCGGTCGCGATTAATGTTGATCAAAGACCGTACGTCACATCTCAGTGTTGGTCGCCCGATGGCAAAGCACTCGTCTATGAAACTGACAGCAATGTACGGCTCTACAATGTCGGGAACGATCGAGCCGACGCCGTTGCAAGAGGAACCGACCCCACCTGGTCGCCGGACGGAAAATGGATTGGGTTTCGAGACGGCGACACCTATTACGCCATACGCCCTGACGGAAGTGACAGAAAGGAGCTGTTCCGCAATCGCTGGGGCAAGGCGGTGTCGGCTCTCTATTGGTCACCAGACTCGCGGTTTGTTGCCTATGTGAGAGAACTTGGTTTCCTTGAAGGGGGAGCTCTGGTAGATGAAGTAAATCAACTCCGGGTCAGGCGATTGGAGGATGGTTCGGAAGAACGTCTCTGCCCCAATAATGTCAATTGGTATGCCGACTACCAGTGGATAACGAAGAGCGAGCTGAATAATCATCCCAAGACTGAATCCCCTCATACAAAATGATTCGCTACCTTGCTAGCACTCGGGTTGACGCGGGCTTCCCACCCTTCTAGAATCCGAACCCGAGCTCAAACATTATGATTATCGATTCTCACCAGCACTTTGTCCGCCTTGCCCGTCACCCGGAAGTGGAGGGCTTTCGCCAAGCGCAGCTTTCCGGAAAAAATCCCGATGTCCTCCCCGACATCTCGGATGCTGACGTTAAAAAGAGTCTGGAACAGGTAGTCAGCTTGATGGATACGCGCGGCGTTGATGTCGCGTTCGCCTCTCCCCGGGCGAAGGCCATGGCGACGCATGAAGGTACCGCGGAACAGAACGCCATCTGGGCCGATCTCAACAACGGCCTTATCCTTCGCGCCTGTCGGCTGAATCCGGGCCGCTTTGCGCCGGTCGGCATGCTCGGACAACATCCTTCGTGTCCATCCGAGCAAGTGGCGAAACAAATCGAGCGCTGGACCAAGGACGGTTTCATCGCGTTCAATTTAGATCCCGACGGCACTGGCGGCCGCTGGCAAAACCAGCCGTTCACGGGAAAGCAAAATTATCCGGTTTTCGAGGCGGCGCAGGGGCTGGACGTGCCGCTCGTACTGCACGGCAGCGAGTCAATCAATAAGAACTTCCCGCATACGGCGGTCCAATATCTGATCGCCGACATTGCGGGTTTCGTGCAACTCATGATCGCGAAGGATTTGTTCCGGGATTTTCCGCGGCTGCGTTTTCTGATACCGCATGGTGGCGGCGCATTGCCGTGCCAGATCGGGCGTTGGAGGGCGATCGCGAAGTACAGCAGCTGGGCGAGCCCGGATGAGATCCTGGGCAACGGCAATGTTTTCGTTGATACGTGCATCTACAACGACCTGAACATGCAAATGCTGTTCGACGCCGTGCCGCTCGGCAGCATCCTGTTCGGCTCGGAATGCGACGGTGCGTTCCCTGGCGTGGTCAATGACGAGACGCACGACCATTACGACAATACGCGGCGGTACGTTGACGATTCGAAGCTGAACGCAGGGGACAAGGCCCGCATTTACGCGGACAACGCGCGGCGCGTCTATCCGCGTGCGAGCCAATGGATTCAAGCCGAGCGGTAAGCATGTGACCGAGGAGCTTTCATGAACAAGCCAGTGGTTGTCCGACAAGTGGAACTGCCGCCCGCGGATGCGGTCGCGGCGCTTGAAAAATACGGGGTCTCGACGGTACACGAAGCGCAGGGGCGCAATGGATTGCTGGCGTCGTACATGCGGCCCATTTATCCGGGCGCGGCGATTGCCGGTCCAGCGGTGACGGTATCGCTGCCGCCGGGTGACAATCTGATGATCCACGTCGCCGTCGAAGTCTGCACGCCCGGGAGCATTCTGGTAGTCGTTCCCACTTCGTATTGTACGGACGGATATTTCGGCGAGCTGCTGGCGACGTCGCTGCGATCGAAGGGCGTGAAAGGGTTGATCATCGAAGCGGGATGCCGCGACATTGCTCCGCTAACCGAAATGAAATTTCCAATCTGGAGCCGGGCGGTCAGCTCGCAGGGAACAGTGAAAGCCACGCTCGGATCGGTAAACGTGCCGATCGTTTGCGCGGGAGCTTCGATTGAGCCGGGCGACGTTATAGTTGCGGACGACGATGGAGTCGTTGTAGTGAAACGGGCCGAGGCGACGGCCGTGGCGTCTGCATCGAAGCAGAGAATAGACAAGGAAGATCTGGTCCGAGCGCGGCTCGCTAAAGGCGAACTGGGCCTGGACATCTACAATTTGCGTCCGAAACTCAAGGAATTAGGCCTCGAATACCGTTGAGCAGACGTAAGGGGTCGGGCGCCGACGTCGGGCAGTCGCGCTCTATTTCCCACGGGCCCTCTGGAGCCGCGCTAACGTCCGGCGAGCGCTTGCGTCCTAAGTCTGAGCCGGTGTGTCTAGATGCTGGAAGACGCATCGCCGGCAGGTCTCAAGGAGCCTCAAATTGATCAAGCTTATGCTGACCAAATCGTCATTCCTGCTGGTTGCACTTCTTGCGATTTCCGTCTCATCCTTCGCCGCTGATCCGAAAGGTCCGCTCCTTCTCCAGACTCCGACTGTTAGCGCGACGCAGATCGCCTTTGTCTATGCGGGCGATATATGGATTGTCAGCCGCGAAGGCGGTGACGCGCATCGCCTGGTTAGCGGGCGCGATCTTGGCAGCGGTCCCATTTTTTCGCCGGATGGCTCGATGGTTGCGTTCAGCGGAGATTATGACGGCAATGTTGATGTGTACGTCGTACCGTCGGCAGGGGGCGAGCCTCGTCGGATCACGTATCATCCTGGCGCGGACGTCGCGGTCGGCTGGACGCCTGACGGAAAAAGCGTGCTATTCAGATCTCATCGCACCAGCGTCAACGATCCGGACAAGCTGTTCACCGTTCCAGTGACCGGCGGATTTCCAGTGGAGCTTCCGCTCGAGATGGCCGAAGTCGGTTCGTATTCGCCGGATGGAACGCAAATCGCTTACGTTCCCATTTTTCAGTGGGAGCCGGACTGGAAGGGATATCGCGGCGGCCAAACGACGCCCATTTGGATTGCCAAGCTCTCCGATTCGAGCGTGGTGAAGATACCCCGTGAGGAATCGAACGATCGCAATCCAATGTGGATCGGCAAAACCGTCTACTACCTTTCCGATCGTGACGGTCCCAGGACGCTTTTCGCGTACGACACGGAAACGCAGAAGGTCTCTCGCGTAATTGACAACAAGAATGGATTTGATATCAGCTCGGCTTCCGCCGGCAACGACGCGATTGTCTATTCCCAGTTTGGTTCTATACACGTGTACGACGTTGCCACGCACAAGGACCAAGCGGTCTCGGTAAGTGTGTCCGGTGATATGCCGGAATTGCTGCCGCGCTGGGAGAAAGTCGCGAAGCGCATTCAGAACTCCGACATCTCTCCCACGGGCGCACGCGCGGTCTTCGAGGCGCACGGCGAGATACTCACGGTTCCCGCGGAAAAGGGAGATGCGCGCAACATTACGAACTCTTCCGGTGCAGCGGATCGCGATCCGGCCTGGTCGCCCGACGGCAAGTCGATCGCTTACTTTTCAGATGCATCGGGAGAGTACGCTCTCCATGTGCGGGATCAGAAGGGGCTCGATCCAGCCCGAATCATCGGTCTCGGAAACCCGCCGAGCTACTTTTACAAGCCAACGTGGTCGCCCGACAGCAAGAAGATCGCCTATGCCGACAAGCGCTTGAACCTTTGGTATGTAGATCTGGACCACCCCACGCCAGTCAAAATCGACACAAACCTTATGGAGTTTTTCGAGAGCGACTTTAATCAACAGTGGTCGCCCGATAGTAAGTGGGTCGTCTATTCAAAGATCCTGCCGAATTACCAGCACGCAGTGTTTGTCTATTCGCTCGACACCGGGAAGAGCACTCAAGTCACGGACGGGATGAGCGATTGCCTCTATCCGAATTTCGACAAGAACGGCAAGTACATCTATTTCGTCGCGAGCACCAATACGGGACTGAGCGCCGCCGGGCTGGACATGTCGAGCGACGAGCGTCCCGTGATCATGAGCGTGTACGTAGCCGTGCTGCGGAAGGACTTGACGTCGCCTATTCCTCCCGAGAGCGACGAAGAGAAGTCGCCGGAAGCGGCTGCCGCGGCGAGCAAATCATCTGGCGACAAATCCTCCGATAAATCAGATGACAAATCGGCCAAGAAATCGGGCGGGAATAAGTCCGACGAAAAATCGGACGACAAGTCCACGGCGAAGACGGACGAAAAGCCAAAAGAGCCGCCCAAGGTCACCATTGATTTCGAAGATATATTGCAGCGAATTCTGACCCTTCCTATACCGGCTGCGAATTACGTGAGCCTTTCGGCCGGCAAGGAAGGCGAGCTCTTCCTCGTGGAGGCTCCCATAGTCGCTCTGTTTGGCTCAGACGGGCCGCCGCAGTTGACCGCTTCAAAATTCGATCTAAAGACCAGGAAAACCGAAAAGATCGTCAGCGGCATTTCGTTTTTCGCCGTATCGGCGAATGGCGAGAAGATGCTCTACAAGCAAGGCGAAAGCTGGTTTATCTCGGACTCGAGTAAAGCCCCTGAGCCCGGGAAAGGAATGTTGAAGACGGACGACCTGGAAGTCCGCGTGGCGCCGCGCGAGGAATGGAACCAGATGTATCGCGAAGTCTGGCGAATCGAGCGCGACTTTTTCTACGATCCGCACTTTCACGGTCTAGATTTGGCTGCCGCCGAAAGGGAGTTTTCCGCGTATGTGCCGGGCATCGCCAGCCGCTCGGACTTGAACTACCTCTTCCGCGAAATGCTCAGCTATATGTCGGTGGGACACATGTTCGTGGCGGGAGGCACGCAGCCGGAAACACCTCATGTGAGCGTAGGATTGCTGGGAGCCGATTACGCGATTGAGAACGGCCGCTATCGCTTCAAGAAAATTTACAGCGGTGAAAACTGGAATCCGAAGCTTCAGGCTCCGCTCACTCAGCCGGGTGTGAACGTCAAAGCAGGCGAATATCTGCTCGCCGTGAACGGACGTTCCATTACGTCGTCCGATGATCTGTACGCATCGTTCCAGGAGACGGCGGGGAAGCAGGTCGTCCTCAAGATCGGGTCTAGCGCGGACGGCACGGGATCGCGCGACGTGACCGTGGTGCCGCTAGGAAGTGAAGACGACATCCGCAATCTCGATTGGATCGAAGGGAATCGGCGAAAGGTGGACGAACTGAGCGGCGGCAAGCTTGCGTACGTTTATTTGCCCGATACCGGGGCCGGCGGCTACTCGAATTTCAATCGCTACTTTTTCGCGCAAGTCGGCAAGGAAGGCGCCATTCTCGACGAGCGGTTCAACCATGGCGGCCAGGTTGCGGACTATATTATCGACTACCTTCGACGCGAGCCGATGGACATGATCGTTTCACGCGAGGGAGCTACGCTGTTTGATCCCGCCATGGCGATCTACGGTCCCAAGGTCATGATCATCAATCAATTTGCGGGTTCTGGCGGCGACGCAATGCCGTGGCTATTCCGCAAAGCGAAAATCGGAACGCTCGTCGGAGTGCGAACATGGGGCGGTCTTGTGGGAATCGGCGGCTATCCGCCGCTAATCGATGGGGGATATGTGACCGCGCCGCGACTGGCGATTGGCGGGCTAAACGGCGAGTGGGAAGTGGAAGGCCACGGCATCGCACCCGACATCGAAGTGTGGCAGGATCCGAAGCTGATTCGCGAGGGTCATGACCCGCAACTCGAAAGGGCCGTCGCGGAAGCGATGCAACAATTGAAGGAACACCCGCTGCCGATCTATAAGGTCCCGGGCTATGTGGATCATCATCCGCAGCTGCCGCCGGCGCAGTAGGAAGCGCGCAGCGGTCCGCGCTATCCGGCTCCGGATTGATGTCGCGCGTTCAGAATGTGAGGTCGCACATGACTGAATTTAGCCAGGCGGAAATGCGCAATGTCGAGCATGCCTGCTACGCGCTGGCGATCGAGTACGCGGAGATCATTGACAGCCAGGACTATGCGCGGCTTCCCGAGGTGTTCGCCGAAGACGCGCTGTTTGTGCGACCCATGGCTCCGAACGAACCGATTCGCGGCGCCGACAAAATCGTGGCTATGTTTCAATCGCGTCCGCGAAACCGACTGACGCAACACCTGATCTGCAATTTTCGCGTGAAGATGGAAACCATGGACGCCGCGATTGGCACTTGCCGCGTATTGTTTTTCAGCTCGGATGTGTCCGAACCAGAAACTCCGGAGGGAAGAAAAGCCGCCAGTAAGCAATCGATCGGCGTCTACCACGACCGTTACGTGCGCACGAAAGACGGCTGGCGAATCGCGGAGCGATCCGGAACGATGATCTTCTTCACCTAGGACGCCCCGATGGCCAGCGAATCCATTCAGCGCGTTGCGATCGTCGGCTTCGGCGAAGCTGGCGGAATCATCGGGAAAGATCTCGCGTCGCGAGGGCTGAGCGTTTCCACGTTCGACATCCTGCTTCATTCGAAGGAAGCGCGCGAGGCCATGCTCGCGAAGATCCGCGAATCGAAGGTGCAGGCTAACGAGAGCCTGGGCGATTGCGTACGTGAAGCGGAGCTAGTGATTTCCTCGGTTACCGCGTCGTCGGCGCTCGACGTCGCCAAAGAGGCTTCGCGCATGTTGCAGGCCGGCCAGTTCTTTCTCGATATAAACTCGGTCTCGCCCGGCACCAAGCAAAAAATGGCGGCCTACTTCGAGAAGGCGGAGGCGCATTTTGTCGAAGCGGCAGTGATGGCTGCAGTCCCGCCGCAGCGGTTAAAGGTACCGATGCTGCTTGGCGGAGTGCGCGCGACGGAACTAGCCGAACGCATGTCGTCGATCGGAATGAATGCCAGCGTCGCGAGCGATCGAATTGGAGTCGCCTCGGCCGTGAAGATGTGCCGCAGCGTGGTGATCAAGGGTCTCGAGGCAATCGCCGTCGAATCCATGTTCGCGGCGAGGCGGTATGGCGCTGAGAATGCGGTGCTGGCGTCGCTTGCTGCTACGTTTCCCGAAATGGGTTGGAACGCCCAGCTGCCGGATTATCTGATCAGCCGGATCGCGGAGCACGGCAAGCGACGCGCTGCAGAGATGCGCGAGGCCGCGCAGGCCCTTCGAGACGTAGGAATTGCTCCCTTGATGGCGGATGCCACGGCCGAGCGGCAGGATTCGCTCGTCAGAGAGATTGCCGACAACAACCTCAGTTCGCGCGTGGGAAAGCCGTTTTCATGGCGGGAACTGGCCGATGCCCTCGACAACGCCAGCAGGTCATCCAAGAAGGGCTAGCGGGAGCCAGGAAATCTTCAATCGCTCGGCCCGATCACGAAATCGGGTACCTCTAGAAAAACCAGAAGCGTTTCTTCCGGTGCGGCCTCGCACCTTCGGAATGTTCCCATCCAGCATCGTCCGCGAGTTCAGGGACCCAGGGAATCGGCCGGTCTTCGAATGCAGCTAGAGGATTGTCCACGAGCAGCGCGCGAGCCACTTCCTCACCACAAGTTTTAGCAAGATGGTCGAAGGCCTCTTTGAGGCGGAGCGGGCGTGAGGTGACGTTGTGCGCGTCGCTTGCCACGAAGTGGACCGCGCCTGCATCGAGCCATTGCCGGGTCATGTCCTGAGCGGCGGCGCCAAATCTTCCGAGCAACGATTGCGCCGTCACCTGCACGTAGCAGCCCTGCCGCAGCCATCTATAGAGTCGCTCCGGCTGCGCGCGAATCAACGGGTTGCGCTCCGGATGCGTGACGATCGGATGCAGTCCGGCGAGGTGCAATTCGTGGAGAGCATGGTCGAGCGATGGCGGAATCGAATAGTCCGCAAACTCGACGAGAAGATAGCTCTTCTGGTTGAGCGTGTATCGCGCGGCATCGTGACGAATGTCCTGCAGGTTTTCGAAGCTGAGATGGAAGTCGCACCCGGTAGCGAGCACGAGGCGACCTTCGAAGCGGGCCTGAAGTTCATCCCGGCGCTGGCGTACCAATTCGGGAACGAAACGGTGTTCGGGGCTCGAGTGCGGCGTGCCGATGACGTGCGTGACGCCGTCCTCGATGGCCATTTCGGCCATGCCACATGCGACTTCAAAGGACGTGGCGCCGTCGTCGAGGCCCGGAAGTATGTGGCAATGAATGTCAATCATCAGTTGGGCAGGATAACGCACGCCAGAAGAGATGACAACGCAGACCGCGAGCGGTGCCAATTAAATGTGATCGAGCTGTTTGGCAGACCGTTTGCATTATACCGGGTGGAACCGTATGAAACAGTTCCAGTATGGAATTAGTAAAGGGACGGGAACGAACATTTCGTTTAACAAAATAGGATTTCAGACGATTAGTGCGGTGATGGGATTCCGTCGAGTCGGAACATCTTCATCGAACGGCAGCTTCGCGGTTCGGGTGCGAGTCCGGCAGTAGAGAAATAGTCAATCGTTTTCGTGGGTGCAGCAAGCATTAGATAGAACTCTCGGAAAATTGAAATAGGAGGCTTGTCCATGAATATGAAGGGAATCGTAGCAATCGGCCTGTCAGCTTTACTACTCAACTTGCCAGGATCGCTGATCGCCGCATCGTCGGCGGCCGGAAAAATGATCACCACAGGCAGCGCCGAAGTCAACGGAGTAGCGGCGCCGTCCGTGACTTCGGTCTTCGTCGGGGACCACATCGTGACGCAAAAGGAAGCCAGGACGTCTTTGAGCTTCGCGGGCGGTAATTCTGTGGTGCTGCCTGAAATGACGAAGGCCGCGTTGAGCCAGAAAGACGGATACTTTGTAGTGAATCTCGAAGACGGCACCGTTTCTGTGATGAATAAAACACAAACACCGATTTTGATCGAAGTGAATGGCGCAAGCATTCGAGCCGCTTCGAAACAACCGGCGCTTTACGACGTTACGGTGCACGGCAATGCGCTGCGAGTCGTCGCGCATAGCGGTGCGGCATTCGTCGAGACGCCCAACCGCTCAGGGAATATCGATGCTGGCAACGCGCTCTCCGCAACGCTCGCTGGCGGTCCCCCCCCACAAGGAGCAGGTGGTGGCGGAGGCTTTCCTGTGTGGGCAATTGCCACGATCGGCGTCGCCGCAGGAGCAGGCCTTGGCGTCGGGATATACGAGGCAACAAAGAGCAGCTCTTCGCCCAGCAGCCGCTAATCGCGGCTCGTTTCGGCCAATCAAGAACCAAAGCGCGACGCTCCGGGGATGTTTGGGGACCAAGTAGGTCTCCCCGGGGCCGAAGTTGCAGCAGATAGACGAGCAAATACTTGGGGTGTGTCCGCCAATGCGCAAATTGAACGAATTCGATGGACGATTCTCCACAGCGCGAAGAGCTGGGATCCACCGCTCGGTGGAAAAGGGAATCGTGCAGGCTCCAGCGATTCGCATCAGCGCGAGCGGTCTGGTTCTACTAGCTGCGGCTTTGCTGATCGCACCCTCGATCATGCGGGGCGCGCAGGACTCGGCCGTTTCCCCCCTGGGAGATCAAACCACGCCGTCCTACCAGCGCACGACCGATGACTACAATCACCGGCTCACGGCCCTCAATCAGAATCTAGCGCACCAAATATCCGGAGCGGACGAAGGCCACACCGACTATCGCATCGGGCCGGACGATCAACTCGACATTTCCGTTCTCGAAGCAGCGGAACTTGATCGAGCCCCACGTGTTTCGGCGAGCGGCGAAATCTCGCTGGGGCTGGTCGGCACCGTGCGCGCGGCCGGACTTACCACTCGAGAACTCGAGATCGTAATCGAAGAGCTTCTGCGGCAGCACTACATCAAGGAACCACACGTCAGCGTGCAGGTTCGCGACATACAGAGCCATCCGATTTCCGTCTTCGGCGCGGTGAAAAAGCCTGGCGTGTTTCAGGTCCGCGGACCGAGGACGGTAGTGGAGATGCTCTCGATGGCCGAAGGCCTTGATATAGATGCTGGTGAGACGGTGATCGTCGAGCACCTCGGTAGTTCCGCCGTGTCACCGGCTATTGCTGTCACGAAATCAGCGTCAGCGCTAGAAACAGCTTCCACGGCTCCTGCTGCTACGAGTAGTACGGCGGACATTGCGGGCACGGTCGCGATTGATTTGAAAAAACTACTGGGGACGGGCGATCCCGCGTTGAACGTGCTGGTTTATCCCGGGGACGTCGTGAAGGTTCCGCGTGCGGACCTGGTGTACGTTGTGGGCGAAGTCGGCAAGCCCGGCGGATTCGAACTCAAGACCAATGAAAGCGTTTCCGTCCTGCAAGCGATTGCGCTGGCGCAGGGATTGACGCACACCTCGTCGTCCTCGCATTCGCGAATCATCCGCACGAATGCAGACACTGGCGAGCGCCTGGAAATTCCCATCAACTTGAACAGGGTCCTGGCGGGAAAGATCGCGGACCCAATTCTTGAGCCGAGGGACATCGTGTTTGTGCCGAATAGCACGACCCGTATGGCGCTTTACAAGGGAATGGACGCGGCGATCTCGATCGGCTCGGGGGTGGCGATCTATCGCCCCTGAAATGCGAACAGAAAACCATATCGAACTTTTCCAACCGGCTCCGCTGCGAATCGACCGGCGCAGCAGGGAATCGCTTGCCGCGTTGGAGATCGAGCAGAGCGGCGCGCCGGACTTGCTTTCCTACTGGACTGTACTGCGGAAACGGCGTTGGACCGTCGTGGCGATGTTGGCCGTGGTCTTTACAGTCGTTCTGATCGCGACACTAAAAGAAACGCCGCTCTATGAGGCCAAGGCACTCATCGAAATTGAGAAGGAAAACCCAAACATTGTTACCGCAGGCGATCTCTTCGAAATCGACAGCGTAAACAGCACGTTTCTTGAGACGCAGTATAAGGTCCTGGAAACCGAGAGCTTGTCGCGGCGCGTAATTCGCGACCTGAAGCTCGATCGTCTGGCCGAGTTCAACCCACCACGGCACTGGTGGTCGCTGCCGCAGCTAGGCACAACGCACTCGTCGGCGCCTCCGGCAACTGCGAACAATCCCGCGCCCGATTCGGACGCAGTTTACAACTCGCTCAAAGTTTTCAAAGACCGCCTGGATATCGAGCCGCTGAAGCAGAGCCGCCTCGTTGAAGTGAGTTTTGAATCGCGAGACTCGGTACTCGCGGCGCGTGTGGTCAATAGCCTTACTTCGAACTACATTGACCAGAATCTCGAGCTCCGCTGGGACGCCGCGGAAAAAGCCTCCGAGTGGCTTTCGCAGCAGCTCGTCGGCGTGAAGGTGAAACTTGAGAAATCCGAAGACGAAATGCAGGCGATACGCCCGCGACAACGGGTTGCTCTTTCTCGAAAGCGAAAAAGGAACCACCGAGAACATCGTGGACTCGCGGCTGCGGGAATTGCAGGCGGCGCTGACGGTGGCGCAAGCCGATCGCATTCAGAAAGAGTCGGTCTACCGTCTGGTGGAAGCCGGGGACGCCGGCGCACTGCCCACAGTATTCGATAACCACGAAATGCAGGAGTTGACGCTAAGGCTTTCTGATTTCCAGGCGCAGCGCGCGCAACTCGAAACCACGTTTACACCGGATTATCCCAAGCTGAAGCAGTTGCAGAGCGAAATTGATGAAGCGCAGCAGACGCTTGACACCGAACGAACGCGCGGGGCCAAGCATATTGAAAACGACTATTTTGCCGCCGTCCGCCGCGAAGACCTACTCCAGCAGGCGTTCGCGAGTGCGCAGAACGATGCCAACGGCATCGCTGAAAAATCGGTCCAGTACAACATCCTGAAGCGTGAAGTGGATACCAACCGAGGTCTCTACGACGGTCTACTTGATCGGTTGAAACAAGCAGGCATCGCGGGCGGCCTAAAGGAAAGCAACATTCGGATTGTGGATGCTGCGGTGCCGCCGAAGAAGCCTTCGACGCCTCGCGTCGCGCTCAACCTTTCGCTAGGTCTGTTTGTGGGTCTGGCGTTGGGGATTGGTGCTGCATTCCTTCAAGAGCATTTCGACAATTCGCTAAAAACTTCCGAAGACGTCGAACGGGTCCTTCAGATTCCGGCCCTGGCCATGATTCCTTCCGTCGAATCGCTCAATGGCCATGCTATCTACGGTACGGGCAACGGTTCGGGTGTTAAGTCAGGTAAGGCGGCCCGTCCAAATGGCGGGGGCCGTCTGTCGCCAATCCCTGGTCTCGCCGCGCGGGCAGGCGCGAATGGTCACGGGGGCAACGGTTTGCCGCCGTCGGCGCACTGGTATCGAATCGACGAACTCGCGCCGCAATACTCAGCGCTGGCCGAGGCATTCCGCAGCCTGCGCACTTCGGTATTGCTCTCGGCAGCGGGTCAGCCACCGCGTTCGCTGCTCGTTTCCAGCGCGCAACCGGGGGAGGGGAAGACCACGATCTCCGCGAATCTCGCAATCTCGCTGGCACAACTAGGTCAGCGTGTTTTGCTGATTGATTGCGATTTGCGCAGGCCTAGCGTTCACCGCGCGTTTCAGATTCAAGGTGGTCTGGGCGTGGTCAGTTATCTCGCCGGTCAGCAGGATTGGCGAGCCGCAGTCGAGAAAACGTCGCTTTCCGGATTGGACGTGCTCGTTTCCGGGCCCGTGCCGCCGAATCCCGCTGAGTTGCTCTCCTCCGACCGCATGCAGAAGCTCATTCAGGAAGCTCTCGAGGACTACAAATTCGTGCTCGTGGATTCTCCGCCGCTTCTGAACGTCTCTGACAGCCGAATCCTCGCCACGCTGGTCGAAGGAGTCGTGCTCGTTGTGAAAGGCGGCGAAACGCCGCGGGAACTGGCGCGTCGCGCGCACGCTTATATTTCGGATGTGGGGGCCCGCGTGATCGGCGCGGTGCTCAACAACATTGACCTGCATCGTGACGAATATTCCTATTACCGGTCGTATTCCTACGATGCACGAGATTCGGTGCCACAGGATCAAGGCGCTGCGGTCTGAGAGAGGAGCAGCAATGCAGATATATCTCGATTCAGCGGATCACGATGAAATCAGGAAATGGACACGCGAAGGAATTGTGGACGGTGTCACCACAAATCCCAGCATTTTGTTCAAGGACGGCGTCTTCGATCTCGAGGACGGTGCGCGCGCGCTGGCGGCTCTTCTTGGCGACCGCCCCCTGAGCGTTGAGGTCACCTCGGACGTGCCGGCGCAAATGGTCGCACAGGGGCGCGCGCTTGCCCGGCTCGCGCGGAATATCGTCGTAAAAATTCCGGTTGAGAACGCCAAGGGGGAGTCCTGCCTTGGCGTCATTCATTCGCTCAGCAAAGAAGGCATCGCCGTCAACACGACGGCGATCTTATCTTTCAATCAGGCAATCCTCGCGGCAAAGGCGGGCGCAGCTTACGTCAGTATTTTTGCCGGGCGCGTCGCCGACGAAGGCAACGATCCGGCAATCGTAATTCGAAACGTCCGCGTCTGGCTCGACCAGTGGGCATATACCGCGAAGATTATCGTCGGTAGCATTCGGGCGGTAATGGATATTCAGTCCGCCGCTCTGGCAGGCGCGCACATCATCACTATCCCGCCGCAATTTCTCCCCAAGATGGTGGACCACAAATACACGCGCGAAACGGTTTCTCAGTTCAACCGCGACGCCGGGCGTGCCCTCGAACAAATGTCAGAAGCACGCGCCGCAGCGGCGACCGTTTCTTCTGCGGGCAATCGCTGAGGACGACCATGGCCAATGGACGAAAAGCTCTGATTACGGGTATCACCGGGCAGGACGGCTCCTACCTCGCCGAGCTGCTGCTCGCGCAGGGGTACGAAGTCCACGGCCTGAAGCGCCGGTCGAGCAGCTTCAACACCGCGCGCGTGGACCATCTTCTCACCGATTGGCACGAACGAGACGCACGCCTGTTTCTGCATTTCGCCGATCTTTCCGACGCGACGAGCCTAACGAAACTGCTATATCGCCTGGCGCCGGACGAAATTTACCACCTCGGCGCGCAGAGCCATGTTCGTGTGAGCTTCGACATTCCGGAATATACAGGTGACGTTACGGCACTCGGCACCACGCGCCTGCTGGACTCCATCCGCGAATCGGCCATTCCCACGCGGTTCTACAACGCTGCCAGCAGCGAACTATTCGGACAGGCTTGCGAGCGACCACAGAACGAATCCACTCCGTTCCGGCCGCGGAGTCCGTACGGCTGCGCGAAGCTTTACAGCTACTGGATGACGGCGAATGCGCGCGAAGGATATGGGCTGTTCGCCGTGAACGGTATCTTGTTCAACCACGAATCGCCGAGGCGCGGAGAAATTTTCGTCAGCCGCAAAATCACGCGCGCGGTTGCGCGGATTCGTCAGGGATTGCAAAACAAGCTCTATCTCGGGAATTTAAATGCCGAGCGCGACTGGGGCTATGCGCCCGAATATGTCGAAGGCATGTGGCGAATGCTGCAGCAAGGCAAGGCGGACGACTACGTCCTCGCGACCGGCGAAACGCACTCCGTCCGCGATTTTGTCGAGCTTGCATTTGCGCACGCTGGTCTTGATTGGCGCCGGCACGTTGAAATCGATCCTCAGTATTACCGTCCGACGGAAATCGATTGTTTGCTCGGCGACGCCACCAAGGCTCGTCGTGTGTTCGGCTGGGAGCCGAAAACGAAATTCGCCGACCTCGTGCGCGTGATGGTGGAAGCGGACGTGCAGCTGCTGGAAGACTCGCTCAGTGGACAGGTCGAACGCCGTATGTCGGCTCGCGCTGGAGAGTAGCGCCGAAACGTTTAAGGGAAAAACTGAGTCGCTGGGGAAGACAGTGGAAATAAACGCAACCACATCGGAATCGCTCGCGGGGAAAAGGATCGTTGTCACGGGCGGCGCGGGATTTCTCGGGCGCGCGGTTGTGCGCCAGCTCGGCGACCGAAGCTGTCGCGAAATCATCGTGCCGCGCCGCGCTTCCTGCGACGTTCGGCGGAGCGAAGACATTACCCGCCTGCTGGACAGGGCGCGTCCGGATTTTCTGGTGCATCTGGCCGCCACAGTGGATAACCCAGCGGGAAGCGCGAATCCGGCCACGAGCTTCTTCGACAACGTACTGATGAGCACTCAGCTAATCGACGCGGCCGCGCGGCGAGGCTTGCGGAAGATGCTTTGCCTTGGAAGCGCGAGTTCTTATCCGGCCTGCGCGTCGATGCCGCTGCGCGAGGAAGATCTTTTCTGTGGTCTTCCGGAAAGCTCGCGCGCGGTCCACGGCATTTCCAAACGACTCCCGCTGATTCAGGCGCAGGCATGCCGCCAGCAGTACGATTTTCGATGCATTTTCCTGATCCCAACGAATTTTTATGGCCCGGGCGACAACTTTGATGCGGAAACCTGCTACGTAATTCCGTCGCTTATCCGAAAATTCGTGGAAGCGGCTGAATCTCGCGCACCCGAAGTCGTTTTGCGCGGCACCGGCTGCGCGACGCGCGATTTTCTGCATGTGGAGGATTGCGCCGCGGGAATCGTCCTTGCGCTGGAGCGTTACGACAGTCCCGAGCCCGTCAACCTGGGCAGCGGCGCCGAAACCACCATCGCCGAATTGGCGGAGGGAATCGCGGATCTGGTGGGGTATGCCGGGCGAATTCTCTGGGACGTGAAGTACTCCGATGGACCCGCACGCCGGGTTTTGGATGTCACGCGCGCCAAAATCGGCTTTGGCTTTTGCGCCCAACGGAATCTACATGACGGTCTGCGCGAAACGATCGAACGGTACCGCTCGACGCGAAGCCAGAATGTTCTCGAGGTCAGCGCTCGAGCGGTCGCTTTGCGGGTTTGAAAAAGGAGACACAGACGTGCACGAAGCAACAGCTCAGCGACGCGTCGAAAGTGTAACTCCGGCGGCCCATCCCCAGGTGACGGAGCGAACGACGTGCCGATCCTGCGGTAGCAGTAGGCTTGCCGAGGTCCTCGACTTTGGCAATCGCTACATTTCAAACTTTCCGGACACTCCAGACGCTTTCGGCTCCCCTCGCGCTCCGCTCAAGTTAGTGCTGTGCACGGACTGCACATTGCTGCAATTGCGGCACACCGTGCCATCCGAGTGGCTCTACCGCCGCTACTGGTACAGGTCCGGCGTCAACGCCTCGATGTGCCAGGCCTTGAGCGATATCGCGCGTTGCGGCTCCGAATTTGCCGATCTCACATCGGGAGACAGCGTCCTCGATATCGGTTGCAATGACGGGACGCTCCTTCGCGCCTACTCTGTTTCCGGCATCCGTCGTGTAGGCTTCGAGCCGGCCGAAAACCTTCAGAGTGACGCTTCTCGCGGCATCGATCGCGTGATTCCTGATTTCTTTAGCGCTCGCTCGGTTGCGGGCGAAAAATTCCGCGTAATCACTTCCATCGCGATGTTTTACGACCTCGAGGATCCAAACGCGTTCGTCGCCGACATCGCTAGTGTGCTCGACTTGCACGGCGTCTGGGTGATCGAAATGCATTACCTGCCGCTTACGCTTTCGCGCAACGCATTCGACGCAGTGTGCCACGAGCACCTCGAGTATTACTCACTGCGCTCACTCGAAGTACTACTCGCGCGCCACGGGTTGGTAGCTGCCGACGTTGTAACGAACGAAGTAAACGGAGGCAGCGTTCGCATTTACGTGGTCCATCGAGGATCGCAACTTTCCTCATTTTCTGGTGGCTCCGAACGCGTGGCGGCGAGGCGGGCGCAGGAGGATTTGTTGAAGCTGGATTACCCGCAAACCTATGAGGAATTCGGCGCTCGCGTGCGGCGAATCGGCACTGTCCTGAATGGGTGTCTCGCTCGCGAACGCGCGGAGGGCAAAGAAATTTATGTTTACGGCGCTTCGACAAAGGGCAATACGCTCCTGCAGGTATTTGACATTGATCATTCGCTCGTTCGTGGCGCCGCGGAGCGCAATCCTGAAAAATGGGGCAAATTCACGGTGGGAACGTGGATTCCGATCGTCTCCGAGGACGAGGCCAGGATCCACGCGGATGATTTCCTGATTCTTCCGTGGCATTTTCTGCCTGGTATTTGCGACCGCGAACGAAACTTCCTTGCGCGCGGAGGAAAGCTGATCGTACCACTGCCCGAGCCCCATTTTATAGACGCCCTTGGAGTTCACCCGCTCGGATGAAAGTCGCGATTCTACTTACTGACATGATCACCAGCGGGGGCGCGCCGCGGCAAGCGATGCTGCTCGCGCAGTGGCTCCAGAAGTTCGGCCACCAGGCGACGATTTATTCCAACCGATACTGTCCCGAAATCTGTTTTCCTGAAATCGGCGCGTCGCTCGACATTCGCGCCGTCGCGCGGCTTTCGCCCGCGGACGTGGACCGGCGAAATCGCGGCCGGCACCACGGGCTGGCGGGCGGAGCGAAGCGCCATCTGTGGGAAAGCGGCCAGCTCGCGGACCTTATGCGCGAGCCGTACGACATACTGAATCCGCACGTTCGCGGGGCAACGCGTGCCGCAGTCGAATGCAAGCGCCGAACTGGCGTTCCCGTAGTGTGGATGTGCGACGACGCGCGAAACTGGGAGGAGCCGGGCTACCGCCCTTACTATCGGCCGCCGATTCAGTGGTGTTTCGATCGATTGATGTCGTGGCTTGAAAAGCCGGTGGTGCGCAAGATCGACCGAATCATCGCTCTTGACCATCGCGTGCAGGGGATTCTCGAAAGCTACTACGGCCGGCCCGCGGATGTGATTCGCAGCGGCGTCGACGCGGTTAAGTTCTGTCCGCGAGCCAAATCCCGTGAATCGTTGCGGGCGCGCCATGGCATTGGCGTGAACGACTTCCTGCTGCTGTGGCTAGGCATTATCGAGCCTCATCGGCGTTTGGAAGACGCGCTCGAATCATTGCGCCTGCTTCGGCTGCATGACAGGGAAGACGTGCGTCTCTTGATTGCCGGCACACCGGAATTCTCCCGGGGCTACGTGCGCAAGCTTCAGGAGATTGTGGCGCGCTACCAGCTGGACGATCTGGTGCGCTTTCATTTGGCTCGCGTGCCAGAAACCGAAATGGCGGATTACTATTCGGCAGCGGATTCGCTCGTCTATCTCGCGGAAAACCAGTGCTGGTCGCTAGGCATATTCGAAGCGATGGCCTGCGATCTTCCGGTGATTGTGTCGCGCGCTTGCGGAGCGCATGAGGTATTGGAAGATCGGCAGACTGCAATGCTTGTCGCGCCTCGAAACCCTACCAAGCTTGCTGCCGCGATCACCGATTTGGCTGATACCGCCGGGCTGAGCGCGAAACTTGCGCGGGATGCTCGCACGTGCGTCTTGAGTCAGATCACCTGGGAAGCCTACGCCAGGAACATGTTGTTCACATTTGAGCGCGTGCTCGGCGATGCAGCCGCCGATACGCGAGCAGCTCATCGAGAGGTATTCGCATGAGCTTCGCTGCACGGGTGGGACGTGCGATTCTTTGGGGACAAGCCGGCCGCGTGGCTGAGGCGGCGATCTTTTTTCTGTTTTATCTTTTTCTCGCGCGCACTCTTGGCCCCACATCCTATGGAGTTTTTGCCTTGGGAATGAGTCTCGCCGGCGCTTGCGTGTTTCTCACTCTCTTAGGACTGGGGCCGGAAACTCTGGGACGGTTCGTTCCCGAGGTTGCCACTGGCGGACGGCGCGACCGCGCGCGGCGTCTCCTTGGAATGTTACTGGTCGTTCGCTGCATCGCAGTTTGCGGAGCTTCCGGTTTGCTATTACTCTTCAGCCGCAGCCTAGGCGGGCGGTTTCATTTCCCGCTGGCCGCCGAATCGCTTGTGCTGGTGTTAATCGTGTTTGCGGCGCGCAGCATTCTTGATCTGCTGACGTTTTTCTCCGCGGGGCTCCTTGATCTGAAACGCGTGGCTGCGGCGAAGATAATTGCGGCCGTCGCGGCGCCGTCGTTGTTCCTCTTTTTTCGGATTCGCGATGTTTCAGGCGTAAACGCCGCCTGGCTAGCAATGGCGGGCGGCTCGCTGGCGGGAATCACCATTCTGGCGGTCCCGTTTCTCGCTCCTACCCACGTCAGTATCGCTATCCGAAGCGAGCCGCTTCCATTGCGACGGATCCTGGCTTTTGGGATGTTTGCCTGGGCCACGAATTTCTTTGTTTACATTCTCGGCGACAACATGGACGTGCTCCTGCTGGGCTGGCTCGTGCCAGACCGCGCCGCCATCGGGCAGTACGCCGTCGGCGCCAAGATTGTGTTCAGCCTCACGGCCCTCCTGCTGGGCTGGGTGACCCTCGTTAGCGTCGCGTCACTTTCCGAGGCTTGGCAGCGCGGCGGTATCGAGCGGCTCGCGTCCGTGGTCGAGGCGCAATGGAAGCTCGGTGTGCTTTGCCTCGTTGCTCCATTGCTTCTACTCCTCCGCTTCGCGCGCGAAATCATAAACATTTTCTACTCTCCCGCTTACGGGCCGAGCGTGGCTGTAATCCGAGTCCTTTGCGGGTTGATGATTTGTGGCGTGCTTTGCGGGTTTTCGATTCAGGGCGGTGTTCTCTATACGCTCGATCACGAGCGTATTGCCTGCGCGGTCGTGGGACTTGTCGCGGTTTTCAATATCGCCGGCGAAATCTTTCTGGTTAGGCGAATGGGAATCATGGGCGCGGCCTGTGCGACTGGGATTTCCTACGTCCTTGCGGCAATCGCCTGCACGGCAGCGGGGGCGTTCTACGTTCCGTTTCATTTTCCGGGCCAATTTATCGGCAGCGTGGTCGTCGCCGCGGTTGTCGGGGTGGCGTCCACGTTTTGGCTGCAACCGACCTCGGCTGTTTCGCTTCTCTTAGCTTGCGCGCTCTGCGGCGGCGTGTTTTTCGGCTGCTTGACGGTACTTAAGCCTCTCACCGGAGAGGATTCCGCCGGATTGCACCGCGTGCATAGCATGCTCGGCACCTGGTCAGAAAAGCTGTTTGTGAGCATTCGCCCGACGGTGAAGGAAGGGTGAGGGAAATGGCGCACGCAGACTGCGGCGCGTTCTGCGCCTTGCTCGATTGCCGACGATGGATACAGAAAGTTGGAGTCGACCGCTTCGCTCACCGGCATGTGTGGCTGCAAACTGCTCTTCGGGCAATGTATCGGGCGGCGTATCGGGTGCTGCAGCCCTCCGGCATGATTACCGCGGAACTGCGCGGCAACCTAGTTTCAATTGATTCCAATCAACAGGATCTTGCGCTGCTTCTCCGGATGGGAGATGTGTGGGATCGGCAACAGACGCTCCTTTTCGAATCCTTGCTTTCCAAAGACATGGTTTTCGTGGATGTTGGCGCGCATATCGGTTACTACACGCTGCTTGCTGCACGACGCGTCGGTACGCGCGGCAAAGTTTACGCATTTGAGCCCGCGCCGGACAATTTTCGTCTCCTGGCTCGAAATGTCGCGCAGAACTCTTTCACGAATGTGGTGGCCGAATCACTGGCCGTCGCGCGCCATCGAGGCCGGGCCCAGTTCACGCTTTCTGAAAATGATTCCGCGTCTCATTCGCTCGCGGGCGCGCTCAACGGGGGGCGATCCGTCGAAGTGGGAACCACTTCGCTCGACGAGTATTTTTCCGCGAGCCAAGGTCGAATTGACGTCGTGAAGCTCGATGCGGAGGGAGCCGAACTCGAAATTCTCGAGGGCATGCAACAGATTCTCGCGCGGAACCCCGGCTTGATCCTTTTCACCGAGGTTTATCCTCGTGCGATGGAAGCTTTTGGAAATTCGCCGGAAGAATTCCTCGCCAGGCTTGACGCACTGGGATTCTCGGTCACTCCATTCGACGAGGCGCGGCCCGCCGAGCAGCCTTTCACCCAGAGTGATATTTCAGCGTTTCTCGATGACCTCCGCGCCAGGAAAACGGGAGCAAATCTGCTCTGCCGGCGAAAGGAAGTTGCTGCTGATACCGTTGGCGCGACCGCGCGACCCCCGCTAATTTCAGTCGCGATTCCCACGTACAACCGCGGAGCCTTGCTAGAGCAAGCGCTCGAGAGCGTGATACCGCAACTCGGGGTGGACGTTGAGGTCGTCGTCTACGACACGGCCTCGACCGACGACACGTCGGAACGGATGGCGCGTCTCGCTGCCGGGAATCCCATTCTGCGTTTTATCGCGGCGCCGGAAAGGCGCAGCCTCGATGAGGTCCTTCTTCTGCTTCTGAATGAATGCCGCGGAGAATACATCTGGTTTTTTTCAAGCGACGATCGCATGAGGCTGGGAGCAATTGAAGCTGTACGCCGGCGGATACTCGACGCACCCGAACGCCCGGCGCTCGTGTACGTAAATCAAGAAATTACCGATGACACGGAACGGACACTCATCGCTTCCCAAGTCGGGCGGACCCAGGATTGCGATTTCCTCGATGGCCGAAAAATCGTGCCTTGGCTGGCGCTGAATCTGGGATTCATCTCGGCGAGCCTGATCCGTCGGGAAAGCGCGCTTCGGCTGTCTTCGGCGCGTGAATTCGTCGGCACCCGCTCGCTGAATTTTCACCTCTATCTCGGCTGTCTGCTGGAAGGTGGCGCGGCGTTGTACGTGGGCGAACCGCTCATTCAGGCGCGGCGGGCTGCAGGACACCCGCCATATGAATACCGCGATGTATTTGTTCGGGATATCGCTCGAATCCTGCAGGACGCGCAACACTGCGGTCTCGGTGTTTTGGCGGCTTACCGGACGATGAATCGCATCGTGGCAGGGCAGTATCTGCGCCTCGTGGTTTCCTGGCGAGCGGACGACCCGGCCGAACTAGCGCGCACGTTTCCCTCGATGATCGAGACATGCTGGATGTATCCAGCGTTCTGGCTGTTAGTCGTTCCGGCACGGGTCGCACCTCGGTGGTTCGTGCGCGGCGTTCGCAACCGCCTGAGGCTCGGACGCGAACGGCGCAACGAAGTGAGGCGCGGTCGCGGGGCCGGACGCGTCGCTTCGCATACCTCCGCGCCGCCGCGCCAACGGAATGTCCTTCGTGGTTCTTTCCTCGCGCTCGTGCGGGCCAGAAAGCTGATCACAGCGCTCGGTGCGGACCGCGCGGTCAAGTTCATTCCTTTTATCGTAGGCGTCTATCGTCGGGCGTACGCGCGCCTCCGCCCAATGGAAACTGTTCGCACGGAATTTCACGGGCACATCGTGCATGTAGATCTCACGGACACAGTCGTAGTCCGCAGTCTCGTGACCACCGGAGAATGGGAACGATATGAAACGCGTCTTTTCGCGACAGCGCTCACGGAGGGAATGGTCGCGGTTGATATCGGCGCGAATATCGGCCTCTACACGCTCGAAGCGGCGAGGAAGGTCGGAAGCAAAGGGAACGTGATCGCCTTTGAACCAGAGCCTCACAATTTCGAACTGCTTTGCCGAAACATTGAGGCAAACAATTTCCGCAATGTCACGCCAGTCCAGAAGGCTCTGTCGAACCAGCGAGGAGTAGCGCACCTCGCAATCTCGCTCGATAACCTCGGCGGCCACCACTTCGAAATATCGCCATCTGCAGTTAATTCGATCGAGGTCGAAACGCTCACCCTCGATGAATACTTTCACGGCCGGCCGTCAAAGATCGACGTGATCAAAATGGACGCGGAAGGTGCGGAGATGTCGATTTTCGGTGGAATGCGCGGCGTTCTCGACGCCAATCCTGATTTGATTATCTTCACTGAATTCTCTCCTAAGGCGATTCGTGCTGTCGGGTGCGACCCACACAAGTACCTGCAAGATCTAACTGCCAACGGTTTTCAACTGGGGGTTTTGAATCAGAGAAATACACGAATTGAGGCGCTTTCAGCGCCTCAACTGCCGGGGCTGGTCAGCTCGCTGCTCCGTGAGGACGACGGTAGATTTTATGTGGATCTCCTGTGCGTCCGCGGGAGCGCTGTTCACGGCTCCCTGGGTCCGCGCACGTGGTGGCAACGGCCGCGACTGGAATCGGCTGTCCGAGCAGCAAGAACATAGATGCAAACAAACAACATAGGCGAAGGGGTAATTGCAACGCCACCGGCCCCGAGATTCAGCGGCGAGCACCTCGGATACCGGCATGATCGCGGGTCGGTTCTGGAGGGCGTCGCGCTGTTGCTCCCGGTGTATTGGATTGGTGGATGCCTCGGAGCTGCGTTGGCCCTTCGGTACGGCGGGATCGAGGCGGCGACGATCACAATTGCAGTCCTCATTGCGCTCTGGGCGTTTGTCGAGCCGCGCACTACTTTGTGGCTCGCTACAGCGTTCATGGTTTGCCTGTTCGTTTTCTTTCAGCGAGAGGCGCCGCTGGGCGAGGAATTGCCGGAGGAATTCTTTTTTTGGGGATCCGGCCTGGCGCTCATCACGGCCGGTCTGGTTGTGGCCACATTTTTCTCGTCGCGCGTGGTTTGGACGGTCACTAAGCAACGCTCTCTGGCGCCCGCGAGTTTGGCAATGCTAGGCATGCTGTTCGCTATTTTAGCCGCGTCAGTTTACGGCCTGTTTGTCGGCAACGAGCCTTTCGCTGTTGTGCGGCAGCTGTTTGGATGTGTCTTGCTTCCGGTGACGTACTTCGTCGGCTTGGCGCTGCTTCGGTCGGCCGGAGACGTGAACCTGTGGCTCCGGCGCATAACTTGGTGCGTGGCTCTCGGCTCGCTGTGGTACGCGGTCAAACTTTCTTCCGAAAGCGCCGCGCGCGGCTACTACTATCGCGAGCAGTCGCCGCTCGCCGGGTATGCGGGCGCGGTTGCCGTCATCGCCTTTTCTGGGCTCATCGAAAAACGGCAAGGGTGGCCCAAATTTCTGGCGTTGGGGCAATTCGCAGTATGCGTGGCCGCGATCCTTTTGATGGGGAGCCGCGCGGCACTCGCGAGCCTACTGGCCGGAGCCGGAGTCCTCGTAATCGTCGCATTCCGCCGACGCGGAGTCGGAGCGATGGTATTGGCGGCGATTCTCATTGCCGGAGCGTTTGCGGGCGCTTCGTATTTCGGCAATCAGATGATCGAGGAAACTGGCCTCGGGGGAGACATCGTCCGTCGTTTCGTCATAACGGTTTCAGAAGACGCTTCCTTTCGGGGACGCATGTCGCAGATGGGGTACGTCGTCCAGGAGTTCAAACGCCATCCCGTACTTGGCGCCGGCATGGGGAGCGTCACGGTGTTCTTCGCCCCGGGAATGGAAGGGCGCGTTCGCGTGACGTCGGTGGACAACGGATGGGGCTACGTGATGCTGAAAACGGGGGCGCTTGGGCTTGTTGCTTTTGCGGTGCTGATGACGTTTCTTTTTTGCGATTCGATTCGGGGTTTGTCCCAGATGGTAGCGGGACGCGACCGGTCTGACCGCATGGCATTGCTCGGAGTGCTTGTATACGGATTGACGGTCTTCTGGAGCGGGCCAGCGTTTTTTCATTTCACCAGCTCCGCTTTCTTCGGAGTGCTGCTGGCAAGCACGGTAGTTCTTGCGGACGCGAGCCGCTCAAACATTTGGGCAGCGGCTTTAGCGGAACCTCCAGCAGTAGCCGATTGAGGCCAGGGGAATCGAGGAGAACATGGATGCGATTCGGTGGCGAGAAACGACCAGCGGGACTGCCAAGCGATTTGCGATTGCAACTCACGCTCTGCGCAATGCGATCGTCGGCGGCAATTTGACGGCAGCCCGTTTTATCGCCAAGCCGCGCACTCTCGTGAGCTACGTGAACGAGTGCTTATTTCTTTCACGGTTGCTCGATCGGCAAAACGGCTTGCCCCAGGCGCCGGTATGGAAGGGTCTGCAATTGCCGATTGAATCCGATGAAGTTGGAATCGCGATATTCCCGGAGGCGGCCGAGGAGTGGTTTCGGGGCTCTCCATCGTTTGGTGTTGATTTGGTGTCGCTGTGCACGCTTTGCCGGATCCTGCAGCCGAAGGTCATCTTTGAAATCGGAACTTTGCGTGGCTCGGGCGCGCTCCACCTTGCCGGCAACGCGCTGAACGCCGAAGTATTTACCTTGGATTTGGGCCCGTCTGATCAGCCCTCCCTTTCTACTACGCTCTTCGATGACGATCACGTCAAGTTGCACTCGGAAGCTCAGCGGTACCACTTCGCAGGTCGCCGGGAGGAAAAACGTATTCATTGCTTGTGCGGAGATAGCGCGACGTTCGACTTTTCTCCATGGGCGGGTCAGGTTGACTTGTTCTTTATTGATGGCGCGCATTCCTACGAATACGTGCGAAACGACACGTTAAGAGCGCTCACGTGCTGCCGCGCCGGAGGCGTTGTCGCATGGCATGACTACGGTCGCGTAGGCATCAACGGAGTCTCGAAGTGGCTGCACGAATTCCGCGGACAGGACCGCCAGATTTATCGAATTCCCGGAGGTTCAGTGGCATATGCGCGTGTGTAGGGTCCCGACGGAGACAGACTGAAACGAAAGAAAGCGAGGGAGCAATGCAGACGATTCGATGGCGGGATGCGGCAAGAACCGTTTCCACGGTATGGGGGCGAGCTTTTCTTGACGCGGTACTTGCGCCGCAGCGGTTTCGCCGCGTGATGCCGGAATTTCGCCGCGTCAGCGACATGCTGGTTCACCCGGGCATCGCCACGCTCCCTGTTTCCGCCATTCCTTCCTCCGAAGATGTGCTGCAAGTTCTTTGCCTCGATTCCGGTTACGGCGGAATGCCTCCGCAGGATCTTTGTGCGTTGCTCCGAGTGGCGCGCTGGATTGCACCGAGCCGCGTGTTTGAGATGGGAACGTTTCACGGCGGCACGACCACCCATCTCGCGCTCAATACGAATGCGGAGATTTACACGCTCGATCTGCCACGTGAAATGGCGGGTGGCCTCGGCGAATACATTCCGAAAGAAGCAGCGCTGCTCCAGCCGAAGGGTCTAATTGGTCGCCATTTCCGGAAACGGAGCCACGATGGATCCATTCGCCAGCTTTGGGGCGATTCGCGGACGTTCGATTACGCGCCCTACCGGCGTTCGATGGATCTCGTCCTGGTGGATGCATGCCATCTCTACGACTACGTCATTTCAGATTCGCGGAATGCATTCGATCTGCTTGGCAGCACCGGCGTAATCCTCTGGCATGATTTCGGGAATGCGCAGGATGTGACGCGGGCCGTCACGGAATTGGCTCAGCGTTACCCAATCTATCATATCGAGGGAACGTGGCTCGCGCTGTATGTGCGGGGCGCGCCAAACTCGGAAATTCTGCGCGACGAGTGTGCGGTGGTTGCCTCCGCCGCAGCGGGCGGTCGCGCATGATCGTCGGGCTCCTGTGGATGTCGCTCGCGCTTATCGTCTATGTGTACGGGCTCTATCCGCTGCTGATCGCGATGATCGCGACAAGCAAGCCGCGCCGTCCCGCACCGGAGATCCTCGAAGATGCTTGGCCGCGAATAGCCGTGCTGATTCCCGCTTACAACGAAGAGCGCTGGTTGGCGCGCAAGATTGAAAACACGTTGGCGCTCGATTATCCGGCGGACAAATTGAGGGTCATCGTCGCGTCCGATGGTTCAACCGATCGCAGTGTCGAAATCGCGCGCGAATATTCTGCGCGAGGCGTCGAACGAATCGAGTTCCCGAGCCGCGTAGGTAAATCTGAAGTCTTGAACCGCCTGATTCCTCAGCTCGACGAGGAAATCGTTCTCCTCACTGATGCGAACGCGTTGCTCGATCCCGCAGCGGCGCGCCGTCTTGTGCGGCACTTTGCTGATGCCTCTACGGGGGCGGTTGCCGGCCGCCGCATCTGCGCCGTGCAGCGGTCGAGCGCACCGAGCGTGGGCGAAGGCCTCTACTGGCGCTACGAATCGTGGATTAAGTCGAGTGAATCGCGCGTTCACTCCGCCACCTGCGCCGACGGGCAAATTTACGCCGTTCGCCGCGCCGCAGTGGCGCGGGTTACCAAGGGCGGTGAGGATTTTCTCATTCCCATGACTATGGTTTCGCGCGGACTCCGTTTTGTCTTCGAGCCCGAAGCGATCGCCGCCGTCCCGGCAGCCGCGGGACTCGCGGCGGAATTCCGCCGCAAAGTCCGCTCTCACGTTTCTTTCCTTCTAAATGCGTGGATGCTTCGCCGCCTGCTGATTCCGTGGCGGAACCCCGGCTGGTGGCAATTGTTCTCGCACCATATTTTGCGCATGGCTGTCCCGCCGGCCATGGCCGTTGCTTTCATCGCCTCGGAATTGCTTGCGAAGTCTGGCAGTTTCTACGCCGGTCTTTTTGTCGGGCAGGCCGCCTTCTACCTGTTTGCCGCCGTTGGTTTTCCGCTCGCGTACCTGGGCCGCCGCTCCAAATTGTTTTACATTCCCTTTTATTTCGTATTTGCGCAGACGGCGCTCGGCGTGGCGTGGTGGCGATGGGCTTGCGGACAACGCGAATTTGTCTGGCAGCGGACGGAACGATTGCTGGACCCGAGTTGAAGGAGAAAATATTGTGAAAGCACTGGTCACGGGAGGAGCGGGATTCATCGGGTCGCATATCGCCGACGCGCTGCTGGCCCGCGGCTACGAGGTGCGCGTGCTAGATAATCTTGAGCCGCGCGTGCATCCCCAAAGACGTCCCACTTATGTGAATCGAGAAATCGAATTCGTCGAAGGTGACGTGCGCAGGCGCGCGACGGTCGAACGCGCGCTGAATGGCGTGGACGTTATTTTTCACCAGGCCGCGTATCAGGACTACATGCCGGACTACAGCAAATTCTTTCACTCGAATGTGGTCAGCACCGCGCTCCTGTTTGAGCTGATTCGCGAACTGAGACTGCCAGTCCGCAAGTTCATCGTCGCGTCCTCCCAATCAGTTTATGGCGAGGGTCAGTACAACTGTGCGGAGCATGGTTTCGTTCTTCCTGACGGACGTGGTGTCGAGCAACTCGACCGTGGCGATTGGGACCTGCGCTGCCCGGAATGCCATAACCCGGTCGCGCCGATTCCACTTACCGAATCGCGCCCGAATCCCGCCGGGGCTTACGGTGTCTCAAAGCTCGCGCAGGAACTCGTGGCCCTTCGTCTGGGAAAGATACTGGGAATCCATACCGTTGCGCTGCGCTATTCGATCGTGCAGGGCGCGCGACAGTCTTTCTACAACGCCTATTCAGGTATTTGTCGCATTTTTGCGCGCGCATTTCGCGCCGGGCACGCACCGGTCATTTTCGAGGATGGGCAGCAGCTGCGCGATTACGTTCACGTGTCTGATGTTGTCGCCGCGAACCTCCTGGTTCTCGAGGATGCCCTTGCCAACGGTCAGGCATTCAATGTTGGAAGCGGCCACGCAACGTCCGTCGTCGACTACGCGCGTGTCCTGCGGCAGAAAATGAATGCGTCATTCGAGGCCGAAGTTTGTGGCACGTACCGTGTTGGCGACGTTCGTCACACGGTGTCGAGTGTCGCGAAGTTGCGGAAACTCGGCTGGCGCGTTACCAAAGGCCTCGACGAAATCTTCACGGATTATCTCGCGTGGCTTGATGCCACTCCCGATTCGCACGATTACATCAAAGTCGCGCTCGACGACATGAAGCGTTCGGGCGTGGTACGCCCCGTAATCCACACATCGAGGAGCGCCGTCGGCGTTTAGACAATATCCATGGCCACCGAACCCATCCTTCAGCCCATCGTCCGGCCTATTGCTCAGATCGACCGGCCCCATTTCGCGCGAGTCCACGCAACTCGAGCTTTCGCGCGGCCTTGGGACTTGTTCAGCCGCTCGTGGGTGAAGACCCTGCTGTTTCTTTCAGGCGATCTTGCGGCTCTGGTTGCTTCGCATTTTCTTGCCGAGACACTCATGCGGCGCTGGATGCATCTTCCGGCCAACTTCTTGAATCCCTCTGCTTATTACCTCTTCTACGCGCCGTTTTCTACTGCGATGCTCTATCTGCTGGCGGGGTACAAGAGTCCCGATCTTCGCCGACCGGAAAAAGAACTCGAACTTCTGTTCAAGGGTACATCCTTTGCCTTTGTTGCGCTGGCGTGTGCGAATTTCGTTCTTTTCAAGTCGCTTGGGTTTTCGCGCTATCTCCTGGTCGCCTGGTACCTACTGGCGCTGATGTTCTTGCTTCTGGCGCGGTTCAGCCTGCGCGTCTTCTACAGCTGGCTCTGGCGGCGTGGCCTAGCGCGCCAAAAAGCACTGCTGCTCGGCGGACCAGAGCGTTTCGCGGATTTCGAGCAGCGTCTAGCGATCCAGCGGTATCGCGGGTATGCCATCGCCGGTGTACTCGTCGAGGATCTAGCACATTCACTACCTAGTATCGCCGCAAGCACGTTGCCGGTCCTCGGCTCGATAGCGGATTGGGAGGAAGTCGCGGAAGCAGAAGGCGCCCAGCTCGTCGTTATCCATCTTGGCGAGACTTCAAGCGATGATCACACGAGCGTTCTCAAAATAATTCGCCGTTGCCGCGAGAAGGGAATCGAAGTCGAGGTCTATTCCCAGCTCTTTGGACCACCCGATCTACGTTTCGAGCGCGACGAATTTTCGGGTTGCTTCCGCCTTGATTCGCCGGCTCGATGGCCGCTTGCCGTTCAGCGTTTGATTAAGTCCGGCCTCGACATCGCGATCGGACTTGCGGGAAGCCTTGCCACACTCGTGCTGATTCCGATCGTTGCGCTGCTGGTCAAGTGGGAAGACGGTGGCTCTATTTTTCACCGCCGCGAATATGTCGGCACGGATGGTGGCATGCACCATTTCCTGAAGTTCCGCACCATGGTTCAGGACGCTGAGCAAGTTCTCGAAAATGATCCGTTTCTCAAGGCGCAGTTTGAGCGCAGCTTCAAGTTGAAGGACGATCCCCGCATCCTCCGTTGCGGACGATTCTTGCGGAAATATAGCCTTGACGAATTTCCGCAGTTCTTCAGCATTCTTGCCGGCCAGCTGACCGCCGTCGGGCCGCGAACAATTTCCTGGGCGCAGCGCCAGCGCTACGGCCGCCTGCTGCCCAAACTTCTTTCGACTAAGCCGGGCCTCACGGGTTTCTGGCAGGTGATGGGAAGACAGAACACGACTTATGAGGAAAAAATCCAGATGGACATGTTTTATATCGACCATTGGTCCATCTGGCTCGACCTCGTAATTCTGGCGAAAACATTTTGGGAGGTCCTGCGCGCCGAAGGGGCCTACTGAAACGCGCCGCCACAACTGCTCGCACCGCAAAGGAGATTTCGCAGCCATGATCATCACGCGCACGCCTTTCAGGTTGACCCTCGGCGGAGGGGGGACAGACTTGCCTTCGTTTTATCGCGACCATGGCGGTTTCCTGCTGGCCGTCGGAATCGACAAGTACATGTATCTCGCCATCAACACGCCGATCGTGGACGATAAAATTCGCGTCCGATATACGAATTCCGAGCTTGTGGACAACGTAGACCAGGTCGAGCACACGCTTGCGCGCGAGGCGCTGCGCCACTTTGGTCTGGCTACCGGCATCGAGATCGTTTCGATTGCCGATATTCCCAGCGGCACCGGACTCGGTTCGTCGAGCTGTTACATGGTCGGTTTGCTCAATGGCCTCCACGCGCTCACGCAACGGCAAGCAAACCCATGGCAACTCGCGGAGGAGGCTTGCCACATCGAGCTCGAAATCCTCAAAAAACCGATCGGGAAGCAGGATCAATACATGGCGGCGTTCGGCGGCCTGACGACTCTTGAAATCTCACCCGATGGAGTTGTTCGCGCCATGCCTCTGAATTTGAGTGTGGATCTGGTCGAGGCGCTCGAAACCAATCTCCTGCTCTTCTTTACAGGCGAAACGCACGACGCCGCCGCGATCCTGGCGCATCAGGATCAAAGCACGAAGCGGCGCGAGACCGGCGTGGTTTCAAGCCTTCTCGAAATCAAGGACATCGGTATCGAAATACGCGACTCGATTGTACGGGGCAACTTGCGCCGTTTCGGCGAACTCCTTGACTGCCATTGGCAGGCGAAGAAACGTCTTTCGAGCGCCATCTCCAATCCTCAAATTGATGCGTGGTATGAGCTCGCGAAATATCACGGAGCGATTGGCGGAAAAATCTCCGGCGCGGGCGGTGGAGGATTTCTGATGCTGTATTGCGAGGACCGCAAAGTGGAATTGCGCGAAGCCATGCGCCGCGCCGGGCTGCGCGAGCTGCATTTCCGCCTGGAATTCGAAGGCAGCAAAGTCGTGTTCGATATCGTCTCGCGGGATGGGCGCCTGGCCCATTTGGCGCGGCAGAATCATCGGCCAGAGGTGCGCGTGATGGTCAGCGCCTGACGCGACAGCAAAGCCGATCTGAAAGAGGAAATCATGAAAAAACCTGCTGTTTTTCTCGATCGGGATGGTGTCATCAATCAGTACGCTTACAACGCTGAACTTGGCATCGTGGACACTCCCGCGAGGCCTGACGAATTCAAGCTTCTGCCTGGCGCGGGTGAAGCCATCGCTGCGCTCAACCGTCTTGACCTGTCGGTGATTGTCGTTTCGAATCAGCCGGGGATTGCGAAAGGAAAGATGTCCCCTAAATTGCTCGACCAAATTAACGCGGAGATGTGCTTCCAACTTGCTGTTGCAGGAGCGCGCCTAGATGCCGTGCTTTATTGCCGGCACCATCCGGAGGCCACTGTCGCCGAATATCGAGCTAATTGTGATTGCCGCAAGCCCAAGCCGGGGCTTCTGCTGCGCGCGGCGCTCGAGCACAACCTCGACCTAAAGGAGTCCTATTTTGTCGGAGACGATGTGTCCGACGTTCTCGCTGGGCGCGCTGCTGGAGTCACCACGATATTGCTCTCTCCTCACCGTTGCACTGTCTGCGAGGAATACTCCTCTCGCGGCGCCGTGCCTGACTTGCTAGTCCGGGATTTGGGTTGCGCAGCAAGCGCCATCGGCGAAATGAGCGCTGCGGGAAGGCGCAAGTCCGCCCGAGTTTCCGGCGCAGCGCCTCGTGGGACAGCCCCATGCGTTCTTTCTGGTTCGGAATCGAGCTACACAGCTCGATATCTTTCGGAGGCCGCCGAGATTGCGGCGAAGATTGACGCAAATCAGATCGAGCGCGCCGCCGCGCTGTTGCGAGTGGTGCGCGATCGCGGCGGGCGTTTGTTTCTACTCGGCGTGGGTGGAGGAGCTGGCCACGCATCTCATGCCGCGTGCGATTTTCGCAAGATTGCCGCGATTGAAGCCTATTGCGTTACGGACAATGTTTCAGAGCTCACCGCACGTGTAAATGATGAGGGTTGGGATACGTCTTACCGTAACTGGCTCCGCGCCAGCCGTCTCGGTCCACTCGATATGATTTTTGTTTTTTCGGTTGGAGGCGGCGATATTGAGAGAAACATCAGCGCAAATCTCGTCTGCGCCCTTCAGTACGCTCGCGAGCGCGGCGCAGCAATCGCTGGCATCGTAGGGCGCAACGGCGGCGCCACCGCGCAGCTTGCCGATGCCTGTGTGTTGATTCCAGTCGAGAACGCGGAAAGCATTACGCCGCATACGGAGTCGTTTCAAGCACTAGTCTGGCACCTGCTGGTCTCGCATCCGGCGCTCAAGGCGGCGGAAATGAAATGGGAGTCCGTCGGTGCAAGCTCGTCCGCTGATGCCACGGTATATCCCTCGTCTCGCCGCCAGCCGCAAGGGCCACCGCGGCCGCGCGCTGAATGATCGGCTGACGATGCCTCGTAAAATTCTCGAATTCGGATTGGTCGCCGCCGATCCTGATTGCCGTCGGAGGCTTCGGCGGCACCGAACCCGTATCCTGGGGACTTGCCGAGATGATTGTGATGTTCCTCGGCATCCTCCTTCTCGCGCTCCCTCCGCGGAATTTCGCGGGCGCTTCAGCCAAGTTGCTCGTGTCCGCGATCGCGCTTCTCGCATGGATCGGTGTGCAATGGTTTGCGTCCCGCACAGGACGATTCGGTTTCGACACGCATGCCATTGAATCGCGCGGCCTCGACGCTCGCAACGAGCATCGTCGCTTTCTTTGTCGTCTCGAAGTTGCACGAGGAACGTAAGCGCCCGCATCCGTTTTGTCCTCTGCCTGATCGGCATAGGGCTGTTCGAAGCGTTCTACGGTCTCGCCGAGTATCTGGCCGGATGGCAATACATATGGACCGTCCCTCGAAGCGTTTCTACCTCGGCAGCGCCTCGGGCAGCTTCATCAATCACAACCATTTGCCGGACTTTCTCGAAATGATTCTTCCGCTCGCGCTCGGTCTCGCGTTTTACTTCTGGCAAAGTGCATGGCATCGCTCCCGCCGCCGGAACTGGCGTTCTTTCGTCGAATTTATTGGCCAGCCTGGAATCGTGAAATGTTTTCTGCTGCTGCTCGTCGCGGCCGTCCTGCTCGTGGCGATCGTGTTTTCGCTTTCGCGCATGGGTATGATTTCCGCGCTAATCTCGCTTCGGAGCGATGGCAGCAATCGTTCGGATTGGCAGACGCCGTAACCAATTGCCCGTGGCATTGATTGTGTTGTTGCTCGCGGTCGGTATCGCCGTCGCCGCATGGATCGGCATGGCACCTGTGGTCGAGCATTTCGAACAGCTCCCGCAAAATGAGCCGCTGGTCAGCACCACGCAGGGCCGCGTCGCCGCCTGGAACGATACTCTGAAACTTGTTCGCGCGCATCCCTGGACTGGAGTGGGCTTAGGCTGTTTCCAATACGCTTTTACCGCGGTGCAATCCACGCAACTCACCTATCTGGTAGACCATGCGCACAACGACTACCTGGAACTTGCCGCTGAGCTAGGCCTTCCGTGTGCGGTGCTTTTCATCGCGGGGATCTTCTGGATGGCCGGCTCAGCCTCTTCGCGCGAGCTTACGCGCGCGGTCCAGCCTTGCTCGTGCGCTTGCGCTGGGCTCGTTTGGCGCAATCGTTGCGTCTGTTGGTGCACGGCGTCGCGGACTTCAATTTCTATATCCCTGCGAACGCTCTGGTCTTCGCCGTCATCCTCGGAATCGGGTACGCCATGTCGCTCGACCAAGACGCCAGCGGAAATTACGGAACCGCGGTCAGGCTGAAATCATCGAGCCAAAGCGAACCGGCAATCTGATTGTCGAGTTTCCGGCTCGCGGGCCGCGTTACTTGTACGACCAGAAGCTTTGTCCTCGGTCCGGTGCGGAATTCGAGCTTCTGTTCCTGCCAGCTAGTAGTCCCGATCACGCTTTCGGTTGCCACAGCAAGCGCCGTCCGATCATAGGCATCATAGACTGCGATGCGCGGCCCGCTGTCCGTAGTGATTCCTTCGCTGCGAGTGTAGGCGACGAAGCGGTAACGTGTATCCGGCTCGACCATCACGTACTGGACCACGTGCGCGAATTCCAGATTGTGTTTTCCGTCAAAATGCACGAGCAGGGACCGAGAGCCGCTGTGGACGATCTCTGTATCGAGGGACACATCGGCGCCTTCGATGTGCGTGATGCGCCAGCCAAATCCGCCGTTGACCATCGGTTCCTCGAACCCGCCGTTCGTGATGCGATTCGCGGCGTTCCGGCTGCGGGCCGAATCCAGCCGGGTCGGGGCTCGCGAGCGCGGCCCACACAGGCTGGAGTTCGTCCACACGATGAGCGTAGAGCAACGCGTCAAAATAGCGGCAGGCGGAGTCGAAATTGACCTGCCTGGGCAAAGCGAGCATGCGCTTCCATGCGCCGTCAGCCGCGTCGATTCGTCCGCTCGCATCGAGGTAATCCAGATAGGCCGAAAGGATGTCCTCCCGCGCGGGAAGGGCCGCCAGTATTTCATCTCTGGGAATGCCGGCACGCCATGCGAGATCGAATGCTCCGACGCGAAGCGACGGGATCGCCTTCGATCGCCGTGCGCCATGGCGCAATCGCTGCGGCGGTGTCGCCCGAGCGCAGCAGGGAATTCGCAAACTCCCAGTTGATGTCAGGGGAACGCGGGAAAAGCTCGAGCGCGCGCTGGTAAGCGCGTATCGCACCTGAATCATCTCCCGCCAGATCAAGAGCTTCGTCCCAGCCCCGCCCAGTTTTCCGCGCGATGGGGCCCCAGCCGAGTGGCCTGGGCGAAAGGCGCGGGCGATCTCGTTCGGATCTGCATCCCGACTCTGGCCGGCAAGTTTCCGCGCGTACCGTGAGGGAAACTCGGGGTTTGCGCGATCCCACCTTGCGGCCCGTGCGAAGGCATCGGCCGATTCTTGGGCAGCGAGGAGGTTTGCCACAGCTCCGCGCGCCGCCAACACAAAACACGCTGCGAGCAAGAGCCCCAGCGAAAGGCGCGCCGTTATATTTAGCGACCTAGTTGCAGAAGCGTATATTCCCGGCCCGGGTGAGTCAGTTTTCACAGAAAATTCATAGGCAATCTGGTGTCCATCGAAGTGCTTTGTTCGGCCGCCAAAACGAAGATTCTAAATGGTTTGTGCGAGATCGCCTGGATCTGCCCAGCGGGCAGATTCCCTGTTTGGTCCACGCGGACACTATATTATCCATAGGCCAACCGCGGACGGCAGAATCGCGAATTCCGGCAGCACCGCGTCAGCCCCGCAGAATTATAAGGACGATATGCGTCGCGGATCCGCTCTCCCAGTTCGCTGGTTGGCGCAACGGGAATGTACCCATATCGCGATTGGATACACTGGGGAGACTTGGACTCCACGGGAGTTTGCGTTCCTGTTATGCTTTTGGTTCGCGCAATTTGATGGTCCGATTCGTTCACGGGCGAGAAAAGGGAGAACAAAGCGGATGGCTGTGCAGCGGAAGCCGGAGTTTTTTGCTGGGAAGGACATGCAAATCGGTATCATCGGCTGCGGCTACGTTGGCTTGCCGCTCGCCCTGCGTTTTGCCGACGTGGGCCATCGCGTCACCGGGTTCGATCTCGACCAAACAAAAGTAGACAAATTGAACGCTGGGCAGTCGTACATCCAGCATATCTCCGCCGACAAAATTAGCGAGCACGTCAAACAGAAGCGCTTTTCCGCGACGACCGATTTCTCGAAGCTCCGCGGCATGGACGCTGTACTGATCTGTGTCCCGACGCCCCTAGACGAACGGCGCGAGCCGGATTTGAGCTACGTCGAAGATACTGCCAAGGCGATCGCTCCGCATCTGCAGCGGGATCAGTTGATCGTTCTAGAGAGCACGACGTATCCGGGCACGACCGAAGAGTTGGTGCTGCCGATCCTTGAAAAGGGCGGATGCGCTGCCCGATAGACGCAGGGACGAGCGGCAAGGACGTGACGACCGATTTCTATCTGGCGTTTTCACCCGAACGAGAAGATCCCGGCAACAAACAGTACGGACTGGCGCAGATTCCGAAAGTGGTCGGCGGAATCAATCCCGCGAGCGGCCGCGCCGCATTGGAAATGTACGCGCAAATTGTGTCGAAAGTGGTTCCGGTAAGCTCAACGCGGGCCGCCGAGATGGTCAAGCTGATGGAGAACATCTTTCGCTGCGTCAATATTGCGATGGTGAACGAGCTGAAACAACTGAGCCTGCGGATGGGACTCGACATTTGGGAAGTGATTGATAGTGCTGCCACCAAACCATTCGGGTTTATGCCGTTCTACCCTGGGCCCGGCCTGGGCGGCCACTGCATTCCGGTGGACCCGTATTACTTGTCGTGGAAGGCTCGGGAGTACGATTTTTCGACGCGCTTCATTGAGCTAGCGGGCGAAATAAACACGGAAATGCCTTATCACGTCGTGAGCGCCGTGGGCACGGCGCTAAACGAGCGCCAGCAGAGCATCAAAGGCTCGAAGATATTGCTGCTAGGAGTGGCGTACAAGAAAGACGTGGACGATATGCGCGAATCGCCCTCACTAAAACTGCTGCAACTTCTCACCGAGCGCGGGGCGCTTATCGATTACAACGATCCGTACTTCCCGGAGATTCCGAAGCTGCGCCACTATAATTTCCCGAACAAGCGGTCGGTCACGCTGAGTCCTGCGACTATCGCCAGTTACGATTGCGTGCTTATCGCCACCGATCACACCAGCTACGATTACGAAGCGATCGTCCGCGACGCCAAGCTGATCGTGGATTCGCGAAACGCCACTCGGCGAGTCAAACAAGGCCGCGAAAAAATCGTCCCCTGCTAAGGAGCCTTCCTATATGGCATCTGTTTACTCGAAATCGCTCATAGGACTTTAGTCCTATTGTGGGGCACGTACCCTGGTCCTATCGTTGGATTCATGGGCGCTCCCACGTCAGTTTCCCAGGAACGGTCAGGTCTCACGCTCGATCCAGGACGCAGGCGAAGCATGCGCGTGCTTCTGAGCGTGCCGATCCATGTAATCGGCAAGGACAAAGAGAGCCGCGATTTCGTTGAAGAAACTCGGACACTCGTGGTGAATGCGCACGGAGCGCTGATTTCGCTGGGGGCGCGCGTGGTTCCCGGCCAGCAAGTCACCGTATCCAACAAGTCCACCTCGAAGTCCCTGGAATGCCGCGTGGTTCACCTGGGAAGCCCGACGGCGGAAAAGGTTCAGACGGGTATCGAATTCGTGCAGCCCTGTGGATCGTTCTGGCAAATCGATTTTCCGCCGGACGATTGGGTTACTCCGGAAGATTAGTTCGTCCTGCCTCGAAACAAATTTCACAACATATCACTTCGGCGACGGGATCAACTCGGCGCGGAGCGTTCCGAAAGGCAGAGTTGCCTGGAGCACCACGGGCGTGTGTGCTGGGTCAGCCGCTACCCAGATAGCTATGTGGATTGCGGTCACTTCCTTTTCATGTTGGAAGACTCTGATCGAGATTTGCGACGCCGTGAAATTGCCGGCGGGAACCGTCACAGCTTCGTCCGGACTGTCTCGACGCGCGCGCATCTCGAAAACATCCTTCCCATCGAATACGGGTGCATCTAGCTCGGGTGTGTGCTGCCAATCCACCGCGCGCAGGGCGTAGAGCGTGCCGAGGGGGTCGCGGGTGCCGGGCAGGACGACGACGCTGGCACCGGGCGCTCGGGATTTCTGACCAGTCGCGACGAGATGCAACACCTGGTCGGAAATTTTACCCAGCTCGTTGAGATGGGTTTCGAACTGGCGACTTTCGAGCGATTCGGCGTCGGTGTAGGAATCGAACTGATCTTCAATCGGGAAGAGAGTGCTCACGGGGTTGAGGGTCTGCGCGACCGCGCGGAAATGCCAAGTCTGCCAGCCGAAGAGGACGCGGCGCTCGGCCACGGTTAATTGCACGGACGCAGCGGTTGAGAACGCAGCCCACGAGACGCGGTAATTGAGGGTCTCGCCGGCGCGAAACGGCATCGGGTGTTCCTTCGCGCCAGCCGTTGACAAAAGAACAAAAAGCGACGCGAGAACTAACACCGGGGCCGAAATTGTGACGAGGCGTGTTTTCATCCCAGCCAAAAAAGACCTCGTGATTCTTGCCCGGCTGAGCCGCGCCGGGTATATTCAAGCGTACCCGAAACGCGCGGCACAATCATCACAGCGTTGCATCGAAATTCAATCGCGAGGTTCCTTGCGAAGCGATTGAATTCTGTGTGGCCTGAATTCGCGCGGGAAGGAATTCCTGAATGCGCTACCTGGTGACAGGTGGTGCCGGTTTCATCGGCTCCAACATTGTGGACGAACTCGTGCGCCGCGGTCATCACGTGGTCGTGCTCGACAATCTTTCGACGGGAAACGAGAAGAATCTTGCGAGCGTCCGCAACAAAATCGAATTGAATACCGGAAGCGTCACGGACATGGCGGCGGTCCAGGCAGCTTGCCACGGAGCGGACTACGTGATTCACCTTGCCGCGAGAACGTCGGTACCACGCTCGGTCGAGGACCCGCTCGACACGAACCACATCAACATTGATGGGACGCTTAACGTCCTCGTCGCGGCGCGCGACGCAAAGGTGCGACGGTTCGTCTTTGCGGCGTCGTCTTCGGCTTATGGCGAAACGCCGGCGCTCCCGAAGGTCGAGACGATGCAGCCGGACCCGATCTCGCCTTATGGCGTGACGAAGTACGTCGGCGAGCTCTACGCGCAGGTTTTCGGGCGCGTGTACGGGCTGGAAAATGCCTCGCTGCGATATTTCAATGTTTTCGGCCCCCGGCAGGATCCCACGTCGCAGTATTCGGGCGTCCTTTCGCAATTCATGCTCGCAGTCATCGAAGGGAAGCCGCCCGTGATTTATGGCGACGGCGAGCAATCGCGCGATTTCACGTACGTCGAAAATATCGTGGACGAAACTTTGCGTGCTTGCGAGGCGAACGGGGCGTCCGGGAAAGTGTTTAACGGCGGCACCGCCGTTCGAGTCACACTGAACGAAGTGCTGCGGCAACTTGAGAAGGTCACGGGCAATAAGATACAGGTCAAATACCTTCCACCGCGCACCGGCGACATCCTTCACTCGCAGGCCGATATTTCACTCGCCCGGAAAATTCTAGGCTACGAGCCGCGCGTACTTTTTGAAGAAGGACTGAAGCGGACGTGGGACTGGTACAAAGCCGCGTACGGGAAGAATTGATCAGCGAGGCGGAGCTGTGGACGGAGCCGATGGTGCGACAGTCTTGCAGGGAGTGGGACTCCATTTCGAGCCATCGGGTTCGAACCTGAACTGCTCGGTTGTGATGAACCGCGCGGTCAAATATTGCGGATCCTCGACCACTCCCGTGACGATCAGGTAGGGTTCGCCATCGAGTTCGATGCGGTCGAAAAATTCCGTGAGCACAGCATTACCGCTGTAGGGCACTCCGTTTTTTCGTAGGTATCCGGGTCGCATGTGGGTGGTGAGAACTTTGAGGCTGCCGAAGTTCGGCCCCTGAGGGCCGCGCCCGGGGAAACCGAAACCCTGGGCCTGCACCTGTTTTTCCCACGAGGGTACGGAATCTCCCTGCCAATCGGGTTCGCCTCCGGTCCATTTCGAGCCGTCGAAATGCAGGAGGCGCTTTTGCATGCCTGCGTCGGTGTCAATTTCGAGTGTCTTATCGTCGACCCAGGTAATGTGCAGGCGAATCGGGAGGTGCATGATCCCAGCGGCGCCGAACGCCCGGCACTGATTTCCATCGGCCTCGTCCTTTGCGGGATCCCACAGGCCCCCCACGCGCCGGCCTTCGGCGTTGAGCGGAACGAAGGAAAAATCTCCCTTGGCCGGAGTCATCATGCGCCAGCGCCACTCGTCGTCAATAATCGACACCCAGTAGCCAGTTAGATCGAGCAGCGCGGCTGCCTTCGGAGTCTGAGCCGGAGGACGCTGTCGGCCGGGGCCGGGCGCCTGAGCAGTCGCGGCGTGGCCGAATGCGATGATGGCAAACGCGAGTGCGACTGCGAGCAGAGGAAACCGCGCGACGCGACTCCTGGGAGTCCGATGGTTGATCATCAACGGTAGCCTCTTCCTGCCGCTGAACCTGATTTCTTCTCGGAGCCCTTACCTGGCTTCGCGGGGTTTTGCTCCGGCGGATTTGCTGCGGCACTCAGATCGCGATAGATGGCCTCTATGAACATGTCCGTGGTCCAGGATCCCGAGTCCGCGCCGTAGATGCCGTCGTAATCCCGGGTTGGTCTGGCTGCCTTCACCTGATCGAGCGTCTTGCCCTTTTTTACGAGGTCTTCGATGCGATCGCGAACGATAGTCACCATGTCACGGTAGTTTGCAACCACGTTGCGGTCGCACAGGCGTCCGTGGCCAGGGATGACGTAGGTGCCGCCTTCTTCATCCGCGCGAGGAACCATGATTTCGAGAAGTTGATTGAGCGCGTCGATTTCGCCGTCTATCGAGCCGCCCTTCGCCGTGTCGATCATTGGATAGCGATCGGGAGTGAAAATGTCGCCGGCGCTGATGACGTCGGAGCGGCGGAAGAAAACGATGCTGTCGCCGTCGGTGTGCGCGGCGTGCGGATGCTCGAGAACAATGGCTTCGTCGTTGAAGAGCGCCCATTTGTCGTTGTCATAGGTGTCGGTCGGCCAGAGTTCCTGTGGCGCGTTGGTTTCTTTACCAACGGAAGCGGTCATGCGGTCAAGAACGCCGATCTGCGCGACTATGGACGCGCCGGGAGTTTCGCCGTTCATGCCGGAAATGAAATGGCCGGACTGCGCGAGATTGTGATTGCCGCCGGTGTGGTCGGCGTCGGCGCTGGTGTTGATGATGAACTCGATGGGTTTTGGCGAGAGCGAGCGAATCGCTGCGAGAACCTGCGGGCTCAACTGCGGCAAGCCAGAGTCAACGAGGACGACGGCGTTGTCGCCTAGCTGAACGGTGATGTTCGAGCCGGCGCCTACGAGCATGTGGACGCGGCCCTGGACATGAAGCAGTTCCACGGCGGATTTTTCGGGCGCTTGGTCCTGTTGGGAATGCGCGGGTACGGATCCGACGCCTATCGCCGCAAAAATCGAGAGCGCGATGCCGGGGATTCTTGTCATGGTTTGTCCGGGGCGGGCTTGGCCGGCGACGGAGATGGCGGCGGGGGCGGCGGAAGCGTGGCGAGCTTCTGAATGTATTCCGGGTACATCGTTTCCGCGCCGCCACGGGTCGATTCGACCGGAATTCCGAAGTTCGATGGGAATTCTCTGAGGAACTCGTTTGTGCCGGGAAGGTGGTGCGGTACCCAGCTGGGCGGTTTGTCGACGACGTCGCGCGGCGTACAAATGAAAGGCGCTAACGTGTAGCCGGGATTGAGGAACCAGTGCTCGGTACGCACGAGCGGCTCGGTTAGATAGACCGGGTCTTTCACGGCGGAGACGATGGTCAGGAAATCGCCGTGGCGGATGAAATATTCGGTGAGCGTGGCTTTGTTGCTGCGTGCCAGACCATTGCGGCGGATCCAACCCTCTTTCAAATTGCTCGTTGTGACTTTGAGTTTGTCGCCTTCCCATTTGCCGACGGAGAAGCCGTTCCATGTTTGGGCGGAATAGGGGGAGGGTTGCGGGCGATCGTCCATGTAGATGGTGCGCGCCCTGCCGTTGGTAAAGACTTCAACGTGCCAGGCGAGCACTGCGTAGGTGAGCGGGTCGAGTTCGGGCCAAATGCGGAGGCCACCGGGTGCCCGTGGAGCATAGTCGGCAGGGTGGGGATCGCATTCGTGCTGTTCCTGGTCCCATTTTGCGGCGGTCCAACTGTCGGCACGGAGGCGCTCGGCGTCGTTAATGGGCAGTCCGGTGTAGTCGCCGATGAAGGGATCGGTAGTGTTGTCGGGGCCGGCGGTTTGCGCATAGGTGCCGGAGAGATCGACCTGAGCGTGCAGGGTCCGCGGCGCGAGCGTCGCGACAACGAGCAACAATGGCGCCAGGATCACTGCCCGATGAATGGCACGCATGTTAACCCTTCGCTCCTTTCCCCGATCGCGCTTTTTCAATCGTGTGAATGAGAGATTCTATATCACAGCGGTTACTCGGCGAGGACAAGATTGTTGTGGAAATTGCAGATATACTTTGGCGCGTCGGAGCGCCACAAACGCGAGCGACTGATCGCCCGCTGGAGGAAAGTAAAAGATGAAGATCTCGAGGATTCTATGTTCGACTGCGATTCTGATTGGGTTCGCACTGGGAGCCGTCGCCACGCAAGCGCAGGCACAGACGCCGCCCGATTTCGGCAAGGTCGAGATTAAGACGACAAAACTTGGCAACAATTTCTACACGCTCGAAGGATTGGGCGGTACGACCGGCGTGCTGGTGGGGCCGGATGGCGTGTTGATGGTAGATGATCAGTTCGCGCCGCTGAGCGCCAAGCTCGTGGCAGCAATCAAGCTGCTGACGGATCAGCCGGTGCGATTCCTGGTGAACACGCATTTGCACGGGGATCACACAGGCGGCAACGAGAATTTCGGTAGGTCGGGCGCGATCATTTTCGCTCGCGAGGAACTGCGCGACCGGCTGATGCATCCGCTGCCGGCAGCGAACGGCACACCCGGCGTGCCGGCGCCCGCAGCGGCGCTGCCGCTTGTGACCTATGAAAGCACCGTGAAGCTTCATATCAACGGCGAGGTCGTGGAACTGATCCCCGTTCCGCGAGCACACACCGACGGCGACACGATGATTTATTTCCCGGGGTTGGACATCATCATGACCGGCGATTTCTATCGTTCGATCCAATATCCCAATATAGATCGCAACAACGGCGGCACGCTGAATGGACTGCTCGACGGGCTGGGAGTGGTGATCGGGATGGCCGGGCCAAATACCAAGATCGTGCCGGGACACGGTCCCGTGGTGGGCAGGGCGGAAGTGGTCGCGAACCGGGACATGATTCTGGCCGTTCGCGATCGCGTGGCGCAACTGATCGCGGAAGGCAAGACGCAAGACGAAGTGCTAGCCGCGAATCCAACCGCCGACTACGACGTTCGCGTGCCCAATTCGAAGGAAACCACGCAACGATTCGTAACGCAGCTGTACCTGGAGCTGAAACCGGCGAAGTAACGCGACACCACTTGACGAATCCAGTGGCAACCCTATGAACGCCTTTGCGAGCATTTGCGCACGGCTACAAAAAAGGGCATCCGGTGGTAGACTGCAATTATGCCGACGAAAAAGAAGAAGAAAAAATCAGCCAAGGTAAAGAAGGTAGTAAGCAAGAAGCCTGCGCGCAGGAAAAAGGCGCAGAAGAAGAAAGCGCCCACGCGGAAAGTCGTATCGAGAAAGAAGGCCGCGCCCAGGGTCAGGACGCGTGGAAAAAGCGAACGAGCTTCGTCGTTGGCGTTCGAGCCAGCAGGGCTCGGAGCGCGCTCTGGCGGCCAGTCGGGGGATTTGCAGGGTCTTTCCAATCGCGGTGGCGCGGATTCCGAGAGCGTGGACGAACTGCTCGAGGAAGGGAACTCGTTTGAGGCCGAGGTTGTGAAGGGCGTGCAGGACGCTGATGATGCCGATGAGAGCGAAGTGACGACGCACGAAGTGCCGGAAAACGATGTTCCGGACGAGTATAAGGACAACGAACCTTAGTCGAGGCGAGGCCTTCTTTCACGAATCACCCGCAGAATGGCACGTACCCTGGCACGTCCTGCAAGACGTCCGCGGTTGCGACGCGTCTTTCCACACGAAAGGATACTGATGGCAAGCGGTCTGACAGAAGCTGCGGTAACTGAAGCGCTGCGCAGCGTCATGGACCCAGAGCTCCGCAGGGATCTGGTGACGCTCGGGTTGGCGAAAAATGTTGAGGTGCGCGACGGGACGGTGTCCGTGCTCGTCAAGCTGACGACGCCCGCTCGCTCGCAGCGCGAAAAAATCGAGGCCGATTTGCGCGCAGCGCTCGCGAAAGTCCCGGGCGTGACGACAGTGGACTTGAAATTCGACGCCACGGTGCCGGAAGGCATCCGGCCACAGGGCAAGGCAGCGATCGAAGGTGTGAAAAATCTGATCGCGGTTGCCAGTGGCAAGGGGGGAGTTGGCAAGACGACGGTTGCCGTAAATCTGGCAATTGCGTTGAAGAATATGGGCGCGTCAGTTGGTTTGTTGGATGCGGACGTGTACGGGCCGAACGTCCCGGTGATGCTCGGAACCAGCGAGCAGCCGAAGATGTTGGACGAGAAGACCATCATTCCCGTGCAGGCCTACGGCGTGAAGATGATTTCGATGGGGCTGCTGAATCCCGGAGACAAGCCGCTGGTCTGGCGCGGTCCGATGCTTCACAGCGTGATGCAGCAATTCCTGCGCAACGTGCGCTGGGGACAGCTCGATTATCTGATCGCTGATCTCCCGCCGGGGACCGGAGATGTGCAATTGAGCCTGATTCAAACCGTAGCTGTCAGCGGAGCAGTGGTGGTGACTACGCCGTCGGTGGTCGCGCTGGCGGACGTACGCAAAGCCGTGGAGATGTTCCGTCAGGTAAACGTGGAAATTCTGGGCGTGGTCGAAAACATGAGCTATTTCGCCTGCCCGCATTGTAGCGGGAAAATTGATGTTTTCGGGCATGGCGAAGGCGAGCGCATGGCGAAGAATTTCGAGTTGCCGTTTCTGGGCGAGATCGAGATTGACCCGCAGATTCGCATCGGCGGCGATACGGGGAAACCGGCGGCGTCGCTCGGCGAGGATTCTCCGGGCGCGAAGAGTATTTACGCAATGGCGCGTCAGGTTGCGGCGCGGATTTCGATGGTCAATATGTCGGCGTCAGCGCCCGTGGTCCAGATTCTTTGATCGCCCGCGCAAACATTTCCTCTCGCTTGTCTCAGCGGCGCAAATAGCATAAGAGTCACATCGGAGAAAACCACACACATGAGCGATCTGGTTCAACTCAGCAAAGTCGGAGACGTTGCGGTTATCACCATCGATAATCCGCCGGTAAACGCGCTTAGCCCCGGCGTGCCCGAAGGTATTGAAAAAGCTATCGGCGAAATCGAGAAAGACGCAAGCGTGAAAGCTGCGGTGCTAATCGGCGGCGGGCGCACGTTCATCGCTGGCGCAGACATCAATATGTTCGTCCAGATGACGTCGGGCAAGGGTGGGCGGATCAACCTGCTTCCCACGCTTTTGAAGATCGAGGACTGCAGTAAGCCGGTGGTCGTGGCGATTCATGGAAACGCGCTCGGGGGCGGCCTCGAAGTCGCGCAGGCATGCCACTATCGCGTCGCAAGCCCGGATGCCAAGGTGGGCCAGCCAGAAGTGAATCTGGGAATAATCCCTGGCGCGGGCGGCACGCAGCGTTTGCCGCGGCTTGCCGGAGTCGCCAAGGCTCTCGAGATGTGCACGATCGGCAAGAATATCAAGGCAGCGGAAGCAGTCGAGGCCGGGATTATCGACAAACTGATCGAGGGAGATTTGCTAGCTGGAGCTGTGGCGTTTGCGCGCGACGTTGCCGGAAAGCCGGCGCCGAAGACTCGCGAGCGTAACGAAAAGCTGGGAACTCCGGACGCAAATGCTCCGATTTTTGCCGCCGCGCGGGATTCAGTGCGCAAAAAGCAGCGCGGATTGCCCGCGCCGATGGCCGCGATCGATGGAATCGAAGCCGCCACCAAGCTGCCGTTTGATAAAGGCTGCGAGGAAGAGGCGCGTCTCTTTGATAAGTGCCTTTACTCGGACGAATCGAAAGCGCTCATCCACGTTTTCTTCGCCGAGCGAGAAGTGGCGAAAATTCCGGATGTTCCCAAGGACACACCGGTGATTCCCGTCGAGCTCCATCGCCATTGTGGGCGCGGGAACCATGGGCGGAGGAATCGCGATGGTTTGCGGTGAATGCCGGCGTTCCGGTGCTGTTGAAGGACTCGGATCAGGCGGCGCTCGACCGGGGCCTCGCCAAGATTCAGAAAAACTACGCGACCTCGGTGAAGCGCGGGCGGTTCACGCAGGAATTCGTGGACGAGCGCATGAAGATGATCAAGCCGACGCTGAGCTACGACGATTTTGCGGGCGCCGACATGGTAATCGAGGCGGTGTTCGAAGGCATGGCGCTGAAAAAGGAAGTGTTTGCTGAGCTCGATCGCGCATGCAAACGCGGCGCAATTCTGGCGAGCAACACCTCGACGCTCAATATTGACGAAATCGCGGCGACGACCTCGCGGCCCGAATCTGTAATCGGCACGCACTTTTTCAGCCCAGCGAACGTGATGCGCCTGCTGGAGCTGGTGCGCGGGGAAAAGAGCAGCAAGGAAGTGATCGCCACCTGCATGCAACTGGCTAAGAAAATCGGCAAAGTCGCCGTGCTGGTGGGGAACTGCCGCGGATTCGTTGGCAACAGAATGTTCCTGCCGTACATTCGCGAGGCGCAATTTCTGGTGGAGGAAGGCGCGTCGCCCGAATCAGTTGACGCGGCGCTAACGCAGTGGGGCATGGCGATGGGTCCGCTCGCGGTCGGAGACTTGGGCGGGCTCGACGTGGCGTGGCGGATCCGTAAAGAGTTCAAGCATCTCGAAAAGCCGGGTGCGCGGCAGCCGTACGTGGAAGACAAGCTTTGCGAGATGGGCCGCTTCGGGCAAAAAACCGGATCCGGTTGGTACAAGTACGACGCCGACCGGCGCGCAACGCCCAACCCCGAGGTCGCTGAGCTGGTAAAGAAGTGGAACGCCGAGGCCGGGACCCCGCAGAGGCAAATTTCCGCCGAAGAAATTGTGGAGCGCGAAGTCTACGGTCTGGTGAACGAAGGCGCGCGGATTTTGGAAGAGGGTTACGCCTTGCGTGCGGGCGATATCGACATCATCTATCTGAATGGGTACGGATTTCCGAGCTTTCGCGGCGGGCCGATGTGGTATGCGGACACGGTGGGCGTGAAAAAAGTGTACGACCGCGTCTGCGAATTTCACGAACAACACGGAATGCTCTGGGAGCCGGCGCCGCTGCTGAAGAAATTGGCCGAAACCGGTGGCAAGTTCGCGGAATTTGACCGCAAGGCCGCTGGAGCGACGGATTAGGCCGCTTTTGGGGCGTAGCGCCGAGCCTTATTTCGAAGGCGTCGTCGTAGCGCCGAGCACTTTCGATTGGAACTCGAGAGACTCGGGCAAATGCTCGGCAAAGTAATCGATATCGTGTCCGCCAGGGTAGAGATGGAATTCATGCGGGATATGGCGTGCAGCGAGCAGATCATGGAACTCCTGCGCGCCGTGATTAAAACCGTAATCGTCCTCCGTGCCGCAATCGAAATAAATTTGCAGGCCAGCCGGCGGCGGATTTTCGCGCACAAGGGTGAACGGGCTGTTGCGATCCCAGAAGGCGCGGTCGAACGGCGTGCCGAAGGCTCCGCCGAGCGCGCGCGAAATCGCCTCCGTTGAGCTTGAGTCAACCTTCCCCTCCGGTGGATTCGAGATCAGCGCAGCGCTATTCGCGCTTACGGCGACGAAAAGATCCGGATGGCGGAGCGCGAGATGCAGCGCGCCGTAACCACCCATGGAGACTCCGGCAATTCCCCTGTTGCGGCGCCCCTCCTTCGTGCGGTAATGCGAATCGATGAAGGGCAGAAGTTCCTCGACAAAAAAGTCCTCGTAGGGGCGTTTCCCGTCGCGCGAATTGATGAAGAACGATCGATCTCCATCCGGCGCGACGATCAGAAATTCGCCAATCTGCGCCTGTTCCCACATGTCCTGCGTCAGATTCCAACCGCCAGAGTCAATCATGGCCTGCTCGTTCTGGCCGAGGCCGTGGAGGAAATAGACCACGGGATAGCGGCGCGCTTTGTCGGAATCGTAGCTTGGCGGCAGCAACACGCAATACTGGACGTGGCGATTCAGAAGCTTGCTCGGCACGGAGCGGCATTCGATTCGAGGGGAAGCGTGCGCGGGCCCTGCGCCAGCGAATGCGAGCGACACCAGGAGAAAAGCTATCCCCGCGAACAGCTGCCGCAGCGGCTTATTCATATCGCAGGGCCTTCACAGGATCGAGACGCGCGGCGCGAGTGGCGGGATATAGGCCCGCCAGCATGCTGACGCCGATGGAGAATAGGATTGCTGTGACGACCATCCACCAGGGAACGGCGGTGACGCTGATAGCGGGAAGATCGCGGCGGGCAAGATAAACATTCGTACCGAAATTGATCGCATGTCCGATGAGCCAGCCGATAGCAACACCGGAGATTCCACCAAGCAGTCCCATCACGCCAGCCTCGACCGTAAAAAGCCACCAGACATCGCCATCAGCGGCGCCGAGGGCCTTCAGGATGCCGATCTCGCGGCGGCGCTCGAGAATCGCCATCACAAGGGTATTGACGATGCCAAGTGAGGCGACCACGAGCGCGAGACTGCCGAAAATCCCCAGGAATAAATCGAAAACCGCGAATACCAGCCTCAGACTATTAGTGGCGTCGAGCAGTGAATATGTCGTGAACCCCATTTTCTTGATGGTTTCCTCGGCGTCCTTTACTTTGGATGCGCCACTGACCCGCACCGTGAGGCTCTCGTAAGTTTTCCGCGAGGAAGAATCTCGTAGCAGATCGCGAAGATCGTTGGTCTGTGCGGCGCGCAGCGCTTCGGCGACTTCCAGCGGAATGAAAAGCCTCCCGCGACCGAAGGCGCCCAGGCCACCGGCCGGATCAGTCTCGATGATGCCGATGATGCGCAGGGATTGTTCTTTCGGCACGATGGAAAATCCGGCCGGGTCGAAATCCTTTGCTCCAGGTTCCGGCGGAAGAGCTTCGCGCTCGGCGTAGCGCAGGACGATGTCCTTGCCGATCAGGCTATTCGGCTGCTGCGGCGAAAGCTGACGCGCGAAGTCGATTTGAAGGATCGCCTCGTCCGCGGTCGGGCTGGAGAAAAACGAGCCGGCCATGCCGTCGAACGAGCCGTCGGTTTTCCCCGAAGGCATCACGCCGGCTACCACCGTCGTGTAGGGACTTCCATCGTAATGGATCTCCGTAGGAAATCGAATTTCGGGATAGACCTCTGTAACGTTAGGAATGCCTTCGATTTTCTTTCGAGCTTCGGCGTCGAGCGGCTTGGGCGGCCCGGTCGGTGCCGGATTCTGGTTTCGCGGCCGGCCAAAGGTCGGATTGTTCGATTTCGGCGTCACGAAAATCGCGTCGAACAGCCCGGAACGCGAAAGGCGATCGTTGGCTAGGTTCTGAAGACCGACGCCGAGTGACAACATGGCAACGAGCGATGCCACGCCGACTGCGATTCCAAGCGTCGTAAGCGAATTGCGCAGCACGGCTTCACGCAGATTGCGGAATGCCAGCTCGCCGAGGTCGCGCCGCTTCATGACGCCCGTTCTTCCTTGAGCACTTTGCCATCGCCCATATGGATCAGCCGATGCGCGAAGCGTTCGGCGCGCGGCTGTTCGTGAGTAACCATGACGATAGTCATCCCCAGCGTCTCATTGATTTCGCGAAGCAGAAGCATGATCTCATCGCCGGTGGCACTGTCGAGGTTTCCGGTAGGCTCGTCCGCGAGCAGAATGCTCGGCTTGTTCACGAGAGCACGGGCGAGCGCAGCGCGCTGCTGTTCGCCGCCGGACATTTCGCTCGGCCGATGGCTCAGCCGGGTACTGAGCCGCACGCGATCCACTGCATCGCGGACGCGCCCGCTGCGTTCGCTGCGTTCGACCTCCGCTAGGCGCAGCGGTAGCTCTACGTTTTCTTCCAGCGTCATGCGCGGAAGCAGGTTGAAAGCCTGAAAAACGATCCCGATCGTGTGGCTTCGGTGCTTGGCCAATTCCTCGGAGCTCATTTCGGCAAGATTGCGGTCGTGAGCGAGGATGGCTCCCGATGTGGGCCGGTCGAGTCCTGCCATCAGGTTCAGCAACGTCGATTTGCCCGAGCCTGAGCTGCCGAGCAAGGCCACGAATTCTCCCGCGCCGATGCTTAGGGTCACGTTGTCAGCCGCGCGCACGAGCGTTTCGCCCATTTGATAGTGTCGAGTGACTTGCTGCAGGCGGATGGCGGCTTGGCCGGATGTAGGGGCGTTCGTGGTCATTATTTCGCTCTCTATGTTACTACGCGCGGAGCCCGCGTGTTGTTGCTGGGAGGATTCGTAGCGAAAGTACTGTTTGTGTGAATTTGGCTGAAATGAGGAAGCGAGACGCCGAGATCCATGTTGGGCGACGGACGCTGTATCGGCAGTGCCGCCTCGGAGCGTCCGAAAAGCCGGATAATGCGACGGCTGGGAGAGCATCTGCGCGGATCGATAGAACAAAAAAGCGCCCCAGCGTGTCAGCCGGGGCGCTTTGCTGGATTATCAAACAACCGGTTACCTACGTGCGTGTGCGCCGTTGTGCTTGTCTCGGTAGATGCTACGCGACGCTCGGTTCTGGCTCTGATTGATGGCCTTCCGGTCCGCGCCCGTGAGCTTTCCACCGTTCGCCTGCCGGTCAGCTCTCGCTTCGCGGTTGATGCCCTGTTCCCGGTTTTCGAGCCTCGACGTTTCGCCAGCCGTCAGCTGGCCGCTCTTCACTCCCTGCGCTATGCGGTCCTGCTGGTTTTCGCGGCGCTGGCCGATTTCGCCGTTGCCGGAGTGGGCGGTGTTGGCGTTGTGCTTGTCGTTGTAAATATTGTTCGACAGGTGATTCTGCTGGTTGTTCAGCTTGGCGCGGTCGGCGGCAGTCAGATGGCCGTCATCCTCCGAGCGCATCGTATGTTCTTCCTTGTTCACGTCGGTTTCTTTGGTTTCCAGGTTTTTGGTTTCGCCGGCCGTTAGTTGGCCACTGTCGATTCCTTGTGCGATGCGATCCTGTTGATTGTCCTTGCGCTGTGCGATCGTCGCTGGTTTGTCCGTCGGTGTCGCGGTAGAGCTGGTATCGGACTGCTGAGCAAACGCAGACGGCGCACACAGAGCAATTAAGGCTGCCGCACTCAAAATAAGATTGCGTGTATTCATGATGTCCTTCCTCCCCGTAGCTTGAGCTTGGCGCTCATTTCAAGTGTCAGCCCCCAAAGCCCTCGTGGAGGCCGTACGCTTCATGGAACACGAGGTCCGGCGAAAAGTTGTGCTTCAAATGCGCGAATGCCTAAACGATTGAATTTCGTATGGATAACCTGACGCGGATCGCCGTACTAGCAAGCTGTCTGGAGATCTACCCCCCAGGGTGTCGAGCTTACGGGTTCTGCAAAGCTTATTTTCGCTCGCATCCCTGTGTATAATGCGCGCGGGTTTGGGATTCGATAGCGATTTCCGATAGCGCGTATCGAAATTTAGATTATCGACAGACAGCTGCGACGCTCATAGTGTGTGCAGAGGCGTTCGTCTGTCAGAGGAGATAACCGCCTCCATGAAAAGCCGATGGACAAGATATTGTGCAGTCCTCTTGCTACTTTTTTGTTTGGCGCCAGTCACTGCGTTCGCATGGCTGCCGGCGGGAACCGGGCCCTCGGCCGCCATCCTGGTGGCTCCGCAAATTCATGTAGATCGCCTCGCGACAGTGGAGCAGGCCGTGGCCGACGCAAAAGGTTCGGCCGACAATTCATGGATGCTTGCGAGTTCGGCGCTCGTGTTACTGATGACCGGACCCGGACTCGCGCTCTTTTATGGCGGCCTCGTGCGCCGGAAAAACGTGCTCAGCACCATGATGCAGAGTTTCGCGATGATGGCCGTGATCACTGTTATCTGGGCGATTGTGGGTTACAGCCTGGCCTTCGGATCGGGGAACAGCTTCATCGGCGGCCTGCACAATCTTTTTCTGAGGGGTGTAGGAACGCAACCGGATTCGGACTATGCAGCGACGATCCCCGCGCAGACCTACATGATCTTTCAGTTGATGTTCGCGATCATAACTCCAGCGCTGATTACCGGAGCATTCGCGGAACGCATGAAGTTCAGCGCGATGCTGCTGTTCCTGACGCTGTGGTCGCTCTTGGTATACGACCCGATGGCGCACATGGTGTGGGGCAAGGGAGGCCTGTTGAATGCTTCGCTTGGCGGCCGGTTCCCGACACTCGATTTTGCGGGCGGCACGGTGGTTCACATCACGTCCGGCGTCTCGGCGCTGGTCTGCGCGCTATATCTTGGCAAGCGGCTGGGGTATCCGAAGGAGCCGATGCCGCCGCACAGCGTGGTGATCAGCTTCATCGGAGCATGCCTACTGTGGGTTGGCTGGTTCGGGTTCAACGCGGGAAGCGCGCTATCCGCGGGCGGCTTGGCGACCAGTGCGTTTGTGGCGACCCATTTCGGGGCGGCTGCGGCGGTCATCGGATGGACAGGCGCGGAATGGATTCGCAGGGGGAAACCCAGCGCTCTCGGCGCCATCTCGGGAGCAGTCGCGGGTCTGGTGGCGATTACGCCAGCGTCCGGATTCGTCAGTCCCATGTCGGCGCTGGCGATTGGCTTGATTGCGGGCGCGTCTGCTTCTGGATGACTTCATCGTTCAAGACGTTTTTCGGTTATGACGATTCGCTCGACGCCTTTGGAGTGCATGGAGCCGGGGGCACGATTGGGGCAGTGCTGACGGGGGTCTTCGCGTCTAGCTTTATCAACCCGATCTTCAAGGATGCGAACGGCAACGCTCTGCCCTCGGGCGCCATTCAGGGGAATTTTCACCAGATTTTGAATCAGTTGGTCGGCGTGGCAATTGCCTGGGTGATCGCGATCGTAGGCACGCTCATCATTCTCAAGTTTGTAGATATGGTTGTTGGCCTGCGTGTCGATGAGGAGGACGAAGCGCAAGGTCTGGATCTGACTCAGCACGGCGAAGAGGGCTACTCCTGGGACACATCCTCGTAGCAAGCACGTGGATTTGGGCGTAATCTCTTCCGGGTCTCGGTGAGAGAATCTCAAGGCTGAGGCAGACGACGATGACAAAAGTGGAAGCGGTAATTCAAACCTCGAAGCTGGACGCGGTCAAGGATGCGCTTCATGAGATTGGCGTCGAGGGCATGACGGTCCTCGAGGCTCGCGGGCATGGCCGCCAGAAGGGCCATACCGAGTTCTATCGTGGCCGCGAATACACGGTGGATCTGATCCCCAAGATCAAGATCGAGCTTGTGATCGCGGACGATATGGTTGAGAAAACCGTCCAGACAATCGTGACAGCGGCGCGCACGGGGAAAATTGGTGACGGCAAGATTTTCCTGTCCAAGGTTGACGACGCCATTCGCATTCGCAACGACGAACGTGGAGACAGCGCGCTCTAGCGGCCATTAGGCAAGTTCGTGGCTTGCGAACGGCGCCGGCCTGTAGTTCCGTCAGACACGTATGTCCACGACCCAGGCACCCGGCAATAACCTGCGTGAATTCTATGCCGCCGAATGGGCGCGCATTCAGGCGGAATTCTCCGCAAGAAGCGATGGTCGCACCGCCGTCCACGGACGGGCCACGCTTGTGGACTCCATCGCGCTGCGTTTATGGAAGGAACTGATCTCGCCGGATGCGGCCGGCCCTCAGAATTTCACGCTGGTTGCACTCGGAGGCTATGGTCGTCGCTGGCTTTTTCCATATTCTGATATCGACATTCTCTTTCTGCACGCAGGCAGTGGAACCGAGCGAGATCTGAAGCAGCGTATCGCGCGTTTCTCGCAGGAGATTTGGGATCTGCGGTTGAAACTTAGCCCTGCGACACGCACCCTCGCCGAATGCGAGAAATTCGATCCGAACAACGTCGAGTTCGCGATCTCCCTGCTCGATTGCCGCTATCTTGCGGGCGACAAGAGTCTTTTCGACCGGCTGCACGATCAGCTGATTCCTAAGCTTGTGTCGCGCGAGTCGCGCTCGATTGTCCAGCGCCTCACGGATCTGACCCACAGCCGATACAACAAGTTCGGAAACACTGTCTTCCATCTGGAGCCTAACGTAAAGGACGGTCCCGGCGGCCTGCGCGATTACAACCTCGCGCATTGGCTGGCCCTCATCGCTGCGATGGAAGAACAGGGCGCCTGGCCAGACGAAGCCACGCTGTTACCGTCATGGCTCCGCGATCGATTCGACGCCGCCCTCGATTTTCTAATGTCCGTCCGCTGCTTCCTCCACTTCCGCCATGGCCGTGATGATAATACGCTCGCTTGGCTAGCGCAGGACGAGGCCGCCGCTGAAAAGATCGGCGCGCCGGGTGCTGGCTCGCTCACCGCCTCCGATTGGATGCGGATATATTTCGGTCATGCGCGCCTGATCCATCGCGTCGGCTTGCAACTACTGGAGGAGTTTCCGGCGGCGCGTCCATCGCTTTACCGCCAGTTTCAGAATCTGCGGTCGCGACTCTCGAACCCCGAGTTCGCTGTTGTGGACGGCCGTATATTCCTGCAGCGCCAGGAGACTCCGACCGATTCAGAACTGCCGCTGCGCATGTTTCGGTTCATGGCGCGCCATGGTCTGAGCCTTAGTTCGTCTGCCGAGCATCAGATTGAGGAAGTTCAGCCGGCGCTGGCTGCCGCTCCCCCTAGAGGCGCGCAGCTCTGGCATTATTTGCAGGAAATTCTTGTTGCTCCGCACGCCGCCCAGGCTCTGCGCACGATGCACTCGCTGCGTCTGCTAACGCCGCTCCTGCCTGAATTTCAGGCGATTGATTCGCTCGTGATCCGCGACTATTCCCATCGCTTCACAGTAGACGAGCACAGTTTCGTCACGATTGAAAATCTGCACGCTCTACGGAAATCCCAGTCCAAGTGGGACCAGGGCTACGCCGAGCTTCTCGATGAACTCGAACAGCCGGACCTGCTCTATCTGGCGTTGCTTCTGCACGACACGGGCAAGGGCACGAGACCGGACAACCATATTGTCGGCAGCCTTGAGATTGCCGAGGTGTCTCTCTCTCGCCTCGATCTGGATCCGCCCGATCGCGAAACAGTTCTTTTTCTCATAGGACAACATCTGGTGATGGGCTCAGCCTTGCGGCGCGATATTTTCGATCCCGAAGCGATTCGCCAGATCGCCGAAAAAATGGGCACGCCCGAGCGTCTGAAGATGCTCTGCCTGCTCACCTACGCGGATATCAAGGCTGTGAACCCGGAGGCTCTGACGCCGTGGAAGGCTGAAAATCTTTGGCAGCTTTATATCGGCGCGGCAAATTACCTGATGCGAAGCGTGGATGAGCGTTTGCACGGCGATGAGAACGACGAGGTGATGACACACCTTCGCACGCTCACGCCGGCAGCAGGGCAGAAGCTCGACACTTTTCTCGATGGTTTGCCGAAGCGCTATCTGACCACCCAGGCGGCGAGCGACGTGATTCGTCACCTAGATATGGCAGGCCGCCTAGACACAGATCCCGTGCAGGTTGAGTTGACGCGCGGGCGCCACTGGTACGAATTGACCGTGGTGACTTTGGATCGTCCATACCTGTTTGCGAGGATGGCGGGCGCGTTGGCCGCGTGGGGCATGAACATCGTGAAGGCTGCCGCGTTTTCGAACGCGGCCGGAGTTGTCGTGGACAATTTTTTCTTCACCGACCGCTTTCAAACTCTCGAATTAAACCTTCCGGAATGGGAACGCTTCAAAACGAGCATTCACGACGTCGTGATGGACAAGGCCGACCTCGAGCGGATGCTGCGAGATCGTTTGCGGTCCGAGAAGAATACGGCGCCCAAAGTAAAAGTGGAAACGAAGGTCGAAATCGATGATACCTGTTCGGCTCATAGTACTCTGATTGAGGTCATCGCGCAGGACCAGCCCGGACTTCTTTACCGCGTCAGCTCTCAGCTCTCGCGGCAAAACTGCAACATTGAAATCGCGCTCATCGAGACGGAAGGACAAATGGCGATAGACGCATTCTATGTAACGTCCGGCGGCAAGAAGCTCGCTCCAGAGCATCAGCAGCGCGTTCGAACAGCCCTGCTCGCTGAACTAACCACCGCCTGAACCCAAGTTCCACAGCAGAGCCCGTCGCGCATCGTCCCAAAAGTTCTGGCATCCAAGGTACTGTCAGATGCGTAGTATTATTAGAGATGGGAGCGGAGGATTTCAATGCTCTTCAAGCGCAAGCCGGATTTGACCTACGCCGACGTCACGCCCAAGTCGCTTTATATGGGTCGTCGGAACTTCCTGTTGGGACTGGTGGCCACCGGCGCAGCAGTGGAGGCATATAAGAGGCTTCCCGGTTTGGTATCGGCTGGCGGTGGTGGTTCGGTGCCCGTGAAACTGAACGGGTTGGTCAAATGGCCCGGCAGCACTACCGAGACGCAGACGCCTATTGAAAAGGTCACTACGTACAACAACTACTACGAATTTGGCACTGACAAGGACGATCCCGCCAAAAACTCCAAGAATTTCGTAACCTCGCCGTGGACCGTTTCGGTGGAGGGTGAAGTCGCCAAGCCACGCAAGTTTAGTATGGATGAAATCATGAAACTCGCGCCGCTTGAGGAGCGTATTTATCGCCATCGTTGTGTCGAGGCCTGGTCCGTTGTCGTTCCCTGGATCGGATATTCATTCAGTACGATTGCGAAACTCGTTGAGCCGACGCCGAAGGCCAAATTCGTGGCCTTCGAGACTTACTACGATCCTCGGCAGATGCCTTTGGGGAGCCAAGCCGGAATACAACTCCCCTACGTCGAGGGATTGCGGCTCGACGAAGCCATGAACCCGCTGGCGCTTCTGTGCCTGGGAATGTACGGCGAGACGCTTCTGAATCAGGACGGAGCGCCCGTGCGCATGGTGATCCCGTGGAAATACGGGTTCAAGAGCATCAAATCGTTGGTGAGAATTCGGTTCGTGAAAGACCAGCCCGAGACTACGTGGAGCATGTACGGCGGTGGAAGCGAATACGGGTTCTACGCCAACGTGAATCCCCACGTGGATCATCCACGATGGAGCCAGGCATCGGAGCGCCGCCTGGGTCCGGGGCTCGGTCTGTTTACGAGAAATATTCCCACTCTGATGTTTAACGGCTATGGCGATCAGGTTGCGAGCCTCTATGCCGGCATGGATCTGCGCAAGAACTTCTGACCGGAGCCGCCTTGTTGAATTCAATCCTCACAAGCAAGTGGACCAAAGTGGTTGTGTTTGTGGCTTGCCTTGTGCCGGCCGCAATGCTTGTCTGGCGAGGATTCCACAGCGATCTCACGGCCGATCCGATAGCCTTCATCACGCACAGGACCGGCGATTGGACGCTGCGATTCCTGGTAATCACGCTCGCAATCACTCCGCTAAGAAAAATCCTGCACCTGCCGCAACTGATTCGCTTCCGGCGAATGCTCGGACTCTTTGCCTTTTTCTACGTCTGCCTGCACTTCACCACATGGATCTGGCTCGACAAGCAATTTGTCTGGCCGGAAATGTGGAAGGACGTCGTGAAGCGACGATTCATCACGGTGGGCTTTACCGGATTTGTGCTGCTGATTCCGCTTGCAATCACTTCCACTGCAGGCTGGATTCGCCGCCTCGGCGGAAAGCGCTGGCAGATGCTACATCGGCTGATCTACGTCACAGCCATCCTCGGTGTGGTTCATTACTACTGGCTCGTCAAATCTGATGTCCGCAAGCCCGTGCTCTACGGGTTCCTGGTGGCAATTTTGCTGGCCTGGAGGCTCGGAACATGGCTAGTCGGTCGGCGCGGCCGCCCCAAAGCCGTTGGCGTCCGCGGAGAGAACCCTGTCACCGCAGAATCAACCTAGTGACGCTCTTCGAGATCGGCGGGCTCTGCTCTCGAACTTGCTTGGTTTGCTTGCAGTTAGGATATCGAGGTTAAATCATCCCGTAAGCAACTGTCCCCTCTCTGGTCCTTCGTACAGTTGAAATCTCATTGAACGCGCCGTACTATTTTCGTTGAGTAAGCTTTCCATATGGGAAGGGTGTCCTCACCGCACCAGTGACCTGCTCCCCGCAGTCCGCAGGAAAGTGTATATGATTCTGCGGAACGAGGAGGAGCGTGATGTCGAAGGGAAAGCACAGCGAAGCGGAGATGATCGGGGCGTTGAAGCAGTTGGAAGCGGGGCGGACGGCAGAGGACGTAGGCCGGGAGATGGGCGTGTCGAAGCACACCATTTACGCTTGGAAGGCGAAGTTCGGCGGATTGGATGTGAACGAGGCGCAGCGGCTGCGTCAGCTCGAGGATGAAAACCACCGGTTGAAGAAACTGGTGGCAGACCTGAGTCTGGACAAGGACATGCTGAAAGCGGTGATCTCAAAAAACGGCTGGGGCTCGTGAAGCTGCGGGAAGCAGTGTGCTGGCTGGGGGAAAACTACCAGGCAAGCCAGCAGCGGATTTGCGGGCTGATGGAGATCGCGGTATCGAGTTATCGTTACCGCAGCACGCGGAGCGACGCCGCGCTGCGCGAGCGGTTGGTGGAACTGGCGCGGAAGAAACCACGTTTCGGCTACCGGCGGTTGCATGTTTTGCTGGCGGGCGGCGGGGAGCGCGTGAATCACAAGCGGGTGTTTCGCGTATACCAGGAAGCCGGACTGGCGGTGCGTCGGAAAGCGCGAAAGAGGCTGGTGCGGGAAGGACCGCGGCGGCCAGCGTTGACCGCAGCGAATCAGGAATGGGCGTTGGATTTTGTGCACGATGCAGTCGCGAGTGGAAGAGCCATTCGCGTGTTGACGGTGGAGGATGAATACACGCGGGAATGCCCGGCCCTGGAGGTGGACACCAGTATGGCGAGCCGGCGAGTGACGCGGGTGCTCGAAGCGATAATCGCGGAACGTGGCCAACCACTGGCGATTCGTTGTGACAATGGACCGGAGTTCACCAGCCGGTATTTTCTGGCGTGGTGCATGGAGCGGCAGATCGAGTTGGTGCACATTCAGCCGGGAAAGCCGCAGCAGAATGGTTACGTGGAAAGTTTTCACGGCAAGTTGCGGGATGAATGTTTGAACGTGAGCTGGTTTGAAAACTTGTGGGATGCGCGGCGGAAGATCGCAGCGTGGCGAGTGGAATACAACGAGGAGCGTCCGCATAGCGCGCTGGGCTACCAGACGCCAGCAGCGTTCGCGCGGCAACTCCTTGCTTCGTCTGGCTCCGCGCTTCGCGCTACGCCAGACGAAGCAACCCTCTCACAAGATGCGAATGTCGTATGATCCACCCTGCGGATCCGGGGGGCAGGTCACCAGGACGCCGACTTAGCCCGCGCTAAATCCTCTCGCGCGTCAACGAAGATATTTCGGAGGAACTACCGTGATACTGAGACTGGGCGTCCTTGTCTCCCTCATCGCACTGCTGGGAATGAGCTCGTGCCCTCCGCCAGGAGGGTCCCAGCCCGGCGGCCCGGGCACGAGCATCGCGCCCATGATCACGCAGCAGCCTGCCAGCCAGTCAGTGACGGCAGGGCAGACGGCGACATTCACAGTGATGGCGACGGGAACGGCACCACTCTCGTACCAGTGGCAGAAAAACAATTCAGCCATCACGAACGCCCCGAATTCGCCGAGCTATACCACGCCCGTGCTGACCACAGGCGACAACGGTGTCACATTCCAAGTGATTGTGAGCAACGGCGTCAATCCTTCGGCGATGAGCAATTCCGCGACACTGACCGTGAATCCGGCTGCCGTAGCGCCGACCATCACCGCACAGCCCGCAAATGTGACGGTGACGGCTGGCGCGACAGCGACTTTTACCGTCGTGGCCACAGGAACCGCGCCGCTGAGTTATCAGTGGCAAAAGAATAATTCGGCCATCATGAACGCTCCCAATTCGCCAAGCTATACCACACCGGTGCTGGCGGCGGGCGACAGCGGCTCCACGTTTCGAGTGGTAGTGAGCAACGGTGTTAATCCTCCAGCGACAAGTAATGCCTCCATGCTTACGGTCAATTCGGCTCCGGTAGCTCCGTCCATAACCACACAGCCGGCGAACGTGACGGTGACCGCAGGCGCGACCGCGACTTTCACCGTGGTGGCAACAGGAACTGCGCCGCTCTCCTATCAGTGGGAGCGAAACAGCTCTGCCATCGCGAACGCGCCGAATTCGGCGAGCTACACAACGCCCGTTCTGACAACGGCGGATAGCGGCACCACATTTAGAGTGATCGTCAGCAATAGCGTCAATCCCCCGGCGACGAGCAATTCTGCAACGCTGACCGTCAATGCTGCCGCGCCCCCGCCGCCGAGCACTGCCTCCGTTCTCACATTCCACAACGACATCGGGCGTACGGGTCTGAACCCTGACGAAACGATCTTGACCACGACCAACGTTAATTCGGCCAGCTTTGGCAAGCTGGGATCGCTCTCCGTGACTGGTCTGGTTGACGCTCAACCTCTCTACGTTCCAAATCTGACGATCAACGGTGCGACCCACAATGTCGTGTATGTAGTGACCGAGCACGATATGGTCTATGCATTCGACGCAGATACACCCGGAGCAGCGCTTTGGCAGATCTCGGCGATCCCGAGTACGGAAGCATCCAGCGATGACCGCGGTTGCGGACAGGTGACGCCTGAAATCGGGATCACGTCCACGCCGGTGATCGATCTCCACGCTGGTCCGAACGGAACGATCTTCCTGGTTACGATGTCGAAAGATTCCAGCAACAACTATCACCACCGCCTCCACGCGCTGGATCTCGTCACGCACGCCGAATTGAATGGTGGCCCCACGGAAATCCAGGCCACATTCCCGGGCACCGGCTCGGGAAACTCAAATGGCATCCAGACTTTTAACGCGGCGTCCTATGAAGAGCGCGCGGCACTACTGTTGTTGAATGGAGCGATCTACACGACCTGGACTTCGCATTGCGACGCGCCGAATTACACCAGCTGGGTGATTAGCTATAGCGAATCCACGCTGCAGCGGCTGAGCGTGCTGAATCTAACGGCAAACGGCACCACGCAGAACGGGCAGGAAGGCGGCATCTGGATGGCGGGCGATGGTCCCGCAGCAGATGCGTCCGGCTTCATATATTTCCTGGTCGGCAACGGAACATTCGATACGACTCTCACGAACGGCTTTCCGCGGAATGGTGATTACGGCAATTCGTTTATGAAACTCTCGACGACCGGGAACAATTTGGCCGTGGCGGACTATTTTGCGATGAACAACGCACAAGGCACCGCCGAATCGGAATCCAGCGGAGACACTGATCTCGGTTCTGGCGGCGAGATCGTCTTGCCGGATCTCACGGACAATCAAAATAATGTGCATCATTTGGCAATTGGCGCGGGAAAAGACACGAACATGTACATCGTCAACCGCGACAATATGGGTAAATTCGCATCCAACGATAGCGGAATTTATCAGGAGCTCAGCGGAGCGCTGGGCGGCGGGAGTCGGTCCACGCCGGCATATTTCAACAACACCATCTATTACGGTTCAACCGGGAGCCACCTCACCGCGTTTCCAATTTCGAATGCCAGGCTCGCCCAAGCTCCGTCCTCGTCGAGTTCAAACGCGTATGGCTATCCGGGAACGACGCCCAGCATTTCAGCAAATGGAACTGCAAACGGAATCGTGTGGACGCTGGAAGCCGGGAGCATGGGCGTCCTGCGCGCCTTTGACGCAACAAATTTGGCGACGGAACTCTACGACAGCAATCAGGCTGGCGCGCGGGACCAATTTTCGGATAATGCAAACGATAAGTTCGTTACGCCCATGATCGCGAACGGCAAAGTATACGTTGGCACCGTCGGAGCGGTGGTCGTCTTCGGTCTAAACCCCTAGGGAGCGCGCCCCACATACGTCTACAACAATTACCCGGGTCGTCTCCGCGAGATTCGTTCCTCCACCTAGATGATGGTTATTTTCCGCCAAAGTGCGGTTACAATTAGTTGTGGTGTTCGGCGGTTGATTGCGGCTGGAGCCATTCAGAGGAGCGTTCGTTGAGACTTCGGGCCAGTATCGGCGTTTCCGTCTTTGCGTTGATCGTGCTGACCGCGTGTGGAGGAGGGTCTAACGGGGGCGGTGGCGGTGGCGGAGGCGGTGGGAACCCTGTCTCGCCCAATATCACCGTGCAGCCGGCCAACCGAACCGTGTCAGCCGGCCAAACCGCGACATTCAGCGTGTCGGCGACCGGGACCGCACCGCTCGGCTACCAATGGCAGAACGCAGCGACCAGCACGGCTATTGCCGGAGCAACGTCTTCCAGTTATTCGATTTCAAATACCACGGTTGGTCAAAGTGGAATGACTTTCAATGTCATCGTGAGCAATGCCGCCGGCAGCCAGACGAGCAGTACGGCAACCCTGATAGTGAACCCCGCTCTGCCACCCAGCAGCGTTTCGGTGCTCACATATCACAACGACAACGGGCGCACGGGTCAGAATCTGAACGAGACGACGCTGACGACGAGCAACGTAAATTCAACGCAGTTCGGCCTCATCGGAACGATTACCGTCGACGGCCTCGTAGACGCAGAGCCGCTTTATGTTGGCGGCATGACCATCGGTGGCGCGACGCACAACGTGGTTTTCATCGCAACGGAGAACGATTCGGTGTACGCCTTCGATGCTGATACTTTCGCGCTGCTATGGCAGAACGCGCTGCTGACCGGCACCGGAGGCGAAACGCCGAGCGATAACCTCGGTTGCGATCAGGTTCTGCCGATCATCGGTGTCACGTCAACGCCAGTGATCGACTTGAATGCCGGACCCAACGGCACGATTTTTGTGGCGGCAATGTCCAAATCAGGCGGTACGTACCACCAGCGTCTGCACGCCCTCGACCTCACGACTGGTATAGATCGAATGTCGGCGACAGACATCCAAGCGACTTTCTCGGGTACCGGCACCGGCAGTTCAGGCGGCGTGCAGACCTTCAACCCGGCTGCTTATGAAGAGCGGGCGGCCCTTCTGCTGTTGAACAACGTGATCTATACGAGCTGGACCTCTCATTGCGACGCCACTCCTTACAACAGCTGGGTGATCGGCTTTAACGAATCGACGCTCGCGCGCTCGACTATTCTCGACATGACCGCCAATGGCGCTTCGGCCGCAGGGCACGGTGGCGAGGAAGGGGGGATTTGGATGGCTGGCGCGGGGCCAGCGGCGGATTCCTCCGGCAATATTTATCTATTGATCGGGAACGGCACTTTCGACACGACCCTCAACGGTTCGAGCTTTCCAAATCAGTGCGACTTCGGCAATTCGTTCATGAAACTCTCAGCTTCCGCTGGCAACTGCAGCGGAACGGGGCTGGGCGTTTCGGATTACTTCACAATGCACAATGCTTGTTGCGATTCCTCATCGGAATCCTTTACGGACGCCGACCTTGGTTCCGGCGGCGCCATGGTATTGCCCGACCTGACTGACGCCGGGAATGCCGTCCACCACCTTGCTGTGGGCGCAGGCAAGGACGGGAATTTGTACGTCGTGAATCGCGACAGCATGGGAAAGTTCAACGCGAGCAATGACAGCGCTATTTATCAGGAGCTCGGCGGGGCGCTCAATGGAGGCGTCTGGTCAGCGCCAGCCTATTTCAACAACACCGTGTATTACGGTCCGGTCGACAACAACCTGCTTGCGTTTCCCATTTCGAACGCGAGACTCAGCTCAACGCCCATGAAGAGTTCGCCATCCTTCGGCTATCCCGGAACGATGCCGAGCATCTCGGCCAATGGCACGTCGAATGGAATTGTGTGGGCGATTCAGACTGGAACTACTGGCACGCTCTACGCGTTTAACGCGGCAAATATGACGCAGTTGTTCAGCGGAACCTTCTCGGCAACGGCAAGCGCGAAGTTCGCTACGCCGATGATCGCGAATGGCAAAGTATACGCGGGCACGGGACCGATCAGCGGTTCCAACGGCGGTTCCGTCGCCGTGTTTGGACTGTTGACTCCGTCCACGAAACTCCTTCGAACATCTCACCCGGCAAATCCAAAGCAAAATCGATTGCCGGAGCGCTCAGCGCCTCGTCCCGGCAGCAGCACGCCGGGCAACTGACGTCTTACTCGTCCGGATGGATACCGAGCCGGTCATTGTCCTCTCCTGCTTCGAGCGGGCGAATGCACAGTTCGGTTCCGCTCAGATCGCACTGATAAATCTGATATGCCGGTAGATCTTCAGGTTGCACAGTGTACTCGCCGTTCTCCATATCCACCGCGAGATCGTAATCACTCAGCACGTAGCGGATTGCCCGGCGATGCGCGGACGCGAAACAATCCCGTGCTTGGCTCGTAGTTGCCATAGCTGAAACAACGGCCGATGCAGGCGCGGTCCACGATGTGTTGAATCAGCACGCGTGAACCTGGCGGCGCCAGTATCGTAGCCATCACGCGCTGATTCGGAGGCAGCGTGCTGACCAGCTGCACCACTTGCCGTTCGATTCTATTAACGTTCGCCGTGTCCTGATAAAGAAAGAGAAAAAGACAGCCGCAATGATCGCGAAGCCAGCGAGATGCCATCTTCGCGGCTGCATCGCGCCGAGCAGGCAGCAGGCGAGCGCGGCGGAAACAGACGTCAGACGCTCCGTCAGCAGTGCAAGCGCCGCCGTCGGGGGCGGGAAGTGAATTCCGCCGGGCAACAAATAGACCGATAGTTCAATGAGAACGTACAGCTGAAGCGGGATAGCATAATAATTCCAGAGTTTCGGCTCATGCCGCCGGCGAACGATATCCACTGCTGAGGGCGATCAGCGCAAACGCAACCAGCGCGAACTCCGGGATCTGATAGCGGGCTCCGAAAAGATTCAATTGATCGGCGCCGTTGAAGACATACCACGGCCCGGTGCCGGCATAGACGTTATAGTGTCCCCACAAATAGTAGTGGAGCGCGATCAGTAGACCAGCTCCTGCAACGAAAAGAAGCAGTTGGTATCGAGGGCGCGGTGCCATCTCCGCGATCGCAATGTACGCCACAGCCGCGAGCAGCCATGCGAATCCCAACGGATGCGCAACCAGGGCCAGCAACGAAATCGCCGCAGCGATCAGCCACTCCCAGCCCTTGCCTCGCCAGAATATCGCCAGGCTGATGAATGCCAGTCCGAGAGAAAGGTAGTAGTTGAAGAAACCCAGATGAAAAGTCCAGCCATAGGTGAATAGAGCGATGCATGGCGTTAGGATCCAGGGCGGCCGACGGGCGGCCGCAGAAACCAGCGCGAATATTCCCCAGAAGAAAATCAGAACCGCGATCGAGACAGCGATCTTTTCGCCGATCCGCAGTCCGAAGATCGAGCCCAAGCCGCTCAAAAGATAATCGAACATCACGTTCGTATGTTGGGAGGCGATCCACAATCCCGGCGCTTGCCCGTGGCGGATCAGTTGGACGAGCCACGCATTGTAGAGATGGCTTCCGAGATCCGAAGCAACGATTTCCCGGTGCCAAAAACAGGGCATTAAGACGAGTGCGGAAGTCGCCAGCAGTCTCCGCCAGTACGCTCGAACGAAGCGAAAGAGCTCCGGTAGCGCAGCAGACTCAGAAAGTCTGAACGGCACTAGCGTTGAGGTTTAGGGAGTGGTTTCGTGGGCTGGCGCGGAGTGCCGGAACGCTTTCGCTCCGAGGGATCCCAATCTTCCGGAGGGAAGGCGATGCGCCAGAACAGGGGAGATGGCTCGGCGAATTCAACGCCGATTTCCGTCTTCCCGCTGTCTTTCTGTCCGATAAATGTCACGGTACTGGGTAGCTCTTCCGCCGTCTTCGTATTGACGATGGCAACTTCCTGACCTCGCGCCACGGGTGTTGCGACGCGCATCATGCAGCCATGCGCGTTGACGGAAATGGTTAGCGCCGGTTCTTCGAAAGCCTGCGTGCCTTTCGTTCCGCGCATAAGCACAGGCATCGCGATATTCACGCGGTGCGAGCGTCTCCGGTCGGAGGCATTATCGCCGGGAGGCGGGGCTTTCATCTCGGGCATGAAGTTCTCCCCTGGATCAGCAGGATTTGTTGAAACTGGCCGGACCGCTTACTCGCCCGGAACGCCGGAGAGTGCTCACGAATTCCGGCTCGGACTCACGCGGCGCATTTCTGCGCGCGTAGGCTCCGGTTCATATTCTACACCGCTACTGAACGGTTCGTGCCGGTCGTCAGTCCTGGGCGGCACAATTGGTCAACACAGCGGGAAAACTGTAATCAGGGAAGGCCGGACCGGGAACCTATGCTTCTGGATCTGGCTTGGGTGCGTATGGATACTTCAGGGGTTTGTGTGTGTGCGTGGCGCTATATTCGTCCAGTTCAGCGTCGCTCAAATTGAAATGACTCTTGGGCGGGTGGTTTTCTGCGGCAGCGAGCTCCCGATGCAGTTTGTGGGAGCAAACGTCCGGCGCGTCTTGATATCGCACGCGACGGGAATTAAATGCCGTGTTGTTGATCGCAATCACGTATTCGCGCGGCTCTGTTTCGCGCTCTCGGACTGTAAATGTGTATTCCCGTGCGAGGGGTTTTGCCTGGAAGCCTACGAATTGGACGATGATGTTTTCGCTCACGATGTGCCTGGAACCGATTTCCTTACCGCCGAGAAGAAAAGGCGGATCGGTGAATGCCGATCCGCCTTTTGCTTTGACTAGAGGCTGGTGACGTTCGCTGCCTGCAGGCCCTTGGGGCCGCGGGTCACTTCGAATTCAACCGCCTGGCCTTCGTTCAGCGACTTGTATCCCTCCGCCTGAATGGCGGAGAAATGAACGAAAACATCCTCGCCGGACTGGCGCTGAATGAACCCGAATCCCTTGCTGGCATTGAACCACTTCACTGTTCCTTGTTCTCTCACTGATGTACTCACTTTTCTTTTAAGCTATTTGTGCTTCTCGACCGCCTCCAGCCGTACAACAAAAAGGGCCGCAAGTGTTAACTTGCAGCCCCTTCAATCGAATCTAAAGGTGTTACAAGAGCAACAAACGCAACTCAAAGATATCATGCTTTAATCGGCCGGCCTAGGAAATTGTTCCTACACGAACGCTGTGAATAGCGAAGATGAAATAAATATCCGCGATCTATTTTTTCTCGAACCAACAGAATGCGCAGTTCCAAAATGGAAACGGCCGGAAGAGAGAGCGAATTCGCTCATTTCTGTCCGGCCGAAAAAAAAACGTCAAGCCTTACGACAACAGTTGTTCGCGACGACGCTTCAGGAACAGAATTCCGCAGATCCCGACGCCCAAAAGTAGCAAGCTCGAAGGCTCCGGAGTCCGAACCAGGAACTCCTGGCCGTATTGGCCCTGATCGGGAGTGAGAATCTCCCATCCCTGCCCGTTGTATCCGTGAGTGACGGCCCAATAGGCCTGATTGAGCAGATTCGACGCACTATCTGCACCGGTGAACGGGTCCGAGCCGCCGGTCAAGCTCCAGATTGCCCACTGGTACGCCGCCTGTTGGGTTTGGTCCGTCGTACCGGTCATTTGCGTAAGGAGCCACGCAAATTCCAGATAGTCAGTTCCGTTGTGAAGATAGGTTGAAGAGCTTCCGCCCGACGTGATTGGTGTGACCACGGCTTGCCAGCTGTCTCCGCCGACGATGTCGTGCGCGAAGTCAACGCAATAGAATTCGGCAGGCTGACCATTCAGTGTTCCGCCGTAAGGAGGAATGCCATATCCATTGTTCGCGAACGCGTACGAACCGTCCACTACCACGGCGCTGTCAGCGAAAGCCGAAGGGGCCAAGCTTACGAGGGTTACAGCTACTACGAAGAGAAACTTTTGAAGTACGTTTTTCATGGGGCCTCGTCTGTCGAAAAATTCTCAATCGACTGGCGGTCCGTCAGCCCCTCAGATATCTGACTGTCCGCTGAAACCAACACGCGGACGACCAACTCCTGCCTACGTCAATAAATCTACAGAGTTCCCAAAAAGCTGTCAACGTGCATGTTTTTTCCCATTTACATCCAGTCCGTTCCATTCTAACGTGCTGATTATAAATAGGTTACTCGATCACGGTAAGGGATTGGATGGCCCGGAGGCTATCCTTCCGCTCCGGCACGACGGCATTTCTGCAGTCGCCCTTTCGCTCGCGTAAGGCGTCAGGGGTGCCTCAAAGTGTGTCATCGGAAAGGCGGCGAGCACAAACGGCAGACGCGCGTTCTGCGATTTCTGTACAATCGGCAGAAGTTCGCAGAGCACAATTACGCTTCCGAGCATATGCCGGACGCATGGGGCGAAGGCTTTCGAGTGCGAGAGGGTCACAAGATGGAAGCGGAGCGCGAAAGATTGCTTCGCGCGGCGCGCCGACTAGTCATTAAGGTCGGCACGGCCACCGTGACGGGGGCCGAAGGTGAACTCTGTCTCGACCGTGTCGAGCCGATCGTCTGCTCGATTGCTGCTTTAATGAAGGCTGGGCGTCAGGTCGTTCTGGTTTCCTCCGGCGCCGTAGGACTCGGGCGCGGCTGGCTGGGACTTCACCGCTCGCGCTTGAACGATCTGGTGACAAAGCAGGCTTGTGCTGCAGTCGGCCAGAGCCTTTTGATGGACGCTTACAAAAATCTATTCGCGAAGTGGGACATCAAGATCGCACAGGTCCTGCTCACGGAAGAAGACTTCACCAATTGGAGCCGCTACTCGAATTTGCAGCACACGATGGAAAAGCTGATCGGATTTGGAGTGCTGCCCATCGTCAATGAAAACGACACGGTCTCGACCGCGGAACTAGAGTCGGTCGCGGCGGGATCCCGCGCCGTTGCCTTCAGTGACAACGATCGATTAGCAGCGCTAGTCATGAGTGGTCTCGAAGCCGACGCCCTCGTGCTCCTTACCAACGTGGATGGTTTGCTGCGCCGCGAATCTGAAACCGGTGAAGTGGGCGCAATCGTACCTTTGGTCGACGAGGTCACCGCCGAACTGACCGCACTCGGCGCCGGACCTTCCGCCAACGGACGCGGAGGCATGCGTACCAAACTCGAAGCCGCTGAAATAGCCATGAACTGTGGCGCGACTGCGGTAATCGCCAACGGCAATGCGCCGGATGCGCTCGATCGCATATTCGCAGGAGACGAAATAGGCACAACATTTCTGCCCGCCAAGCGCATGCGCGGAAAGCGTCGCTGGATCGCGTACGCAGCGGGGGTTCGCGGCCGCGTGGTTGTCGATGCCGGTGCTCATCGCGCGATCACGCAGGGGAAAGCGAGTTTGCTCGCGTCGGGGATAGTTCGTGTAGAAAGCCACTTTGCCTCACTGGACGTGGTTAGTATCGTGGACGCCGACGGGCACGAATTCGCGCGAGGCATCGCCAACTGCGCGAGCGGCGACGCTGAGAAATTCTCTGGCAAGAAGAGCAGCCGCGGTTCGCGAGACGCAGCTCCCGCGCCGGTTCTTGTCACGCGCGACAATATCGTGCTATTGCAGAAATGATGAGCCAGCCAATCGCCGCTCCTTTACAAGCGTCCGATTCCTCCGTTGCGTCTATCGCGCGGAGAGCGCGGGTCGCGTCGCGCGCGATCGCCAAGCTCTCGGCCGAGGCGCGCAATGAGGTGTTGATAGCTGTCGCGCGGGCGATCGAGCAGGGCGCTTGCCGAATCCTCGACGCCAATGAGCGCGACTGCCGCGCTGCGGAATCCGAGGTCGCAGCAGGGAAGATGTCGTCAGCGATGCTGGCTCGGTTGCGCGTCACCGAGAGTGGCATCGCTCAAGTAGCGGCGCAGGTGCGAGAAGTCGCGCGCCTCGCAGATCCTTTGGGCCGCAGACTTTCCGCCACTGAGTTGGACGATGGTCTGGTGCTCTACAAAGAGTCGTGCCCGTTTGGCGTCATCGGGGTCATTTTCGAATCTCGCCCAGATGCGGTGCCGCAGCTTGCATCGCTAGCGCTGAAGTCCGGCAACGCAGTTCTGCTAAAGGGCGGCGCCGAAGCGGCGCAAACCAATGAAGCGCTGGTGTCCATCTGGCGCGAATGTCTGGGAAAATTTCCCGCCGTCCCCGCCGACTCGATCAACCTGTTGCAGACGCGGGCGGACGTGAAGGAAATGCTCGCCCTCGACCGCGATGTGGACCTGATCATCCCGCGCGGATCGTACGCGCTCGTTCGGTTCATCATGCAGCACAGCCGAATCCCGGTCTTGGGGCACAGCGAGGGGATTTGCCACGTGTACGTGGACCGCGCAGCCAACCTGGAAAAAGCGCTCGATATCGCTTTTGACGCCAAGGTCCAGTATCCGGCCGTATGCAACGCTGCGGAGACTCTTCTGGTGCACGAAGCGATCGCCGAAAAATTTCTGCCGCGCATGGTTGCGAGACTAAGTGATGCGAAGGTAGAGATTCGCGGCGACTCAAAGACGATTGCGCTCTTGCCCAAGGATGAGATCGTGCCCGCCACCGAAGCCGACTGGGCCACGGAGTATTCCGACCTCATTCTCTCTGTTAAGATCGTTGCCGATCTGGACGAAGCCATCGAACACATCAATCGCTATGGCTCGCGCCACACGGATGCAATCGTGACCGAAGATGCCGAAGCTGCGCGGAGATTCTTGAACGAAGTGGACGCGGCGGGCGTCTTTCAGAATGCTTCGACGCGTTTCGCCGATGGCTACCGTTACGGGCTGGGCGCCGAGGTCGGCATCAGCACGAGCAAGCTTCATGCGCGCGGGCCCATGGGGCTCGAAGGCCTGACGACATACAAATACAAGCTTCATGGCGACGGCCATACGGTGTCCCCATATGCCAAGGGTGAAAAGAAATTCAAGCACCGCCGTTTGGACTAACGCGCCGCTTCGTCGTCAGTTGGCCGTCTGATCTTCCACAACCACACCAGCAGCGTAATCGCAGATAAAACCGAAACCGCGCTGCCCACTGAGCGATCCCAAGTCTGCCCGAATTGCATCGCGACACGATGCGTGCCGGACGGCAAAGCCACCAACATTTGTCCTGTGTCCGGCGCTATGCTCGCGCGAATTTCCTGGCCGTCCACGCGCACTTCCCACGCGGGATAATTCAGGAGCTTCACGGCGAGCGTAACCGGCATTGCCGTCTCGGCCACAAATTCCCGATCTGCGGCGGACCATCGTTCGATCCGCAACTTAACATCGGCGGCCGGAACGATCTCGCCCGAGGCGGTATCGAATTCTGCGATTCGAAGTGCCGGAACAGCCGACACGCCTTGGTCGCGGTCGGTGTCGTCAGGATTGCCAGGGAGTTCGTAACGGTCGCTCCCCACTGGCATGTATTCGTCTGTACCCTCGTACCCACGGCTCGAGTGAATCGCGCTGGCCAGTGACGGGACGTCCGCACTGTCCCACCAGGCATTCCGGACCATTGCCGTTGCAGCCGCTCCAATCGCGAGGAACACAACCGCCCCAGCGAACCATGCAACCCGCCGCCGTTGCAATTGGGCGATCGCGGCGGCAACGAGAAATGCGAAAACGAGATCAAGAATCTCGAGCCATCTCCACGGGAACTGCACGAACCGCAGTTCCGGCAGCGCGCGCCACAGAGGATTGCTCAACGGGAGCATTAGCGCTATCGATACCGCTCCGAGAGTGATTAGCACCCAAAAGAGCTCCGAGAATTCTCGCCGCTTCTTTGCAGCGAATATCGCCGCCAAGCCAGTCACGATCATGACGCCGACCGCGACACTCGAAACTTTCCAGTTGAAGCGCACGAAATCGGGATCGTTCGCATGCGTAAAGAGGAAATTCTGGGCCGGGCGAAGATTGTCTGCCAGCGCTTGTGCGATTTCGACCCAACGCCGTTCCCACGCCGCGGGTAAAATATAGAAAGCGGCCAAACTGAGTCCCGCCGCCATCCCTGCTGCGCCAGGGACCAGTGGTCGCAAGGAGCGCCGCACCGCGCATTCCACGACGAAGATCAAACTCAGCGAGTAGGTCGCGATCACCGCTGCCGGCGCATTCGAAAGCCAGATCCCCGCGAAAGCACTGGCGAGGAGCGGAACGCGCCCCCACTCTCCTCGCGCGGCGTGCAGGGCAGCCCCACACCATCAGAGGAAAAAACGCCCCAGCCAGGAGCTCCGCAAAATCACTCCGGTAATAAACGATGACCAGATGATACGGATTCACCTCAAATAGGACCGCCGCCACGATGGCCAGTGGGGCGGGAAGCGACTCGCGCGCGAGTTTCCACATGGACATTCCCGCAGCGATCAAAGTCAGCCAAATGAAAGTTCCCGGCGCGATCGACCAAGGCAGCACGGAACCGAGCGCCGCACCAATCATCCACGACGCTGGTGGATAGAAAATGAATCGCGGCTCGCCGAATCCCCAGTTTGCCCACTCAGCCCATCGCGGAAAAATGGTTCCTTCGCGCCACTGGCCAGCCGCGTCCATCCACGACGCGACATGGAATTGAAAATCGTGCCCCGAAGCGTTGCCGCGAAAAAGCATTGGCGCGATTGCGGCGGTTGCTGCGAGCCCAACCCAAAGGAGAGCGTAACGCCAAGAAGGCGCCGATCCGCCATGCGCTGTCTGCTTGGGGGACTCAGTCGTCGGCCCGGCCAGAATTCAACTCCGCGTTCTAGGATTTGATTCACCGAGAATACAGAATCGAGTGGCTCGCCGCTAGTAGCCTCGTCCGTTGTGCCGGATAGGAATGGATCGAGTCCCGTCGCCTTGCCACGCTTCGCTCGAACCGCTAGAGTAAACATGCGCTCGGCGAGAAATTCGAAAACAACTGCCGGAGCCGACACCGCGCCTTCCCGCAAGGACCAAAGAATAAGGGCAGAGCATGACGACCGAGGAACAGCGGCTCCAAGCCAACGACGAAAGGATGGTCCACTGGAATCGCTGGGGACCTTATCTTTCTGAACGCCAATGGGGCACGGTCCGCGAAGATTACAGCCCAAATGGCGACGCGTGGAATTATTTGCCGCACGATCACGCTCGTTCGCGCGCTTATCGCTGGGGCGAGGATGGCATTGGCGGCATCTGCGACCGGCACCAGCACATCTGCTTTGCGCTCGCGCTCTGGAACGAAAGAGATCCCATCCTCAAGGAGCGTCTTTTCGGCCTCACCAATCGGGAAGGGAATCACGGGGAGGACGTCAAAGAGCAGTATTACTATCTCGATGCCACACCAACCAGTTCATATCTGAAATTTCTGTACAAATATCCGCAGGCGGCCTTTCCTTACGAGCAACTCCTCACTGAAAACGCCAAGCGCACGCGCAAGGAGCCCGAGTACGAGCTGATTGATACCGGAGTGTTCAGCCAGAATCGCTACTTCGATGTTTTCGTGGAATATGCAAAGGCCACGCCGGAAGACGTCCTAATTCGCATCACGGCTTGGAACCGCGGACCGGAACCGGCGAAGCTTCACATTCTTCCGACACTATGGTTTCGCAATCGCTGGTCTTGGGGCGAGAATTACGATCCGCCGCAGGTCTATCGCGTAGACGCTCCCGCGGGCGCCGCGCTGATGGAATTGGACGAATTTCACTACGGCAAGCGCTGGCTGCTGATGGAAGGTGCGCCCGAACTCCTCTTCACCGAAAACGAAACGAACATGGAGCGGCTTTTTCAGCAAAAGAGCCGCACGCCCTACGTTAAGGACGCGTTCCATCGGTACGTGATCGGCGGCGAGCGCGATGCTGTGAATCCCGCGATGAAGGGAACAAAATCCGCCGCGCATTTCGCCGCGGAGATCGCCCCCGGCAAGGGCCGCACGATTCGCCTGCGCTTGACGGATTACAATCCCGCCGAGGGCCGGCCACCCGCGCAAAAATATTTCGGCGCGCCGTTCGATGGAATGTTTGACCAGCGATTAAAAGAAGCCAACGAGTTCTACGAGCAGCGAGTCCATATAGGCATGGGTGATGACCCGAAGATGGTGCAGAGGCAGGCGTTCGCCGGTCTGCTTTGGGGCAAGCAGAGTTACCACTATGACGTCGCCCGGTGGCTGAGAGGCGATCCCACGCAGCCAAAACCCGATCCCGCGCGTCTCGATGGCCGGAATCATGACTGGACGTATCTGCATAACTCAGACGTCATCTCGATGCCTGACAAGTGGGAATATCCGTGGTACGCCGCATGGGATTTGGCGTTCCATTGCGTTTCGATGGCGTTGATTGATCCCGAATTCGCGAAAGGCCAGCTCGTGCTCTTCCTGCGCGAATGGTATATGCATCCCAACGGGCAATTGCCCGCCTACGAATGGAATTTCTCGGACGTAAATCCGCCTGTGCATGCCTGGGCTGCGTGGCGCGTTTATAAGATCGCCTCCCGCATTCAGAAAAAGCCGGACCGGGAGTTCCTCGAACGCGTGTTTCACAAGCTGCTTCTGAATTTCACGTGGTGGGTGAATCGCAAGGACCCGCAAGGCAAGAACGTATTCGAGGGTGGCTTTCTCGGTTTGGACAATATCGGCGTTTTTGACCGATCCCAGCCCGTCGGCCCGGATAGTTACATCGAGCAATCCGACGGTACGAGTTGGATGGCAATGTTCTGCCTGGACATGCTCTCCATGGCGATGGAGCTGGCCCATGACGATCCGGCATACGAGGACGTAGCCAGCAAGTTCTTCGAGCATTTCGTTTACATATCGCAGGCCATGAATCATATGGGCGGCGACGGAATCGGCCTCTGGGACGAGAAAGACGGTTTCTATTACGATGTCCTACACCTTGGCGGGGGGCGCGAGGACATCCCCATGAAGGTGCGCTCGATGGTGGGGCTCATTCCGCTTTTCGCCGTCGAGACATTCGATCCCGAAGACGTGGCGCGCCTGCCGAATTTCAAGCGCCGCATGGAGTGGTTTCTGAGGCATCACCCTGATGTCGCCGAGCACGTGGACATGAGCCGCGTCACTCCGCAGGGTCCGAGGTTGTTGCTGACCATCGCGAACCGCCAAAAGCTCGAGCGGATCTATCGCTATGTGCTTCGACGAAAAGGAATTTTTTTCGCCATTCGGCATTCGAGCACTTTCGAAATTTCATCTAGACCATCCGTTACATTCTCACCGTGGATGGCCAGACGCACTCGGTGAACTACGAACCCGCCGAATCCACCACGGATCTTTTCGGCGGCAATTCGAATTGGCGCGGGCCGGTCTGGTTTCCGCTGAATTTTCTGCTGATAGAGTCCATGCAGCGCGTTCACTACTATTACGGCGACGAATTCAAAGTGGAAGTTCCGACGGGATCAGGCCAGAAGAAGACGTTGTGGAATGCTGCAGGCGAGCTTTCGCGCCGCCTTTCGCATATTTTTCTCAGGCGTGATGGCCGCCGTCCGGTAAACGGCGATGTCGCGCTCCTACAAAAAGATCCTTTTTGGCGCGACCTGATTCTCTTCTACGAATATTTTCACGGCGAAACGGGCGCCGGCCTGGGCGCAAGCCACCAAACCGGCTGGACCTCTCTCGTCGCAAAGCTTCTGGAACAAAGCGGCGAATAACCCACGCTTCCGTCGATGGATTTTCGTAGGGGTTCGTCATGCGCACTCCCTGCTCGAGCTGCACTGGCGACGCGTGCGGTAAGCCTTACCCTTTCTCTGTGCCTTGCTGCGGTGCCGACGTGCCTGAGGTTCCAATTCGTAGTTCCGAGTTACGATTTCGCGGTGGACTCCACAAGCTCGATCAGTACTTTCCCGCCGCCGGGTCTCGGCACGAGGAAAAAATTGATGCGCGTGCCGTCCGCACCAGCCCGCGTTGCCGGATAAACCGGCTCGAGCGCAAATCGCTTGCGAAGAATCTCCGTCGCACCGTCCACATTATTCACTTTGATTTCGACCTGTTGTATCCCCTCGCCAAATTTTGACAAGGTACCCCGCAATGGCTCCAGCGCCACCGGGTTGACGCGTCGTCAAGATATCCAGCCGTACGCTGCCAGGAAAATCCAACTCGAACTCCTTTGCATCCTGGTCGGGCGGCACATCCGCGAGTCGCGGCGAGTCATTCGCCGATCGGATCCCCTCAAAAGTGCCCGGAGCAACGGCGATGCCCACCGTGATTTCGAGTGCTCCCGATGGACCGCGAGCCAGCAGACTCGCCAGAGGAGGATGAGCAAGCCAGTCCCGCGCAGCGGTCCGCGCCATCGCAGATCCTTGTGTGAAGATTTCGGTTGCGGCAATCGTGCGCTTCGCAGGATCGGCCACGGAAAGACTGCGAATCAGCGGCGCAATGTCGGCTGCTTCAGCCACGAGAAGCCTCGGTTGCCAAGGTTGCTATCGTGATGCTTGCGCCCGGACGGAGTTGGAGTTCGAAAGCGTTATGTATTTCGTTTCGCCGGCATTCACGGTAACGGGAATATCCCATCGCGGCCGAGCGTCGCCGACCGATGGCCGGCACATTTAGAGTGCTAAGCCAGTATGTGCCCGGCGCCAGACCCCGCAAGAATCCCTGCCCCTGAAGATTTGTTTCCGCGCGCGCCACCACGATAGTCGGATTGCGCGAGATCGAGCGTGCGCTGATGAATCGCTGTAGTCCGCGTTCCCAGAATGGCGTTCCATTTTGGGCCGGATCATTGTCGGCTAGACCGAGATCGATTCCGTCGATACTCGCGGGATGCTGCCTCGATATAGTTGCGAATGGTTTCGATATAGTCGTCAGAGAGCTTCTTGAATTTCGCCGGGTTTTTCTTCTCGTCGGAGGCTTTGAACTTGGGCTTCGGGAAATCCGCGGATTGATCGCCGGAGTTCCGGTCCATGTACGCCGTCTTGAATTCCGGGACGTTCAGTATGTCGTCCGCGTGCAATTTATGAGTGAATTCCTCGCCTGAGAGCGTCACCCAATCGTGTTTTTTCATCCAAGCCCGCAATTCTTTCGTTAAGTCCAGCTTGTCAATGAAGGCATCCATGTCGGGTTTCGGATATCCCGCTTCGACCTCTTTTCCGATTTCCGCGAAGCTCTTGCTCAAAAGGAAAAATGGAAATCCACGCACTGGTTCCTCGAGGCCGTCTGAGGGAGTCGCTTGCGCCACAAATTCGATCGAAGCTTTCTGCGCGGCTGCTCGAGAAGCGCTCGCTAGGGTCCCGGCGAGGAGAAAAATCGATAGCCAAGCGATGCCCGAAATTCTTTTCTTCATGCCGCTCATCGTAGCAGAAGGTTGCAGTCGGGTGCGCGTGCCGGCGTGAATAGGTCCAGAAAGTTAATGCCTGAGGGGAAAGCGAACGGAATCCTGAATAGAAATTAACTGCGGTTACGGAGGAGGAGAAACGCCGCGCGAAAGCTTCAGTACAATTGGAACGTGACTTCGATGATCTGCCGCACAGAAGCCGCCCTGCCATCCGGGCCCATCGCCGGTTTCAGACGCCATGTGCGGACAGCTTCGATGGCCTTTTCATCCAAACCAAGACCGAGTCCCTTCGCCACGTGAACATCCGTCACGCGGCCGTCCGGCGTGATCACAGCGATCAATTCCACGACGCCCTGAACCTTCACCTTCATAGCTTCGTCGCTATAGTCGGCTCGCGGGCAATAGAGGCAAGCAGGCGTTCCATATCCGCCCGTCCCCGCGTTCGGGGTGCCGCCGCCGGTGCCATATCCTTCGCCGGGACCGACTCCGTTGCCATTTCCGTTGCCCACGCCACCGCCGTGCCCGGCGCCCATCGAATCATTCATGGAGCGACCGAGGGGATCGCCCCAGTTCGGCAAGTTATTGTTGGGCAGATGTATATCGGGATTCCCCACGACCGTTGGCGTCACCGCAATTTCCGGGTGCTCCAATGGATGCACCATCGGCCGCGAGAGCTGTTGCCACGAGAACTTTGGCAATTGACCCTTAGCTGCCGGAAGCTTGTCGTGCGCCCCGCCGCCGCCGCCCGCCTTGGAAGCCGCTGGTGCGAGCTTTTTCAAATAGGGCGACACGGTGACATCGGTAGCCAGCTCTGGGCTGGAAGCCTTGGTCACCGGTGGCGAGATGTTTCCGTAGATCAGAAGTGGCAGCAGCACAATTAGCGCGATTGCGAGCGCGTGCACCAGAATGGACACCACCTGCACTCGGCTGAATTGTTCGTTCTTCGACCATATTTCAGGAACGGGAATCGGCTGGCTTGTGGTCTTCAGCGGCGGCAGCTTCCGCGGCGCGATCCAATCGCGCAAGTTCGCCCAGAGGCTGGGTTCCTCGTGCCAATCCACCAGCAGTGCTGATCGGACATTTCCGCGCGGCCCCGAGTGGAAAAACTCTTTGAGGTTTTCTCCCATCCCCGTGCCGAAACGGGGAACATCGAAAGCAGTCGGCGTGCCCGCCCGCATCTTCACCGGGCGCTCGACTAGGAAATCTCTGAGATTGGAAAATAGGCTCTTCAGGCTTGATTCGCGCGAGGGCGAAGGCAGGCGTCCCAGCCGGAGCGATGAATCGCTGACTTCGCGGCCGGTTTCGTTCATTCTGGCGCTAGAGTCTGACATTTGTGTGACCTGCGTCCCTCACCGCTGCACTACCAAATATTAGACGCATCCCTGCGGAAAAGGATGTCCGGGGCCGAGGCACGGCTGACACGCTTCAAGAATCATTGTAACATACGGGATGCAACGGTCAATTTTCAGTTTCCACGTCGCAAACTTGTAGCACATGCAGGCATGCCCGCGCTACGCAACGCGCTTGGGCTTCGAAGAAAGGGCTTCTCGATCCCACAAGATGGCGACACCTTTCGATTCTAAAAGCACTCTGAATCTACCCAAAACCGATTTTCCCATGAAGGCGAAGCTTCCGGAGCGCGAGCCCGAGCAGCTGGCCGCCTGGGAGCAGATGGGGCTCTATGACCGAATTCTCGAATCGCGCGCGGGTAAGCCGTTGTTCGTGCTCCACGACGGACCGCCCTATCCCACCGGCGAAATCCATCTCGGCACAGGTCTGAACAAAACCCTCAAGGACATGATCGTGAAGTCGAAGACCATGGCCGGTTTCCGCGCGCCATATGTTCCCGGCTGGGATTGCCACGGTCTTCCCATCGAAACGCAGGTCGAAAAGGAACTTGGCGGAAAAACCACCAAGGTTTCGCCGCCGGAATTTCGTCGCATGTGCCGCGAATTCGCGGCGCGCTACGTCGAAATCCACAAAGTGGAATTCAAGCGCCTCGGTGTCTTCGGTCGGTGGGACGAGCCGTACCTCACCATGAATCCGCACGACGAGGCCTGCATCGCCGGCGCGTTTCTCGATTTCCTCGAAAAGGGCTACATCTATCGCGGCTTGAAGCCAGTGTACTGGTGCATCTACGACCGCACCGCGCTCGCCGAAGCCGAAGTCGAATACGACGATCACACCAGCTCTTCCGTTTGGGTAAAGTTCGCGGTCGTCGAGAACGAAAAATCCGCCAAGCTCGGCAAAGGCGTGAACGGACTCATCTGGACGACCACTCCCTGGACGCTTCCCGCAAACCGCGCGCTCGCGTTCCATCCCGAATTCGAATACGTCGTCGCGGAGACTCCGGCGGGCAAACTTCTGCTCGCGAAGGAACGCCTGAAAGCCTTGGCCGAGGAATCCAAGCTCGAAGTCGGCGAAATCCACGGCTCGTGGACGGGGAAAGAACTCGAAGGCATCCAGTTTCAAGCATCCGTTTCTGGATCTGCATCGTGCCCGCGGTTCTCGCCGATTACGTCACGCTTGACCAGGGCAGCGGCATCGTCCACACCGCTCCCGGCCACGGCGCCGACGATTTTCGCACCGGCGAAAAATATGGCATCGAAGCGTACGCGCCCATTGACGACGAAGGGCGCTTCTTCGAAGGCTTGCCCGAATACAGAGGCAAGACCGTCTTCGAGGCGAATCCGGTCGTCATCAACTTGTTGAAGACGCGCGGCGCGCTTGTCGCCGAAGGCAAACTTCAGCACAGCTATCCGCATTGCTGGCGTTGTCACAATCCGGTCATCTTCCGCGCCACCGAGCAGTGGTTCATCGGGCTCGATCGCGAAAACCTGCGCCAGCAAGCGCTCGCGGAAGTCGAAAAAGTGAAATGGATTCCAGCGTGGGGACGCGACCGCATGCACGAAATGGTCGCCGACCGTCCTGATTGGTGCATCTCGCGGCAGCGCTTCTGGGGCGTTCCGCTGATCGTTTTTTATTGCGAATCCTGCGGCAAGCAGCTGCGCGATTTTACCGCTCTGCGCCACGTGCTGCCGTTTTTCGAAAGTGAAGGCTCCGATACCTGGTACACGCATTCCGCCGAAGAACTTCTTCCGCCGGGGACGAAATGCTCGTGCGGCGCGGCGAAGTGGCAGAAGGAATCCGACATTCTCGACGTCTGGTTCGAATCCGGCTCCACGCATCTTGCCGTGCTCAGCGAACAGAACGGCCTTCACTGGCCCGCGGACGTTTATCTCGAAGGGCCCCGATCAGTTTCGCGGCTGGTTCCAGAGCTCGCTGCTCAACGCCATCGGCACGCGCGGCCATGCGCCCTATCGCCAGGTCGTCACGCATGGCTGGACGCTCGACGACAAGGGCACGCCGATGTCGAAATCGCGCGGCAACGCCCTCTATCCCGAAGGAAATCTGCGAAAAATGGGGCGCGGATTTGCTGCGGCTATGGGTCGTCTCGCAGGATTACACCGCGGACATGCGCAACTCGCCGGCGATGATGACCCAGCTCGCGGAGGCCTATCGCAAGATTCGCAACACGTTCCGGTTCGCGCTCTCGAATCTCTTCGATTTCGATCCCGCGCGCGATGTGGTGCACGACGCGGACATGTGGGAAATAGACGCCTGGATGCTTCGCCGCACCGGAGCGCTCGTCCGCCAATGCCTCGAGTGGTACAAGGAATACGAATTTCATCGCGTCTACCATGCCCTGCACGATTTCTGCAGCGTGGACCTAAGCGCGTTTTATTTCGATGTGCTCAAGGACCGCCTGTACACGTTCGCGCCGAATAATCGCGGTCGCCGCTCCGCGCAGACGGCCATTCACCATATCGCTCGCGCCCTTGTTCGCCTGATCGCGCCGGTCCTTGTTTTTACCTCCGAGGAAGTCTGGAAGCATCTGCCGCAGCCAGCGTTCCGCGGCGCCCAGCGTGCACATGGCGAATTTCCCGTCCGCCGAGCATTTCGAGAACGCGCTCGACGAGGCGCGCGCCAAGAATTGGGACCGCCTCCTGGCTGTGCGGGAGGAAGTGCTGAAAGCCCTTGAACCGTTGCGCGCCGCGAAGACAATCTCCGCAAACCTCGAAGCGCGAGTCACCCTCGCGGCGACTGGCGATCTTGCCGGGCTGTTGCAGAAATATGCCGCGCAGCTTCCCGCGTTCTTCATCGTCTCGCAGGTCGAAATCGCGACCGGCGAAATCGAAGGAGCCTCGCCCGCACGCTGGCATCGAGGGCCTTCGCATTCGCGCCGAGCGCGCGCACGGCAAAAAATGCGAGCGCTGCTGGAATTATTCAACCCACGTCGGCGAGTACGCCGACTATCCGACGCTCTGCGAGCGTTGCCTCGCCGCGATCGAGGAAATCGAGCGCGACGCCCCAGCGGCGCGGGCGGCGCGACATCGTGAGCGCATGGTCGTGAGCGAGTCACGGTGAGCGCAAATCCGCCTCGCCCGGGATGGTTGCTCGCTCTTCTCGCCGTTGCAGTCCTTGCCGCGGACCAGGCGAGCAAGCATGCCGTTGAAAAACTAACGGCCGCCGGTTCGAGCCGCGTGCTGATCCCCGGCCTGTTGAATTTCGTCCACAGCAGCAATCCCGGCGTTGCTTTCGGGCTGCTTGCGGATTCAAACACCCCCTGGCGCGCGCCGGTCCTGATCGTTTTCTCCGTCGCTGTGATCGGCCTTATCGCCTGGCTGCTCGTTTCAGGGCGCGCAGGCGGTTGGCTCGGCCAGTGCGGGATGACGCTGATCCTCGGCGGCGCGGCCGGAAACGTTCTCGATCGAATCCTGCGTCGCAGCGTCACTGACTTCATCGATTTTCATATCGGCGATTACCACTGGTACACTTTTAATCTGGCCGATTCCGCAATCGTCCTCGGCGCTGGGCTGGTCATCCTCGAACTCTTGCGCGATTGGCGGCATCCAAGCAGGGAACAGGCCTAGCGATGCATCCCATTCTTTTCCAAATTGGTTCTGCTCACGATCTACACCTACGGCGTGCTGGCCGCCGTCGGCTTTCTGCGGGACTCTGGTACGCCTACCATCGCGCTCCGGTCGTCGGCCTCGATCCCAACCAGGTTTGGAATCTCGGCATCTACGGAATTCTGGTCGCGCTCGCCGTCTCAAAGATCTGGCTGATCCTCAGCGCTTGGGACTACTACTCCGCGAATCCGCGCGAGATTTTCAGCATCGCCACTTTCCAGTCGGCGGGCGTGTTCTACGGAGGGCTCGTCGGCGGCATTCTATGGGTGATTTTATACACGCATTTTCAAAAGATGTCGTCTTCTCGCCGTCCTCGATCTCTTGGCCGCTCCGGTTGCGCTGGGGCACGCCATCGGCCGTCTCGGATGTTTTGCCGCCGGCTGCTGCTACGGCAAGCCGACGACTCTTTCGTGGGGAGTCACTTTCTCCAACCCGATCGCCGAAAAGATCAGCGGCACGCCGTTGAATGTTTCGCTTCATCCCACGCAGCTGTACGAGTCCGCCGCCGAATTCTTGAATTTTGCGATATTGGTTTGGCTGGGCGCGAAGCGGCGTCTCACGGGACGGATTGTCGGCGCATATTTCATCCTCTATGGAATCGAGCGCGGCACGATCGAATTTTTTCGCGGCGATCCGGGCCGCACGCTTATGTTCCACGATCGCGTGTCGCTGATGCAACTCGTAAGTGCCGCGCTGATCCTCACCGGCGCTTTCCTGTGGCTCCGCGGCCATGGATCCGCGGCTCCGATTCCGCCCGTCACGAGCCCGCGCCGCGGCGGGCCGTTCCTAGCATAGAATTCTCCACGTCACATGAAATTCATCGTCACTTCCGAAGACGCCGCCCAACGACTCGACGTGTTCCTCGTCTCGCAGCTGCCCGCGCTGAGCCGTTCGCGCATTCAAGCGCTGATGGACGAAGGCCGCGTGCAGGTTGACGGTGTCCGCGCGCAAGGCTTCGCATCATGTCGAGACGGGCGAAGTCGTTACCGTCGAAGTTCCGGTCGAATTGGCTCCCGGCGTCGAGCCCGAATCCATTCCGCTCGAAGTTCTCTACGAAGATGAGGACGTCGCCGTCGTCAACAAACCGGCGGGCATGATCGTCCATCCCGGCGCTGGCGTGAACAGCGGCACGCATGGTTGCCGCGCTGCTGCATCGTTTCGGCGGGGTCGCGGGATTGTCTTCCGTCGGCGGCCCACTGCGGCCCGGGATCGTGCATCGACTCGACAAGGAGACTTCCGGCGCGATTGTGATCGCGCGCAACGACGACGCGCATCGCAAGCTCGTCGAGGATTTTCGCGATCGCCTCGTGCAGAAAACCTACGTCGCGCTGCTTCATGGAAAAATCAAAGGAGACGCGGGCAAGATCGAACTGCCCGTTGCGCGCGATCTGCGCCGCCGTTCTCGAATGACTGCCCGCCGCCGCGAAGGCCGCGAAGCTCGCACCGACTGGCGTGCGCGTTTGCGCTTCGATGGGTTCGTCCTGGTCGAAGCCGATTTGCATACCGGCCGCACGCATCAGATTCGCGTCCATTTTTCCGCGCTCGGCTGTCCCGTTGTAGGCGACACGCTTTACGGCGCGCCGCGGCAGGAGCGCGTCGGCACCGAGCTTCTTGCCCCGCTCGATAGAAATTTTCTTCATGCCGCGCGCGTTACTTTCGCACAACCACGAACAAATCGCGGATCGAGGTTCGCGCGCCTATTCCGCCCGAACTCATCAGCTACCTGGAGGTTCTCGGCCGCGCCTCCAAAGCCGACCCTGCGCTGATTGACGCTGCAATAAGAGAGTTCCTATAATCGTTCCCTTGGAGCATTCTGCCACGATGGGCATTCGCATGAACCTGAAGCGCGTATTTAGCGTCCCGAACCGGTTTGCGGGACACTGCGTTTTCGCGCTTGCTATATTCCTTGCCATCTCGGCGAGGCCTGCGTGGACGCAGGACTCATTGCCGCCACCGCCGCCCGCTTCTGCGCCTGCGGCAAACCCTCGGAATTCCCAGGGTCAACCCGGTGTGCCTCTAGTACCGCCCCTTGTCACGACCACAGGGTTGGTGCACCTGGTCGTCACGGTGACAGACCACCACCACAACTTCATCACGGACCTCGATAAAGGCGATTTCAAAGTTCTCGAAAATGGAACGCCGCAGGACATCAAATTTTTCGGCCGCGAGACCGACCTGCCTCTTCGAATCGGATTGCTCTTGGATACTTCCAATAGCATTCGTCCTCGCCTCGAATTCGAAAAAGATGCGGCAATCGATTTCCTGAACAAAGTGATCCGCCGCAACAAGGACCTGGCATTTTTGATGACCTTCGACAACGAGCCGGAGGTCATTCAGGACTACACCGGAGATCTCGACCTTCTCATGACCGCGGTCCGCGCGCAGCGCGCTGGTGGCGGCACGGCTCTGAACGACGCCATCGTGATGGCTTCAGACAAGCTGGCGCATCCGCCGCTCCCGAAGGGATCGGATACCGACGTTCGCCGAGTCGTCGTGGTAATCACCGATGGGCAGGATAATTTGAGCGATCGCGCGCTGACCGACGCGATTGATGCTTCGATTCGTGCCGAGGCTGCCGTATTTTCGGTGAGCACGAACACCGACTGGCTTGCCGTTGACGACGCCACAAAGCCGAACAAGTATCAACAAGGACGCCGGGCGACAAAGTTCTCGAGCAGTTCGCCGACAAGACCGGTGGCCATGCCTTCTTTCCCTACCGCATTGATGATCTCGCTCAGTCGTTTCTGAGCATCGGTGAAGAACTGCGCAGCCAATATTTCATAGCGTATGCGCCGACGAACCCGCCCGCCATCGGCCAGTATCGCCCGATTGACGTGCAGACCGACTCGCAAAGGCCTGATCGTCAGCACGCGCAAGGGCTACTACGGCGCCGCCCCGCCGCCATCTCCCACCGGCAACTAAAGCACTGCGTTTTTGCGGATTTGCAAGTCTGAGCCGTCGCCGTTTCCTTCTTCGCAGGAGCACAGTCCGCCGCAGGCGGATGCCCGGCAAACGTGCTTGGCGATCACGACCGATTTCATCGTCGCCTCTAACGCGCGAGGCTCTGTCTCTATCTGGTTCGCCTGGCGAGGAATTTCCGTTCAGCGTAACGGAATCACTTATGCCGGAAACCTCTTAACTCGGAGGACTATCTCGACGGAGCATAGTATCCGCGCCGTGCAAGAACCTTGGTATCGGGGCGCGTTACTTCGACTTTGATCTTGCGGAATGTCCCGTCGCGATTCAGGTTCGTCGAATAGTAGCCGAGCACGTACTGCGAGCGCAGCTCTTCGGAAATGATGTCGAACGCCTTTTCCAAGCCGTCCTCGTTTCGAACGCTGATCACCCGCCCGCCCGTTTCCTGCGCGAGCGATTGCGCTACTCCGTAGCCGTAACCTTCCGTCGCCCGCGGATCGCTGATCAGGATGATGTGAGCCACGGCATCGCCACGTTGCACGGATTCGACCGCGTCGCGCTGAGACATCTTGCTGCCGTTGTCCTCGCAATCGCTCAGGATCACCAGAGCCTTGCGGCCGGCTTCCGGGCCCAGTTCGTCATGCGCGGCGAGGTAGATCGCGTCGTAATAGATTCGTCCCGCCGCCATTTCTGTGCGGGATCGTCCCGCCGGTCCCGCCGATTCCCGTGGCGTCCACATTGATCTCCGCGCGATGGATCGCCTTCGCAAGCACGACGGGGTCTTCCGTGAAGTCGGCGAGCAAGTTGACGTCCGTGTCGAAACGTCATCACGATCGCTTCGTCTTTCTTGTGCATTACTTCCCGGACGAACCGCGAGCCCGCATCTTTTTCCGCGCCCAGCATGTAGTACATGCTTCCGCTCGTATCCATCATGATGGCTAGCGAGATCGGCAGGTTTACTTCTTTCGAGAAGTAGGCAACTTTCTGCGGCACGCCATCCTCATAAACTTTGAAATCGTCTTGGGTCAGGTCGCCTACAATGCCGTTATGTTTGTCGCGGACAGTTGCGAACACGTTGACGACCGCGGTTCTGACTTCAAGGGGGTTCTGCGTTTCAGGAAGCTGCTGCTGGTTCTGCGGAGTGGATTCCGTTTGAGTATCGCGAGGTGGAGCACCGGCCGGGCCCATCGGCCCGCGATCCGCCCCTTGCGGCGAGGGTCGCGGCGCGGCGATGGCGCGGGATGCGATCGAATTGAGCGCTGGATATCCCGCCAAGACCAGGATAAGAATACCCGCCGCGATGCTGGTCAGCCGCATTGTATAATCTCCTTGGGCAATATCTCAGTCGGATACGATGCAGGATACGCGCCCCCGGATGTTCGATTCAAATTCCGGGGAGTGGGAAACAACTGGTAAACCGCGGCCCAGCCGACGGGCAAGAAACGAGACGCTTCGATGACGCGAATGATTCGGTTCTTCGGCCTGGCTCTGCTTGTTGGCGCAACCGCAGGCGCGCAGTCGCAAGCGCCGTCACCAACGCCGGGCGCCGCTACGCCGCAAACCGCGCCTCCGCAACAGCAAGGTGCCCGCCCCATCGTCATTCCCACTCGGCTCGTCATTGTTCCAGTCACCGTCAAAGACTCCCATGGCCAGCTCGTCGGCGATTTGAGACAGGACGAGTTTCGCATTTTCGCCGACGGGACCGAGCAAAAAATAACGGGTTTCTCCGCAGAGGCAGTTCCGCTTTCCGCCGTGGTTCTTCTCGACAACGATCTCAACGAGCGAGTCGCCTCCCAAGTGCAGAAAAGCCTCACGCACGATTGCAGCCGGCTTCGGTCCCTCCGACGAAGTGGCGCTCGTCACCTACGACCAGTATCCTGAAACCGTCTCTGACTTTTCCTTCAACAATGACGCGCTCTTTACCAGCCTCAAGCGCCTTGAACTCGGCTCTCACAACGGGGCGGTGAACGCCGGTCCAACCTCGACCGGCCCGATCGGCGCCGGGCCGCCTCCTTCAACAGCAGGCCCGATTGGCAGCGGCCCACCTCCGGCGGCCAGCGTGCAGGTCCACGGTTCGCAGCGCTACAAGAACACCGACGCGCTCAACGACGCGCTCTTCTCCGCTGGAGACATGCTCAAAGCTCGCGGACGCGACCGCCGCAAGATTATCTTCCTGATTTCGGATGGCACCAATGGCGGGACCAACGAACACAGTTTCGACGAAACGCTGCGCTCTTTGCTTGTCGGCGATATTTCCGTCTATTCCATTTCGGTGACGCACTCGGTTCCGGTCGGCAAATCCCTCCTCCAAAAAGGAGCCGCGGAGCTCGATTAAGTACGCGAACGGAACGGGCGGAGACACTTTTTACGCCGGCAAGCAGCCTGAGCTTGAGCGGCTCTATTCCGCGGTCACCGAGCAAGCGCGCAACGAATATACACTCACGTTTTCCCCTGAAGACATCACCAAGGGGCAGGACTTTCACCCGATCGAAGTTCGCGTGCGCCGGCCGGACCTGAGTATCGATACGCGCGAAGGTTATTACGAGAGCGCCATCGCGCCCGGACGCTAGCATCGCCCAAATCGCGGCCTTGTTGCTATCGGCTCTTGGATGCAGCGGGCTGGATCGAAATCAGTTGTTCGTGCGCGGGACACAGCGGCTTGTAATCGCAATAGCCGCAAACGAACCCGGGCTTGGCCGAAAAATCTCCCGCGCGAATCTGGTCGGCCACTTCCGCAATTCTTGCCTTCGTCGCTGTCAGCGACTTCGCATCTCGCGTTGATTCCACGGCCTCGTTGTTAACCAGGTTATAGAACACGAGCCGTCCCGGCGTGAGTTCCAGCACTTCGCGCGCGGCCAACGCGTAGATGCTGAGCTGCAGATCCTCGGCCGCTTTTTTCGCGTCGCGCGGCCTGCCCGTTTTGTAGTCCACAATCTCGATCTCGCTTTCGCTGATGCGATTCACCTGATCCATCCGGCCGGTGACCACCACGTTGTGCTCCAGCGGAAGCTCGAAACCCTTTTCCTGATGCAGCACGTCCGGCGGCGCGGCCGTAAAGCTGCGATGGAATGCTTCCAGTTGGTCGCGTCCCGCTTTGCGGTATTCCCCTTCCTGATACTCGTCCGGGAATCCCGCCGAAGACCATTCGCGCTCGTAGATCGCGATCACTTCCTCGATTGGCACTGGGCCACGCTTGCGCACCGCTCACGAATTCCCGGATCGTCGCGTGCATCACGTTTCCAAATGTCATCTGCGCGTGCGGGCCGCCGCGAATGTTCCAGACATACTGAAACATATATTTCATCGGGCAGCGGTCGTACGCGTCGATCGCCGAAGCGCTCAATTGCAACGGCTCGGGGCGCGGCGGATGAAAGGCCTTCGCCCAAAGTGCGACGCGCGAATACGCCCGGGCGCTCTCTGCGGCCGCGGGAAAAAGCTGCGTCGGATCCGGCGCAGCCGGTGCTGGGCCCGCAATTTCTTCCGAGGGCGGCACATCGACTTTCGGCGCGGACTGTGCGACGTCCGCTTTCTGAATTTTCGCGTTCATCAGGAAGTCGTCGAGAAACGGGGACGGTTTCTTCCGCCGGTTCACGATCGTCGAAAGCGTCAGCCGCTTTTGCGCGCGCGTCAGCGCCACGTAAAAGAGCCGCCGCTCCTCCTGAATATGAAAATCGCCCTTCGGCTGCTCTTCCTTCATCAGCTCCGGAGGAAATTCGAATTCCGGCCGCCGCGCGCCGGAAGGGAAGTCGCTCTTGCTGAGCCGCAAAATAAAAACGTGCGGAAACTCCAGCCCTTTCGCCGCGTGCACCGTCATCAATTGCACCGCATCCTCGGAAAGCTCCTCCTCGATCTGGACGTCGCCGTCCAGCTCGTCGAAGTAGCCGAGGTATTCGATGAAATCGCGCAGCTGCTTCTTCTCGTTTTTTCGCTCCCACTCCTTCACGAATTCAACGAGCCGGTCGAGATATTGGCGGTCCACTTCCGAAGCCAGCGGCGCGAGCCCGAGATTCCCGATCAATTCATCCAGCAGCGCGCTCGCCGTTTTATTTCGCGCGCTCTGCCGCATCTGGTTCAAGCAGTTGCACCAGCTCCGGCAGACGCACGCCCTCGCGGTCGAGCGGCGGTTCGCGGTGTGCTGATTCGACTTCGTCCCAAAGCGGCCGGCGGTGATTTTTGTCAGCGCGTTCGGCCAGCCGAACCAGGTCGCGCGGTTCCAGTCCCCAGTAGGGCGCCGCCAGCACGCGCGCGCACGCCACGTTGTCCGCGGGCACAGCGATCAGCCGCATCCACGCCAGCAGATCGCGCACGAGCGTGCTCGAAAGAATCGAAAACTTCCGTATGACGAACGGAATTCCGCGCCGTCGCAGCGCGTCCAACAACTGCGCGCGGTGCGTGTGTTTGCGGTAGAGCACCGCAAAGCTGCGCCACGATGCTCCGGCCTCGTGCAGCCGCTCGATCTCCGACGCGACCCAGTGGGCCTCTTCTTCGAACGTGGCGAATTCGACCACGCGAATCTTTTCGCCGTCGGCATTGCCGGTGGTCAAATTCTTGGGCGGCAGCAGGGGCGATTTCTCGTTGTGCGAAATCATTTCGCCTGCCACGCGCAGGATTCGTTCGCGTCGAGCGGTAGTTCTGCGAAAGTGAAACGAGAGCTTTCTTCGCCGCGGCTGCGGGTAGCGCGCGCGCCGACTCCGCAAAATCGCTCGAGAAAGATCGTGAAGCTTCCGAACGACGCTCCGCGAAAACGGTAGATCGCCTGATCGTCGTCGCCGACCGCGAGGATGTTGCGCCGGTCGCCCGCAAGCAGCCAGAGCAGTTCGAGCTGCGCGATATTCGTATCCTGAAATTCGTCCACGAGAATGTAGCGGTATTGCTCGCGCATTCGCGCAAGCAGGTCGGCATCCGAGCGCAACAACTGAACTGCCTGTAGAAGTTGCGCGCCGAAAGTGTACAGATTCCGCTCGCGCAGCAGCCGCTCGCTCACGCGATAGACGCGCGCGAGTTCCTCCTGGCGCGCGACTTCCTCTTCCGCGATTGCCAGCGCGTCCGGTTCGAACGCGCTCTTTCGCGGCGTCGTGCTCGTGGCGCAGCACGTCCACGTACCTCTGGTAATCGTCCGGCGTCACCAGTTCGTCCTGGCATCGCGAAAAGAAGCTCTGAAAATCCTTCAGGAATTCCGCAGGCTCGGCCAGCCGCCGGAAAAGAACCAGCCCAAGCTCGGCGATGTTGCGGCGCAGCAGAATCCGGTGATCGATTTCGTCGAGTGGTTGAATCTGCGGATTTGCCGCGCGCAGAATTTTCTCGAGGCAGAAAGAATGGAACGTGCTGAGCCAAACGCCTTCGGCGCGTTCTTTGCCTGCCGCTTTCACCACGCGGTACTTCATCTCCCCAGCGGCTTTGTTCGTGAACGTAAGACCGAGAATATTTTCGCCCGCGAGCGTGGGATCGGATTCGAGCAAATTGCGGATGCGCTCGGTGATCACGCGCGTCTTGCCGGTGCCAGCGCCGGCAACCACCAGCAGCGGTCCTTCGCCGTGCTCGACCGCCGCGCGCTGCTCGGCGTTTAGAGGAAAGCCCCTATCAGGAGCCTCCGTCGAAATGGGTGTTTGCGACATTATGCGGTGACGCAATTGTAACAGACTCCGCGAGGGCGAACATGAGGCGAAGAAAATCCTGCGATGCGTTCGCGTGGATTTCGGAACGCGAACCTAGCGTTCAAATTAGGGAGTCGCATGAAATTTGCGATTTGCAATAGACCGTCCCGGTTCTTTGTTTTCCGCGAGTTGGATGGGATGCTAATGACCATATTTGCGATTTAGAACTGGCAGAAGCGCGTGGATGAGCCACTGCGGGTGCCCGAGTCGCTTGCGCGTCGCTGCGACCGCCGGTCGACCATGTCATTTCGTAGTTCACAGCTACATTTCCACCCCACCACGCGATGCAAATCGAGTTTCGCGGACGCGTTCGCAAGCCCTTTATTCAATGGGAGTTGCAGGCGTTCTAATCGCAAATCGACTTGCGATTAGCATGGGTGAAAAGGATAGCCTGCTACCCTGGAAATGTGTGCTGTCTTGAACAGACGCGCGGATTCCAACTTGGCATGATGGTACGGCTACTGGGAGATTCAGCAATATTACGTCACGCGCAATGGAGGCAACAGTCATGAAGCGATTCGGAATCGGCAGTACAGCACTGACGCTCCTGCTTTTCGGAGCCACTTATTCTTTTGCGCAGGAAAAGCCGGCGCAACACGAAGAACAGGGCGGCGCCTCTCACCAAGCACAGCCTGCTCAGCACGAACAGAAGGCAGCGCCTGCACAACATGAAGAAAAGGCGCCAGCGGCGCAGCATACCGAGAAGGCACCGGTCGCGCAGCGCACGGAAAAGAGTCAGCCCGCGCAGACCGCAAAACGCGCCGAGCCCGCCAAGACCGTGAAACCGACGGCGCGCGTTACAAGAACGGAAGAAGCTAAGCCGGCTACGCAACCTTCACGGTCTGCAGCGCGCACTTCGCCGAACACGCGCACGACAAACAGTCCACGCACGTCGGCAAGCGCACGAAACTCAACAAACACGCGCACGCAGCAAGCGCACAATTTCGGCGGCCACGGCGGCGGCCATATTGACGATGTCCACTTCCGCGCGAGCTTCGGCAACGAACACCATTTCCACATGAATCGACCCACCATGTATGAGGGCTATTCGCGGTTCAATTATGGCGGCTACTATTTTGGATTCTATGATCCGTGGCCTTCAGACTGGGGGTATTCGGACGACGTTTACGTGGACTACATTGACGGGCAATATTATTTGATCGATCCGGAACACCCGGGTCCCCGCCTGATGATCAACGTCGTTCTTTAACCTTTTGCCGCAGCGGTTTCGGCAAAGGCCGCGCGACGGCGACAGACGCATTACTCGGATCGGCGCTCCATCCCTCCCGCAGAAATGGGAGGGATGGAGCGCAACTACTTTTAAGCTCCCGCCGAACAGCCGCCAAAATTCGTTCCAGCCGCCCCATAACTACATCCTGTTCTTATTTCTTGCCCCTCAGATACTTGAAGTCATCTCGCACCTTGTCGATTTGCTCCGATAGGCGCCAGCATCTCCGTACGGCAGAAAATGCGAATATCGGTCGTGGGCGTTCTGAATTCTGCGCGCATGTTTGATCGGGCGCCAGTGCTGCTCCGCGCGGCCTGCAATTTCGACTACTTACGCCAGCAGCCCATTCGAGTAGGAGCAGTACACACAATTGAGTCCCTCAAGCGCGTTCAGATATCGCAATCTGTTCCGGTCAATTGTGATGTAGTCCTTCCGCCGGGCCTTCGGTATGCCATAGACCGGAAAGCAAACGGCCTGATATACGGAGACGAAAAGATCCGTCAGCACGAAAGGAATGAAGCAAGCGTAAATGAACGGAGCGTGAGAATCGCGAAGAATCGGGAATGAAAAACGTAACGGGCAAGGGAAGTCTTCAGCTTCCGGTGTTCCCGCTTGATTTCCTCCGAGAACCAAATCTTGCCGTTCCGCAGTTCGTAAAAACGGGACTTGATATCCTCCTCGATCTCGTCGACCTCAGGGAGTTGAATCAGAGGATCGGACTTCTTCGAACCATGATCGGTCACATTCAGCTCGCGCGCACTGTTCCGCAAATCAAGCGCCGCTATCTTCTACGCTCGCGTCGCTGATATTCACGGCGCAAATTCGCAACGTAGACCGCAGGCCCGGGACATACATGAGAAAGAGGAGTTGGGCGCGCGACAGTAGGGTGCCCTACCGACGAGTTTTTGCGAATGTGATACTTGTCTGCTGCGCCGAATGAACACAATTTAGGTACGCGGGGCCGAGGCCGAATGGACCGTGAATGCGAGCCTGCGTCCGGTCCAGCTGCGTGCTGAGGAAAAGAACTTGCGAATCGGGGGATGTCGTTAGACAGTGCGTCAATCATCCATGGCCACACCCAATCTCCAGGTCGCGCAGTCCGGCGAGAGAACGAGTCCCGCGGGGAAACCCGTAAGTAACAAACTTCTCCTCGCCATGAGCGATGAGGACTTTCGATCCATTCGCCCGCACCTCGAGTTTGTCACTCTGCCTCATCACTTGAGTCTCCACCAGCCCCATCGCACTGTGAAATTCGCTTATTTCCCGAACGAAGGGTTGATTTCCCTGGTTGTCGAATTGAAAGATGGAAAAAGCGTCGAGGCCGGTCTTTTGGGGAAAGACGGCGCGTCGGGAATGCCGGCGGTTCTGGGACTGATCAGAAGCCCTCTGCGAGAAATCGTGCAAATCGCGGGGAGTGGATTTAGGGTGAAGATCACCGCCCTGCGGGAAATTTTGGAGTCGAATCCCCTGATGCACCTGATCTTGGGCCGCTATGCTGCCGGTTTGGCAATGCAAGTCGCGCAAACCGCCGCCTGCAATCGCATTCACAAGGTCGAAGAACGGCTCGCTCGATGGTTGCTGATTGCGCAGGATAGATTGGAATCGGGGACCGTCAATATCACGCACGATTTCCTGGCGACCATGTTGGGCACCGACAGGCCCAGCGTGACTCTGGCTGCCGGAGTTCTGCAGAAAAAGGAAATAATCATCTATAAGCGTGGGTCGGTAAAGATTTTGAACCGGAAAAAGCTCGAGCAGTTTGCGTGCGAATGCTACGCAGTCGTTAGCCAGTATAATAGCGGGCTCTGACAAAAATCGAAACGGAACCTGCCACCGCTACGCTGCAGGAATCGTGCAGCAAATCTACAGTTTTTTCCTTGGCATCAATCCTTCTTCAACTGTGCGGCTACTTCCGGCGGTGATTCATGCAGGAGTTCCAGAAATACCGCGTTCGTCCACCCAAATCCGGTGACGTTCTGGCTGTAGCCCGCCACGATATGCGTAGCGGAGGACTGCGTAACGACGTTGTATTTTTCCCGAATCGTACGATCGCGACGAAAGTTGCTGAGAATCATGGCCAGGAACTTGGAGGTAATTCGGTCAGCGTCGGCGGCATATCCGTAGCGGCGCAGCCCCTCGACGGCCAGCAAATGGATGGGAGCCCATCCGTAAGGATAGTCCCACTGGGCCTGGCTCTCGACGCGGCTCATCGCCAAGCCGCCAGCCTGTTCAAACAACGGCAGATTCCGCGCGACTGCTTGCGCCTCCTGCTTCGAAGCTAGCCCGGCCCACAAGGGATAAAAGGTCGTAGCGTACTCGTATTTGGATTGCGAGTGAGCTGTGAAGTCGTAATCGAAGAAGAGACCTCGCTCGCCGTTCCATAGGTATTTGATGATTCTTGCGCGCCGATCGGCGGCTTTGCGTGCCCAATCGCCGACTTCGTCTTTACGGCCAAGTAGCCGACTCATCTGCTCGAGGTCCGTTTCGGTTTTATAAAGCAGGCTGTTGAGACAGACCGCGGCATAATGATGAGTATCGGCGCCGTAAGGTCCGAATCGAAACGAGACATCAAATCCGGATTCGCGCATGCTGCGATCGCCCTTGTAAAAATCGGCGGTTAGAGAAACTAGATTTTTCTTCGCGCAATCCGCTTTCGGAGGTTGCTTCGATTCGGGATCGCAGTCCGGAAGTTCGAAGACGGCGCCTATGGCCTCAGAAGCAGGCTCGCCGGCATCATGTCTTACCAGATGCGAGCTGTTCTCGCCCTCGTGAACCAGGAAATACTGCGCGGCGCCACGGTAATAGTCGGTCGGATCGCCCATGATTTCCGGAACCGGACCGTCGCCTTCGTCGAAATAGCGAGATAGACCCGTATCTCCCGCAAGATGAGGATTGCGATTCCATTGTTCGTAATCCCTAGTGACGAACCCATAAGCTCGTTCGAGCCATTTGAGATCCGGCTTGCCGGCGGCCTTGTCCGCTTCGTATACGGCCAGAATCATGGAACTCAGGAACGGCGGTTGAGAACGTCCGAGATAATACGTGCGGTTGGCATTCAAGACGCCGCCGTAATGCTGAATCTCGTAAAAGAAATTCTCAACCATCCCCTTTGCAAGATCCCTGCGCTGGTCTCGAAGCAGGCCGCGGATGATGAAATAGCTGTCCCAACCGTACATTTCATTGAATTGGCCGCCTGGGACTACGTACGGATTCGCGAGATAGAGCAGCCCGTGCTTTTGAATTTTGCCGAGGGACTGCTCCGAAATCATGGCTGGGAGATGTTCGACATCCACGCGGCAGCGCCGCTGCATATCGGCTAAGCCGGGAGGAGTGCCGGCGCTGGCGGGGAGATACAACATCGGCTCGCCTACTGTCTTGAGGTCTTCGAATGTCTTGCAGTCCGTCAGCGAGCGTTTCAGATTGTCCCAGTCATCGGAGATGTATTGGAGAATGTCGTCGAGCGACTGGAAAGATTCCTGCAGGTGTGACGGTCGGGGTTGCGCGTCGCCAGGGGTTTTGCCAGTTCGGTTTGGCATGATTAGCAGGCTCGCGAAGAGTAGAAAACCAAATACATGGGACGGCCTGATTCCTCGGCGCATGGTCGTGTCACTTCTCTCCCGTTCACTACTCTGTACAACGATAAACCAGTTTCGGTGCGAACGGAATATGGCGAAACGGTGGCTCTCCGCACGGTCAAATTGACCGTGTGTCTTGCCGCGCCTATACTGAATTTTCGTACCGCCTGGGTTTGAAGGAGACCCCTCCGTGGAAAAGCCCGTCATTCTAAGTGCTGTGCGCACGCCGATCGGAAAATTCATGGGCGGACTCTCGCCCCTATCGGCGCCCGAGCTCGGCGCGAAAGTAGTAGCGGAATCCGTCCGTCGCGCGGGGATTGAGCCCAGGCAGGTTGACGAAGTAATCATGGGTAACGTGATTCAGGCGGGGCTCGGTCAGAATCCGGCGCGGCAGGCTGCGTTGAAGGGCGGCCTCGATCCGCGCGTCGCGGCGATGACAATCAATAAAGTCTGCGGCTCGGGACTGAAAGCCGTCGGGCTGGCCGCGCAAGCCGTGATGCTTGGCGAATCGGAGATCGTGGTCGCGGGCGGCATGGAGTCCATGTCGAACGCGCCCTACCTGATGAAAGGCGCGCGCTCCGGCTTTCGCCTCGGCAATGCCGAACTTCTCGACTCGATGATCGTGGATGGCCTGTGGGACGTCTACGAAAACTTCCATATGGGCATGACCGGCGAACTCGTTGCCGAAAAATACGACATCACTCGTCAGGAGCAGGACCAGTTCGCGCTCGAAAGCCACCAGAAAGCTGTCCGCGCCATAAAATCCTGTTTCGTGAGCGAACAAATCGTTCCGATCGAGATTCCTCAGCGCAAGGGACCGCCGGTCATCATGAAGACGGACGAATCGCCGCGCGAAGATACGTCTCTCGAGGCGCTCGCGAAGTTGAAGCCGGCGTTCAAGAAGGACGGCGGCACCGTTACAGCAGGGAACGCGCCGGGCACTAACGACGGCGCGGCGGCAGTTGTCGTCACCAGCGAAAAAAACGCCGCGCGAGTGGGGAAGGCACCAATGGCGCGGATCGTCGCGCAGGCCGTCAGCGGAGTGGAGCCGAAGTGGGTGATGATGGCGCCGGTGGACGCGGTGGAGAAGCTGCTCGCGAAAACGGGCTGGGACCGCGACAAGGACGTGGACCTCTACGAGCTGAACGAAGCCTTCGCCGTCGCCGCGATCGCGGTCACGCGCGTGTTGAAACTCGATCCCGCGAAAGTGAACGTGAACGGCGGCGCGGTTGCGCTAGGGCACCCGATCGGTGCCTCCGGTGCGCGTGTCCTGGTCACGCTGCTCTACGAATTGCAGCGCCGTAACCTAAAGCGCGGAATCGCTGCGTTATGCCTCGGCGGCGGGAATGCGGTGGCGCTCGCGGTCGAGCGATTCTGAGATTCGGGGTTCGGTAGATTGCGCCACAAAGAATTCTGTGGCGGCGCTAGAGTCGCGACGCGATAAAAAGTCCGCCGCAGACCGCCACCGCATCCTCGAGCAGCGCGATCGGGAAATCCGGCGAATGCAGCGCTTTCACGATTCCCGTTCGCACGTAGTAGCCGCCGAACGTGCCAACGAGAGCGCCGACCACGCCCAGAAGCGCGCCCAGCCACAGCGAGCCGCCTGCTCCTACGGTCAGAGTTGCGGCAGAAAGTCCTCCCGTGATCATCCTTATCACTACCGAAGGAGGCGCGGTGCGCGGGCCGGTTTTCGGCAGCTTGTCGTTCACGATTTCGCCGACCGCAGCGAGCGTGAATATGACGAGGGCGATCGATCGAGCCCATGAACGAGAGATGAGTGCCTTGCAGGTTGATCCAGTGCAGATGTGCGGCCCAGCAAATTACCGCGGGCGCGGTCATGGCCCGCAGCCCGGCTACCACGCCGATCCCGAATGCCAACGCGAGGACAAGGTTCGAGTTCATAAGGGCGGCTCCTTCGTTTCCTAGAAGCGCGCAGATTATACCGAAAAGTGGCTCCGGTTCGGAGCGTCTTGCTATCATGAACGCAGCTATGGCCTCCTCCGATACGATTCGAACCGTCGCAGTCCTCGGCGCCGGGACAATGGGCAACGGTGTCGCGCATGTGTTTGCGCGCGCGGGATACAACGTAATTCTTCGCGACGTGGAACAGCGATTCCTCGATCGCGGCCTCGAGAACATCTCCAAGAATCTAGACCGCGAAGTGAAGAAGGAAAAAATCACCGCCGCGGAAAAAGCTGCGACGCTTGCGCGTCTTCAACCGACGACGGACATGGGCTCACTGGCCGCTGCGGAATTCGCGGTCGAAGCCGTTCCCGAACAGCTCGAACTGAAAGTTCGCGTGCTGAAGGAAGCTGACGCCGTGCTTAAGCCGGGCGTGATCCTCGCGAGCAACACTTCTTCGATTTCAATTTCGAAGCTTGCCGGCGAGACGAGCCGCGCTGACAAATTCATCGGCATGCATTTTTTCAATCCCGTGCCCGTGATGGCCCTCGTGGAAGTGATTCGTGGCCGCGCGACGAGCGAGGACACGTTCCAGACCACGATGTCGCTCTGCGAAAAACTCGGCAAGAAACCGGTAGGCGTCAACGACTCTCCCGGCTTCGTATCAAATCGCGTGCTGATGCCAATGATCAACGAAGCGGCGTTCGCGGTGATGGAGGGCGTCGCCACGCCGGAAGCCGTGGACGCCGTGATGAAGCTCGGCATGAACCATCCGATGGGACCGCTCGAGCTCGCCGACCTGATCGGCCTCGACGTCTGCGTGGACATCATGGATGTGTTGCACCGAGGTTTCGGCGACGCAAAATACGCGGCGTGCCAGCTGCTCAGGCAGTACGTGGCTGCGGGTCGCCTGGGCCGTAAATCCGGCCAGGGATTTTACAAATACTAAGCGCCGTTCGTCTTGCCGGCTATGCGGCCAGCGGCCGCCATCCTCCTCCCCAAGCCGAAATATTCAACTGGACTTCGACTCCGTTCCGTACCAAAATTCCGGAAGTCATAATCCGATTAGCCACACCACGTCGTATTCATTCCGGGCCTTTTGCCTAAGCTGCAAGAAGCAAGCTGAACCTTGGCCGAAGGAATTTAGGAGGAAACGACGATGAAGTTGCGAATGTGGCTCACGATTTTGTCTGCTTTGCTTTTCTTCCCATCGCTGTCTTCTGCCCAACAATCCGTTACCTGCTCATCGGGACCCGGTGGCCGACGCGTCTACTGCGCTGCGGATACTCGCGGCGGCGTCGTTCTCGTCCGACCGCGCGGGCCCAGCCTCCGCTGTAAGCAGGGCGTGCAGTGGGGATTCGACGCGAGCGGCATATGGGTGGAGGGCGGTTGCGCGGCCGACTTTCAAGTTAGTGCGTACCGCGGCGGCCCGTGGTGGTGGGATTCGGGCAAGGGGCATCGGCCTGAAGCTTGGCGCGGTGTCGGAGCCTGCTTTTACCGCAATGTCGGTTTTGACGGCCCGTACTTTTGCCTGGGACGCGGCGATCGTGTCGCTAGCATGCCGTCCGGCTTTGGAAACGCGATCTCGTCCATACAGGTACTGCGCGCCAACGCTGTGTATGTCTTCGGGGAGAGCAATTTCAGCGGGCGTTCAATCCGCGTTCAGGGCGACGTTCCGAATTTGAAACGGTGGCGCACCCCTGAAACGGGCAAGTCTTGGAATAACCGCATCTCGTCCATTCGCGTGGATTGAGCTATCTGCAATCTGAGGTCTATTCGGTCCGGCTGAATATCGAGTCGTGGCCGGAGCACTCGGCCGAGCCATAGAAACTCCGCGTAAAAAATCGCTTTCGCCTTTTGTTCGCCTTGTGCTAGTATGCTGTCCAGAAAGCAAATGGGGCCGTGCGCTGGGGCAGTCTGGTAGAATCGGGCCGCCCGCCAAGGCGGGACCTAAACGAAACCCTCTCGAGGTGCAAAATGAACGACGAAAAAACTAAAAATCTGGAATTGGCGATCTCGCAAATTGAAAAGGATCACGGCAAGGGCTCGATCATGCGGCTGGGGAATCGAGATGTCCTGGTTCCGGTCAGCGTAATCTCGACCGGCTCGATTTCGATTGACGCCGCTCTCGGCATCGGCGGATTCCCGCGCGGCCGGGTGATCGAAGTCTACGGCCCTGAATCGGGGGGCAAGACGACGCTCACGCTCCACGTGATCGCCGAAGCGCAGAAGCTTGGTGGCATCGCGGCTTTCATCGATGCCGAACACGCGCTCGATCCCGCCTATGCGCGAAAGCTGGGCGTGGATATCGATAACCTTCTCGTCTCGCAGCCGGATAACGGGGAACAGGCGCTGGAAATTGCGCAGGCGCTGATTCGCTCGAACTCGGTGGACATTGTCGTCGTGGACTCCGTGGCTGCGCTGGTGCCGCGAGCCGAACTTGAAGGCGATATGGGCGACGCGCAAATGGGTCTGCAGGCGCGCCTGATGTCGCAAGCGCTTCGCAAACTGACGGCAATCGTTTCGAAGTCGCACACGTGCCTCGTCTTCATCAACCAGATTCGCGAAAAAATTGGCGTGATGTTCGGCAATCCGGAAACCACCACGGGCGGCCGCGCGCTGAAGTTCTATTCGTCGATTCGCGTGGATATCCGGCGCATCCAGTCCATCAAGGATGGCGACCGCGTAGTCGGGTCGCGCACGCGTGCGAAAATCGTGAAGAACAAAGTGGCCGCGCCGTTCCGCGAGGCTGAGTTCGACATCATCTACGGCGAAGGCGTTTCCCGCGAAGGGGATCTGCTCGACCTCGGAGTGGCGAAGGGCGTGCTCGAAAAATCCGGTACCTGGATTTCTTACAAGAGCGATCGCCTGGGCCAGGGTCGCGAAAATGCGCGTCTCTTTCTGCGCGAGCATACGGACATCCGCGATAAAATCGAGCACGAGCTTCGCAAGGCTCTCGGTCTGCCAGCCGTGAATTCCGCCGCCGACGACGCGAAGAAGTCCGCAGCTGCGGAAGCAGAAAAGCCTGCCGCTAAAGCTGCCGCCGCCGGGCAGGTGCGCTCCGCTCGCTAGCTGCGGGACGAGACGGTTACGTCACGGCGCGTACTGCTCGGGCAATGGCTGAAGTTCGCCAAGTTCGATTGCCGGGCATGGCATGCGCCTACAAAACCACGGCAGATTTTTCGCAGCGAGGAGAAGCACACATGACGCCAGCCGAACGTGAACGCGCGATAAATTATCTTCACAAGACGCGTGAGGACCTTATCCGCTCCACACAGGGACTCTCCTCCACCCAACTCCAATACAAGTCCGGACCGGATCGCTGGTCCGTGGCGGAATGCCTTGAGCACATCACTGTTACCGAGGGCTTCATCCTCGGCAACATTAACAAGACTCTGCAGCAGGCAGCTGCTGCTTCCGTGCCCTCCTTCGGCGACGATGGCATCGTGCAGATGGTCGCGGATCGCTCGACTCGTATCAACGCTCCAGAGATTCTTATTCCCACCGGGCGATGGCCGCACGATCGGCTCCTCGCGGAATTTAGACTGGCTCGGGGCCGCTCCTTCGATTTCGCCGCCACCACGGAGACACAGCTTCGGCACTATTCGTTCCCTCATCCAATGCTTGGCCCACTGGACTGCTACCAGTGGCTGCTTTTGATTGGCGCGCATGGCGAGCGCCATCGCGCGCAAGCGGAAGAGGTTATTGCCGACGCAGGCTTTCCGCGTGCAGCTGCCGCGGGCTAGGGCGCCTTCATTGTTAGAAATTCTGCATCATCCTCAGTACGTTGTCCGCGATGGAAATTCCTGTCCTTGCGGCCAGTTGCGCCGCGCCCCTGCCGAGGTGGAAAATGGATCGTGCATTTTAGTTGCGCGGTCGCGCTCTGCTTCCATAGACTGAGCGTGGCTCACGCGACACCAGGAAACTGCATCCAAGAATAGACATGCGACGGACCCCAGCTCTCCAATACGCAGTCTCGATTTTGTGCCTCGTCCTCATGGGAGGATGGAGCAGTCGCATTCGGCAAGCCTCCCGTGCGCCACCGTCATGCTCGCGTCATCGAGTACGTTGATCCTGCGAAGGGCGACGTGACGGTGAACGACGATCCGGTCGTCCGCCAGGTGGCCGTGGACGCTCTGGGACACGAAAAGGGCTCGGTCGTCGCCGTGGATCCCACGAACGGTCGCATCCTCGCCATCGTCAATCAGAAAATTGGCATTCTCCGCCGGGTTTGAACCTTGCTCGACAATCAAGCCTTTCGTCGCTCTTGCGGGACTTCAAGAAGGCGTGATCACTCGTGACACCATGGTTCGGGTCGGCAATCGTCGCTACATGGACCTCACCGAGGCCATGGCGCACTCGAACAACAAATTTTTCGAAGCGGTCGGTTCGCAGCTTGGCTTCGATCGCCTGATCAAATACCACGAACTTCTTGGGCTCGGTCAGCGCGTTGGCTACAACATTCCCGAAGAGCAGCCCGGCCATCTGCCGTCGTCGCCTCCGTTATTTGGCGGGGCCGCGCGCATGTCAAGCTTTGGTGAAGGAATCCGCATCACGCCGTTCCAGCTCGCTTCGCTGGTGGGAACGCTCGCCGAAGGTGGCGAGCAGTTCTATCTCCAGTATCCGCGGACGGACGAAGAGCGCCAGAATTTTCAGCCGCGCGTCAGGCAGCAACTCGATATCGCGCCGCTGCTGCCGGATCTGCGCGAAGGAATGCTCGCCGCGGTGATGTACGGCACAGCCAAGCGCAGCTACGACCCTGATGGCGAACAGGATCTGGGAAAGACGGGCACGTGCAACGATGAAGGCGTGGGCGGCCGTCTGGGGTGGTTCGCATCTTACGCGGATCAGGCTCACCCGAAAATCGTGATCGTCGTTCTGCTTCACGGAGGCAGCCGCATTATCAGCGGGCCACACGCCTCGCAAATCGCCGGCCGTATTTATCGCGGGCTTTACGCTCGCAATTATTTCGCCGAAAGCAATTCGCCTCGAACTACGGATTCGCCTCGTAGCACGGAATTCGCCGCTTCCTCCTCTGGTTCCCGCTAGTCTCCATCGACTCGAGATCACGCCCTTGCGCGTCAAGGTCCGCGCGGTGTATACGTCTCTCGCGCCATTATTACGTTGAAAAACTCAGGGAGGCTTTCGTATGAGGCAGCGTTTGATTCCATTTGTGTTCCTGGTTTGTCTGGCGGCATTCGTATTCGCTCCCGCGCGCGCCTCGGCGCAGCAATCCTGCGAGAGCCTTACGTCCTTGCAGATTCCCAACGCCACGGTGACCTCGGCTACCGCCATTGATCCGCCGCCCGACCTTGCGATACCGCTTCCGCCCAGCCCCATCGGCCCGGCGAGCAATCTCACCATCGCTAATGCATTTTGTAGGGTAGTTGCGTTCTCGACGCCCACCAGCGACTCGCATATTAATTTTGAGGTCTGGCTTCCTGTCACAGCGCGTTGGAACGGAAAATTCGAGGCGGTCGGCAACGGCGGCTTCATCGGGCAAATCGGCTATAGCGCGCTCGCGGCGGCGCTCAATCGCGGTTACGCCACGGCGAGCACGGATACCGGCCACGCCAGCGGCAACGACGAAAGCTGGGCGCTCGGGCATCCGGAAAAGCTGATTGATTGGTCCTACCGCGCGGTCCACGAAATGACCGTGGATTCGAAGCTGATCATCGCCGCGTTTTACGGCAAACCCGCGAAGCTCGCCTATTGGAATGGTTGTTCGACTGGAGGCAAGCAGGGACTCACCGAAGCGCAGCGCTACCCCACTGATTTCGACGGAATCGTCGCCGGTGCGCCCGCGAATTACATCACGCATCTTCAGGCAGGAGGCGTGTACACCAGCTGGGTCAGGCTTAAGGACGGCGAAAATGCTGCTAGCTTCGTCCCATCCGCCAAATTTCCATACCTCCACAAAGCCGTGATGGATGCATGCGACGCAAAAGACGGAGTCACGGACGGAGTCATCGGTGATCCGCGCCGGTGCAATTTCGATCCGAAAACAATTCAATGCCCGGGCGCGGATGGGGCGACGTGCCTTACGGCTGCACAAGTCAAGACGGTTCAGCATGATCTATGCGGGCGCGAAGTACAACGACGGCAAGCAAATCTTCCCCGGCTTCGAGCCGGGCAGCGAGCTCCTATGGGCGCCGGCAAATGCCGGTCCCGTGACGAATACCATCGGTGTGGGATTTTTCAGATATATGGTCTTTGACAATCCGAACTGGGACTTCACCACGCTCGACGTCGACCGCGACACGCGCACTGCCGACCAGAAGCTCGGCTCGATCGTGAACGCGATCGATCCCGACTTAAAAGCTTTTCAGCAGCACGGCGGGAAAACTCATCATGTATCACGGATGGGCGGACCAGGCCATCCAGCCGGAAAACAGCATCAATTATTACAGCAGCGTCGTCGCGGCGATGGGGGGAGCGCAGAAGACGCAGGAATTTCTGCGCCTCTTCATGGTTCCGGGAATGACGCATTGCCAGGGTGGAGCGGGACCGAACAGTTTTGACGCCTTGACTATGCTCGAACGCTGGCGGGAAAATAACTCCGCGCCCGACAAGACTGATCGCCGCGCATTCGACCGGCGGCGTTATTGATAATTCGCGCCCGCTTTGCCCGTATCCGCAAGTCGCGATTTACAAGGGCACCGGCAACACCACCGACGCCGGCAATTACACCTGCGGCAACCCAAACCCATAGTTTGACGAGGGTTTAAGTGTGACGCCGCGGTCTTGAGCGCGGCGCCGGGCCCTGCGGTGATCGGCGCAACGGCGACGGCTCATTTCCAAACTTGGAGGTATGGGCACGTCCACTTATTACGGACAGAGCCTGAAGGGCAGCCGGTGAGGGAGCTGGCGATGCCTCAATGAATCAGTCTTAACGGAGATCTGGCGCTACTTCTTGCCTTTGCCGCGGTGCGGGCGCTTGATGGGGATTTTGTTCATCGCTTCCGCCACGGCTTTCTGGATTTTTGAATCCAGTTGCTCGGTTGTCACTTGATAAGCTTTGCGGGCTTCTTCCGCAATGGACGCGGACAGCCGTTCGATGGAAGCCTTAACTGCCTGCTCGATGGTTTCATGTAAGTTCGCGTCCGGCTTCGGGCGAATCATGCTCAACGTTTCGACGGCAGCCTCCGCCGCGGCCGCTTTTGCTTCCCGCGCTTCGGATTTCGCCTGCTGCATCGCAGTCGCTAATTCTTCTTCGTGGCCTTCGGCGCGGCCCGCCATCACCAGGATTTCGCTCGCGTCCCATTCCGCCGTCAGTTTGACGGGCGCAACCGGCGCGGCCGCCGGGACCGGCTGTGGTTCGATAATTTCCTCCTCGAATGCCACTTCGCCCGGCAGCGGAAACCAATCTTCCGGTGCCGACGGCGTGTCCCACACGTTGCCGGCTACTTCGAATTCCAGGCCGATGTGAAGCATATCGCGCGCATGGCTCGGCCTCTGCACCCAGATGACATTGCCCGTGATGATCCTTACGGGCGCGTTCGGATTGCGGCGCGGAATTTCCACCGTGACGATCGAGCCTTTCGGCACGTAATGTCTTGACTGATATTTGCAGCCGTGGCAGCTCACCATTACGGTGGTGGTGCGTTCGGTGAATGGCTCGCTCAGCGCATCCACGCCGTGAACCTTGATGGGCATGGCTTGGACGATGCGCGTGCTACGGCGCTTGTCCAAGCCGGTAGCGGCCGCAGCCGAGGGCTTCGTCACTCCGTGATCCGACGGATGGATTCGAGAGCTCGTTTGCTGCTCCAACGTGTTCGGTCACACGGGCATCAACAAGGACGTCGCGATCGGTGAAAGCGAACACTTCCGCGTCACCGCACTGCACCTTGAGCTTCCGTAACGGCCGACTGCCGAATAAAAAGCATAGCACCGCCGTAGTTCCGCGAGGATTTCGTTTGGGACCGAGCGTACAAAGAGTGACGATTCCCGTTGTCGACGCCGCGTGAACCCGGGACGGCATTGACGGCACGTGGATGCGGTTCTGCTTTGCTCCTTTTCCGTCTCGACACGTCCTTCGACCGAAGATAATATCGGTGGGTGAAATTTACGTCGGGAAGTGGCTCTGGAATGAATGCCTTCTGCGTTACAACCCGCACGATTCGAAGCGGGGCGTCAATTCTGCTGGCGCTAGCAGTCTTGTTTTGCGCGTCGCCCCGTCATCGCAGCGCAAGCGGCAGCGCCGCCAGCGAACGCAGCGGCTACGCAAGCGGCCGCCACCGATTCGAAGCCCAATGGCGCGCATCTCACAGTTGGTGGCGACGTCACCACGCCGCTGTCTCTTTCTCTGTCGGACTTGAGCGGATTTCCCCGCAAGACCATCAAGGTGATGAACGAACACACCGGTAAGGAAGAAACCTATCAGGGCGTTCCTCTTGCGGAAATCCTGAAGCGAGCCGGAGTGCCGCAGGGATCGGTGCTGAGAGGCGCAGCTCTGGCAATTTATGTTCGCGCCGATGGGGCAGACGGCTACGGCGTTGTGTTTTCGCTGGCCGAACTCGATACCGGCATCCAGGATTCCGACGTTCTCGTCGCCGACACGATGGATGGCGGACCAATTCCCGACAAAATAGGCCCGCTCCGGCTGGTGGCTCCGCATGAAAAGCGTCCAGCCCGATGGGTTCGCATGCTCACCTCGATCACCGTAGTCAAACCTTCCCATTAACTCTGGTCGTCTGCTGTTAACGTGCGTGGAGCACGGACGCGCATTTTCGCTTTTCTGTCGCGCCGCGGTTGCGATACTCTGCAATCGCGTTGACCTGAACGCAGCAGTGCATCGGGAGCAAATGGCGAATCTTAAAAAGCTGATTTTCTGGCCGAGTCTTGCGGTGGTTGCTGTCGCGTGCGTCGGGGCGTCATTCTACGTGCGTTACAAAGCTAGCCAGCAGTTTGTCGCTGAAGTATCCTCGGCACGCGGAGAAGCGCAGCGCATCCAGCGCGAGGTCGTGTTCTTCACGAAAAGCATCATTCCTACGGGACGCCCCTTCGCCACTTTCCTGAATGGGCTTGGCATTGACTCATCTACTGCCGCCCGACTCGTGGCTTCCGCGCAACCAGTTTTCGATTTGCGCCATCTGCGCGCCGGGAACGGCTTCTCCCTTGGGCGGTCGGTGCTGGGCGAACTGCGCGAAGTGCGCTACACAATTGATACCGACCGCGTCCTTTCCATCGCACCAAGCGGCGAAGAGTTCCACTCCACTATTGAAACGATTCCCTCACATACCGATGAGGTTGGCGTAAGCGGCAAAGTCGAAGGCTCGCTCTTTCAGGCGGTCACCGATGCGGGTGAAAAGCCGGAACTCGCCATGCGGCTGGCCGAAATCTTCGGCTGGGATTTGGATTTCTACACCGACCCGCGCCCGGGCGACACGTTCCGTGTGGTCGTCGAGAAAAAGACGTTCACGAATGGCGAGACGGCCGCGTACGGCCGAATTCTAGCCGCAGAATACAACAACGCCGGCCATGCGTATCGCGCCATCCTATTCCGCGGCCCTACGGGAGTTCCTGCTTATTACTCGCCGGATGGAAAATCGATGAAAAAAGCGTTTCTGCACTCGCCGCTAAAATTCGCCGCGCCGATCACGTCGCACTTCAGCCTGCACCGGTTTCATCCGATTCTGAAAGAATACCGCGCGCATCTTGGAATCGACTACGGCGCGCCCACCGGAACGCCCGTCCAGACCATTGGCGACGGCAGAGTGATTTTCGCGGGGATGAAGGGCGGCGACGGAAATCTCGTCAAGATTCAGCACACCAACGGTTACACGACATACTACATGCACCTGTCGAAAATTCTGGTGCGCAATGGGGAGCGCGTCGAACAGGGCCAGCGTATCGGGCTCGTCGGCATGACGGGTCTCGCGACCGGCCCGCATCTCGATTTTCGAATTCAGCTCCGCGGGGAATTCTTGAATTTCGAGCGCCTGCCATTGCCGCCATCTGACCCGGTGGCGAAGAGCGATTGGAATCGATTTCGCCACTGCCCGTGACCACGCGCTCGCCGAAATGCCTCCGCCGCCGGGGGACCACCCCGCTCTAGCCACAAATCCAGCCGGCAGCCGCGAATTCGGCAGCGCGCTGAAAGTTTCTGCTGATACACCGCAACGCGAGAACAGAATCGCATCCGATCAATACTATCTAACGCTGAATTTACGTATGGACTTCCCACGTGTCGCCCGCGCGAAGCAGTTTCGCGAGGTCGCCGGGACCGCGTCTTCGCCTGCACGTCGCGAATTTGGCTGGCGATCACATCTTCGTAGCGCGGGCACATCGCCCCACGAGCGCAGAACGCCGATAGGAGTGGGGAATCCGGGCCGCAGCTCCATATGCGCGAGCAAGAAAGCATAGGCGGGGCGCGGATGATGTTCGTCGTGCACGAGCAGATCCTTCTCCGTGATGCCGTTGCCCATCGCCACGACTTCGAGTTCGAGGCCATTCAGGCGAATGCCTTTGTCGCGGTTCTTGCCGAAGATGAGCGGCTTGCCGTGCTCGAGCTGGACGACTTGCTCGCTTCGCGCATCCTTCTCCGTGATCGTTTCCCACGCGTGATCGTTGAAGATGTTGCAGTTCTGCAGAATTTCGATGTAGGCCGAACCTTTGTGCGCCGCGGCCTTTCTTCAGCGTTTCCTTCAGATGTTGCTGGAACACGTCCACGGAGCGCGCGACGAAAGTAGCCTCGGCGCCAATCGCCAGCGAGATCGGATTGAACGGGCGGTCGGCGGTACCGTAAGGAGTGGATTTCGTTTTCTTGCCGATTTCAGAGGTCGGCGAAAACTGACCTTTTGTCAGACCATAAATCTTGTTGTTGAACATCAGGACTTTGAGTCCGACATTGCGGCGCAGCATATGGATCGTGTGATTGCCGCCGATGGAAAGGGAATCGCCGTCGCCGGTGACAACCCAAACTTCAAGATCGGGGCGCGTGATTTTCAGCCCGGTGGCAACCGCGGGCGCGCGGCCATGAATCGTGTGAAAGCCAAACGTGTTCATGTAATAGGGGAAGCGGCTCGAGCATCCGATGCCGGAAATGATCACAAATTTTTCGCGAGGAATTCCAAGCTCCGGGAAAACGGACTGCACGGCCGAAAGAATCGCGTAGTCGCCGCAACCCGGGCACCAGCGAATTTCCTGGTCGGTTTGAAAATCCTTTTTCGTGTAGACCGGCAATGTGGCCGTGGTCATTTAAGTCTCCCGCAGCGCATCCCGAAAGGAGATCCTGCTTCCGATGCATCAATCGAGCATCTCTTCGATCTTCTGCTCGATCTCCGATTGCTTGAATGGCTTGCCTTGAATCTTGTTGTAGCCTTGCGCGTCCACCAGATATTTCGCGCGCAGAACCATCACGAGCTGGCCCATATTCATTTCCGGCACAAGAATCCGGTCGTAGCGCCCGAGAACCTCGCCGAGATTTTTCGGCAGGGGATTCAGATGGCGCAAATGGACGTGTCCGATGCGGTGGCCCTTGGCTCGCTCGGTTTTCAAAGCGGCTGTGATGGGTCCATGTGTCGAACCCCAGGCCACGATCAGTAATTCGCCCGAGTCATCGCCTGCCGGGACGACATCCGGCACATCCTGTACGATTGCGGCCACTTTTGCGGCGCGAAGTCGGACCATGCGTTCATGGTTGAGCGGCTCGTAGTTGACGTTGCCGGTGACGTCCTGCTTCTCCAGCCCGCCCACGCGATGTTCGAGTCCGGGGGTTCCAGGAATTGCCCACGGGCGCGCGAGCGTATCCGGATTGCGCTTGTACGGCTGAAAGCCTTCGGGATTAGTTTCGAAGTGCACCGGAATCTCCGGCAAGTCCTCGACGGAAGGAATCGGCCAAGGTTCGGCGCCGTTCGCGAGATAGCCATCCGAAAGAATAATTACGGGCACCATGTACTTGATCGCGATGCGGCTCGCCTCAAGCGCAACCCAGAAGCAGTCTCCCGGAGACGACGGCGCAAGAATCGGAATCGGCGCCTCGGAATTTCTGCCGTAGAGCGCTTGCAGCAGATCCGCCTGCTCCGTTTTCGTCGGAAGACCGGTCGAGGGCCCGCCGCGCTGGATATCGCAGATTACGAGCGGCAGCTCGACTGCGACCGCCAGGCCGAGGGCTTCTGTTTTCAGCGCCATGCCCGGTCCGGACGTGCTGGTGATTCCGAGAGCGCCCGCGTAGGCTGCGCCAATCGCCGACGTGATCGCCGCGATTTCGTCCTCGGCCTGAAACGTGATGACGCCGAAATCCTTGTAACCCGAAAGCTCGTGCAAAATGTCCGACGCGGGCGTGATCGGATACGAGCCGAGGAACAGTGGAATCCCCGCCTTCTGCGAAGCGGCCACAAATCCCATCGCGAGCGCGGTATTTCCGCTAATGTTGCGATAGACGCCCGGCTTCAGCTTAGCGGGCGGAATTTCATAACTGATTTGAAAAGCCTCCGTGGCCTCGCAATAACTGTAACCCGCCTGCATTGCCAGGCGATTTGCTTCCACCAGCGCCGGTTTGCTCTTGAACTTGTCTTCGATCCATCGAATCGTGCCGTCCATCGAGCGGTTGTAGAGCCAGTAGCACATTCCGAGTGCGAAGAAATTCTTGCAGCGGTCGACAGTTTTGTTGTCGAGGCCCAATTCCTTCAGCGCGGCGCGCGTCAACTTGGTCAGCTCGACGGAAAACAATCGATAGCCATCAAGCGAATGATCCTCGAGCGGATTCGACGTCATTTGCGCTTTGCGCAAATCCGTTTCGCCGAAGTCGTTGAGGTTGACGATCAGAATCCCATTGGGCTTCAGGTCCGCAAGGTTCATCTTCAGCGCCGCGGGGTTCATGGCGATAAGCGCGTCTACGCTGTCGCCGGGCGTGTAAACATCGTTCGAGGAAAAATGAACCTGGAATCCGCTGACGCCGGGAAGAGTTCCTGCAGGTGCGCGAATTTCAGCCGGAAAATCCGGAAGCGTGGCGAGGTCATTGCCATAAATCGCGACGGTATTGGTGAACTGGCTTCCGGTGATCTGCATGCCGTCGCCGGAATCGCCGCAGAACCGGATGACCGCCTGTTCCCGGATTTCGCGCTTGCGCTCCGAAGGACGAATCGAGGTTGTAGACATCGTTATGCGGTATCCCTCACCCGTTTAGATGATCGAAGAGACGCTCGAGATGCCGTGCCCGCATTCCCCCGAGCGCAGGCGGCTGAAAAAGGCTCTCGTCTGGCCGAAAGCGTAGCACAAACCGTAATCGTCGGCCACACAGCCACGCAGTGCGGGAAACAAAGAGGTACGAGAGAACGCGACAGAAACCCTTTTCCCATGAATGCCGGCCCGCGAAGCCTAGGTGCGTTTGCCACGACTGCGGACGAAGCTCTGCAGGAAGTAAATCACCATGCCGAGACCAAAGACAATCCAGAAATACAGGATGCTCCGCGTGAGCCGTGAAGACCGCCATCGCCGCGGCGCCGCCCCACATGAAAAGCTCGCCGGTAAAACCGTCCAGCCAGTTTGCCTTGGCGCCACTTGCGGGAACGCGCGGAGTCAGAGATGGCAACAGGCGCGGCACAGCGGCGAGATAACGACGATAGCTCTCGCCCTGCGACTGCAGCAGCGTCGTCTCCTCGCGGAGGATCAGGCGGTACACGAAAATCCACATGCCGATGGAAATCACCAGGAATCCGGAGCGGCTGGCCAGCAACCCAATCCCGACCGCGAGCAAGAGTTCCCAAGATAGAGCGGATTGCGAACATGACGATACGGCCCGTCGGCGACCAGCTGTTCGCCGTGAAGCGCTGCGTCATGCACGATCGAGCTGTGCAGATACGATTCCGCCCACGAGCGGATCAGTGCCGCCAGCGTGACGCTTAGAGTTCCGAGCGCGAAGAATCCAATCACGTAGTGCGCAAACTGCGCGTGAATTTTCGTCCGCATGGCCGCCCAGAATCAGACGGCTGAGCGCAATGGATGCGTTCACATGGTCAATCGCGTAGAGAAAAAACCCCAGCCAGAAAATTCCGGCGATGAACCAGAAGCGTGTGCGGAATTCGAACTCCGTCGCTTGAAAACTCATCGATGATCTCCGCTGATCTTGAAAGACTCACGCGTGACGGAACCTTGAGTTCTGTTCCACAGATAATACGCTCGGTAGATCGAGAACATTTCAGGAAAGAAATGCTATCAATTCGAATACCACGGAAATGCGTGTTTAGGACCGATGACGATAGGTTGACGCGAGCCTCAGGGCGCGCTATCGTGCCACCCGTTTGGATCTAAAGCCAGCCGTCGTTAGGTGGAGGTCCTCCCATGAAAATTAAACTTCTTTCACTCGCGATAGCTCTGCTTTTGGGCGACATGGCTGCGGTGGTCGCTGCCGCTGCGCCGGTGCCTCAAGCTCCAATCGCCGAATGGGATCCGTCCGCACTGAAGCCGTGCGACCGGGCCTGTCTGGTCGGTATCATGGATGGCTACATGAACGCCATCTTCGCGCACGATCCAAAGGCTGTGCCGCCACTGGCGCTGGATGTTCGCATGACGGAAAACACCGGTCACATGGACGTGGGCGAGGGAATGCTTTGGCGATCGCACGTCGAGCCCACCACCTTCAAAATCTACATTGCTGATCCGGTCGAAGGCCAGGTGGCTCTGCAGACGCGCTTGAAAATCGAAGGGCGAAATGCGCTGGTAGCGGTGCGGTTGAAAATAGACCGCGGCAAAATCGTGGAGATCGAGCAACTCTGGGATCGAAACATAAATGATGCAGCGATTCCGCTGCTTACGACGCCTCGGGAGACTCTGGTGAACGACGTTCCGGCTTCGCAACGAAGCTCGCGAGACGTTTTGATTCGCGCTGCCAACTCATACTTCGACGCGCTGGAGGGCGATAACGGCGCCATTGCAGCGTTCGCCGACGACTGCGTGCGACACGAAAACGGCTATCAGACGGTAAACAATCCGCCGCCCGGCGGGCGAATGATGCCCGCACCGATGGTTCCGGATGCGAATACGGAGCAGGGCAAGTCGATGCTCAAATTCAGCATGATGACGTGCAAACAGCAGATTGATAGCAAGACGTTTGCGTATATGAAGCACATCCGGCCCCGCAGGGCATTAGTGGTTGACGAGCAAAAGGGACTGGTGGCCACGTTCCCGCTGTTCGTGCACGATGGGACCAGGCGCGGCGCTGCGCCGGATGCGCCTCCGGGCATGTTGCAGAATCTGGTGACCATGGAGACCTTCGGAATCCGCGGCGGGCTGATCCACGAAGTGGAGGCCGCGCCGTTCGTCACGATTCCTTATGGGCTGGGAAATGGCTGGACTGAAGGATCGGGCCGCTAGAAATTTCGGAATCTCGGGGGGGGAGAAATGCGAGTAAGAATCATTTTGATCGGTGCGGTGTGTTGTCTGGCCGCAGCGATGATGGCGGGAAAATTCACGCGGACGGTTTCAGCGACGGGTCCAATTGCGACCGATTGCGATCGCGCGTGCCTCGAGGGGCTGGCGACGCAGTACCTGGCGGCGCTCGTGGCGCACGATCCCAAGACTTTGCCGCTCGCGAAGGACGTGAAGTACACCGAAAACGATCAGGTGATGGATATTGGCGACGGATTCTGGGGCACGGTCACCGCCGTAGGGGGCTATAAGCACTGCTTCGCCGATCCGGTCGTCGAACAGATCGGCTGTATGGTGACGATGCATGAGGGCGACCACATGCTGATCATGGGTTTGCGTCTGCGCGTGCAGCTAGGCAGGATCACCGAGATTGAAACCACGTACTACCGGCAGGGCGGCGGTGGTCCATCCAACATGGAAGGCTACGACAAAAGCACCGCGGAGCCCATCTGGTTCGAGACGATTCCCGCGGCGAAGCGCGTTTCGCGCGCGCAGCTGATCAATACCGCAAACATGTATTTCGCGGGCCTCGAGAATAATGACGGAAAAGGCGTGTATCCCTTCGCCGACGATTGCGACCGCATGGAAAACGGAGTCCATACGACGAATAATCCGACGCTTTCGCCGAATGCCGCGTTCAATGCGTTTGGCATGAGTTGCATGGCGCAATTCAAGAGCGGTTACTACGCGGTGGTCACGCGGATTCATCACCGGCGATTTCCGCTGGTGGACGAAGAGCGCGGTATCGTATGGGCCTATGTAATTTTCGATCAAAACGGCACCGTGCACACCATCACGCTGACGAACGGCCAGACCGTCTCGATGGGAAATATTTTTAATCGTCCGTCAAGCCTGGAAGTGACCGAAGCGTTCAAGATCACGGACGGAAAAATTCGTCGGATCGAGATGGTCGGATCAGGCCTGCAATACCATCTGAATTCCGCGTGGGGCGGAATCAGCGATAAATAGGGCTCGCTCAAGGGGTAACCGTGACAAGAACATCCTTGTATATGCGCGATAGCAGCACTTTGCGGCTACTTCGTCTGCGCCGGTGCGGCAAGTGCGCAGGCTCCCGCGCAAACGCAACCGACGCCGCCGGCAGCCGGTGCGAACCTCTTCACCGGGACCGAAACCGGCATCGGAACATTTCAAACGCACTGCATGGGCTGCCACGGAAACCCCAACGTCCCTCAGGCGCCCGCGCCGGACGCGATCCGGCAGATGCCTCCCGAAAGAATCTACGACGCACTCACCACGGGCGTGATGAAACCTCAGGGCGATAGCCTCACCGACGACCAGAAGAAAATGCTCGCCACGTTTTTGAGCGGACGTCCGCTCGGCAGTTTGAAGGAAGGTGACGCGAAGGATATGCCGAATCAGTGCGCGTCGAATGCGCCGATGTCCGATCCTTCCGCCGGGCCCGAATGGAACGGCTGGAGTCCTGACGGAATCAACTCGCGGTTTCAGGACGCGAAGGACGCCGGCTTGACCGCCGATCAGGTTCCGCAATTGAAATTGAAGTGGGCGTTCGGCTATCCGACTGGACTTTCCGCGTTCGGCCAGCCGACCGTTGCTTCCGGGCGGATTTTCGTCGGCAGCGACATCGGTTACGTCTATTCGCTCGACGCGCAGACGGGATGCGTTTATTGGTCGTATCAAGCAAAAGGCTCGGTCCGCAGCGCGGTTAATATCGCGCGAGTGAAGGGCAATGGCGCAACGAAGTACGCCGTTTATTTTGGCGATGCCCACGCAAACGTGTACGCCGTGGACGCGCAGACCGGCCGACAGCTCTGGATCACACGAGTAGACGATCACTTTGTAGCGCGTATCACCGCCGCTCCCAAGGTCTACAACGGTGTCGTATACGTTCCAGTGTCATCCTCCGAGGAGTTTTCATCTTCCAACCTCGACTACTCGTGCTGCACGGGCCGCGGAAGCGTCGTCGCGCTCGATGCGAATACCGGAAAGCAAGTCTGGAAGACGTACGTTGTTGGCACACCGGTACCCGTACGGAAAAATTCGAAGGGTGTGCAGCAATACGCGCCGTCCGGCGGCTCGATTTGGAATTCCCCGACGATTGACGCCCAGCGCGGTGCTGTCTACGTGGGAACCGGCGATGGGCAGACCGAACCCACTCCCGACACCACCGACGCGGTCATGGCGCTCAGTCTGAAGACCGGAAAGATTTTGTGGTTTTATCAAGCGCAGGCAGGCGACGCATTTATGGGCGGCTGCAACGGCGACACACGAACCGATAACTGTCCCAAAATCAACGGGCCCGACCAGGACATCGGCAATTCGCCTATTCTGCGGAAGCTATCCGATGGCAAGAGCGTGGTCGTCTTCGGGATGAAGGATGGCACGGTGACGGCTCTCGATCCGGACCACAAGGGCAAGGTGCTTTGGAAAGTTAGCGTGGCGCCGCCGGTCGAGCCTGGACAGAACAGCTTCTTTGCGCGGCTCAACGGTATTGTGTGGGGCGGTGCGGCGGATGACCAGAATGTTTACTACGGGCTTCAGGCGGGCGGAATGGTGGCGCTGAAGCTCGCCACTGGCGACGTCGTGTGGCGTGCAGCATTTCCGAAACCGGCGGGCGCTCGCGTGATCAATTCGGCCGCGGCGACTGCGATGCCCGGAGTCGTCTTCGTGGCAGGCACGGACGGAAAGCTTCTTGCGCTTTCGACGGCGGACGGCAAAATCCTCTGGGAATACGACACAGCTCGCCCATTCGAGACGGTCAATAAAGTTGATGCGAGGGGCGGCGCGATCGCGTCCATCGGTCCTTCGATCGCAAACGGCATGCTGTTCATCGGCTCGGGCTATGGCGTCACAGGAAGCAATTCGGGCAACGTGCTCCTGGCATTTTCGGCTCAATAGGCCACCGCACAAATGAGCTACGTCGAAAGCAATCTGATTCCCGGTGAGAAGCTCGTGTACCGCACGGGCGTTCATTGGAGCGTCCTGTTCGGCCCCGCGATCGTAGCGGCGATTTTCGCTGCGCCCGGAGTCGCGATTTTGGTTTTCCGCGACGAGATCGTCGCCAAAGGAATGCCGACTAATGCAGTCGAGATCGCAGGCGCGGTCCTCATTCTTGTGGGCGCAGCGATCTTCGGCTACAGCGTCATCAAGAAAAACGCCACGGAAATTGCAGTCACCGACAAGCGCGTGATCATCAAGACGGGGATGACAAGCCGCCGGTCGCTCGAAATCATGCTCGCAAAAGTCGAAAGCATCGGAATCGACGAAACCTGATGGGAAGAATGCTCGGGTACGGGACGGTTGTGATTCATGGCACGGGCGGCACGCCCGAGCCCTTCAGGAAAATCGCGCATCCCGCGGAATTCAGGATGGCGGTGCAACAGCAGGTTGATAGCGTGAAAAGGTGATCGGAGCAGGCGCGCAGATGCGGATTACCAAATAATGAGCGATACGCCGGCGACGGGCACATCGGTTCCCGCACGTCATATCGCCGCTGTTGTTGTTGGTAACGCTCTTGAGTTCTACGATTTCCTGACCTACGCTTATTTCGCCGTGTACATCGGCAGGGCGTTCTTTCCTTCCAACGATCCTTCCGCAAGCTTGCTCGCTTCTCTCGGCACGTTCGGCGTCGGTTTCGTCACGCGGCCAATCGGCAGTTTGATAATCGGAAGAATGGGCGATCGTCTGGGACGCAAGCCGGCGATGGTTCTCTCGTTCTCCTTGATGGGCGTCGCGATCGCAGGCCTTGCACTGACGCCTGCCTATTCGACGATTGGATTTGCCGCGCCCGTGCTCGTAATTCTATTCCGGATGTTGCAGGGCTTCGCACTCGGTGGCGAAGTGGGTCCAACGACGGCGTTCCTACTGGAGGCAGCCCCGCCCGGGCGGCGCGGATTCTACACTGCATTCCAGTATTGGACGCAGAACGCGTCGATCCTCGCCTCGGGGCTGGTGGGTCTTGCACTCGCGAACATGCTTAGTGATCAGCAACTGCAGGACTTTGGATGGCGCATCGCTTTTATGCTTGGCGCGGCTATTGTGCCCGTTGGCTTGTTTATGCGGCGCAATTTGCCTGAGACGTTCCACGCCGGCGACGCTAGAAGCGAAAGCGTGCCGCTGCGCCCGTATCTGCCACTAGCGGTCTTGGGCTTGGTCCTGCTCGCAAGCGCGACGATTGGCTCCTATATCCGGACGTACATGACGACTTACGCGATCGCGACCTTGCACATGCGTGCGAACGTCGCGTTTGCGGCGACTGTTGTGACCGGCCTATGCGGCGTTGTCGTCAGTCTTCCCAGCGGCGCGCTGTCGGACCGTATCGGCCGCAAGCCGGTGATGCTCGTGCCCGCCATCCTCTTGCTTGTGTCGATTCTTCCGGCCTTTTACGTGATATTGCACTATCGCAGCACCGCTACGCTGCTCGGCGCGACGGCCGTATTGACGATTTTGGCGGAGCTGTCCGCCTGCCCGATGATCGTCTGGCTCACCGAATCTCTGCCGGCGGCGATCCGCTCCAGCGGCGTCGCCGTTGTTTACGCCTTTTCAATCGCGGCGTTCGGCGGAACAACGCAATACACCGTTACGTGGCTCATCAAGGCGACCGGGAACCCGCTGGCGCCCGCCTGGTATTGGACCGTCGCGACCATCGTCGGTGTTGGCGCGATTTGCTTTACGCGTGAATCCGCTCCGCGCAAAGTGTCCAGGCTCGAAATTAGATCCCGGCAGCTGGATCAGCTCGGCAAGGAAGTCGCTTAGAGAATTCGCCCCATCTACCTGTCCTCTTTGACAACCTGACGCCACCTATACCCACCTGTCCCAGGGTACCATTGACTTTCGCTTTTGGTTCGCCTACATTGACAGACGCTGAGACAGAGCTCTTGGGGGACTTTCGATGGCGCTTACGAAACGGCAAAAAGAGGTCCTGAACTACCTCGTCGGATTCATCAATAAGAACGGCTACTCGCCGAGTTTCGAGGAGATCGCTCACGCGCTGAAGCTGACTTCGCTCGCGACCGTGCACAAGCATCTTTCGACGCTCGAAAAGAAGGGCTTCATCCGCCGCGGCTATAATCAGAGCCGCTCCATCGAAGTGACCCAATTGCCCAAGCAGGTGCGCGAGGAGATTCTCGACCGGCACGTGGTCGAGTTGCCGCTGCACGGACGAATTGCCGCAGGCCGCCCCCTGGAAGCAGTCGAGGAAAACGAAACGATTTCGCTCGCGGATTTTGCGCGCGGGCAGAACACTTATGTTCTGCAGGTGAAGGGCGAGTCCATGCGCGATGATCACATCCTCGACGGAGATTACATCGTCGTGGAGCAGACGCAGGTGGCAAATCCGGGAGAAATTGTGGTCGCGCTGGTCGGCGAAGACGAAGCCACCGTTAAACGCTTCTATCGCGAGCCGGGCGGAAAAATTCGCCTGCAGCCTGCGAATTCGTCCATGGCGCCGATTATGGTCGCTGCGACGGACGTAAAGATTCAGGGCCGCGTCGTGGGAGTTCTCCGCAAGTACTAGATTCGCTACTCACAAGTATCGTGACGCGCCGCCTCATTTTGTGGATTGGGCTACTGCTCTATGTCGCGAGTTTCTTTCTCGTGGCCATACGACATTCCTTTACGGGAATCACTATGCGTGGCTATGAGTGTGCCGGCGCGACATTCGTTTCTCCGTGGCAGTCCGAAGCAGCTTTCGACGGGCGTCTCGACTTCCTCTCCACGATTATCAGCGGTTGGATCAATCCGGTTTTTCTGATCACCGCGATTCTCGTTTTCTTTGGCAGACCACAACGACTAATCACTGTAATGCGTATCTTGGTGGTTCTCATGGTTCCGTTTTGCTGGGTCGTCTTCCACTACGCGGGAGCGTATCCGGGCGTGGGCCATTTCGTCTGGATCGTAGGAATGCTGGTGACCTTGTTTTCGCGGGATATCGGCGGCAGCGAAGTTCCAAAATCGCCCGCCTAAAGGCGGCCGCTACGAAACAGTTGCCGGGTGGAGAGGTCGAGCCGAAATGACGTCTCCTTTCGGTAGTAATGTCCCGGGCACAGCTGTACCAATTTGGGATTGGCGTCATTCTCGCGCCAGACTATCTTGATAACCCCGGTCCGCATCCTATTAGCTGGTTCCGGCGCACGTAGGCCCAAGGAGGGTAAATGTGGGGAGACAAGAAGCCCGAAGCTCCCGCTAGGACGCCGCTCCCGCAGCAGCCTAGAACGAATGCAGCATCTGGCAGTTCATCCTTTTCTGGGGAGGCAAAGACTATGGCACCTTTGGATTCGTCGTATCCGGCATCGTCGAGCGGCAGCGGCACAGCACGTCTCGGCGCCAGCCTGCACGTGAAGGGCGAGATTACCGGTAATGAAGACCTGGCCATTGACGGCAGCGTCGAAGGTTTGATTCAACTCGAAGACCGCAAGCTGACGATCGGCGCAAGCGCCAAAGTTACCGCCGACGTAATCGCCCGCGAAGTGGTCGTGTACGGCAACGTGAAGGGTAATCTTCGGGCGCGCGACCGCATCGAGATCAAGAAAGACGGCTCGGTGGTCGGCGATCTGACGACGGCCCGGATCATGATCGAGGACGGAGCTTACTTCAAGGGCTCGATCGAAATTGACAAGGCCGGCGATGCAAGCGACAGCCACGACCTCGAGAAGCCCGCATTCACGCGGACGCCTCGCGCCGCGGCAACCACGGCTAGCTCCTCGGACTAAGTCACAAGCGCTCAGACCAGCGGGCGGGCCGCACGATTGCGGCTCGCTGCTCGGTTCCTCCGCCGCTCGCGGCGACACTCGGTTGTCGTCTGGTGGAAGCGTGGGCCTTCAGGCCCACGAAAAAGCGCCCCTGAATATCGGGCTTTAGCCCCGGCCGAATCAGCGAAACCTAGGCTAGCCGAACGATATAATCTCCGCCTGCGGATTCAAACCGCAGCTTTTCCTCGCGCGAAAGCCATCCAATTGCCATGAAGAAAAGGCTTTGCGGCGCGTTGACCTCTTCCATCAAAGCCGCAAACGTGAGAGGTCCGTCTTTCGAAAGGGCGTCCCACACAGCGCCTGCAGTTTCCCCAATCTGGTCGTAGCTCACAGTGTAAGCTCCCTTCGAAGTCTGGCTCTTGAATCGCTCGAGCCAGCAATAAGCGGCCGCCTTGCGAAGTAAACGGTCGAAAGTTCTCGGGTTGTGGCGGGCTCGGGTTAGCCAGCGAAACCAAAATCGAGCTCATGCCGAATGCTCCCAGTTGAAGAATAGTTACGCGCTGTTACATGCGCGGTTATCGAGCGGTAAATGCTTGCCAAATTTTGTCAGTCACTCGCGTCAGCGGGCATTACCGTAGACTGTTTTCGTAAGCTTTACGGCGATGACCTCAGCGGTCTCTAGTCGGCCGAAGCACCGTGGCCAGTGGGGGTGAGAGCGATCTTGTGGTACATCTTTACGGTTGGATCGAATGCTGCCGTTGACGGTTCCCCTTGAAGGGTCTAGTATCCTACGAGGTAGATAAAGCGAGTTTGGTGGGGTTTCTTGGAATCAAAGAGAAGGATAATCGACACAACCTGACGAGATGTAGGCCTATGGCATTTAGGCCCTGGAAAACATTCATTTTGACAGCTCTCTGAAGTCGGCGGGACTGCTAATCACCGGACGTTGCTCAATAGCCTGCTGATTCGGAAAGAAGCAATCCATAATCGCTGTTTTCGTTCTCGGGCCGTTTCATGATGATTGCAAAGCCGGTCCCTAACCTGCATCGGATCGTGGATGCCGACTGAGGGCTATCAGTCCAGGACTGACATGCTTGGCTACCGCGTGACCGACGTTTTTCATAGCAACGTTGAATACCATGACGCACCCTCTTTCATCGAAGACGAGAGGGGATATCGGCGTAATGAATCCACGGCAACCCAAGGACGGTGTGCGAGTTCAAGCTCCCTTTGCGTAAGCTCGGTTTGCCTAACTGCTTGTCGAGCCAGATCCTCGGGTGAGTTCCGGCCTCCCGCATCAGTCTTACCTGCCCCTCGGCTGCGCTGACCTGTTTGGAGGCTTGTTCGATGATTTGATCAGTTTGTTTTCCAGCGTTCTCCATTTGTCCGAGCTGTCCTTGCATAGCAACCAACTGCTCTCGGGAAAGAATTCGGCTGCCGCTTCATTTCGTGCGCTTGATGCCTAACGGCTCCGAGCGTATGTCTGAGAACACATCCCTGCCAGATGATGGCAATGACTTGAAGCAGGCCAACAAATACCAACAGCCCCGTAAAAAGCGCCAGTTCCCGTTGAATCTTCGAATTGTCCTCGGTCGCACGCTCATCGCCTGAAGGGTACTTGGCCGCCGCGGGTTGCGGCGTCGACCGGATTGTTCGTTGTGACCGGCCCACCTTCGGGTTTCGGACTTGGCGCATGCGGTGAGGTTGGCTGGGCTCTTTTTCTATGCCCCGCGTTTTCCCTGCCTAGCGATTTGACCGCGGTCGGTTTCGGCCGGAGCCTTGCCGTCCAATGTTTTAGCTGGCTGCTGGGCGAATCCGACGACAATGAGCGCCATTAAAATCAAGTATTTCATAACGGCAATACTCTAACATTCTTGCGGCACGAGGCTAGAGCATCCGAATTAGCGCACCACCTTCCCGCGACTCTTCGTTGACAGAAATTGCGCCGTAGCCTACACTTGGCGTTTGTCTTTAGACGGAAAGGTGTGACTGAGGCAGATGCGGTACGTATGTTCCAAAGGGCCGAGAGGCCGAAGCGCTAACGGTAGGCAAGAATTGGTTCGTGATTGACGCGAACGGGCAGGTGCTGGGTCGCCTGGCGACGCGCATGCGCGAGATGCTGATCGGCAAAGACAAGCCGAATTACACGCCGTTTCTCGATTGCGGCGATCACATCGTCGTGATCAACGCCGAGCGAGTCAAGCTGACCGGAAACAAGATCGACCAGAAGATTTATCATCATCACAGCGGCTATCCCGGGCGGCTTGAAGGAAGTTCCGATCCGGGCGCTGATGCAACGCCGTCCAGAAGAGGTGGTGCGCGAAGCGGTGCTTGGGATGTTGCCGAAGAACAAGCTCCGCGCGCGTCGCGCCAAGAAGCTGCGTGTTTATGCCGGAAGTGAAGCGCTTGCCCGCCACGCCGGACAGAAGCCTCAGCCGATCGCGCTGTAACCTCGCGAACAGGGTTTCGAGATTTCTGCGCGCCTCGTGGAGAAATCCGCGACGACGTGCCGCTGATCGCGACGGCGCGATTCGTGCATTTCAGCGAAGCAGGAGGAAATTTGAGTTCAGCATCGAATTCGCTGGCAGAAGCAGCAGGGAAGCACTTCTACGGCACGGGCCGCCGCCGGGAAGCGGTGGCGCGCGTGTACATCAAGCCGGGACCGGCGCTGTTCACGGTGAACAAGCGGCCGTGGACGAATATTTCCGCAACATCGCGTGGCACACAGCTGCCGTCGAGCCGCTGAAGTTCACGCAGATGCTCGACCAGGTTGAAGTGCGGGCGCAGGTCAAGGGCGGCGGCGTGGGCGGACAGGCCGGAGCGGTGCGCATGGGAATTTCCCGCGCGCTCGCGAAGCTGAATCCCGAGCTTCGTCCGGCGCTGCGCAAGAATGGTTTTCTGACGCGCGATTCGCGCATGAAGGAACGCAAGAAGTACGGACAAAAGGGCGCGCGTCGTCGCTTCCAGTTCAGCAAGCGGTAGTTTGGATGGAGCAATAAGCACCAACGGTCCCGTCCGAAAGGGCCGGACCTAATTCACGGCCGGTAAGATACCGGCAGAAAAGGATGCTGTCCCGGTTCGCCGGGATCCAAAGCATCCCTTCAATTGAGGAGGTATTTTGGGAGTCGAAATTACGATGAAGGAGCTTCTGGAGGCCGGCGTTCACTTCGGCCACCAGACGCGGCGCTGGAACCCGAAGATGAAGGAATACATTTTCGGCGAGCGCAATGGCATCCACATTATTGATCTGCAAAAGACTTTGAAGATGTTCCGCGAGGCCGCGCGCTACGTATCCGAACAGGCGGGACAAGGCAAGAGCGTCCTCTTCCTGGGAACGAAACGCCAGGCGCAGGAAGCGATCGCCGAAGAAGCGCAGCGCTGCGGAATGTTCTACGTGAACCACCGCTGGCTGGGCGGCACGCTCACCAACTGGGCCACGCTGCAAAAATCCATCAAGCGATTCAAGCTGCTGAAAGCGATGTCCGAAGATGGGCGCATGGCGCAATTTTCCAAGAAAGAAGGCGCGCGCCTCGATCGCGAGCTGAAGCACCTGCGGCAGAATTTTGCCGGCGTCGAGAACATGACCACGCTGCCGGACACCATGTTCGTGATCGATCCGAACGCGGAAGTGATCGCCGTGCGTGAAGCTCGCCGCATGGGCATTCCGGTCGTGGCGATCGTGGACACGAATTGCGATCCGAACCTGGTGGACTGGGTCATCCCTGGCAACGACGACGCTTTGCGCGCCATCCGTCTATTTACGTCCAAGATTTCCGACGCGGTTGTCTCGGGCCGGCAGTCGTTCGAGCAATCGCAGATCGCCGATCAGAAGGCAGCCGAAGGCGTGGGTGGCGAAGAAGGGCCGGAATACGTGGACACGAGCGCGTACGAACAGTACGAGAAGCAGGAAGGCGACTTCGTCGAAGGCGAGCCGGCGAGGTTGCTCCGGCCGAGGAAGCAGGCTCGCGGCCGCGTAGCGACCGAAGAAGAGACGCCCGCTAAATAGTTCTCCGAGCGGTTCTCACACACCTTGCGGTCCGGCCGAGCCGGACCTAGATCGAATTCAAAGAAAAGGAATTGAGCGCACCCATGGCGACAGCACCCGAACCCGGAAAAAACGGTCCATCCGCACAACTCGTGAAGGAGCTGCGCGACCGCACTGGCGCAGGTTTCGCCGATTGTCGCGCCGCGCTCGTCGAGGCTGCGGGAGACATCGAGCAGGCCATCAACGTTCTGCGCAAAAAGGGCCAGGCAGCCGCCGCGAAGAAGGCTCAGCGAGCCACGTCGGAGGGGCTCGTCTCCTGCTACATTCATGCGGGCGGGAAGATCGGCGTGCTCATCGAAATCAATTGCGAAAGCGATTTCGTCGCGCGCACCGAAGATTTTCAGCGCCTTTGCCACGATGTGGCGATGCATATCGCTGCGCTCGATCCGCGCTTCCTGCGTCGCGAGGACGTGACCCAGGAAACGCTCGACCGCGAGCGGGAAATCTATCGCGAACAGGCCAAGGCCACCGGCAAGCCCGCACCGGTGATCGACAAGATCGTTACCGGCAAAATGGAAAAATTCTACGAAGAGAACTGTCTCTACGAGCAGCACTTCATCAAGGATGAAGGCACCACGGTGAAAGAGCTTGTGGACCAGGCCATCGCCAAGGTCGGCGAAAATATCACCATCCGCCGTTTCTCCCGATTCAAGGTCGGCGAAATGGATGGCGCTACGTCTGCGTCCGCTGTCTCGGAAGAGCCGGATGCGTCAGTTCCTGCAGAGAAGCCGTAAACCAATCTTCTTTTCAAATTAAGGCAGCGCCTTGAGTTCGCGCGCTGAATCACGCGCGGCACTACGGTCGTCACCGTGCCGCCGATTCTCTGCTAGAATGCCCGCGAGAGAGGGGCCCATCCGGACGCGATGAAAAAAACACAGAAGGAACGCAGCGCGGATACAGCCGGAAAGAAGCCCGTTTATAGCCGCATCGTTGTGAAGCTTTCGGGTGAATCGCTTTCGGGGCCGGATGCTTACGGCATCCACGCGGAAACAATTCAAGGCATCGCGCGCGAGGTAAAAGCGGTTCACGATCTCGGAGTTCAAGTGGCGCTAATCGTCGGCGGAGGCAATATTTTCCGCGGCGCGCGCCAGCACGGACTCAGCGATCGACCGCGCCACCGGCGATTACATGGGCATGCTCGCGACCGTGCTCAACGGCCTCGCGATGCAGGACGCGCTCGAAAAGGCCGGCTGCCACACGCGCCTGATGAGCGCGATCGAAATGAACCAGGTCGCCGAGCCCTTCATCCGCCGCCGCGCTGCGCGCCATCTGGAGAAACTGCGCGTCGTAATCTTCGCCGGCGGCACCGGTAACCCGTACTTTTCCACCGACACAGCGGCGGCGTTGCGCGCCATGGAAATCAAGGCGCAGGTGATTCTGAAAGCGACGCGCGTGGACGGTATTTATGACGCCGACCCGGAAAAGGTCAAGACCGCGAAAAAGTTTGAAAGCATCACGTATCTGGACGTCCTGCAGAAGGGCCTCTCCGTGATGGACTCGACGGCGATTTCACTCTGCATGGACAACAAGATGCCGATCATCGTGTTCAATATGAACGTGCCGGGAAATCTGAAGCGCGTTGTGGTAGGCGAGCGGGTTGGTTCGACCGTCACTGTCGTAAATCCTTGGATTGCGGAGGCTGACTTTTCGATGAGCACGATCGCCTCAAGCAAAGATGCTCTCGCCCAGGCGAAGATACGGATGGAAAAAGCCGTCGACGATTTTCGCAAGGAGCTTGCGAATGTCCGAACCGGCCGCGCCAACTCCGCGGTGCTCGATAGCGTCCGCGTGGATTATCACGGCACGCCGATGCCGATCAATCAGCTCGGCGCAGTGAATGTGCCCGATCCGATGACCATCGTGATCGCGCCCTGGGACCCGGGCGCGGTTCCTCTGATTGACAAAGCGATTCGCATGGCCGATCTCGGCTTGAATCCCACGAACGACGGCAAAGTCGTGCGCGTGCCGATTCCGCCGCTTACTGAGGACCGCCGCAAGGACCTCGCCAAGCATATTCACAAGGTACTCGAAAATCATCGCACCGCGATTCGCAGTGTGCGCCGCGACATCAAAGAGGCCGTCGAGAAGCTCGAGAAGGAAAAGAAAATCAGCGAAGACGATAAGAAGCGCTCGCTCGACGAACTCGAAAAGATCACCCACTCCGAAACCAAGAAAATCGAAGACCTCTCGGCCCTGAAAGAGAAAGAGGTTCTTGAAATAAAATGACGACCCGACCAGGGGCGTCATCCCGAAGCGAGTCCGCCGCGGCGGACGAGCGACGGATCTCTCCCAAACGAGAGCGGTTTCGGCTGGCCGAGGGATCCCTCCCAGAGACGAGCGGTTTGAGCCAGCCAAGGGATCCATCAGCGTCGTTTCGAATTTTCGTCCCGTGAGTAACTCATGATCGAAGCCCGCCCCAGCAGGACCGCCCTGCGCGTAGCCACGCGGCGCGCCGCGCATCAGCTCTACGATAATCCGAAGGTCCTCGACGATCCAATTGCCATGCCGATCGTCGGGCCGCGGGCGGCGGAAAAACTGAGGGCGGAACGTCCTGGTGCTTTCGGCAAATTCGGCTTGGGGCTTCGCGCGTTCATGGCGGCGCGCAGCCGCTTTGCCGAAGACGCGCTCGCGCGCTCGATCACCCGCGGTGCGACGCAATATGTGATTCTCGGCGCGGGGCTCGACACGTTCGCTTATCGGAATCCGTACGCGGAGTCGGCGCTCCACGTTTTCGAGGTCGATTTTCCCGCTACCCAGGAATGGAAGCGGCGAAATTTGAAGGAAGCGCAAATTGCGATCCCTCCATCGGTCACATTCGCCCCGGTGAATTTCGAAAACCAGACCCTTTCAGAAGGGCTGCGCCTCGCCGGTTTTGATTCCACCAAGCCGACATTTTTCTCATGGCTCGGCGTCACGATGTACTTGACCGATGAGGCCATCGCCTCGACATTCGGTTTCATTGCTTCGACGCCTCCGGGTGGGGGAATCGCCTTTGACTACGCGATTCCCATCGAGTCATTGAGCTTCATCGGCCGATTGGCGCTTCGAGCGATGATGCGGCGCGTGGCTGCGGCGGGCGAGCCGTTCCGCACTTTTTTCGATCCGCCGGCGCTGAAAGCGCGCCTGCAGGGCATCGGTTTTCATGGGATCGAGGACCTTGGCGCGGACGAAATTAACGCGCGTTATTTCGCGGGTCGTTCGGACAAGCTCCGCGTCGTCGGCCGCCTGGGTCGCTTGATGAGCGCCCAGTTGTAAAGCGGAATAGAACGGCGTTGGTCGTGCAGCTCAGTTTGTCGCGCGCGCGTCCTCGGCGCGACTCAAAACCAGAACGCAGTCGCCGTCTTTCGCGGAACAGGAAAGTGTTCCTCGGCGGACGATCTTCATGGGTGAAGAATCCGGAAACATCGCGCCGTAATCGAGCGACCGCAGGCGGTCAGCCACGGGGTGCAATTTCTCGTTGCCCGAAATGAACCTCACAGCATCCACGCGCGCCGCCTGCTCACCCGGTGCAAGCTCGAGGAAAAAATCGGCATTCGCATCTTCGTTCAGTAGTTTTCCCGCAGGAATCGTCCGAAGCGCCGCGAGTTGCGGAGCGGCTTCGCCGATCAACTTATCAATCTGAGAATTTCCGCCCAGCAGCAGCGTAAGCCGCGCGCGCGATTCGGGATTAGGTTGAGGCGCGGCCAGCGCGAGCGCGTAAACTTCGATCGCCCGGTCTTTCTCTCCGCGCTTCTCGTAAATCTGTGCCAGATGATCGCCCATCTCGCCGTTTTGATCGAGCAGCCATGCCGCGCGAATATAGCGTTCCGCGATTTGGAGATCGCCTCTCTGAAAATAGACCCACCCGAGCGTGTCCCAACACGCTGCGAGGCTCGTTACCTCCCGCAGCTGGCCGGGCGTCACGCGCTGCAAATCAATCTTGCCAACGCTCGCGGCGGTCGCGCGAACCGCTGATTCCGCGTACTGCTGCGCTTTGTCGAGTTCGAACTTGCCGTCGGCCAGATCAAAAGCAATGTCGTTCCACACAGGACCAGTGGGAGATAGCTCGGTGGCTTTTTCAAAAGCGGCGATCGCTTTTGGCTGGTCGCCCGAATTCAAATAGGCTTGCCCCAGCTTTACGTGCAGTTCGGCATTTTCCGGCGCGAGAATCGTGGCTTTGTCGAGTTCAAGCGCGGCCTGCGGATAACTATGCTGTCCGAGAAGAATCTCGCCCAGTGCCGCGTGTGCGGCGGCATCGAGCGGACTGATTTCGATCTGTCGGCGGAAAGCCGCAGCAGCTTCGGAGTCTTTGTTCTGCCGTTCAAGCGTCAATCCCAGATAATCGTTTGCGTGTTCGTCAGCTGGATTGAGTTCGATCTGCTTTTGAAACGCTGCAGCGGCCTCGTCGAGCTTTCCCGTTCGCAGATACGCGAGTCCGAGGTCGTTCCAGGCCTGTTTTTGTTTCGGATCGAGCTCGACCGCTCGATTGAAAAGTGGAATTGACGCGGCGGCATTGCCCCCATTCAGGGACGCGAGCCCGGCCTCGAAGAGGTCGTCAGCAGTCGCCGACGCGGGTATCGTCGGCTCGCCGGGCGCTGTATTGATGACGATCAGCGGGCGATTTTCATCCGCTGCAACGGCGCGCGCAAATTCACCGTACTCATCCGCGCGCGAGGCTGGGAGCCTGTGAATTTTGAAATCGAGCGAACGTTCCGCGGTAACCGTATGACCGGCGAATCGGTAGCTCGATTTGAATTCGGCGTAATCCCGCGCGATCGAGACGGAAGCCGGCGGTTGCGCCAAGTAAATCGCTGGCAACTCGAGCTTTAGTTTTACGGCCACATTGAGCGGGCTACCGAGTTCTATCGGTTTCGCAGTGTCCTCCGGTGCATCGGGCAGTCCAATGGCCAGCAGGGGCAACAGAGTATTTGCTCGCTTACTCGACCAATCCAGAAAATTCGTTTGCGCGAATTCGATGTCTAGCTCGAAAGGATCGTGCGTCGCCAGGGGATCGCCTGGCTTGACGCTGGTCACTTCGCCATGAATTCCATCGAGCGACAAAATTGTCTGTCCCAGATCGTTCCATTGCGCTTGTGGGGTTCGGTGAAACGCGAGGCGCAGTACCAACTCGGTGTCGCCGCGCATCGCGTAGTGTGCTCGCGCAACAAGCTTGCCCAGATCGGTCACGTGGCCGTCAACGTCCACGTGCTGAGTGGAAACGAACGGCGGATCAGCAGGCGTGACCACGATTTTTCCAGCGCCATCTGCCGGGACGAGCAGCGCGGATTTGTCACGCAGCGGCGACGCAAGCAACCGGAACGGCGCCACTTCGGTCGTCGAATCCATCCAGACGAGCCCAGTTTCAGTTGGCATCGCCGTAATCACGTGATCGAGTTGCGCGGGTGATGGCGCGGAGATATCAAGCTTGCGCGTGTATGGAATCAGCACGGCATCGGATGCAAGCCCGGCGGACTTGAGCATCGCCGCCAACAGAACATGTTCGTCCGCCGAGTCACCGTATTTGTTCGCCAGGACTTCTGCGGCGAAATGCGGCTGCCATCCTCCCTGGCCAAGTGGCAATTCCACGTTGCGGATATTCGTTGCAACGAAATCGTAAAGCGCTTGAGTCTTGCCCATCGTGTCGGATCGGCCCCGCGTCAATTCCGCTGTTTTCGCGCGGACTTCCGGTGTTGGTTCGATGCGGCCCTGTTCCAGTTTCGCGTACCAACGCGCGACAGCTTCCCAGTTGGCGAATGTGGTGAGTTCGACATCGGGCGCTTTCGATTTCGGTTGCCCCGCTTGCTTGTCCGCTGAATCGGCGGTCGCCATCGTCAGATTCGCGTGTTTCCAGCGATAAATTGTGCGTCCATTTGTGTGCTCGGTATCGAAGGGCGAGCTGGCGGACGATTTCAGAATCACTTTTCGCGCTTCGGGAACGTTAATTTCCAGGCGCTCGTCGCGAACGATGGCGGTGTCGAGAAAAGTGTGCGCGTACCAGAATTCACCGGGCGCGGACGAGGACACGATTCGAGTCGCAACCTCGTACTCAAGTGTGTCTCCTGCCGCGAGGGGTGGAACCGCGATGTGTTTTTCTTTGTAATCAGCATAAGCGGGAGCGTCGCGCACAGTAGGCGCCACGGATTCAGTCACTGCCTCGGCAGCCATGTTGACGATCGTGCCGTCGGCTTTGTGTACGCGCAGAAATCGAACTTCCATTTCTTCGTTCGCTGAATTGTATCGAAAGACGAGTTGGTGCAGTTGCTGAGCTCCAGCATCGCTCTGCACGCGGACGCGCACAGCGAGATCGTGTTCGCCGGTACCGTCGTTTTCATAGCGCGCCGTCGTGGCGTAGCTTTCGATGACGAACGGCTCTTTCGCGAAGTCCGCCTGAGCCTGCTTCTGGAGCGACGTCGCATGCGGCGGGCGCGCCGGAGTTTTCGCTGCGGCGGACGGAGGAGCTTGAGCTCCAGCTAACGCCGGCAAGCTCAGAAAACAAAGCAGAATTACCCCGAAACGGCTCATTCACGCTCCCCGTCGAGAACCAGCGCCCCGAAGTTTAGGTTGGATGCGGATGGCCGTAAAGAGCCGATGCCGAGGCAGTTGAGGAGTTTCCAAACCTCGACGAGTGGCCGCGCGCACTTCTCCTCCAGCAGGCCAACAGGGAGTCCAGTACCATAGAATGGACGGTGATGATCTGTAAGGCTCGTATTATCTGCTACATCGGTGAATCTAGGTCGGATTTCTTGAATTTATAGCTCCAATGTCGTGGATTGCGGCAGAGGATAGCGGTGAACCGGAATGGGCTGACCTGCATCGAATGACATAGGGCGAAGGCGAAAGTTGGCCAAAATTTCGTTTTGCGCGCCGTCGAGGATGTCGAAGTGGCGAAAGGCTTTGCACGCTGATTTCCACAGCGGTATCGTGTTGACAATATTTGTTGTTTTGCCTATACTCTCGCGGTTGTGTGGTGGCCTTCGGGCCTGGTGGTGAAAGGGAAGTCTTCCTGCCCCGGAACAAAGATGCAAGGAACGGGGCGAGTGAAGAGCGGCCGAAATGGGGCGCCAGCCCCGCAAAGCCGTGCGTGCCTCTCCGCAGTAATGTAGATGCAGTTCACTCCTTGGGGTGAAGCGTCAACGCGGAGTACCTGGTAGCTCCTTCAGGTTTGGCGACCTTTTCTGTTCATTCACCCGCAGAATTCTGCGCGGGTAGGTTTGGGCTGCGCGGAATTTTAGAAAGTGCGCGACATTTCTAGTAATGGTGTCGCGCAACGTTCGAAAAATCACGGGGGATCAGTGCCAACGTTTTCACAATTGGTGCGCCACGGGCGCGAAAAAATCCGCACGAAGACGAAATCGCCGGCTCTTGAAGGGTGTCCGGAAAAGCGTGGAGTGTGCGTTCGCGTTTATACGCAGACGCCGAAGAAACCCAACTCTGCATTGAGAAAAGTAGCGCGCGCGCGGCTGACGAATAGCGCCGAAGTGACAACCTACATTCCCGGCATCGGACACAATTTGCAGGAACACTCGATCGTTCTGGTTCGCGGCGGCCGCGTGAAAGATTTGCCCGGCGTTCGCTACCACGTGATTCGCGGCACGCTCGATGCGGCCGGAGTTGAAAATCGCAAGCAGGCGCGTTCGAAATACGGCGCGAAGCGGCCTAAAGCCGCGCAGAAATAAGAGCGGGAGAAAGCATAGATGCCACGTAAAGGATGGGTTCTTCGCCGCAAGATTCCGGGCGATCCGGTTTTTGATAGCGACCTCGTGCAGAAGTTTATTTCCAGCATGATGTACGACGGCAAGCGCTCGACCGCGCAGACGATTTTCTATCACGCGATGGACCAGGTCGCGAAGAAGACGAACGACGATGCGTTCAAGCTTTTCAAGAAGGCCATCGAGAATTGCAAGCCGACCCTCGAAGTCAAATCACGGCGCGTGGGCGGCGCGAACTATCAGGTGCCGGTAGAGGTCAATCCATTCCGCCGGCAATCGCTCGCGATTCACTGGCTGGTGCTGTACTCGCGGACGCGCGCCGGAAAGACGATGACCGAAAAACTGGCCGAGGAAATTATGGACGCTGCGAATGGACGCGGCGGAGCCGTGAAGAAGAAAGAGGACGTGCACCGCATGGCGGAGGCCAACAAGGCTTTCGCGCACTATCGCTGGTAACAGAAAATCAAATGCCACGGCAAGTACAACTCGATCAGATCCGCAACATCGGGATCATGGCGCACATCGATGCGGGGAAGACTACCTGCACCGAGCGCATTCTTTTCTATACGGGTGTGACCTACAAGATTGGCGAGGTCCACGAGGGCACCACGGTAATGGACTGGATGGATCAGGAGCGCGAACGCGGAATTACGATCACCTCCGCGGCGACCACAGCTTCCTGGAAGCGCTTCGACAAGACCTATCGCATCAACATCATTGACACGCCGGGCCACGTGGATTTCACGGTCGAAGTCGAACGCTCGCTTCGCGTGCTTGACGGTGCGGTCGCAGTGTTCGACGCAGTCGCGGGTGTGCAACCGCAATCAGAGACGGTTTGGCGTCAGGCCGATAAATACCGCGTACCGCGTATTGCGTTCATCAACAAGATGGACCGCATCGGCGCTGATTTTGAACAATCGGTCAAGTCCATGCGCCAGCGTCTCTCGGCCCACCCCGTATCGATCACCTATCCCATCGGACGCGAAGACAATTTCATCGGCATTATCGACTTTATCGAAGAGCGCGCCATCATCTGGAAAGACGAGACTCTGGGCGCGGAATACGAAGTGCTGCCGCTCGAAAAACTTTGGGACGCGGAGTTTCTGGCAAGCCGTCCAGAAATCGAAAAGGCCGTCAAGGCCGTCGGTCTCAACGCGGATTTCTACAAGGTCCATCGCGAAAAAGTAGTTGAGTACATCGCCGAGCACGACGACGCCATCCTCACCAAATACCTCGAACAGCACAAGCTGGAACCGGCCGAGCTGCGAGCTTCTCTGCGCCGTTCCACGATCGCACTGAAGCTGGTGCCGGTGATCGCAGGATCAGCGTTCAAGAACAAAGGCGTGCAGTCGCTTCTCGATGCGGTCATTGATTATCTGCCGTCGCCGATGGATGTTCCGCCGGTTGAGGGCACCACTCTTGATGGAGACGACCCCGAGTTGCGTCGCGCGGCGGACGATCAGCCTTTCTCGGCGCTGGCATTCAAGATAATGACCGATCCCTTTGTCGGCCATGTCACTTACATCCGAGTTTATTCAGGCGTGCTGAAAACCGGGCAGTCGGTTTTCAATTCGACGCGAAAGGTTCGCGAGCGCATGGGCCGCCTCCTTCGCATGCATGCAAACAAGCGGGAAGAAATCGAATCCGTTGAAGCTGGCGATATCGCTGCCTGTGTGGGCCTGAAAAACGTAACGACTGGCGATACGCTGTGTGATGAAGAAAAGCCCATCGTCCTCGAAAACATTGATTTTCCCGCCCCGGTTATTTCCGTAGCGATCGAACCCAAGACCAAAGTGGACCAGGAAAAAATGGGCACTGCGCTCGGAAAGCTTGCGCAGGAAGATCCCACCTTCCGCGTTCACACCGATCACGACACCGGTCAGGTTCTGATTTCCGGAATGGGCGAGCTTCACCTTGAAATCATCGTGGATCGCATGATGCGCGAGTTCGGTGTGCAGGCCAACGTCGGCCGGCCGCAGGTCGCTTATCGCGAGACGATCATTAAGGCCGCCGAAGGCGAGCACAAACACATCAAGCAATCGGGCGGCCGCGGGCAGTATGGCCACGTGAAGTTGATCGTGCAGCCGCTGCCGGGCTCAGGGCACGAGGACATGCGCGATTTGTCCGCCGACGAACTCGACGAGCTTGCCAAGCAGGTTGCGGGCAAAGGCGGCAAGTGGCGCTTCGACAAGGAACATCGCCTGCTTTTTATCGACAAGCTGGTGGGCGGCTCGATTCCGCGCGAATTTGTCCCTCCTATCGAAGCCGGAATTAAAGAAGCCATGGATAGCGGCGTTCTCGCCGGCTACGAAATGGTGGATGTCGCCGTCATGATAATTGACGGCAGTTATCACGATGTGGACAGCTCGGAAATGGCGTTCAAGATAGCGGGTTCAATGGCATTCAAGGAAGGATGCCGCAAGGCGAGTCCAAGGCTGCTCGAGCCGATCATGCGCGTGGAAGTGGTGGTACCGGAAGATTACATGGGCCCGGTTATTTCCGACCTGAACTCGCGCCGCGGACAATTGCAGGGCCGCGAATCGCGTTCCGGCAGCGAGATTATCAACGTACAAGTTCCGCTGGCCGAGATGTTTGGCTATGCGACCGATATCCGTAGCCGAACCCAGGGCCGCGGCAGTTTTACGATGCATTTTTCGCACTACCAGCAGGCGCCGCCGAATATTTCCGAGGAAATCATCGGCGCCGTGAGTGGTGTGAAGGCTAAGAAGTAAGTGACGTGAAATTCAAGTTCATTAGCGAACGAAACTAGAGCGGAGCGAAACATGTCGAAGGAGAAATTCGAGCGGAGTAAGCCGCACTTGAACGTGGGAACGATCGGGCACATTGACCACGGCAAGACGACGTTGACGGCGGCAATCACGAAAGTGCTGTCGAAGAACAACCCGAAGGTATCGTTTCGGGCGTTCGATTCGATTGACAACGCGCCGGAAGAGCGAGAGCGCGGAATCACGATCGCGGTGTCGCACGTGGAGTACGAGACGGCGAACCGCCACTACGCGCACATTGATTGCCCGGGCCACGCGGATTACGTGAAGAACATGATCACGGGTGCGGCGCAGATGGACGGCGCGATTCTGGTGGTGGCGGCGACGGATGGACCGATGCCGCAGACGCGGGAGCACATCCTGCTGGCGCGGCAAGTGGGCGTGCCGTCGATTGTGGTGTTTCTGAACAAGTGCGACGTGGTCGAGGATCCCGAGCTGCTGGAGCTGGTTGAGCTCGAGGTGCGGGAACTGTTGAAGACGTATCAGTTTCCCGGCGACACGATTCCGGTGATCAAGGGCTCGGCGCTGAAGGCATTGGAAGGTGATGAGAAGTGGGAGAAGTCGATCTTGGAATTGATGGAAGCGGTGGACAAGCACATCCCGCTGCCGCCGCGGGAAGTGGACCGACCGTTCGCGATGCCGATTGAGGATATTTTCTCGATCTCGGGCCGCGGAACAGTCGTAACGGGAAGAATCGAACGCGGCAAAGTGAAGGTTGGAGAAGAAATCGAGATTGTGGGTTTCCGTCCGACGATGAAGAAGACGGTGACGGGCGTGGAGATGTTCCGGAAGCTGTTGGATGAGGGCATGGCGGGAGACAACGTGGGATTGCTGCTGCGCGGGACGGAAAAGGATGAAGTGGAGCGCGGGCAGGTGCTGGCGAAGCCGGGATCGATCACGCCGCACACGAAGTTCAAGGCGGAAGCGTACGTGTTGACGAAGGAAGAGGGCGGGCGTCACACGCCGTTCTTCACGGGATACCGGCCGCAGTTTTATTTCCGGACGACCGATGTGACGGGAGATGTGAAGTTGCCGGCGGGAGTGGAGATGGTGATGCCGGGAGACAACGTTTCAGCGGAGATCACGCTGATCACGCCGGTAGCGTTGGAAAAGGGATTGCGATTCGCGATCCGCGAAGGCGGCCATACGGTTGGCGCGGGCGCCGTCGCCGAGATCATCGAGTAACCCATGTCCAACGGAGAAAAAATTCGGATTCGTTTGAAGGCGTACGATCACCGCATCCTGGACCAGTCCACCCGGGAAATTGTGGACACAGCAAAGCGCACGGGCGCGGACGTAGCCGGCCCGATTCCACTGCCAACAGTGATCAACCGCTGGACGGTCTTGCGGTCACCGCACGTGGACAAGAAATCGCGCGAGCAGTTCGAAATGCGCACACACAAGCGGCTGATCGACATCCTCGAGCCCACGCCGGATACGGTGGACGCGTTGATGAAGCTCGATCTGCCGCCGGGTGTGGACGTCGAAATCAAAGCTTTTGGGCGCGAACACAGCGCCAAGTAACGCGAGTCCTTCAGAAGGAAAGAGCGAGAGATATGGGCGTGAACGGAATACTCGGAATCAAGTTGGGAATGACGCAGATTTTTGCCGACGACGGCACCGCCGTACCATGCACCGTGCTGCAGGCGGGCCCGTGCGTGGTCACGCAGCGCAGGACGAAGGAAAAGGACGGCTACGAAGCCGTGCAACTCGGCCTCGTCGAATTCATCAAGCCGCAGCGCGTCAACAAACCCATGACCGGCCATTTCAAGAAGGCCAGCGTCGCGCCGATGCGGTATCTCGGCGAAATGCGCATCGAGGATTCCAAGGACGAGACGAAAGTTGGCGACCGCGTTCTTGTTGACGGATTCAAGGTCGGCGAATACGTGGACGTCAGCGGCATCAGCAAGGGCAAGGGATTTCAAGGCGGCGTGAAGCGCTGGCACTATCGCGGCGGAGAAGCGTCGCACGGCTCGATGTTCCATCGCGCGCCGGGCGGCATTGGAGCGAGCTCGTTCCCTTCGCGCGTTTGGAAGGGCCAGCATTTTCCGGGGCACATGGGCAACGAACGCAAGACGGCGCAGAATTTGCGCGTCATCAAAATTGATTCGGACGAGAATCTGTTGCTCGTCCGCGGTTCGGTCGCTGGACCGGCCGGCAGCTACATCATTATTCGCAGAGCCAAAAAGATTCGCTAAACGAGAGAGATGACGATGCCCGTTGTGGACGTGAGAAATCTCGAAGGCAAGAAGGTCGGCACGGTTGAGCTGGCCGACGATGTGTTCTCGGTGAAGGTAAACGAGAACCTTTTGCACGAAACCGTGCGCCACTACCTGGCGGGCAAGCGCTCGGGAACGCACAAGACCAAGGACAAGAGCGAAGTCAGCGGCGCGGGCCGCAAGCTCTGGAAGCAGAAGGGCACAGGCCGCGCGCGCATCGGCTCCATCCGATCGCCGCTATGGCGGCACGGCGGCACGGTACACGGCCCGGTTCCGCGAAAATACGATTACGCGCTGCCGAAAAAAATGATCGTGGGCGCGCTGCGCTCGGCGCTGTCCTCAAAGCTCGCCGAAGAAAAAATGACGGTCGTGGATGGCTGGGAGCTCGACTCGCACAAAACCAAACCGTTCCGCCAGTCGCTTTCGAAGCTTGATGGCGAGACCAGGACAATTTTGCTGATCGCTGCGGGCGAGAACGTGAATCTCGAACGCGCCAGCCGTAATCTGGAAGGCGTTACGCTTGTGCCGACCAGGTCGCTCGGTCCCTACGATCTGCTCCGGCACGACCGCATCATGCTCTCCCGCGATGCGGCGGAAAAATTGAGCCGGACTCTTTCGGCCACAAAGTCCGACGAGCCTGAAGCGGCGAGCGCGCCTGAAGCATCCACACCGGAAAAGAAGGCGGCGCCGGCAAAGCCTCACGCGAAGAAGCATCCTGCACCGAAAGCGGCGAAGAAGCACGCGCCTGCCAAGAGTGCCAAGCCGAAGGCCAAGGCCGCGCACAAGGCGCCGCACAAGGCGAAAAAGGATTAGTCAATGGCGACGAGACTCTACGAAGTAATTCGGCGTCCGATCATCACCGAGAAAGGTCTCGGCGTGAAGGAAACGCAGCACACCGTCGTTTTCGAGGTCGTTCACGACGCCACAAAAACGGAAATCAAGGAAGCGGTACAGCGGATTTTCAAAGTGAAAGTGGACAAAGTGCGCACCGCGATTTATCACGGCAAGTTTCGCCGGCGGGGGCGCGCCGAAGGATTTCGCAGCGATTGGAAAAAAGCGTACGTGAAGCTGGCGCCCGGCGAAAAAATGATCGAGTACGCCGAGAATTTGTAGTTCCGGCAAGACGAGCGGGCGGCGGCGCCCTTTCGAAGGTTCGAGGAAAAGATGGCACTAAAAACATTTAAGCCCTATACACCGTCGCGGCGCTTCTTGACGATGCTCGACAAGAGCGAAATTACGAAGCAAACGCCGGAGAAATCACTGACGGAATCGAAGAAGCGCACGGGCGGCCGCAACTCCCACGGAGAAATCACCTCGTGGCATCGCGGCGGCGGCCACGCGCGCCGGTTTCGGTCTATCGATTTCCGCCGCGAGAAAATCGGCATCCCGGCGAAGGTCGCGTCTATCGAATACGATCCGAACCGTTCGGCCCGCATTGCTCTTCTGCATTATGCCGATGGCGAAAAGCGCTACATCCTGCAGCCGATTGGCCTTGAAGTCGGAATGACGGTGCAGAATGGCGAGGGCGCGGACATTCTGCCCGGCAACGCGCTGACGATTCGCCACATTCCTCCGGGCACGATGGTTCACAACCTGGAGCTTTTTCCCGGCAAGGGCGCGCAAGTGGTTCGCGCAGCGGGCGGAGCGGCGCAGCTTCTGAGCAAGGAAGGCGATTTCGCGCTGGTAAAGCTGCCGTCCGGTGAAGTCAGAAAATTTAGCGTGGATTGCATGGCCACGGTAGGCCAGCTTGGAAATCTGGATCACGAAAATGTGACCTACGGAAAAGCGGGCCGCACGCGATGGCATGGCAGGCGTCCCACGAATCGCGGCGTCGCGATGAATCCGGTGGATCACCCGCACGGCGGCGGAGAAGGCCGCGTGAAGGGCAACCATCCGCAAACTCCGTGGGGCTTTCCGACTTTAGGCGCGAAGACGCGCAAGAAGCGCAAGAGCGACCGGATGATTATCGAACGTCGCAAGCCATAGTTTTTGGCAGGATCGAATTCGAGTTGTAAAAATGAACCCGGTGCGGCGGGTAACTGAGAGCACTCTATGACAGCTTCAAGGACATCTCGGCGAGCAACAAGGCGTACGACGCGGGCGCGCAAGACTGTTCGGCGGCGTGCTGTAAAGCCAGTCGCAAAACCGGCAGCGAAGCCAGCAATCAAGCCGGTGGTCAAGGCCGTATCGAAGCTCGGACCGGCTCCGCAAATTTTGTTTCGCATATGCCGGCCCGGTTGGGCCGTGATCGTGGAAGATATTCCCAATGCGCAGGGGACGCGGTTTGTTTGTCCCTTCTGCCCGAAATCGCATCGCGTATCGGGTCCTGTGCGGGGATTCCGCAAGATGCGCCGCGCGCAGTGGGTCAAGCTGCGCCGGATGGAAGAATAGGGAGACAGATGCCGCGCTCACTTAAGAAGGGTCCTTTCATCGACGGTCATCTGCAGGAAAAAGTGACCGCGATGAACACACGGAATGAAAAGAAGGTCGTAAAGACCTGGTCGCGCCGGTCAACGATTCTGCCCGAAATGGTGGGCCACACGATCGCCGTGCACAACGGCAGAAAGTTTATTCCCGTGTATATCACCGAGCAGATGGTGGGACACAAGCTCGGCGAATTTTCTCCGACGCGCAGTTTCAAAGGCCACGGCGTGAAGGTTGCGCTCGAGAGGGCCGCGGCAGCGGCTGCTCCTGCGGGCGGAGCGGGTGCGCCGGGCGGCGCGGGCGCTGGCGGAAAGGGATAGGTTAGGCAAAATCAATGGCTACGGCTACGGAACAGCAAGCTCAGATCGAAGGATTCGCGAACTCGCGGTTCGTCCGCGTTTCGCCGCAGAAGGCCCGCTTGGTCATTGACCTCATTCGCGGCCAGCGCGCGGAAGATGCGCTGCAGACTTTGCGTTTTACCAAGAAGCGCGTAGCCAAGGATATTGAAAAGACGCTGCGCAGCGCCATCGCCAATGCCGAGCGTAAAGCGGACGACGCGGGCGCGTCGCTGGATGTGGACGCACTATTCGTCACCAGCTGCTGCGTTAACGAAGGTCCGCGGTGGAAGCGGATGCGTCCGGCGCCAATGGGCCGCGGATTCCGTTACCAGAAGCGAACGAGCCACATCGTCGTGCAGGTGGCCGAGCATCACCGTGCGGCGGCAACCCGTGCGGCAGCGGCTGTCGCCGAAGCAGCAGCATCGAAGGGCGTGAAGGGAGCCGTGCGGAAGGCGCGCAAGGCAATCGAGAAGCGCGCGAAAGAAGCGCAGAAGAGGTAAGTAGGAGGCAGTTTTGGGGCAGAAAACACATCCGTACGGTTTTCGGCTGGGCTACAACAAAGGTTGGAAGTCGCGCTGGTTCGCGAAGAAAGACTACGCCGACCTGTTGCATGAAGACGTGGCCCTGCGCAAGCAGCTGAAAGACCGGCTGAAGTCTGCCGGCATCAGCGGAATTGATATCGAACGCGCCGCCAACAAGCTCGTCGTCCGTATTTACACCGCTCGTCCCGGAATCATCATTGGCCGGAAGGGCTCGGAAATTGACAAGCTGAAGGGCGAAGTGCAGAAGCGCACGAAGCGCGAAGTGCACATCGACATTCAGGAAGTGCACCGTCCGGAGCTGGATGCGACGCTCGTCGCGGAATCGATTGCGCTCCAGCTCGAAAAGCGCGTCGCATTTCGCCGGGCCATGCGCAAAGCGGTGGATTCGGCTCTGCGCTTCGGATGCAAGGGAATCAAAGTGCGCGTCGCGGGACGCTTGAACGGCGCGGAAATCGCGCGCAAAGAGTGGTATCTGCAGGGGCGATTGCCGCTGCAAACGCTTCGCGCCGACATTGATTTTGGAACGGCCGAAGCTCACACAACCTACGGCTTGATTGGCGTGAAGTGCTGGGTCTATCAGGGCGAAAAAGTGCCGCAACGTGCGAAGGCTGCCGCGACCGCGGAAGTTTAAGGATACAGGCCAACCATTATGTTGATGCCGAAGAAGGTGAAGTACCGCAAGCAGCAGCGCGGCCGGCGCACCGGTAAGGCGTGGCGTGGCGGAGCGCTGGCGTTTGGCGACTATGGACTCAAGGCCATGGAGCCGGCGTGGATCACCGACCGTCAGATCGAAGCTTCGCGCGTCGCCATCACGCGCTTCATCAAGCGCGGCGGAAAACTTTGGATTCGCATTTTTCCGGACAAGCCTTTCACCAAGAAGCCGGCCGAAACGCGCATGGGCAAAGGTAAAGGTCCACCGGAGCATTGGGTCGCGGTTGTGAAGCCGGGACGCATCATGTTCGAAATGGCGGGTGTGGATTTGGCGGCGGCGACGGAGGCCATGAAGCTTGCCTCCCACAAGCTGCCGATCAGGACCAAGTTCGTCACGCGTGCGGAGGAACTCTGATGGCGCGGAGAATTGAGAAGTACCGCGAGATGAATGCGAACGAGCTCGAAACTCAGCAGCGCGAGCTTGCCGAGCAGGTTTTCCGCCTGCGCTTCCAGATTTCGGCTGGACAGGCCGAGGGACTGAAGAAAATGCGGGAAGCCCGAAAAGATCTCGCGCGCGTGAAGACGCTTCTGCGAGCGATCGAATTGAGGAAGGCGTAATGGCGAACGAAACACAGGCGGCTCACGAAGTCGCCCAGGAACGCGGAACGAGGCAGGAGCTGGTGGGCGTGGTGACCAGCTCGAAAATGCAGAAGACGATCGTCGTCAAGGTTCGGCGCGCGACGCAGCACCCGCTCTATCATCGCGTCGTGCGCACGGCGAAAAAGTATTACGCGCACGATGAAACCGGCGAAGCGCATGTCGGCGACACGGTGCGGATTGTTTCCACTCGGCCGCTTTCGAAATTGAAGCGGTGGCGGCTCAAGGAAATTTTGCAGCGCTCGACGCGCGTGGCCTGAGCTCGCAGCAAAGGTTAAGGGAGCACGACAATGGTTCAGATGCGGACATGGCTGACCGTGGCCGATAATTCGGGCGCGCGCCAGATCACATGCATCCTCCCCTTGGGAGGAGACGCGGGGCTTACAGCCGGCCTCGGCGACGTAATCACGGCAGCGGTGAAGGAAGCTTCGCCGGATGGCCAGGTTAAGAAGGGTGTCGTCGTGCGCGCGGTTGTCGTGCGCACCAGGAAAGAACAGCGGCGCAGGGATGGAACCTACATCCGGTTTGACGACAATGCAGCCGTGCTAATTAACGATGCAAACGAACCGATCGGGACGCGCGTCTTCGGGCCTGTTGCCCGCGAGCTGCGCGATAAGAAGTTCACCAAGATCGTCTCGCTTGCTCCGGAAGTGTGGTAACGATGCCAAAGAGAGAGACAAACGAAAAAATCGAGATTCTCGGCGTTCGCCATGGCGACATGGTGAAGGTGATGGCCGGCCGTTCCAAGGGCAAGACGGGCAAAGTTCTTTCCGTGAATCGCGAGAAGCGCCGGATCACCGTGGAACACGCCAACATCATCAAGAAGCACACGCGGCCGAATCCGCAGAAGAATATCCGCGGAGGCATTCTTGATAAGGAAGGCCCGATTCACATTTCGAACGTGATGCTGATCTGTCCCGGATGTGGAAAGCACACGCGCGTGGGGCATACCGAACTACCCGACGGCACGAAAGTTCGCGTTTGCCGCCGCTGCAATACGACGTTTGAGTCCTAGGAGTCGAGGCAAATTAGAAATGGCTAGCCGACTGCACGAAAAGTATCGCAAGGAAACGATTCCCGCGCTGGCAAAGCGCTTTGGGTACAAGAACACCATGGCCGTGCCGCGTGTTTCGAAAGTGACGCTGAATATCGGTCTCGGAGAAGCCAGCCAGAACGTGAAGCTGCTCGATACGGCTGCCATCGAGCTCGGGCAGATCGCCGGACAAAAGCCGGTGATCACGCGAGCGAAGAAATCGATCGCGAATTTCAAAATTCGCAAGGGCATGCCGATCGGCTGCATGGTCACTCTGCGTGGCGAGCGCATGTACGAATTTCTCGACCGCCTTTCGGCGATTGTTTTCCCGCGCGTCCGCGATTTCAAGGGTCTGCCGCCGAATTCGTTCGATGGCCGCGGAAACTACACGCTGGGCTTGAAAGACCAGCTGGTGTTCCCGGAAATCGATTACACGCGCGTGGACAAGATTAAGGGCATGAACATTACGATCACCACCACGGCCCGTACCGACGAAGAGGGGCGCGAGTTGCTGAAGCTGCTCGGCGTGCCCTTCCGCGCCCAGGGCGCGGCGTAAGGAGAATCAAAGAGCATGGCTCGAACCAGTCAGATCGCGAAGACCAAGCGCAAGCTCAAGTTCAAGGTTCGCCAGCGCAACCGCTGCCGGATCTGCGGGCGCGCGCGCGGCACGCTGAGGAAGTTCCAGATGTGCCGTATCTGTTTCCGCGGCCACGCGCTCAAGGGAGAAATTCCCGGCGTCGTGAAGGCTAGCTGGTAAGGAAGAGAGAATGACTACAGATCCCATCGCTGATTTCTTGACCAGAATTCGTAACGGCGCCATGGCCAAGCATCCTCGGGTCGAAATGCCGTCCTCGAAAATGAAGATTGAACTGTCGCGAATCCTCAAGGAAGAGGGTTACATCGCGAATTTTAAGGTTGTGGAAGAGAAGGGCAAGAAAACGCTCCGCGTCTTCTTGCGCTACACGCCCGAACGGTTGAGCGTCATCACCGATTTGAAGCGTATTTCGCGGCCGGGTTCGCGGCGCTATATCGGTAAGACGGGCATTCGTCCCGTTGTCGGCGGCATGGGCATTTCGATTCTGTCCACGCCACGCGGTTTGATGACTGGCCAGTCGGCGCGAAAAGAAGGCGTTGGCGGCGAACATCTTTGCGAAGTCTGGTAAACGAGGTTTTCATAGAGCCATGTCGAGAATTGGAAACAAAATAATTCCGTTGCCGTCCGGCGTGAAGATTCAGATCAAGGCCGACGCCGTCGAAGTCCAGGGCCCCAAAGGCAAGATGACCGTCGGCGTGCCGCGCGGCATCACGTTCGAGCAAAAGGACGCCACCCTCATCGCCAAGCGCGACGCCGAACAATTTCGCGCGCTGCACGGACTGGCGCGGGCGCTCGTCGCCAACGCGGTCACCGGCGTCACCACGGGATTCAAGAAAGATCTCGACATCGTCGGCGTCGGCTATCGCGCCGAGGTCAAGGGTAAGAACGTGGTTCTCGCGCTCGGCTACTCGCATCCAATCGAGTTCCGGATACCCGAAGGAATTCAGATCGCCATCGAAAAGATGACGCACATGACGGTGACCGGCGCGGACAAAAATCAAGTCGGCCAGGTTGCGGCCAATCTTCGCCGGCTGCGCCCGCCCGATCCTTACAAGCAAAAGGGAGTCCGCATCACCGGCGAGCGCCTGAAGAAGAAGGCTGGCAAGGCCGGCGCCAAGACGGCGGCCGCCTAGGCATCGCCTAGTCCGGCGGGAAAAGGAGAACCAGCGTGGCAGCGAAGGTCCGAAAATTATCGCGCGAGGCACACCGCCGCAGGATTCACGTGCGGATGCGCAAAAGGATTGCCGGCACGCCCGAACGCCCGCGGCTGTGCGTGCACCGTTCCAGCCGCCATATTCGTGCGCAAGTCATCGACGACGGTACGGGCCGCACGCTCGTTTCCGCCAGCTCGCTCGACAAGGAAGTGCGCGCCACTTTGAAGCGCGGCAGCAATATCAACGCTTCGAAGGTTGTCGGCAAAGCAATTGCCGAACGCGCCCGCGCCAAGGGCGTCGAAAAAGTTGTGTTCGATCGCGGTGGCTACCAGTATCACGGCCGCGTGCAAGCGCTTGCTGAAGCGGCCCGTGAGGCGGGCCTGCAGTTCTAACAACCATGTCGAAACAAGAGCTCAAAGATACGCTTTCGATTCGCCGCGTCGTGCAGGCTAACCAGGCCAACCTCAAGGATCAGGTGGTCTCGATCAACCGCGTCACCAAAGTCGTGAAGGGCGGAAAAAATCTCAGCTTTTCGGCGCTCGTTGTTGTTGGCGACCAGGGCGGCCACGCTGGATTCGGCATGGGCAAGGCTCGCGAAGTTCCCATGGCCATCCGCAAAGCGATCGAGCAAGCCAAGAAAAATATGGTGAAGCTGAACCTCAAGGGTTCCACCATCCCGCATCAGGTTTTGGGCACCTACGGCTCGGGACAGGTTCTATTGAAGCCCGCGCCGGAAGGAACCGGCGTGATCGCCGGCGGCCCGGTGCGTGCCGTGATGGAGGTTGCGGGAATTCAGAACGTGCTGACGAAGTCGCTGGGCACGTCGAATCCTCACAACGTCATCAAGGCGACGTTCGATGCCCTGATGCATTTGAAGGACGCGGCGCGAGTCGCGGAATCGCGCGGCAGGGGAACGGAAGAGCCGGCGTCCTAGCCGCTCCGTTCATAAAAAGGCCGAAAAATTATGGCGACGACGAAAAAGAAATCCGGAACGTTGAAAGTAAAGTGGGTGGTCAGCTTTATCGGCTGCCCCCGCGGCATGCGGCAGACGATTCGCGGCCTCGGCTTCCGCCGGATGCAGCAGGTAATCGAGCATCCGGATACGCCCGAGGTTCGCGGCATGATCGCGAAAGTTCACCATCTCGTCAAAATCGAGGAATAACTGGCAATGGCCAAAGTACCGACACTATCGAACATGAAGCCGCCGCGCGGCTCGCGCCATCGCAAGGTGCGCGTGGGGCGCGGCATGGGCTCCAAGATGGGAAAGACATCGGGCGCGGGCAACAAGGGTCAGCAGTCCCGCCGCGGCTATTCGCGCCGTCCGGGGTTTGAGGGCGGTCAGATGCCGCTTCACCGGCGTCTGCCGAAGCGCGGGTTTTCCAGTCCGTTTCCGAAATCGTTCGCGGTCGTCAACGTCGAAAGCCTCAACAATGCTTTCGCCGCCGGCGACACGGTCACGCCCGAGACGCTCAACACGCGCGGCATCGTTCGCGCCGTTCGTGACCGCGTGAAAATTCTCGGTGATGGTGAAATAAAGATTGCATTGACGGTCCGCGCGCATGCCTTCAGCAAATCGGCGCAGGAAAAAATCGCGGCGGCCGGGGGAACGATCGAAGTCCTTAAATGAGAAAGCTGCTCGAAGCCTTTCGAAACATCTTCAGCACTCCTGACCTGCGCAGACGCGTCTTGTTTGCATTGGCCTTGCTGGCGGTGTATCGCTTGGGCAGCTACATTCCCACGCCGGGAATCAATACGGACCTCCTGGAACAGCTTTTCAAGCAGTACCAGGGTTCGGCGCTCGGCATTTTTAATCTTTTTAGTGGCGGCAATCTTCGTCGTTTGACGATTTTCGCTCTCGGCATCATGCCGTACATCACGTCGTCAATCGTTTTGCAGTTGCTCGTAGTCGTCTGGCCTTATCTCGAGCGTCTGCAAAAAGAGGGCGAACTCGGTCGCCGCAAGATCACCCAGTACACGCGCTATTTGACGATCATTCTCAGCGCGTTTCAGTCGTTCGCCATCGCGCGCACGCTGGAAAGCCAGACGATGTCGGGTTCGTCGCTCGTCTATCATCCGGGCCTGCGATTTATTTTGATGACGATGCTGACCCTGACCACCGGGTCGGCGTTCATCATGTGGCTCGGCGAGCAGATCAGTGATCGCGGCATCGGCAACGGCATGTCGCTCATTATTTTCACTGGAATCGTGGTCGGCCTTCCGCCGGCGGTTTCGGATCTTTGGGTCAAGATCAAGACGGAGCAGTGGGGATCGTTCACGCCGATCGCCGTGCTTGCCTTGCTGGTACTAATGACTGCGGTCGTTGCCTTCATCGTATTCGTCGAGGGCGGCCAGCGGCGTATTCCGGTGCAGTACGCCAAGCGCGTGATGGGACGCAAAGTGATGGGCGGGCAGATGACGTATCTCCCGCTGCGCGTGAATTCCGGGGGCGTGATTCCTCCGATTTTTGCGAGTTCGCTTTTGACGGCGCCGCAAACCTTTGCGCTGATTTTCGGGAATCGTTCGACGCACATCCAGGCTTTCGGCAAGATGATCAGCTGGGGCGAGCCGCTTTACACGGTCATCTATGTCACTTTGATCATTTTCTTCGCCTTCTTTTACGTGGGCATTATTTTCAATCCCACGGAGCTGGCGGACAACATGAGGAAAAACGGCGGCTTCGTTCCAGGAATTCGTCCCGGCCGGAACACGTCGGAATATATTAACCGCATACTTTCGCGGCTCACGCTTGTCGGCGGCGTTTATTTGGCGATTGTCTGCTTGCTGCCGGAATGGCTGATCTCGGGAATTCACCTGCAGCACTTGCCGGGCATCATTGGGTCGTGGTTTGACCTTCATATGTGGCGCTTCGTCTTGGATGGTTTGGGCGTGCAGTTTTATTTCGGCGGCACGTCGCTGCTGATCGTGGTGGGTGTTGCGATGGATACCGTCCAGCAGCTTGAGGCGCAGCTCGTGATGCGGAATTACGAAGGATTTGTGCGCAAGGGTCGCGTGCGCAGTCGTCGCGGTTGATACCATTGGTCTGGCGGTGACGATGGCCATCAAACGGGCGTTCATTTTGTTGGGTCCGCCGGGAGCAGGTAAGGGAACCCAGGCAAAGCGAATCGCCAAGCTTTGCGGTGTGCCGCACCTTTCCACGGGCGACATGCTGCGCGACGCGGTCAGTCGCGGCACGGAACTTGGCAAGGTCGTCGAGCCGATCATGAAACGCGGCGAGTTGGTTTCGGACGATCTGGTGATGCGAATGATCGAAGAGCGGCTGGCGCAGCCTGATTGCGCAGCCGGATGTCTCTTCGATGGGTTTCCTCGGACGCTGCCGCAGGCCGAGGGGCTGGATCGCATCCTGGAAAGCTCGGGATTCGGGAAGCCGATCGTGGTGGATTTGGCGGTGGCCGACGACAAATTGTTGCGGCGCCTCACCGGCCGTCGGACGTGCAGCGTGGGCGGTGAAATTTATAACGTCTACGATCTGCCGCCGAAAGTGGACGGCATTTGCGATAACGATGGCGGCAAGCTGGTGCAGCGCGCCGATGATACGGCCGAAGTGGTCTCTCAGCGGCTGGCGGCGTACGAGCGGGCCACGAAGCCGCTTACGGAGTATTACCGCCGGCAGGGCGTGCTGCATGTAGTGGACGCATCGGCGAGCATGGATGAAGTAAGTCGTGCGCTCGGCGAAATTGTGAAGCGTGCGGAAGGGCGAGATGGTCATCTGTAAATCGTCGGCTGAGCTGGAAAAAATGCATCGCGCCGGGCTGATCGTTTGGGGTGCTCTTGAAAAGATGCGCGCGATGGTTCGGCCGGGTCTGACGACGAAAGAGCTCGATGAATTTGCCGAGGCGTACACCGTGGAACATCACGCCCGCCCTGCATTCAAGGGCTACCGGGGTTACCCGGGTTCGGTGTGCACCTCGATCAATCAGGAGGTGGTGCACGGGATCCCGTCACCGTCCCGGCGCATGAAAGAGGGCGATATTCTCTCGATGGATTTCGGAGTCGAGCTCGAGGGTTATTTCGGAGACGCGGCATTGACGGTGCCCGTCGGAAAAATCGCGCCGGGCCGGGAGAAGTTGTTGCGCGTCACGCGCGAGTCGCTCGATCACGCGATTGAAAAAGTCAGGCCGGGCAATCGGCTTGGCGATGTCTCGGCAGCCGTGCAGGAATGGGTCGAGGGCAACGGGTTTTCGGTGGTCCGGGAATTTGTCGGCCACGGCATCGGAACGAAAATGCACGAGGAGCCGCAAGTTCCGAACTATGGCGCGGCAGGGCAGGGGCCGCGCTTGCAGGAAGGCATGGTCATCGCCATCGAGCCGATGGTGAATTCGGGTGGTCCGGGCGTTCGCGTTCTGGACGACGATTGGACCGCGGTTACGACGGATGGCAGCGATTCGGCGCATTTCGAGCATACCGTCGCCGTTACGAGCAAAGGGCCGTGGATTCTGACCCGCCCGCGCGAAGCAACCGGGCCGTGCTGGTAGAGGCTGGTTTTCGAAGGTTCTGTAGGGGCGCTGCTTCACCTACGGTTGCTGCGCCCTCTTGGGTTTCAGATTTGAATGTAGAGCCGGGGCCTTTAGCCCGGCATCTTGACGGGTTTGAATTTGGGAGCGCATGGCGAGAAGGCCACTGCAGGAAAAAAAGAAGTCGGAAGAAGGCAGCGGGAAGGAAGACGCCATTGAAGTGATGGCCGTCGTCATCGAGCCGCTCCCGAATGCGATGTTTCGCGTCGAGCTTGAGAACAAGCATCAGGTGCTCGCGCATATTTCGGGAAAGATGAGAAAGAATTTCATCCGGATTTTGGCCGGAGACCGCGTGGCAGTCGAACTTTCGCCCTACGATCTGACGCGCGGCCGGATCGTTTACCGCTACAAGTAGCCGCAAGTTCGAATTGAATGTAGCGCCGGGGTCAGCCCGGCATCTTCGGACTGGGTAACGAAGAATGGAGTCAGAAAATGAAGGTTCGAGCATCGGTCAAAAAAATTTGCATGAAGTGCAAGATCGTTCATCGGCGCGGTGTAGTCCGTGTGATTTGCACAAACGCAAAACACCGCCAGCGCCAGGGCTAGCAGGAAACGCAGGGAGGACAGCAATATGGCACGTATAGCAGGTGTGGATCTTCCGCCGAACAAGCGCCTCTGGGTCGGCCTCACGGCAATCTATGGCATCGGGCACCAGCGCGCGCGTTCGCTCGCCGAGAAGGCGAATGTGGATGCGACGAAAAAGATCAAGGACCTCACCGAAGAGGAAGTAACGCATCTGCGCGCGGCGATCGAAGCTGAGGGCCGCGTGGAAGGCGATCTCCGCAAGGAGACGCAGATGAACGTGCGCCGCTTGATCGAAATTCAATGCTACCGCGGAATGCGCCATCGCCGGAATCTTCCCGTGCGCGGCCAGCGAACGCACACCAATGCGCGCACGCGCAAAGGTCCGCGCAAGGGCGCGGTGGCTGCGAAGAAGAAGACCATGGCCCGCAAGTAGTTTTGCAGGACGCTCTCGCTGCGCCCTTATTTGGTTGGATTTGGATGTTGTGTTTTCGGTGGAGCGCGGGCTTCCACCGGAAGAGCAGCTTCAGATTTGAATGTAGCGCCGGGGACTTCAGCCGGCAGCTTGAAAGGTTTGATACAACTAAATGGCTAAAGAACCGAAAGACGCAGCCGCAGCTCCGGTAGCAGGCGCAAAGCCGACAAAGCGAAAGAAGGAATTTCGCAAGAAGAAGGAAAAGCGGATCGTGCCGCACGGCTTCGTCTGCATTCAGGCGACGTTCAATAACACGATCATCACGTTGACCGATCCGGAGGGCCGCGTCGTCAGCTGGGCCTCCGCGGGATCGTCGGGTTTCAAGGGATCACGTAAGGGCACGCCCTACGCCGCGCAGCAGGCGGCCATGACGGCGGCAGGAGTTGCGCGCGATCAGTACGGGATGAAGTCGGTGGAAGTGCGCGTCAAGGGCCCCGGAGCAGGACGCGAATCTGCGGTCCGCGCTCTCGCTTCGTCGGGATTGCACATCAACGCAATCAAGGACGTAACGCCCGTGCCGCACAACGGCTGCCGCCCGCCCAAGCGCCGCCGCGTCTGAGCGTTCTTGGTGTTGGTTTCGTAGGGGCACAGTAGAAAGGGCTCCCAGGTCGACGGTTAGTCGAGCCTGGGAGATAGGGCGTGCCCGGCGACAATGCTTGAGAGAATTGCAGTCAACGTAAGGGTGGTTAGGATTTCAATGTAGCGCCGGGGCCTTTAGCCCGGCATCTTGAAAGGTTCGCAGGCCGAGTCTTTCAGGTGGAAGCGCGGGACTTCAGTCCCGCGAAAGACGAACCGAATCAAACAGGGCTTCAGCCCTGGGACGTTCGAAGGAGAATAGAAATTGGCAAGACATCGTGAAGCGGTTTGCCGGCTGTGCCGTCGCGAAGGGCAAAAGCTCTTCTTGAAAGGCCTCCGGTGTTTTACGGAAAAATGCGCGATCGAGAAGCGCAACTTCGTTCCTGGGCAGCATGGCCAGTCCCGTCGGCCGAAGATGGTCGGCTACGGCATCCAGTTGCGCGAAAAGCAGAAGGTCAAGCGCACGTATGGGTTGCTCGAACGGCAGTTCCGCAACTATTTTGAAAAGGCGGAGCGCACGAAGGGCCCGACCGGATCGAACCTGATGGTCATGCTCGAACGCCGCCTCGACAACGTCGTGTACCGTTCGGGTCTCGCCGGATCGCGCTCGCAGGCTCGTCAGCTCGTGCTGCACGGCCACATTCGCGTGAAGGACAAGAAGCTGAATATTCCCAGCTACCTCGTGCAAGTGGGCGATGAAGTGGCGCTCAAGGCGGATATGCACGAGAACGCGATGGTGCTCGAGGCACGCAACCTGGCGCAGAGCCAGGGACTTGCACCGTGGCTTGATATTGACCGCGCGAATTTCAAGGCGCGTGTCGTGGCCATGCCTCGCCGTGAGGACGTGCAGACACCACCGATGAACGAACAGCTCATCGTCGAGTTGTACTCGAAGTAGTTCCGTTTTTTTGTTTTCTTTCGAAATGTTCGAAGGTCCGCTGCGGGCGGGCCGGGAGGAAGGGAATCATGTGGAAGGGCTTTCAGAAACCAAAGCGGTTGGCGGCAGAACCCGAGACGCTTACCGACAAGTACGGAAAATTCTCCGCGCAGCCGTTTGAGCGCGGGTGGGGTACCACGGTCGGAAACGCTCTGCGGCGCGCGCTGCTGAGCTCGATCGAAGGCGCGGCGATCACCGCCGTGAAAATCGAAGGCGTCCTGCACGAATTTTCGCCGATCCCCGGCGTTGTCGAGGACGCAACGGACATCATCCTCAACCTGAAGCAGGTTCCGCTCAAGCTCAACACGGACCAATCCAAGACGATCACGCTCACCGTGGATGTTCCGGGACCGGTCACGTCCGCGAAGATCGAGGAAGACGCCGATATCGCCGTGCTCGACAAAAACATCTACATCGCCACGGTCAGCGAAGGCGGCAAGCTCGAACTCGAATTGCGCATCAAGAACGGCCGTGGTTACGTGGCCGCCGATCGCAACTTCGACGAAGACCTGCCCATCGGCTACATCCCGATTGACTCCGTTCATTCGCCCGTGCGCAAGGTCAACTACGCTGTCGAAGCGGCGCGCCTCGGTCAAATGACGGACTATGAGAAGCTGACTCTCGAAGTCTGGACGAACGCCGCGATCACACCTCAGGATTCGATCGGCCTTGCCTCGAAGCTCATCAAGGACCACATGAGCATTTTCATCAACTTTGAGGAACAGCCGGAGCTTCCCGAAGAAGCGGTCGAGAACTACGCCGATCCGCGACTCGAATTCCTCGACCGATCCGTCGAAGAGCTCGAGCTTTCCGTGCGCTCCTATAATTGCCTGAAGAACGCGAACATTCAGAACTTGCGCGAGCTGGTTCAGAAGACCGAATCCGAAATGCTCAAGACCAAGAACTTTGGCCGCAAGTCGCTCAACGAGATCAAGGACATCCTGCACAAGATGGGCCTGAGTCTCGGAATGAAGTTCGACGATCACGGCCGCGTGATCTGGCCGCCGCTGCCGAGCCAGACTGCGCCTCCGCCACCGGAAGGGGACGCGTCGGCGATCTAGCCGCGGACTGACCCATGAGACACCTTAGATCAGGATCCAAACTTGGCAAGCAGCCGGCGCATCGTCGCGCCGTGCTGCGCAACCTCGTCACGAATCTCATCGAGAAAGAGCGCATCCACACCACGATCCTGCGCGCGAAAGCGACTCGTCCGCTTGCCGAGAGAATGATCACGCTCGGCAAACGCGATTCGCTGCATGCGCGCCGGCAGGCCGCGGCTTTCCTGATGACACCGGAGGCGACGCAAAAGCTTTTCACCGATCTCGCGCCGCGCTTCGCCGATCGTCCCGGAGGCTACACGCGGATCATCCGCACCGGATGGCGCATCGGAGACGGCGCGGAACTGGCGATTCTGGAATTCATTGGCTCGGAGCTGAAGAAAAAAGACCGGAAGCCGCGTAAGCGTGCGGAAGAGGAAGCTCCGGAAGAAAAGGAAGAGAAGGAAGCCGTCGCCGCAAAATAACTTTTCGCTTCGAAACTTTTCTCGCGCGAAATTTCAAAAAGTCCCAGACGAAGTCTGGGACTTTTTTTTGGCTGAACCCGCGCGAAGCGCTTTTCAGGCGCTGATTTCGGCGTCCGTCTGCTGCTTCCGCTTTTGCCGCACGTGACCCCATACCATCAATCCCGCTGCGACCAGCTGCGCGGCGATTCCTCCGGTGGTATCAATGAGGACGTCGCCGACGGCGGATGTACGTCCCGGCACGAAGTGCTGATGCAGCTCATCGAATGAGGCGTAGCAGGCGACGATGGCGATGGCCGCGAGCGCCCAGGCGAAGCGCGAGCCCGGCCGGCCCGCGCGAATGCCGCGCAGGATCAGCAGACTCAAAATGAAATATTCAGTGAAATGGCCGCACTTGCGAATGATGTGGTGAAGGTGATTCGAACGTGTGATTGCTGGCGTGCGGCAGCAGCCAGTGCAGAATCGGAATGATGATTCTGCTGGTGTGTTCCGCGGTGAACACGCCCGTCGAAAATCCTGAAATTACGACAGCCCAGGCCAGCGCCGGCCACCAAGTCTTCAGCCAGTTCACTCTAAAATTCCCCGGCCATGTGGAGGCGCATTACTCGAGCCTGTAGTTCGGAGCTTCGCGCGTGATGATCACGTCGTGGACGTGGCTTTCGCGCAGACCGGCGGAAGATATGCGGATGAACCTGCTCTTCTCCTGCAATTCCTTCAAATTTTGCGCGCCCACGTAACCCATGCCGCTGCGCAGGCCGCCAACCAGCTGTTCGACGAGTCCCGCGAGCGGCCCCTTGAACGGGACCTGGCCTTCGATGCCTTCGGGGACGGACTTGCCGCGCTCCGCGGTTTCCTGCGCGTAGCGGTCGGCAGAGCCGGCCTCCATCGCGCCGAGCGATCCCATGCCGCGATAGGATTTGAACGTGCGGCCCTGATACAAAATCGTCTCGCCGGGGGATTCCTCGGTGCCTGCGAAGAGGCTGCCGATCATCACGGCGGAAGCGCCGGCGGCAATCGCTTTGGTGATGTCTCCCGAAAATTTGATGCCGCCATCGGCGATCACGGGAACTCCGCTGCCCATGGCCGCGCGAGCGCATTCGGCCACGGCGGTGATTTGCGGCACGCCCGCGCCGGTCACGATGCGCGTGGTGCAGATCGAGCCGGGCCCGATGCCGATCTTGAGGCCGTCCACGCCAAGCGAAATCAGGTCGCGTGTGCCTTCCGCTGTGGCCACGTTGCCGGCCAGCAGCTGCATATCGGGAAGCGCATGTTTTACGGCGCGAATCGCTTCCATCACGCGAGTGGTGTGGCCGTGCGCCGTATCAATCGCGAGCGCATCCACCTTTTCCCGCGCCATTTCCTGTGCGCGTTCCAGAAAATCTCCTGTGGCGCCGATCGCCGCGCCCACGCGCAAACGGCCCTGTTCGTCTTTTGTGGCGCTGGGGAATTCGAGCTTTTTCTGAATGTCCTTCACGGTGATCAGGCCCTTAAGGTTGTAGTCCTTGTCCACCACGAGAAGTTTTTCGATGCGATGGCGCTGCAGAATGCGCTCGGCTTCTTCGAGAGTGGTGCCGACGGGAACGGTGACGAGATTTTCCTTCGTCATGATGTTGCTGACGGGCTGATCGAGGTTGCGCTCGAAGCGCAGGTCGCGATTCGTCAGGATGCCGACGAGCCGCTGGCCGCGCGTGACCGGCAGGCCGGAGACTTTGTACTTGTTCATGATGTCGAGCGCCTGGCGCACGGACATTTCCGGCCCGATGGTGACCGGGTCGACAATCATTCCGCTTTCCGAGCGCTTCACGCGGTCCACTTCCTCGGCCTGGCGCTCGATGGTCATGTTGCGGTGGACGAATCCGATTCCGCCCTGTCGCGCGATGGCGATGGCGAGGCGAGCGTCAGTGACGGTGTCCATGGCGGCGGCGACGATCGGGATATTCAGCGCGATCCCGCGCGAAAGGCAGGTGCGCGTGTCGGCCTGCGTGGGCAGCACCGAGGACTTTCCCGGCAGGAGCAGCACGTCGTCGAACGTCAGCGCTTCGGGGATGGGTCCGTCAATCATTCTCTCTCCTGAATGCCGTGTATGAATGCGAAGGGCAGCTTGTTTTGGGCTCTGAAAACAGCGAAGCCCAGCGAGGTGCGCCGGGCTGGAAAAAAATTCTCTTGTTGAGGACGACAATCATGCATCGAAAGATAATTCTAAGCGCATCGGCAGATGAAAGCAAGGAGGCGACGGGGTGATTGGTGAGTAGTGATCGGTGATTCGTGAGAGACGCCCCCGGAAACTCGCGCAGATGAAGCGGCGCGAAAGGTAGTGACGCAACTGCATCGTTGACGGCGGGGGTGAACCCCCGCTCTGCAAAGCGCTCACTTCGCCCCGATTTGAGTGTCACTTCGCGGGTGCACCAATTGTTTGTTTTCAGTGAGTTAGAGCGAAAATTACTCGGCACGTGTGTCGAGTAATTTGGCGCGATTGTGGCGCGATTGGCACCCCCCGATCCGTGTCGATTAGAAATGGGTGCGGCGCTCGGATGATTGGTGTTAGGGGCGTCTCTAATCGCCGGAGTGTCGATTAGAAACGCGGGTCGCTGCGACCATGCGGCCTGCGCGACAGCCTGCGGCAGCAAGGAACGAACTGCGGACGCAACTGGTATGTCGGAGCTAAAGCTCCGACCACCTAAACGGCGCACGGAAGGACGCGCGCCGCGCCGCAATTTGTGTATCACTTGGCGAGGGCACCAAACGTTTGTTTTGTTGGAGATACGTCGAAATTTACTCGGCATGGTGTGTCGAGTAAATTGGCGCGTCGCCGGTGGGGCGAGTCGTCCCGCACAATCGCCCGGGACGCAAAAGACGCGCTGCCGGCGTGCGCCATTCCCAACAGGAGGCGTCGGGACGCAGACTTCGCGCCGCGAGTTGTCGGCGCCCCTTCGCCGAAGGTGCTCAGGGTGAACCCATTCGACCTTGCCACTGGCGAGGATCTCAGGATAAACCCGTTCGACCTTGCCACTGGCGAGCATCTCAGGGTGAAAAGACGCGGATGTAGTCGGCGCGCCTTAACTGCCGAACGCTTGCCTGCACTGAGGTACCGGCCGTCGGCGGGAACGAATGTGTCCATGTCACCTTCGCGTGGGCGTAATAGTGCCCTGACTCACGTTAGCAGGGACGACATCTGAAATTGTCAACCGGCGCCTGTGGACTTTTTGATTCGTGGAGAGGGGCGGGGTAATTGGGAATCACGCGCCACTAGCTCGAGACGCAAACCAAAGACGCACCCTTCTGAGAAGCGAAGAGTCGGCGCCCTCAAATGTTCTGCGCGGTTTTAGATACGCGGGTGTGGTTTGCAAGGGGATGCGTGAAATCACTGAGTTGGAGGAGGCTCAAAAGGTGGGCATCCGCCGACCAATAACACACGCCATAGATGGCTCGAACCCTGTCCCTGCGTGGATGCCGCGCTGCCCTTCATTCCTCAGGGTAAAAAGACCGCGACGCTACATTGACGTCGGAAAACGTGTGCCGCACCTACGGCGCTTGGAACCTGGCTACGTAATTTCCCAGCCCTTCCGGGCTGGGTTAACTTCTTTCGCGCCTACGGCGCTTGGCTGAAAACACAGGCGCCCGCCTGCACGCGCTCAGCCTTGCCAACGCCGAGGCTTCAGGGCAAAGCGGACGTAGGTGCAGTCGGAAGTCCGGGGGAATTGTGCCGCGCCTACGGCGCTTGGAACCTGGCTACGTAATTTCCCAGCCCTTCCGGGCTGGGCTAACTTCTTTCGCGCCTACGGCGCTTGTCCGAAAACATTCGGATTCGGGTGATCAGGCTGAGCCAGCGAGGTGCGAATTTCCCGCGCAGGGACGACGTGGCCATTGGGAAAAGCCCTGCGCTTCCCAAACCGAAGGCTGGGCACCCGAAAAATCAAACGCAAAAGCTTGGGCCCCGGGAAAATCAATCAAATGCTGGGGCCTGCGCTATCCGCCCGGGTGATCGATTCGCTCGACGTCCGGCACGGAGTAAAGCAGGCGAGTTATCCTATGCCGGGAGCGCTGGTCGTACCCTTAGGGCCAAAAGGCTCAAGAGGCCGATGCCCACCAGAAACAATGCTGACGGTTCAGGCGCGGTTACGGGTGTGTATGTGAGTTCGATGGGATTCACGAGAGTTTCCGTGTTGAGGTCGAGAAGAAAATCCTGGAAGCCTGGCCCGTCGTGCATGTCATCGCTCCACAGCCACCAAGTGATACCTCCCGCGCTGAAAATCGTAGGCAAAGTAGGATCTACATCGGTTCCTGTCCAATAGCTGTCGTTGCACGGGTCATTGGGCGGGTTTAAGAACGTAATAGGCGAGCCATCGAAAGTGCCGGTCATTCCCACGACCGGAAGTAAGCCGATGACTCCAGGCTGGGAAAGGCAAGCCATACTCGGCGCCGGCACCGTGCCAATGGTGAGCGTGCCGCTAGCCGTGGCCCCGCCGGTGATCGTGAAGTCGAATGTTGTGTCCGCCGATGCCGATGCCGTCAGCATCAAGAAGCTCAAAACTGCCAAAAGTCCGTAACGCATTTTTCCTCCAAGACGTGAACCAATATGCTGAGATTCGGCAAGTATTTTCCCGTTTACGGCGATCCTCGCACGGTTCCCGCGTAACCTAACAGACGCTGCACGTCGGATGCCGAGATCCAAGAACCGCACATTCGTACTCGATTTGCCAGCGCAACCGGCGCTGTTCGCAATTGAACAGAAAATTGCCAGCGCAGCCTTCACCATCTTTCCGGCTTCAGCGCCACGTTTGGCGAGTTCGAAGTTTGGATGAACTCAGGCGCGGAAAAGGGAGACGCCAAATGATCGGAAAAGGTTCTCGAGTAAGAATCATGCGCGGCGCTTTTGAGGGGCACCAGGGTACGGTCCTTGACGAGGTCGGGTCCGGAGGATTCAGTCTTATCAGAGGAGGACCATCGGTACGTGTCCGGTTAGATGGTCTCGGAACTCCCATCCCAGTCGTCGCCTTTGACCTGAGAGAGTTTCCAGCGCGGGAAAATTTCCGGAGTGGTCCACCCGGCGCGACAACCGACGCGCCTTGACGGCTGCGGACTGGTCGCGCACTACGATCAGAGGGATCAACTTCGAAAACACAATTCCCGAACGACGCTGCTCGGCTTAGCGCGCCGGTCCCAGTCCCAGGGAATTGTGTCGCGCCTACGGCGCTTGGAACTTGGCTATGTAATTTCCCAGCCCTTCCGGGCTGGGCTAACTTCTTTCGCGCCTACGGCGCTTGAAACTTGGATATTTGATTTCCCAGCCCTTCCGGGCTGGGCTAACTTCTTTCGCGCCTACGGCGCTTGAAACTTGGATATTTGATTTCCCAGTCCTGCCGGGCTGAGCTAGCTTCTTTTGCGCCTACGGCGCTTGGCAGAAAACATGCGGATTCAGTTGATCAGACTGAGCAGCGAGGTGCGAATTTCCCACGCACGGTCCACGAGACTATCTCGGCGCCCGGAAAGTCGAAGGCCGAAGCCAAGGCGTCCGCCTGGAAACCGAGGCGGCCGCTACAAAGGCCGTGACCCCGACAGGCGCGGCGTGCCGCTCATTTCTTTTTGGGCTTCCCGGGCGAGACGACGAGAGCTTCGCGAATCTCCATCACATCGGAGTCGATGCGGTAGAAACCTGGGAACCAATGGTCGTTGGCTTCTTCGGGACGGACATACAGGATGACGACGGAATCGCGGCCGGTCTCAATGGGTGATTCGGTCGGAAACTCGTCTCCAATGCGGGTTGCCAACTTTCGACTGACTACTCGTTCGCAGGCTTCCCACGGCAGCACGGCTTGCAGAATTGCGTGCGTTTGGCTTTCCGGCTCCCAGAAATAAAGGTTGGGCATATACTCTCAATTTTCTTGGAATTCGGTTGCGGCAACATCGCGCCGTCCGATCCGTACACTTTGCGCGGAGCCACTCATTCCAGACGGGCTTGCTGAGAACCGAATCCAGCGGAATGTTTAAAATCTTCATTCTTTACGTAACGCAAGCTACGTAGCGCGTCCGCGATGGCCTTTCGTTCGCCATCTTCGGCCGGGCTTGTCCGCAATGCTTGCATGCGCCGGGTGATTGAGATTTCGGCGTCTTTCACGCGTGCGGAAAAATCCGGGGAGCCCAAGGGTTCTTGCAGAGCCTGAAGGTAAGAAATCATCCAATCCTGCGCGCCGATTCTTATGTTGGATATCAAACCAAGATTGAAACATTTGGCGAAATCTTCGAGCGGTGATATGGTCTCCGCGCCCGAAAAGTGCCGATTGGGAGAATGCGGGCGACGAATGTTATCGAGGAGCCCGCTATGGAGCGAGAGTATGACATTTTTGAAGTGCTTGAAGACGGCTCGCTCGTGTGGAGAGAAACAGGCTTAGGGCACGCGGACTCCGTCCGCAAAATGCAAGAGCTAGCCGCGAAGACTACCAATGAAGTTCGCATGATGCATTTGCCGACCAAGACGCTGATCGCTGCTTTGAACACGCGGAAAGCCTGAGGCTGGGTGTCGCATCTACGGCGCACGCTCTCGTGATGCTTGCGTTTTCCCGCCCGTCCGGGCAAGGACGCGGCCGTTACGAAGGCCGAGCACAGGAAAAATCAAACGCTGCGGCCTGGACCGCGTGGCTAATGCGCGCCTAGCGGGCGTAGCGCGGCACGTTTAGCGGAGGGCGCGGCGGCTGGACGAACTGCTTGATGTTTTTCGGTGCGGGCGCATCCTTCGCGGGCAGATATTGATCGCACGAGCAATCCAGAGCCACGCAGCCCTGTTCGTCGTGCATTCCATCGGCGTGTCCGCATTTACGGCAATTCAGCATGACGTTTCCCCCCCCAAGAGATTTACCGGTGAAACATCTTCTTCGGGCCTGAACTCCCACCTAAGAAGGATAAACGTCGCGTGGGGTCGCGTCTATCGGGTGAAGCATGTATCGGGGGCGTTGAGCGGGGTGAGATGAGCATGGCGTGTGCGGATGAAGGCAACGGCGTTCACCTCCGAGGCGCAGAGAAGGGCAGGGCCCAAATACGCCCGCCTGGAGGGCAAGACGGCCGCTACAACGGCAACTGCAACAGCGAAGGCGAAGGCAACAGCAACGGCAACTGCAACAGCAACGGCAACGCAACGGCGTTCACCTCCGAGACGCAGAGAAACGCAGGACGCAACGGCGCCCGCCTAGAAGGCAAGGCGGCCGCTACAACGGCAACTGCAACTGCAACAGCGAAAGTGACGGCAACGGCGGAGGCAACGGCAGGGCGCGGGACCGCGGGTGCTACGTCAGCGGGGACAACGGGCGAATAGTCACTTCGACAGTTTTGCCTTCTTCCCAGCCGAGTATGTTTGGAATCCGCAGTTCGTCGTAGAGATGGTCAGCGCCGTGCAAATGAATTTGAGCCTGCTGAGGTTGTTTCGACGCCGAGCGATCAATCAACTTCTGAACGGTGCCGACAAATGTGATCGCGTCTTGCGTCATCGAGATTCTCCTGGGCGGAGAGTGGACTTCGCAAACACTTTGACGGGTCGGTGGGCCAAAATCTGCCCAAAATTGGACACTATGTGATTTGGGGCAGAGACCCCCAAAAGGTCAAACGCCCACCGGATCAGGCCGCTTGCGGTATATCGGGCGTGAGCAGGCGGAACGTCACTTCGACGGTCTTGCCTTCTTCCCATCCGAGCGTGTTGGGGATGCGGAGCTCGTCGTACAGATGGTCGGCGCCTGCGAAAGATAATTGGGCCAGCTGAGGTTGCTTTAGCATCGAGCGATCGATCAACTTCTGAACCGTGCCAGACAGCGTAATCGTGTGCTGCTTCATGAGAATTCTCCTGGGGAGAGAGTGGTGACGCGCGTACTGTAGTCATTTGGGGAAGCGAAGTCTGTTCACAATGGAACAGTACTCGCAGGCTGGCGGATGTGCGTCATCCGTTGAATACACGATGTTCCCGATGGCTTTTGGGTGCGCGTGGAGGCCACCATGGGAACGGTGGTGTTTGGCTTGCGCAGGCTGACCGGAGAATATATTTCATGCGAACGTTGAGAATGCTTTTGTTGTGCATCGCGCCGCTATTTTTGGCGGATGCCGCGCCGGCGGATCAGGTTCCCGTCAAATACGCGGAGGGCGTGACGCATGGATTTCTGGCGCTGAAGGCAAAGGACGGAACGAAGATTGCCGACGGGGAACTGGCGCAGGTCGAGAAGGATGGGCGCGTGACGGTCCGACTGACGTTCAAATTTAAAGATGGCTCGCTCTACGACGATACGGTTGTGTTCACGCAGAAGGGCACGTTTCGGCTCGTCTCGGACCACGTGATCCAAAAGGGACCGTCGTTCAAAACTCCGCTGGAGAGCACGATTGACGCGACTACCGGCGACGTGCACGTTCAGTTCACCGCGAACGGGAAACCAAAAGAGATCACTCAGAAAATGACGCTGCCACCGGACCTCGCCAACGGATTGCTGCCGATAATTATCAAGGACATCTCGGCGAAAGGGCCGTCCACGCTTTCGTTGCTGGCGTTCACGCCGAAGCCGCGGCTGGTCAAGCTCGCGATTACTCCGGAAGGGGAGCAGACGTTCGCCACCGGCGGCTCGTCGCACAAGGCGATGCGCTATTTGATGAAAATTAAGATCGGCGGGATCGCCGGAGTGGTTGCGCCGCTCGTCGGCAAGCAGCCGCCCGATTCGCAATTCTGGGTGATCGGCGGCGATGCGCCCAGCTTCGTGGGATCCGAAGGACCGCTCACCGGCGACGGCCCGGTGTGGCGCATCGAGCTCGTAAGCCCCGATTTCCAGCAAACATCCGCGCAGGCGCAGTAAACCTCTTTCGCTCAACGCAGAGAAAACGTCGAATCATGCCAGGGCGTAGGTGTGTGTACATCTTTAACGGCAACCTTCTACTTGCTTAGCCCGATGGTGTGCCGTGGCGCAAGGGCGTCTATTGAATGTGGATGCTGTGACCGCTGGCCGCAGCGGGAACAACTCGGAACAACCGAGAATTCGAAAATTACGAGGAGAAGCAATGAAATCAAATCGCTTGAGGCATCTTTACATCGAGGAGTTGAAGGATCTCTACAGCGCGGAAAACCAGTTGGTAAAAGCCATTCCCAAGATGGCCAAGGCTTCCACGTCGCCGGACTTGCGCGCCGGCTTCGAAGAGCATTTGGGACAAACGAAGGAGCACGTCGCGCGGCTCGAAAGGATTTTCAAAGCGCTCGGCGAAGCCCCCACGGGAAAGAGATGCAAGGGCATGGAGGGGCTCATCAAGGAAGGCGGCGAAATGATCGAAGAAGACCCGGGTCCCGAGGAACTGGATGCGGGCCTCATCTCCGCCGCGCAGCGCGTGGAGCACTACGAGATGGCCGGGTATGGTTGCGTCGCCACTTACGCCAAACTTCTCGGCGAAACCGAAGCGGAGTCGCTTCTGAGAGAAACCCTCGAGGAGGAACGAGACACCGACAAGAAACTCACTCAACTGTCCGGCCACATCAACGTCGAAGCTGCTAATTCCGGCGAGACGAACGCAACTCCCGGCCGCGCGAAAAAGGCTGCTGCCGGCCGCTAGGTTTCATTCGAAGTCAATTTGTGCAACAGGAGGAAACGATGAACCAAAGTTTTCCGAAACCACCGCGGATGCTGCTGGCTCTTGGCACAGTGGCGTTCTCCGTATCGTTGATGGCCACACCGATGCTGGCGTTCCAGGATTCCCCGCAGACTCCGGCAGACAATACGAAACAAAACAAGGATCAGACCCAACCTACCGCGGATCAGCAGAAGATGAATCCCGCTGACCGCGCCATCACGCAGAAGATTCGAAAGGCGATCCACGATGACACCACCCTTTCGACTTACGCGCACAACATTAAGATCATCACGCAGGACGGCAAAGTGACTCTTCGCGGACCAGTACGGACGCAGGACGAAAAAGCCGGTCTGGAAGCGAAGGCTGTCAGCGTGGCGGGGCAGGACAACGTGACCGATCTGCTGACGGTCGCGCCTTCGAATTGACGAAGCTGAAATCGAAATCATCTTGAACACAAAGGAGAACTAAACATGTCAGGAAAAAAAGTAGGCGTATTTGGAATCTATTCGACGCTGACTGGTGTGGAACACGCGACAGATTCGCTCACGCGCGCCGGCTTCCCAACGTCCGATATTTCGGTGCTGATGCCGGAGAGCCTCGGCGGTCCGAAGGATATGGGAACGGAAAAGTCCACGAAAGCGCCGGAGGGTGCGGCGGCGGGCGTTACGGCAGGCGGCCTCATCGGTGGCACGCTCGGCGTGCTGGCGGGCGTCGGACTGCTGGCGATACCAGGCCTTGGACCATTCATCGCTGCGGGGCCGATTATGGCCGGCCTCGCGGGGCTGGGCGTGGGAGGAACGGTTGGCGGCGTCACCGGGGCATTCGTCGGCATGGGAATTCCCGAATTCGAAGCCAAGCGTTACGAAGGCCGCCTGTTGAAGGGCGGAATTCTTCTGTCGGTCCATTGCGATACTTCGGAGGACATCAAGCGCTCGAAGGAAATCCTGAAATCCACGGGCGCGGAAGATGTTTCCTCTACGGGAGAAGCCTCGATCGACACCAAGCAATCCGATCGGGACGATGCACGAGCGGCGCGGGCATCTCGTTAACCTGGGGTGGAGGAAGCCGGAATCCGGCGTCCTCCTTCCCGTAGCCGCAAAATCAGGTCGTTCACGGTCTCCGCGAATTGCGCGGCCAGGCGCCGACACGCCGTGAGAAGAAGAAAGCCCATATATCCTCCATATGTCTTCCATCTGTAAATGTGATTCTTTGAACGGAAGCTAGAATTGGATTGATTTTTCGCTCGCGCGTACACTCGCCGCATGAATGAACAAGTTGGAGCCGCGAGTCACGCTGGAACTCTGGCGCCGATGGCTGTCCGGTCGCGATGCGAAGCTGTGCGAGTTTGGGAACCGTCACCGAAGAAGCTGTCATCGAAGGATTCGCTCAGCGCGGGCGTGTATCTGGCGTTTCATCTGGCGGCTTATCTCACGGCTGGTTTTGCCGGACTCAGCTTCATCGAGTGGGCCTGGATGCGAATTTTCGGCTAGCTCCCAATTCGGCGTGCCGATGTGCTGACCGGCACGGAGTTGCGCTAACTGCGCGGAGTGCCTACCATGGAAAGCGGTGAAAGACTTCCTGCCGCACCGCTCCCTTCGCAATGCTCACCTGATGACTATCGCTGCCGCTTTCTGGCCGCGAAAGTTTCCGGAGCTGCCTGCCGCGACGCCGCGATTCTTTGACGTCGAGCAGGGAAGCCAGGTGCGCGCCGATTGCCACTGGCAGGCCGATCCGCGCATGCATCCCACGCTTGTCGTGCTGCACGGCCTGGAAGGTTCGAGCGATTCCGGATACATGCGGGGCTGCGCGGAAAAAGCGAGCGTGGCCGGGTTCAATGTGCTGCGGCTGAACCAACGGAATTGTGGCGGAACAGAACATCTGACGCCGACGCTTTACCATTCAGGGCGCAGCGGCGATCTGCGCGCGGTCGCGCTTGAACTGATTGAACGCGACAGACTGCCGGAAATATTCTTCGCCGGATATTCCATGGGCGGCAATCTGGTGCTCAAGATGGCGGGCGAGTTCGGCGATGCGGCGCCGAAGGAGCTGCGCGGAATCGCGGCCATCGCACCCTGTTTCGATCTGGCGGCGTGCGCCGACGCGCTGGGCGAGCGGCGAAATTTTGTCTATAACACGCACTTCGTGCGCCGACTAAAAAAGCGGATGCGACGCAAGGCGCGACTGTTTGCGGGTCTTTATTCGCTCAACGGATTGGACCGCATCAGTTCGGTGCGCGATTTCGATGAAAAGATTACGGCGCGGTTCTGCGGTTTCGAGGGCGCGGACGACTATTACGCGCAATCAAGCGCGATGCACGTGCTCGCGGCGATACGAGTGCCGACGCTGATTCTGACGGCGCAGGATGATCCATTCGTGCCGTACACCACATTCGAGAGCGCCGCAATTCGCGAAAACAAGAATATTCGGCTGGTCGCGCCGCTTCACGGCGGTCATTGCGGCTTTATCTCACAGGAAAGCGGCGAGGAGCGATTCTGGTCGGAAGCGAGGGTGGTGGAATTCTGCGCGGCGCATTCGGCGGATCAGTAAGGCCGAAGGGCTTAACACAGAGGACACCGAGAAGGCACAGAGAACACAAAGAAAACCTAAGGCTTACCGCACCCTTCGCCAAGGCACTCAGGGCAGGGAGACGCAGAGGGCGCGGAGAAAGCACACAGGAAGCACAGAGGAAGCACAGAGGAAGCACAGAGGAGAAACATCGGAGATCCTCGCCAGTACTCGATCGCGGAACGTGGACCAACACCCCAAACCGGAAAGACCCGCGCTGTCCTTCGTCCCTCAGGATCAAAAGTCGCGGCGGTAGGACTAAACTTTAAATACCGGCGTGCTCGCGGGTGAATTTAGTGGAGGCGCTTTACGGCTTCAACGGCGAGATCGTGAAGGCCAGCGCCACCGTCCGCGACATATTCGGTGATCTGCTTGCGCATGCGAGGCTCCCAGAATTTCTGGAGGTGGTCGGCGACGCCGGCCACAGCCTCTTCCTTCGGGTAGCTGGCGAAAAAGAGGGCAATCTGGTTCGCCATATGCACCATGTTATCGGCTTCCATGGTTTAGTCGTTGGCAGTGGATTCTTTTTCGATTCGCGTGGTTAGCTTGCGCGTCTCGAGGTAGTGCTCCTGCCACTCGGACATGTGTCTCGCGAGCTGGACCTGCACGGCCGTCACTTTGTATTCGGGACAGCTTGTGGCCCAGTCGGAGAACTCGGTGGTGACCACGTTGGCGCCGGTCATGGCGTGATGGAACGTGGTGTAGACGACGCCCGGCTGCATACGCTCGGAGAGGCGGGCAGGGAGCGTGATGTCTCCCGCGCGACTCGTGAGCGAAACCAAATCGCCTTCCTTGATGCCGCGATTCTCCGCGTCGGACGGGTGAATTTCGAGCACATCCATGTCGTGCCAGACATTATTGTCCGTGCGGCGGGTTTGGGCGCCAACGTTGTATTGGGAAAGGATGCGACCGGTAGTCAGGATCAGCGGGAATTTCCCGGTCGTCCGCTCGTCGGTGGGAATGAACTCAGTGATCATGAACCGGCCCTTGCCGCGAACGAAGCTGCCGATGTGCATTACCGGCGTGCCTTCGGGAGCTTTGTCATTGCAGGGCCACTGGACGCTGCCTAGCCGTTCGAGTTTTTCAAAAGTGACGCCCGCGAACGTGGGCGTGAGGCGCGCGATTTCGTCCATGATTTCGGACGGATGGTTGTAGTGCATCGGGTATCCGAGAGCGTCGGAAAGCGCGACGGTGATTTCCCAATCGGCCATTCCCGCCATCGGCTCGACGGCTTTCCGAACGAGCCCAATGCGACGCTCCGCGTTGATGAACGTGCCGTCCTTTTCGAGGAACGACGATCCGGGGAGGAACACGTGGGCGTAACTTGCGGTTTCGTTCAGGAACAAATCCTGGATGACCACGCATTCCATTGCGGCCAGACCGGAAGAAATGTGCTGGGTATTCGGATCAGACTGCACGATGTCCTCGCCCTGAACGTAGAGACCCTTGAATGTGCCGTCCACGGCTGCATCAATCATGTTGGGAATGCGCAGGCCGGGTTCGAACTGAAGGGGCACTTTCCAGTCCGCCTCGAAGAGGCGCCGCACAGCATCGTTGGACACATGGCGGTAGCCGGAGAATTCGTGCGGGAACGAACCCATATCGCAGGAGCCCTGCACGTTGTTTTGTCCGCGCAGCGGGTTGATGCCAACGCCGTTCTTGCCGAGGTTGCCGGTCGCCATCGCCAGATTGCACATGCCCATAACCATGGTTGATCCCTGGCTGTGCTCGGTGACGCCGAGGCCGTAATAAATGGCGCCATTTCCGCCGGTCGCGTAGAGACGCGCGGCGGAGCGAACGTCCGCGGCGGGCACACCGGTGAATCGTTCCGTGGCCTCGGGCGAGTTGCGCTCTTCAGCCACGAATTTGCGCCATCCCTCGAACGCCGCCAGATCGCAGCGCTCCTTCACATAAGGCTCATCCACCAGCTTCTCGGTGACCACAACGTGCGCGAGGGCGTTGATCATCGCTACGTTCGTGCCGGGCAGAAGCGGCAGGTGATACTGGGCCTGAATGTGAGGTGACTTCACCAGATCAATGCGGCGCGGATCAATGATGATGAGCTTCGCTCCCTGCCGCAGCCTGCGCTTCATTTGCGAGGCAAATACCGGGTGGGCATCGGTGGGATTCGCGCCGATGATCATGATCACATCGGCCTGTTCCACGGAATCGAAGTTCTGCGTGCCGGCGGAAGTGCCCAGAGTCGTACTCATGCCATAGCCCGTGGGCGAATGGCAGACACGCGCGCAGGTGTCCACGTTGTTGTTACCAAAGGCGGCGCGAACCATCTTTTGAACGAGGAAGGTTTCTTCGTCGGTGCAGCGCGAAGAGGTGATTCCGCCGATCGAATCGCGCCCGTACTTTGCCTGGATGCGCTTGAATTCGCTGGCGGCGTGGCCAATCGCTTCTTCCCAACTGACTTCGTGCCACGGATCGGTGATCTTGGCGCGGATCATCGGCTTCAGGATGCGGTCCTTGTGCGTGGCATAACCCCACGCAAAGCGGCCCTTCACGCAGGAATGGCCGTGATTCGCTTTCCCGTCCTTGAAGGGCATCATGCGGACAACTTCGTCGCCCTTTAGCTCTGCCTTGAACGAGCAACCGACACCGCAGTAGGCGCAAGTCGTAACCACGCTGCGATCCGGCGCGCCTTTCGCAACGTACCTCTTTTCCACCAAGCTGTCCGTGGGGCAGGCTTGCACGCAGGCGCCGCAGGAAACGCATTCCGATTCGATGAAAGGCTTGTCGCCGGCCGACACGGCGGAAGCGAAGCCGCGCCCGTCTACGTTCAAAGCGAATGTTCCCTGTACTTCCTCGCAGGCGCGCACGCAGCGCGAGCAGACGATGCACTTGGACTGATCGAACATGAAATACGGATTGGATTCATCCTTTTCGGCGTGCTGATGATTTTTGCCGGAGTGGCCATAGCGGACTTCGCGCAGCCCCACGGCCGCAACCATTTGCTGAAATTCAGTTTGACCATTGCCTGAGCCGTGGAGCATTTCGCTCGGATAATCGGAAGCGTACAGCTCCATCACACCGAGGCGAAGCTTTGCGAGCTTGGGAGATTGCGTTCGCACCTTAATACCCTGCTCTGCAGGTGTGGTGCAGGATGCAGGTGTACCTTTTCGTCCTTCGACTTCAACCAGACAGAGGCGGCAGGAACCGAATGGCTCGAGATTATCGCTGGCGCAAAGTTTTGGAACCTGCACACCGGCCTCAGCTGCCGCGCGCATCACGGACGTGCCGGCCGGAACAGTGACCGGCTTGCCGTCGATCTCCAGCGTCACGAGCGTCTCGGAAGTCCGTTTCGGCGTTCCGTAATCGGGTTCGTGGATCAGCGCCATGGTTGCGTCTCCTGACTCTTGTTGGGCCTGTACACCGGCGGGGGCGGCGCCGGCTTCTCGAAATCTTCCGGAAAGTGGCGAATCGCGCTCTGCACGGGAAAGGGAATCAGCCCGCCCAGCGCACAGAGGGATCCATCGGTCAACACCTCGCACAAATCACCGAGCAGTTCGAGATTTTGCGCGCGATCGTGATCGGCAATAATCTTGTCAATCACTTCGACGCCGCGCGTGGAGCCAACGCGGCAGGGCGTGCACTTGCCACAGCTCTCGACCGCGCAGAACTCCATCGCGAAGCGCGCCTGATGCGCCAGATCCACAGTGTCGTCGAAGACCACGATTCCGCCGTGGCCCAGCATGCCCTTCCGCTCCGCGAAAGCCTCATAATCCAGCGGCGTATCAAGCAAAGACTCCGGAAAATACGCACCGAGCGGGCCGCCGGCCTGCACAGCGCGCAGCGGACGCCCGGAAGCGGTGCCGCCGCCAAAATCGTAAATCGCTTCGCGCAGCGTGAGGCCAAAGGCTTTTTCCACCAGGCCGCCGTGCTTGATGTTTCCCGCAAGCTGGACCGTCAGCGTGCCGCGGGACTTGCCCATACCGAAGTCGCGATAATATTGCGCGCCCTTGTCGAGGATGATCGGCACGGTCGCGAGAGAGATCACATTGTTGACGACAGTCGGCTGACCAAACAAGCCTTTGATCGCAGGTAGCGGAGGTTTGAAACGGATCTGGCCGCGCTTGCCTTCGAGGCTTTCGAGCAAAGATGTTTCCTCGCCGCAGATATACGCGCCCGCGCCCATCCGCGGCTCGAGATCAAATCGCTTGCCGCTTCCCGCGACGTTTTCTCCCAAGTATCCTTTGTCGTAAGCGATGGCGATGGCGCGCTGCAGTTGGCGAAACGCGTGAGGATATTCGGAGCGGAGGTAAATGTAACCGCTCGTCGCGCCGACGGCGAATCCGGCAATCGTCATGCCTTCGATCAGGACGAACGGATCGCCTTCCATGATCATGCGATCGGCGTAGGTGCCGCTGTCGCCTTCGTCCGCGTTGCACACGATATATTTCTGGTCGGATGGGGTATTCAAAACTGTCTTCCACTTGATGCCGGTCGGAAAGCCGGCGCCGCCTCGTCCGCGGAGGCCCGAGTTGGTCACTTCTTCGACGATCGCTTGCGGCGTGAGAGTGAGCGCGCGTTCGAGCCCGCGATAGCCACCGTGGCTCATGTAATCGGAGAGCGACAGAGGGTCGGTGATGCCGCAGCGGGCGAACGTCAGGCGCTCCTGCTTTTTCAGATACGGAATTTCCTCGGTAATGCCCAGGTGAAGGCGATGCGGTTTGCCTTCGAGGAATCCTGCGTCGAACAGGCCCGGGACTTCTTCCGCTGTCACGGGACCGTAGGCGACCCGTCCGCGAGACGTTTCAACCTCGACAAGCGGTTCGAGCCAGAACATGCCGCGCGAGCCATTGCGAACAACCGACGCATCCAGACGGCGTGAAGCAATCTGCTCCGCCATTGCTTTGGCGACGGGCTCTGCGCCGACCGAAAGCGCCGCTGCGTCACCCGGCACGTAGATTTTCACGCTCATGCGCGCCTCTTGGCTTCGTCAATCAGGAAATCAGCGACGTCCGACGATACGCGGCCATAAAGTTTGCCATCGAGCATAACCGCAGGAGACAACGCGCAATTCCCAAGGCAATAGACCGCTTCCACAGTGAAACCATGATCTTCCGTGGTCTGGCCCAGTTTGACCCCAAGGCGGTTTTCGACGTGGCCGATCATCTTCTCGCAGCCCATCGATTGACAGGCCTCGGCGCGGCAGACCTTCAGAACATGCCGGCCCGGTTCCTCGTGACGAAAATCGTGATAGAAGCTGATAACGCCGTGAACCTCTGCGTGCGATAAATTCAGAGCGTTGGCGATCATCGGGACTGCGGCTTTGTCCACGTAGCCGAACTCATCTTGGAGAGCATGTAAGATGGGGAGCAGTGCGCCGGGGAGGCGCTCCAATTCCTGGATGCGCGCTAGAGCTCGGTCGGCGTCCCAGTCTTGACTATGGCTCATGCGAAATTGCCTCTAACTCCGTACCAGTCACGGACATATCAGTCATACACACTTCAACCGCCTAGCACTCAAACTCAATTCTAACACAGCCGACTTAGGCTCATCGCGATTTTGTCTGGCGTGCGAATATTACGCAGCGAAGGCGTGTTTCATGAATGAGGCAACCAATGGGTAACTTAGTTCGTTCCAATTGAGATTTAAGAGTGGACAGGCTGGCCCGTTGTGGCTCAAATTAAGGAGGCAGGCGAGACGATGGGACGTTTCTTGGGAGATAGGCGATGAAGCAGACTGCAATTCTATTCGCGACAATTCTACTTCTTGCGGCCACTGCCGGCGCACAGGCCAATCCAGACAATTCACTACCGGTGGCGCCCGTCGTTCCCGACGCGACAGCTGCGGCCGCTCCGACTGCGCCGTCGCTATTCGCGGTGAATGCTGCGCCGGCACTAGCAGCGACGAGCGCGCCTGGCGCCGCTCTTTCTGCCGAACCCAGTTCGAAATCGGCCGATCAACAGCCGAGCGTCTACGGCGTTTTTCAAAGTTACAATTGGCAGGCGACCGCCGGATACACATTCTTCCGCTTCTACGTTGTGCCTCACGTTACCGACGACATGAACGGAATCAATTTGGCCATGCAGTATTATCCCGGAGGAAAATGGTTCGCGGCCGACGGTGAATTCATAGGCGCGTGGGGATCGGCACTGGGATTCAGCACGAAGTATGTACAGGGAATGGGCGGGGGCCGAGTTCGTTGGTCCGCGCCGCGCGGGATTGAAGTTTGGGGCCACGGCCTGGTCGGCGGATCGCATTTTCTGCCGCAAACGGCATTCGGCAACCAGTCAGCGTTTGCGTACGAGGTTGGCGGCGGGGTTGACCTCAACTTGCATCAAAAGCGGATTGCGTATCGCGTGAGCGCGAACATGGTGGGAACGCGTTATTTCGGAACCTATCAGTACAGCCCGAATGTTTCCGCGGGCGTTGTCTTCAAGTTCTAACCAACAACCAAAACTTCAATCTTGCATTGGTTTACACATGCCGAAAATTTGCGGGCGCGGGCTTCGCTGCGCCAATTCGCGTTTCTTAGCGCTTGAGAATTCTGCTGAAGAGAGCGCGAGCCTCCGCGAGCCCAAGCGCCCGAGTTACCGCGAAATAAATAATTCCGTACGGCCCCAAGACAAGCAGCGCGAGGACGATCGGCCCGTGGTGTCCGTAAGAGCGATGAATCGCCCAACCCGCGGCCGCGGCTACGAGTGCCGTTGTCCAGAGCTTCACGAGGTAATCCACGGGAAGCCCGGTACGGCCGATTCGGCGGTTCAGCGTGCGCCTCAGGAGGTGAAACTCGACCCAGGAAGCGATCCCGGCGGAAATCGTGAGGCCGGCGACGCCCCATCGCGCTTCAATTCCGAGCATGCGCGGGAGCGGGAGCGCGCAAAAATAACCGAGAACAATCGTCAAGATGACGCGCACGATGGCGAAACGCAACGGCGTGCGCGTGTCGCGCAAGGCGTAGTAAGTAGATGAATAGAGCCGGCCGAGCGTGGAAGCGAGCAGGCCCACCGTGGCGCCGGCGAGAATGCCCCAGACGTAGATTACGTCGCCCTGCGTAAAACGGCCCGTACGGTAAATCGCGCCGACGACCACGTCGCCCAAAATGAGGAACGCGACCACCGAGGGGACCACGAAAAAGGCAATCTGGCGCAAGCCGCTATTGAGACGTGCGCGAAGAGCCTCGGCGACTTCGCTTTCGCTTCCCAGCGCGCCGGACATCTGCGGCAGCTCCGCGGCGGAAACAGACATTCCGAAGAGGCTAACCGGCAGCGTGTAGAGTGTTTGCGCGTACGAAAGCCCGGCGACCGCGCCGGTAATCTGGATCAGGCTGGCGAGCCAGACGTCCACGTACGCGCTGATTTGCACGACGCCGCGGCCGATGAACACCGGGAAGAAATTGCGCACGACCGTTTTTACGTTCTCGGTGTGATAGCTGAGCGACAAGCGCAGTCCGTGCAACAGGCGCAGCACGGTGGGCAGTTGAACAAGCACTTGCAGCGCGCTGCCGGCCACCGACCCCCACGCCAGAATTGACGCGAGCGGAACTTGCGCGTAACGGCGGCCGAACACCAGCAGCGTTCCGATCATCGCCGCGTTCCAGATCACCGGCGCCGTGTACGAAAGGAAGAAGCGCCGATGGCTATTGAGAATTCCCAGGCACCACGCCGAGCAGACCAGCAAGCCCGCGCCGGGGAAGAGAATTCGCACGAGGCGAATGGTCAGTTCGCGTTTCTCACCGTGGAATCCCCAAACGATGATGTCGATCAAGTAAGGCGTCGCGATCACACCGATCAGAACAATCGTCGAAATGGTCAGCGCGAGAAGGCCGGCCACGGCGCCAGCCGTTCGACGCGCCTCTTTTTCGTCGTCCCGCGCGAGCAAGCCCGCGTACACGGGAATTAGGGAAGCGGAAAGAACGCCCTCGCCGAACATGTTTTGCAGAGCGTTCGGGATGCGGAATGCGGCGCGGAAGGCGTCGGCGACGTCGGAATTGCCGAAATAGTGCGCGAACACGCGGTCGCGAATCAGGCCGGCAACGCGGCTCAGAAGGATTCCTGCTCCGACTAGGAATGCGTAGCGCCGCGATGCGGCCGCGGGCGACTGACTCTCAGCGGAGCGCGTCACGGCCAAAGTGGAGCCCGTGCGCGCGTGGAATGGCGGCGATTCATGGCAGTTGTTGCTCGGGCGAGAATAGCATGGGAAACAGGCGCGAAAACCAGCCTGCTCTTCCTCAAGTGTCCATGCTGAAACGCCAGCGGCGGTGGCCGGCTACGGATGCGCCAATGATTGGCGAGGAATGCTACGGCGATGCGGTGAGGACCGGATGAAGCGTGAGTTGGCTGTCTTTCAGCACTTCAAGGTCGCGTGCCCAGGCTTGTTTGCCCGACGCCCTGACTTCTACATGGTGGGAACCGACGGAGAGATTGATCGTAGCCGGAGCTTGGCCGACGAATTTTCCATCCACATATATTTCTGATCCGGCGTCCTCGGACAGGAAATTTATTCGTCCCGAATCAACCTCTTTATCAGCGACGGAAGTTGTCGTTTCGGATGGATAGAATCGATGGAGGATCTCAAGAAGATTCGTAGAGCTGAGAGCAAGACTAATGCCCTGTACTGTCCCTTGGTTTGGATCCCCGTTTACGTAAGAGACTCCCAGAGTATTTATGCCTACGACCTCGCCGTGGGCATTGAGTAGAGGGCCGCCGCTGTTTCCATGGTTGATTGCCGCATCCGTTTGTATCCACACGCCGTTTCCTGCGTCGGGCACGGCGCCTACCGCGCTAACAATTCCTTGTGTAACAGAGTCGGTCATGCCGTGGACCGGGTTCCCTATAGCGATTACCGTCTGGCCTGGACGAACATCGGAAATATCCACCAATCGCAAATAGGGATGGTTAACTCCGTCAACCTTGACGAGCGCAAGATCGGGCGATGAATCAGGACTGACGTAAACAACGCGTCCTTGTCTTTCGGAGCCGTCGCGAAACGCCACGGTGACGGAGCCGTCGCCTTCCACAACGTGACGGTTTGTCGCGATCACACCGGTGCCGGTGATCATAAACCCGGTACCCCATCTTTCAGTATCACTCAACTTGACAACTGCGGGGCTGGCGTCCTCGACGATTTGGTCGGTAGGGATTGCCGGCCGCAGATCGACTTCGCGGCCACGAACTGTGGCTTTCACTGTTCCGTTAAATGCAGTCGATACGGATTGCAGCGCGGCTTCGACATGGTTTGATTTAAGCAGCCAGTAGTGGCCGTGATCCCTCCCGTTGAGCGAGACCCATTCAAACGGCCCGTCGGTCAGCTTGATTTCCTGCGAGGCGAAGCCGTCCTTGTTGATTCGAACGGACATCGAATGCTCGAGCCTTTGGCCGAAGACGGTGTGCGTCCTGTGAAAGTAGCCGCCGGGGTAGTTTAGCTTGTAGGGGGTTTTGCCGACAACGACGCCGTCGATTTCGACGGAGGCGCCCGCGGGCGAACTGGTGATCGTCAGAGTTTCAGCAGTCGTTCGCGGAGCAAGCGGCAAGCAGGCGAGCAGCGCGAGCGATGCATAGAGACAGTGTCTCCTCGATGGCTGCATCGGAGCCCTCCGAGGGAATTAGAAAGGGGAACGATGCGCTCTTAACCGATCGAGTGTCAATCCGCAGAAATACGCACATCGACGTCTCGCGATCCGGCGCGCCCGTGCGGTAACTAGCCGCATTCTCATGCATTTGCCGAAATGGGAACGCCGAAGGAATCGGTCCGGATTCATGGGGCGCTTAATTTCGCGCTTTCTGAATCCAACGCCAAGACTCCGCATCCAACTAAGAGGACATCTGCGCATCTGGAGCGCGCGACGTCCAGCCACAGGAATTCGGCAGATATGCTCGATTTTCTCTGGATAGCTTTTAACCCACAGGAGCCAAGGAAAAATGCGCATTCGTGCAACTCGATCGTTCGCAGCTCTAGCAGTTCTTTTTCTCGCATTGCCCGTTTTTGCCGCCAAGAACGCCCCCGGCACACAGACCGCAGGGTTCTCGGTACACGAGGTCACCACGGTTGGCCAAACACAATTGAACCCCGGTGACTACACATTGCAGGCGGTGGATGGCCAGAACGAGGTCGATATTTTGCAACACGGAAAAATGATCGGCAAAGCTTCGTGCCACTGGATTCAACTTCCGGCAAAGTCGCAGACGTCGGAAGTTTTAACGGACAACGGCAAAGTGACGCAGGTAAATTTCGAAGGTGACGTGCAGGCGGCTCAGATCGACTAAGCGCGCGCGCCGAAGAGGGCGGCCATTGGTCGCCCTCTCCGCTCGCGGATTCGCTCGATTTCGGCTACTACTTCAAATACGTCGCGAGCCAGCCGAGAAACGTGTTGTACCAAAGCTCGCTATTCTGCGGCTTCAGGATCCAGTGGCCTTCGTCGGGAAACACCAGGAGCTTGGAAGGCACGCCCTGGCGCTGTAACGCGCTGAAAAATTCCAAGCTCTGCGTATAGGGTACCCGGAAGTCGAGCTCGCCGGCGATCACCAGCGTCGGAGTTTTATATTTCCCGAGCGCGCCCGCATACTCGCTCGCCGACCATTTCGTGTACATCTCGGGATTCGACCACGGAGTGCCGCCCATTTCCCACTCGGGGAACCAAAGCTCTTCGGTGGCATACATGCTGAACTGATCCCAAGGTCCGGCGTGGCTAATCAGGCACTTGAAGCGCCCAGTGTGCGTGGCTATCCAGTCAACCATGTAGCCTCCGTAAGAACCTCCGGCTGCGGCCATGCGGGAGCTATCAATGAACGGATATTTTGCGACCGCCGCATCCACGCCCTTCATCAGGTCGTCGTAAACTTTTCCGCCCCAGTCGCGGCTGATTTCTTCCGTGAATTTGTGGCCATATCCGAACGAGCCCCGCGGGTTGATCATGAGCGCGACGTAGCCGGGCGCGACCATCGGCTGCGGATTCCAGCGGTAGCCCCAATCGTCGTCCCATTCTCCCTGCGGCCCGCCGTGAATGATTAACAGCAGTGGATATTTCTTCGTTGGATCGAAATGCGGCGGACGCAAGCAGCAGGCCTTCGACCTGCGTTTTTTCCGCACCTTCGAACCAGAACGGTTCCACCCGCGGTAGATCGAGCTGCGCGAGCAAGGGGCCGTTCGTGTGCGTCAATTGGTGCACCCCGCTGCCGTCGGAATTGGCCGTAAAGACTTCAGCGGGCGTCGCCATTGTGGTGCGCGTGAAGACCATGGTGCGCCCGTCGCGGCTGACCGTGAAATCAGGATTCGAGCTCTCACCGAGGACGATCTTCGGCGTGCTCCCCGCGGTGACAGAAACGGAATAAATCGGAAGCTGCGCTTTCTCCTCCGTCTGGAAGTAAATCGTCTTGCTGTCGGCGGACCACTCGGGAGAATTTACGTTGCCGTCGAAATGTTCCGTAAGGTTTGTGATCTTGCCGCTCGCGCGGTCGTAGAGCATTAGACGCCAGCGGTCGCTTTCGTATCCTGCTTGCAACTGGGCGCGATAGGCGATCGATTTCCCGTCGGGCGAGTAGGTCGGGCCCCAATCGTCGCCGGGATTAGTCGTAATGCGCTTGGCTTCGGTGGCGCCGTTGACGGGAACGATGAAGAGATCGCCATTGGTGCTAGTTGCCTCGTCCTTGTCAGTATTCGCGGTGAAGCAAAGTTCAGCGCTGTCGGGCGAAAAGCCGATCGCTTCCGCGCCATCGAGACTGAACGGAGGTACGTCATAATCTGCGGCCGGAGTAAGGTCGCGCGGCGCTCCACCGCTGGCGGCAACGACGAAAAGATGGCTGCGCTTGCCATCGGACCAGGTGGTCCAGTGCCGATAGAGGAGCTTTTCGTAAACGTGCGCCTTCACCTTGCTCTTTTCTTTTGTTGCGTCGCGGGCGGTGTTGCAGGCGTCGTCCTTGCAATCGGGATAAACATTCGACGTGAAGGCGATCCATTTTCCGTCGGGCGACCAAAGTTCATTGTCCGCGCCGCCGGAAAGGGAAGTGACTTTGACCGCGTCGCCGCCGTCCGCCGCAATGGTGTAGACCTGCGCGCTGCCGTCGAACGAAGCGAGAAACGACACGCTCTTGCCGTCCGGCGACCAGCGGGCACGTTCGTCGGTACCGTCGTGCGTCAATTGACGAGCATCGCCGCCCGCGACGGGAACAATCCAAATGTTCTTGACGAGATGATTCGCGCCGTAATCCGGCGTAGCGACGCCGTAGGCGATCCATTTGCCGTCAGGCGAGATCTGCGGATCGCTCAGGCGGTGCATCGAAATCAGATCGTGGAAAGTGATCGCGCGCTTCTCCGGCGCTTGCGCAGCGGCAGAAGGCGCACCCAACGATGCGCCAACAACGGTCGCGAATAGTCCCGCGCTCAGAACGATGATCCGTAGATAGCCATTCCGGTTCGGCTGACTCATGCTACCTCCTGCAATCTCAGATGATACGCGGCCGTCTATTGCTGTGGACTAAGGCGCAAGGGGATGAAGAATCTCGTCCAGGACGTCCGGATGGTTCTGCACCTTCTGCAAATGGGGATATTTCAGGCCGCCCGTGTAATTAATCATGTGTGTTTCCGTCTCGTGAGGGCCTTCGATCGTCAACTGAACTGGCGAAGTGGCGGAAGCCGCGACCGTGTCCTTTAAGAGGGCCGGTGAAAACGGTTTGCCACCGACTTGAGTGATCTTCATCCCCGGCCCGAGGCCGGCATTAAAAGACGGTCCCTGATACAACACTTGATAGATTATCCCTTCATCCGATGCGTTCAGTCCGATCGAGTTCATTAGACTCAGCGTTTTCTTGATCGTGTCCCGGAGGCTCTCGATCTCGTTGGGCTGATCGTTATAGACAAGCAGCCAGCCACTGTTTTGAAGCGCCTCGGCTGGGGTCTTGGTTGCGACGGAATCGAGTCGAGTGCGGAGGAACGTGGCCCAATCGTACGGCGCGATGCTGTTGAGTCCTGCGACCACATCTTCGAACGTGTAAGTCTTCAGGTCGGGTTCGCCGCCGGCGCCGCCATAAAACAGCAGGCAGAAATCGTTCATGGATTTCTTGTCCTTCGTCAGGCGGCGAATATTCGTGTCCACATCGAGCCAGAGAAACTCACCTTCTTCGTAAAAGTCCACTTGCCGCCGCCAGTTGGTCCAGTCGTTATCAGCATCGTAAAGGACGACGGCTGAATCGGCCGTGTCCTGCAACGGCCGCCAATTGCGTCCTGGCTCGTGATCGAAGAACGCGGCGAGGCGAGCCATGGCTTCGTGCTGCTGTTCCTGGGTCATAAGTCCGCTGCGCGCGGATAGCACCTCGCCCCAATATTCGGTGAGTCCTTCGTAGACCCAGAGCAGGTCGTCCCTCATCGGCTGGTGATAATTCGAAGTAGTGAGGTCGCCAGGGCGGCGATATTTGCCATTCCAGGAATGCACGAATTCGTGCGGAAGCAAATCGGCCTCGGCCGTGCGAAATCCTGGGTCCGTCATGGTTTTTTCATAAACGCGATCATCGCTCGATTCGTGATGCTCGAGGCCGAAGTGCGCGACGCTGTCGCTGAGCGTTACCAGGAAATGGTAATCGCGATAATGACGGACGCCGAAGAGAGCGCCCGTCTCGGCGATCAGCTGGCGGTAGTGCGCCTCGGTTTCCGACGGCATGGCAAGAGCGGCCTCGCTATCCGCCGCGATATCGATTTCGTGGGATGGGTTCTGGCCCGGCGTGAGTTGAATCACCCGGAAATATCGCCCTGCGAGCACGGGCGAATCGACTAGCATGCTCAGCGAAACGGGCGCGAAGGTGATCGTGTCTCCAGTTTGCTTGGCGCCTGGCAGCGCGGTTCCAAATTTCCATCCGGCAGGAATCTTCAGGCTGGGCAAGTAAGTGAGATCGGTAGAGGCGTAGCCCTGCGGATAGAGCACCACCTGGTTCCAGCTTAAGTCGTTGAGATTTGCTGTCGAGGATGCGCCGGAAGAATAACCGGACCCCTCACCTGAAATCAGAAAATCAAAACTGATGTCGAGAGACGTGACGCCGGCAGGAATCTCGAGATGAAACTGAAACATATCGAGCAGGTCTCGCCGCCAGGGAATCGTCTTCTTACCGGCCATGAATTTCAGACCGGCGATATTATTGATGGGACCATCCGGCATGTGCTCGCCGGGGATCCATTGCGGGTAATAAAGCACGAGCGGTCCGGGCTGCACGGGCATCGTGATGTGCGTGTGAAGCACTTTCTGCGGAGCGCGAGTCTCGTCAACCTCGACGCGGATGACGCCGGGGCGCGTGGCTGCTTGGAGCACCGAGCAGGAAATCAGAAACAGAGCGCCAAGGAACAAACACCACACGGCGCGCTTGCCGAGAGATCCGGTCATGCCTTTCCCCCTTTTGCCCGATATTTTCGTAATCTGAATTGCACCGCAAACTGCGTCGTCCTTTGTTTTGAATGGGTTAGCTGGATTCCAGCGCGCCCGCCGTTCCTATCCTATTTCATCACGCCCGAAACTCAAAGCGCGCTACTGTGTAATTTTGAACAGATCGCGAACGTGTTGGCGGCTTGCACACCCTACAGTGCCGTCCCGCACTACCACTCCGGGCCAATGTAGTAGCGTTTGAACGATGCCTACCGACGACAAGAATCTTACCGCGGAAGCCCAGATCGAGGCTCGAACCAGCCTCGTATTGGCGGAACTTCTGCAGATGAATGCGCGCCTCACTGCGCTGTTTAACGCCTCGAAGTTGAACTGCATCGTCGCCACAAACCCGGATGGGTTGATTACGTTATTCAATTCCGGCGCCGAACGGATGCTGGGTTATGCCGCCGGCGAAATGGTGGGTAAACAGACTCCGGCAGTTTTTCACGTGGCATCTGAAATTGAAGCCCGGGGGCGGACGCTAAGCGAGCAGTGTGGGAGAACGATTCAAGGTTACGACGTCTTTGCCGAACTGGCTCGGCACGGCGAGGCGGAAGAGCGCGAATGGACCTACGTCCGAAAAGACGGAAGTCAGCTAATCGCGAGCGTTTCGATTAATGCGGTTCAGGATGCGGAAGGAAAGGTCATAGGCTACCTCGGCATCGGACACGACATCACCAAGCGTAAGGAGTCCGAATCCAAACTTCAGCTGTTGACCGAGCGGCTATCGCTTGCAACCTCCGTCGCGGCCGTGGGTGTCTGGGAATGGGACGTCGCCAACAGCTCGATGACCTGGGACGCCACGATGCAGGAGATTTACGGCTTCGCGCTGAAGAAGGAATCGCCATATGAGCAGTGGAGCGCAGCCGTTTACCCTCCCGACCTGCCATTAGCGGAAGGCGCGCTGAAAAAATCCATGGAGGAAAAAGGACGCGCCGTAGTCGAGTTCCGCATCGTCCGTCGCGATGGCACGATACGTCATCTTTCAGCGGTCGAGGGAGTGGTCCTCGATGACCGGGGAGAAGTCAGCAAGATCATCGGCGTAAACATTGACATCACGAAACAGCGGAAGGTCGAGGCCGATTTGCAGCGGGCCAAGGACGAAGCCGAAGCCGCAAACCGCGCCAAGAGCGAGTTTCTCGCGAACATGAGCCATGAAATCCGCACGCCCATGAACGGAATTATGGGCATGACGGAGCTTGTTCTCGATACGGAACTCGATTCAGAGCAACGCGAATATTTGAATTTGGCGAAGATGTCCGCCGATTCGCTGCTCTCCCTGATCAACGACATTCTGGACTACTCGAAGATCGAGGCAGGAAAGCTGGAGATCGACGCGATTGATTTCAACCTGGGCGACTGTCTCGGCGACACCATGAAGACGCTGAGTCTTCGCGCGCATCAGAAAGGCCTGGAGCTTGCTTTCGAGATCGAACCGAACGTTCCGGACGCGATCATCGGAGATCCCGGGCGCGTCAGGCAGATCGTCCTGAACCTGGTCGGCAATGCCATCAAGTTCACGGAAATAGGCGAAGTGGTTTTGTCCGTGCAGTCGATGACCCACGTAGGCGACGAGCTGCAGCTGCGTTTTACGGTTACCGACACCGGGATTGGCATCTCGCCGGACAAGCAAGCAGCGATCTTCGAAGCGTTCAAACAGGCCGACGGATCCATGACGCGCAAGTACGGAGGCACTGGGCTGGGCCTGACGATTTCATCTCGTCTTGTCGAACTGATGGGCGGAAGAATCTGGGTAGAGAGCGAGCTGGGTGAGGGAAGCCGCTTTCACTTTACCGCGAACTTCAAGGTACAGAAGGCGGCGGCAAGAACGGTGGTGCCGCGCGACCCGACGACCTTGCGCGACATGCGCGTGTTGGTGGTCGACGACAATGCGACGAACCGTCAGATTCTGGTGAAGATGCTCGACGGCTGGCACATGATTTCCACCGTCGCCGAAAGTGGCGCGAAAGCCATGGTCACGCTGACCGAGGCCAAAGGCATCGGCAGAACTTTTCCGCTGATTTTGCTCGACGCGCAGATGCCCGAAATGGATGGGTTCGCGCTGGCCGAATACATCAAGCGGCACCCGAGCTACCGCGCGGCAACCATCATGATGTTGAGCTCCGCGGGACAACGAGGGGACGCGATGCGATGCCGTGAACTCGGCGTTGCGGCGTATCTCACGAAACCCGTTCGGCAATCAGAATTGATGGACGCGATCCTGACGGCACTGGGAACGCGCGCGAAAAGCGAGGCCAAGCCCGCGCTCGTGACGCGCCACACTTTGCGCGAGAGCCAGAATCGTCTTCGCGTACTTCTCGCCGAAGACAATGCGGTGAACCAGCTCGTCGCCCTCCGACTGCTCGAAAGATTCGGACATACAGTGACGGTTGCGGCAAACGGCAGGAAGGCGCTGGATGCCTGGGAAAAGGGCGGGTTCGACGCGATATTGATGGACGTCCAAATGCCGGAGATGAACGGCTGGGAAGCGACGCAAGCGATTCGCGAAAGGGAAAGAACGGCTGGCGGACACATCCCGATCATCGCGATGACCGCACATGCGATGAAGGGCGACGACGAGCGATGTTTCGCCGCCGGCATGGACGATTACCTGACCAAGCCGATTCGCACGGAAGAATTGATGACTGTGCTCGAAAAGGTGGGAGCCCGCAAGGCTGCTCGGGAGGTTCGGTTGGATAGGGCGCCTATCCGGAAAGACGCCGCACAAGAATCGGAGGCGGTTGATCTGGCGTCCGCGCTCGAGCGGCTCGGCGGCGATCGCAATCTTTATGACGAGTTGGTGGGCGTATTCAAGAACGAGTGTCCGAGCATGGCAGCCGAAATGAGGCGCGCCATTGACGATAACGACGTGAAGACTCTCGCACGCAGCGCCCACACACTCAGAGGATCGTCCTCGAATCTTGGCGCCGTCGCGGTCGCGGAGGCGGCACTCGAACTGGAAAAGCTGGCCCGCGCGGAAAAGCTCGATGGCGCCGGCAAACAGTTCAAAGTTCTTGAGAGTGAAATCGAGCGATTGTTTTCCGAATTGGAATCCATTCGCACGCGCTGATCGTCATCGCGGTTCGAAGCGAATCGGCTTGCATGGCGATTCCGTACGACCGTCCGCGAATGGAATGCCAAAATGAGCAATGAATCCAAACCGAAAAAACGAGTGCTCATCGCCGAGGATGACCCTGTCTCGTGTCATCTGCTGAAGAGCTTCCTTGTAAAATGGGACTACGACGTCGCGGTGGTGACGGACGGCATGGCGGCGTTGAAAATTCTAGAGGGCGACGACACGCCGCGCCTCGCAGTGCTCGACTGGATGATGCCCGGAATGGAAGGCGTCCAGATTTGCCAGCGCATTCGCGAGCGCAAGGATCGGCCTTATGTATACGTACTGTTGCTGAGCGCCCGCAGCGAGAAGCGTGATCTTCTGCGCGGTCTTGAGCTGGGCGCGGACGACTACCTCACGAAGCCTTTCGACTCCGAGGAATTGCGCGCACGCCTCTTGGTCGGCGAACGCATTCTTAATTTGCAGGACGATTTAATATGGGCGCGCGAGGAACTCCGCTTTCGCGCGACGCACGACGTGCTCACGGGAATTTCCAACCGCGGTACGGTCGTGGACGCCCTTCGTAACGAATTGTCGCGCCAGGTGCGCGAAAGCCGGCCATTCGGCGTCATTCTGGTGGATATCGATCATTTTAAAAACGTCAACGATACGTACGGCCATCTTTGCGGGGACGAGGTGCTGCAGGCGGTGGCGCATCGAATGAAGGAATGCATGCGTCCGTACGACACGGTCGGGCGTTATGGTGGCGAGGAGTTTCTGATCATCGCTTCGGCTGCGGACACGAAGGGCACGCTCGCACTGGCCGAAAGAATCCGCGGGGTGCTGGAATCAAAACCCGTGGTGACGCAGGCCGGCGAAGTGCGCATCACAGCCAGCCTCGGAGCCGCCGTAAGCAGCAGCGCCCGCGGCGCCGATCCTCAGTCGCTTCTGCGTCTGGCCGACAAAGCTCTCTATCGCGCGAAAGAACTAGGCCGCAACCGCCGCGAGCTTGCTGATTCGTCGGAGATGACCAACTCCTCGGCGAACAGTGTCGCGAGTCCTGTTGAAGATGTACCCCTGAAGTCTGGTCACCGCTGAAAAGCCGGGTGGGTCCATAGGTTCAGCTATTCCGCGGAAGATTCCGAGCCCGTCGAAAATACCCCTCAGGTTCTATCGGATCCGTCGGTATGCGTGCCTTCTCGCCACCGTCACGAAATAATTCAAGACGATCACGCATTCCAGCACTCCGAATTGTTGAAACTGAAGCGTGCTACCATCCGAACTGTTCGCGGGAGGACTGCACATGCGATTCGTGTTTCTGGGGCTGGCAATACTCAGGTTTTTCGTTTGGATCGGCGCTTTCGTTGTCTTCCACGTCGCGGCTTTCCTGATCCACCTCCTGCTCATACTTGCTGTCATTTTTCTGGTCATACATCTCGTGAGTGGGCGCCGCGCCACGTACGCAATTTCGCCCGCGAGCTACGGCGGGCATCTGCCATAACGCGCTTGCGCGCGACGGCAGATGGAGGCGGGGGGAGTTGAACCCCCGTCCGAGAAACCTTGCTACACGAAGACTACATGCTTGTCCCGTTCCGATGGTTTCACCGAGGGAACTCAGAGCGGGCAAGACGCGCCCCCGGCTAGTCCGATGATCTCGCCGCCGAATTACGGACCGAAACTCGACAGCCAGCCTACTGTGTGACGCCTCATCCCAAACGCGTAGGTGACGCCTGGGGAGACGCGCAGCTTACTTTTGGTTAGGCTGCGAGTGCCAACTGTGAGTTGCCAGTTGTGTTGTTCCACGCGATTGCGGGCACGTGGAGCCCGGCATGCCTTCGAGCAGCGGCAGTTTCCGTCGAAACCGTTTCGCCCCCGTTGGAGACTCCAGAATACCACTTCGGGCGAGCACGGCGCAAAACGGCGGCTTTGGAGTTATCTGGCGGTCACGATTTCACTGGCCGAGACGGCTAGCGCGTGAGGAAAGCGATCAGCGGGGCGTAATTCGGATATTGGGCGCTCAGCGCGTCGCGCTTGCCCTGCTCGTAATCCGCCTGGTCGAAGCCGGGCGCCATGGTTGTGCCCATCAGCGCGAATTTTCCTCCGGGAGCGAGCCGCGAGCCTTGCCACGTGCCTCCTGAAACAGCGTGCTGCACGCGCATTCCGGCGAGTAAATCCTGGCCAAGTAGGACAGCTTCCGCACTTCCGTCGGGCTTGAGCATCAGCATTTCGACCGGATCGCCCAGATAGAAGTGGTATACCTCGTCGCCCTTCAGCCGGTGCATCGCCGAGAATGTGTCCGGGGTCAGCATGTAATAGATAGCGGTCGCGAGAGGGCGCTCGCCGTGATAGCAGGGCGAGAGCGACGGCTGTGCGAGCGTGTATTTCGAACGATGCGACTCGACGAAATAGCCTCCCTCGACAGGGAGCGGCTGAAGCTTCAGGAAGTCCTGAACCTGCTTGGCGGTCAACATCGAGACTGAAATTCCCCCCGGTCGGAGCCACGAAGATACGAATCCAGGGCAGGGAAGGCAAGCAAAACCTCGGTAGTGGGTTGGTTTCGGATTAGCGTGTTAATCAGACTTGGGAACAATGAAAACCATCGACGCTCCGTCGCCCCACGAGTGGAAGGAAGATGGGATCGGACCAAACTCGATATCGACCTCTACTACCTCATCGGTAGGAATGGGGCATTCCGAAATCGAGATCGTTGCCCCTTTGAGTTGCCTATAACCGTGACAGGGACAGGAAAAACAATTTAGGAGACTCCGAGTCGGCTTGCCGTAGATTTCTGGAGGCAGGAGCTGATTGAGAATGCCGTCCATAGTCTTTCGCGGAATTGTGCTCTCTCTCCACCGGAGGCCTTTTGGCCGCCATGACGGCGCGATATTCATGGTGCTGGCAGCACCGCCAGCGTCGTATCGGACGCCGAGAATGATGCCGGGCCGAATCTCCATTTCCTCATGTGAGTTGGCAGGCCCGTGAAGCAGATCGTCCTTCGAGCTTTCCTGTCCGAAAGTCGCGGCGGCCATTAGCAACAGGACGAATCCAGCAAGAATCCGCACCTTGACCCCGAATCCCTCCGGCGATTTCCGCCTCGGCATGATTTCGATTTCCGGACTTTGGATGCCGAGACGCGGGTAGGGGTTTTAAGAGCATCCGGTCGTCAATTCCTGATTAGTCGCATCGCCTGCGCTTTCACAGCATCTACTCAACGGTCACCCACATGATCGTGCTATCCCAGCGAAACTTCCCATCAATAAACAGGAAATACCCAAACGGTGTCTCGGAACGGTCCTCTTCGTGCACCGGATTTGTTTTCCAGGCGGCTAGAAATACCTCGGGGGCTGTAACCATGCTTGGGTAGACTTTTTTAGCATCTTGCTTCTTTACGGAGAAGTAGCCGTCCTCGCGAGCAAACTCGATCATCTGATTCTTGAGCCGCTCTTCCGATGCCGCGAGGTTTTTTTCGTAGTGATTCGCGATCCCCAACCCGGACCTCCCAAAATTTGCCAGGTACCAAGCCCGAGCATCCGGAATCTCCAAATCCGTTACCATGGTTCGGAGCTGATCAGACCTGTGCCCCCGCGCCATCTCAAGCATGTCCTTCAGTTTCTGCTTCAGCCCTTGGGCGCTATCAGGATACGGCGCGTGAATTTCGCCCTCGCGTGTGTTGGTGCCTCCGAACGCGGCGCCGAGGCTGGCCACATAAGAAACAGGTACCCATGCTGTCGCTACCAGCAAGAACATAGAGAATGGCAACAGTCTATTACGAGACATGCGAGATGCCTCCGAGCTCGTCATTCGCCCTTTTGAGGAGGATACACCCGCTTTTCTCTGAACTCCTGGCTAGTCGGCTAATCGGAAACTAACCCACGACTGAAAACTGCGTCCTGACCGTCCCCGGCCAACAACAAACGGGCCTGCTGCACAGGCAGGAACGCGTTCCGGGAATGCCAGTTGACACCCCCGGATACCGTTTCCATAATCTGAAAAGGGCAGGAATCGCTTGAAAGAACGCCAACGATCTCTGGAGCAGGCCCTCGAAGAAGCCGTTTCCCGGGCATTGCGCGACAATCTGGCGCCGCTGCAGCGGACTGCGGACGAGCTGCATCAGGCCTATGCCGACCTCGTGGCAGCCTGTTCGTCCAGCCGGCCGAGCAATGCGCTGCCGGCGATGCTCCGCGCGCAGACAGCTGCCTCATCGCTAGCCGCTGGGCTTTCCGTGCTTTCGAATTTTGTGGCCGTAGCGCTGAATCCGCGCGAAAGCCGTGGGTCGGACGATCAAGCAGCCGCCAGCGCCTCCGCCGTGGCCGAAATGGAACCGGAAGCGCGCGCCGAAGAGCCAGTTCTTCGTCCGCCGTCGCGGTTCGAGCCTAAGTCCGATTGGGCAGAAGTGCCGGTCGAGGCAGAAGCGATCGAAGCTCCCGCCGAAGCGCCAGTTCACGCGGCGGCGATTGAAGCGCCAGTTGTTTCCGAGCCCGAACCAGTCGCGGAAACTGCTTCCGAAGCGGCGGCTTTCGACGTTGCAAGCCTGCCCACCGAGTTGCAAGATCTGCATCGCCGCGCGAACCGGGTAGCCAAAGTGGCCATGCAAGACATCAAACTATTGCGGCCCAAGGATGTTCGCCTGGGCCGCGAAAACAAAGACATCTGTCATCGGTTGCGCAGTGACATTGACAAAGCCCGCAAAGAATACGACCGCCGCTTCCGCGCGATACAGGATCATCCCGTGGATTATTTCCATCACTGGATGCTGGAAATCCTCGCCGAGGGCGATGCCCAAGCCCTTGGAGAATATCCCTATCCCTCGCCTGTACTGCGGCACTAATACAATCATTATGGAATCCTCGCGCCGGCTCGCGTGCGTTGCCGGGGTCCTGCTGATTCTCTGTTCGATTTGCTCCGCGCGGCCGAACGCATTGGCGAAGACTTCTGCGAGGTCGTCCGCGAAGTCCTCCACAAAGACCGCGGCGAATCCGGCATTCACGGAAAAGCAGCTTGAAAAGCTTTCGCGCGCGTTGAAGCAGCCGCATCCTTCACCGGCGTACGTTCAGCTCAGCGCTTTTGCGTCGCGCAAATCTTCCGGCACGCTCGGATTGCGCGCGGCGCTGGCGCTCGGCTATTACGATTACACCAAAGGAAATTACGCGCAGGCCGCGAAGTGGCTGGCGCAAGCGCAGGGTGATCCGCTGGTGGCCGATTACGCGCTCTACTGGGCTGCGGAAACCGATCTTGCCTCCGGACCACAGCGCCGACGCGCTCGCAGAACTCAAGCGTTTTCGCAGCGAATATCCGGATTCGGTGATGACGGACGCGGCGCTCCAGTCGCTCGGCGACGCGGCGCTCGCTGCCAACCAGCCCGCCGAAGCCGTGGCTGCTCTCGACGCCTATTCGCAGACGACGCAAAGGCCCGCGCTGCTGCTTCTGCGCGGCGAGGCCCGGGAACAGGCGGGAAAGCCGCTCGATGCAGTCGCGGATTATCAGGCGGTCTATCTGCGATTCGCCACCAGCGAACAGGCGCGCCAGGCCAGCACGAAGCTCGGCTTCCTGCGCAGCAGCCTCGGAGCAAACTATCCTCCGGTTGCTCTCGATCAGCGTCTCGCGCACGCGGCCATGCTATTCGGCGCGAAAAGTTGGAACGATGCGCGCAACGAATATGCCGACCTGATGCCGAGACTTTCCGGCGCCGATCGCGAACGCGCGCAACTGCGCATTCTCGAATGCGGAGTGGCGCTGGGTTCGCGGGCCCGCAGAAATGGCGGCGCTTCAAATCAGCGATCCCGATGTGGATGCCGAACGTCTCGACTCTCTCGCGGAATATTATCGGACGCAGCAACAGGAATCGCAGATGGTGGCAGCCGTCGAAGGCGTGGTTTCCCGTGCGCCGTCGAGCCACTGGGCAGAATCCGCGCTTTTCCTGGCAGGAAATTATTACTGGGTGCAGCTCGATCGCGATCGCGCGGCGAGCTATTACAAACGGCTCGAGGAAAATTTCCCGACGTCGACAAACGCGCCTGCCGCGCAGTGGCGCGTCGCGTGGGCCGCCGACACTGAAACGGCAGCCGGAAGCTGCGACGCTGCTGCAGGATCATTTGCGGCGGTTTCCGGGATCGTCGTACACGCCGGATGCGCTCTATTGGCTTGGCCGCCTGGCGGAAGAAGCAGGAGTCGCGCCGCTCGCGCGCGGTTACTACGCGAAATTGGCGGAGCGCTATCCGCAGAATTATTTTCAGACCCAGGCTGCGGCGCGAGCTGCGCGCCGTGGGCGCGGGACCAGTCGAAAAATCCGACGTGCTCGATTCAATTCCGCCGGTCGCCGCGATACCGAAACTCGACGGACCGATTCCGCTCGCTGCGGTCGGCCGGCAGGCGCGCGCGGATGCGTTGCGTTCGATCGGCTTCGACGCTTCGGCCGAACTTGAATTGCGAGCCGGATACGCCGCCACGGGCGAGCCGCGACTGTTGCTCGAGGCCGCTCAGTCAGCCGCAGCGGCGGGCCACTACGGCGCCGCCATCGTTACTGTCCGGCAGATTTTCCCGCAGCTCGAATCGCAGCCGTTCTCCGACGTGCCGCGCGAAGTGTGGCGCGTGGCGTACGCGCTGCCGTTTGAAGCTTCCATCCGGCGCTGGTCCGCGAAGGCTGGAGTTGATCCGATGCTCGTGGCGGGGCTGATCCGGCAGGAGTCCGCGTTTGAACCCGAAGCGCGTTCGGGCAAGAGCGCGATTGGATTGATGCAGTTGATCGGCCCGACTGCCCGCATTTGGGCCAAGCAGGAGAAAATTCGGCTATTCGCGCGCGAGGCTCGTTGACCCGGATTATAACGTGAGGCTCGGCTCGGCATATTTGGCGGGGCTGGAAAAACAATTTGGCGGCGCTGAGTCGGCGCTGGCCGCGTACAATGCCGGAGAAGACCGGGTGGCACTTGTGGACCGCGGGGCAGACGTACCGCGAGACGGCGGAATTCGTGGACTCGATTCCGTTCACCGAGACGCGCCAGTACGTCCAAATCGTGACGCGCAACGCCGATATTTATCGCCGGATTTATGGAGCTCAACCAGATGAACCCCGCCCAGCCCGAACGCGCCGTGGCCGCTAGTCCGAAACTTTCCCTTAAAGCTGAACGCTTCACCGAATCCGTAATTCGCGAAATGACCCGTCTTGCGCTGCGCCACGGAGCCGTGAATCTTTCGCAGGGATTTCCCGATTTTCCCGCGCCCGCCGAAATCAAGCGCGCCGCGCAGGACGCCATCGCCACGGATATCAACCAGTACGCCGTCACCTGGGGCGCGAAAAAATTTCGCGACGCGATTGCCGCGAATTTCGAGCGCACGCAGGGCGTTGCCGTCGATCCGGAGCGCGAAATCACGGTTTGCTGCGGCTCCACCGAAGCGATGATGTCCACCATGATGGCCATCATCAATCCGGGCGACGAAGTGGTGGTGTTCGAGCCGTTCTACGAAAACTACGGCCCCGACGCGATTCTTTCCGGTGCGACACCGCGTTTCGTGAAGCTGCGGGCCGCCCGATTGGACGTTCGATCCTGACGAACTGGCAGCAGCGTTCGGCCCGAAGACGAAGGCGATCATCCTCAACACGCCGAATAATCCAACCGGAAAGGTTTTCGAACGCGCGGAGTTCGAGCGCATTCGCGATCTCTGCGTGCAGTGGAACTGTTTCGCCATCACGGACGAAATTTACGAGCACATGCTCTACGACGGCGCGAAGCATATTTCGCTCGCCACGCTCGACGGCATGCGTCGAGCGCACGATCACAATCAATGCGCTTTCGAAGACATACAGCGTGACTGGCTGGCGGGTCGGCTGGGCAATCGCTCCGCCCGAGGTGACGGCAGCGATTCGCAAAGTGCACGATTTTCTCACCGTGGGAGCCGCGTCTCCATTGCAGGAAGCTGGCGCGGTGGCGATGCAATCGCCGATGAGTTATTACGAGTCGCTTTCGCGCGAATATTTGGTGCGCCGCGATCGCCTGATGGGGATTCTCACGAATGCCGGCTTCCGATGCTTCAAGCCGCGCGGCGCGTATTACATCATGACGGATATTTCCGCGTTCGGTTTTCCAGACGACGTGACCTTCGCGAAATATCTGGTGACGGAGATCGGCGTAGCGGCCGTTCCCGGATCGAGCTTCTATCGCGATCCCGCCGACGGCCGGACGCATCTTCGCTTCACATTCTGCAAGAAGGAAGCCACGCTGCAGGCCGCCGCCGAGCGTCTCTCCAGGCTGAAACCGGCCAAATAAAACCTCCCGTTACGTATTTAGGTCAAACGACTGCAGGTAGGCGGGAATCGTGACGCGGCCAATGATACTGGCTGACGATTGCGTCGCGCAGTCCGGTCAGGCCGCTGGGCTCTCCGTGAACCATGAACGTCTGGCGCGGCGGCGTCTGGAAAGCTGAAAGCCAGCGAAGCAATTCGCTTTTTCCCGCGTGCGCCGAAAGCTGGCCGATATTGACGACCTCGGCGCGCACAGGCACCTGTTCTCCGTGGATGCGAAGGAATTTCGCGCCATTCTGCAGCGCTTGCCCTCCCGTACCTTCCGCCTGATAGCCCACAAGCAAGACGGAGCTGCGCGAATCGGGCAGCCGCTGCGCCAGATGATGCAGGATGCGCCCACCAGTGATCATGCCGCTGGCCGAGATGATGATGCAGGGTGACACCACATCGTTGATTTTTTTCGAGTCTTCCACCGAGCGGGTCAAGTGCACGCCTTTGAGGTTGAGCGGATCGGCGCTCGTTTGCGGCCTGAAATCGTGATCCCCCTGATGGCGTGCGTACATATCGGTGACGCTAATCGCCATGGGGCTGTCCACGTACACGGGCAATTCGCGGAATCCTCTTTTGCTCGCTGAGTTCGCGCAGGTAGTACATCAGCAGTCTGCGTTCGGTCCACGGCAAACGCGGGAATCACGACAGCGCCGCCGCGTTTCGCTGTGCGGTTGATTACGTCAGCGAGTTCGTCCGCCACCGAGCCGGTCGGATGCTCGCGGTCGCCATACGTTGATTCGCACAGCAAGAAATCCGCGTGCGTGGGCGATTCCGGATCCTTCAAGAGGGGTTGGTCGTAGCGTCCGACGTCGCCTGAAAAAACCACGACCATCTTCTTCCCGCCTTCGGTGATCGTCAGCTCCAGCCATGTTGCGCCGAGGATATGCCCGGCGTCGTGGGGGTAAACGGAAAATTGCGGGCTGATCGTGAAGGGATCGTTGCTGGGAATTTCGCGAAATTGCGTCAGCGTGATTTGCGCTTCCGCCACGGTGTAGAGCGGCAGCGGCGGCTTGTGGCTGCTGTAGCCTTTCTTCACGGCGAACAGCGCGTCTTCTTCCTGCAGATGAGCGGAATCGGGCAGCAGCACTTCGCATAATTCATGAGTGGCTGAATTCGCGTAGATCGGCCCGTGATAACCGTTCCGCACCAGTCGCGGCAAATAGCCGGTGTGATCAATGTGCGCGTGCGTCAGCAGCACCCAGTCAATCGTCGCCGGATCGATCGGCAGCTTGTCCCAATTGCGCTGCTTGAGATCTTTCGAGCCTTCGAAGAGCCCGCAATCCACGAGCAGCCTTTTGCCCTCTGCCTCGATCAAATATTTCGAACCTGTTACGGTTCCTGCCGCGCCCAGAAAAGTAATTTTAGCCATAGGGGCGGTATTCTAGATCGTAACGTGCGTTGACTCTGCCTCTTTTTTTTCGTCACGGACGAGAGTCCAGCGAAACTGTAACTCGCGCGTTGTTTGACGCTCCGCGTCTCCAGGATGCTATAAAGGCAAGCACTGTCTTTCGTCTCCCGTGGGGCCGTAGCGCAGTTGGGAGCGCGCCTCGATGGCATCGAGGAGGTCGCGGGTTCGAACCCCGCCGGCTCCACCACCGAATCTGTCATGTTCGGTGTCTACATTCTCCAAAGTCAATCGACAGGGCGATACTATGTCGGGCAGACCAAGGACCTGCAGAAACGAGTGGCTTACCATAACGCGAATTATTCGCGAGCACTTAAGAATCGAGGCCCCTTGGAAGCTAGTTTACTGCGAAGAGTGTGCATCTCGTCCAGGAGCTGTCCGACGGGAGATCCAAATCAAACGTCAGAAGGACCGGCGTTATCTGGAGCGCCTAATTAGCGCGTCCCGGTGAAACCGGGAAGGTCGCGGGTTCGAACCCCGCCGGCTCCGCCAATTTTTCGCTGCGATTAACCTGCCTAACTTTGCGAGACCTTCGTTTATCTGAAGGATCGTAAGCTCCACAAGAATCCATTCAACCTGCTGAAAATAAGAGGTTTGGCGCCAGTACTTCCGGCATATCACCTTCGGCACAATTTTCTGCTATGCTCTGCAACATAGTGGGGCGATCTGGTGTCTAACACTAGCATCAGGGTTGGCCCGAGGAGCGCGGTGCACACAATGGGCGAACTGGCACACAGTCTGCCGTGGGTACGCGACGAAGGTGAGCTGGTTACCGAGCTTCAAGCCGGCTCGGATGCTGCCTTCGACTATCTCGTCACCTACTATCACTCCAGCGTGTACAACCTCGTGTACGGAATTCTGTCCGACCGCGCCGACGCCGCCGACGTAACCCAGGAAGTTTTCTTACACGTGTTTCGTGGCATTCGAGGATTCCGCGGCGGGAGTTCGCTGAAGACCTGGCTCTATCGGATTTCCGTCCGCCAGGCGTTGAATCACCGCCGCTGGTGTTGGCGCCATCACCGCATGCAGACTTCGATTGATGCCGAAGGCGCCGGACAAGACTCCGGTACTCGAATTGAAGGATGCCGAGGCGACTCCATTCGAGCAGTGCGCAGCGCACGAAGTGCAGGCGACGGTTCGTCACGCGCTCGCAACGGTACCGCCTGTGTTTCGAAGCGCCGTGATTTTGAGAGATCTCGAGGGACTTTCCTACGAGGAGATCGCCGAGATTCTCGAGGTTTCGGTGGGAACCGTGAAATCCCGAATCATGCGCGGACGGCGAATGCTGAAAGAAATTCTCGATCCGCTGCTGCGCGCGCCTCAACCCGAATTTCATGATGCGCCAAGCCGGTCAATAGCATCTGGCGACTGCGGCGCTGAGCTCCGCGCCCGTACGTTCGCCGCGCCATCGCGCGAAGGTCCAATTCGGAACCGCGGCCGGAAACTTTCGCGGTGTCGCGCGTCGAGTCTGTTGAGGCGTCGGAAATGCATGGGGGCACGCAATGAACTGCCGCGAAGCCCAACGCAGCCTGCCCGGATATTTGGACGGAGCCATTCGCGCGCGCAGATCGTGTACTCCTTCGCGAGCATTTGGACACCTGCGAACCGTGCCGGCAGCAGCTTGCGGGTTATCGCTCGCTAGCCGCTCACCTGGCGAACGTCAAGCCGGTCGACGTGCCCGCCGGTCTTGCTGCGCAGATTCGCGCGCAAGCTTCGGAAGGGCGCTCTCCATGGGCCTTCGTGAATCGTTTGTGGGTGCGCGCGCTTCTGGTCTCCCAGAATATTCTCGAACCGCTCGCCGTTCCCGCGACTGGCGGCGTCTTGACGGCTGTCGCCGTATTCATGCTGGTCGTCCAGAGCATGCTGGTTGGGATGCCGATTGGCCGCGTGGAGGCCGACGATCTGCCGTTGAATTTGGTTCAACCGGCGCAGCTGGAAAGCCTGGCGCCTTTCCCGGTCCCAGGCATCAATCGAGCAGAAGGCCAGGCCGATTCCGGCCCGTTGCTTATCGAAGCAACGCTGAACGCCCAGGGCGAAGTCCTTTTTTACAAGATTCTTGCCGGTCCTAGCGACGCCGCAGTACAGCGCCAGATTGACCAAGTTCTTCTGTTCTCCCGCTTCCGTCCTCAGCTCGGCTTTGGTCGTCCGATGGGCGGAGGACGTGTCCTGCTTAGCTTCAGCGAAGTCCGCGTCCGCGGCTAGAATTTCGCGGGAATTTTCCTCCTTCGTGGTTCATCGCAATTCTTGACTCCGCTCCATCGGCTGGTTAGAGTTCGTGTGGGGTGGGGGCCGTGTTGGTGGCGCAACGAATCAGCCAGAAAACGCCTGCCGGGCTATCCGCATCCCAGAACGCATACTGATTGAGGAGCAGGTCCATCCGACAGTTCGCACATAAGGCAGTCCCGGCGTTCTTATCGCTCGCTCTTTTGGCAGCCGCAATCGGTTTCGGAGGCTCGGCGCGCAACTTGCGTGCGCAGGAAGCCGCGCCGACCAACGATTCAGGCGTCAGCGTCGAGGCAAGTCCGCAGATTTTTGCGGTCATGTGCGCGCTTGACGCGGCGGGTTTTGACTCCGAGCAGACCCTGCCGGCGGATATGCCAGCGCGGCTTGCGCTTCGCCAGGACCTGCTGCAGATGCAAGGGCCGGCCACCCAGGCCATGCGCCAGTTTTATCGCGACCATGCCCTCGCCAGTCCCACCGAAACGCTAACGCCTTACATGACCTTCGCTTTGGTGGCCGATCCTCCGCCGAGTTTCCAGTTGCCGGCCAACCGCGATTTGCTTCCGCCCTCCGTGCTTTCGATAGACGGGTTTCAGGCAATTATTGCGGACTTTTACAAGGAAGCTCGCCTCGATGCGCGCTGGCCCCGAATGGGATCGGAGTCCGAGCCGCTCGCGGGCGTGTTTCGATCCGCTCTCCGGCGGATCGTCACTATTTCCGATGCCTACCTGCGTGAGATATCCAAGCCCGGCTACGGACGCACGTTTACCGTGTATGTTGAACCGCTGGTCGGATCTCGCACAAATTTCCGCAACTCCGGCGACCGCTACGCCATTGTCGTCGGAAGCCTGTCCGATTCATCGGTGGACACCATTCAACATGCCTACTTGCATTACATGCTGGACCGTTTCGTGTTGCGTTACCGGCCTGTAGTTGACACCAAGAGGGCGCTGCTCAACGTGGCGGCTCGCGCGCCGCAACTTCCAGCCGAATATCACGATGATTTCGTATCCCTGATGGACGAGTGCTTGATAAAAGCGGTGGAACTGCGACTCCGCCATCTCTCCGGCGACCGGCTCGAAGCCGAGTTAAAGAACGACGATGAATCGGGCTACATCCTCGTGCGCCCGCTCGTTGCGCAATTGCTGAAGTTCGAAAAGGACGCGCCTGCCATGTCGTACTATTTCCCGGGCCTGATTACGGGAATTGACGTTCAGGCTGAACAGAAGCGCCTGCAAGGCTTCACGTTTGCTGCGGCAGATGCCGCGCCCGCTCTTGGCGCGCATGGCCAGCCGGCTGCGCCGCAGTCGGAAGTCGAGGAGTGGATCACCGAAGGTAATCGCCAAATCGCGAGCAAGGATACCGAGGCGGCCGCGACGACGTTTCAAACCGCGTTCGCCAAATATCCGAACGATCCGCGAGTGATTTACGGCCTGGCGATTACATCTGTACTTTCCGGCGAGGCGGACCGCGCGAAAGATCTCTTCGAGCAGCTTGTGTCGGCGCGAAATGCGGCAGCGCCCGGATCGGGTAACGCGTCTGCGCCGGACCCGATCCATTCTTGCGTGGTCGCATGTGTACCTGGGGCGCATACACGATTTGGAGGACGAGCGCGAACTGGCTGTGAACGAATACCAGGCAGCGCTTACGGTGGAAGGAGCGCCCGAGGCCGCGCGCACGGCCGCACAGGGAGGCGTCGGGGCGGCCTACAAGCCTCCGGCGCGGCCCGCCGAAAGCCAGCAACCGCAACAATGAGCCGCGCGTCTCATGCTAAGGTTTGGTCGCAGCAGCGCCCAAATAAAGGAGGACAAATCGCTGTGAACATTCCATCGAGGCAATTTGTTATCCGAGGCTTGTCAGTTTCTTCCGCGGCCCTTCTGATGGTTGCAATGGTCTCGCATGCGCAAGGGATGTCCGGAGGGCGCCAGGCGACTCCGGGCGGACCTTCGACCGACATGCAACAAACAGAATTACATGAACTAACGGATGTGCAGAGGCAGCCGGGCGTAACAATCGATTCCAGAGAGCAGAAAGCGTACGACGCCTTTTATCACGCTGAAAATTCGGACAAGAAAATCCAGCTTGGCAATGCATTCCTTGAAAAATATCCCAAAAGCATATTTGCAGAGGCGGTGGATTCGGGCCTTTCATATGCGTACTACGACAAACAAGATTGGAAGGACTATTACGCTTCGGCAGACAAGGCTCTGGCGATCAAGCCTGACGATGTTGATCTGCTCGCTTCAGTCGGTTGGGTCATCCCGCACTTCTATAATCCACACGACGCCAATGCGGATCAGCAATTGGATAAGGCCGAAACCTGCGAGAAACATGCGATCGAGGTGATGGCCACAATGCCCAAACCGCCTAGTTTGACAGACGCTCAATTTGCCGCCGCGAAAGCCCAGAAGGCCGCTCAAGCGCACAGCGCTCTGGGGCTGGTATATTTCCGACGCGAGGATTACGCGAATTCGGCAAAAGAACTTCAGCAAGTCACGCAGAACAACCCGAGGCCTGATCAAACGGATCTATTCGTTTTGGGAATGGATTTTCAGAACATGGATAAGTTTGGAGACGCCGCGGATGCATTCGGGCGTTGCGGCGAGATGCCGGGAAATTTGCAGGATCGCTGCAAACAGAATGCCGACCTGGCAAAGAAGCAGGCTGTCCAGCCCAGGTAGTGAGCACGGGATCGCCACGCACGAAAGGGAAACATACATGAGGCCACGATTGATCGCTTTAGGAATTCGATTTCTAATATTAACGGTCGCAGCCAACTTGGGGTTTGCGACCGTTTGCCTTGCGCAGGGAGCACCGCCCAGTTTGAAGGGCACTCCCCCGGCGGCGTCATCGCAAGGCGGCCAGCCGGCAACGGCGGCGCAACCGGATCAGAACACGCCGCCGGCGCCTCCGCCAGTCGATCCCGCGGAGGAAGCCGCTTACAAGGCGTTTTACGATTCGGCCCACGATCCTGCAGACGCCCGGATCCAGCTCGGGAACGATTTCCTGCAAAAATATCCGATGAGCCATTACGCTGAATCCGTTTATGCCGGGCTTGTGCAGGCGTATTACGCGAAGCAGGACTGGAAGAATTTCTATGCCGACGGCGATAAAGCTCTGGCGATCAATCCGGACGACGTAACAGTACTCACGATTATCGGCTGGGTGATTCCTCATGTTTTCAATCCAACGGATCCCGATGCGATTAAGAATCTCGACAAGGCCGAGCGTTACGAGAAACACGCGATTGCAGTTGTCGGGGTTATGCCGAAACCCGTTACTTTGTCTGACGATCAGTTTGCGCAGTCCAAAGCGGAGGTGCTCAGCGAGGCTCATAGCGGGCTCGGTTTGGTTTATTTCCGGCGCCAGCAGACTGCGGACTCCGTGTTGGAGCTGCAACAGGCGACCCAAGCCGCGGCCAGTCCCGATGCGACTGATTTCTATGTCCTCGGTATGGACCTGCAAAAATTGAACCGTTATCCGGAAGCCGCGGACGCTTTTACCCACTGCTCCCAGATCATGGGTGGACTGCAGGATCGCTGCAAACAAAGCGCGGACGCCGCCCGCAAACAGGCGGCACAGCCGAAGTAATGCAGAAAGGCGATCCGGCCATGACCGAAGAGGAGCTCAGCAAACTTGAGATCGTCCTCGGCCATCATTTCGAGACGCCCGAACGTCTCGAACGCGCCCTCACTCACCGGTCGCATCGCCAAAATAACGCCGGGATCGACAACGAGCGGCTCGAATTCCTCGGCGATCGCGTGCTCGGTCTGGTCGCGAGCGAACATCTTTTCGAATCCTCTCCTCAATGGGACGCGGGTCAGCTCTCGAAAGGGCTGGCGCGATTGGTGAGCGGTCCTTCGATTCTCGGCGCGGCGCAACGATTGAACCTGGGCGGTCATTTGCGCCTTGGTCCGGGTGAGGAAAAAACCGGCGGTCGGGAAAAGAGACGGCTGCTCGCTGACGCCTACGAGGCGATCGTGGGCGCTATCTATCTCGATGCGGGCTTGCCCGCCGCGGCGGCTTTCTTGCGGCGCAGTCTGCTCGATCCCGCCTTAGCCGACGGCGTCGAAGGCCTCGAACGGCCCGATCACAAATCCGCTTTGCAGGAATGGCTGCAGCAGCGTGGGCTCGGCGCTGCCGAGTACCGTGTTCGGAACGAATCCGGGCCAGAGCACAACAAAACGTTTGAGGTTGAAGTTTGGCACAAGGGCGTCAAACTGTCCGCGTCCCAGGGCCTCAGCAAGAAGGAAGCGGAGCAGGCCGCCGCGATGTTGGCGCTCGGAACTTTGGGGCAAAGCGGTGAGATCGCCTGAATGGAATCAATCGAAACAGGAAACCCGATTTTGGAGTCGGCCGAAGCCGCGCCGCCAGTTGTAACGCCGGCGCGCCCTCGTTCGCCCAACGCCAGTTATGTCGATTTCTTCGAGTCGCTGCTAGTCACCATTCTCCTGGCCCTTTTTGGAACCACATTTATTTTGCAGGCCTTCAAGATTCCATCGCAGTCCATGGAGCCCACGCTTCTTGTCGGTGACCACCTGCTGGTGAACAAGTTTATTTTTGAAGGGAACGGCGCCTGGTACGAAAAGCTGCTTGCCATATAGGTCCGTTCGCCGCGGCGACATCATCGTCTTCAAGTTTCCCTTCGACGATCATCCGCACTACGTGAAGCGCGTGATCGGTTTGCCTGGCGATCGCATCCGCATCGTCAACGAGCGCGTTTACGTCAATGGAGTGCACCTGGCCGAGCCTTATGTGGTCCACGATCCTGCCGCGGAGGATCCGTTCGCCGACAATTTTCCGCCGTCCGATTCCAGTTTCGCGAGATGGGGTCTGCGTCCTGAATGGGCTGACGACATTTTGAACTCCGTGAACAATGGCGAGCTGCTGGTGCCGCCTGATCATTACTTCGTTATGGGCGACAATCGCGACCGCAGCTGGGATAGCCGCTACTGGGGATTTGTGGATCGTCATGCCATCATGGGCCGCCCCATGGTGATTTACTGGTCCGTTGAAGCAACGGCTAACGATTACAACGACCGCAGCCTTCTTGGCACGATTCGTGGAATCGAAGATGGATTGGTTCATCTTTCCAGCCGCACGCGCTGGCACCGAATGCTGCGCGAGGTCCACTAAACCTGGCGGTATCCCTTCGAAAGGGAAACGACTCGGGATTCGCAGAATAGGGCGTCCTGCGCCCGGCATCTCTGTTTATTTTCGTTTGGGATGAAGTAGTATCTTCAGCTGTATCCACCGTGTCCGACATCTATCCACCAACCATTTCCCGCGCGGAACCTGTTTACCACGCGCCTCCTCGGCCTCGCCACTGGAGCCGCTGGCCGAAGCGGATTGTCGTGTTCGTCTTCCTCCTGTGGGTCGCTTGTGAGGGAATTTCCCTCACGATTCAGCACACGCGTCTGCGGAGAATCCTGACGGCCAGAATCGAAGCGGCTTTTGGACGACCCGTCGAAGTCGAAAGCTACGACTTTAGCTTGTGGCATGGTCCCGCACTCGATGCGAACTCCGTGACCGTCGGCGAAGACCCGCGCTTCGGCCACGAATACTTTCTGCGCGCCGAATCAATGACCGTCCGGTTGCGCTGGGCCAGCCTGTTGCGCGGACACATCGAGCTCGGCACGCTCTCGCTCACTCGGCCGAGCCTGAATCTGGTCCGCAACGCTGCTGGTGATTGGAATCTTGGCGAGTGGCTTCCGCAGCCGGCAGGGAATCCGTCAGTTCAGGAGTGCCGGTTGGTCCGTCGCTCCCTTCCTCCGCCGTCCGCTTCCGCAGGATCGAGGTCGACGGCGGCCGCATCAATTTCAAGAACGGCGATGAAAAGCTGCCGCTCGCGTTTGTGGGCGTGAAGGGCACGGTCGAGACGGATCGTCCCGGGCGCTGGATTATGAATCTCGACGCGACTCCCTGGCGCGCCGCCGTGGTCGTGCAGCAGGCAGGCACGATTCACCTGTCGGGCGATTTGGGTGGCACTTCATCCGCGGCTTCGCCCCGCGGCGCTCGATATTTCCTGGACCGACGCTTCGATCTCGGACGTGCTCCGGCTCGCAGGCGGCAATGACGACGGCATTCGCGGCGCGCTGGCGCTGGCGATCAACGCTCGCACCGCGCGAGCAGGACGACGGTTGGGCCATTCAGGGGCGCGCGGAACTGCAGCAAGTCCATCGCTGGGATCTCGCGCTTCGTCCGGACACACCTTCCGTGAATCTGATCGCGCAAACGACCTGGCATCCCGCTGCTCCTGAGATCGAATTCACCGACGTCGCGCTCGAGGCGCCGCATTCGAGCGCGCATGCCTCTGGACGAATACGTTGGAATAGCGCTGCGATCCTCCGCCGCGGAAAAATCTCCGCCGCGTTCAATTCGACGGTGTCATCGCTGCTCGACGCTAAGTGACCTGTTGCCGTGGCTGCGCGCATTTCATCCCGGCGTCGCGGAGAGCATCTCCGTTCGCGGCCGCGCGGAGGTTCAAGGCGAAGTCAGTGCAGACGCCTTGGCCTCGCCGCTCCACGTCACGAACGCCACTGTATCAAGCGCCGGGCTTGATTTCTCCGGCGCCGACCTTCGCAGGTCAGCTCACGTGGGACAGCTTGCAGCTTCACTACGACCACGGGCAGATTTTCTTTCCTTCCGATCTCGCTCTCATGGGGCCCTGCGGCCGGTCCATCCGACGGCCTATTCCGACTTGACACTTCTGCTAAGTCAGGCGCGCGGCGCAATGTCCGGGTGGCACATTGCCGGGAGCACCAGCCAGGCGCGCGATCTGATCGCAGGCGCGGCCGCGCTCGGATGGAATCTTTCCCGAGGATGGGATCTGGCAGGACCATTCGCCTGCGATCTCCGTGTGGCCGGAAGCTCCATATTCGTGGCAGGGCGGCGGGACGAGCCAACCTGTCGGGTGGGTCGAGTTCGGCGGACCGGGCGCCGGAGCCCAGTCACAGGCCCGGCAGGCGACTCTTTGCGCGCGCCATTTTTGAATCAGCCGGTGGACCAAATAAAGGCCCGCGCGGAATGGAAGCCCGGCGCTCGCCACATCGCTCTTACATCCGCGCAGGCATTCGGGGCGCGCTGGAGCGGCACGTTCGATCGCCGCGATCCCGTCCGGCGGACATGGCAATTTGCGCTCTCGGCGGATCATCTCTCGGCTGCCGAGCTCGATCGCTGGCTCAATCCCGCATGGCGCCAAAGTTTCCTCGATCGCGTGCTTCCATTTCTAAACTCGCGCGCCCAATCAAGTGCCGCGCCAGAAAGTCTTCGAGCCAGCGGACGCCTCACTCTCGACCAGTTCACGCTGGAGCCTTTGGTCGTCCACCATTTGCAGGGTGATCTCAAAATCGACGGCCGCCACGTCGCGCTCGCCGATGCGGTCGGCCAGTTTTACGGGGGCCAGGTCGCCGGTTCGCTCGACGCGAACTTGAGCAGCACTGCCTGCTTATCGCGCGGATTTGAATTTCTCGCGAATTGACGGCGCTGCGTTCGTCGCCGCAACGCCAGCTTTGATGGGTGTCACGGCGAATTCTGTCGATGGGCAAATCTCCATCAGTGCTGCCGGAGCAAATCGCTCTGACCTTATGGCATCGCTCACATGCCAGGGAAAGGCGTCGGTTTCGGTCCCGAAACTCCTCAACATTGACATTTGGAACACGCGCCGGTCCGAGCCGCCAGAGGACAAGTTCACGATATTTCGCTCCGCCGATGCTTCGTTCTCCTGCGCCCGGCGCAAGATTGAATTTCAAAGCATGTCCCTTTCTACGGGTCCGGATACTTCTGCTATCGGTTCCGGAACGGTCGATTTCAGCCGCAACCTGGACCTTCGCGTTCAAATGCTTCACTCTATGCAGGAGGACGATAAACCCGGGCCGTCCGTTCGTCTTAACTGGAACGCTCGCTGCGCCAATAGTTCAACAGCCTCAGCCGTCGCCCCGCCGTTCGCGATAGCGCCGCTTTTCTCGCTTGTCTCTCGCGCGTCGCCCTCTTCCCTCGCTTCATACCGTGTGCTAGCGTTCTTTCGATGCCGTCGCGCCGCGGACATTCGATTCGTCTCGTTCTCTCGCAACGAGTTTGGCTCTGTTTTCGCTGGCGCTCGCCGCCACGGCGAACGTGCGAGTGCGCCTCATTCCAAAATTTGTTCCGGGCGAAGTTCTTCGCTATCGCCTCGAATTGCGCACCACGACAACCGGAGTTACCACCACTCCGATCGTGAATCCCGAGGGCGGCTCGAAGTCAACCCAGGCAATCCATATGATCGTTCGGCTGGAAACGCGCGGTGTCTCGACCGACGGCAAGGTTCGATTCCGCGCCACCTACGAAAAATCCAGCGCCGAATCCGAAACGGACGCGCTCGATCTCGCGGCCTCTTCCTTCGCCGATCGCTACAGTCGCCTCGAAGGCCGGTCAGTCGAGTTCACACTGCAATCGGACGGTCAATTTACCGACATCAAGGATGTTGGCTCGGCGCCGGCCAGCTCAATCGGTCGCTAATCCTCCGGTCCCGGTGCAGCCAACCGATGACGCCTTGCTCGAGTTGCTTCAGGGCCTGTCATTCGGCGGCCAACTGCCGCAGAAGGGAATTGAGATCGATCAAAAATGGACAAGCGAACAACCGATCGCGGGTGCGGTTCTCTCGGGCCTCTTATCACGCTCTGATTCTTCCTACCTCCGCGACGAGCCGTGCAGCTCCTCCGCTGCCTTAAAGGCGACCGGTACTCCACTGGGAACGAGTCCAGACGTCTGCGCGGTTATCCTGAGCCATTTCGAAATCCTGCGTCGCGGTTCCACTCATGCTGACGCTACGCCGGATGATTATCGCCACAACGGACTTCGCACCTCCGGCACGTGGACAGGTTCGGGCGAAAACCTCGATTCCGTTTCGCTGGCGACCGGTCTTCTCGTCAATTCCACGCATACCAGCACGCAGGAAATGGACTACCAGATCACCAGCGCCAGCTCCGGTTCGAGCATCCATCACGTGGGCAAAGTACAAAGGCAGTCCGAAATCACGTTGATCCCAGATCAGCCGTAGCTACAACTTCGCACCGGGAGGGAATTCGTAGAGGGGCACGGCATGCTGTGCCCGGCAAGGATGCTTGGCAACCTGCCCTATAGTCCCGGGTTTTTCTCTCCGTTCTCTGCGTTCTGCGGTAAATGCCTTTCTCGGTTTTCCGCGAACCCGGGCCCTTTGACAGAAGGCGTATAATAAAGAGTTTCGAGTACCCCAATTTTCGTACCTAGAGGCGCGCGCCATGAAATTCAAGCTTAGCCAGCGACTACGAGCCCCGCGGCGACCAGCCGGAAGCCATCTCGCAGCTCGTTCGCGGCCTCGACCGACGGCGACCGCCACCAGGTCCTGCTGGGCGTCACCGGCTCGGGCAAGACCTTCACAATGGCGAAGGTGATCGAGCAGCTCAACCGCCCCTCGATCGTCCTCGCGCACAACAAGACTCTCGCCGCGCAGCTCTTCCACGAGTTCAAATCGTTCTTCCCGCAGAACGCCGTCGAGTACTTCGTCAGCTACTACGATTATTACCAGCCCGAGGCCTACGTCCCTGCGAGCGACACCTTCATCGAAAAAGAAGCCACGATCAACGACGAGCTCGATAAGCTGCGCATGAGCGCCACGCGCTCGCTTTTCGAGCGCCGCGACGTGATCATCGTCGCATCCGTCTCCTGCATTTACGGCATTGGCTCGCCCGAGGCCTATTTCGGCATGATGCTCATGCTCGAAAAGGGCCAGCAAATCGCGCGCGAATCCATCCTCCGCAAGCTCGTCGAAATCCAGTACGAGCGCTCCGAGGATCTGCGCCGCGGCACTTTCCGCGTTCGCGGCGACATGATCGAAATTTATCCGCCGTACGACGATCTCGCCGTGCGCATCGAGCTTTGGGGCAGCCAGATCGAAGCCATCCGCAAGATCGATCCGCTCACCGGCCAAATTCGCTCGCAGCGATGGCGAAATCGCGCGGCTGCCGATTTATCCGAAGACGCACTACGTGCTGCCCGCCGCGCAGAAAGAGCGCGCCATCCAGACGATCTACGAAGAGCTTGATTGGTGGAAGGGCGAGCTCGCGCGGCAGGGAAAAATCGTCGAGGCGCAGCGCGTGGTGCAGCGCACGCATTTCGATATCGAAATGATGCGCACCATCGGCTATTGCCACGGCATCGAGAATTATTCCCGGCACATGTCCGGCCGCCTGCCGGGCGAGGCGCCGCCGACGCTGCTCGATTACGTCCCGTCGGATTTCCTGCTTTTCGTGGACGAATCGCACCAGACGATTCCGCAGCTTCGCGGAATGTACGCGGGCGACCGTTCGCGCAAGCAAACGCTGGTGGACTACGGCTTCCGCATGCCCTCGGCGCTCGATAACCGCCCGCTCAATTTCGAGGAGTTCGAGCATCGCATCAATCAGGTCGTCTACGTTTCCGCGACGCCCGGGCCCTACGAACTGACCAAATCCGGCGGCGTGGTGGTCGAGCAGGTGATTCGGCCCACCGGCCTGGTGGATCCGCAGACCGAAGTGCGGCCGGTGAAAGGGCAGGTGGACGATCTGCTGGAGGAAATTCGCGTGCGCGCCGCGCGCAACGAGCGCGTGCTCGTCACCACGCTTACCAAGCGCATGGCCGAGGACCTCGCCGAATATTTTGCCGAGGTCGGCGTGCGCTGCCGCTATCTGCACTCCGAAATCGAAACGCTCGAGCGCGTGCGCATCCTGCGCAATCTGCGCCGCGGCGAATTCGACGTGCTGATCGGCATCAACCTTCTGCGCGAGGGGCTCGATCTGCCGGAGGTTTCGCTGGTCGCGATTCTCGATGCGGATAAGGAAGGTTATCTCCGCAGCGCCACATCGCTGATTCAGACCATGGGCCGCTGCGCGCGGCACATCGAAGGCCGCGCGATCCTTTACGCCGACCGCATGACCGATTCCATGCGCCAGGCCATCGGCGAAACCAACCGCCGCCGCGCGAAGCAGGAGGCCTACAACCGCGAACACAACATCACGCCGCATGTCGATCATCAAGTCCGTGGACATGCAGCTCGCTCGAATCGTGGAAGCGGATTACATCACGGTCCCGGCGGACGAAGTGCCCATCGGCGACATCACCAACGAGCATGAATTGCAGCAGGCCGTCGTTCAGCTCGAAGCCCAGATGCGCGAAGCCGCCAAGAATTTCGAATTCGAGCGCGCCGCCAGCCTCCGCGATCGCATCCGCGCGCTCAAGCAGCGCGACCTCGGCGTAATCGCCGCCACCGAAATCCCCTTGGTGCCCGAAACGAAGAAGGCTTCGTAGGGGCACGGCATGCCGTGCCCGGCGCAAATGCTTGGCAACGCGCCGCCCATTCGAGGTACGTTGTCATCCCGAGCGAAGTCCCGCGCGTCTTTGCTTTTCCGCGTTTTTTGCGGGCGCGGGACGCAGTTCGAGGGATCTAATCTTGATTTTCTCCTGCCTTCGCCGGTCTACACCACCCCCCGCTTCAGCTCCTCAAGCGGGTAAAACGTTCCTCGCCAGGTAACCCCGCCCTGCCACAGCGTCACAATCGTGGACCGCGTCAGCATCCAGCAAATAATCAGCGCGCCCAGCGGATACGTCAGCGCGTACGCGACCGGCGCCCCCAATTTGAGGGCCACTCCTGCCCCGATGATCGCCGGCAACGCCACGGCAATCAGCGCGAACGCGAGCGCCCATCCGCGCACAAACGGCAGCGCCAGCACGGGAAATACAAACATCAGCAGCGTCCCCAAAATCTGCGCGGTGATCAGCCACAGCTTGAATCCTGTCGCAGCGAAGAAATTCTTGGTCGTCCCGCGAATCGTATTGCCCAGCCCCGCGTGCCAGTGGACGCTTACAGCATCGCCGCCCGTCGCCACGCCCGAACGCAGCCCGGCTTCTTTGACTAGCTTTCCCAGCTTGATGTCGTCAATCACTTCCATCGCCAGTCGCCGGTGGGTTCCCATTTTTTCGTAAGCGCTGCGCCGGATCAGCTGGAATGCACCCACGCCCGTATAGCCGCGCGATTTCGGGTCACTCGCTCTCCACGGTTTCGTGCCCATCAGGAAACAGATACCGAAGAACGTCAGCGCAACTTTTTCGCCGAACGTGTACATTTTCGCCGCGCCCAGCAGCGTCATATGCTCCCAGCGATTTTTCTCCGCAAGCGCGATCGCGCGCCGCAGCAGGTACGGCGCAAAATGAACGTCCGCATCCGTAAACACCAGCCATTCGCCGCTCGACCGTTCGTACGCCTGCTGCAACGCGTGCGGCTTTCCGAGCCAGCCGGCGGGCAGGGAATCCACGCGCGCCGGTTTCAGCCGCGGATCTTTCTTCGCCGCGGCAGCGAGAATCGCGCCGGTGGCGTCTTCCGAGCGGTCATCCACGGCGATCACTTCGTAGTTGGGATAGTCCAGTGCGAGCATGGTTTCGATCGCCCCAGGCAGTTTCTCGGCTTCATCGCGCCCGGCAAACAGGATCGAGACCGGCGGGCACTCGGAATCCTGAAGCGGGACAACACTTTCGAGCGAAGGAATCGTTCGCACGCCCAGCGCGAGCTCGATCGCCCCGGCGATCCAGCCGAAGGCGATGAGTCCAAATAGGGCAATCCAGAAAATGTGCAACGCGCAATTTCCTCCACGCAAAAAGTGCGAACAAGTTATGCTAGCACGCTCGATGACACGCACTCTTTCCATCGTCGGCGCTGGGCGCGTAGGCAGAACGCTGGGAAAACTCCTGCGCGAGCGCGGCTGGCGAATCGGCGCCGTCGTTACGCGCTCCGCGGCGACATCGCGCGCCGCCGTCCGCGTGATCGGCGCCGGCACGCCATATTCTTTCGGTGGAAGCGTGGGGATTCATCCCCGCGGGAAAAGTCGTGAATCTGGCCGGGCTTCAGCCCTGGACCTAGGGGCCATTTTCGCCGTCGATGTAATTTTTCTCTGCACGGCGGACGATGATCTCCCGGCGCTCGTGCGCGCACTCGCCAAACTCGGCGGCGCCGAATGCAAAGGCAAGATTATCCTGCACACAAGCGCCACACTCGACCGCACCGTCCTCGCGCCTCTCGCGCGCCGCGGCGCCGCCACGGGCTCGCTTCATCCCATGCAGGCCTTCGGCGGAAAAGTAGTTCCAAATCTCCGCGGCGTAATCTTCGGAGTGGAAGGCGATCCCAAAGCCCGCCGGATGGCGCAATCAATCGGCAAATCGCTCGGAGGAATTACAGTCGCCATCGATACTCGCGACAAGCCCATCTATCATGCCGCCGCCGTCATCGCCGCTGGCAGCGCCTATCCCACGATCGAAGCTGGGGTGCAGCTCCTCATGCGCATCGGCTTCACGCGAGCCCGCGCCATGCAAACGCTCGTACCTTTAATCCGCCAAATCTTCGATAATATAGAGCGCATCGGGCCGCGCGCTGCGTGGACCGGGCCGCTCTCGCGGGGCGACTATGCCATCGTCGCAAGGCACGCAAGAGCGCTGAGAAAGTATCCGCGCGATTTTCAGCAATCCTACGCCGCGATGTCGCTGTTGGCTGGCCGCCTGCTCGCAAAGCATCCGGCCGTGGCATTAAAGAAAATCAAGCGCGCGCTAGCATCTGGTTAAGATTTAAATGTAGCGCCGCGACTTTTTATCCTGAGGAACGAAGGGTAGCGCGGCACTAGCAACCGTCAAACTTTCTCGGAGGCAACGTTGAGTTCATCGCCGCAAAGACTTCACATTCCAGTCGAGCACACCACGCTCGCCAACGGCTTGCGCGTGGTCGCGTCGCCGGACCGTTCCGCGCCTTTCGTCACGGTCGGCGTCTATTACCAAATCGGTTTTCGCCTGGAGCCGCACGGCCGCAGCGGATTCGCGCACCTTTTCGAGCACATGATGTTTCAGGGCTCGGAAAACGCCGGGAAAATGGAGCACATTCGCCTCATCAATTCCTCGGGCGGCATGCTCAACGGCACCACGAATTACGACATCACGAATTATTTCGAATCCGTACCGTCGAACGCTCTCGAACGTGTCCTCTGGCTCGAAGCCGACCGCATGCGCGCGCTTAAAGTGGACGACGAAAATCTCCGCAATCAGCGCGACGTGGTGAAGGAAGAAGTCCGCGTCAACGTGATGAACCAGCCCTACGGCGGCTTTCCGTGGCTCGATCTTCCGCCCGTCGCGTTTCGCAATTGGCCCAACGCGCACAATTTCTACGGCGATTTCGCCGATCTCGACGCCGCCACGCTCGCCGACGTGCAGAAATTCTTTCACACCTACTACGCGCCGAATAACGCCGTGCTCCTGATGCTCGGCGATTTCGAGCCGTCGGAAGGTTTCGCCTTCGCGAAGCAATATTTCGAAAATATTCCGCCGCAGCCGCTGCTGCCGCACGCGGATGTGAGCGAGCCACCGCAAACCGAAGAGCGCAAGGGTGAAGTCGAAGAAAAATTCGGCCCGCTTCCCGCCATCGCCATCGGTTATACGTTGCCGGAGCGCGGCACGCCCGATTGGTTCGCTGCCGGGATTCTCGATCGAGTGCTGCACGGCGGCCGCGCGGGTCGCGTCTACCGCAAACTCGTGCTCGAGGAACAAATCGCGGTGGATGTGGACGGCAGCGCGGATGTCTTCGATACGAACGGCCCCACGCAAATGGTCACCCGCATTTTCCACAAGCCGGAGTTCACTTCGGAAGGCACGGTCGCCATTTTCGACGAAGTGATCGACGAAATTCAGCAGAAGGGAATCGCGCTCGACGAACTCGATCCCGTGAAAGTTAAATTCCGCGCGGATTACTACTCGATGCTCGAAGGCGGAATGGGTTCCGCGATGCCGCGCTTCGGTTTGATGCACTATCTCGCATGCTTCACGCTTTTCGATGGCGACCCCAATCGCGTGAATACGATTCTCGACGGTTTTCTCGGCGTCACTCCCGAGCAGGTGCAAGCATTCGCCAGAAAATATCTGGTCCCGCGCAACCGCGCGGTTCTCGTGCGACGGCCCGTGAATCCCGGAGGCGGGCGATGACCACTCCCGCCGCCTCCACGATTCTTCGCACGCAAGTCCCGGCGCTTGGCCCCGAGAGTCCGGTCGCCTGGCCCAAGCGCACCGTTCGCACGCTTTCGAATGGACTGCAGGTCGTCCTCGTTGAATCACGCACGTTCCCAAAGATTTCAGCGCAGCTTTATTTCCGCAGCGGGAACGCCGTCGTCGCGCACTCCGCACCCGGCCTCGCTGAAATGACGGCCACAGTCGTTCGCACCGGAACCGCCTCGCGCCCGAGCCGCCGCATTGAAGAGGATCTGCGCCGCATGGGCGCTGGCCTCGGCACGCACGCCGGAGCCGATTCCAGCGCGATTTCCGCGTCCGGTCTCGCCGAATTTTCGTCCGGCATCCTCGAGCTGATGGCCGACCTCGCGCGCAACGCCTCGTTTCCCGAAGATGAGTTCGAGCGCGAGCGCCGCCAGCGCCTCGAGGAATTGAGAATCGAGCGCACTACGCCAGGATTTCTCGCCAGCGAACGCCTTCGCCGAATGCTCTTCGGCGAGCATCCCTATGCCGTCGTCGCGCCCACCGAAGAGCAGCTCACCGGATTCACGCGCGATCAGCTCGCCGACTTCTATCGCACCCACTACGTTCCCGCCGAATCGCTGCTCATCGTTGTCGGTGATTTTGTCGCGGACGCCATGCTCGAGCAAATCGAGAAAGTCTTTGGCGCGTGGAAAGCGCCGCATGCCAGCAGCGCCCGTGTCTCCAGCTCCGCCGCGCCAGTCCGGCCGCCACGTGCATCTGGTGCACATGCCGGGCACCGTGCAGACGCAGGTGCTTCTCGGAAATCTCGCCATCACGCGCCGCGATCCCGATTGGTATCGTCTGATCCTTGCGAATTCGATTTTCGGCGGCGCGTTTCATTCGCGTCTCGTCCTCAATATCCGCGAACAGAAGGGCTATACGTATAGCCCCGGCAGCGGCGTCAATGCGCTGCGCCAGCAGGGATATTTCACCGTCCGCGCCGCCGTGCGCAACGACGTGGCCGCCGCCACGCTTACCGAAATGTTCTACGAAATGGATCGCATGCGCTCGATTCCGGTTACCACCGAAGAACTCGATAGCGCCCGCAGCTACCTGACCGGCGTTTTCTCGCTTGGCGTTGCCACGCAGGATGGCCTCCTCGGCCAGCTTTCGACCGTCTATCTCGACCAGTTGCCTGAGGGCTATCTCGAAACTTATCGCGAGCGCATTCGCGCGCTTACCGCCGCTGATGTTCTCGCCGCCGCGCGCCGCCACTTCGATTCCGCGAATGCGCAGATCGTCCTCGTCGGCGATCGAGCGCTAATAGGCGACCAGGCCGCTCTCTTCGGTCCTGTTACCGAATACGACGCGATCGGAAATGTCGTGGCGTAAACGCGACGGTGTTTTTTCGGCGCGAGCAAGGAAGAAGGCTCGACCTGCGCAAAATGACTCATAGAGCCGCCGCTACATTCATCGGCTTCAGCGCTTTGCTGTTCGCGATTCTCGCGCTCTCCGCGTTCGCTGCGAAAAACCCGCCCACGCATCCAATTGACATCAATCTCGCATCGGCGAAGGAACTCGAAGAACTCCCCGGCGTCGGTCCCACCACCGCCAAAGCCATCATCCAATTCCGCACGAAAACCGGCCGATTCCATCGCGTTGAGGACTTGCTGGCAATCCGCGGCATCTCCGAAACAAAGCTTGCAAAGATGCGCCCCTACATCACCGTTGGTGCGCCACCCCAGAAATCGCTCGTGCCTGCAAAGAAGGCAACGCCTCCTCCGCCGAGTCATTAACGCGTATTAATCTGCGCTTCATTTGACGGTTCCATCTCGCCCGACATACCATGTCTCTGAAAATCGCACCTGCGGCGACCGCCGCCTGAGGAGATCCCAATGGCATTTCGCCGTCTGTCTTCGTTACTGACCCTCGTCGTCCTGATCGCTTTTCTGGCGGCCACTGCGGCGATTAGCAGCGCGCATCTGCGTACGAGGCCTATGTCCGCGGCGTCCGCTGCAGCGCTAGCGCCTGGTCCTTCCGGCTACCATCTCCTGAAGAAGATCAAGATGGGCGGCGAAGGATTTTGGGATTACCTCGCTTTTGATTCACCCACTCGGCGGCTCTTTATCTCGCGCGGGACGAAGGTCGTCGTCCTCGACGTGGACTCCGAGAAAGTCGTCGGCGAGATTCCTGATACTGCCGGAGTGCACGGCATCGCTCTGGCTCCCGCGAGTGGCAACGGCTTCACCTCCAACGGGCAGGCCGGGACGATTTCCATCTTTGACTTGAAGACGCTTCAAGTGGTCGGCCACGCGCAGGCCGGCATGAATCCGGACGCGATCGTCTACGACCCTGCGACAAAGCGCGTCTTCGCCATGAACGGTCGAAGCGGAGACATCACTGCGATTGATGCGGTCAGCGGAGCCGTCGTGGGCACAATTCCTGTCGGAGGCAAGCTGGAATTCGCCGCTGCCGATGGCGCGGGTCATCTGTATGTCAACGTGGAGTCGAAGAGTGAGGAAGTGCAGATCGATTCGAAGAATCTGGCCGTCACCGCGCACTGGCCTCTCGATCCCTGCAAAGAACCCTCGGGCTTGGCGATCGACGCAAAGAACCACCGCCTTTTCGCCGGTTGCGCCGACAAAATGATGGCCGTGATCGACACCGATTCCGGCAAGGTAATTGCAACGCCGGCGATTGGCCTGGGCGTTGATGCGGATGCGTTCGATCCCGGTACTGGTTTCGCTTTCGCGTCGAACGGCGCCGGCACGCTGACCGTCGTGCACGAGGATTCACCGGGCAAATTCAGCGTGGTCGAAGACGTGCCGACGCAGACGGGCGCGCGCACCATGGCGCTCGATCCCAAGAGCCACGAGGTTTACCTGGTGACGGCCGAATTCACGCCGCCGCCCGCGCCCACCGCGGAAATTCCTCATCCACGCGGCGGCATGGTCCCGGATTCGTTTGTAGTTTTGGTTTTCGGCCGCTAGCTCGATGCGTTGAACTCCACGGGGCTGTGCCGGACATGTCTGCAGTGAGCGGAGCCGGATGTGTCCCGATCTCCGCCGAGAATGCTCAAACATATAGCGACGGCACTTTAGGGGGCCGGAGCTTCAGCTTCGACATATAGCAACGGCGCGCAGCGCCAGCCATTGCGCAGCCTCTCTCGCAGCATGTCGTCGTACAACTTCGAAAACGCCACGCCTCACCAGCCTAGGTAACCTGGTGGTTCTGCTTCGCAGGCTTGATCGCAAGCGGCACCTGATCCGCGATTTCGATGCCGTAACCCTGTAGCGCAACAACTTTGCGCGGCAGATTAGTGAGCACGCGGATTTTCCTCAGCCCGAGATCCTTCAGGATTTGCGCGCCGATTCCGCTTTCGTGTTGGATCACGCGCTGCACTCCGGGATCGCGTTCCACATGGCCGCGCTCGTGAAATAGAATTTGCGGCAGAGCGGCGCCCTCTTCGTTCCGGGAATCAATTCGAAATCCGCGGCCAGTGTGATGCAGGTAGACGAACACTCCGCGATTCTCGGCCGCAATCGCCTCAAGCGATCCTTCGAGCATTTCGCGGCAATCGCACGTGGTCGAGCCCAGCACGTCGCCCGTCAGGCAGTGCGAATGGACGCGCACGAGCGGGGGAGCGCCCTCGGCGACAACTCCAGGCGGATCGTTCGCCAGGTCGCCGCGCACCAGGGCCACGTGAATTTCATGATCCACGTCGCTTGAATACGCAATCATTCGAAAGTCGCCGTATTTCGTCGGCAGCACAGATTCCGCAATTCGCCGCACGTTGCGCTCGTGCTGCATCCGGTAGCGGATCAGGCTCGCCACCGTCACTAATTTCAGCCCGTGGACGCGGCAGAATTCGATCAGCTGCGGAATGCGCGCCATCGTGCCGTCTTCGTCCATGATTTCGCAGATCACGCCTGCAGGGTTCAGCCCCGCGATGCGCGCCAGATCCACCGAAGCCTCGGTCTGTCCCGCGCGAACAAGCACCCCGCCGTTGCGCGCTCGCAGCGTGTACACATGCCCCGGCCGCGCCAGGTCTTCCGGCTTCGTGTGCGGATCGGTCGCCACCAGAATCGTAGTCGCGCGGTCCCACGCGCTTGTCCCGGTGGTAGTGCCGCGCCGCGCGTCAATCGGCTCGCAAAACGGTGTCCCGAACATGGACGTATTTCGCGGAGAAATCGGCTTCAGGTCCAGCGTTTCGCAGCGCTGCTCGGAAAGCGACAGACAAATCAGCCCGCGCCCGTGCGTAGCCATGAAATTGATGGCGTCGGGCGTAATCTTTTCCGCCGCCATGGTCAGATCGCCTTCGTTCTCGCGGTCTTCGTCGTCCACCAGAACGATCATGCGGCCCTGGCGAATATCCTCGACAGCCTCTTCAATCGTCGCAAACGGCAATTTGCTTTCGGTCATCTCATCGTATCCAGTGTAGAGCTAAGAGATAAAATAATGCCCCGATCAATCCGGCGCAGGGAATCGTCAGAATCCACGCCCACAGGATATGCCGCGTCACTCCCCAGCGAACAGCCGTGATCCGCCGCGATACTCCAACGCCCATGATCGCGCCGGTAATCACCTGCGTCGAGCTGACTGGAATTCCCGCGGCCGCCGTGCCGATTAAAGTGATCGCTGCGGAAGTCTCCGCTGCGAATCCGCCGAAGGGGTTCAGCTTCGTGATGCGCTGGCCCATTGTCTTGACCACGCGCCATCCGCCCGCCATCGTCCCGCCGGCCATGGCCAGCGCACAACAAATGATAACCCAATCCGGCACCTTGTAGACGGGCATGACTCCGCCCGTAACCAGCGCGGCAGTAATGATTCCCATGCTTTTCTGCGCGTCATTGGTCCCGTGGCTGAAGCTGAAAGCCGCGGCTGAAAGCAACTGCAGCCGCCGAAACCAGCGGTCTATTTTCTGCGGCGCCTGCCGCCGGACGATCCAGCTGCTGACGATCGTCACGATAATTCCCGCTGCCATCCCGATCATCGGCCCGATAAAAATAAAAAGGATCGGCTTGATCCATCCGTGGACGATGATGGCGCGAAATCCCACGGCTGCAATCGCCGCTCCGCCGTAGCCCCCAATCAGCGCGTGCGAGGAGCTGCACGGAATTCCCAGCCGTATCGTCGCGTAGTTCCAGATGATCGCTCCGAGCAGGCCGGCGAGCAGTACCTGCGGCGTCACCATTTCGAGGTGGACCAGCCCCTTGCCGACCGTCGCGGCGACGGCTGTGCCGAAAGTCAGCGGCGCCACGAAATTCCAGAACGCCGCCCACACAACTGCCCACAGTGGTCTCAGGACGCGTGTAGAGACGACGGTCGCAATCGAGCTTGCCGCGTCGTGCCAGCCATTCGTAAAATCGAACGCCAGGCTGATGAAAACGATCACGACCAGCAGATGGAAGGACGTCACGCCGCAGCTCCGTTCACCGAAACCGGTTCGCGCCCGGACGCTTCCAGGCACTGCATTGAAAACTGAAGGGAGAATCAGCACGGGATCAGGCGTTTTTCAGAGTGACGGTTTCAATCACGTTGGCCACGTCTTCGCATTTGTCCGTCGCGAATTCGAGCGTTTCGATAATTTCTTTCCACTTGATGACTTCGACGGGATCTTTTTCCTGCTCGAACAGAGTGACGATCAAATCCCGGCACTGGCGGTCCGCCAGATTTTCCAGCCGGTTGATCTCGATGCAGTGATCCAGAATGTGGTCGCCCTTGTCGAGCAGCTTGAACGGCCGCCACGATCTGCGCCGAAGCCAGACGCACGGTCGTCGCCAGATCCAGCACGCCCGGGCGCAGCGCTTTCACGCGGTACGTGACCATCCGCGTGGCCGCCGCATCCACCAGGTCAATTACGTCGTCAATCTTGCTCGCCAGCTCGTGGATGTCTTCGCGATCGAATGGCGTCACGAACGTCTGGTTCAGCTTCCGCAGGATGTTGTGCGTGATCGTGTCGCCAATGTGCTCGAAGTCCTCGACCTTGTCGGCTCGGACCGCGGCGTCATCGAAATGCTCCAGCATCTCGACCATGGCGATCGGCGCCCGCCTCCACGTTTTCCGCCTGCTGGTTGAACATCTGAAAGAACGACTTCTCGCGTGGGAGAATTCTGCGCAGGAATCCGGACATGAACCTATTCGCCTCCGCGAACTTGAACGTTACAGGAAGATGAACACACTATACCAAAGCGGCCACTCGGGCAAGGAAGGCGTAACGCATCTCTCCAGAGGCCCTACCTCCTTCGCTGTATAGCTCCTGGCCGCCAATGCGTCTACGATGCCGTCGAGTCGGACTGGTATGACTCACTAAAGAAGGAGGTTAATCGCTCATGCCGCTGTTAAATGTCGTGCTCATTCTGGTCGTTATAGGTGTCCTGCTGTGGCTAGTCAATGCCTACATTCCCATGCAGGGGACAATCAAATCCATTTTGAACGCCGTCGTGGTAATTTGCACAGTGCTCTGGCTTCTCAACGTCTTCGGGCTCTTTACATCCTTCTCGCATATCCGAGTTGGCCACGGCTAGATTTCGAATACGTCGGGCGCGCCAATCTGGCGCCCGATGCGCTGGGTAGTTCCGCTAACCTCCCTCGGATTTGAAACCTGCAGCCCTCAGGTGACTTAGGCCTTCCCTCAAGGTATTCTTTCGCGTGCATTTCAGCCACCCAGTTTTCCTATTCTTCGCGGCGTTCGTCGCCGGAACCATTAATTCCGTAGCCGGAGGCGGCAGCTTCGTCTCGTTTCCGGCGCTTCTCTTCGCAGGTATCGCGCCTATCGCAGCAAACGCCACGAACACTGCCGCGGTCTGGCCGGGCACGGTGGCAAGCACCGTCGCGTATCGCAAGGTATTCACCAAGGACGTGCGCCGCCTGCTGCCGCCTCTCGTCATCACTGGCGTCATCGGCGGTGTTCTTGGCGCGCGCATTCTGCTGGTCACCCCCCAGGGCACTTTCATGCACATGGTTCCGTGGCTGCTGCTAGGAGCCACGCTCCTGTTCGTTTTCAGCGGCCGCATCACTCGCTGGATCCGCGGGCGCGCCAACGTCAAAGCTGGGGACGCGGCCGGGAGCGCACGAGGCCCCCGCGCGCTATTTGTCGGCGTCCTGTTTCTCGAACTGCTCGTCTCGATCTACGTCGGCTATTTTGGTGCGGGCGTGGGCATTCTGTTTCTGTCGCTTCTTGCGCTGATGGGCATGGAAGATATCCACGCGATGAATGGCATGAAGACGCTGCTGGTCAGCATCGTCAACGGCGTCGCGTTCGCCACTTTTATTTTCGCTCGCGTAATCGTTTGGCCGCAGGCGCTGCTGATGCTCGTCGGGCGCCCTGGTCGGCGGCTACGGCGGCGCCTATGTCGCGCAGAAAATGAATCCGCAGCACATCCGCTGGTTCGTGATCGTGATCGGCTTCGCCATGTCCGCCTACTTCTTCATCCGCCGCTGAACCTGCCGCCTTCCTGCCTGTCGTCCGTGCTTGCACTGTTTCCGGCCTTCGTAGGGGCACGGCATGCCGTGCCCGGCGCAGATCCTTGGCAATACTCTGGCCATCTATCACTTTCCGACCGCTCCCAGCTTTTGCTACACTCCTCTCACGAAATCCAACGACGTCCGGAGGATCGCCAAAATGAAAAAGCTCCCAATCATCGCAATGCTCCTCTTCAGCCTGCTTTCCGCCCGCGGGGCCCTGGCGCAAAAGGTGACCCTCGAATTCGACAGGGACGCCGACTTCACGAAGTACAAAACCTTCGCAATCCGAAACGGTGAATTAAATAGCAGGAATCCCGCGCTGAATAGTGACCTGGTAAAAAAGCAGATCGAGGGCGATATCGTCCGCGATCTCACGGCCGAGGTCTGACAGAAGGCACGGGACGAACTGACTTGAACGTCGTCTTCCGGTTCGGATCGGCGCGAAAAGTGGAACTCGAATCGTATCCGGCCGGATGGTACGGGCTGGGCACGCGCGTTGTTCGAGTCCCGTTTGCCGAGGGCACGCTCGTGCTGGACTTGCGGGACCCGAAATACGCGTTCGCTCGTCTGGCGCGCCATCGCCAGCGAGGAAAAAACCGACCCCACCAAGATCGCCGGTAAGCTGGACGACATGGTGAAGAAATCCTGCGACAAGTACCCGCCGAAGAAGTAGCGCTCGGGATCCCATGCGTCGAGGACCCTCATTGCCGCATCCAATCAGTTTTGCGATATATTGCTACGCCTGAAAAACAACCTGATTGAAAAGGAGCTCAGAATGGCGAATCGAGCGGAACTGAAGGATCGGCGCAAGGCCCCGCTGGCGACCCCGTCGGACATACGTCCCGGCGCGGTCAAGAATATTTCTGGCGCATTGAACGCGCTGGTGGCGGATGTTTTCGCGCTTTATCTGAAAACCAAGAATTTCCACTGGCACATGAGCGGTCCGCACTTTCGCGACTATCACCTGCTGCTCGACGAGCACGGCGACCAAATTTTCGCGATGACCGACCCAATCGCCGAGCGCGTCCGCAAGATCGGCGGCACCACGATTCGCTCGATCGGACACATCTCCCGCTTGCAGCGCCTCGACGACAACGACGCGGAATTCGTGGATCCGGGGGACATGCTGGCAGAACTCCGCGAGGACAACAAAGCTCTCGTCCTCAGTATGCTTGCCGTCCACGGCCTGTGCGACGAAGCGAACGACGTCGCCACCGCCAGCCTCCTCGAAAACTGGATTGACGAAGCGCAACGCCGCGCCTGGTTCCTCTTCGAGGCCACCCGCAAAAGTTAAATTGGAATTGTTGGTCCACCCGACCACGCTTGTATGGTTCCGTAGGGGCACGGCATGCCGTGCCCGGCAAAAATTCTTGGCAAAGCGCAGCCATTAATCGCCGCTGTCACGCCCGCAAGATGGTTTTGTAGGGGCACAGCCCGCCGCGGCGGATGCCCGGCAAGGATTCTTGGCACTGCACTGCCATTGACCGCCGCTGTCGCACCCGCGAAGCGCCTAAAGGTTTCAATATAGCGCCGCGTCTTTTTACCCTGAGGAACGAAGGGCAGCGCGGCACTCTTCTCAAGCCGGCTTGATGTGGAAAATGCGCTCCGCATTACCGTGATAGAGCTTCTCCCGCTCAGCCGCCGACACAGGCGCGGAATCCATGAACGCCACCGCCGGCGCGCTCGGCTGATACGGATAATCAATCGCCCACAGCACGTTATCAATCCCCAGCGCCTTGATTGAATAATCGAGCGCCAGGTGCGATTCCTGCCCGCTCGTGGTGATCACAAAATTGCGTTTGAAATATTCGCTGGGCGTCAGCTTCGTCTTCGGCGCGCTGCCTCTGTTCTGCGCGTTTTTGTTCATGTAGTCCAGCCGCCAGAACCAGAAATGCACGGCCTCACCCATGTGCCCAAGGCAGATCTTGAGTTTCGGGAAGCGGTCGAACACTCCGCTCACAATCATGCGCACGGCATGCGTTGCAACCTCCATGCCGTAGCCCCACTGCGCGCTATCGAGTCCGTAGTCGCGGAACGGCGCGGCCATTCCGTCCGAAGCTGCTCGCGGATGAATGTAAATGCAGGCATCGAGCGCCTCCGCGGCCTCCAGAATCGGGAAAAATTTCGGATAGTCGAGATATTCGTTGTTCGTATGCGAATTCACCACGAAGCCGTTGAGCTTGAGTTTATTGATTGCGCGCTCCATTTCCTTTGCGGCGCGCTTGGGTGATTGCGGCGCGAAGCTGGCGATGCCCGCAAAGCGTTTCGGATGCCTCTTGATCACCGCGGCCAGCTTGTCATTCGCCAGCGCCGCAAGTTCGGTCGCGGTATCGGCGTCAAACATCTGCACGCCCGGCGCGGTCAGCGACAGCACGTGCATATCCACGCCGTTCTTGTCCATGTCCGGCAGGCGTTCTTTTTCGAGATCGAGCAATCGCGGCAGCAGGCGCGCCTGCACATCGTCCGTCTTCGCGTCGTAAATACGCTGCACCAGAATCAAATCCTGGCTGATGCTCGGCGAACGCGCCACGTCGCGCAAGCCTGCGGCGACCTCCGGGATCGAAAAAGCCTCTTCCGTTGCGATGCGGCGAATTGGTTTTGCAGCAGGAGTCATGGATGATTCCTTTCGTCAGTCTAGCGAATGATTTAGGCAGCAGCCTATGTTTACGGCTGCACAGCTTCGCGCGCTGCGCAGCAAAATGCAAGCGGATGCATTCCACAGTAGCAGTTCAGTTTTCGAAATGTTGCAGATGGCAGCAGTGCCCAAATCGAAGACGAGCGATCAGATATCGAGCCGTTTTTACACTCCCATCCGCGGGACTGGGGCCATGCACCAGTTCACTCGGTTCGTTGGCGGCTGGCGGGCGGCACGATGCTGTTCATTCGCAGGTATTCCACCATTTGGCCGTAGATATCGTACGAATGGGCGGTTGCCCAGGCGGCCAAAGCCAAGCGCGTCTTGAAAGGCAGCCGTGTTTGCACGGGCAGCAGCGCATTATCCGGAGTAATTGTCGCGATAGCCTTGTGCCCCAATGCGAACGAATCGCGCAGGTACTGCATGATCTGCGCCTTGGTTGTGTACGCCGCGGCAGCGTCTCGCGCGGGAGGTGCCGTGCCTAGAATCGAGCTGAAGAAAAAGAAGTTTGCTCCCGCAATATGCTTTACCTGGTCGCCGAAATTTCTTACGGTCTTATACTCGCCTGTCGTGGGCACAAAAGAATACTTATCTTCCGGCATTGCGTCCGCAGCACTCACGACTTGTTGTTCGACGAATGAAAATTCCTTATCGAGCTCCGAACTAATTGTCGCCGGAGCCGATGGCGTCGATGCCGCAGGCGCTTCTTGTGCGAAGCAAGTGATTACACCCGCGCAACAAAGAACAAATGCACATCCCAATCTGACGACTGCTCTCATGTTCCCCCCCCTGATATGTGAGCCCGGCGTGCGCGATTCACCGCGATTACCGGGGCATCGCTGCCCACGTCGAAGTAACCACAGGCGGATAATACCACTTCGACGCCATCACTCGCGGTTCAGAAGTTATCGTCATCGGCGCTCCAAGCGCTTCGCATCGGTCCGCGAACAGTTTAAAATGCAGACGAAATAATCCTTGTTTCGTCGGCTCAAATTCGGAGCAGTCAGCGCTCTGCTGTTGGCAGCGGCTGCCATGCACGCTGCAACGGTTGTTCCTGACAGCACCATACCTCCGGTGCGTCTGGATGTTGCACTCTCTTCACCCAAGACCAAGCCGGGCCACGTAATCACCGCGCCCATCTATCTTTCGTCGAGTCTCCGTAGGCTGAGAAGCCTCCAAACGGAGTTCACATGAAAAGAATTCTGCCGTTGAGCTTGACGCCGCTGCGGGTTCGCTGATATGCAAGCAAAGATGAAATGCTTCACGTGCGGCGGCGAATTGCCGGCCAGTGCAACGTTCTGTCTTTCCTGCGGAGCTGCCGTTGCTGTTGGCGCCACCCTAACGGCGACTTCCAGCGGCCCTTCGCCGGGGACGCCAAGCAGCAAGAAGAGTCCTGTATCGAGCGGCAGCGCATCTGCGCCAAGTGGCGGCCGGCAGCGATCAATTCGTTGCCGGTGTCACGCTTGCCGGCCGCTATCGCATCATCGCGCTTCTCGGCAAAGGCGGCATGGGCGAAGTCTATCGAGCTGAGGATCTCGCTCTCTCGCAAACCGTCGCCCTGAAGTTTCTCCCGGTTGCCATGACGCGGGACGTATCCGCGCGCGCGCGATTCCATCAGGAAGTGCGGCTGGCCCGCGAAATTTCGCATCCGAACGTCTGCCGCGTCTTCGATATCGGCGAGTTCGAGGGGCGCTTGTTTCTCACCATGGAGTATGTGGACGGCGAAGACCTGGCATCGCTATTGCGCCGGATCGGCCAGCTTCCGCAAAGCAAGGGTCTCGAAATCGCGCGGCAGATGTGCGCCGGGCTGGCCGTCGCCCACGAACACGGCGTGCTTCATCGCGACCTGAAGCCGGCAAATATCATGCTCGACGGTCGCGGGCGCGTCCGCATCACTGATTTCGGTCTCGCCGCATTCGCGGAAAATCTCGATGCCGAGGAACTCCGCGCGGGTACACCCGCGTACATGGCCCCCGAACAGCTTTCCGGGACGGAAGTGACTCTGCGCAGCGATATTTATTCTCTCGGACTCGTTCTGTACGAGATTTTCACAGGAAAGAAAGCATTCGACGCCAGCACGTTGCCGGAGCTGCTTCGCTTGCGCGAAAAGAACACGCCTTCGCACATCTCGACGCTGGTGCGCGAAATTGATCCGCTTATCGAGCGCGTCGTTCTCCGTTGCCTCGAAAAGGATCCAGCGAGACGTCCCGCCACCGCGCTCCAGGTGGCCGCGTCACTTCCTGGAGGGGACCCACTTGCCGCTGCGCTTGCGGCCGGCGAGACGCCGTCGCCCGAGATGGTGGCTGCCGCCGGTGAGAAAGAAGGCTTGCAACCGGCCATCGCTTGGCTTTGCCTTTTGCTGACGGTCGTCGGGCTCGGTGCGACCGCTTTCTTATCGAACAAGATAAATCTGCCTAACTTTGTCCCTCTTCCTTACTCGTCCGACGTCCTCGCCGCGCGCGCGCGCGACGTGGCCCGTCAATTGGGTTATTCGGCGGCGCCAATTGACGCCGCGTATGGATTCAGTACCTCGACAGGGTACCTGGACTACGTGAAGGCCCACGACCAGTCCAAGTCCCGCTGGGAAAACCTCTCGACCGGGATACCGCCGGTGGTCACTTTCTGGTATCGCGAGAGTCCTCAGTTCATGGTGAATACCAGCTTCGGTTTAGCTCCGGTAGTGGAACCTGACAATCCGCCGAGTTCAATCTCCGGAATGTGCCAGCTTTTCTTTGACACCAAGGGCAATCTGCGGGAGTTACTGGCCGTGCCACCGGAGTTCGATTCATCCACTAGCGCGGCGGCCGCGCCGAATTGGCAGCAGCTTTTCACTGCCGCCGGACTGGATATGAGCTCGTTTCGGTCCGTCTCGTCGCAATGGACGCCGCTCGTCACAAGCGACGCCCGCGCCGCTTGGGAAGGGACCTGGCCGGGGCATCGCGAACTTCCGTTGCGCGTCGAAGCGGCAGCCTACCGGGGACTTCCTGTTTACTTCGAGCTCATTTCTTCGTGGACACAGCCAAGTCGAATGACCGCTGTGAATACCAGCGGGATTTCCACGGTTCAAGATGCCACAGTGCTGGTATTACTTTTTGCGATTTTGACCTTCGGAATCATCCTTGCGTGGCGCAACCTCCGCTTGGCTCGGGCCGATCGCCGCGGAGCGTTTCGCTTGGCTCTCACTGTTTTCCTGCTGTCATTTACGGCCTCCATGTTGTTTGCGCATCACGTTCCAACGCTCGCGGAAATAACCATCCCCCTCATGGCCACCGGTTGGGCTCTGATTGCCGCCGCCACCGTTTGGGTGCTGTACATTGCGCTCGAGCCGCAGGTTCGCCGCCGCTGGCCCAACTCGCTCATTTCTTGGAGCCGCGTGCTTTCAGGTCAAATAAAAGATGCCGTGGTAGGGCGCGATTTGCTGATAGGAGTCCTCACGGGAGTTTTGTGGGATATCACGCAGGGCTTGCCGCATCTCGCCCCCGCTTGGATGGGTAAGAAGCCGTCGGCTCCCAACGCTGAGCTGGATATGATTCAATTCACGGGATTGCGAGTCACAGTCGGCGATATCCTGCTCAACGTGATGATTTTCGTTTTTTTGGCTTTGGCATTCTTCTTCTTGTTCTTTCTGGCCAGGCTGCTGCTGCGCAGGGAATGGATCGCTGGTGTCGCAGTCATCACAGTGATGACCATCCCTGCGATGTTTGGCGAGACGCCCCTATTGGGCGCGATAACCGGCATCACCGTGTTCGGGATGGCGCTGGTGATTTTGATTCGCTTCGGTCTTTTGGCGCTCGTAGTAGCTTTGGTATTGACCAACGTTCTCCAGGCCTACCCGATCACGGGCCATTTTGCTGAGTGGTACGCCGCACCGACAACCCTCGTGTTCATCCTCATCCTCGCTCTCGCCGCCTTTGGTTTCTACACCTCGACCGCAGGCAAGTCGCTCTTCGGTTCCGTCTCGCTTGACGACCATTAAATCTGGAAAAATCACCGTCGCGCCTGAAGTGCGGAGCGTAAACGAGGGATCCAATGAAAACATTTGCGGCGACCACACTAAGATTGCTCGCAGCGGCTCTGCTGCTCGGCCTGCCATCGTCGCACGGCGCCCAGCGACAGCCTGATCGAACCATGGTAGGCGCAAGAGCAAGAGAAATTCGCGCGCTCGAATCCTCCATGATGGCCGCTGCGGCTGAAAAAGGCGCCGACGGCTACATGTCCTTTTATGCCGAGGATGCCGCCGAACTCCCGAACGGCTCACCGGCGCTGCTGGGGAAGGAAAGCATCGGTAAGACAATGACGTTCCTCGACGACAAGAACAATCGCCTCACCTGGGCGCCGATTCACGCTGATGTGTCTGACTCTGGTGACCTGGCATACTCGTTTGGAAATTTTGAATTCCGCTCGATCGACAAGAACGGAAAGCCGGCGATCGAGCACGGCAAGTACACGACAATCTGGAAAAAACAGAAAGACGGACGCTGGAAAGTTGTCCTCGACATGGGCAATTCCAGCCCCGAGCCAAAAGGCACTGCCTCGCAGTAGCTTCCGTGCGATATCATCCTCCGTTCCTCACTCCATGACGCCCACAACCGAACGCATTCCCGCGCAAACCGTGAATGCAGCTCCGCGCACGCCGTGGCAGGCGTGGTGGCCGGTGACGATGATGCTGGGCTGCTCGTTGCTGAGCTACATGGACCGGCAAATTCTCGCCGTGCTCTCGCCGATGATCCTTGCCGACTTAAAGCTCAATGCTCAAAAATACGGCGAAATCATCAGCGCGTTCAGCTACGCGTACATGGTCGGAAATCCTACCTGGGGCATGATTCTGGATCGCGTCGGCCTGCGCCGCGGAATGACGGTCGCTGTCACCATCTGGACGATCGCCTGCGGAGCGCACGCGGTGCTCTCGGGATTTCTCGGCTTCGCGGTGGCGCGCGCCATCCTGGGATTTGGCGAAGGCGCCACATTTCCCGGCGGCCTGCGCACCGCCATGGACTGGCTGCCCGTGACGCAACAATCGCGCGGACTCGCGGTGGCCTATAGCGGTGGATCGCTGGGAGCAATCATCACGCCGCTGATCGTCACGCCTGTCGCGCTGGCGTATGGCTGGCGCGCCGCATTCATCGTCACCGGCGTGGCGGGTTTTGTGTGGGTGCTCGTGTGGCGCGGGACCGTTGATTTCTCCGCCGAGTCGCACGGCACACGGACTCAACAAATTACGCTGCCGAATCTTGCTCGAGCGCCGATTCTGGAGCCTTGTGGCAGCTTACGGCGTCTGCGCACTGCCGATCGGCGTGATTCTCTATCTCGCGCCGCTCTATCTTTCGCAAGTGCTGCATTTTACGCAGGGAGAACTCGGGCGAGTCCTTTGGCTACCGCCGCTGGGATGGGAAATCGGCTATTTTTTCTGGGGCTGGTTCACGGATCGTTTCGCGTTTGGTAACGCTCGGCCAACCTGGATGATTTTCGGATTCGCCGTGCTAGGCTTGCCGCTCATCGCGCTGCCGGAATTCACAAACTCGGCCATTGTGCTCGGGCTGATGTTTTGGTCACTGTTTATCGCGTCCGGATTCGTGGTCGTTTCGCTGCGGACCAGCGCGATGGTGTATCCCAAGCAGCAGACGGGTCTCGTCGCCGGGATTGGCGCCGGCTCGTGGTCTTTGCTCGTCGGAATGGTGCTGCCAAGCCTCGGCCACATGTTCGACATGAAACATTACGCGAACGTGTTTTTGTTCACTGGAATCGTGCCGGTCATCGGCGCGCTCTGCTGGTGGGCGCTGACGGCGCCGCGCATCGAGCGCGCGAATACTTGAACCGAGGTCGTCGGTGCTGCCGGAAGTGAAAACGGAAACTTCCGGTTAGTGGATTGAAGCCGCCGCGAGAATCTTCTTGTACAGGGCATTGAGCTGCGATTCTGAACGAAGATTCAGCGTGGAAGTATCGAAGGTCAAGACCTGCAATCTTCCCGTGGAGTTGTGATGGCGAGTATATGCGTCGCGCAATGCGTTCAGGTATTCCGCATCAATGGCGACCTCATAGGGCCGATTGCGCCGCCGAATTCGATCCAGGAGTACTTCATTGCTGGCGTCCACATAAACCGTGAGATCGGGACGCGAAACGCTCGCATCAAGCCCGATGCTAAGTCTCTCGTATAGTTCCACCTCGCGATCGTGCAGAAGCGCCCGCGCAAAGATGGGATCTTTGGCTTGGGTGTAGTCCGAAACGACCGGTCTATTTCGACACGGCGGAATCGTTCTCAATTGCTCGTATCGCGAAATCAAAAATGCCAATTGCGCGCCGAGCGCCCACCGCTCTCTGTCCAGGTAGAAATCCGGGAGAAAGGTGTTGCCGTCCACATCCTCCAGAATTAGCGTCGCGCTCAGATGCAAAGCCAACAACTGCGCCAGGGTAGTTTTCCCTGCGCCGATCGGTCCCTCGAATCCTATGTACGGCTGGTTGACGACCGGCAAATTGTTCGGGCTCCTTGGCTACGGGCGGACATTTCGTACCTCCAGTCACTTCGCAACGAGGCGATTAACGGGGTTCGGTCACGTTCTTGCTTCTACGTCCGCACAGCGACCGATAATACCACATCAGATTTAACCCTAAATATCTCGCAACAATTGCAAGGCGCGCCGCGGGCCAATCTCATGAAAGCGAAATATCGTCGAGCTCGATTGCGCGCTACGGGGCACTCGGTGTACAGTGCCCGCAGTCAGGCCCGCCGTTTGACTTCAATGAAGCCAGGGAGGAAAAAATGAAACGACTCGTTCAAGCTGGACTAATGATCGCGCTGTGCATGCCCGCTGCCGCGATGGCGCAGAGCGGCCTCGACGGCACATGGAAAATCGACATCACCAAAGCGCAGCTGCCCAAGAAACCCGACGTGATTGTGCTGCAAAGCGGAATGTACCAGTGCAAGACCTGCATCCCGCCGGTCAACATCAAAGCCGATGGACAGGACCAGAAAGTTTCCGGCGATCCGTACATCGACGCGATGAGCATCAAGGTTGTTGACGCCCAGACCGTTCTCGAAACCGACAAGAAGGGCGGAAAAACGGTCGCCACTTCCACGACGACAGTCGCCAAAGACGGAGCGACGGCGTCGTTCGAATTTACCGACAGCAGCAACACGAACGGGGCGCCGGTCACCGGGAAGGGAACGATGACCCGCGTCGAGAAAGGCCCCGCCGGCTCGCACGCGATTTCCGGATCGTGGCGAACCTCGAAGCTGGACGATTTCTCGGCCAACGCGCTTACGATCACCTTCAAAGTGGAAGGCGATAGCCTGCACATGACCGACCCGACCGGACACTCGTACGTTGCGAAGATGGACGGTACCGACTCGCCGTACAAGGGCGACCCCGGCACGACCAGCGTCTCGGTAAAGAAGATCAGCAGCAACAGCTACGAGGAAACCGACAAGCGCGATGGAAAAGCGCTGAGCATCGCGAAATTCACGGTGTCAGCGGACGGCAAGACCATCACGCTCGCCGTGCACAATGTGCGTCAAGGGACCGACGCGCAATTTGTCGGCACGAAACAATAACCAGCAGCGAAAAAAAACCGAATCAAAAAAGGCGCTCCGGTTGAATCTCCTGGGCGCCCTTTTTTGTTTTCGTGCCGCTGGCGTTCGATTTTCGGCGAGCTGCTGCTTCACTTCGGCTTTGATACGTCCGCCTGGCGTTTCGACGCGTCCGCGTTCTGCTTGCATTGATTTTGCAAGCTGCTCGCGATCTGGCTGCATGCACCGTAGGCGTCGGCGGCATCGCCGAAGCGGCTCATGTTTTGCAGATCCGCGCCCAGAACAAATAGATCGGTAGCATCGGGAGTTGGATTGCCGTTCGTGGCTAGCGCAAGCTCTTTCGCCGAATTTTCGTAATCGTCGCGCCGGAAATAGACGAGACCCAGCGCGCTGTGCGCCTGGAAAGTTCTTTTGGCTTTGGAAGCTGCAAACTGCGCGTCAGTCATTTCCGGCGGTTTGGGCATCTTGGCCAGCACATCAATGGCATGCTTCGAGTAGGTCTCCGCTTTGTTGAGTTGCTGATCGGCGTCCGCATCGCTTGGATTGTAAACGTGCGGGATCGTCCAGCCGACGGTGGTAAGCACGTCCACATCATCGGGCTGCAGCGCGAGCGCACGGTCCGCGACGCGATATGTGTCTTTCCAATCCTGCTGCGCGCGGTAGATCTCCATCAAACCAGAGGCAACGCGCTCCGCAAACAGGCTCTTCGGGTATTTCTGCAAGAAGTCATTTCCCAACTGGATTTTCTTGGCGGGGGACTGTTCCTTGAGGAACGCTTTGTAGGCGGTATCCTGCTCCTTCGCTTCCTGAGCGCCAATGTTTCCCATCGTCAGCTGATCGGTCATTCCGCCGGCCGTCCCCATTTGCGTCTGGTTGCCGATCCCTTCGCCTTGGGCCCAGGAAATCGGCGCGAGGGCAGAAATGGCGATCATCGCGATAAACGCAAAGCTCAGCAGTTTTTTTGCGGATGCAGTGTTCATGTAGTTTCTCCGTGCGTGCTTCCGGTACTCCGTCGGCGAATTCGTATCATTGGACTACACCGTCGGTCAAGTGCCGGAATGAATAAGCGGAATCGCGTCTGATCTCCCAGACTCGACTAGCCGTCGACACTGGGAGCCCTTTTATGTCCCAGGCTCGCTCGATCTCCCGGGCTCGATTAGCCGTCGACCCGGGAGCCCTAGTTTGCGTCGACACTGGGAGCCCTGTCCTGGAAAAGTGTGTCACTTGGCGGGTGCACCTTTCTTTTGTTTTCAATGGTTTAGGCCGAAAATTACTCGGCAGGGTGTGTCGAGTAAATTGGCGCTGAAATCGGGCGGTTGGCGCCGTCCCGCAGAAAGAACCGGGACGTAAATACCACGATTTGAGTGTCACTTGGTGCGTACCCCAATCGTTTGTTTTGAATGAGTTATAAGGAAAATTACTCGGCACGTGTGTCGAGTAATTTGGCGCCGAAAATGGCGGCTGGCTCTCGCGGCGGGCTACCCATTCTGATCGGGTGTCCGCAAAGACCGGGACTTCCTTTTGGCGCCACGACATATGCTCAGCCATTGAGCGGCTCATGTGTCTCTTCCTTTCCGTGTCTTATCTCCCAGGCTCGCTCGATCTCCCGGGCTCGACTAACCGTCGACCGGGAGCCCTGGTCTGCGTCGACACGGGAGCCCTTTCTTGGCCCCGACACAGGCTCGCACAAGGAAGCGTAAGTTTTGTCAAGATGCGCCTGTGGACTTTTTATTTCGGGGAGGGGGATCTGGCGTGCGGGCAAAGCGGGAGAAAAAAAGAGGCGCATGGCAGACTCACACGCGCCTCCGTTACAGATGGTTCAATTATTCGTGTACCTCAGGGATCACCTCCTTCTCGGCAAGAGCGCCGATATCGGCATTATAAAACCCTGTGCGGGGATTTCGTCAAGGGAATCGGTTTGTTTCGGAGTATCCGACAATATTCGAATTCAAGGTTACTCAGCAGGGGATTGTCTTCAGGGGCTAAAGCCCTTCTCGTTCTGTGGACTTTATGTCGGAGCTGAAGCTCCGACCCCCTAAAGAGCGTCCGAAAACGAGTTTTTCTATGTGGCGAACAAAAAGCGAAAGTGCTATTGTTCCCGCTTGATGCCCGTCCGCTCATGTCGCGTCACGATCCGGGATATGGAGGGGGTGGAGCACACCGTCCAGGTGACGGCTGGCACGCTCTATGAAGCCGTCGCGCTAGGGCTCAAGTCGCTGGGCGGCGAGGAATGGGTTTCCGGCATCGCGGAAGGACTGAACGTCGCGCGCGTTTCCGTCACGAACATCCCCATAGAGCACTGTGTGAAGATCGACGACTTCAGGAATTGGCTGAGCAGAGAAGGCCGCAGCCCGCGCGAAGTCATGGACAGGCGGCGCATCAGGGAAATTCTGGGGATACAACAAGCGAAAGCAATCTAGGCTGCTCGCCGGTGCCAGTGCACAAACCATATTTCGACCTTATGTGCCGAGGGTACTTGCATACTTGTGCATTCTGCGAAGTAGGAATAAGCTTATCGCAGTACATTTCAAACCCTGGATATCGGTAATACGTAATGAGCGCAATATATGGTGATGGAATGGCCCGAAAGCGTCTTAGAGCCGTGCTCCCGCTTCTACTTTTGTTTCTCTCTCTGAACTCCTCAGTTTGCCTAGGCCAAACGGCACCGCTCTCGGCCGCGGAGATCTATAAGAAGGCCTCCCCGGCTGTGGTCCTCATCGAAGTCTACGACCTGAAGGGAAAGGTTAGTGGGGCCGGAAGCGGATTCTTGATCAGCGCAGACGGCATGATCTTGACCAACTTCCACGTCGTAGCCCACACGAAGCAAGCGACGGTACGCCTGGCAAACGACGACGCCTACGACACGGTTCAAGTTTTGGATGTCGACAAACGAAAGGACATAGCGCTCATCAAAATCAAGGCCGTAGGCCTACCGTACCTGAGCCTCGGCAAGTCCCAAGGTGTCGAAGTAGGGGAGGCCATTTTTTCTCTCAGTAACCCGCTCGGCCTTCTCCAGAATTCGTTGTCCCAGGGTATCGTGAGCGGCATAAGGGAGGGCGACGGGTATCATTATTTCCAGATCACCGCGCCAATTAGCCATGGAAGCTCCGGCAGCCCCATCTTTGACCAGTCCGGCGAAGTCATTGGAATCGCGCAGTCCACTATCGAGGAAGGCCAAAACCTGAACTTCGCAGTGCCTATCGATTATGCGCGGGGAATGCTTTCGGGCAATCAACCACGACCACTGGAATCGATATACGAGCCGGAACCACCGCCAGAGAATAGTAGCGCATCGGCCGCACAACCAGCCGCCAATCCAGCGCCACCGGCGGCGAGCCCAGCCCCATCACCAGTCTCCAGCGCAGTGCCGCCAGCTCCCAGCCCGGCAAGGCCATCAGTCGGCATGAACAACGGCAGTTTCGTGTACCTAGAAGGAAAGCTCGGAATCTGGACGATGGACGATGCAGCTCAGGAACTGGGGGCGCCCACGCGGCATCGTTTCAATTACGACCAGCAACAGACTGTCGCAGGCGATATTTACGCGTACCCAGACCCAACCCGCGCAATGCGTGAGTTTGAATTGAGTTTCGACAATAAAACCCACCGGCTTACAAACGTGTATGGCTATCCCTGGTCAATGACATGGGAACAGTGCAAGAAACTCTGGGGCGACGACGCCAAAGCCACTACGATGCCAAACGGGGCGCATTTTCGTATGTATCGAAAAAAACACTTAATGGTCATGCTCGATGACTCCGGCAAGAACGTAATCAGCGTTGGCGTGTACTAAACAGTGCAAAACCCGGGGCTGTCTCGAATGGGGTCCTGCAGCAGCTATCGGGCATCACCATTCAGGAGTGATCGGCTTTGCGCTGAAGAAGTGGAAGCCAACGTCCGCCGCCTCTCGCGATAGGGGGCGTCAGGCGATCGCTTTCAATCGAAACTGAAAAGGATCTGTAATCGCATGCGATCCGAGCGTAGCGAGTAGGCGAAGCTTTTCCCCCTCAGGAATCCCGGTTTTCGCAACGAGCTCCCGAATTTCCGGGCGCCTCATGTCGGGTAGACGTTCCTGAAAGAAGGCAGGCAGTTCTTCGAAGAGCGAGTCTTTCCCGAGAGGAAGCCCGGGAAACGGAGAAAGGCTCATTTGCTGGAACGACGGCAGATAGCGGAAGAGGTATCCGCCCTGCGCAAACTCCTTTAGCTCCGCGACGAGTACGTCCCTATACAACACTAGCAACGTAGGCGGAGGAGTTTTGTAGCGATATCGCCAGATTTTGTCGATCACGGAGTTCCTCCTTTCACTAGTATCTGCTTGAGGCGTTCGGCGCGTATGGCGAGGATTTTCACGATCAATCGCTTACGGTTTCCGCTAAAACCCATCCTAAACGGGAATAGACGTAGCAGTTTAGCACTCCTTTCGACAACGTCGTCTGGAATCTTCAGGAGGGCGTGTCTTGTTTGATGCGGGTAAAGGCCCATTAGATTCTCAACGAACTCAAAATGATTGCAGTCATTGACCTTAGGGTGGCTCCTCTCTGGGCCGAGGCAAGGTCTCGCCCGGTCAATGAAAGCGACGAGCATGCGAGAATCATCTGACATTTTTCTCACCATTGCCTCATCCGCCGACCAGAGCAACGCCCGCGCTGTATCGAAGGTAGGCGCAAGACGGTAGTCTGTGGGTTCTGCGATTCGGCCTATCACTCCCAATTTTGCGCATGGCGGTCCATGGCCCCGATTAGGGCATCGAAAATGAGCATCTCGATAAATCCAGAAAATACGGCATCAAAATCCTTTCCACAATATGCTCGAAGCAGACTCACAACAAAATCAATACTGTAAAATCCCTGTTCTTCATGTCGACGAACCTTTTCGAGCGCTTTTTCGTCTTTGTAATAATCTTCGATCACCAAACTTCCGTGACGCAAGCTTTCCTCAGGGCCAGTAAAAATTTTGCTCAGAAAGGCGCACTTACCGTCCAATACGATTAAGCCGCTCTGGGCCATATGAAATCCCAGGGTCGTGCCAAGTTGATTCAAGAAAAACTCGGTGTATGTCTCCCTCTTCCCATGCTTCTGTGGATATTTCACCAAGTATTCTGGACTGGCCAGATTTGGGGACCGTATTACGTACTTCGGAGCATTCCCGAGAACTTGCTTACTGGTATCGGCGAAATATCCGCGAAAACTGCGTGGAAGGTTCCAAGTAAAACCTCGTCTCCCGTTCCGCCTGAACTTCGTTGGTACTGCTGTAGGAGGTAGTGACACGGCCGGCGAAAGGTTGGGAGATTTCGCTTCGCCGTCTATCGATAATTCGCTTTGCATGATAAATCCCTATGGCTCCACAGCATATCATTCACGCAAGCTAACTGTTCAGAACCGGGTGCGCGCGATAGGCTACCGCCGCGCTACCGTCGTAAATCGTGCGATTACGATCCGAAGGGATTCCGATCGCAGCGGAGAGGCCCAAACTTCTGTTTGGGAATCTGGGGCGAAAGACGGGGCTTTTTCGATCAGCATGCGCTTCTCGTTTCCGCCCAGCGTGTCCAACCTGTATTTCTTCTATACCTTCGCCCAGTTGCGGCCGTCGCCCCTAAACGCGCCCGCACCGGTTGGCAAACTGAGTGGTCAACTATCGGTGTGGTATTATCCGCGTCTCCCGATGTCGATTTGAAAAGTCGGTGGAGATGACAGGGTGGGGCACGCGCCTGCCTTTTGGTGAAGGAAGGTGAAAGATGAAACGCTCCCGCGTTCATCGCGTCACGACGGTATTGTTTTTAATTGCGCTCATCGGCGCTTGCATGCTTCCGCTAACTCTTCTGGCAGCGGGACAGAAAGGCGCGAAAGATGACGCCACGACGAACAGCGAGAATGCTCCGTCCGGAAACCACGCGCCCGACAAGATCGTCTGGATCGACACGCATTACTTCGCGACGGCCGGCGAGACTCTTCAAGTAAACATGTATTTTTATCCTCCATTGAAGAGCAGCGGAACGGTCACGCTGGATCCAGGGTGGGGCTTAACGTTTTCTCCATCCACCTTCGTGCTCGGGCCCGGGGAGAACAAGAGCGTCCAAGCCACCGTCCCGAAAGGCTTTTCAGGAGTCGCGTGGGTTCACGCAAGCTCATCCGCTCCCGGGTATGGAGACAGCTGGTTTGGAATCGCGGTGGACTTCGAGGCCGCATTGAAACTCAGCTCCCACTCCACGATTCCTTACGATTCGCCGACCACCTTCACCATTGCGATGACCGACAAAGCGGGCGGCCCGGTTCGAATGCCGGCGCATTTGGGGTTGCATCTGGAATATGCGGACGGGCAGCTGCGCTCCGAGGATTCCGATTGGAGTAAGGACGGTCGTCTCGATCTCTGGCTGACGCCCGGCTCGGAAACGAGTCCCACATTCCAGCTCCGTTCGACATTAAGAAAGGGAGGGAGCGGGCACCTGCTGGCAACTCTCTTCATCCCGAATCAGGATCAGGCGCTGGCGCAACAGGATTTTCCGCTTCAGGCCGACCCTGCTATGTGGCTCACGATTTTGCTGGCTGTGATGGGTGGCCTGCTGCACGGTGTCTACAAAGTGCTGAGACTGGAAGAGGAGACGCCGGGAAAGCAGATTTCCAAGGCCGTCTTCATGTTGCTCGGCAGCGGGCTCGCCGGGTTAATTGGGTATTTATTCGCTCATTTCGATCTCCTTGGGCTGAAGATCGATCCGAATGTACTGCGTTCCTATCCGCTGATCGGGTTTCTTTTCTCGTATTTCGGGTTCGAAGTGTTGCTTCCCAAGCGCGGTTCAGCGAAGGACGGCCCAGCCGACCCGGATGCCGCGCAAGCTAGTCCCAAAGGATAAAAGCGACGCCAAGCATCTTTGCCGGGGCCCGACGAGGAATCGGCCTTCCAGGAACGAAGCATAATCCTCGGCGCTCCGCCGAAAATCGTTTGGCTTCGCGCGGCGAACTGCACCAGCGCTGAGATTGAGGCTCTTTTGCGTGCGGCCCTGCCGACTGTCAGACAGTTTATTCAAGAAGACCAGGAGTCTTGCCTGATTCTTGGCCTTCGTCCCGCCCGCATTTAGAAACAGACCGAATCGGAAAAGAGCGCCCCGACGGATTGTATCGGAGCGCCCTTTTGTGCCGCGCTAAAGGCCGCGGCGCTACATTTAAATCTCAAACAGCCGTCCAAAACGAAAAGGGCGCCCCGATTTGCACCGGGGCGCCCTTGTGAAACTTCGCAACTGGAAGAACCCATCCCTCGCAACTCCGCAAGGATGCGGACGGGTCGAATGACAGGTAAGGCGTTTAGTACATGCCGCCCATGCCGCCGCCAGCCGGGCATACCGCCGCCCGCGCCAGCGCCTGCGCCCGCCTTTGTCGTCTTCCTTGATGTCCGCGATCAGAGCTTCGGTCGTGAGCATCAGGCCGGCAATCGAAGCGGCGTTCTGCAGAGCGAGACGAGTCACCTTGGCAGGGTCAATGACGCCCGCCTTGACGAGGTCGCCGAACTCTCCGGTTTCCGCGTTGAAGCCGAAGTTATCGTCCTTCGATTCGCGAATACGGCCGACGATCACAGCGCCTTCGTGTCCGGCGTTGTGCGCGATCTGCCGCATGGGCTCTTCGAGAGCGCGCTTCACGATGTTGACGCCGATGGCTTCGTCATCGTGGAGCTTGAGCTTTTCGAGAGCCGAGATGCAGCGGACCAGAGCCACGCCGCCGCCGGGGACGATGCCTTCATCAACCGCCGCGCGAGTTGCGTGCATAGCGTCTTCGACGCGAGCCTTCTTTTCCTTCAACTCCATCTCGGTCGCCGCGCCTACTTTGATTACAGCCACGCCGCCCACGAGCTTCGCAAGGCGTTCCTGCAGCTTTTCCTTGTCGTAGTCCGAGGTGGTGTCCTCGACCTGCGCACGGATCTGCCGCACACGGCCTTCGATCTCGCTGGACTTACCGCCGCCTTCGACGATCGTGGTGTTGTCCTTGTCGATGGTGATCTTCTTCGCACGGCCGAGGTCCTCGACCTTCACGTTCTCGAGCTTGATGCCGAGATCTTCCGTGATGGCCTTACCACCGGTGAGGGTGGCGATGTCTTCGAGCATTGCCTTGCGGCGGTCGCCGAAGCCAGGAGCCTTGACGGCGGCGCACTGCAGCGTGCCGCGGAGCTTGTTGACGACGAGCGTTGCGAGAGCCTCGCCTTCGACATCTTCCGCGATAATCAGCAGCGGCTTGCCCATCTTGGCGATCTGCTCGAGAAGGGGAAGCAGGTCCTTCATCGAGCTGATTTTCTTTTCGTGGATCAGGATGCGGACGTCTTCAATGGCGCATTCCATCCGCTCGGGGTCGGTGACGAAGTAGGGCGAGAGGTAGCCGCGGTCGAACTGCATACCTTCGACCACTTCCAGCGTCGTCTCCATCGTCTTCGATTCCTCAACGGTGATGACGCCGTCCTTGCCTACTTTCTTCATGGCCTCGGCGATGATGGAACCGATCTGCTTGTCGTTGTTGGCGCTGATGGTGCCGACTTGCGCGATCATGTCGCCCTTGACGTCCTTGTGGAACTTGGCGATTTCTCCGACGGCTACTTCGACGGCTTTTTCGATGCCGCGCTTCAGTGCCGTTGGGCTTGCGCCGGCCGCGACCGTCTTCACGCCTTCGCGGAAGATGGCTTGTGCCAGCACGGTTGCGGTGGTGGTGCCGTCGCCCGCGACGTCAGACGTCTTGGAGGCGACTTCACGCACCATCTGCGCGCCCATGTTCTCGAGCGGATCCTGCAGCTCGATTTCCTTCGCTACGGTGACGCCGTCCTTGGTGATGATCGGCGCGCCGAACTTCTTTTCGATAACTGCGTTGCGCCCCTTCGGGCCGAGCGTAATCTTCACGGCGTCCGCAAGTGCATTGACGCCGCGTAGAATCGCCTGGCGCGAATTCTCACCAGTTACGATTTGCTTTGCCATATCTCTTTCTCCTCTTCGGTTTCTTTGGAATGGTTATCCGCGGAGCCCGCCGCGAGCGGGTGTGCCGGGAAGTTACTTTTTGCCGCCGGCCGCTTTGGCCGCGCCGCCGATCTTCGCGAGGATTTCGTCTTCCTTCAGAATCATGTATTCCTCGTCGTCGATCTTGATGTCGTTGCCGCTGTACTTGCCGAACAGGATGCGATCGCCCGCTTTGACGTCGAGCGGGATGCGGTCGCCCTTCTCGTTCAGCTTGCCGGCGCCTACGGCGATCACTTCGCCCTCTTGCGGCTTCTCTTTCGCCGTGTCGGGGATGATGATGCCGCCCTTTACTTGTTCTTTCTCTTCCAGCCGCCGGACCAGCACGCGGTCGTGCAGCGGCGTAATGTTGACAGCCATTTTTGCGATTCCTCCGATGGTCCCGAAACCCGATCAATCGGGTTGGGATGGTTTGCTCTGCGTTGCCTGGCGAAGTCTGTCGTTAGCACTCACGTCAGGCGAGTGCTAATATAGCAAAGATTGATGGGGAGTAGAACAGAAATCTATTGGCTTGATAGACAGGCCGCTGCGCTGTGTGTCTTAAGACATTTATAATCAATGCTATAGAGGACATAAAATAAACTGAGTAAGCGCCAGTGAGGTATCCTCAATGCGGGGCTTGAATTCCGAGCCAAGAGGAGCATTCTGAGCGGGGCGGGAATTCAACTTGGAGCCGACTACCCAAATCGCGGGGTTCATTCTGGCAGGGGGCGCGAGCTCGCGCATGGGGCGCGACAAGGCGCTGCTGGAATTGGGCGGCGTGCCGATGATCGTGCGCACGGCGCGGCTGGTGGAATCTGTCGTTGGTTCCGCGACGGTGGTCGGCGATTCCGCCGCGTTTCGGTCGCTCGGGCTGCGCACGATCGCCGACGATTGGCCGGGCGCAGGCCCGCTCGGCGGCATCGCGACCGCGCTGCGAGCGGCAACGGCGCCATGGAGCCTGATCGTTGCGTGCGACTTGCCGTATCTTACGAGGCCGTGGCTCGAATACGCGGTCGCGCGGGCCCTCGCGTCGGAGGCTGACGCCGTGATTCCGATGAACGCCACCGGCACCGAGCCGCTTTGCGCGCTTTATCATCAACGAGCCGAGCAGGGCATTCGTGGGCCGCTTGTTCTCGGCGAATCGCAAGGTGAAGGACGCGATTGAAAGCCTGCGCGTGGAAATCATCGAACTCGCCGAATGGAAAGCCTTTGATTCCGAGGGGTACCTGTTCAAGAATATGAACTCGCCTGCGGATTACGAGGAAGCTCGGGCGCGATTGGCCAGCGGCGCGAGCGGCGGAGAATCGCGACCGACGGAGCGCCACTAGGCAGCGTCACCAAAGACGATGAGCGGCCACTACCTCGAATTCCAAAACGTCTCGAAATCGTTCGATGACCATTCCGTCCTGAAGAACGTCAGCTTTTTTGTTGACCAGGGCGAGACGGCGGTGATCATGGGGCGGAGCGGCGTGGGCAAATCCGTGTCTCTGAAATTGCTGCTCGGATTTCTGGAGCCGGACGAAGGCCGAATCATCGTCGCCGGGCAGGACGTGACTGGCTGGACCGAAGCGCAGTTCGAGAAAATTCGCCGGACGCGTCACGATGGTGTTTCAATCCGGCGCGCTTTTCGATTCGCTTACCGTCGCGGAAAATGTGGCATTCCCGCTCGTGGGCCGCAGTGACGAGGGAACCCCCGAGGAGATCGACCGCAAGGTGAAGGAACTGCTCGCCATGCTCGAGGTCACGGAATTTGCCGATCGACTGCCCGCCGATCTGAGCACAGGCACGAAGCGCGCCGTGGCCATCGCGCGAGCTTTGGCCGACAATCCCGACGCGATCCTTTACGACGAGCCGACCACCATGGTTGATCCATTGATGGCGGGGCACGTGAGCGACTTGATCCTGAAGCTAAAGACAACTTTGCACAAAACTTCGATCGTCGTGACGCATGACACGCACTTGGGCAAAAAGCTCGCCGACCGCGTGATATTTCTGCAGGATGGCGGAGTGGCGTTTTTTGGAACCTGGCCGGAGCTCGAGGCGTCGAAGGATCCTTTCCTGCGCAATTTTCTGATGCAGGATGAACTGATTCCCGCGCTGGACGCGACCGCGTGACCGAACCCAACTCATCCGATCCAAAGAAACAGCTACGCCGCGCGATGGGGCCGTGGGATTTATTGCTGTTCAACGTAGCGTCGGTGCTCGGGCCGCGCTGGATCGCGGTGGCGGCGCACAACGGCACTTCGTCGATCAGCTTGTGGGCGATTGCCGCAGTGCTGTTTTTTCTGCCGACTACGATCATCCTGACCGAACTTTCCACGCGATTTCCGGAAGAAGGCGGCCTTTACGTCTGGACGAAGAAAGCATTCGGCGAATTCCACGGATTCGTCGCCGGATGGACGTATTGGGTATACACGGTCTTCTATTTTCCCGGCCTGCTGATGGCGAGCGTGGCGATGTGCGCGTACGTGGGTGGCGCCGGCGCCGCGCATCTCGCGGACAATCGCACGTTCCTGCTGGTGGGCGCGTTTCTGCTGTTGTTTGCCGCGGTCGCGCTGAATATCGTGGGCGTGGGCATCGGGAAATGGCTGCAGAACGCGGGAGGAATCGGAACCTACATCCCGCTGTTGATGCTTGTCGGGATGGGCGTGTATCTCTGGTGCACGCACGGTTCGGCGACGCATTTCACGTGGCTCAATATCATGCCGCAGTGGAATTGGGGCACTTTGAACTTCTGGCCGCAGATCGCGTTTGCGTTCAGCGGGCTCGAACTGGCCTCCTCGATGAGCGAGGAAATCCGCGATCCGCGCACAACGTTTCCGCGCGCCATACTGGGGTCGGCGGTCATGATCGTGGTGATTTATATTGCGGCGACAATGGCGCTGCTCGCGATTCTGCCCGCGGGCGTGGTTGATCCGAAGAGTGGCGTATTCCAGGCGATGACGACAGGCTCTACAACGCTTCACGTTGCGTACTTTGGAATCCTCGCCGCGATCCTGGTCGTATTCGGCAACGCGGGAGGCGTGGGTGCGACCGTTGCTGGAGTGGCGCGCATTCCGTTCGTCGTGGGGATCGATCGCTATATGCCCGCCGCGTTCGGCAGGATTCACCCGAGGTGGAAGACGCCGTGGGTTGCGATGCTGGTGCAAGCGGGAATATCGTGCGTGATCCTTTTCTTGATTCAGCTCAATGAGAGCGCGAACAACGCCTATTACATTCTGGTGGACGCCTCGAACATTTTGTACTTCATTCCGTTCATCTACGTGTACACGGCCGTCATACGGCTGGCATACGTGGGCGACCGCACGGGTAACAAGGATGCCGTGCTGATTCCCGGCGGAAAATTTGGCGTGTGGCTCGCCGGATTGCTCGCGCTCTGCGTCGTTACGATGGCGATCGCTCTGTCGTTCATTCCGCCCGGCGAGCAGACGCATCCGTGGCTTTTCGAGATGAAGTTGATTGCGGGCACCGCGGGCGGAATCGCGATCGGCCTCGTTTTGTATTTCCGCGGGGCGCGGGCCAAGCGCCGCGAAGCTGCCATGTCGCCGCTGAACTGAACTACGAGTATCCTGAAGTAACGTCACCACCTATCGCGACGGCCTATGAACCTGAAATCCCTACTGCGGGGAACGTTCCGCACCGGCATCACGTTAAAAGGACTTGACGGCCTGCTCGAAGCTGTCGGCGGCGTGCTTCTCTGGTTCATCAAGCCGGACTCGCTGGGCGCGACTCTGCAGGACATATTCGAGCACGAGCTCTCGCGCGATCCCCACGATTTCGTCGCGGCTCATCTTCTGCATGTCTCGCAGAAATTCGCATCCAGCGATCCCCTGTTCGCCTCGATTTATCTTCTCGCGCACGGTCTTGTGAAGGCGGTGCTTGCAGCTCTCCTTTGGATGAACAAGCTGTGGGCTTACCCCCTGGCGATCGCCATTTTCAGCGCCTTCAGCGTCTATCAAATTTATAGGTATACCCACACGCATGCGTTCGCCTTGCTGGTGCTCACGGTCTTCGACGCAATCATCGTTTATCTAACGTGGGAGGAGTATGGCGCGGAGAAATTGAGACGGGCCGAGCGCGAGAGAGGCTAGACCGTACGCGCGGCCAACAGACTCTCTACGTATTTTGCCAGGATGTCGCACTCCAGATTCACTGCGTTGCCCGCAGCCATCGCGCGAATATTCGTATGCTCGTGAGTGAAGGGAATGATCGCGAAATCCGCGATGCCTTCGTGCCAGCGCGCGACTGTCAGGCTAATGCCGTCGATTGCGATCGAGCCTTTTTCCGCTACGTAACGGCGCAGTTCATCGGGCACCTGGATCGAAAGCCACCAGCTTTCGCCTTCCGGCACGATCTTTGTCACGCGGCCGAGGCCGTCCACGTGGCCTTGAACGAAATGTCCGCCGAGACGCGCGCTCGCCGCCAGCGGCCTTTCCAGATTGACGAGGTCACCGGCCTTTTTTTCACCGAACGAGGTGCGGCGCAGAGTTTCTCCCGATAGGTCGGCGGAAAATGACCCGGCGCTGAATTCGGTGACGGTCAAGCAGCAGCCGTTGACGGAAATGCTGTCGCCAAGTTTCATTTCGGCCGCGATTTCGGGCGCGCCTGTGAAGCTGACGCGCAGCACGCCGCCGTCCGCGCCGCGCTTGAGCGATTCAATCTTTCCGACGTGCTCAGTGATTCCCGTAAACATCGTGAAAATATCCCTCGACAAGAATATCAGGCGGATAACGATTGACTGTTACGTTCCGGAGCGCGGGCAGTTTCGAAAACCAGCGCGCTGCCGGAATCTGCGCGAAGGGAACTCCGCCAGTCCCCATGATTTTGGGAGCATAGAAGAGAACCAGCTTGTCCACAACCCCGGCCGCCAGCGCATCGCCATTGAGCTCCGCGCCCGCTTCGAGCAACACATGCAATATTTTGCGGCGGCCCAATTCTTTCAGGACAGCGCGCAGATCGGTTCGTGCCGCTGCGCGATTTAACGCGGACAACCTCGACGCCCGCTTTTGCGAGCGCGCGCGCCTTCGCGGAAGTTGTGGGTCGGGCTGTGAAGACGACCACATCTCCTTCAGCCGACCGAACCAGCTTTGATTTCAGCGGCAGCCGCAGACGTGAATCGAGCACGACGCGCAGGAGACTGCGTCCGCGCGGCTCGCCCGTACGATCCGTGAGTTGAGGATCATCCGCGATGACTGTGCCGATGCCGGTGACCAACGCGTCGGCTGAGTGTCGAAGCCGCTGAACAGCCTCCCGAGAAGCTTTGCCCGTGATCTGCGTGGATTTGCCGGGGCGCGCTGCGATTTGGCCGTCGAGCGTGAGAGCGGATTTTAGCGTGACGAAGGGCAGTCCGGTGCGAATCCACTTCGCGAAATCTTCGTTTAACTGCCGAGCGCTTGTTTCGCCGCGTCCGACTGTGACTTTGATGCCAGCGCGTTTCAATTCCGCGAATCCACGGCCCGCCACTGCTGGATTTGGATCCTTCATCGCCGCGACGACGTGCACCACGCCGGCGGCGATGATTGCCTTCGTGCAGGGACCTGTCCGTCCTGTGGTGCAGCAGGGTTCCAGCGTCACGTAGAGGGTCGCTCCGCGCGCTTTTTCGCCCGCTTGCTTCAGCGCGACGATTTCCGCGTGGTCGCGCTTGTCGTACGCGTGAAAACCTTCGCCGATTTCGCGGCCGTGCTTAACCAGGACTGCCCCGACCATCGGATTCGGATGCGCCAGTGCGATGCCTTGACGCGCAAGTTCGAGCGCGCGCGCCATCCATGCTGAATCCACGCTGCTAATCGAAGAGGGAATTGACATAGGTTTGCGCGTCGAAGGGCACGAGGTCGTCGATCTGCTCGCCGGTGCCGACGAATCGAATCGGCAGATTCAGCTCGCGCGCGATGGCGACGACGATGCCGCCTTTCGCGGTGCCGTCGAGCTTGGTCAGCACGATGCCGGTGACGCCCGCGTGGCTCCAGAATTCGCGCGCCTGGTTCAGGCCGTTCTGCCCGGTGGTGGCGTCGAGGACCAGCAAGGACGTCGTGCGGCGCGCCCGGAACCACTTTCGCGGCGGTGCGCTTCATTTTGTCGAGCTCGGCCATCAGGTTTGATTTCGTGTGCAGGCGGCCGGCGGTGTCCACGATCACGACGTCGGCGGAGCGCGATTGCGCGGCCGAGAGCGCGTCGAAAATTACCGCCGAGGGATCGGCGCCGGATTTCTGCTTGATGATTTCGACGCCCGAGCGTTTCGCCCAAACTTCGAGTTGCTCGATGGCGGCAGCGCGAAAAGTGTCGGCGGCGCACAGCACCACGCTCGCGCCATCCTTCTTCAGGCGGTTCGCGAGCTTGCCGATCGTCGTGGTTTTTCCCGTGCCGTTCACGCCGACGACGAAAAGCACGCGCGGGGACCCAGCAGCGGCAGCGGCCCTGGCGCGCCTGTCAACGCGGCGCCCGAGTTTCCGCGGACGCGATCAGGATTTTCACAATTTGCAGCTTCAATTCCTGTCTCGAAGCGCTGCCGCGTCCGAAATTTTGTGCTCGTTCACCTGTTCGCGCAGCGCGGCGAGCACTTCCTTGGTGGTGCGCACGCCGATATCGGCGCTCAGCAGCGCCGATTCAAGCTCCTTCAGCAGCTCGGGATCAACGGGCCGATTGCCCGTCAGCAGATGCTCGACGCGCGCGGCCAGCTCCGTGCGCGTCTTGCCGACCGACTGCTTGAGCCGGTCGAGAAGGGAAGTGCCCGATTTGCCGAAGAGTGAGAATCATGGATTTCGCCGTGTTAACGCGAGGCTAACTATTCTAGCAGAGGAAACGGGTGCGCTTCCGAAGCGCGAAGTATGCACTTGATCATATTTTGTCCCCATGATGTTATGCCAAGAAGGCAGGAACTAGAAACCAGGAGAGCATCTATGAGCGAGGAAACGAGAGCGTCCGCGCTGGCAATTACGCCGCCGACGCGGCGGCAAATGATCGCGGGGATTGGCATCGCGTTGGGCGGCCTGGCAACAGGCTCTGTTGTTTTGGGACAGACGCAGCAGAAAATGACAGAAACGCAGAGCACGGGATTGGCAGGGCTGCTCACGTACCTTCACCAAGAAATTCCCATCAAGGCGACTCCCCAGCGCATCTATCAGGCGCTTCTCGATTCCAAGCAGTTCGCGGCGTTCACCGGCCTGGCAGCCGAAATTGATCCGAAGGCGGGCGGCGCTTTTTCGATGTTCGGGGGACTGATCGTTGGAAGAAACATCGAGCTCGTGCCCGACCAGCGAATCGTTCAGGCATGGCGGCCCGCCAATTGGGACCCGGGCGTCTATTCGATTGTCAAATTCGAACTGAAGCGCACGGAGTTCCGAGCGCCACGGTCGTCCTGGATCACACCGGTTTCCCGGAAGGCAATTTCGGCCATCTCGACCCGGGATGGTATGAGCGGTATTGGGAGCCGCTGAAGAAATATCTCGCTTAGGCAACGACCGGCGCATCTGTTCTTGGAGTCGCGTGCATTGCGGTGATTGCTTGCGGAAGGGCTGGCTAGACTTCGACGAGCGTCGCGGAGAGGCGCAGGCGGCCGGCGGAGATGGCGGTTTCGAGCGCGGCGACCACGTTGGGATCAAACTTGGTGACCGCGAGCGACCGGATGCGTTCGAGCGCGAAATCCACATCCATGGCCGATTGGTACGGGCGATTCGTGGTGATGGCGTCGAACGTATCGGCGACGGCGATGATGCGCGCCATCATCGGGATCGAATCGCCTGCCAAGCCGTAGGGATACCCGCCGCCGTCCATGCGCTCGTGGTGGAGTTCGATGCCCGGGCAGCATGTCCTTCAGTTGCGCGACGGGGCGCATGATGTTCGCGCCCTTTACCGTGTGCTGCTTCATCAATTCAAATTCTTCGTCGGTGAGCTTGCCCGGCTTTTTCAGCACGCGGTCGTCCACGCCGATCTTGCCCACGTCGTGCAGCAGCGCGGAAATCCGCAGCCGGTCGAGATCCTCGGCATTCAGTCCCAGGCCGTCGCCGAGAATCAGCGAATATTTCGCGACGCGGCCGGAGTGACCTCGCGTGTAGGGATCCTTTTCGTCGATGGCCGCCGCGAGCATGCGGATCGAGCCCAGGAACAGCTCGCGGTTTTCCGTGGCAGCCTGCCTGCAGCCGCTCGACGTACTGCTCGATGTCGCCCGCCATGTTGTTGAACGTTTCCGCGAGCTCGCCGATTTCCGCGGTGCCGCGCACGACCACGCGTTCGTGGAATTCGGCGCGGCTGATGGCGCGCACGGATTCGACCAGGCCGCGAATCGGACGCGTGATGCCCACGGCGAAAAAATATCCGAGGAGCAGCGCCACGAATGTGACGCCGACGACGAATCGCAGCGCCTCCGCGGTCAGCTCGTTTACGCCCGCGTCCACGCGCGCGTCGTCAAGACTGCGCTGCGCGATCACGGCCCATCCAAGCTCGGGAATCGTGCTGTAGGTGCCGATCATTTCCACCGGGTGACGACCATCCTTGCCGGGCGCAAGAAAGTTTGAAGTTTGCGTCGCGCGCAATTCCCGAGGCAGCTCGGTAATCTGCTTCGCAAGCGGGGAAGTGGAGGATACATCGCGTCCGGGAACCAGTTCGCGCGCGTCCGGGTACGCGACGATCTGCCCGTGCACGTCCACGATGAAAACTTTGCGGTCGCGCACGCTCGCGTCATGCAAGCGCGCCTGCAGCCGGTCGAGCGATACCACGGCGCTGAGCATTCCCGCGAATTGCCCGTCCGCAAGCAGCGGCACGGAGACGACCAGCGCCGGGCGATTATCCTGTCCGAGGGCGAACGGCTCGCTGAGCGAATCGAAACCCTGCATGCTGGAAGTGAACGCGCGCTTCCACGCGGCTTCGACGAACGGGTCGCGGTCGGCGCTGATGCTGCCGGCCGACGGTCCTTTCGCGTCCTTGTTCACCGCGGTCACGTAAAGAATATCGGGATTGTTTTCGACGAAGACCTGCAGCAGACGCGCGAGCTGCGGCGCGTGCGAAGGATCGTCCACATTCTGAATCCAGCCGGTGAGCGCCAGCATTTGCCGCTGGCTCAGCAATTGTTCGCGCAGGCTCTGCTCGAATTGCAGAGTTTCGCTGGCGAGCGAGCGGGTGATTTCGCTTTGCTGCACGCGCTCGGTATCCTGCAATTTTCCTTCGCTGAGTGTCAGCGCCTGGCGGTGATAAAGCCACAGCGGCGTCACGGCGACGAGCAGCAGCGCGCCCATGACGATCCATAGGATGCGCAGTCGTCGCGTTGTGAAGCGCTTCTGGGGCTGAGTGGGCATAGAAATCCCGCATGAAAATGCTAACGGAGGCGGCTCGCGGGTACAACGGAACTATCGTACTGGGGTTGCCGCATAAGCTACATCGCTAGTAGCAGTTGAAGGGAGCAATCCGGAGCGCGAAGAACCTCCAAGCGGCGATTGGGCGTCGTCGCTATTCGCGCGAGCCGAGGCGGCTTTCGGTTCCGGCGATCAGGCGCTGCATATTGCCGCGATGCTTCACGATTACCAGCAGCGCGATAAATATGGTGCACAGGCTCACGTACGTGGCTGGCGCGTGATGCGGCGCATAAAACAAGTAAACCAGCACCGGCATTGCCGCAGCGGCGAAGATCGAGCCCAGCGACGAGTATCGCCAGAAGGCGACCACAATCAGCCAGATCACAGCTGCTGCGGCGACTGCCTGCCAGCAGATGGGGAGAAATACCCCTAGGCTGGTGGCCACGCCCTTGCCGCCCTTGAAGCCCAGCCAAACTGGGAACACGTGGCCGACTACTGCGGCCACCGCCGCGGCCATCATCCAGTGGCCATTGCCGCCGGTCTGGTGCGCCGCCAGCCACACAGCGAGGTAACCTTTTCCCGGCGTCCAGCAGCAGAGTGAGTCCGCCCGCCAGCGCGCCTGCGTTGCGCGCGACGTTGGCCGCGCCGATGTTGCCGCTGCCAGTCGAGCGAATATCCTGTCCGCCGAGCGCTTTGACGATCAGCAACCCGAAGGGAATCGAACCGAGCAGATACGCGACGGCGATCAGCACGTATGGATTCACGCCGTCTTCCTCATGTGGTCGCCTTCACAAACGAATAGCTCTCGATTTTCCGGTACTCCGCGCCGCTGGGCTTCAGGATGCTCTCGAACAAATGAAACTCCGTTTCACGCGCAGAGCCGAAATCGTGCGAGGCCCATTCGGCGGCCGAGCTGACGAGCGCGCCCACTCCCTCGGGCGATTTGAATCGTGCCAGCGTCAGATGCGGGACGAACTTATGCGATTCGCGCGGAATTCCTAGCGGCTCGAGGCTACCCTCGATATCGGCGGCGAGTTTCGCGAGATTTGGGGATGCCTCGACGCCGCACCAGATCACTCGCGGCCGCTGCGCATCGGGGAAAAATCCCACGCCGCGGAAGCGAATATCCACCGGTTCGCTCGATTTCACGGCTGCAAGCGCGGCGCGAACGGCGTCGAGCTTTTCGGCTGTCGCCGTCGGCGATCGCGTGGCCGATGAATTTCAGCGTCACGTGCATTCCTTCCGGTCGCGCCCATCGCGCCGACCTGCACAGCGGTTTCATTCGAGCGATCGGCTCGCTGAGCGCGCTGCGAACGTCGTCCGGCAGATCGAACGCGACGAAAAGCCGCATGGCTACGCGCGTCCGAGCGATGGGAACAGATAATACCGTCGCACCAGGTCGAGCGCCCGCTGCGTGGAAAATTGGCGTATGCGCTCCCGGTCGCCCGGCAGCTGAATCATCGTTTCGCGCGGGCCGCGTTCGTCGGCAATGCTGATGTGCACCAGACCGACTGGTTTTTCCGGCGTCGCGCCGCTTGGACCGGCGATTCCGGTGACTCCCAGGCCGAGCGTCGCGCCGGTCCGCTTGCGAATCCCCGAGGCCAGCGCGAGCGCCACCTCCGCGCTCACCGCGCCCTTCGATTCGATCAGCTCCGCCGGTACGCCGACCATGCTGGTCTTCATTTCGTTGCTGTAGCAGACCACGCCGCCTACGAAATATGCGGAACTGCCCGGCAGGCTCGTCAGCCGCTCGGCCAGCAAGCCGCCCGTGCAGCTTTCGGCCACGGCGATCGTGGCGCGATTTTCTGTCAGCAGATGCGCGACGATCTGCTCGAGCGATTCTCCGCGCGTTGAAACGAGATGTTCGCCCGAGCGCTACCGACATACGTTTCACGAGTTCATCGAGCGTCGCTTCCGCTTTCATCGGATTGTCGGACCAGAGGCGCGGATGAAGCTGAATGCCGGTCGGCGCGGCGAGAATCGTGGTTTCAGTATCGGGATATTGCGCGTAGAGCGGCGACACGCGCTGCTCGACATCGGATTCGAAAATTCCCGTGATGCGCAGCTCGCGCGTGTAAAGACGCTCCGGAATACCCAACTGCAGCAGCCGCGGCTTCACTTCGGTTTCCATCAGCGCGCGCAGCTCCTGCGGCACTCCGGGCAGCAGCACGATGATGTGCCCGCGCGCTTCCAGCCACAAGTCCCGGCGCGGTCCCGCGCGGATTTTTCAGGACCGTCGCGCCCTCGATGACCATGGCCTGCCGCTCGTTGATTCCGCGGCATGGCGCGGCCAAAGCGGCGAAATCTCTCGTGGATGGACCGAAGCACTTCTTCGTCGCGGTAGAGTTTTCGACCGAGCAGATCGGCCACGGTCTGGCGGGTGCGGTCGTCGTCGGTGGGGCCAAGGCCGCCGGACGACACGATCACGTCGGCGCGATCCAGCGCGTGCTGGAACGAGGAATGCATTTCGTCCGGCGCATCGCCGACTACAGCTTTGTGCACCACGCGCAGGCCGACCTGGTTCAGCTCCGCTGTGAGGAAAAGGGAATTGGTGTCCAGGCGAAACGGAGTGAGGAGTTCGGAACCGATTGCGATGATCTCAGCCTTCATGCCTTAAGAGTTTTACTCGATGAAGCCGAAGGAGCGCAAGCGACGCGGGAATTTGGCGGTGGGCTAGTCCGCGAGCCGGGCAGGCGCGAGGTCAACTTTTAAGCTGGGAGCGATGTGTCGCTTGTCCGGGAATCCGATTGATCAGGACTTAGCCGAGCGTGCGTCAGAACTATTTCAGAATCAGGGTCGTGGAACTGCGGTAGCTCATGGAGAGGGCGGGGTGAAACCCGTCCTCTCATGATTCACCGTCGATCAGAAGAGCAGCTTCACCGCAAATTGAATCTGCCGCGCGGTGGTAGTCGTGGTAGTTATCACGCCAGCAGTCCCGCTGATGAAGGGAGCCGCGCCGGTCCCCGCGAATACGGCGCCGGCAGGTTGTCCAAAATTCGCACGATTGAGGATGTTAAAGAACTCTGCGCGAAGCTCCGTGTTTAGTTTTTCGGTGATCCGGGTCTGTTTTATAACGGAGAAATCCAAGTTCACCAAGCCGGGACCGATCAGCGAGTTTCTGGTCACGTCTCCAAGTGTGGCCGCTGGTTGGACCGCGTAGCAAGCGGGGTTAAACCACGGCACAAGCTTGACCTGGAGAAGTTGATCTCTCGTCGCGCTAGGTATTTGGTATGGACTGCAGCCTGCCACGAAGTTCGGACGATCCCCGGTGAGACCGCCGGTATTGGATCGCTGGGGAGTGAGCCCGGTCAGCACGTTGACGGGAAAGCCGGAGGCAGCGCTGAAAACCTCGCTCAGTTGCCATCCCGCCACCCATCTATTCCCGCTGAATGGCAAGTTGTACACGGCGTTCACCCTCAACGCCTGATCAACGTTAAACGCGCTAGGCCCCCGGTCGTAGGCCTGGTTGTACACGTCGGTGATCTCAAATGCGGACTGCTCGAGGCCAGAGCTAGAGGAACCGTTGTCGATCGATCTCGAGTAGGTGTACGAAATCTGCCCCTGGAGATTCCGGCTGAGCTGGCGAGTGAGGCTTGCCACCAAGCCGTTGTAGGTTGAATGGCTGGTCGGCGCGGCGAAGTCCAAGCCGAGGGCCGTACCCGTAGCGCAAGTGGCGCTGACCGGGAAGCAGAACGCCGGGTTCGGCGGCAGTCCCGTGAAGGTGCACGCGGAACTCGTGCAGTCGCTGGGACCACCAACTACGGCGCGCGTGTTGTAATTCTGCTGGCTGTACAGATGGACGCCTTGAGCACCGATATAGCCGAGCGACGCGACCATGCCGTGTCCCAAGTCCCGTTGCACGGTCAGGTTGTACTGCATTACGTAAGGAGAAGTATCCGAGCGGTAGTCATATCCGTAAACCGCGCCGTAAACCGGGCTGCATGCCGGCGCGCACTGAGCCGGATTGGGAAAGAGCGGAATTGCGCCCGGGCCAGCGAGAACGACGGTATTCGACGGTGGGTTTTCCGAATACCCGTTCAAGTACGTGCGGGCCGCGAGTTGTTCGTGGAACATCCCGAATCCGGCGCGAATAGACGTCTTGTGATCACGGAATGGATCCCAAGCGATGCCGACGCGGGGATCGAAGTTCAGCCCGTTTGGATTCACCTTGGCAACATGCCGAATGTTCACGAAGGTCGGGGACGTCAACGGATTGAGGAGGTTCGTGCAGGCAAACCCGGGGCCCCAGCAGATAGGGTTGGTCTCGAAGTCATATCGTAGGCCGATGTTGACCGTGAGATTGGATCTCACCTTCCAATCGTCTTGGACGTACGGGAAGAACTCGATGGCGCGGGAATACCGTGTCCGATTGAACGTTGGAGAAGGATTCGTTTCCCCTTGGAACTGGACCGGAGTTGCTGCGAGAAATCCCGGCAGGCTTCCAAACACGAAGATGCCGCCTTCACGGCCCACAGCGATATTGTCCTGAACTCTGGTTACCGATGCACCGAAGGTAATGCTGTGAGCTCCATGAGTCCAGGAAACATCGTCACCGCCGGTGAACTTGTTTTCAATCAGATGGAAGCGTGCGGTCGCGCCAGGACCGATGGGAGAAGTGCCGCCCGCGATGATCAGGTTGCCGTCCTCGCGCTGTCCCGGTGAGTAGAAAGGCGCTGAGAAGCCGTTCGCGAGATAGAGCTGTAGCGGATCGGTGGCGGGATCCGACAGGAAATCCTGATCCGCACGCTCGTTGGTGCGTGAAAAACTGAAACGTACCTGGTTGATCGCGTTGGGCGAAATAATGTGCTTCTCTTCCAGGGCAAAGTATTGATCCCCTCCGTGATCGACTACTGGCCAAAGGGGCAAGTTGGAAAAGGGAACAGGCAACTTCAGATACGCCGTGTCGGAGATGTATCGCCCAAACAACGTGTCTTTCGAGCCCAGCACGTAGTCGACCCGCCCGAGAATATAGTTCTCAGCTTCCGGCTGAGTTGCGATCGTCGTCACGAGGGCGTTGCCGCTCGGATAGTGAATGAATGGCCCTGCGGTTACGATCTGGCACGGCTTGGGGTAGGGAGGCGCGCCCGTGCAGCTGATATTCGGGTCAGGGTACAGACCTAAATATGGCGCAACCTTCGGACTGACGGGGACACTCAACCTGTCGCCAGAAACGCACGTGCTGGGTGTTTGGCCCGCCACGGTGTTGCAAGGAACGCTTCCCGTGCGGGACAAAGTATCCGGCACAAACTGATTCCCGGTTATGCCCAAATTCGATATGAGCCCCTCGTAGTTCGCGAAGAAGAACAGTTTGTCTTTCAAGATGGGGCCGCCGACACTGCCTCCAAACTGATTCCTGCTGAACGCGGGGATCTGCGGCCCATCGAAGAAGTTTCGCGCGTCGAGCGCACTGTTGCGCACGAATTCATATGCCGAGCCGTGGATCGAGTTGGTTCCGGACTTGCTCGCGGCATTGATTGCCGCACCGGTTCCGCCGAATTGAGAGCTATAAGTATTCGTCAGCACCTCGAATTCGTTGAGCGCTTCGACTCCCATTGAGTTACCCGTGATATTCGAACCGGTGCCTTTTTCCCAGTAGCCCTGAAGATCCTGGTTGTCGAGCAGGAAGACCTGGCCGACCGGCCTCGATCCAGATACTGAATATGTCTGCCCTGGACCGTAGAAACCTGACGAAATTCCACCACCACCGCCGCCGGTGTAATAGGCTTGCGTCACCGACTGCACGCCGGGCGCGAGTGACAGAAGCTGCTCGAAGTTCCGACCGTTCAAGGGCAATTGACTCACCTGCTGGGGAGTGACGAGCGAGGAAACGGTAGCCGTTTGCGTTTCCACGCGCGAGACGTCGCTTTCGACGGTGACGGTCTGAGAGACCCGGCCTACGGGCAGGGAGAAATCGACCACGAGATTGGTGCCGACGGTGAGCGTGATTCCTTTGTGAACGACCGTCTGGAAACCGGAAAGCGATGTGGAGACGTCGTAGGTGCCGATGCTAAGATCGGGGATACGGTAACGCCCGGCTCCATCGGAAACCGTGGATTGCGTGATGTTGGTGCCAACGTTTTTCGCGCTGATGTTTGCGCCGGCCAGCACTGCGCCGGAACTATCCATCGCTGTGCCTGAGATCGTCGCGGTTTCGACCTGCGCCGCAACGCGATTTACCGCCACGATCGCTATGAGCAGGATTGAACTAACCAGCCACTTCGAGACACACTTCTTCAACCCCGTGGAAACGCTCATGAATTGCTCCTTCGTAAGTCATGTGGGCCACCCGCCCAGGAGGAGAACTCTTGTTACTACCATCCAGTTTAGTTGTCAATCACTTGATTATTGTGCGGTAATCCAACTGAGCCGACTTCGTCTGCCCGTAAGCACGCAGGAGTCGAACTCAAATTGCCCTCGGGGGCGCGGCCGGCTGGCGAACCAGACCTCCGGCGCTGTAGCATCCGTCTCGGGTTCATTCTGAAATCCGGGGGGGAACCGCAAGTGCTTACCCGTTCAGCGGCAATCCTTGAACATCCCAATCGAGCGTGAAGAGCGCGGTATGCGTGGTGATCATGGCGCGATGCGTCGGCAGCAGCGCGAGCCCAACGATGTTGCTCCCGCTAAGCACAATTTCAGGCTGCGCTTCGGGCGTCAGCCGCACAATTCCGCGTCGGCCGCCGAATGACGCCGCGACGTAGAGATTTCCGTGGCGATCGAACGCGAGTCCCTGCGGCCGGCCCAAGCCGCGGAAAAACACGCTCACTTCACCCGCCGGAGTTATGCGGTGAATTCGCTCGAAGCTCGAGGTTGTGGGTCCGCACACGAATAAATCGCCCGCCGGGCTGAACGCTAAGTGATACGCCGCAAGCGAAGGCTCGAGCGTGGCGAACACAAAAATTTCGCGGTCGGGGCCGATTTTGAAAATCGTGCCGCTGCGATCGCCCACGTAAAGATTTCCGGTTTTGTCGAACGCCAGCCCCGTGGCCACTCCCATGCCTTCGATCCACTGCATCGCGTGGCCGTCTGGCGACACACGATGAATCGTGCCTTCGTGGCGGCAGGAAACAAAAAGATAGCCGTCGCGGTCAACCGCGAGGCCCGTGGGATTCATCAGGTCGGTGACGTAGGGCTTCACCACGTTATCCGAAGTGACTCTGTACAGCGAGACGGGAACTTTTTGCCCGCGCTGGCCGCTGAACGTGACGTAGACATTGCCGCCCGAATCCACCGCCGGATTTCCGACCGGGTGAAGGTTGTCCGCGATCTGCGTGCCCAGCGCGATAGGGAAGGGCGAACTTTCGATGCTGCCCATTTTCACGCGCACCGCGCCTCCCGTCGCTCCTTCGGGAACGCTCGCGATCAGCCGATTTTCCGACGCCAGAATCACCACGGCATCGGAAGTTCCGAATTGCACCTGAGGCCGCGTGTGGTTTCTCGCGCCGAAGCCGCTGCCGCCGAGCGCGACTTCGCCTCCAGGCAGCGCCGCTCCCGGTTTCACGCTTTCGATCCTCGGTATGCCGTTCATTTTCACAGGCTACTACGCCTCACCGAGCATCTCGGACATGCCCCGCCGCGCGCGCGATCCACAGTCCTATCGGCCGCGTAAATTCCGGCGACCCAATCGTCCGCCATGATTCCCCAGCCGCCCGGCAGCGATTCCGCCTGCCTCGCCGGAAACGGCTTCCAAATGTCGAACAACCGAAAAAGTATAAAACCCAGCAGCAAATATTTCCAGTTAGCGCGCCGCGGAGCGATTCGGGGCCAATCGGAAAGCTCGTCCAGTGCAAAACTGAGTTTTTCCACGCAGACCGGTATCGCACAACCAGCAACAAGTAGGTGCTGCCCCGAAACTTCATCCATTACGACACATTGAGGATCCTTTGCGCCCAAAACTGCGCGGCACGGTCCGCACTCCAAACTCCGATCGCGCGGCCAGAATGTGAACGCGACTGACGCACAGGAATGAACGATGTGATGCCAGATACCAACAGAGCATGCTTTACCGCTGGGCGGCGCAGCACGATCGACACGTGATCAGGCAGGGTAGAGCGCTGACACCAAGCGTATGACAGCAGCACAGCCCGCCGAGCGATCCCCACGTTCCCGGCGCTTTCGGAAGATAGCCAAGGCCGCAAGCTGTGGCGACGAAGAGCGCGAAGCGCGGCTTGCGCGCTCCGGCGGGCTGCGCGGCAACAGCCGTCGGTGATTGTGCTCGGCAGTGCGCGCTCATTCGTTGCTGTCCGCGTCGGATGGCGGCGCGTCCCGTTCGAGGTCCTCGAACATTGACTCGTCGAACGCGGGCGAACTGATGACGTATTTTTCGCTCGCCCAATTCCCGAGATCGACAGACGGCATCGCTCGCTGCAGAACGGAAACTCAACGTCAGCTTCCGAGTTCGTCGGCTTCTTGCAAATCGGGCAGCTCGCCGTCATGCAAAGAGCATACCGCAAAGGCATCTCGCGCGCAGCCCGGCGCGATATGACGACTGTCAGCCACGAGCGAGCAGTGGCGAACGGCGTTGCCCATGTGGAGTGCGGCGGCTTGCCGCCGCTGTATGCCGCACGGGCTTGCCCGTGCGTGCTGCACGCGTGAGCGGTAGGTCGGGCGAAGCGGTTTACTTCTTCGGTTCGCTGGCGGGACCGCTCGAAGGCGCGGCCGCGCCGCGGTCTTGCGTCGAGATTCCGTGATCGAGTCCCAGGTGAACGAGCGCGAGGCGCTGCGCCATCATTTCGTATTGCGCCGAGATGTGGCCGCGATAAATCGAAGCGTCGCGATAGTAGCGCTGCATGCGCTCGCCATCCTTCGCGGCGGTCGAACCGGACGTGCGGAACAGCATCTCGACCGCTTCCCACGCGAGCCGTCCGCCGTGTTCCAGGCTGGCGACGAGCTCGAGGTCCTCTTCCATGGTGAATGGCTCGCCGCCTTCGAATCCACGGCGGCAATATTCCATGTACACGTCGCCTGCATTCAGCACCAGCCGCTTCGCCGCGTTCATCAATCCGAGCGCAAGCCCGAAGTTGCGCTGGTAATCGTGATTCAGGTAGCGAGGGATCATCGGCGGATACATCGTGTTTTTCGTGCGGAGGATGTGCTCGTATTCGTCAATCGCGGCATAGCCCAAACCCACGAGCACCGAAACAAGCTCGCCGTGGAAAAATGAAAGGCAGCGGCCCGCGTACATCGGATTCTTGTGCAGGTGAGAGCCGGGAGTCCCGCGCGCGAGATCAATGTTGAGCATGTCGAGATGGATCACGTGACTTTTGGGCACGCGCGCCTCCTCGACCACGATGGAGTTCGAACCGCTGCCGCGCATGCCGAGAATCGCGCCCCAATCGTCCAGCATTTTCCATTGCGACCGCGGAATCAGCGCGAGTCCGGCGCGAGGCTCGTCCGGCTTTTCCAGGATCAGCACGCTCGGCATGAAGTGCGTCGCGTACGGCGCGCCGGAGGCATACGCCCATTTGCCCTTGATCAGCCAGCCGCCTTCGACTGGCGTTGCTTTTCCGTTTGGCGCCGCGACGGACGGCGCAGCGAACTCGCCGTCGGGTCCGAAGCCGTCCGCTTGCGCTTGCTCATCGAAAAACGAACCGAGCATCAGCGAGTGGCCCGCGCCAACGATCAGGCACCAGCCCGTGGATGGATCACCGCGCGCGATTTCAATGCCGATCCGAAAATAAGTTTTCAGATCGAATTCGTAGCCGCCGAATCGTCGCGGCTGTAGACAGCGGTAAAATCCGGCTTTCCGAAATTCCTGCTGGATGGCTTCGGAGTGAACTCCGCGGCGCTCGGTCGCGTCCTGCTCCGCGCGCAGCAGCGGCTGCAGAGCCGTGGCCCGCGCGACCATTTCGTCGGGCGTCAGATTCGGTTCGGGCACCGGAACGGGCCGAAAATCAACTCTCGCGCTCATAATTGCTTTGCGCCTCTGGCGTTTGATTCTTTCTTATCTTACATCCTGTCGGCGAATCAATCGCTGCCAGGATTGGAATGTGGCGTCGATTGCCCGCTGCGCATTTGCTCGATCCAACCGCTGCACAAAATCCGGCCACATTTTTTCAGAATCGATCGCCGTAACCCACCGCACCGTTTTTTCCGTCCTCGGAAATGAAAACGAAAGGTCCGCAAGATTCAGGGCCGGGCGCGGATAGGTTTTCTCAGTTGTGAAGCCGAGGAGGTGCGCGGCGACTACTGTATCCCAAATGACCCAGTGGCGCGGGCGCACCACCTGCGCGACAAGATCGGATTGCGTCGTGACCCAATTTTGGAACAGCCCATTAAGCCACTCCGCGAATGGGCCGTGGCCTGAAAGCATTTTGGCCGCCTCGGTGTCGCTGAGCTCGAGATACTTGTGGGTGACGTCGGTCGAGCCGATTGTGATCGGCGCGGAAGAATCCAGAATCACCTGGTACGCGAGGGGATCGTTCTTGATGTTCCACGGGTCGCCGCCCTTGGGCCAGGAATTGAAGCCCATGGTCAGAATCTCAACGCGATCGCCGAGCTTCGGGTCCGCCAGAAATGCCGAGGCGACGTCCGTGGTCGCTCCAAGCGTAATGATCAGCAGCCGATTTCTTGATGAATGGCCGCGCGCTTTTTTTACGATGAAATCGACACCGTCATTTTTCAGCGGCGCGCGAGTCGCAAGCGCCACATCCGATCCGGCAAATACGGGAGGCGATGTTCCGGCAGCAAGCCGCCGCAATACGTCTTTCACGCACTCGGCGGACGTTTCGGACTGCTTTGGCAGGGTCGGCGCGTGTGTGGTGACGATCGCCTTGATGTGAATTTGCGGAATTAGCGAAAGATATGCGATAGCGAATTGATCGTCGATTTCCGCGCCGCAGTCAGTCGTGACAATCACATCCCGATCCTGCGCGAATGCGGGCCTACCCAGAACCGCGATCAGGAGCAGAAAAAATGTGATTGGCGGTCCCAGCCTTAGGAGTTTTTTCAATTGTTCTTGCTCATCGGCTCTAGCGCGCGCCCGCGGCAGTTGACCCCTGCTCGCCCCACACTTCGCGCGCGACCTCTACGATCAGCCGAAGCTTCGCAAACTGTTGCTCTTCGGTGAGGCGGTTGCCCGGCGCCGTGCTCGCGAAACCGCACTGCGGACTCAGCGCGAGCTGGTCGAGGCTGATAAATTTGGCGGCCTCGTCAATACGGCGCTTCAGCGAATCCTTCGTTTCCAGCTCACCCAATTTGCTCGAGACGATTCCGAGCACGATGGTCTTGTTTTTCGGCACCAGCCGCAGCGGCTCGAATGTGCCGGAACGCGCCGTGTCGTATTCGAGGAAATACGAATTCACGTCCACTTGATTGAACACGACATCCGCCACGGGATCGTAGCCGCCCGAGGAAACCCACGCGCTCTGATTATTTCCGCGGCAGATGTGCATGGAAAGTTGCAGCCCCGGCAGGCCGGTTTCCGATGCAGCGGTTCATCGCTTCCGGGTACAACTTGTTCAGCAAATAGTCCGGGTCGTCGCCGCGCGCTTTCACGCCCTCGCGAAAGTTCGGATCGCCCAGCATCACCACGGGGACTTCGTCAATTTGAATGTAGCGGCAGCCCGCTTCGTGAAGCGCACGGAATTCGTTCTGGTACGCGTAGGCGAGATCGTCCCAGAGCAGATCGAGATCGGGATACGCTTCGCTGCTGACTCCCTCGCGCCCCGATGGGAAATACATCAGGCCGGGCGAAGGAATCGTGATTTTCGGCGTGCGCTTGGTAAGCGACTGAAGAAACTTGAAATCATTTACGTGGATCGGCTCCAGCCAGCGCATGCGGCCGGTTACTTTCGCGATGGGAACCGGAATCTTGCGGCCCTCATGATCGATGAAGAAAAACTTTTCGATCTCCTGGTAAATCGTGGCGCCGCCGAGTCCCTTGCAGAAAAAGTCGCCGTAAAAAATATCGCGGCGGAATTCACCGTCGGTAATGGACTGAAGTCCCGCTTCCTCCTGTTGCGCGACGGCGCGGCGGATCGCGGTGTCCTGCGCCTGGCGGAGGTCCGCCGCTGAGATTTTGCCTTCGGCATGTTCCTGGCGTGCCTTGTGCAATTCGGGTGGACGCAACAAGCTACCTACGTGATCTGCTCGAAACGGGGGATTATGCGGCGCCGTCGCTGCCATGGGAGCCTCCTTAAGACGCTTACCGATCCGGTCAATTCCAGTCAACCGCCGGGATTATACATACTTCAGCGCGACGCGAGTATTGGGAAGAAAGTTTTCGGGGGAGGAGGAATTTGCGCGGCGGCGGGTGGCGCCGCGAATTCGACGACGCGGCCGATCAGGTCGTAGTCTTTCGTTTCGGTGATTTCGATGGTCGCCAGCGTGCCGGGCACGGGCAAATCCGCGGCGTCGTTCACGCCTTCGAATTCCGTGATGTAAACCTTGCCGTCAATCTCAGGAGCCATGCCTTCCAGGCGCGCCTCCCAGATGAGATCGGTGTCCTTCGAAGGGCCTTCCAGCATCACCTGCAGCCGCTGGCCAACTTTGCTCCGCAATTTCTTTTTCGAAATTGTCTTTTGAAGAGCCATCAGCGCGTTCTTGCGGCGAGCGATCGTCTTGTCGTCAACTTTGCCGTCGAGCGCAAAACTCTTCGACGCGTCTTCGTCCGAATAGGAGAACACGCCCATCCAGTCGAATTCCGCTGCGCGAACGAAATCGCACAACTCGCGAAAATCGGCTTCCGTTTCGCCGGGAAAGCCCACGATGAAGGACGTGCGAATGGAAACGCCGGGAATCGTTTTGCGGATTTTCTCCAGCATTTTCAGAAACGCCCCGCCATTGGAGCCGCGCTTCATCCGTGCGAGGACGTTGCGGCTCGCGTGCTGCAGGGGAATATCGAGATATTTCGCGAGGCGCGGATGCGCGGCAATCGTTTCGAGCAATTTCGGCGTGATGCGATTCGGATAGCAATAGAGAAAGCGAATCCAGCTAAGTTCTTCGATTTGCGCGAGGCGCTCGAGAAGAGTGGGCAGGCCGTCGCGCAATCCGAGGTCTTCGCCGTAGAAAGTTGTGTCCTGGCCGATCAGCGAAATTTCGCGGACGCCCGCCGCGGCCAGATTCTGCGCCTCGCTCACCACCGATTCGAAGCGTCGGCTGCGGAATTTGCCGCGAAGCTGCGGGATGATGCAGAAGCTGCACGGATGGTCGCAGCCTTCGTTGATCTTGATGTACGCGGTGTGTCGCGGCGTCGCAAGCACGCGCGGCGTGAGGTCGTGATAGAGGTACGTTGGCACGCCGGCCGGGTCCCGCGTCCGGGCGAATTCCGCCCTCGCACACTTCGAGGATTTTTTCTACTTCGCCCGTGCCGATCACGGCGTCCACTTCCGGAATCTGCTCGCGGATTTCGTTGCGATAGCGCTCGACCATGCATCCGGCGACAATCAGTTTTTGCGCGCGGCCGAATTTCTTGTACTCGGCCATTTCGAGAATGGATTGCACGGACTCCTGCTGTGCGGGAGCGATAAAGCTGCACGTGTTGACGACGAGGACGTCCGCGTCGCCCGCTCGCGGAGTGATTTCATAGCCCGCGCGCGTGAGAATACCCATCATCACCTCGCTATCAACGAGGTTCTTCGGGCATCCCAGGCTCACGAATCCGACCTTCGGCATCTCAGCGGGTCCTTTGCGGCGTGCGGAAACACCCAATTCTAGCACGGCGCGAGATGGTTCGATATTGACCGTTCAACTCGACGTAAGTTGCTGCGTCAAATGCATCGCGCTCAATGCACTTTGGCGCGTTCTGGCACACGTCCGCGCGAAGTTAATTCAGGCGTTACTTTACCCAACTTTGATGAGGAAGTTTCTATTGCGCGAAAGGTTTGCGCGAGCGGAGGGAATCACGGATGACGCGCAGGAGCGACGACATCCGCTCGACGGGCGCGGGATGATTGCCGAAGCGGGCGGACTGATACAGGTCGGTCAATTGCGTGATGGGCGCGGTCAGATCGGCCGCGGGAATCGCGGACGCGAATTCGAGTGGAGTCTGCGACGGAGATTTCTTCCAGCCGCGCTTTTCGAGCAGGCGCAACATTTCCGTGTATTCGAGCGATGCGAGCGACGCCGTCAAGTCTCCGCCGCGGCGAGCGCGCAGGCTCCAGCGAGCGATAGCGTAGCGAATCATCGAGCGCCCGCGCATGACGAACAACAGCACGACGAGGCAGATGAGCACGCCAGGCAGAAAATACGGCGACGCTTCCGTCCTGCGATCGAACGCGAGAATGCGCGCGCATGATCCTTTCCTGCTCGCGATGATAGAAGGCGTGGGCGCGGTCGTTCCAGTTGCGCGTGGAATCGCGGGCGTTTCTGCCAAGGGTCAACTGATGCGAGAAGTCGTAGTTGATCACCCACTCGTTCCAACGTCAATTGAAACCAATCCCAATAAAGGCCGAACCGGCTGAAGAAGCCGCGCTTTTCATTCGCCGGGGGAGTAGGGTCGAAGGTCATCCAGCCGTAGCCGGGAAAGTAAACTTCTACCCACGCGTGGGCGTCGCTGCCGCGGATGATGTAGTCGCCGCCGACGTCGTTGTATTCGCCCGGCAAAAATCCGGTGGCGTAGCGCGTGGGAACGCCGATGGAGCGAAGCATGATGGTCATCGCCGTGGCGAAATACTCGCAATGTCCAGCCCGGCGAGTGAAAAGGAAATATGCGAGCGGATCTTTACCCGCGGCAGTGAGATTCAGCGTATAGGCGTAGTTCGCAATCAAGTAGCGCTGAATATTGGCGGCTTTGTCGTAGTCGTTCGTCGAGCGCGCGGTGACGTCCTCGGCAAGTTTCTTGACCCGGGGATCGAGCTCGCGGCAATTGGAGGTACGTGTCGCGGATTTCTTCCGGATAGTCCGGCGAAGCCTTGCGCAGATCGGCAGGCGTAATAAGCGGAAGGCGGGCCGTGCCTTGATATCGGATTTTCGAATTGTTGTGCGACGGATTGAAAAACGAGCCCGTGGAATCCATGAATAAATAACCGCGGTTAGGCTGTCCGCCGGGACCGGATGGAGTCCGCGCCGAATCTTCCGCGAAGTGTTTCCAGCGGCGGAGCGATGAAAATTGCATCGGTTGCGATCGGTTCCATCAGCACCGTATAGAGCAGCGGACTAAAGTGGTCTCCCGCACGCGGGAGCGCACCAAAATAATATTCGCCAGTGGCATTCGGCTCGACCACGGTTTGTGCTTGCGGGGGCGTGCTCCAGTTGTGGCCGTCGAAATTGGTGAGAACGATTCCGCGCCAGTGCATGTCCGCTGCGCGGGCCGAGATCGCCTTCAATGCGGATGCGCATGACGACCGCGGCGTTTTTCTTGATCTCGCCGATTTGGCCGAGCGCGACATTGTCGCCGAAGCCGGTCAGCAGGCCGGGCTGAAGACTGAGCGAGCCGAGGTAGCCGACCGTAAATCGCGGAATGATGAAGAACAGGACGATTCCGCCGGCGAACACTCCGCCGGCGACCACTAGCGACGTGAGTCCCGAGAGCGCGATTCAAGCGGTGCGCCGTCGAGCGAACCCGGCTCGAAGGGCGGCGAATCAGCGCCCACGGAACTGCGGCGGATTTCGAGCGCGACGAACGTGGATACAGAGAGCACCAGGAAAATGGCGAGCGCGACCAGGAAGCCCGTCTCGACCGTGAGAATTGCCGAGACCAGCATCGAGGCGACGGCGAGGACCGCAAGAAAAGCGTAATCGCGATTCGAGCGCGCGGAATAAAGGCGGACGAGCGTCGCGAAAAGAATCAGGTGAATCGCGGAAAGCAGCGCCGCGTACAGCGGCGGATTCGGCGCGCCTTCGGCCAGGCCGCGAGACAAGAACCAAAGATCCAGCGGAAAAAACAGGAAATAACCGAGAACGAGCCACGTCGCCAGGCGCGGGGAAATTTCCGGACCGCGCCCGCGCCGCATGCGAATGCCTTTATAGATCAGCGCGATCGAGGGAATCACGAACGGAGATCAGGTCCAATTTGCCGGTGGAAACGATGGCCAGCATGCCCGTCGCGACGAGCAAGAAACAGCGATACCTCGAAATATCGCTGGACCGCCGGGAGAGGCGGCGGCGCTGTCGTTTGCGCGGCGGAAGCCATTTTACGATGCTAGCACCCGCGGGCGGCGAGGCAGGCGGGCGCGACGCGAAAGGGCCAATGGCTGGAAGGATTTAGCGTCCCGCGAGAGCGGCGGCGATTTTGTGCGTGGCGCTGGAAACGGGAAGCTGCGGCGAGGCGGCTAAGAAGGAGGATGCGCGTGCGCGGGCGCTTCGGAAGCCGCGCGACGCGCGCGAGAAATGGCAGCAGCGTGATGTTGCGGAAGGTGACGCCGTGGCGCGCGGACGGCAGCGGTTCGAGCTGTAGCGCGGCGGGATTGATTCTCAATGTGTCATGCAAGATGCGCTGCGAGCTCGGCCTCCGGGTCGCGCGCGACTTCGACGGCGGGGAATTGCCACATGCGCGAGAAAAGCACATCGTCGTGCGCGCCGGGATCGCGGACGAGAAGCGTGCGTCCGCGCGGATCGCGCAGAATGGCGGCGGCGATGCGGATTTTCACCGGGGCACGTTTGCGGCGGGGCGCGGGAATTTCGCGCGTGAGGCTGCGCGCGCGAGCGCGACAAGAGCGCGAAACCGGGCACGCGCCGCAGCGGGGAATCTGCGGCGTGCAGATCGTTTCGCCGAGTTCCATCAGCGCCTGGTTCCAGTCGCCCGGAGCGCTGCGCGCGAGCAGCTGTCTGCGCGAGTTCGCCGAGCTGACGCCAGCGGGCTGGTGCGCGCAGATCGCCGCGAATGGCGCCGAGGCGCGCGAGGACGCGCGCGACGTTGCCGTCGAGCACCGCGAGCGGCTGATCGTAGGCGATGCTCAAGCACCGCTGCGGCGGTGTAGCGTCCGATGCCGGGAAGCGCCAGCGCAGCTTCGAGCGTGCGCGGGAATTTGCCGTCGTGGCGGGCAGCGATTTCTTTTGCGGCGCTGATGCAGATTGCGCGCGCGGCTGTAATAGCCGAGGCCGGACCAGAGTTGCAGCACTTTTTCCTGTGGCGCGCGCGCGAGCGATTCGACCGTGGGGAAAGTGTTTCAGGAAGCGATCGTAGTAGGGCATCACGGCGGCGATGCGCGTCTGCTGCAGCATGATTTCCGCGACCCAGATGCGATAGGGATCGCGGCTCGCGCGCCAGGGCAGGTCGCGTCGATGCGCGCGGAACCAGGCGAGCAGGCGGCGCTGAAAAGTTTTCAGCGTGCGCGGAGTGAATTGCGGCGGCATGCGGGCGTATTCTCGCACGCTACGGTGCAAACGCGAATGACAGAAGGCACACGAAAAAACCAGGATTCACCGCAGAGACGCAGAGAGCGCGGAGAAAGCGGAGAAAGATGAGCAAAACAGGGAAGGCAATGGGTGAGCAAGACTACAGGCGGTCGATGAAGAGGAAATAAGACGAGGACCAGAGGCCGGTGGGGATGGTGCGCTGGGCGCGGGCGGTGAGGATGATTTTGAAGATTTCGGGTTCGGCGGCGAGTTCGTCGAGGAAGGCGCCGCCCGCGGCTGATGAATCGGCCTGGATCAGGCCAAGCTCGCGCAGCGTGTCGTAGATGATTTCGCCGGCCGGGGCCATGGGAGTCGAAAAGCGGTCGGTGCGAAATTGCATCACGGAATGAATCTCGTTGAAGTGCCAGGCGATGCACGCGGCCAGCGAAACGGCGCGCTCGAAGCGCTCGGTGTGTTCGGCTTCGGCGAGCCGGCCGAGATCGGCGCGCGGCGGCCCGAGAAAAGGATCGAGGACGAGCATCACGCGGCGCTCGTCTTCGCGCGCGAATTCGCGGACCATCAGGCGATCTGATTTCGCTGAGACTTTCCAATCCACGAAGCGGGCGCTATCGGTCGTCACATAATCGCGCAGGGAGTGCAGTTCATGGCCGCGGCCGCGAAAATAGCTGGCCATTTCTCCGGTGAGGAGCGGCAGAACTTCGTAGAACTGATCGGTCGGCTCGACGCGCGGGTACACGGCGATTTCCAGATTCGAATCCACCTGGCGCGTTTTCTCGAAGAAGCCGAAAGGGAAAGCGCGTGCGAATGCCGAAGGCATCCTGCCGGTAAACGCCGCGCCGCGGGAAACGCAGCTCGACTTTCTGGCGCGTCGCGCTCATGCCGCGGGATGTACGGGAAGAAAACGGGGCGCGCGAGAATTTCGGCCGGAGATTTTTTCTTGCCGCCGATGACGCGGAGCGAAAAGGACGGCCACATCTGCTTGTCGTTGCGCAGCTCGATTTCGGCCAGCACGGGCTGCTCGGCGAAAATGTGCTCGGGCAGATCGAATTTCAGCTCGACTCCGGTGAGCACGACGCGCGAAAGCACGCCGGAAATCAAAATTCCGGCGAGCAAGCAGGCCAGAATCAGGAACAGCAGATTGTTGCCGGTGTTGACGGCGGCGAGAACCAGAACGAAAACCGCCGACGAGGTAGATGACGCCTTCGCGCGTGAGCTTGTAGTCGATTTGATAGGCGATCCAGCGCAGGCTGGTGCGCCGCGCGAGCGCGGGCACGATGGTGATGGCCACCCAGCCGGCGATTCCGAGCGAAAGCAGCGTGGTGATTCCGGCAAGCCCAGATGCGGCCTTCCTGCGCGGCGGCCGCGGAAAACAGCGCGAGGAAGAAAGCGACGGCAAGCGCCAGCATGGCGATGCCGAAATTGCGCCAGCCGGCGCGGTCGCGCCCGCGCCACATGCGAGCGACGATGGAATCTTGCGTCGTCATCGGCGGACTAAGAGGAACGCGCGTGGTATCGAGGATTTCGCGGAGGATCGCTTCGGCCTGCTCGGATTTTTTTTGCGTGGAGACGTAGCGCGAGCTGACGACGACGCGGTGCGCGAAGACGGGAACGATGAGCCGCTTGAAATCGTCCGGCAGGCAATAATCGCGGCCTTCGAGAAACGCGCGCGCCTGCGCGGCGCGATGAAGCATCACGGAGCCGCGCGGGCTGACGCCCAGGCTCAGTTGCTCGGTATGTGCGCGTGCGCTCGACGATTTCGAGCGCGTAGTCGAGCAGGCTCTCGTCCACCTTCACCTGCGAGACGGTCTCCTGCATTCGCGGCGACGTCGGCCGCGTCCATCACGGCGACGATCTGGTCGGCGCGTCCTGCGGCGGAATGATTGCGGATAATTTCTTTTTCGCTTTCGCGCGCGGGATAGCCCATGCGAATGCGCATCAGGAAGCGGTCGAGCTGCGATTCCGGCAGGGGATACGTGCCGTGGTGCTCGATGGGATTCTGCGTCGCCAGCACCATGAAGGGCTGCGGCAGCGGATGCGTGTGGTTGTCCACGGTGATCTGCGCTTCGTTCATGGCTTCGAGCAGCGCCGACTGCGTTTTCGGCGTGGTGCGATTGATTTCGTCGGCGACGATGATATTGGCGAAGATCGGGCCGGGCTTGAATTCGAATTCCTGCGCCGTGGGATTGAAAACGCTGATGCCGATCACGTCGCTCGGCAGCAGGTCGGAAGTGAACTGGATGCGCTGGAACGAGCAATGGAACGAACGCGCGAGCGCTTGCGCGAGAGTGGTTTTGCCGACGCCGGGAACGTCTTCAATCAGCAGGTGGCCGCGCGCGAGCAGCGTGGTCAGCGCGAGCTGGATGACGTCTTCCTTGCCCTTGACGACGCGGGCGATCGAGCGCTGCAGCTCGGCGAGACGTGTGCTGGCGGCGCCCGTGCTCTTCGTATTCGTTGCGGTTTGCAATTGATCTAACCTTCTGCAAAAATGTACCGGTCTCAAATGTAGCGCCGCTCTTTAAAGCGGCATGCCGGCGTTAAGTTTGTGTTGCGAGCTTTGTAGGTCGCGGCTTCAGCCGCGACGTTCCGGCTCGCGCTTCACGGGGCTTGAGCCCCTGAAGCTCCTGGTACATGGGCGACTAGCTCAGTGGTTAGAGCGCTCCCCTCACACGGGAGAGGTCCAAGGTTCAAGTCCTTGGTCGCCCACCATTACCTCGCCTAAGTTTGATTCTCCCATTAAGTGCTTGGCTGTCTGAACTGGTGATTTGCCTTCGTGTGCTTAGAAAGTGGCCGGAGGCGATATCCGGAGGCGTGGCTTGCTGCGCCCAAATCGCTGCAGACCGTTTTTTTGGTTTTCTGATATCAGCTGGACGGCAGGTATAATCTGCTCAACTGATGAAGAAAGAACACATCCTGCAAGAAATGAAGAGAACTGCAGAAGCCAACGGCGGCGTAGCGCTGGGCTGGCGCAAGTTTGCCAAAGAGACGGGCATTAGGGAAGCGGATTGGCTCGGCAAGCACTGGGCAAGGTGGAGCGACGGTATCCGAGAAGCCGGTCTGATTCCAAATTACATGAAAACGGCCTATGCCGAATCGTCACTAATGGAGAAATACATCACGCTCGCGCGGGAACTTGGAAAGCTTCCTGTTAAGGCCGACATGCAGCTCAAGCGCAGGAGCGACGCGGATTTTCCAGACCCTATAACGTTCGGCTCAAAGCCAGAGCTTGTGAAGCGGGTCGCGGCCTATTGCAAGAACCGCGTCGGATATGAAGATGTGGTTTTGCTCTGTGAAACGTATGTGCAACCGCGCGGCGGCAGGGTAAGACGATCTGAGAACAGCGAAGCTATCGAAGGGGAGATAGGTTTTATTTACCTCATGAAGTCTGGGAGCTTCTACAAGCTTGGAAGAAGCAACGCCGCAGGTCGCAGAGAATACGAGCTTGCGATACAGCTCCCTGAGAAGCTCAAGACCGTGCATATCATCCGCACGGACGACCCACCGGGCATCGAAACATATTGGCACAATAGGTTTGCCTTAAAGAGAAAGAACGGTGAGTGGTTTGACCTCGATGCCGCAGACGTTGCCGCTTTCAAGAGACGCAAATTCATGTGAAGCGTGTGAACCGCGAGATGAGCCACATCCTGCGATTCCTCCGGGTGTTCGCATTGGGCACGTGGGTGGGGTCAATCATCTATTTTGTCGCGGTGGTGACGCGCGGCGCGTTCGCTGTGCTGGCGCGCGATCAGGCTGGGCTGATGGTTGGGTTTACGCTTGGAGGGCTGCATCAGCTGGGCGTAATCGCGGCGGTGGTCTATTTGGTTGCGGCCCTGGGTGCGGCGAGATCTTTGCGCGGTTTGGTACGGCCGGCGGCGCTCGGCGTGATTCTGATGCTGGCGCTAACGCTTGCGTCGCAGCGAATTGTGATTCCGCGAATGGATGTGCTGCGCGCAGAAATGGTGTCGGTGGACACGACGCCAGCGAACGATCCGCGCCGCGCGGCATTCGACCGGCTGCATGGGATTTCGGTCGATTTAGAAGGTGGCGTGTTGCTGATCGGTCTCGTAGCGCTGTTCCTCACCACCCGCGAGCACTCATCGTAGGGACACTGCCCGCTCCCCAGCGCCGTAAGCGCGGCCGAAAATAGCCCAGCGCGCCAGGACCGGGACATGAGCGCTTACCGTCTCAAGCGCCGTAGGCGCGGCCGAAATTAGCCCAGCCCGTCAGGGCTGGGAAACCATCGGCGCGTAAGCGCCCTCCACTGCGCTGCCCTTACCGCAGCATGTAGTCGATTCCTCCCGTTCGCCGAACAAGCCCTTTCGCTTCAGTTTCAGGAGATATCCGTATTTGTACGAATAGAATTCGCAATTCCAAATGTGCTACCGTTTTTCGTGCAATTCGGCGAACCGTTAGGCCCATGCAACACCGGGCTAGCGGTCCGTCCCGCTACGATCCCACCGCGCTCGACCCTCTCCCCGGTTGATTTGAGCCTCACGAATCTCCAATCACCACTCACCAACCACGCAATTAAGTGTCACACCGTGCAAAGTAATTTCCGATCTAACTCGTTGAAAACAAACGATTGGCACCATCACAAAGTGACACACAATTTCGGTGCCTGCTCCGCAATTGAAGGCCGCGGCGCTACACCCAGATCTTTAGGCGTGCTTCCTTTTCAGCGCGGGACGTTTCTTGGTGGCGACGCGCTTCATTGTTGGTGCTTTTTGGATTTTGCGGGCGGCGGAGCCGGCGAGATGGACGGCGCGCCACATGTACCAGCTGGCGACGGTGCGATAGGGGCGCCAGCGCTCACCAAACTTCAGCAGGGCCTTCGGTTTCGGCATGAACCTCTTGCGGTAGGTGATGGCGTAACCTTTCTGCACCCCGTAATCGTGAATTGGCAGCACGTCCGGGCGGCCGAGCCGGAAAATCAGAAACATCTCGACGGTCCACGCGCCGATGCCGCGCACGGAAATAAGCCGGTCCACAAGCTCTTGGTCCGACATTTTTTCGGCGGCTTCGATCGTGGGCACCACGCCGTCAATCGTTTTCTGCGCAAGATCGCGGACCGACGCAACTTTCGCGCGCGAAAGGCCGGCCTTGCGCAGTTTCGGCTTGCTCACGCGGAGCAATTCCCGCGGAGTGGGGCAGCGGCCATCTGTGCCGAGCGCGACGATGCGGGCATAAATCGCCTGCGCGGCTTTGCCGGCGATGCTCTGGTGCATGATGGCTTCGAGCAGCGACTCGTACACGCTGTCGCATTCGTCGAGCTTGAATTGGAATTCGCCGACTCGCTCGATCAGGCCGGCAAGGCGCTTGTCGGTTTTGGAGAGATGCGCGTGCGCCTCCACATGGTCGAACGGGAGTGCGAGTTTGCTGGTGGCCGAATTCATGGGCGCTCGGAAGGATATCGCGCGAAGACGGGTTGCACAATCCTGCGGATTCGCGGGCTATGCTACTATCGTCCGCTTATGCAAACAGGGATTATTGGGCTGCCGCAGGTGGGGAAGACGAGTCTTTTCCGGATTCTGACGCGGGCTCGCGTGGAAGCGCGGAGCACGCCGAATCAGGCGCACGTGGGAATCGCGCGCGTGCCGGATGCGCGCGTGGCGAAGCTTTCGGAAGTTTTCAAGCCGAAGAAAATCACGTACGCGACGATTGAGTACGTGGATATCGGCGGCCTGCAGAAGGACCGCGAGAAGAATTCGGCGTCGCTGGTGCCGCTGCGCGAGGCGGACGCGCTGGCGCACGTGGTGCGGCTATTCGAGAATCCGGCTGTGCCGCATGAAGGCGGGTCACTGGACGCGCTGCGCGACATTGTGAACGTGGATCTCGAACTGATCCTGACCGATCTCGAGCAGTGCGCGAAAAGAATCGAGCGCGTCGAAAAGGATCTGAAGAAAAAGAAGGAAACGATACTCGAAACGGAATTGGCGCTTTTGAACCGCTGCCGGTTGGCGCTCGAAGCGGAAACACCGCTGCGCGAGCTGGAGTTCAAGCCCGAAGAAATGAAGATGCTGACCGGCTTCATGTTTCTGACGCGCAAACCGATGATTTACGTTCTGAACCTGGGCGATGACGATGCGGCGGAGATTGACCGCGCGGTCGAAAAGTATCATCTGGAAAAATTGGCGTCGAAACCGCAGACGGCGGTGGTTCCTTTCTGCGGGAAGATCGAAGCGGAGCTTGCGGAACTCGACGATGCGGAAGCGGCGGAGATGATGAAGGCGTATGGCCTCGCGGAATCGGGACGCGACCGGCTGATCCAGGCGAGCTATCGTCTGCTGGGATTGATTTCGTTTCTCACATGCGGCGAACCGGAATGTCGCGCGTGGACGATTGAACGCGGGATGAACGCGCAGAAGGCGGCGGGCGCGATTCACAGCGATATCGAGAAGAATTTCATCAAGGCGGACGTGGTGAAGTGGGAAGACCTGCTCAAGGCAGGGAGTTTTGCGGCCGCGCGCGAGAAGGCGCAGGTGCGATTGGAAGGGAAAGAGTACATCGTGCAGGATGGCGATGTGATTTTGTTCCGGCACGGCGGGTAGGTGCGAAGCGCGGTGCCGCGAGCCGAATGCTTGCTGCGATGAATTCAGCGCAGAGGAACGCGCTTCGCGCGCGAATATTATGTCGGAGCTGAAGCTCCGACCCCCTAAAAAACGGCGGACGGAGGACGGTTGCCGTTCAGGTTCGCCCAAGGCGGGAAGCCGCAGCCTGCATTACGACCGACAACGGCGATGAATTCCACGGAGACAACTCGGATCTTGCTGGCGCTGCTGCTGGGAGTGGTCGGCGGCGGGCGCCAATTTGCTGGGCGGGCTGCTGGTTGCGCGAAAGAATTGGTCGCGGCACTACCTGAAATACTTCATCGCGCTGGGCGCCGGGTTCATGCTGGCGACGGCGATGATTGAAATGATTCCGGAATCGGTGAAGCTTCGCGGCGACGCCTCCTCGTTATTTTTCAACAGCACCAACGCGGTGTTCGTGATCGTCCTCGCAGGATATTTTCTGGTGCATTTTTTCGAGCACACGCTGGCGCCGCATTTTCATTTTGGCGAAGAGACCCACCACGAGGAAATTTCGCACGCGCACGCGAGCTATGCAGCGCTGCTCGGGCTGGTGATCCACACATTTTTCGACGGCGTGGCGATTGCGTCCGGGTTGCTGGTCTCGAATTGGCTGGGCGGCGTGATTTTCGTGGCGATCTTCCTGCATAAGATTCCCGAGGGATTCACGGTGGCGTCGCTGATGCTGGCGAGCGGACAGAGCCGCAGGGCGGCGTTCGCGTCGTCCGCGATTCTGGGAGCGGCGACGCTCGCGGGCATGGGATTGATGTTCGTGCTGCGAAGCACGGTGGCGGATGCGCTGCCATTTTCGGCGGGCGTGACGCTTTACGTGGCCGCGTCGGACTTGATCCCCGAAGTGAACCGCGAGCCGGGTGTCGGCATGGCCGTGCTGGTTTTTCTCGGCGTCGCGATCCTGGTGGCGCTCAAGGCACTTTCTTCACGTTTAGGCTAGGATCTGCCGATCATGCGAACCTTGCATCAGTCCGACCGCGATGCAATTCGCGCGATTTCCGCGTTGACGTCTCCGGTTGCAGGCTGTGGGGAAAAATGTCCGCGCATCAGATGGTTTGTCATCTGTGCGATGCATACGGTGGCGCTGGGCGAAAGCGTGAGTCGGCGACGGGATTTTGCCAAGGACAGTCGTCAAGTGGATCGCGCTGCGAGCGCCGATGAAATGGCCGAAGAGTGCCCACGCCGCCGGAGATGGAGCAGGGAGTTGGAGGACGCGCCGTGGATTCGAGGCCGACCGCGCAGGCTGCCGGTTCGCGGTTTTGCGACGAGGTTCGGCGATCGCTCCGTTTGGCGATGAGTTCGAATGGCTCGTGGGACCGCGTCTCATGCGCAGAGGTGGGGACCGTCGAGCGATCGTGATCGCGCAATCGTGCGGCACGTATGTCGTGTACAGCCACTCGTGTGAGGCGATCAGCCAATATCCGACGGTTAGTGCCTAGGAACTGCATGGATCTTCGTAGACATGTCATTTGCCGTGGCGTATGGATCGTTCGGCCTGGAAGCTGGGGCTACCGGCGGGACGCGCAACTTTATGGTACGGCTGGTGTTAGATAGACTGTGGAGGCCATGGCTCGAAGCGACGTCCAACTGATGCTGGACGTGAAGGCAGGGGACGAATCGTCCTTTGACTTTCTATTGCAGAAGTATCGCTCGCCGCTGGTCAATTTCCTGAACCGCATGGTGCGGGACACGGCGACGGCGGAAGACCTGGCGCAGGAAGTTTTCCTGCGAGTCTACCGGGCGCGGAAACAGTACACTCCGAGCGCGAAGTTCACCACCTGGCTCTTCCGGATCGCGACGAATCTGGCGCTCAATTCGGTCCGCGACAACCGCCACCAAAGAATGGGAATATCGCTCGATGCGCCCGCGGCCGGAGAAGATTCCGCGCCGATGGAATTGCCGGCGCGGGAAATGCGCATTGACGAGCAAATGATCGAGCGCGATCGCGCGGAAATTATTCGCCGGGCGATCTGGTCGCTGCCGGAAAAGCAACGCGCGGCGGTCTTGCTGCATAAATATGAAGAGATGGACTACATCGAAATTGCGGGAATTCTGGATTGCTCGGAAGGCGCGCTGAAGTCGCTGCTGTTTCGCGCTTACGAGACTCTGCGGGTGCAACTGGCTCCTCTCGTGACCCAGCCCGTTGCAGCAACGTGCGAGGGGAAGGAAGGCCATCATGAAAAATTGCGAGGACATTTCAAAGGGACTGATCGCGTATCTGGACGAGCGCGCGAATCCCGCCGAGCGTCGCGACGTGGAAGAGCATCTCGCGGACTGCGCGGCTTGCCGGACGCGCGTCCGAGGAGTTTCGCGCGCTCTGGAAGGCGATGGAAGAAGTGCCGGCGGTCGAGCCGTCGTTTGGCTTTGACGCGCGCGTGCGGCAGCGCGTGGCTGCTGAGCCGAGCCGCGGCTGGTTTGGATGGTTTGCGCCGCAGGCGCGCTTTGTGCTTGTCAGCGGCGATGCTTGTCGCGCTGACGGTGTTCATGGTGAAGCTGCCTTCGAAGCATCCGCAAGCGCCGGCTCCGGCGCCAGCGGCGGTGGCTGCTTCGAGCGACGAGGATTTCGACGCTATCAAGGATCTCGGAGTGCTCGAGAATTACGATGTGCTGACGAAGTTCGATGCGTTGTCGGAATCGTCCGCGACAACCGCGCCGCAATCGGATAAGTCACAGCAAAACGAACCGAGATCGAATGACTGACGGAGGAATATCCAGGTGAAGTGCCGCAACATCATTCTCGGGACCTCGTCTCGCTCTGCTCGCGGGGCTTGCGGCGCAGTGCGTCCGGGCGCAGAACGGCGAGCGGGCGAGGGGACGAGAAGCGCGCAGGGAAGCGGCGCAGAAACAACGCCAGGCAAATGGCGGGCGGCCAGCAGGTGAACGCGCGGCGGTGGGTCTCCCTCCGAAATTGGTCGAGAGGCTGCGCGACATGCGCCCGGAAGATCGCGAACGCTTCATGCAGAATAATGAGAAGTTTCAGAATCTGCCGCCCGAGAGAAAGCAGCAGGTCATCAACAACCTCCAGAAGTGGGATGCCATGCCGCCCGAGCAGAAGGAAAGGATTCGCGCCACCGAACGGATGCTTGAGCAGGCCACTCCAGAGCAGCGCGAACACTTTCAGAATGAAATCGTGCCGAAGCTGGAGCAAATGCAGCCGCAGCGCCGCCAGCGCGTGATCGGCCATTGGCGCCGGCTGCAGGTGATGTCGTCCGCGGAGCAGCAGGCAGCTTTGCATAACCCGGCGTTCTGGGGAAATCTGAGTCCGGACGAACAATCCGTCGTGCGAGACCTCAATTCGATGGGAAATCCGCCTCAGCAGTAGCTTTCCGCCTCACATTCGCCTGTTCGAACTGCACCGATTCGGGAAATTCCGCGCCGCGGATGTTGACTCTTACAAAACATTTTCGGGTTTTGTTCGGCTTCGACCGCTAGCACTCGCTATGCGCGCGAACGTGGCCACTAGGGCTTGTGGTTTTTATCATTTCAGGCCGATGAAATGGGGCTTGCGCGCGAATCGCGTCCATCGAAAAATACTTTCTCATAATTGAAACATTCCGCTTGACAACCCAGAGAACAAAACTACAATCGGGGCACAAAGTGGGAAGAAGTGGACGCAGAGTGGTAGAGAGTGTAGGGCGGTGGTCGAGGCCAGGAGCGAGTGAATTCAAGGTCGAACACGCCGGGCGAAGTTCTGAAGGGCAAATATGCTGCGGGGCAACTATCTAGCGACGGTGGACGAGAAGGGGCGGGTAAAAATTCCCGCGGACTTTCTGGTCCAGCTGCGCAAGCTGGGCACCAAATTCTACGTGACGAGCACGGCGGGCGATCGCGCGCAGATCTTTCCGATGAAAGTCTGGGAAGAGAAGGAAAAGAAGCTCGCGAAGATTTCTTCTCACAACAAGGCCAAGCAGAAGTTTCTGGCACGAACCAACTATTACGGTCAGGTCGTCGAGGTGGACGGGCAGGGGCGCATTTTAATTCCACCTGTACTTCGGGAATCGGCGGAGATGAAAGGCGAAGTGGACGTTTCGGGGCACCTCACCTATCTAGAAGTCTGGAATCACGCCCGGTTCCTGGATCAAATGAACCGTAATCCGATCACGGCGGAAGACGAAAAGGCATCTGGACGACCTGGGCATTTAGGTTTTGAGCGTTTTGCATACGCCCGTTCTGGCCGCGGAAGTAGTGGAGTGGCTCCGCATACGGCCCGAGGGGACTTATGTGGACGCGACGGCCGGCACGGCTGGGCATGCGATCGAAATTGCCCGGCGGCTGACGACCGGACGGCTGGTGGCGATCGATCGCGATCCGAAGGCGCTTGAAATCGCGCGGGAACGGTTGAAGCCGTACGAAGAAAAGGTGGTTCTGGTGCACGCGGAATTTTCGAAGATCGGCGAAGTGGCGGCGGATTTGAAGCTGCCTCTGCTGGACGGAGTGATCGCCGATCTGGGGGTCTCAAGTCTGGAGCTGGACAGCCCTGAACGCGGATTTTCGTTCCGCTGGGCCGCGCCCCTGGACATGCGGATGAACCCCGACACGCCGCTGACAGCGGACGAAATTGTGAATCAGTGGCCGGAGAAAGAACTGGCCGACCTCCTCTATCAGAAGGCGGAGGAGAGGGATTCACGCAGAATCGCCAGGGCAATCGTGCGGGCGCGGCCGATTCGCGACACCGAACACCTGGCAACGGTTGTGGCAGGGGCTCGAAAAGCAAGGGGAAGGCAGAAACTGCATCCCGCGACAAAAACGTTTCTGGCGCTGCGGAATGCGGTGAATCGAGAAGAGGAGGAACTCGAGCAGTTTCTTTCGCGGACCCCTGCCACTTTATCTATTGGAGGACGATGGATCGTCCTCAGCTACCACTCGCTGGAAGATCGTCCGGTGAAGCAGGCGTTTCAGCGGCTGGCGCGCGAGGGAAGTTTTCGACGTGCTGACCAGGAAGGTGATCCAGCCCGAGCGAGGAAGAAATCCGAGACAACCCGCGAGCGCGCAGCGCGAAAATGCGCGTGGCGGAAAAGATCGAGCCGTCGCAAGGGCGCGCGGCTGGGAGCTGGCAATAATGGAAAATTTCACGGAATACTACACAGTAAAGCGAATCGATAATTCGAGGCTTGATGCGGCCGACGGCAGTCCTGCGCAAGTGAGGGATTTCTGGCGGCGCGTGGCGGTGGGCGCGGCGATGGCGGCGTGCTTGCTGTCCTACGCGTGGCAGCATTTCGAATGCATCCAGATTCGCTACCAGATCGAGCAGTTGGAAACGCGAGCGCGCGCAGGCCGCGGAGCTGAATCAGCAATTGCACCTGGAAGTCGCGACGCTGCGTTCGCCGATGCGGGTGGACGCGATCGCGCGCAATCAGCTGGGCTTGACGGTTCCGGTGCCCGGACAAGTGGCGCCTGTTGACGACTCGAACGACGGCGTGCGTGGCGCAGGCGCGCACGATGGCGCAGTCATCCCGGCCCTGATTTCAGCCTCAATCGAAATTGGCATGAGTTTGCGGCCCGCTGCGGCGGGCCATTTCCGGCAGATCGGACGCGATCGCCGCAGGAGCACGTTTCCGATAGGGTAGGCCGGAGTCCATGGAGCAGCGCAATCCGCGTCTCCGCTGGCTGGTCGTCTGGGTCGCTGGCGGTGGTTTGGATCGCGGTGGTCATCGCCCGGCTGAGTTACCTCCAGCTTTTCTGCTACAGCGAATACCTCGCAAAAGCGCAGCGTCAACAGCAGCGAATTTTCGAAATCAGCCCGATGCGCGGCACGATTTACGACCGCAAGGGCCGCGAGCTTGCCGTCAGCCTGCCGATGGATTCCGTGTTCGCGCGATCCGGCGGAAATCACCGACGTCGAGATGGTGGCGCGGCTGCTTTCGCGCGTTCTGGACGTGCCTGCCGAAGACCTCGAAGCGAAAATCCGCGAAGCGCAGACGCCCGTGCGCCTGGCGCAGAAAGCTTTCTCCGGAAACCGTGCAGCGAATCACGGACATGAATTTGAAGGGCGTATTTTTCCAGAAGGAAAACCGCCGCGTGTATCCGCAGCGGGAGCTTGCGGCGTCCGTGCTCGGCTACGTGGACGTGGACGAAAAGGGAATCGGCGGAATCGAATATTCGCTCGACAAGCAGATTCGCGGGCGGCCCGGGAAAATGATGGTGATGGCGGACGGCCGTCGCCGCTGGTACGACCGCACGGAATCGGCCGCCGATCCGGGCGCGAGCGTCACGCTGACGATCGACGAAACGATCCAGTACATCGCCGAGAAGGAACTTGGCCGCGCGATCGAGGAGACGCACGCGAAGGCCGGCACGGTGGTCGTGCAGGATCCGAATTCCGGCGAATTGCTGGCGGTCGCCAACTGGCCGGCGTTCGATCCCAACGACGCGGGCAGCTATCCCGACGGAAGCGCGCATGGACCGCGCCGTCAGCGTCCGCTTACGAGCCGGGCTCGACGTTCAAGGTGCTTACGCTGACCGGCGCAATCGAGAACGGCGTGGCGACTCCCGACGACCTGGTCGATTGCCAGATGGGGTCAGATCATGGTTGCCGGGCGGCTGATTCACGACTGGAAGAAATTCGGCGTGCTGAGCGTGCGCGAGATTCTGGAGCATTCGAGCGATGTAGGCGCGATCAAGGTTGCGCTGCGGCTGGGCGCGCCGCGCTTTTACGACACGATTCGCGCGTTCGGAATCGGGCAGCCCACGGGAATCGAGTTGCCGGGCGAAAATCGCGGGCTGCTGCGGCCGCTCGAGAATTGGTCCGCAAGTTCGATCGGCTCGCTGGCGATGGGACAGGAAGTGAGCGTCACTCCGATTCAGATTATTTCCGCGATTTCGGCGGTGGCGAATGGCGGGACGCTTTACCGGCCGCATATCGTGCGCGAAATTGACGGCGGCGAGCCCGGTGCGCTGCGTCCTCCGCGCCGCGCCTCAGCAGGCGACGGATGGCCGAACGGCGGCGACAGTGCGCGAAATGATGGAGGGCGTGGTTCTGGAAGGTACCGGCAAACCGGCGCGCCTCGATGGTTATACCGCTGCGGGAAAATCGGGCACGGCGCAGAAGATCGATCCGGCGACGGGGCGCTATTCGGCGACGCAGTACAACTCATCGTTTGTGGGATTTGCGCCGGTGAACAATCCCGTGATTTCGATTCTGGTGGTGCTCGATTCGCCGGTGGGCCCGCATCACGGCGGGGAAGTGGGCGGCCCGGTCTTCAAGCGAGTCGCCGAGCAGGTATTGGCGTATCGCGACGAGCCGCACGACGTGCCGGCGCCATCGGACGTTGAAACCGCGAAGAATTTGCAAGTGACGCCGCGGCCAGGGTCGCGATCAGACGGTGCAGCAGACGCGGCACAGGCGCGCTTTCAAGCTGCAGTCGCGAACACAAAAGCTCCCAGCCCTGCATCGCACGACCGTTGCGTTTGGAGATCCAAGTGCAATTGTTGTTCCGAACCTCGCGGGCCAGACGGTTCGCGGCGTGACCGAGGAGTGCTCGAGGTTGGGGCTGATGCCATCGTTGATCGGCAGCGGTGTTGCACTGGAACAGTTCCCGGCGGCCGGGGCGCAGGTCCTGCGCGGCAGCCGAGTGACGGTGAGGTTCGGCCGTCCGGGAGAAGCAGTTCCGGTATCGGCGCCGGGTGACGGAAATTGAGCCTGAGCGTGAAGCATGAACCGGGCGTCAGCGATGACCAACCGAGCGAGAGGCAGGGAAATCGCGGCATGAAATTGGAAGCACTACTGGCGGGAGCCGAGGTCGGGAAAATCAGCGGACCCGCGGACATCGAGATTCAGTCGGTCGCTTACGACAGCCGCAAGGTTATGCCCGGAGGCGATTTTCTTCGCGCTGCGCGGCGAGAAATTGGAAGGCGGCAAGTTTGTCGAGGACGCGCTTGCGGCGCGGAGCTATCGCAGTCGCAAGCGAAGACGCGAACCGGATGACATCCGCGGGCATCACGCTGGTGGAACTGCTGCCTGGCTCGGGGAGGCGCGGTCTTGCGCGAGCGGCGGCGAATTTCTACGGGCGTCCGGCAGATGCACTGCAGATTGGTGGGCGTGACCGGCACGAACGGGAAGACGACGACTGCCTTTCTCGTGGATTCGATCCTGCGCGCGGCGGGACATACGACGGGCTTGATCGGCACGACGGGATATCGCACGCCGAAGGGCAGCCGCGCGGCCGTGAACACGACTCCCGAGTCGCTCGACTTGCAGCAGATGTTCGCGGAGATCCGCGATGCCGGCGGCACGCACGCGGTGCTGGAAGCAAGCTCGCACGCGCTGGCGATGGAGCGCCTGTGGGGATGCCATTTTGCGGTCGCGATTTTCACGAATCTGACGCGCGATCATCTGGATTACCACAAAACATTCGAGGAATATTTCGCGGCCAAGCGGCTGCTGTTCGAAGGCACGGGCGCGGGCGCGCCCGACGTGGCGGTGATCAATGCGGACGATCCCTACGCGCCGCAGCTGGCGGGCTTTGCGCGGCGCACGCTGACCTACGGCCTGAAAGGCGCGCCCGATCTGAGCGCGCAAGAAATTCGCGTCTCGGTTTTCACGGCCTTGAATTCACGGCGCAGACGCCGGCGGGAAATATCGAAGTGCGCTCGCCGTTCGTGGGGCGCATCAACGTCTACAACATTCTCGCGGCCATCGGAGCGGGAATCGCGCTCGACATTCCCAACGCAAAAATCGAAGAGGGCATCGCGAAGCCTCGAGCTTGTTCCGGGGCGATTTCAGCGCATTGACGAGGGGCAGCCGTTTCTCGTGCTCGTGGATTACGCGCACACGGACGACGCGCTGCGCAATCTGATCACGACGGCGCGGGAGCTGGGTCCATCGGCGCGAATCATCACGGTATTCGGCGCGGGCGGCGAGCGCGACCGCACCAAGCGTCCGCTGATGGGTGAGGCGGCGGGTTCGCTGAGCGACCTGGTGGTGCTGACGAGCGACAACCCGCGAAGCGAAGACCCGCTGCGGATCATCAACGACGTGGTCGTGGGATTGCAGAAAGTGAATGCGAAGTACCGCGTCGAGCCGGACCGCGAGCAGGCGCTGGCCATGGCGCTCGAAGAGGCGCGGCCGGGCGACATGGTGCTGCTGGCGGGCAAAGGGCACGAGACGTATCAGGTCCTGCGGGACGGGACCGATCGAATTCGATGACCGCGAGAAGGCGCGGGCGATTCTGCGCCGCAAGGGCTATACGAAGACGCCGGCGGGCAAATAGCGAGGGCTGCGACGCAAAGCCCCCTGGAGATGCGATGCGGTGGACCGCGGATCAATTGGCTGAAGCACTGGGTGTCGCGCGCCCCTCGGGGCTCGACCGCATTGGCTGGGGTGGCTGGCGTCTCGATTGACTCGCGAACCGTGCAGCCTGGGGAACTGTTCATCGCCATACGCGGACCGCGTCACGATGGACACGGTTTTGTTGCCGGGGCGCTGGACCGGGGAGCTGCGGCCGGGGTGGTGGCGCGGGACCGATTCAAAGAGTATCCGAGACGAAATCCAGGCAAAGCTCTTCGCCGTGGACGACACGCTCGAGGCTCTGCAGCGACTGGCCTCCGCGGGCGTGCGAGATTTGGCGGCGGGCAAAGCCGGGGCGAATGATCGGGGCGGTCGCCGGGTCCGTCGGGAAGACGACCACAAAAGAGATTCTGGCCGCGCTTCTGGGCGCGCGGTTCCGCGTGCTGAAGACGCAAGGGAACTTGAACAACGAGTACGGGCTGCCGCTGACGCTGCTGAAGATTGACGAGGAACACGGCGCCGCGGTGGTGGAACTGGGGATGTCGCATCGGGGGGAACTGGCGCAGCTTGCGCAGATTGCGTCGCCGGAAGTCGGCGTGGTCACGCGAGTGGCCGTCGAGCATCTGGAGTTTTTCTCTTCGATCGAGGAGATTGCGCTGGCGGAGCGCGAGCTGATCGAGAATCTGGCGTGGCCGAGCGCGACGGCTGTGTTGAACGCGGATGACGAGCGCGTGGCGAAGTTCGCGGAAGTGGCGCGCGGGCCGGTGATTCGGTTTGGGACCGAGCGCGCCAGCGGAATTTCGCGCGGAAGCGATTGAGGAGCGCGGCATCGAAGGCTCGGCGTTCGATTTTGTCTCGTCCGCCGGTCGCACGCGGCTGAAATTGCCGCTGATCGGGCGGCACAACGTGATGAATGCGCTGGCGGCGCTGGCGGCGGCAAGTGTTTGGGGAGTTGGCGCGGAAGAAGCGAAGCGAAGTGTTTCCGATCGCTGACGCCCGCCGACAAACGCGGCGAGGTGGTGCGCTTTGAAGATGGATTCACGGTGATCAATGACACCTACAACTCGAGTCCCACGGCGTTGAGCGCGTTGACGCAACTGCTCGCGGCGACGCCGGGATATCAGCGGCGAATTGTGGCCGCGGGCGAAATGCTGGAGCTGGGCGACTCGTCGGCGGAATTGCACCGCGAATGCGGCCGTGCGACGGCGGGACTGCGGCAAGATCGATTGGATATTCGGCGTGCAAGGCTACGCGCAGGATTTTGTGGATGCCGCAATCAAGGCGGGGCATCCGCGGGAGCAGGCCGTCTTCTTTGAGAATTCGCAGGAAGCGGCGAAATTTCTGGAGCAATTCGTCGCGCAGCGGCGATTTGCTGCTGCTGAAGGGTTCGCGCGGAGTGCGGATGGAGAAAATTCTGGAAGCGGTCGACGCGCGGCACCCGCGCGTGACCAGCGAAAGCCTGCTGCCGAGGCTCTAGAAGCTGGCCGAAAGGGCCGCAACTGAAATGCTTTATTACCTCTTCTTCTTCGTGCTGCGGCGGCATTTCAGCGCGCTGAACGTATTTCGCTACATCACCGTGCGCACGGCCGTGGCGAGTCTGACGGCGCTGGTGCTTTCGCTGCTGCTGGGGCCGTGGATGATCGAGCGGCTGCGCGCGCTGCAGGTGAAGCAGTACATTCGCGAGGAAGGTCCGAAGGGGCATCAAGCGAAAGCGGGAACGCCGACGATGGGCGGCGTGCTGATCGTCGCGGCAATCGTGATTCCGACGCTGCTATGGGCTGACCTGCGGAATCACGTACGTGGTGCTGGCGCTGGCGGCGACGCTGGCGTTCGGGGCGATCGGATTCATCGACGATTACAGCAAAGTCGTGCGGAAGCACAACAAGGGACTGACCGCGGGCGGGAAAATTCGCGCTGCAGGTGCTGACGTGCGCGTTCGTCGGCGCGGTGCTCATCGGGCTGCAGGCGAGAGGCAAGTATTCGACGCAGCTGAGCGTGCCGTTCATGAAGCGGCTGCATCCGGATTTGGTGATCGATTCGCTGCTCAACCACAGATTCATGTGGGCGCTGGCGTACGTGCCGTTCGTGCTGTTTCTGGTGCTGGTGATTGCGGGGCTTTCGAACGGCGTGAATTTGACCGATGGGCTCGATGGGCTGGCGATCGGTTGCGTGCTGATTTCCTCGGTCGCGCTGACGGTGATCACTTATCTTTCCAGCAACGCGCGGTTCGCCGATTATCTGGAAATTCAGAGAATTCCCGACGCCGCCGAGCTGACGATTTTCTGCGGCTCGCTGGCCGGCGCTTCGCTCGGATTTCTCTGGTACAACGCGCATCCCGCGGAAATGTTCATGGGCGACGTGGGTTCGCTGGCGCTCGGCGGCGCGATTGGGACGGTCGCGGTGATCCTGAAGCAGGAAATCCTGATGCTTTCGATCGGCGGCATTTTCATTCTGGAGCTGCTGTCCGTGATCATTCAGGTGGGTTCGTTCAAGCTGACCGGGAAACGAGTGTTTCGAATGGCGCCGCTGCATCATCATTTCGAGCTGATGGGATGGGGCGAATCGAAAATCATCGTGCGATTCTGGATTTTGGCGCTGGTGTTCGCGCTGTTTTCGCTGACGACTTTGAAATTGAGGTGAGGTGAGATGAGACCGGGATTCGATCTCGCGGGCAAGCGCGTGCTGGTGGTGGGACTGGCGCGCACCGGCGTGGCCGTGTCGCTTTTCGCCGCGGGCTACGGCGCCACGGTGACGGCCACCGACGAAAAGCCCGAGAGCGCGCTGAGTCGAAACGGCAGCGCGGCTGCGCGCGGCGGGCGTGAAGCTGGAGCTTGGCGGACATCCGGCATCCGCATTCTTCGAGCAGGATTTGATCGTGGTCAGCCCCGGCGTGCCGGTGAATCTGCCGCCGCTGGTGCTCGCGCATGTGGGCGGAATTCCGGTGTGGGGCGAGATCGAACTCGCGTGGCGCTTTCTGCGCGGCAAACTCGTGGCCATTACCGGCTCGAACGGCAAGACGACCACGACTTCGCTGGTCGCGCACATTCTGGAGACTGCGGGAATGCCACGCTGGTCGGCGGAAATATCGGGGCGCCGCTGATTTCGCTCGTCGAGTCGTCAACCGATTCGACCGTGACGGTGGCCGAGATCAGCAGCTTTCAATTGGAGACGATCGAGGCGTTTCGTCCGGAGATCGGAGTGCTGCTGAATCTGACGCCCGACCATCTCGACCGCCACGCGTCGTTTGAGGAGTACGCGACCGCGAAAATGCGCCTGTTCGAAAATCAGCTGGAGCGCGATTTCGCGGTCTTGAACGCGGACGATCCGGAAGTGACGAAGCGGATGCCGTCGGGCTCGCACGTGTTCTGGTTCAGCCGGCAGAAGCGCGTGGCTGAGGGCGCGTTTCTGCTCGACGATCAGATTATTTTTCGGCTCGAAGGAGCGGAAATTGTGGTCGGAAAGCGGAGCGAGATTCTGTTGCGCGGAGAGCACAACGTCGAAAACGTGCTGGCGGCATGCGCTGCGGCGTATCTGGCGGGAGCGGAGCCGGCGGCAATTGCGCGCGGCGTGAAGACGTTTCGCGGAGTCGAGCATCGGCTGGAATTCGCGGCTGAGGTTGGCGGCGTCAAATTCTACAACGACTCAAAGGCGACCAACGTGGACGCGGCACTCAAGGCCATCGAGGCGTTTCCCGGCCCGCTGATCGTGATTCTGGGCGGCAAGGACAAAGGCAGCCCGTACACGCCGCTGCGCGATGCGCTTCGCGCGCGTGGGCGGGTCGGCGTTGCTGATCGGCGAGGCTGCGGAAAAGATCGCCGCGGATTTGGGCGATGCCGTCGCGTGCGTGCATGCGGGCACGCTCGAACGCGCCGATCGAAGTGGCGATAGAGCGCGCGCAGCCGGGCGACGTGGTTCTGCTCGCTCCGGCATGCTCAAGTTTCGACCAGTTTCGAAAATTACGAGCATCGCGGCCGCGAGTTCAAACAGCTGGTCGCCAAGCTTGGAAATGGGTCGGCCGCGCGCGCGCCTGCCCACAAAGGATAACGATGCCTCGTAGCTTGCAGCACGATCGGCAACTTTTCGGCGTGACGCTGGCGCTGTGCCTGATCGGCGCCGTGATGGTGTTCAGCGCCTCGGCCATGACGTCGCGCGAATGGCACGGCAACGCCTACTTTTTTCTGCTGCGGCAGCTCGTGTGGGTGGCGATCGGGAATCGCCGGAATGTTCTGGCTGATGAACACGGACTACCGCAAGCTGCGCCAGCCGCGCGTGATTTTCACCGCGCTTTCGGTGACACTGGTTTTGCTGCTCGCGGTATTTTTTCTTGACCGGTCTCATGCCACTCATCGATGGATCCGTCTGGGACCGCTGAGCCTGCAGCCCTCGGAAATCGCGAAGCTGGTGATGATTGTTTTTCTCGCGTGGTTCCTCGAAAGCAGGCGCGAGCCGCGTGGCGCGGGAATTAACAACGTGACGCACACGCTGCTGCCGGCCATGGGGGCGGTGCTTCTGATGGTCGCGCTGGTTTACAAAGAGCCGGACATGGGCACGGCCTGCATGATTTTCTTTATCGCCGCGGTGATGCTCTTCATCGCCGGGATTTCCTACAAATACATTGTCGCAGCGGCGATTGCGGCGCTGCCGCTGATCTATCTCGCCATTGCCAGCACCCCGTATCGCCTCGAACGCCTGAGAGCGTTTTTGTCTCCCGGAGCCGACCCGCAGGGCCACGGTTTTCAACTGGCGCAATCTCTGATCGCGGTGGGATCGGGCGGATTCACGGGCGTGGGCCTGATGGAAAGCCGCCAGAAATTGTTTTTCCTGCCTGAAGCGCATACGGATTTCATTTTTTCGGTGATTTGCGAGGAGGCTGGTTTTATTGGCGCGGCGATCGTGCTGGCGCTGTTTGCGGTGTACGGATGGCGCGGGTTTGTGGCCGCGATGAAAGCTCCGGACGCATTTGGAAAGTACCTGGGAATCGGCATCACGGCCATGGTGATGGGCCAGGCACTGATCAATTTGAGCGTCACGCTGGGCCTGCTGCCGACGAAAGGCATTCCGCTGCCGTTCATCAGTTACGGAGGCTCGAGCCTGCTCGGCATGCTGCTGGCAACCGGAGTGCTTTTAAACATCAGTCAGCACGCGGACGAGACGTGAGCGCGGATGCAAATAGTCTGCTGATTACGGGCGGCGGGACCGGCGGGCATGTATTTCCCGCGTTGGCAGTCGCGCGGGAATGGCTGCGGCGAGGAGAGCGAAGCGTCGTGTTTGTGGGAACCGAGCGCGGAATGGAATCGCGGCTTGTGCCGCAGGCGGGAATACCGCTGGAGACGATCCGCGTCGCCGGCCTGAAAGGCATTGGCGGCGCGAAGCTTTCTGCGTAACGTGACTATGCTGCCGGCGGGCTTGTGGGATTCGCAGAAGATTATTCATCGGCACAGCTTTGGCGCGGCGTTCGGAGTCGGCGGCTATGCGTCCGGTCCAATGATGCTGCTCGCGATGATGCACCGGATACCGGCGGTGGTCTTCGAACCAAATGTGGAGCCGGGATTCACAAACCGAGTGCTCGCCGGGCTTGCGACGCGGATCGCGGTGGCAAACGAGGAAACGGCGGCCCGATTCGGGCACAAAGCGGTTGTGACGGGCTGTCCGATACGCAAGGAATTCTTCGACATCTCTCGCAAAGAGCATCGCGCGCCGTTCCGATTGCTAATTACCGGCGGCAGCCGTGGCGCTTTGCCGATCAATCGAGCCGTGATTGATTCTCTCGACCGGCTGGCGGCGAGAAAAAATGAGCTTTTCATCGTGCATCAAACTGGTGAACGCGACTATAATGCGGTTCGCGTGGCTTATGCGCGACGCCAATTCAACGCGGAGGTCGTCCCCTTCATCGAAAATATGGCGGAGAGGTTTGCTCAGGCCGACCTGATTGTTTGCAGGTCGGGCGCCATCACTGTCGCGGAGGTCTCGGCTTCCGGACGCGCCGCCATCTTTATCCCCTTTGGGGCTTCGACTGACGCACATCAGACCCGAAACGCGCAGGTGATGCAGGACGCGGGCGCCTCCCGGCTGCTTCCGCAAGACGACCTGACACCGGAACGATTAACGAACGAGATTTTTTCCCTCCTGGACCAGCCCTGGAGAATTCAAGAAATGGAAGATCGCGCGCGTTCGCTCGCTCGCCCGCGCGCCGTCGAGGACATTGTGGACGTGATCGAAGGAGTGGTGCGCCGATGAGCGTCACGCTCCGCAATTTTCAGCGAATTCATCTGGTCGGGATTGGCGGCAGCGGCATGAGCGGCATCGCTGAGGTGCTGCTGTCGAGCGGTTACGCCGTTTCGGGCTCGGATCTGAAGGCGACGTCAATTACCGAGCGCTTGCGTAAACTGGGGGCGACGATTCACGAGGGGCACCTAGCGGAAAACGTGGGTGGCGCACACGTGGTCGTGGTGTCGTCCGCGGTGGCTCCTGATAATGTCGAAATCGCCGAGGCGCACCGCTTGAAAATTCCGGTTATTCCGCGTGCGGAGATGCTGGCGGAGCTGATGCGATTGAAGTATGGAATCGCGGTTGCCGGCGCGCATGGGAAAACCACGACGACTTCGATGGTCGCTTCGGTGCTCGGAGCCGCTGGGCTTGATCCCACGTTCGTAGTGGGCGGGCGAGTGAATCACGCGGGAGCCAACGCACGCGTGGGCCAGGGCGAGTACATGGTGGTCGAAGCGGATGAGAGCGATCGGTCGTTTTTGTTGCTCGCTCCTGTGATCGCGGTCGTCACCACAATCGATCGGGAGCATATTGGCCAGTACGCCTCACTCGACGAAATTCAGGAGACGTTTCTCCAATTTATCAACCGCGTGCCGTTTGACGGCTCGGTCGTGCTTTGCGTGGACGATCCCAACGTGCAGGCTATTTTGCCGCGCGTGAATCGCCCGGTGGTGACGTACGGCACGTCCAGCCAGGCCGATCTGATCATTGGGGACGTGAAGCTGAGCGGGCTTTCCAGCGAGTTCAGCCTGAAGTACCACGACGAAGATTTGGGCGTGTTCAATTTGCCCGCGCCCCCGGGAATTCACAATGTGCGAAATGGGGCTGCAGCGGCGGCTGTCGGGCTGGTGCTCAACGTTCCAGCGGACCTGATTCGCGAGGGGCTAGCGTCGTTCTCGGGAGTCGCGCGGAGATTTGAGATCAAAGGCAAGTTTTCCGGCGTAACGCTGATTGACGACTACGGTCATCATCCGGCGGAGATTCGCGCCACACTCGAAGCGGCGCGCGGTTGCGGATTCAAGCGCCTGCTCGTGCTCTTCCAACCGCACCGCTATTCGCGCACGCAGCATCTCTGGGAAGATTTCAAGAGCTCGTTCAATCAGGCGGACATCGTTGTGATCACGGACATTTACGCGGCGGGCGAAGCCCCGATTGACGGCATTACCGGCGAGCGCTTGTCCGAAGCGATCAGCGCCGCGGGACACAAAAACGTCGTTTTCTCGAGCACTTTGCAGGGCGGCATCGAATTCATGCTGCGCGAGTCGCGTTCGGGAGACGCAGTGATGACGATTGGCGCAGGCAGCGTGGGCCGCGTGACCGAGGAACTTGCCATGCTGCTGGACGCGAGGGTTTCGACAACGCGCCATGCGGATTAGCGACAAGGCGGCGGCGCGGTTGAAAGAGCTGGGTGTCGGATTGCGCCAGGGAGTTTCGCTGACGGAAGAGACATCGCTCGGAATCGGCGGCACGACGGACGAGATTCTGCTGGGGCGCTACGAGTCGATTCCGGAAGTGATGGCGCTGCTCGCGAACGAGAATGTTCCGCACCGTTTTCTGGGCGGCGGCACAAACGTGTTGATCGTGGATGGCGAACTGCCATGGGTGGTGCTGCATCTACCCACGGTGAAGCCGGGGATGCGAGTGGAAGGCAACGCCGCGTACGTGGAAGCGTCGGCGGATTTGGGAGGCATGGTGACGTTCTGCGCGAAGCACGATCTGGGCGGCATGGAAGGCCTGATCGGCGTGCCTGGCAGCGTCGGCGGCGCGCTGCGAATGAACGCGGGCGCGTACGGGACGCAGATTGGCCCGCACGTGCGCGAGGTGGAACTCTATCGCGCGGCCTCGGGCCAGATCGAAACGCTGCGCGGCAGCGATATTCGATTCGACTACCGGCACACGTCGTTCGCGCCGGATGACCTGATGCTGCGCGTGAAGCTTGAATTGCCGGCGAAGCCGTACAAGGAAATTATCGCCGGGCATTAAGGTTTGCAACGAGAAGCGCAGGGCGAGCCAGCCGCTGAATCAAAAGAGCGCCGGCTGCATTTTCAAGAATCCTGCCGGCGGATCGGCTGGCCGGATGATTGACGAGCTGGGCCTGAAGGGCCACCGCGTGGGCGATGCGATGGTCAGCGACCGGCATGCGAATTTTTTCGTGAATGCAGGGCACGCAAGCTGCTCCGACATGCTGAAATTGATTGACGACGTTCGCGAACGCGTGCGGAGCGCGTACGGCATGGAACTCGAGAACGAGGTGATCGTCTGGCGAAACTAAAGGCCATGGACGCGGACGCCTATCCGCAGGAAGTTCTGGCGGACGAAGAGCCGAAGTATCTGCGGCGGCAGAAGCCGCTGGAGATCAAGCGGCGGAAATTCGGCCGGAAGGCGTGGAGCACGTATCTGCGCGTGACCGTATGGGTTGTCGCGGCGGCGGCCGGCTCGTTCGCGGCTTACGAGGTTGGCCATTTTCTGCTGGCTTCTCCGGAAATGGCGCTCATTCATCCCGAGCAGATTATTTTGGCCGGCAACCACTACGTCACTCCCGCGAGCGTGCTGCGAGATTTTCGCGACGCGATCGCGGCAAGAGCGTCCTGCGCATTCCGATTGACGAGCGGCGCCGGCAGATTGAAGCGCTTCCCTGGATCGAGCAGGCGACGGTGCGTCGCGCGCTGCCGAATCGGATTGAAGTCGAAATCACCGAGCGGACGCCGGTGGCATTCGTGCGCGAAGCGAACGATATGGCGCTGGTGGATGTGCACGGCGTGATCCTGGATCGTCCGATCGAGGGCAATTTTCATTTTCCGGTGGTGACTGGAATCGGCACGGACACGGCGCTCGAAGACCGCGAGAAGCGCATGCAGCTTTTCTCGGGCTTCGCGCAGCAGATTGAATCGGCGCACGCCGGCGCGCTCGATCAGGTGAGCGAGGTTGATCTGGCGGACGATCATGACGTGCGCGCCACGATGACGGGCCTCGGAGGCGACGCGTCCGCGGAGCCAGACGGATGCGCCGGTGCTGGTGCATTTCGGCGACAGCGATTTCGCGGGCAAGTATCAGACGCTGGTCGAGGATATCGGGCAGTGGCGCGCGAAGGCTGGGCCGGTCGAGTCGGTGGATTTGCGATTCAGCCGCGAGGCGGTTGTGAATCAGGACAGAGTCTGCCGTGGCGCAGCAGCGCTCGCCGAAAGCGGCTGTCGACGCGAGCGGCGAAGAAATCGAAATCTATAGTTTCGAAATCATGGAAGCAGTCGCGTTACGAGGAGCGGGCTTGACGAAGAAAGAACGGCACATTGTGGCGCTCGATATCGGCAGCACGAAAACCTGCGCGCTGATCGGCGAAATGGATGACGAAGGCGGCGTGAAATTTGCGGCGCTCGGCGCGGCGGAATCCAAGGGCTGGCGCAAGGGCCAGATCGTGAATCTCGATCTCGCGGTCAGCTCGATTCGCCGCGCGGTGGAGGAAGCGGAGACGATTGTCGGCGTGCCGGTGGAGTCGGCGATGATCGGCGTCGCCGGCGGCCACGTGCGCGGCGTCAACAGCCGCGGCGGGATCACCGTGGGCGCGAAGCCGCGAGACGTGCAGCGAGACGATGTTCGCCGCGCGATTGAAGCGGCGCGCGGGGTCACGCTGCCGGAGGATCGCGAGGTCCTGCACGTGTTGCCGCAGGAATTTTCGCTCGACCACCAGGACAACATCCGCGACGCGATTGGAATGGTCGGCCAGCGGCTCGAAGCCAACGTGCATATCGTCACGGCGTCCGGCACGGCCACGCAGAACATCGTCACGGCGGTGAATCGCGCCGGCGTGCGCGTGGACGATACAGTGCTCGAGCCATTCGCTGCGGCCGAAGCGTGCCTCACGCAGGACGAGCGCGAGCTGGGCGCGTGCCTGCTCGATATCGGCGGCGGGACAACCGAGATGATCGCGTATGCGGGCGGCGTGGTGCGGCACACGGCGGCGGTTCCCGTCGGCGGCGATCATTTTACAAACGATCTCGCGGTGGGATTGCGAACTCCGATTCCGGAAGCCGAAAAGATCAAGCGCGAGCATGCGCAGGCGTTCCGCGAACACCTGACCGAGGATTTTCCGATCGAGATTGCCAGCGTGGGCGACCGCCCGCCGCGAACCGTGTTCGCGCGGATGCTGGCCGATATCGTGGGGCCGCGCGCGCAGGAATTGCTGATGCTCATCCGCGACGAACTGCGCCGCGGCGGCGTTGAATCGCAGATCCCCGCTGGAATTATTCTCACCGGCGGCGGATCGCAGCTTCGGGGACTGCCGGAGCTGGCGGAGCAGCGTGTTCAATCTGCCGGTGCGCATCGCAGTGCCGCGCGGTCTGGCGGAGATGAGCGAAGAGGTTTCCCGGCCCGAGTATTCCACCGCTGTGGGATTGGTTCTCTACGGAGCGCGCACGCGGCGCTTCGCCGGAGCTCGTCCCGCGGGATTCATGGGCAAGTTGAAGAGCATGTTTGCAGGGGCGTAACGCCGGAAATGCCACGGGGGCGTGACATTTTTCGCGTAACGGAAAATTGCAGGACCTAAGACAGTTCAAGACTGGGGGAGGAAGCATGGCACCGAAAGAATCGAGCATCCGAGTTTCATTCAGTGAAGAGGCGCAGGACGGCGCCAGGATCAAAGTGATCGGCGTGGGAGGCGGCGGATCGAACGCCGTCAACCGCATGATCCGCGCGAAGGTCGAGGGCGTCGAATTCATCGCCGCCAATACCGATCTGCAGGCGCTGAAGCTTTCGCAGGCGCCGGTGAAGCTGCAGCTCGGCGCGAAGCTGACGAAGGGGCTGGGCGCGGGCGCGAATCCCGAGGTCGGCCGCAAGGCGGCGCTCGAGGACACGGAGAAAATTCTCGAAGCGCTGGACGGCGCGGACATGGTGTTTGTCACGTCCGGGCTCGGCGGAGGCACCGGCAGCGGCGCGGCGCCCGTGGTGGCGAATCTGGCGAGCGAACTGGGCGCGCTGACGGTCGCGGTCGTCACGAAGCCATTCGCGTTCGAAGGCAAGCGGCGCATGCAGCAGGCGGAGCAGGCGCTGCAGGAGCTTGTCGGCTGCGTGGATACCGTGATCGTGATCCCGAACGAGCGGCTGATGGAATGCGTCGAGCAGGGCACGAGCTTCTTCGAGGCGTTCCGCATCGCGGACGATATCCTGCGCCAGGCCGTGCAGGGAATTTCCGACATCATCACGATTCCCGGAATCATCAATCGCGATTTCGCGGACGTGAAAACGATCATGTCCGGCCAGGGCTACGCGGTGATGGGCACGGCGGTCGCGTCCGGGCTCGAACCGCGCGATTGACGCCGCGAACCGCGCCATCAATAGCCCGCTGCTCGAGGACAACTGCATCAATGGCGCGCAGGGAATTCTGATCAACGTGACCGGATCGTCCAGCCTTTCGCTGCACGAAATTCACGAGGCTTCGTCCATCATCCAGAAAGCCGCGCACGAGAACGCGAACATCATTTTCGGCGCGGTGCAGGACGACGCGATGAAGGAATCGGTGAAGATCACGGTGATCGCCGCGGGTTTCCGCGAGGTGGCGGGCAAGAAGGCGAACACGCGGCCTTCGTATCTGCCGAAAACGTGGAAATCAGGGCGCGAGCAGACCGTGGCGCCGCAGCAAACCAACGTGGTGCAGCAGGTTTCGCGCAACGTCAGCGAGGTGCTGCCGGAAATGCCGACGGACGATCTCGACGTGCCGACGTTCCTCCGCCGGCAGGCGCAGAAAGCATAGCGCGATTCTTCGGCGGGAGCGGGGGCGCCGCAAGCGGCGCCCGTACAATTCCTCCGCATATTTTCGACATCGGCCACTCCGACATATTCTCATCCCGCGTGCGTCCCGGTATAGACTTCCGGGATGGGCAGCATCGCTGCAACTCGCAATCGGGTTTCCGAGGCAGTTGCAGAAGCATCGCTCTGCGGCAACCGAAGTTCGAGTGCTGCGGCTTGCTGGCTGGGCGCGATGGCGTGATCACGCGGGCATTCCCGGCGGAAAACGTGGCGAGCGACCCCACGAAGAGCTACGAGATTGCGCCCAGAGAAATCTTCGGGATGATGAGGGAATTTCGCGCGGCGGGGCTCGAGTTTCTCGGCATCTATCACTCGCATCCCAATGGCGAGAATCAGCCCTCTGCGCGCGATATCGAGCTTGCGTATTACTCGGAGGAGATCTACTTCATCTTGTCGCCGCGGCCGGATGCGGCGAAGCCAGTGCGCGCATTTTCGATTCGCGATGGCCGTGCGACGGAGCTCGAAATCGAGATTGTCTAGCCGCGAACCTTTAGCACGACGGTGGTGATGTCGTCCTGTTGTTCGCTGCCGCCTTCGCAGAATTTGCGCGCATCCTCGAAGAGCAGCGTCAGCGAGTCCTCGGCATTTCGGCACCGGCACTGCAGCCAGGTTTCCTGCAGCCTCTCCCAGCTGAAATCCTTGTCGTGACGGTCTCGGAGCTCGTGAAGCCCGTCGGTGGCGAATAGGACCGCGTCGCCGGGGTAAAGCTGGACAGGAATGGCTGTCGTAGGTGGCGCCGGGAAAAATCCCGGAAGGCAATCCGCCTTCGCCAAGCGGCCTGCATCCGGATTCGGACACGAGCAGCGGTTGCGGCATGCCCGCGTTCGAGAATGTCAATTTGCCGGAGGCGGGATTGAACAGCGCGTAAAGCGTGGTGGCATAACGCCCTGTGACGGGCCGCACGAGCATGCGACGGTTCAGCACCTCGAGTGCGTCCGCAGTGCCTGCGCCGGTCTTGTGCAGGCCGCGCAACAGCCCCATCACGAGTGCCGCGTAGAGCGCAGCAGGCAAGCCCTTGCCGACCACGTCGCCGATGTACAAGCCCACCTGGCCATCCGGCAGCGTGAAAAAGTCCGCGAAATCTCCGCCGACGCCCGCGTACGGCGAAAATCGGTACGCAATTTCAAAGGCAGGGGATTGGAGCGAGCAGGCGGGCAAAAGCGAATATTGAATCTGGCGCGCCTCTTCCCGTTCAAATCTGGTGATCGGACCAGCGAAGCGGTCGTCCAGGGAGGTATTCAAGCCCATCCTAAGATTGTCTATCGGTTCGGCGCTGAAAAGGATGAGAGATTCTTAAAGGTTATCTTGCGGAGGTGTGCGTGCGAACAAAAACGCCGCAGAGATGAGTTCAGCGAGCGGAGCGAGAGCCCGCGAGAATCGCCTCCGCTGCTTCCAGGCGGCGCGTGTAGAGAGGGAACTGCGCGGCGAACGCAGCCACTTCACCGCGCACGCGCTGCTCGGTGGCGCTGTCGCCCAAATGATCGAGCACCTCGGCGATCCATCCGGCGATTTTTTCCATTTCGGGTTCGCGCATGCCGCGCGTGGTGACCGCGGGAGTGCCCATGCGAATGCCGCCGGCCTTCAGCGGAGGCAGCGGGTCAAATGGAATGGAATTCTTATTGACGGTGATGCCGGAGCGATCGAGCGCCGGTTGCGCCACGCTGCCCGTTAATCCGCGGCAATTGACGTCCACCAGGAACAGGTGATTATCCGTGCCGCCGCTGACGATGCGGAAGCCGCGCTTGGCTACAGCCGCCGCAAGCGCCTTGGCGTTGGCGACGACCTGGCGCTGGTAGTCGGCGAATCCCGGCTCAGCCGCTTCCTTCAGGCACACAGCCTTCGCGGCAATGATGTGCATCAGCGGGCCGCCCTGGATGCCCGGGAAAGTGGAGCGGTCGAGATCCTTGGCGTATTTTTCGCGGCAGAGAACCATGCCGCCGCGCGGGCCGCGCAGCGTCTTGTGCGTGGTGGTGGCGACGAAGTCGGCGTACGGCACGGGGCTCGGATGCACGCCCGTTGCGATCAGACCGGCGATATGCGCCATGTCCACGAACAGCAGCGCGCCCACGGACTGCGCGATCTGCGCCATGCGCGGAAAATCGAAAATGCGCGAATAGGCGCTGGCCCCGGCGACGATCATTTTGGGCTTGTGCTCGCGGGCGAGGCGGTCGAGCTCGTCGTAGTCGATGGTTTCGGTTTCTTTCGCGACGCCGTAGGGCACGAAATTGTAGGTCTTGCCGGAAAAATTCAGCGGGTGGCCGTGCGTCAGATGGCCGCCGTGCGCCAGATTCATTCCCAGCACTGTGTCGCCCGGCTGCAGCGCCGTCATATAGACGGCGATATTCGCCTGCGTGCCGGAATGCGGCTGCACGTTGGCATGTTCCGCGCCGAAGAGCGCTTTCGCGCGATCAATGGCGAGCTGCTCGGCCTGGTCCACGAATTCGCAGCCGCCGTAGTAACGCTTGCCCGGGTAGCCCTCGGCGTATTTGTTCGTGAGGACGGAGCCCATCGTTTCCATCACCGCTTCGGAAACGAAATTCTCCGAGGGGATCAGTTCGAGGCCGGTGGCCTGGCGGCGGACTTCGTCACGCAATACAGCGGCGATGGCGGGATCGGTTTCTTCGAGCGAGCGGCTCATCCTGCGCAGGTCTGGCGTCTCGTGGGTCATACGTGCGCACATATTAGCATAGGGAAAAGGCTACGACTCGCCCGTAGCCGTTTCGAAAGCACTCGCGGCAGATGAGCGCAGGAGCGCATAGAGAAAGACCAAATGCTCACCACAGAGGACACTGAGTGGGCACAGAGAGCACAGAGAGCACAGAGAGCACAGAGAAGGCATGACCACAACCGTCCGCACAGCCGCCGCATGAAAACAGAAAGGCCCGGCGGCGCCTTCTTCGGGCGCCGGCCGGGCCGGACTGCATTGCAGAATTGCTGTCTCGTTCAGCTAGAAAGTATATTTCAAGCCGAACTGGAGAATACGCCCCGGGACCGAGCTCGAGGTGATCACTCCAAAAGTTCCTGGCGAGTTGATGTCGTTGCCAGGAGGGTTGAACTGCGCGTGATTAAAGAGGTTGTAGAATTCCACTCTGAACTGCAGATTGCCGTCTTCGCGCAGTCCTCCGACAATCGTGTTCTTGATGATCCCGAAGTCGAAGTTGAGCTGCGTGCAGCACTTCATGATTCCGACACCGGAGTCGCCGAAACCCGTGCCGCATTCTACGAATTGAGGCACCACGGCGGGGCCTCCAGGGGCTCCAGCATTGCAACCTGTCAAGCCGTCGGCTGGTGCCCAAGCTGCGTTCGGAATACCACCAAACTGCGGCGATCCGGTGAATGCGCCGGTATTGAACGCCGATTGGAAAGTACCGTTGCAGCCGGGAACCGGTTGCCCCAAGCGGCACCTTTGGCTGCCCGAGGTTGTGAGTGGATCAGCCGACTTACAGACGCCGAGGGAATTGCACTTACCCGGGTCGGCGAGTTCGGCTCGGACGTTTGCGCCCGTGGCGATCCCGCTGCCATACAAAAGGGCAGGAGTTCCCCCGTTGACAACCGTGAAAGGCGCACCGGATTGGATGGTGGTGACACCGGAAACGCTCCACCCGCCCAACCATCTTGCCTCTCAATCCTTCACCCTTGAACGGAAACTCATAGCTGTAGTTGAGGACAAAGCGTTGCGGGCGGTTAAACGCCGCCAAGCCATACTGTTGAGCGTGATTCAGCGGGTCGTTGCTTGACGCACTGCCCGAGAGCACGTTGCCACCTGTCGCGATACCACCGCCAGCCTGGCTGGCGTTGATGTCCGTGATGAGCTTGCTGTAGGTGTACGAGGCCTGGAACGTCAGCCCGTGAGTGAACTGATGCCGGAGCTGGGCTTGCAAGCTGTTGTAGAGGTGATTGCCGTCCGTCTTCACCTGTTGTAAGCCAGATGGTGACACTCCCAAGAAGCCCACCCGGCCGAGATAATTCTGCGAAGTGTTTGCCAAAACCTGGGTGTTGGGGTTGGTATTAGCCACGTCGTTCATCGGGAAGCTGGACGCAGGCCGCTCCAACAACTGGTTGACCAAGTCCGTCGGTGGATTGGGTGCGCCCGCGACGAGATACGCAAGGTTGGGAGCGCGGTTCCAATCGAACAGGTGGACGCCGTGTGTTCCGACGTAGCCGACGTCGAGAACCCAACCATGCTTGACCTCGTATTGAACGTCAAGGTTATATTGCTGCACCTTGGGGGTGTCCATCGTCGGGGAGTCGCCCGAGGTGATAAGCCCCGACGCATTGCCGCCGTTGACGTCGGTTATGGTGGTCGCGCCAAACCCAGGAGTAAATGCCGCTACGTTCAAGGTCCGCGGAATGAACCCAAGGAAAGCCTGGGCGCATGAACGGATTCTGCAGCGTTTCGTTCGGGTTGGTGCCGATGCCAGTGGCGTAGGGTGGTTCGTTACCTAGGATGTTGTCTCCGACCAGGTTTCCATAAACGCGATCGAAGAACATGCCGTATCCCGCGCGGATAACGAGCTTATCCCTGGCCTGCCACGCCAGACCGATGCGCGGAGAGAAGTTGTCGAGCGGCGAGCCGTACAGCAAGGTCTTGTTGTTGTTGACCGTCATGCCGGTTGATCCGAATTCGCCGGTGAGGTTTCCGTAGAATGCCCGGTTGTAATTCGACTGGACGATAGATACCTGCCGAGAGTGCCGCCCGGGTTGTTCAGGAAGAAAGAGCCCGTGTTCACAACGGAGGCGTTCTGTGCGGTGAAGTTCGTAAACATGCCATTGGCGTCGGACGGCCATCCGTCATATTCCCAGCGAACGCCCAGATTCACGGTAAGATGACTCGTAACCTTGATATCGTCCTGTGCGAATGTTGAGAATTCGTTGATGCGCCAGTGATGAGGATTCGGCGAACCATTGGGCAACAGACGATTGGTTAGGTTCAAGAAAATACCGTTGGCCACAAAAGCCGGCGTACCATCGTCGAAGGCGGAATCTTGCGGATTGGGCGATCCTCCCGCAGGCCCGGCTGCTGGTCAGCAGGTCGGCAATGTTCCCGCCGTCGATCCAACCCCGCTCCCGATCCGGCTGGCGCCAGTTCCACTGAATGCGCTGTGTGTTGACGCCCGCTCGGAACGAATGTTTGCCGTGGTTCCAGGAAATCTGGTCGCCCGCAAGGAAAGTGTTCTGAATGCTTTGCGTGGCTGAGAAGAAATTTCCTCCAAGCTGCCACGCCCCCATAGTCTGATCCGCCGGAATCCGAAGGAGCCGATGACCGGGATCAGCGAGTCCTCACGATTACCAGCGGCAGAGCCCGCGAGCGTGCATCCGTTCGTGGGCGCTCCACCAGGATTGGGGTCGCCATTGTTGATGGCCGGGATGATGTTGAGAGGAGTGATTCCGTCGCCAGCGCAGGACTGGACCGTCACGCCGTCCTGCACATTCAGGTACAACCGCTGGAAAGAACCCGATGCCTCGTTCACGAAGTTGTTGGTGATCACGGACGTGAGCTTCAGCAGGCGACGACGTGCGAACCGTACTGCCCATCCTCCGGCGCGCCCGGATAGCAACCGCCCAGGCAGCTGAAACTCTGAGTCTGCGGATCGCTGGCGAGAAGAAGTACTTCTCCGACAGGGTGTTCTTGCTCGAAATAACGTAATCCGGAGTTGAGCAAGTACTGATCTTCATTGGCGATGGTCGCTTGCGAAATAGTTGTCGGCGTCGCGCAGTTATTCGGCGCACACTGCGGTACCGGCAAGGCACCCGCTGAGTTGTACCTCAGGCTGGGAATGTAATAACCGTTGTTGAAGCCTCCCTTAACCTGAGGAATTTTCTCCGTCTGCCGCAATAGATTGATGAAGGTGTTGCTGATGTTGGATCCGTCCTGCAGCCGACATGCCTGGCCCGTACCCAAGCCGAGGCGACGTCAGACTCGCCTGCAAACGCGCATCCCAGGTATTTCCGATAAGTGGAGGCGTCGCAGGGTGACCCGACCTCCACGTTGGGCGCGGTGAACGGATCCTGCATACCGTAATCGAGGGGAATCGTGTATCCAGGCCCCTGGTCCGAGCGCGCATTCGCAAAGGGAACGCCCGGCTCGTTAAAGGGAAGCAGGCCGACGGAAGTGATGCCGGTGGCGAAACCGTTGCTGCCAATTCCGTTGAGCTGCCGCGTTCCCTGATAGGAGCCGAAGAAGAACAACTTGTCCTTCTTGATGGGACCGCCAAAAGCGCCGCCATATTGGTTCTGCTTCACTTCGGGCGGTGCGTTTGGCAAATCTTCATTTCGTTTCCGAACTCTTGAAGAAGAAATCATTGGCATTGAAGAAGTTGTTGCGGTTGAACTCCCAGACTGCCCCGTGAAACTGATTCGTGCCGCTCTTGGTCACGACGTTTACGTTCGCGCCGGGGTTCTGGCCGTAGGCCGCGTCGTACTGCGAAGTCTGAACCTTGAACTCCTGAATCGAGTCCGGATTGGGAATCGCGAATTCCGGCATAGCTGCCCGACTGCGCCGCGCCGCCGCTGCCGTAGTTCGTGGTGACGACGCCGTCCATCAGTAAGTGTTCTGGTCGGAGCCGGAACCGTTCACGTTGATGTCCTGCGTGCCGTTGCCGACCGCCGTAGCAGTCGCGACGTTGGCGACGACGCCGGGCGAGAGGTCAATAACCTGCGTGTAGTTGCGCGTGCTCAAGGGCAGCTCGGTGACGGTTTGTCCGGCGACCAATCCGCCGACCGTGGCGTTCTGGGTTTGGACGGTCTCAGCTGTCGCTTCGACAGTCACACTCTGAGTCTGCGCGCCAATTTCAAGGCTGCGATTCAGTATCGGGAGTCTCCGTGATGTCGACCGTGATGGACGGGACTTCGGCGGTCTTGAAGCCAGACGCGGAGAACTTCACGCCGTAGTTTCCAGGCGGCAGGAGGGAGAATTTGTACGCGCCGCTCGCGTCGGTCGTCGTCGTGCGCGACTGGCCGGTGGCGAGGCTGGTCGCCGTGACGGTCGCGCCGGCGATGATGCCGCCGGAAGGATCAGTGACCGTTCCGGACAAGCGCGCCTGTGGAAGCGCTTTGCGCCTGCAGTCGGCTGGCGCCGACGAACATCAACAAGCAGTGCAGCCAAAGCGCAGATCGAGACACACTTCAACGCCTTATTAAAATTACTAGTCATTCCCCCACCCCCTGAATATCCTGTACAGATTGTCGTTACGCCCCCCAGGGCGTCTCGTGCTGGGCCTTTAAGTACTACGGGCCTCATCGTTGTCAAGTCCACAACGCATGCGTCCTCGATTTGTCTGGTGATTTGAGCGCGAGCGGTTTGCCGCGATAGTCAGAAACTGAGATCTGGACAACAGGCGTTCGTTGAACAAACTCTGGCCGGGGAGTCTCCCGCCTGATACATCGTAGGCCGCTGCAGCCGGCGCGATTCGTAGCGGGCATAGCCACGGGCGAACGGCGCGGAAAAGGGCAAAACAATAGAATGTCCGGATCAGAAGCTGACCACGCGCGCGGAAGACTTTTCGGAATGGTACAACCAGCTCGTCCTGCGAGCCGAGCTTGCCGATTACGCGCCCGTGCGCGGCTGCATGATCGTGCGGCCGTATGGCTGGGCGCTGTGGGAGAACATTACGGCGGCGCTCGACAAGCGCTTCAAGGCCACCGGCCACGTCAATGCGGCGTTTCCGCTTGTTGATTCCGCGCAGCTTCATTGATAAGGAAAAATCGCACGTCGCTGGATTTTCGCCCGAGCTGGCAGTGGTGACGCATGGCGGCGGCGAAGAGCTGGAAGAGCCGCTGGTGATTCGGCCGACTTCGGAAACGATCATCGGTCACGCGTACGCGAAGTGGATCCAGTCGTACCGCGATTTGCCGATTCTGATCAATCAATGGAACAGCGTGGTGCGCTGGGAGCTGCGCACGCGCTTGTTTCTGCGCACGCTCGAATTTTTCTGGCAGGAGGGCCATACCGCGCACGCGACCGCCGAAGAAGCGGAAGCCGAAACGCGCCAGATGCTGGATATCTATACGGACTTTGCCGTGCGCGAAGCGGCCGTGCCCGTGATTCCCGGGCGCAAATCAGCGGCGGAGCGATTTGCGGGCGCCGATCAAACCTATTCCATCGAAGCGATGATGGGCGATTGCAAGGCCTTGCAAGCGGGGACGTCGCACAACCTCGGCCAGAATTTCGCGAAGGCTTTCGAGATTCGCTATCTCGACAAGGGCGGCGTGCTGCAGCACTGCTGGACGACTTCCTGGGGCCTTTCCACGCGTTTCGTGGGCGCCATCATTATGGTTCACGGCGACGATCAGGGCTTGATTCTGCCGCCGCGCCTGGCGCCGTTTCAGCTGGTGATCGTGCCGATCTACAAGACGGACGACGAGCGCGCCGCGGTGATGGAAAATGCGCAGCGGCTCCGGCGCGAACTGGTTGACGCCGGCATTCGCGTAAAGATGGACGAGCGCGAAGGAATGAGCCCCGGCTTCAAGTTCAACGATTGGGAGATGCGCGGCGTTCCGCTGCGCCTCGAGCTTGGGCCGAAGGACGTCGCCAAGGGCTCGGTGGTTCTGGCGCGGCGCGATCGCCCGGGCAAGGAAGGGAAGTCGTTCGTCCCGCAGCAGGGAATTGCTGCGGCGGTGGCGCAAATGCTCGAAGAGATTCAGAAGGCGCTCTACGATCGCGCGCTCGAATTCCGCAAAGCAAATACGGCTGAGCCCGCGGACTACGGAGAGTTCAAGAAGGCAGTCGAGAAGGGTTTTGCATTCTCCTGGTGGTGCGGCGGCACCGAATGCGAAGAAAAGATCAAGGAAGAGACGAAGGCGACCATGCGCTGCATTCCCCTCGAGCAGCCGGGCGGCTCGGGGAAGTGCATCTACTGCGGCCAGGCCGCCGTCGATAAGGCGATCTTCGCGAAGGCGTACTAGCCGCGGACCCGGCGGTCACCCCGTCGTTTACTCATCGCAAACACGGACCTTCTGCGTACCCGCTCGGCCTGTCTTAGCCGTGGTAGCTTGAAATGACGGGAATAGAGCCCCTGGAGGGCCCACTGCTTCCATGAACCGGTCAAACCATAACGGCGAACGCGGCGGCTCGAAGCTGAGCCTGATTATTACGCTCATCATCGTGGGAGCGCTGGGGTTCGCGGCGGTGAAAATCGTTCCCGTGTACGTTGAAGCCTATCAATTTCAGGATTCGATCGAGGCTGAATCGCGGTTCGCGCTGACTGGCTACCCCAAGAAAAGCGTGGAAGACATTCGCGACGACATCTACAAGAAAGCCAGGACCTCGGCATTCCGGCGAAGCGCGAAGACATCCGCGTCAACGTCACCAATGGAAGCGTCGAGATTGGCACCGATTATTCCGTGCCGATCGATCTGAAGGTCTATCAATACACATTGCAATTTCATCCCCACGCCGACAACCATACCATCTAGAATAGAACTTCTATGCGGGCCGCCCGTGGCAAGGCTGGACCGATCCATCCTCGGCGACGCAGCATTTGCCTGGCCCTTTTGATGCGCCCCAGCGCCCTGCTCGCACTGTACCGGAGAGACTGATTGCGGATTCGAATTGTCCCCGGCTTCTGGACATCCCGGCTCGGCATCTCGCTGCTTGCGGGCGGTCTGGCGATTCTGCTCGGCGGCGACATTCGTTCTCACCTATTACTACATTACAGTTCGGCCACCTGATTAACCAGCGCCTCACCGGACAGATCTACCAGAACACGTCGCGCGTCTATTCTGCTCCGGGACACATCTACACCGGAGAATCCTGCGCGCGGGTGATCTTGCTACGTACCTGCTGCGCGCCGGATATCAGGAGAGTCAGATTGCTGGCTCGCCCGGTCAGTTTCGTGCGACCGCTTCACGGGTCGAGATCCTGCCCTCCGCGGATTCCTATTTCCAGGGTCACAACGCGCTTCGCGTGGATTTCACGGGATCGGAAATTTCGCGCATCGCGCAACTTCCAGACGGCACGCAGCTGGACGTCAGCGCAAATCGAGCCCGAAGTGATCACGAATCTTTTCGATAGCTCGCGCGAGAAGCGTCGCGTGGTTCGATATGACGATCTGCCTCCCGTGATGGTGCATGCGCGTGCTGGCGGCGGAGGACAAGCGCTTCTTCGAGCATGGCGCGCTCGACATGGTTCGCGTATTTGGCGCGGCGTTTTACGACGTGAGCCGCGGCCAGAAGGCGCAGGGCGCCAGCACGATTGACATGCAGGTGGCGCGCACGTTCTTCTTCACGACCAAGCGCGAGTGGCGGCGGAAGATGAAAGAAATCCTGATGGCCGCCGAGCTCGACGAGCGCTTTTCGAAGCAGCAGATCCTCGAGCTCTACGCCAACGACATCTATATGGGCAATCGCGGCAGTTTTGCGATTCGCGGATTTGGCGAGGCCGCGCAGGCCTATTTCGGCAAGGATGTGCGCGAACTAACGCCTGGCGAAGCGGCGTTTCTGGCCGGGATCATCCGCGCGCCGAACCGCTACTCCGCGGCCGAGCGCCACCCCGATCGCGCCGAGGAAGCGCGCGACCGCGTGCTCGGGCAAATGGTCGAGGATGGCTACCTGACCGCCGATGCAGGAGGCTGCGGCCAAGCACGCGAAACTGCATTTCGTAAATGGCGGCCTCGCCAGCAGCTCCGCGCCGTATTTCGTGGACATGGTGAAGGACCACCTCCTCGAAAAATATTCCGAGAGCGATCTCGAAAACCAGAGCTACCGCATTTACACGACGCTCGATCCGGATCTTGAGCGCGCCGCCACCGATGCGATGCAGATTGGCGTGCAGAACGTGGACAAGCTTCTCGCGCGCCGCTACGCGATCTGGAAGAAAAAGGGCGAGCCGGTCCCGCAGGCGCAGGTGGCGTTGGTGGTGCTCGATCCGCATACGGGCGAAATTCGCGCGCTGGTCGGCGGGCGCGATTATGGCGAAAGCCAGCTCAACCACGCGCTGGCGCGGCGCCAGCCGGGTTCGGTGTTCAAGCCGTTCGTTTATGCGGCGGCGTTCAACAATGCCGCGCAGGGACTTCAGCCGGTGGTGACTCCAGTGACGACCGTGGACGACAGCCCCACGACATTCGAATTCGACGGCAAGGAATACACGCCGGACAATTACGGCGAGGAATTCTACGGGACCGTCACCGTGCGCGACGCGCTGATTCATTCGCTCAACGTCGCCACCGTGAAAGTTGCCGAGATGATCGGCTACCAGCGCGTGGTGGATCTCGCGCGGCAGATGGGGCTGGGCACGAATATTCAGCCGACGCCGGCCGTGGCGCTGGGCGCTTATGAAATGACGCCGATTGATGTTGCCGCCGGTTACACGGCGTTCGCGGCGGACGGCGTCCGCGCCGAGCCGCTTTTTATTCGCAGCGTGGTTGCCGCCGATGGCAACGTGGAAGAATCGGCGCGAGCCAACCACGCGAGCGGTGCTCGATCCGCGCGTTGCGTACCTCGTGACGAGCCTGATGGAGGACGTGATCAATCACGGCACGGGCTTTCCGGTCCGGCAGCTTGGATTCACGGCGCCCGCCGCGGGCAAGACCGGCACTTCGCGCGACGGCTGGTTCGCCGGATACACATCGAACTTGCTGTGCGTCGTTTGGGTCGGCTTCGACGACAATCGCGACCTGGGCCTGGCCGGCGGCGCGGCCGCCGCGCCGATCTGGGGCGAATTCATGAAGCGCGCGGTGGCGCTGCCGATGTATCGCAACACGCAGGATCTTCGAGCCGCCCGCGGGAATCATGGAAGAGTCCATTGATCCGCAGAGCGGACAACTTGCCACGACCTCATGTCCCGAAGTGGCGAACGAATACTTCATCGCCGGAAGCGAACCAACGCAATTTTGCCAACTCCACGGAGGCCAGAGCGCGCAGGCCGGCCAGGGGTGGCTCTCGCACCTTTTCGGCAAGGAGCGAACGCTTCGGAACCGCTGCCTCCCACGGTGAATACGTCTGGCCAGCCTATCGGCGCTCTCCAGAACCAGCGCCCGAATTCCGCTCAGAACGGCAAACCAGGGCAAAAGCCGCCCGCCCCGGGAGAACCCACGGCCGAACAGCCCGAGAAGAAAAAGGGTCTGCTCGACCGTATATTTGGTATCTTCGGAGGAAGTAAGCAGCCTGCGGACGATTCGAAACCCAAGCAGTAGTTCCGCACGCGGCCGCATCGGTGCGGCAAGGAGAAGGGCAATGAGGCGTTTGGCCCTCTTCGCAATTCTATTTGTCTGTTGATCAGCCGGAACCGTCCGCGCTCAGCAGGTACCGCAAGCGCCCCTCGGCACCACTCCAGAAGATTCCGCCGGTGAAAGCGCGAGTTATCGTGCGATGACGCCTCGGCGAAAAGGCCGAGATGCGCGCGGACCTCTTCATGGCGCGCAAGCAATACGACGAAGCCATCAAGGCTTACCAGATTGTCCTCGCTGACGATCCCCACAACGCGAAAGTGCTAAATTTTATTGGCATGGCGTACCAGCAGATCGGCAATGGAGATCTGGCGGAGCGCTACTACAAACTCGCCGCGCGCGCGGACAAAACTGACTCGAACGCCCTCAATAATCTCGGCACCGTCGAATATTCAGAGGAGCGCTACGGCAAAGCGATCAAGTACTACCGAAAGGCGATCGAAAAGGGAAACGCACTGGCCACGGTTTACACCAATCTCGGCTACGCCTATTGCGGCGTCAAAGAATATCCGAAAGCGATGGAGGCGTTTGCTCAGGCCCTGGCGCTCGATCCCGACGTATTCGATCATAAGGGCAATACCGGATCGATTTTGCAGCAGCGTTCCGCTCCAGATCCGGGAGCGCTTCATTATGTTCTGGCGAAATCGTACGCGAAGATCGGGGATGCCGAACGCGCCGCGCGCTATCTGAAAATGGCGCGGGACGAAGGCTACAAGGATTTCATCGCGGCGGAGAAGGACCCCGATTTTGCGAAGGTGATCAAGGATCCGCGCGTGCAAGAAGTGCTGCAGGTTCAGCCTGCCTACGCTTCCCAGCCGCAGAAGGCTGCCACGAACTGACACTCAGGCTCAGCCGGAACACCGGCCGCCAGCCTGCCGGGAGTGGCTAACTGGGCAGCAATTCTCGACCTACAACATCACCGGTTCACACTAAGCGCCGAACATGGCATCATGGGGAGTCTGGCAAATCAGGTTTGCATGCATTCGAAGAGGAGTGAGGTTCTATAGATGGGCTGTTCCGGGACCCGTATCTCAGATGTGGACGGTTGCGTCGTACGTCGTCCGCCAAAAGCTCAAGGGCCGCAAGCAGTATCCCCTCGTGCTGATGCTCGAGCCTCTGCTTCGCTGCAATCTCGCCTGCGCCGGCTGCGGCAAGATTCAGTATCCCGCCCACGTCCTGAAGAAGAACCTGACGTCCCGAGGAGTGTTTCCGCGCGGTGGATGAATGCGGCGCGCCGGTGGTGAGCATTCCCGGCGGCGAGCCGCTGATGCATCCGCAGATTGCCGAAATCGTGAAGGGGCTCGTCGCGCGCAAGAAGTACATTTATCTCTGCACCAACGCGCTGCTGCTTTCAGAACGGCTCCACGAATTCACGCCGAGCAAATATCTTTCGTTTTCCGTCCACATGGATGGCCAGCGCGAACATCACGATTTCTCGGTCTGCCGCGAGGGCACATACGACAAGGCCGTCGGAGGGAATTCGCCTCGCGCTCGAGCGCGGCTTCCGCGTCACCACGAATACCACGCTTTTTGACGGCGCCGATCCGCAAAGCGTGCGCCAGTTCTTCGACGACATGATGGAACTTGGCGTCGAGGGCATGATGCTTTCGCCCGGCTACACGTACGACAAGGCTCCCGACCAGGAGCATTTCCTCACCCGGAAAAAAACGCGCAACCTCTTCAGCCAGATTCTGAGCAACCGTTCCGAAAAGTGGCGCTTCAATCTGAGCCCGCTATTCCTCGAATACTTGATGGGCAAGCGCAATTACAAGTGCACGCCCTGGGGCATGCCGACCTACAACATCTTCGGCTGGCAAAAGCCCTGCTACCTGCTGCAGGACGGCTACGCCGACACCTTCGACGAATTGATCAGCGAAACGAATTGGGAAAATTACGGCACCGAGAGCGGCAATCCGAAGTGCGCGAACTGCATGGTCCACAGCGGCTACGAAGCCAGCGCCGTGAACGATACTTTCAGCTCGGTCGGCGGTTTTCTGGCCACCGTGCGCGCCACGCTCTTCAATAAATATAAAGACCCGGATGCGATGGGCGGCGCCAGCGGGCGATCCGACCAACGGTTCCGGTCAGCTGGTGCAGATCATGACGTCGCCCAAAGCCTAGCGTTTCAATCAGCCATGGCCGAACTCCACAGAACTTCACCAGCCGAAAACGACGAAGAACATCTCGGATTTCGCCCACGAAAATCTGGAAGGCTGGATTCCTTCGATTTCCACCGATGCCGAAATTCGCGAGGCCCTGGAAAAGGCGTTCGATTACCGCGGCGATTTGACGATCACGCTGAAAAGCGGGCAGAAAATCGAAGGGTACTTATTCGATCGCAAAATAAAGGGACCTTCGCTCGCGGAATGTTTCGTTCGCCTGATGCCGAAGGACGGCAGCGACAAAGTTTCGGTGCCTTACAGCGAAATTGCCGCCCTCGCATTCACCGGCCGCGATACGGCCGCCGGCAAGAGCTTCGCCGCGTGGGTGAAGAAGTACAACGAAAAGAAAGCCGCCGGCGAGACGAACGTCGGCATCGACGCCGAACCTCTCGACTAGCTAGCTTCCCGTTTGCGCCGCAAACTGTGCGCTTTCTCTGGTCTGATTTTCCAGTTCTTTATCCGTGATCTCCGTGCCACCTCTGTGAACTCTGTGTTAAGTCTTCGGATTCCACGATCTTTCGCGCCGCGCAATCATTACCTTGCTATACTACGTATCCGTGATGGCTTCTCTGGATATCGCGGCGAACGGTTTTCTTCGTTTCTGTGTTTGCCGTAATATTCCTGGCCTTGGCTGCTCGCGTCGCGGCGCCTGTTTCCGCGCAATCCGATTCGCCCCCGCCTTCCGCTGCTACTGTCGTTCAGCTCCGAATTGACGGCGAAATCGAGCCGATCCTCGCTGAGTATCTCGTCAATGGAATCCAGCAGGCGAATCGCGACCACGCGACGCTGATCCTGATCACGATCAATACGCCCGGAGGCTTGGACACCTCCATGCGCTCGATCATTCAGGCGATTCTCAGTTCGCCGGTGCCCGTCGTCATCTACGTTTCACCCACTGGATCACGCGCCGCCTCGGCTGGATTTTTCATCCTGCTCTCCGCGGACGTCGCCGCCATGTCGCCCGGCACGGATACCGGCGCGGCTTCGCCGATCATGGAAATGTTCGGGCAGCCGGTTAAGATCGACGACACGCTCAACAGGAAAATTCTGAACGAAGCCACCGCGTATTTGCGCAGCTACGTCGCCAGGCGGAACAGAAATGTAGACCTGGCGGCCACGGCGGTCACCGACGCGAAGGCGTTCAGCGAAAAAGAAGCGCTCGATGGCAAGCTGATTGATTTCATCGCGAAGTCTCCCGAGGATTTGCTCGCCAAGCTCGACGGCCGCACCATCACTCGCTTCGACGGTTCGACGGTACAGCTCTCGCTTTCGCATCCCTCGATCGTTCCGGTCGAAATGAATGGCCGCGAAAAACTGCTCTCGCGCATCGTCGAACCCAATCTTGTCTTTATTCTTCTGATCGTCGGCGTGCTGGGGCTTTATACGGAGTTCACGCATCCCGGAATGTTCGCGCCCGGCGTGGTCGGCGGTATCGCGATCTTGCTCGCGCTATTTGGCCTGCACATGCTGCCCGTGAATTTGAGCGGACTTTTGCTAATTGGCCTAGCGTTCGCCCTTTTTGTCCTGGAAGCGAAATTTCCGACCCATGGTGTGCTCGGAGTAGGAGGAGTCGTCTCCATGGTTCTAGGCGCTCTATTGCTGGTTCGATCACCGCTCACGGGAATGGGCGTGAGCCTCGGCACCGCGTTTGCCGTGGCGCTTCCTTTCGCGGTGATCGTTGTGATACTGATGCGCGCTGTATTGCGGTCGCGCTCGTGGAAGCAGCAGACGGGCAAAGAAGAGTTGCTCGGCGAAGAGGGCGAAGTGATCGAGCCGATCAGCTCCGCTACCACGGGGCTGGTACGGGTCCACGGAGAGCTTTGGCGGGCGGCAACGAAATCGGGCGAGAGCATTCCCAAAGGCGCGTGGGCTCGTGTGAAAAGCGTGGACGGGCTTACGGTGGAGGTTGAAGTTGCGTCGCCGCGCCCGGCGGGCTTCGTGGGACAGTGATCGGAAGGAGACAGCGATGAATTTGGATTTTGTTTCGATCGTGATGATAGGGTTCGTCTTAATTTTTCTATTCTGGATTTTCAATTCGATCTACGTGATCAAGGAATGGGAGCGCGGAGTCGTGCTGCGGCTGGGGCGCATGCTGCCCGAGGCCAAGGGCGCTGGACTGCAGCTCGTCCTCTATCCCATAGATAAGCTCACGCGAATCTCCCTACGAATCGAAACGCTCGACGTGCCGCCGCAGGATGTGATTACGCGCGACAACGTGTCCGTGAAGGTCAACGCGGTCTGTTACTTTCGCGTCGTGGATGCGAATCTTGCCCTTTCGCAGGTGCAAAATTATCTTTATGCTACTTCACAGCTCGCCCAGACCACGCTGCGCAGCCTGGTCGGGCAATTCGAGCTGGACGCGATTTTGTCCGAGCGCGAAAAGGTTAACGCGAAGCTGCAACAAATCCTTGACCAGGATACCGAGTCCTGGGGTATCAAGGTAACGAAGGTCGAGGTCAAGCAAGTAGATATTCCGGAGAACATGCAGCGCGCCATCGCCAAGCAGGCGGAGGCCGAGCGTGAACGCCGGGCGAAAATTATTCACGCCGAAGGCGAGTTTGAAGCCTCGGCAAAACTGGCGGATGCGGCGGAAATTCTGGAAAAGCAGCCTGCCGCGATTCAGTTGCGCTATTTGCAGACGCTGACCGAGATTGGCGTCGAGAAGAATACGACGATCGTATTCCCGCTGCCTGTGGACATCATCTCGCAGTGGGTGAAGGCGTTCGCGGAAAAGAAATAGAGGAAAATGGCAGGAAGCGGAAAACGCGGAAGTGGTGACCGGGTGCTGGAAAGCAGGCACCTGGTAAGTCTATTTCTGGGCGTCGTGCTGCTGTGCGGTGTTTTCTTCACGCTCGGCTACGTGATGGGCCACAACCAATATGGTGGCCCGGTGCATGCGGCTGTATGATCCGAATAATAGCGCGCCTTCCGTTCACCCGACCGCCAAGCTGAAGGAAGCCGCCGCTCCGCCGACCGCTGCAGCCAATCCTGCTGGCACCGAATGGGATTTTTACTCCAAGAAGAACAATGGAGATCCCGTGGAACCTGTTACCAAGGCTCCGGTAAACGCACGGGTTTCATCTGAACCGGCCCCAACGCGCGCTTCGAACCCCGCTCCTTCTGCGGCTGGCGGAAATGCAAAGACAGCTCCGACCGCAGTCCGCTTTCAGGCGCCCAGGCTGGTCAAAGGTTCGGTGGTGCTGCAGATTGCCGCACTGACGCACGAAAGCGACGCGCTGGCTATGGCGGACGTCCTGCAGCAGAAGACATTTCCCGTCGTTCGTGGTGACACCTTCGACCGACAATTTCTACCGCGTGCAGGTCGGCCCGTATCAGGATGAAAAAGCCGCGGAATCCGCCAAGGCCGCGCTTGACCATGCCGGTTTCATCGCAATCATCAAGCGCTAGGCCGCGTTGTCGCCTCGTGATAATCGCATTCTGCTTAGGTCGAATGGTATGTAGGGGGTCGGAGCTTTAGCTCCGACATACAAAGCGCCAAGAGCGGGGCTTCAGCCCCTGAGGACAGTCCTCTTTTCCTTCTCTCCTGAGGTACACTCCCATGACAAATGAATTTTTCCTGGTATACCCGCGTGCTGCTCGCGCTCGCAAGCGGTCTGACCCTTGCGCTCTCATTCCCGAATTACAATCTGTCGCTGCTCGCGTGGATCTCCGTTGGTCTGCTGATTCTAGCGTCGTTCCGCGCGCGGCCCATGGTCGCGCCGCTGTACGGCTTGCTTCATGGGCTGGCTTTCTATCCGATTTGCTTGCCTTGGATTGATGTGGTCGTCCAGCAGTATGGCGGCGTCGGCCCGTGGACATCGGCTGGCTTGGTTGCGCTGATTGCCGCTGCAGGCGGAATTATTTGCGCGGTTTTTTCGTGGGGCGTTGCCATCGCGTCGCGCAAAAGCGCCTGGCAGGCCTGCGCAGTAGCGCCTTTCTTGTGGGTGGCGCTCGAATTCGGGCGCTCGCATTTGCCCATCATTGCGTTCCCGTGGAATCTCACCGGTTACGCGGCCAGCGGCAATTTGCCGCTCGTGCAGCTCACCACGGTGACCGGACTCTACGGCCTCAGCTTCGTTGTGGCTGCGTACGGCTCGCTGGTCGCCTATGCGATTCTTTCCGGCCGGCAGCGCGCCTGGAAAGGCCTGATTGCGCTGACGGCGGTGATCGTGTTTGTTGCTCTCGGATGCCGTTTCCTGGTGCCCTCCGAAGCCCCGCGATTCACCGCGCATCTGGTTCAGACAAATTTCGCCCAAGCCTATGAATACCCGCCCGATTGGATGCAGGTGCACGCAGGCGATCTCGACGAGCTTGGCCAGATCAGCGTGGATGCAGCGCGCAGGATTCCCGGCCTGATCGTATGGCCGGAGTCTCCCGCGCCTTTCAGCTTGCAGGACCCGGTATTCGGCGCACGCGCGCGGCAGATTGCCCAGCAATCTGGCTCGAATTTCCTGGTCGGCGCGGAGGATTGGAAACGGGATGCGGCAGGGAAGTGGGTCGCCACGAACAGCGCGATCCTCCTGAATCCTTCCGGCCAGCGCATTTTCACCTACGACAAAATTCATCTCGTGCCTTTCGGCGAATATGTCCCGCTGCGCAAGTGGCTCACTTTCACGGGCAAACTCACCGCCGATCTCGGTGATTTCACGCCGGGTTCGGCGTATGCCGTGGGCGGATTGCCCGAAGGACGCTTCGGCGCGTTTATTTGTTACGAGGCGGTTTTCCCCAACATGGTTCGGCGGTTTACGGCGGGCGGGGCAGAACTGCTGATCAATATTTCGAATGACGGATGGTTCGGCCGCTCCTCCGCTCCCGCGCAGCATTTGATGATGGCGCGAGTTCGCGCTGTCGAAAATCGGCGCTGGCTGCTACGCGACACGAACAACGGCTTCACCGTGTCCGTCGATCCCTACGGCCGCATCGTGGCGCAGCTCGCCACCGACATTCGCGGCCAACTCGACGCGCCCTACGACTTCCGCAGCGACCTGACGCCCTACGCGCGCTTCGGAGACTGGTTCGCGTGGCTCTGCGTGATCGTGTCGCTCGTTTTACTCGCAATGGCCGCGCCATTCATTCGACGCGGTACTCGCTCTTAACCAAGCCGCTCGGATAATGTTGCGTTGTTACGTGATGGAGCCGGAGATCGCGCGGCAGCGCGCCGAACAAAGGAATTCCTTCGCCAATCAGGACAGGCACCCGAGTGATGATGAGTCGCTGAACGAGACCCGCGCGCAGGAATCGCTGAATTGTGATCCCTCCGTCAATGTAGAGATTGTGGGCGCCACTCGCAGCGAGTTTCGAAACGATTTCAGCGGGAGGCCCCGACATTTGTTCCACAACGCCTCCGCGGACCGCGGACACGTCGAAAGGCCGGCTACTCAGCACGACGACGCGCTTGTTGCCGTACGGCCACGCTGGAAAAGCCAGAACGATCTCGAAAGTTCCGCGGCCTATCACCAGTGCATCGATGCTCGCCATGAACTCGTCGTAGCCATGGGGTTCGCCGCCGCCCTCCGGCAGAAAATCGAGATCGCCATTCGACCGCGCAATGAATCCGTCAACGCTCGTCCCGATAAACACAGATACCGTCATCGCATATTCCTTTCCGGACTTCGCCGAAGATCCACCAAGCCGAATTCCAATTCCGTAGAGTAGACGATAACGCGCCGCAGGCGCTTGATTTGGAGCGGAGACGTTCCCGTCCAGTTTCGATTTTCGCATTTCGAGATTCGTGTGTAGAATTCAATCATGGCTGAACACATCGAAGACCTGCAGCAGCGCTACGCCGATCTCCAGAAACGCATGGGGCTCGTGCGGAGCTTTCTTTGACGCAGAGTCTGCCCGCGCAAAGCTGACCTCGCTGGAAGAAAAAATAAACGCTCCTGATTTCTGGCAGGATCAGGAAAAGGCGCAGGCGCTGCTGCAAGAGCGCAAGGTGCTCGAAGAGCGCGCCAACGGCGAAGCCGCGCTCGATAGCAAGCGCAGCGACCTCGACACGTATTTCCATCTCGCGCAGGAGGAATCGAACGACGCCCAGCGCGATTCGATTCTCGAAGACCTCGCGAAGGAACTCGCCGGCGTGGACAAGTACGTTTCCGATCTCGAAACGAAAACTCTGCTCGCGGGCGAGAGCGATGCCATGAACGCCATCATGACCATCAAGCCCGGCGCGGGCGGCACTGAATCGCAGGACTGGGCCGAAATGCTTCTCCGCATGTATCTCCGCTGGGCGGAGCAGAAGCGGCATGAAAGCCACCATTCTTGATTCGACTCCCGGTGAAGAAGCGGGCATCAAGTCGGCCACAATTCAGATCGAGGGCGAAAACGCCTTCGGAATGCTCTCGGGCGAAAGCGGCGTGCATCGGCTGGTGCGCATTTCGCCGTTCGATCAGCAGGCCCGGCGCCACACGTCGTTCGCTTCAGTATTCGTGATACCGGAAATTGACGACCGCATCGAAATTATCGTGAAGCCCGAGGATCTCCGCATTGACACCTTCCGCGCCGGCGGCCACGGCGGCCAAAACGTCAACAAGGTCGAGTCCGCGGTGCGGTTCACGCACCTGCCGTCAGGGATCGTCGTCCAATGCCAGAACGAGCGCAGCCAGCACAAAAACCGCGAAATCGCGATGAGGGTGCTGCGATCGCGTCTCTATGAGTTGGAGCTGGAAAAGCGGCGCGGAGACCAGCGCAAGCTCGATGCCACGAAATCCGAAATCAGCTTCGGCAGCCAGATTCGCTCCTACGTGATGCAGCCCTACCAGATGATCAAGGACCACCGCACCAAAGTCGAGCGTGGCGACATCCAAAAAGTGCTCGATGGCGACCTCGACCCGTTCATCCGCGCCTACTTGCTCTACCGCCGCGACGCTGCGTAGCGCGGCGACCGCATTATTCGCGCGCGGAGACGAGCGAGTACAGATATAGCAGGATGCCAGCCAGAAAAAGCGCGCCGCTGATGAAGGCGAACAGGAGAAACGCCAGCGGCTTTCCCCAAAGCAAGCTGATCAACTCCACCACAAGAGCAAGAGCCAGCAGGATTCCGGAAATGCGCAGGCTCCGCTGTATCCCTGTCGCTTCGACGTTCATTGTGCCGGGCTCCAGAACTTCACCTGATTCAGGTTAGCCACGTTGTGGACCGTATCGTGGCAGCCGCTGGTCATGCAGGACACCTGATTGCTTTTGAGCGAATCCAGAATCGCCGTGTGGATCGGATTGCTCTCGAACGAGCGAGCGCCGAGGTGGCAGAAGAGGCATTCGCGATTGTTGTAGGGACTATAGAGCTTGATATTGTCCGGGCTTGGCGGCGTACCTAGATACTGGATGTAGATGTGCCGCAGCCCGCGCATCTTGGCGACGACACCGCCATATAGTGCGTAATCCGTGTGGCACGTGTAGCACGCCTCATCCACGGGAATTCGATGGTTCTGAAAATGCGCGGCCGCCAGGTACGAGGGATCGTCCACGTACAGGCTCTTCCCGTGAGATTCCATGATGTGGCAGCTCAGGCAGAACGTCGTTTGCTTGGAACGATCGATATGTTCCGAGGCTCCCCACGACATGCACAGCACGGGCAGAATCAAGAATGCCACGAACGCCAGCATCTTGCCCTCGCGGCTGTGCGTGATGGCAGGGCGAAACGCGATGATGGCGATAAGCACGGCGCTGACTACGAGCAATATGTAGAGCAGCGCCGCGGGTGATGGCAGATGCACGCATCTTCTCCCGATGAACTACTTCTTGGCTAAGTCTCGGATGTAGCCGACAAGCCCCTTGATCTGGTCGTCCGTTATCTTGCCCTTATATGCCGGCATTTTGGCGCCCTTACCGTTCGTGATGCTGTCGGTCAACTGCGCGTCGGTTTGCTTCTGCACGGCATCGGCTCGCAGGTCCGTCGACGCCCAGTTGCTTTCCCATGGCGCCGCTACCGCTGCCATCGGGCGCGTGGCATGCGGCACATTTGGACTTGAACAGAGCTGCCCGCATCCTGCGCCTGCGTCGGCACGGTCACTGCGAGGGCAAGAGCGGCCAAGAACAAAACTGCGAAGCCCGTTCGAATCATTTGATGATTCATTTATTGCCTCCCATTTCGTCGGTCCTTGCGTTTCAGAAAGCGTAGCGAAACGAAAATGTCGCGTTGCTTCCATTGAAATCCTGCAGACGAATTGCTTCAAGTCCAAATGGATTCGTATTTCCCGTTTCATTGAACCCGTAATAATTCCAGGACATCTTGTAGGTGACGTTTTTATGGACATCGATCGCGATCGATCCGTACGGCCTTTGATAATTGAAATCGAGCGTGCCGGAAGGCGTAAGAGGATTTAGGAAAGTCGTGTTGCCGCGTACGAAGCTGCCGCCGTAACCAACCATTGCCGTCACGCGCTTCATGGGTTTCCAAATCATGGAGGCATGGGCGAAATGATCCGTGCTGCCGTATATCGAAAGCGCTCCCAACGGGGACGATGCGCCGGCAATCGGGCACGCCGGCCCCGTGGGGAGCATCGGGACGCCTGGAGGGAACGCAGACACGGTGACAGTGGCTGGCGGGGGCGTGGGGTTCGCGGACGCTGTGGAGTAAGCAAAGCAGACTAACGATTGAGTGTAGACGTTCCAGTAGTTGTACCCGAAATCGATGGTGAGGCGCGGACTCGCCGTCAGTATCGTCGCGAAGCTGAATGAACGGTCGTGCTCGAGGTTGTTCACTGTTAAAACGTTGTCGCGGTTTTCGTGAATTTCGACCGCGCCATCGATCACGCCCAAGGCCGCGGTTTGTAGTTCGCTTTCAGCTTATAGGACTGCACTTGCCTGGGATCGATTCGCGTGTAGGACGCGTCGTTATAACCGAACTCAAAATCGCCCGTGATTCGCAGAGCATCCATCGGGCGCACTACAATCCCCAGCAGCAAAGCATTCTCGTTGATGGTCGTTATGCTCCGAGTTGGGTTTGGCGCTGCGGGCGCGACAAAGGTTACTGACCCGTCCGAATTGAGCGCGCACCCAGCGGGCAGAGCGCCGGCAACTTCGGCGCAGCTGCCGCGGGCGGCCAGGAAATCATTCGCCGCCGTAGCGGTTGCGCCGCCTGGAAAATAGATCAGTTCCGAATCGTTCGTGTCGCTGAACTGCGCGATGGTTCGGCTCGTATAGAGGTAGCCGATATGGGCGCATCACCCGCCTGTTCAGATCGTATTCGAGTTGCAACGTGTTCGATTTTAGGTTTTGGCCCAGAAATGAGGAGGCGAGTCCGCTGATCACATCCGCCGCCGAGCTCGCCGCGTGTTGCGGGCAGGTCACTGCATTGGAAGCCAGCGGGCAATTGCCCAGGTTGAAGACCGCCTGATCCTGTTGCAGGCCGGTAACGCCCGGCAGGCCGGTGCCGAAAAATATTTGTCTCGTCGAGCGCCCACATTCCCGGGATGCGCCAGTTGTCGTAACGGAAAGAATCGAGGATTCGCAGCTTGTCGGTCACGGCATAGACTCCCGACCAGTCCGCATTCACCGAGACGCGCTTCGCCTCCGCCGGGCCACTGGTGGTGCTTCCGCGCTCGGCCGTGCGCGCGGTGAATCCGTCCACCGTCTCAAGGAAATTCGGGATCGTGATTGTTGCTGCTGCTGTAACCGACCGAGCCGGACATCTCGAAATTATTGAAGTAATTTGATTGGAAGCGCAAGCGCTCCGTCGGCATGAAGTTTCGCGGATTGCCTACTTGGCTATAGGAGAAGAATCCGTTGCAAGTGGGATTGGCCGTGTTTGTTGTTCCCGCCACGATCGGAGCGGCGCAGGGGAGAACTTCGGAGGGTGTTTGCGTGCTCCAGATATTTCCGAGGTCTACCGGTGTGCCGTTCGTCGTCCCCACGCCCGAGGGGTTTCCTAGGACGAACCCGAAATTCTGCGGCGTCGCGACCGGATTATCGGTTACCACATTATTTTGCGAGAAATAACTGAAAAACTGGTCATAGGAAATCGTCGTTCGCGGCAGGAGTTTGAAGTCAACTCCCACGCGATACGCGTTCGTGGTGTAACTGTAGTTCTCATTGAAATCCGAGATCGTTCCGCCATCCGTAGTGAAGAATCCGGGGCCCTCGTCGCGGTTGCGCGAATATCCCAATCGGACCTGGATGGCCGAATTCGGAAATAGCGTCAGATCGTAATCCTGCATGCGGCGTACCAGGTCTTGCCCATGGGGCGAATTGTTAATCGCGACCGCCGGCGACGAGCAGTATGCGGGAGCGCCTTGCGGAAAAGTTGCGGTCGGCGGACCCACAAAGCAGCCGGTCGTTGTGGACCCTGGAGGATTCAAGGAAGCCGGGTTCAAGGGGTTTGCCAGCAGGTTGTAGTCCCAAAAATTCTTGTCGCGCCGGAACAGCACTCGAAAGTCGTACAGCTTGTTTTTCCCGATCCGCAGTCGAGTCACGTCGTTCGGATCGCCGCCATACCCGAAGTTGCTGAAGCTCAGGTCGTCAAACAGAAACCCCTTGTGGTCGATGGACCGCATGTCCAGCGTGTAATCAAACAGCCGCACGCCCGAGCCGAGGTTCTCAAATGTATCGTAGGTGTCCTTATTGCCGTTGATTTCGCTCGCGCGATAGCCGAATTCGATCGACTGGTGGACATTGTAATTTCCGGAATCAATTCCTTTGGATTCTGCGGGATCGTCCTGAGCGCGGACGACAGGCGAAAGGAACAGCGCCATTGCAACGATCGCAAAATGAATCGGGCGTACCCGCCTGCGAGCGTTCATGGCTTCCTGTCCCTCCTTCGCAAGTTTCATTCCCGGGTCACTGCCCGTTTGGCTTTCACGCGTTCATTCACAACTGAGAAAGAGTTCATGGCGCCTCCTACTTGAAAAAGGTCGCATCGAAGTTTGACCCGTGAATTTGCGAGTGGCACAAAAGGCAAGACTGAAAAAGACTCGCCTGGTTGTGGAACGAAGGCGCTCCCGGTGCCGAGCTGAAGCTTGAGGTCGTGTGGCACTGCAGGCAAAGCAGGTTCATGTTGCTCAGCTTCAGCATGTGCGGATTCGGCCCGCCGTGCGTCAGGTGGCACGACTGGCATCCATCTACCTTGATCGGCGCATGCTCGAACACAAACGGTCCTTGCTTGTCTATGTGGCATTTGAAGCAGACCGCATCCTGCGTGGACGAAGTCCGCACCTGCTTTGGGCCCGACGGTGCCATGCACGTTGTGGCAATCGCTGCACTGGATCAGCCCTTCGTTCACTCGATGATGAAAAGGCATGTCGAATTGCGCTTTTTGCTGGAGATGGCAGGTGTAGCAAAGCTCGGGCTGAGCCTTGACGAGCAGGAACTCCGATTCTTTCGCGTGGTGCGGCGAATGGCAGGAGACGCAACTGACGTCGTTCTTCGTATGTTCCGAGTTGATCGCATTCATGTGCTGCGTGCCGCCGGCGTGGCAGGTCAGGCAGCGCTGATTGATGTCTTTGGTTGAGGCTTTATCGAATAGGAAAAGCTTGGAGGTGTCGGATGGATCTGCAACGTGGCTGCTGGCCGGGCCGTGGCAATCTTCACAGCCATGTTTCGCGATGCCGCCTTCCTTGTACGTCTGCTTCCAGTGCGGGCTTTTCTCCCACCCAGTGTAAACATCCGCGTGGCATGTCTTGCAGGCTTCAGCACCTGCGTAGGTGGACGGCTCCGCCGCTGGCTTCGCCGGTTCGACCTTAACTTGAGGGACAGCAGTGGATTTGTCCGTGGCGGCGGGCGCTGGTTGCGATTGCGCTAACGCGACAGCCGATAGCAGGCACGATGTAATCAGCAGCGCCAGAACTTTCGAGGCGCGGACGTAAGCTCGCTGTCGCTGCCTGCCAGTTTTAAGCGCGAGGTTTCTGTGCCCCGGGGCGGGGAATTCAGTCCTCGAATTGTTGTTCTCAGGCACCCTTAAGAGTTCTCCAGCCTTCTGACACGTTGCGGTGTTGGCGATCGGGTAAGGGTTGCCGAAACTCTGTGCACCAACCGCTGCAGCGGCTTCTTACTAGGAAGTCTTGCCCTTGCAGCCAGCGTGGTTGCAGGTGCAATCAATGTCCGGTGCCTTTTCCATCGCCTCGCACTGGGTGCTGCAGTACTTGTCCGAGGTCATGCAAGAGCAAACGGGATGTGCGCACTTCTTGAGCGTCTCGCTGGTCATAATCAATTCTCCTGGTTTCGGACCGCTATCGGGTGGTCCGAGAAGGTATGTTAGGCGAGCGGCGCTAGCCATTTCTGTATAAAAAAGACCACATTTGGTTTAAGTACGGACGGTCTCGCGTGCCTACGTTCAGGCCAAAATTGCGCAGTTCAGCCTCGATTTAAGGCCTTTCCGTGCATGCGATTGACACCGCTAAACCGCTATGCTAGCGTCGCTGATTCGGTTAACTTAAAGAGCGCAATTTAGGCAGCTTAGCTGCGTCTCAACATCCCCGGAGGGCACTGTTTTGGCACATTCCGACGAGAAGTTTCTATTTACCTCGGAATCCGTTTCCGAGGGACACCCCGATAAAATTGCCGACCAGATTTCCGACGCCGTGCTGGACACCGTATTGAGCGTCGACCCCATGGGGCGGGTTGGCTGCGAAACGCTGCTGACCACCGGTCTCGTTGTCGTCGCCGGTGAAATCACCATCAAGAAGGAATTCCGCGGCGTCCTCGACTACGACACGATCGCGCGCGGCGTAATCAACGATATCGGCTACAACCGTGGCAAGTATGGCTTCGACGCCGAAACCTGCGCCGTCATGTCCGCGGTAAAGGGCCAGTCGCCTGACATCGCCATGGGCGTTGATACCGGCGGCGCCGGCGACCAGGGCATGATGTTCGGCTACGCGTGCGACGAAACGCCCGAACTGATGCCCATGCCAATCCAGCTGGCGCATCAGCTGATGCAGAAGCATGCGCAAGTTCGCAAGAAGGGCGAAGTGGATTTCTTCCGCCCCGACGCGAAATCCCAGGTCTCGATCGAATATGTCGGACGGCCGCCCGGTCCGCGTGGACACCGTCGTCATTTCCACGCAGCACAGCGACAAAGTTTCGCAGAGCGACCTGCGCGAAGCCGTCATCGAGAAAGTCATCAAGCCGGTTCTTCCCGCGAACATGTTCGACAAGACCACCAAGATTCACGTCAATCCGACCGGCCGCTTCGTTACCGGCGGTCCGATGGGCGACGCGGGCCTCACGGGCCGCAAGATCATCGTGGACACCTACGGCGGCTACGGTCGTCACGGCGGCGGCGCGTTCTCCGGCAAGGATCCTTCGAAGGTGGATCGTTCCGCGTGCTACATGGCGCGCTACGTTGCGAAGAATATCGTCGCCGCCGGTCTCGCGCGCAAAGTGGAAGTCCAGCTCGCTTACGCCATCGGCGTGGCCGAGCCGGTTTCCGTGATGGCGGATACCTTCGGCACCGGCACGATCCCGGATCATCAGATCACCGAGCTGATTCGCGCGATCTTCAAGCTCACGCCCAAGGGCATCATCGAAACGCTCGATCTTCGCCGGCCAATTTATCGCCCGACGGCCGCGTACGGCCACTTCGGCCGCACCGGTCCGGGCTTCACGTGGGAGCGCACGGACAAGGCCGACGCCATCCGCAAGGAAGCGGCGTCGCGCGGTTCCGCCGTGGCGTCTCGCGCTTAGTTTTCATCCGCAATTAAAATTGAAAGGGAGTATCTAGTGGAAACAGCAGTCAAGGTAAAAGGCGACGTAAAGGACATGTCCCTTGCCGAAGCAGGGCAAGCGCAAGATCGAATGGGCCAATCAGCACATGCCCGTTCTGCAGTTGATTCGCAAGCGCTTCATCAAGGAACAGCCGCTGAAGGGCATTCGCATGGCGGCCTGCCTGCACGTCACCACCGAGACGGCCAACCTGGCCATCACTCTGCGCGACGGCGGCGCCGACCTGGTTGTCTGCGGCTCGAATCCTCTTTCAACGCAGGACGAAACCGCAGCGTCTCTGATCAAGGAATACGGCATCCCGACCTACGCCATCAAGGGCGAGGACAACGCCACCTATTACGCGCACATCAGCGCGGCGCTCGACCACAAGCCGCAGATCACCATGGACGACGGCGCGGACCTTGTCACCCAGCTCCTCACCAAGCGCACGAATCAGATTCCGGACGTGATCGGCGGCACCGAAGAAACCACCACCGGCGTCATCCGCCTGCGCGCCATGGCCAAGGACGGCACGCTGAAGTTCCCGGTGATCGCCGTCAACGACGCGCTCACCAAGCACTTCTTCGACAATCGCTACGGCACGGGCCAGTCCACGCTCGACGGCATCATCCGCGCCACGAACCTGCTGCTCGCCGGCCTGAAATTGGTCGTCGCGGGCTACGGCTGGTGCGGACGCGGCGTCGCGATGCGCGCCAAGGGCATGGGCGCGGACGTGATCGTCACCGAAATCGATCCGACCAAGGCCATCGAAGCCGTGATGGACGGTTTCCGCGTGATGCCCATGAACGAAGCGGCCAAGATCGGCGACATTTTCGTCACCGTCACCGGCAACAAGTCCGTTCTCGCGCACGAGCATTTCGAGCGAATGAAGGACGGCGCGGTGATCAGCAACTCCGGCCACTTCAACGTCGAAATCGACATCCCGGCGCTCGAAAAGCTTTCCAGCGGCACACAAGGAAGCCCGCCCGTTCGTCGAGGAATACACGATGAAGGACGGCCGCAGGATTTATCTCCTCGGCGAAGGCCGCCTGATCAATCTGGCCGCCGCCGAAGGGCATCCCGCTTCCGTGATGGACATGAGCTTCGCCAACCAGGCGCTCGCGGCCGAATACATGGTCAAGAACGCCAAGGAACTCAAGGCTCAGGTCTATTCCGTTCCCGAGCACCTCGATAAGCAAATCGCCAAGCTCAAGCTCGAATCGATGAGTGTGCTGATCGACAAGCTCACTCCGGAGCAGGAACACTACCTCGCATCGTGGGACGAAGGCACGTAGATCTCGCAGAATCGAAGACTGTTGTCGAAAAACAGGTGGCCTTCGGGCCACCTGTTTTTTGCGCCAGGCTTCTTAGGCGCACGCGATGCCGTGCTCGGTGCCAGACCTTGGCGGAATCTTAGCAACCCCTCTCTCGGGCTAGCTCAGTTCTTTAGACCTGGCGTTCCTGCTGGTAGAATCCACGCGTCCATGGCTCATCGGTCAATCGGCTTCGCACTCGTCTCCATGTTCGCGCTGGGCGCCGCACTGCATCCATTGGCGGCTGTCGCGAGGCAAGATCAGCCGACCGCTGCGGCAAGCGCACCGGCCTCTTCGCCCTCGTCGCCGCCCGATGCATCCGAGGTTCGCTTTGATGGTGAAGTAACGCACGAGCAGCCGTTCGCGCGCGACGTTGGCCATAACCTTACCTTCCGGCTGACCCCTGCGACGGCCGACGAAGGCGGTGGCTGGGTGATCGAGATGCTTCCTCCGGTCGAGCCGGCGGATGACCCCATCGAATTTTCCGCGATCGCGACGCCTCCCTACCACTCTTACAACGATCGCTACCTCGCTGCCGCGTTCGGCTATTCGGCAAAGGAAGCCGTCCAGTTGGCGACTCGAAAATTCAATTTCGTTCGATCCGTTACGGATGAACATCTGCGCGGACGAAGTCGTCAACGCCGCGCTTTATCCCAGCACGGTTGGCGAGTCGGAAAAAGCGCGCATCGCTGCGGAGGCTGCGGCGCTCGAACTGGGCACCGGCGAGCTTCACATTTTGCGCTCGCGTGTTATCCAGGGAAAGGCCGGAGCGCCGGACACGATTGCGTGGATCAAATTCGAAGTCGTGCTGAATTTTTCTTCCGGCCTCACATTACAGGACGTCCTGGCGCCACACCCGCCCGCCCCGAAGCGCTGACGGTACTCGCGTCGGCTTGTCCTGGTCGAAGCCGAAGCGCGTCCTGTCCACTCCGCGCCCCGTGCCTCTCGCTAACCGCCATTGCCAATCCATTTTCGTCGCGATAACATCCGCGCTGCTGACATTCTGTATTTTCAGGAGGGGTTGATGAAGCAGCGAGTTCGCTGTGCGTGTGCATGTTCGTTCCTAATATTGATGGCGCTCGCGGCTCCGAATGCGCACGCTCAAGAGCACTGGGTCGCTACGTGGGCGGCTTCTCCGCAAACTCCGCGCTTCTCGTTTCCGCGGTTTCCCACGCCCGCGGCGCAGCCGAACAACTCCCAGTCCGCTCCCGCACCGGCGGGCCCAGGCAATCCGCCTCCCCCGCCGCTCTTTCCAGCTCCGCCTACAATTAACAACCAGACCGTGCGCATGATCGTCCACACCAGCATCGGAGGTCACCGCGCGCGCGTCCAGCTTTCCAACGCTTTCGGTACGAGCGCGCTCGCGATAGGCGGAGCCCACATCGCGCTCCACGACAAGGACTCGAGCATCGTCGCCGGCTCTGACCACGCGCTTACCTTCAGTGGAAGAGCGACCGCCATCATTCCACCCGGCGCGGAAATGCTCAGTGACCCGCTTGATCTCGAAGTCCCCGCACTCGGCGATTTGGTGATCAGCCTTTACGTTCCAGCCGAGGCCGCCACTCCCACGATTCACCTCACCGGCCTGCACACCACCTACATCTCGCAGCCTGGTGACTTCACCGGCGCCCCCAGCATCGCGGATCCCACGACTCGCGAGCTTTGGTACTGGATCGCCGGAGTGGATGTCATCGCGCCCGCCAAGTCCGCCACGATCGTTGCGTTCGGCGACTCCATAACTGACGGCGCTACTTCCACGCCGAATACCAATAGCAGCTGGCCCAGCCAGTTGGCCGTGCGCCTTGCCGCGGACAAATCCACCGCTGGCGTTGCCATCATCAACGAAGGCATCTCGGGCAATCGTCTGCTCAATGACGGCGCCGGTATCAACGCGCTCGCCCGTTTCGACCGCGACGTTCTCAGCCAGCCGGGAGTCAAATGGCTCATCATCCTCGAAGGCATCAATGACATTGGCCTCGGCAACCTGCCGGGAGCTCCGCCGACCGAAGCCCCTACCGCGGATGACTTGATCGCCGCGCACAAGCAGATGATCGAACGCGCCCACATGCACGGGATCAAAGTCATCGGCGCCACCCTGACGCCCTACGTTGGCGCGGCCTACGCCACGGACCGCGGCGAAGCAATGCGTGAGGCGGTGAACGAATGGATTCGCACCGGCAAGGCCTACGACGCGGTCATCGACTTCGACAAGGCCGTGCAGGATCCTGCGAATCCGAAGCAGATCCTTGCGGCCTACAATATTCGCGACCACCTGCACCCGAACGACGTTGGTTACAAAGCCATGGCTGCCGCCGTTGACCTGGCTCTTTTCAAATCCAAATGACAGCCGGGGATCCCTGATGGCTACAACGATCTCGACGCAAGCCTTCGCATCGCCATCGCCGTTTGAAAATGTTTCCGCCATCATCCGCGGATTCTGGGCCAGCCGCGCCTTGGCCGTCGCCGCCGAGCTCGAACTGGCTGATCTGCTCGCAAACGGTCCTGTTTCGGTGGAAGCGTTGGCCGATCGGACGAAGACGCATTCGCCCAGTTTGTTCCGCGTGATGAGGGCGCTTGAAAGCATTGGCGTTTTCACACAGGCCTCGCCGCGCGTGTTTGCCAATACGCCGTCGAGTGACTTGCTGCGCAAGAATGTGCCCGGCTCTCAGTGGGCATTTGTGCGCATGATCCTGTCCGACGACATGGGCCAGTACGATACTTTCGGTGCGCTGCTGAGCAGCGTGCAGTCGGGCAGGCCCGCCTTCGAAGCAGTGCATGGCATGGACGGCTGGGAATACTATCGCCGCCATGCGGAGAAAGGCGCGATCTTCAATGACGCAATGCGGTCCGCCAGCGCCGCTATTTCGCCCGCGGTGGCTGCCGCCTTCGACTGGAAGAAATTCCCCGTGATCGCCGATATCGCTGGCGGAATAGGTTCGCAATTGGTCGCCATCCTGAACGCGCACCCATCCGTCCGAGGCATTCTCCTCGATCAGCCGCAGGTCATCGCTCAAGCGATGCCGCACGAGCGGATGGAACGCATCGCCGGCGATTTCTTCAAAAGCGTTCCTGCTGGAGCGGACGCGTACACTATGCGCTGGATTATTCACGATTGGCCTGACGCCGAATCGATCGCCATCATGACCAACATTCGCAAAGCCATGAAGCCGGAGTCGCGTCTCGTGCTCATCGAGGAGATCATCCCCGACGGGCCCCAGCTGACCTGGACCAAGTGGCTCGATTTGCAAATGCTCGTCGGGCCCGGCGGCCAGGAGCGCACCGTCTCCGAATATCGCGACCTCTTTGCCAAGTCTGGCTTCGAACTCGAGCAAATCGTCCCAACGCCCGCCGGCTCCAGCCTCATCATCGCCCAGCCCAGCGCAACGTAGCAGTATTTGTAGGGGCGTAGCACCGCTGCGCCCGGCGAGGATGCTTGGCTCCGCCGCCACAATTGATCTCGTCCGATCGCCGTCAATCTGCATCTAGGGGCGCTGCTTGCTGCGCCCGGTGCCTCCTCTTTCCTGGGACCGCCAAACTCCTGATTGGGGTCCCTTCAGTTCTGGCGCCGTTGAGCCTGTCTCGTCTCTTTTCGATTGGCGCCGGAGGCGCGGCAGAAATTAGCCCAGCCCGGAAGGGCTGGGAATCGAGTCCGTTGCGATCCCAAGCGCCGTAGGTGCGACACATTTCTCTGTGAGACTCATCCGAGACCCCGATGAATGCCACGCGCGCCTCGCCACATTCTTTACACAACCCGACCCTTGCACTCTTTCCGCTTTCCTCTAAGATGGTTCTGTGAATTTTTGCAACAGACTGACGAAAGCGCGGAACCGGGCCGATAATTTCGGCGGCGGCGATTTCCGGTCAGATTTACTCGACACACCCTGTCGAGTAAATTTCACCGCAAGTCCAAGAAAACAAAGGGAAGGGTACCGAATTACTCGACACACAATTCAAGGGATGGCGAACCCACAATGATGCAGGAATTGGCGAATTCGGCGATCGAGACTGCGAAGCGTCGCGGCGCTTCCTACGCCGACGTTCGCGTGATGGATATTCGCCATCGCGATATTTCCACCAAGAACGGCGAAGTCGGAAATCTCGCGGAATCGGAATCGCTGGGAATCGGAATCCGCGTGATCGCCGGCGGCGCCTGGGGGTTTTCCTCGACCGACCGCCTGACGAGCGAAGGTGTCCAGGCTTGTGCGGCCGAGGCCGTCGCCATCGCCAAAGCCTCGGCACTCGCCAAGCGGGAAAATGTTTCGCTTGCGCCCGAACATTCGCACGTGGACACCTGGCAGAATCCGTTCCTGAAGGATCCGTTCCGCATTCCCGTGGAGCAGCAGATCGATCTCTTGCTCGCCGCGGATAAAGAAATGCGTTGCGTGAAGGGCGTCACCGTCGCGGAAGGCTCGATGTCGTTCCGGCGGATCGAGCAGCTGTTCGCCTCCAGCACGGGCTCTTCAATTCATCAGATCAAGATGCAGTCCGGCGCGGGAATCGTGGCCACAAGCTTTGCGGGCGCCGAAATCCAGAAGCGCTCGTATCCAAATAGCTTTGGCGGCCAGCACATGCTGCAGGGATACGAGCTGATCGAGTCGCTCGACCTTGTCGGCAACGCCGGCCGCCTCGCCGAAGAGTCCGTCGCGCTGCATTCGGCCGCGCAGTGCCCCGAAGGCCAGCAAACGATCATTCTTGGTAGCTCGCAGCTTGGCTTGCAGATTCACGAATCCATCGGCCACCCGATCGAGCTTGACCGCGTGCTCGGCATGGAAGCGAATTTCGCGGGCATGAGTTTCCTCACCACGGAGAAGCTGCGCAAATTGAAATACGGCTCCGATATCGTCAACGTGGTCGCCGATGCGCGTCTCGAGCACGGCCCGGGCCTGGGCACATTCGCCTACGACGATGAGGGCGTGGCCGCGCAGTGCACGCCGATCATCACCAACGGCCTTTTCACCGGCTACCTGAGCAGCCGCGAAACCGCCGCCTCGATTGGCGAAAAACGCTCCGGCGGCACGGTGCGCTGCGAAAGCTGGAATCGCCTGCCCATGATTCGCATGACCAACATCAGCATCAATCCGGGCACGTGGAAATACGAAGATCTGATCGCCGATACGGACGATGCGATCCTGATGGAGACGAATCGCTCCTGGTCCATTGACGACAAGCGCTACCATTTCCAGTTTTCGACCGAAATCGGCTGGGAGATCAAGGGCGGCAAGCAGGGCCGCATGATCAAGAATCCCAGCTATAGCGGAATCACCACCGAATTCTGGAACAGCTGCGACGCCATTTGCTCGCGCGACTACTGGACGCTGTGGGGCACGCCCAATTGCGGCAAGGGCCAGCCCCAGCAGGTGATGGGCACGGGGCACGGCGCGTCTCCGGCGCGCTTCCGCAATATTAAAGTCGGCGTCGCCTTCGCGAAGTAATCGGACAACCATGGCCAACAAGAACGCACAACTATCGCCGGCGGAACTCGAGCGCATCGCCGAGAAAATCCTCAAGCTGAGCGAAGCGGACGAAACCGAAGTGGACGTCAGCGCTGGAACCGACGCACTGACTCGCTTCGCGAACAACACCATCCATCAAAACGTCGCGGAGCATACGCTCGGCATTTCCGTTCGCGCGGTGGTGGATGGCCGCACCGCTCGCGCCTCGACCAACAAGACGGACGAGGAATCGCTTCGCCGCGTCGTGGCGTCCGCGCTGACCCTCGCGCGCAACCAGCCCAAGAATCCGGACCTGCTGCCGCTGGTGGGAAAGCAGAAATATCAGAAGGTGTCGCGGTTCTTTTCGTCCACGGCGGAGACTACTCCGGAAGACCGCGCCAAGGCCGTCACGCGCGTCTGCAAGAAGGCGGACAAGAGCAAGCAGACAGCAGCCGGTATTTTCGCGAGCGGCTCTCACAGCTCGGTGCTGGCCAATTCAAAAGGGCTTCGCGCACGCTACGAACAGACGCGTTCGGAATTCTCGATCACGATTCTGGAGCCGAATTCCTCCGGCTGGGCGAAATCGAATTCGCCCGATATCCGCAAGCTCGATCCGGAGGAACTCGCCGAACGCGCTGCCACTGCGTCCGCCGGATCTCGCTCTCCGCGCGAAATTCCCGCGGGCCGGTACACCACGATCCTGAGCCCTTCGGCCGTTCTCGATCTGGTCGGTTTTCTTTTCTACGATTTTGCCGGCACCGCGGTTCACGACAAACGCTCCTGCCTGACGGGCCGCATGGGCAAGAAACTTTTCGGCGACAACATTACGATTTGGGACGACGCGTATCATCCGCTGCAAAGCGGCGCTCCATACGACGGGGAAGGCGTGCCGCGGCAGAAAGTGCTGCTCGTGGATCGCGGCGTTCCCAAGAATCTGGTCTATTCGCGGGCCACCGCCAAAAAGATGAAAACCAAGCCCACCGGCCACGGTTTTTCGCTGCCGAACGAATACGGCGAAGCGCCGATGAATCTGGTTTTTTCGGGCGGCGACAAATCCACGGACGAAATGATTCGCACCACGGAGCGCGGCATTTTGGTCACGCGCCTTTGGTACATCCGCGAAGTGGATCCCTACGAGAAGATTCTCACCGGAATGACGCGCGACGGAACGTTCCTGATCGAAAACGGCCGCGTCTCCGGCGGCGTGCGCAATTTCCGCTTCAACCAGAGCGTCATCGAAATGTTGTCGAATGTCGAGATGCTGGGACGTGCCGTGCGCGCGGCCGGTGAAGAATCGTTCGAGATGGTCGTGCCGCCCATGAAGGTCCGCGACTTCCACTTCAGCGAAGTGACGAAATTCTGAGGGCCGAATCCGGGGCTATTGCTCGGTGAACTGAAGGCTCGAAATCGCTCGCGCGATCACGTTTTCCTGTATCTGCACCAGGTCGTTGTCGGCGCGCGTCATGCCGAAAATGGTGTAGAGCTTTGCGCCCCGCGGTATGAGCACAACCACTCCGGACCAATCGTGCTCATCCACTTTGCCGCGAAAGTGATGTTCGGTCGCGGCCGCGCCGGATACGGTAATCTGTTTTTCATCGAGCGCGCGAAAATTCACCATCACGTCGCGCAGGCGGCGCTCCGTCGTGTCCATATCCGTCGCGAGCGATTTTCCGGCGGGCTCCTGGCCGATCAGCAGATAGGTCGTGTCGTCACCCGTGCCCATCGCGGTAATCGCGCCCGGCAGCACAGCCGGCGCGGTCGCAATCACGTCCCAGTCCGGCGGCTTGTACATGTGGAAGCGATACGTTTCGTTCGTGTACACGTTGCCATTCACAGCTTCGCGAATCGGTTCCGGCGCAGGCGGCTTGGCTGGCGCCGAAACCGGGACAACCGTCGGCGGCGTTGCTTTGGCGACAGGCGCCGAGGCTGGCGGCACGGGGCTCGCGGCGACTTTCGTTGCAGCAGGCGGAAGCGGCGCAGCCTTTGCGACCGGTGAAGTCTTGGCGATCGCCTCGGGTTGACTGCCGGCCATCGCCGGCAGCGGCGGCGCGGTGGCCTTCGCGGACTCTGGTTTCGGTTTGGGAGCCGGCGCGGACTTTTCGGCGGCCGGCTCGACGCTCTTCTCGACGGAAGCATGTGCTCCAGTCGAAATGCTGATGGACACGACTTGATCTTTTTGCACGACGGCGAAGCCGTAGCTCGTCTTCACTTTGAACGAGCTTTCTTCGTAGCCGACGATGGTTCCGGAAATGGTCGAGCCGTCTTTGAGTTTCAGATCATCGGCGCGCACTGCTGATGGCACGATGCAGCATGGCGCACAGCACTGCGGTCCCAAGGAGTGAAATTTCCCGCTTCATGTAGTTAAGTATGGCGTTGCGTTATCCGGCGGGCAAGCGCGACGGGTCGGGTGTTGCCGGGTTAGTCAGCATCAGCGCTTCCGGCGAGGACTGGGCAGTCGAGCTGCGGGATTTTGATTTGGTCTTCTTGTTTCCTTTGTCGGGCGTCTGCTTTGTTCGAGGCTGTAGCGGATTTCCCGTGCAGCGCAAGCAGTTCAAGCCTCAATTCTTCGAACTCGGTTTCCAGCACGCCGAATTCCGCGGCGGCGCCAGCGAGGTTGCCGAGGCGTCCCATGGCCTGCAGGTTGCGCGCGGTTCCCGCCGCTTTGTGCGCTCCGATTAGCGCGAGCGAACCTTTCAGCGAGTGGGCGACCAGCGCGAGAATCCCGCGTCTTTTTCGGCAACAGCGCGACGCAGCAGGGAAAGTTTCTTCGGTGTGTCCGCGAGAAACGTTTTCACGAGCGCGCGAGCAATTTTGTCGTTGCCACCAGTCGCTCGGCGCAGAGTTTCAGCCAAACTCTCGGGAGGCGCGTCGGCCGCGCCGGATTCCGGCGGGTTTTGATCCGGAAGCTTCGTGTTCGGCGCGCCAGCACCGCAAGCAGACTGAAAAGCTCGGACGCGCGAACGGGTTTTGCGAGGAAGGAGTCCATGCCGGCGGCGAGGCAGCGCTGTTCGTCTTCGCTGGTGGAATTTCCGGAGATTCCCACGATGATAGGGCGCTTCTGCCCGGGTGCGGTTGCCTTCGAAATTGCGCGCGCCGCTTCCAGCCCGCTCATGACGGGCATTTCCTCATCCATCAGCACAATATCGAAAGTGTCTTTGGCTAGTGCGGCGAGCGCCTCGCGCCCGTCGGGCACGGCGGTGACGGAGTGTCCGCCATGACGCAAAAGCTCCGTCAAGAGCTCGCGACTGCCAGTATCGTCATCGGCTACAAGGATGTGCATGTTTGCTGTGACCCGGCGCGACTGAGCAGAAGGCGCGCAGACTCTACTAAACAGCATCATCCGGCAGGATTGGTTGCTGCAAGGACTATTCTCGATGGCTGACCGCGAGATGTAACAGAGTACGTCTATGCGCAGAGCCACTAGCGATCGAGAAACGCGCGGAGGCGCGCGTGGCCGGCGCGGCTGACGGGAAGTTGCGTGCCGCCGGAAAGAACCGCGACGTGAGTATCCTTGCCGAACGGTTCGATTTTGACTACGCGCTCGAGATTGACGATGTACGAACGGTGAATGCGCAGAAAGCGCGAGGGATCGAGGGCGGCTTCCAGGCTCGAGATCGTTTGCTGTTTCAAGTGCTTCTTGCCGCCGGACGCCAGCGCGACGTAATCGTCCTGCGCTTCCGCGTAATCGAGTTTCGCGACCGGAATGATGAAAACGCTCGAGCCGTCGCGGACGGGAATACGGTCGAGATACTGCGCGGGTGGCCGCGCGCTCGCCGCGAGCTCCATCGCCGGAAGCGGCGCGGACGGCAGTTTGCCCGAAAGGCGTTCCTTGGCGCGAGCGAGCGCCGCGTCAAATCGCTCGGCGCTGATGGGTTTCAGCAAATAATCCACAGCGTGGACTTCAAAAGCGCGAATGGCGAACGTGTCGTACGCGGTGACGAACACGACGGCTCGATTCGCGCCGATTAACTCCAGAACTTCGAAGCCATCGAGCTTGGGCATCTGGATGTCGAGAAAAAGAAGATCGGGTTCGAGTTCCGCGGCACATTTTACGGCTTCGAATCCATTGGCGCACTCGGCGACAACTTCGATTTCAGGATGCGTGGAAAGAAATTCGCGGAGAACCTGGCGGGCCAGATCTTCGTCGTCCACAATCAGAGTGCGGATTCTCCTCGTTACGCCTGAAGTCACGATACGCGCTCCTTTATTTCCACCGGCAAGCTGATCGAGACGCGAAAAACTGGGCCTTCAATGCTGGTGGCGAATATTGCGCGGTTACCGTAACGCGCTTCGAGGCGCTGGCGAACGTTCGCAAGTCCCACGCCGCTTTTACGGCGGGGCGGCGCCTCGGGATCGAACAGGTTTTCGACAACGATCGAGAGTTCGCCGTCGCGGCGCTCCGCTGCGAGCCTGATCCATCCGCCCTCGATCAGATTCGCGATTCCGTGGCCGACGGCGTTTTCGACCAGAGGTTGAAGCAGCAGCGGAGGCACCTGCGCGTCGAGCGCTTCGGCGTCGATTTTTTCCTCCATCTGCAGGCGCGCGCCGTAGCGGATTTTTTCCACGGCAAGAAACGCGTGAATTAGCGAAATTTCTTCCTCCAGAGGGATTGCGGCCTTTTCGCCAAGGCCCAGAGTGCGCCGCAGGAAGTCGCCCAACAGGATGCACATTTCGCGGGCCTTGGGCGCGTCCGAAGTGGTAAGAGCGCTGATGGAATTCAAGCTGTTGAACAGAAAATGTGGATTCACCTGCGCCTTCAGCGCGCGCAATTCCGCTTCGCGCGCAAGGACACTCGCCTTCATTACACGCGCCTCCGCTTCTCGCGAGGCTTCGAGGGCCAGCAGCACGTAGTGAAATCCGACGGCCAGCAGATATAGGAGGACGCCAGTCGCGAACAAAAGCGGGTAATCCTGCGAAAGCTGTCTGTCTATCCCGTGAAAATAATCCAGGCCGGAGAGCATTCGGCCGAGAATCCTTGCTGCGAAAAGCCAAAGTCCGCTTGCCACCAGCGCGCCCGCCACATGCGTATACAAAACGCGCGACAGGGTCGATCGTTCCAGAGGGGTGGCTTGACACGGGTACCACGCCGCGAGGCACACGAACGCGTACAAGAGGCACAGGACAAACGCGACGGTGATAGCTTCGAGCCAGGACAAACTGCCGGGAACGGCGAGCAAATACGTAAGCATTCCTGCGAAGGGAATCCATCCCAGGAGATAAAGCATCAGGCGGCGTAGTTGGGTGAGGATGGGATGCATGCGGAGGCTTAGTTCTTGACGTTCATGCCGCCGAAAATCGCGACGCCCTTAACGATCAGTTTTTTCGATTGCGGAATAGCCGAACCGCCTGTCGCTGAGCCGCCAACGGTCGGATTATCGGGATGGCGAGTACGATCGCCGCATCCGCCGAAAATACCCACCGTCTCCATAACAATCTCCCAATTGGGGGGAACGCGAATGTCACCGCCGCCGAAAATGGCGACAACTTCGATTTCCGCGACATTGCCCAATATGTCTGCTTCTCGCAGGTCAATGTCGAAGCCACCGAAGATACTCACCACTTCGCCGCCGACGAAATTTTTCGCGACGATACGCCGTTTCCCGCCCCAAAAGATGTTGACCTCGTTCAACCGCGGAGACGAGTTTTCGGGTCCATGGTAGTTGTCCTGCCAACCGCGGTGAATCTGGTCGCTAATGTCGTCCATGCGCCGATGGAAATCGCTCCAAGGTTTACCTCCTGGCCACCCGGGGCCCGGGCCGGAACCTGACGCAAAATTGGACTGCGTCGCAGATGGAGCGCCGGTGAATGGAGCGTTGCTCGGCGGAGCCGTGCCGCTCGGCGCTGTGCCACCCGGCACAGGGTCGCCGGACACAGGTTCATTTGCGGGAGGAGGAGTGGATTGAGCGTTAGTCGGAGGCCCGGGCGGAAATCCTGGCGGAGGTCCCGGCATCGGAGGAACGTCCCAACGGCTCCGATTTTCATATCTCTGCAAGATCAAAAGAACGCCGGCACAAATCAGGAAAACGGGCCAGATCACAATGACTCGAACGTGGCTAAGTCCGAGTTCCTGCAGCTGAAAAGAAATTCCGAGAAGAATCAGAAATCCGCCCCAAAACCAGCTCACCGTACCGGGATGCCGAGTCAACCGATTCACGCCCAAATAGATCAGGATGAGCGGCCAGAACTGGAAAACTCTCTCAGAGGCGATGAAGCCAATCTGGTCGAGCAACAACACGACACCCACGAATACAATAATCACGCCAAGGATGAAATGCCGGTTGCTGTGCCTGGAGGAAAGCACGACGTTATTCTCCCTCGCGCACGCGGCGACGCGCGGCGGAGCGATTTGCCGGTTTGAGCGCCATTAGAATGGCCAATCCCGCTCCCACAAGCAACAGCGGCCAGAACTGGAATAGGTCTCCGAGCTGGGGAGCGTTGAAATTAAAGACCAGCAGATTCCATGCCGACTCGACAAGCATCACGGCAGGCCATAGATCCCGGGGATTGAGCTGGCCGTATCCGAGCATGCCCAATTGAAACATACTTCCGAGAAAAATCAGCGCGGCGGCCGGCAACAGCAGCAGAGTTGCCCGAAGTGTCAGCCGACCGGAAACGAACTGGGGTTTCGCGTCCGTCATCATCGCCATCGCCTCCTGCGTGAATTGAGGATTGAACATGGCGAGAGATTATCGGGAGTCTGGGAAGTCGTCGCGCGTTATTCGGCGAATGGCGGCAATTTACCGGCAAATGACGCTTGCGCGGGGCCATTCGGGGCGGAGGCAACGTCGCTACCGGCAGCCGGAGCCATTCGCCGGGCAGATGGATCTGTCGGCAAGGCGGGCATTGTGGACCGCCAGGAATGTATGAAGACCCGTATTTACGGAGGCTCCTACGATCCAAGCGCTCGGCAGCCTCCCCGTTCGCTCCGAGATTGACTTGGCATGATGCTGCAACAGGATCTGGAGCGCAGTGATGGAGAGCGCGATGCCGTACATTTTCGCGCGATCGGGACGCGGCCCGAAAAGTGGATTGATTTCCCGTGCGTCCGGATGTCGCCGCAGAGCCCACTGAGTAGTTTCGCCGTCGGCGACGGTTGCGCCGATCTGGATCGCGGCGAGAATCCAAAAGCGGCGGTTGGAGTGGTCAACCTGCACCTTGGGAGCGGAAGGTTCCGGCGACTTGGCGAGATTGGATTGATCAGGCTGCGGTTGAATTTCTGACTGGGCCTTAGCGGGCGCGACCGCGACAAGAAATATTAACGTGGCTAGAGCTAAGACGATCTTCATTTTGGGGGCCTTTGGGATATTGGTTTCCTGAGGATGGTCCGGATACGGTCAATCCACGGGTGAGAGGTTCCCCGGGCCGGTTGGGCAGAGAAATGAATTGAGCGTTTGGGCTTTTCGAAATTCCTTGGGCAGCAGTGAAGCGAGAAAGAAGTGAATTGCCGATCAAAGAGTCATACCAAGCCAGAAGGCGGCTACGAGCACTCCCGCGAGCAGTAGCATTAATCGCAGCCATTTTTTGCGCGCCGCGACCACCAGGATGCCCATCGCGCACAAGAGAAACACGAGCTCGGGCCAGAAAAGCCTTGAGCTGAAGGCATCGGTCCATTGACCGGCGTCGTCATGAAGCCAAACCGTCGCGATCGAAGTGGATGCCGTCAGCGTAACGGCTATGACGCCACCCAGTGCCACTCCCTTGGCCCATTCGGGGATGACCCAGGTCTTTTTTGCGTCGCGCCAATCGAACCACGTCTGCGTGACGACGACGCCCACCAAAATCAATACGAACAGCGCCACGTGCCCTCCCAAGTTCCCACCGCTGCCAGCTACGTCCGCGCCTTTGCGATGACGAGTGGCAATCCGCTTACCAAAGAAAGCTCCACGCGGACTCGAATGGAGAACCGCTATGTGCTGCGATTACAGGGAGATGCTGTTGACGAGTTGGACCACGTGCGAGCTGTCGCATGCTAGGTCGAATTTCAGTACGCGAAAAAGGGATATGTAAGAAGGGAATTGCATATCGTAGGACAGCGCGACTACATGGCGGTCCTAGACGTTCTGGTACTCGGTAGTTCGCGTTGCGGTTCTCACAACCCAACCGACTGGCCAAAACTGGCCAGTCTGGCGAATCTGTTACGATTGTCGCAGGCATGCACCCCCCCTGGATCATCGCGCACCGAGGCGCCTCAGGCCACGCCCCGGAGAACACCATGGCTGCGTTCGAGCGCGCCGTGGCGCTGGGCGCCCAGTTCATCGAGACCGACCTGCACCTGACGCGCGATGCGCGGTTTGTGGCGATCCACGACAAGACGCTGGAACGCACGACCAACGGCAAGGGCCCGGTTCGCGATTTCACACTCGCTGAGCTGCGCGAGCTTGATGCCGGAATGTGGTTTGACCGGCAGTTCATGGGACAACGGATTCCCACGCTCGAGGAGATTCTGGAATTTGGGCGGAAGCACGACGTGGTTTTCTATCTGGAAATCAAATACGACGAGTCGTGGGGCATGCACCATGCTCTGGTGGCTGCGCTGGCGGGGGCAGGGAATGCGGCGCGGACCATCGTGCTTTCGTTTGACCCGACGACACTTGATTCGATTCGTAAGCTCGACGCGTCCATCATGATGGGATTGCTCGTCGAAGGCGAGAACCGCGATTTCGTGAAATCAGCGCTCGATGTGGGTGCGCGGCAACTCTGCCCGCGCGCGGACCTGGTGACGAAGGAGCTGGTGGACCAGGCGCACCGCTCGGATCTGCACGTTGTTACGTGGACCGTGAATGAGGCGGCCAAAATGAACTCCGTGATTCACGCCGGCGTGGACGGAATCATGACCAATCTCCCCGATCGGCTGCGCGCCACCATCGAAGATAAACAACACCAGGCTTGAGCAAATACCTACGCGATCCCTGTGAAGAGGGCGGCGAAGTGTGCGAGCGAGAGCTGCTCGGCGCGGGCGTCGGGACGCAGGCCGCAGGATGCGAGCGCTTCATGGATGCGTTCGTCGGAAGCAATGGTGAGCAGATTGTTGCGGAGCGTCTTTCGTTTGTGGCCGAAGCAGAGCTGGATGAACTTGAGGAATTTCGCCTCGTCCGTGATGCCCAAGGACGCGCCGTCTCCTGGCCGATCCATTTGCACAAGAGCGGATGTGACTTTCGGGGGCGGGCGAAACGCGCCCGGCGGAATTTTTAGCGCGAGCTTTGGTCGCGTATAGAACTGGCATGCGGCGGAAAGATACCCGTATTCGCGACGGCCTGGACGCGCGACCATTCGCTCGGCAACTTCGAGTTGCATCACGACGTGAATCGACACGATCCGGTCGGCGCAGCCGAACAGCTGATGAAGGATCGGCGAAGTGATGTAGTAGGGCAGATTTCCGTACACGCGGAATTTGCCGCCGGCCAGCTTCGCAAGATCGAGCTCGAGAACGTCGCCAGAAACGATTTCAACGCCGGGCCATTTGTCAGGCTCTGCGCGGACTGTTTCCTGGAGGTTGGCGGCCAGACGAGGATCGGCCTCAATCGCGATCAGGCGGCGGCCCCTGCCCGCAAGCAACTGAGTCATTTCGCCGTGGCCCGGGCCAATCTCGATCCACACCTCGTCTGAAGCGGATGGAAGCGTGCCGAGAATGCGTTTCTGCCAGCCCGGTCCGCTGAGGAAATGCTGGCCCAGCCGTTGTCGCGCCATAGGGTGTCCGAGTGTAACAACGGGGCACCGGAGCGCGGTAGCAGTAACAAACCGAGCGTGCGCTCGGGAGATTGGCTTGACGTAGGCGGAGGCGTCCGCTACCGTTTTTATTCCAGCCGAAAACCCGTGAAAATCCTATTCGTATCTTCGGAAGGGCTCCCGTATTCGAAAACCGGCGGCCTTGCGGATGTTGTCGAGGCGCTGCCCGCGGCGTTGCATGGCGCTTGGCCACGAGGTAGCCGTCCTGCTGCCGCGATACCACGGCAATAAAATCACGTCCACGCTGGTCTCGAGCGTAAGCACTGCAACTGGGCGACAAGATGCGGTTTCCCGCGATCGGGGAAGGGGCGCCGGTCAAGGGCGTGCGCTATTTCTTCGTGGACGATCCCGCGTTCTTTGATCGCGCGCACCTCTACGGCGATAAGGCCGGCGATTATCCGGACAACGCGGAGCGCTTTGCGGAATTTTCGCGCGTGGCGATCGAGTTCATGAAGCGAGTCTGGCTGCCGGACGTGATTCATTGCCACGACTGGCAGTCGGCGCTGGTGCCTCTGCTGCTGCGGACACAGCACCAGAGCGATCCGGTGATGCGGTCGCTGCCGGTGGTTCTCACGATTCACAATCTGGGTTATCAGGGATTGTTTCCGCAAACGGCGATGAAGGCCATCGGGCTGCCCGATACTTTGTTCACGATGGATACGCTTGAATTCTACGGCAAAGTAAATTTCCTGAAGGGCGGTCTGATCTTTGCGGATTACCTGACCACGGTGAGCCGGCGATACGCGAAGGAAATTCAGACGCCGGAGTACGGATGGGGACTCGAAGGCGTGATCCGCAACCGCGCGGACCGGCTGGTCGGCATCCTGAATGGCGTGGACTACAGTATCTGGAGTCCCGAAGTAGACACACTGATCGCGCAGAACTATTCGGCGCAAAATCTAGAGGGCAAGAAGGCGTGCAAGAAGGACATTCTCGCATCTTTTCATCTGCCGGAAGAAAATCTGGAACGTGCCCTTGATCGGCATCGTCTCGCGGTTCGCCGATCAGAAGGGTTTCGATCTGATCGCGCAGATCGCGGCCGAGCTGATGAAAGAGAATGTCTCCATCGTCGCGCTCGGCACCGGGCAGCCGGAATACGAGAAGCTGTTCAAAGGGCTGGCGGACAAATATTCGGCTCGCGTGGGCGTGAAAATCGGGTACGATAACACGCTTGCACACAAGATCGAAGCGGGCGCGGATCTGTTCCTGATGCCGTCCCGCTACGAGCCGTGCGGGTTGAACCAGATTTACAGTCTTCGATACGGAACCGTTCCCGTGGTGCGGGCGACGGGCGGGCTGGACGACACGATCCAGAATTTCGCGCCGAAGACGCAGCAGGGAACGGGTTTCAAGTTTGACGAGTACGACGGGGGAGCGCTGCTCGGGTGCATTCGGGCGGCGTTGAAGGCGTACCGGGATCCGAAAGCTGTGGCACGTCATCCAGGCGAACGGCATGGCCAAGGATTTTTCGTGGAAAGCCTCGGCCGCCGCGTATGTCACACTGTATGAAGCCGCTAAGAGGGCTCGAATCCCGCGGGTCGTTGGATCATCTAAATAGAGGCGCGTAGAACGGCGTCGGGCCGGACATGCGCCATACGAGGAAACCATGTCAGACATTCTACAAGCGGTAACGGACGCGAGCTTTGAAGCCGACGTGATCGAGGCCAGCAAGACCCAGCCCGTAATGGTGGATTTCTGGGCCGACTGGTGCCGTCCATGCCACATGCTGACGCCCACAGTCGAAGAGATCGCCAGGGAACAGGCGGGCAAGGTCAAGGTCGTGAAACTCAACGTTGATGAGAACATGAACGTCGCCGGGAAATTCAGCATCCGCGGTATTCCTACGCTGCTGGTTTTCAAGGGCGGGCAGGTGGCCGACCAGATCGTCGGCGCCCAGCCGAAAGAGAACATCGTCAAGATTCTCGATCGCCACATCGCCTAGGCGCCACCCCACTCGAATTTGACTTTGCATTCGCGGCTAGTCCGAACGTGCCGACTACCGCGTGGCGCGCGCGAGTGGGCAAACAGCGGGCAATTCCTGTGAATACCAGCGAGCCCAAGGCGCCCTCGGCAGGGGACAGCACGGCACAGAAGATTTGTCCTGTCTGCGGAGCGCGTTTCGGCTGCATGGCAGCCCGTGGATCTTGTTGGTGCGCGGAAGTAAATCTCAGCACTGAGGCGGCCGCTGATTTGCGGGCGCGCTTTGCCGACTGCCTTTGTCCGCGCTGCCTCGCGCTTGCCGCTGCCGAACACGAAGTCCGGCAACAGGGCGCGAAGAATCCCACCGAAGAGCCCGCACACTAACTCCGGAGAGGCGCGTACCCACCTTGAATCCAAATGCGCACGACGGCCGCACACGATGCCATTGGGCGCAAAGCCCGCTCATGATCGAATATCACGACACGGAATGGGGTGTGCCGCTGCACGACGAACGAGGCCTGTTTGAATTTCTGATTCTCGAGGGCGCGCAGGCGGGATTGAGCTGGGAAACGATTCTGCGGAAGCGCGAGAATTATCGCCGTGCCTTCGACCGATTCGATCCGGCGAAAATCGCGCGTTACGACAAACGGAAAGTTCGCACGTTGCTCGCGGACGCTGGGATCGTTCGCAATCGGCTGAAGATTGCCGCCTCAATCGCGAATGCCGAGGCGTTTCTGGCGGTGCAGAAAGAGTTTGGCAGCTTCGATCGCTACGTGTGGACGTTCGTCGGCGGAAAGCCGAAGAAGAACTCATGGCGGAAGTCGCAGCACGTTCCCTGCGACTCGCCGGAATCAGACGCGCTGAGCAAAGACCTGAAAAAGCGCGGATTCCGATTCGTCGGCACCACGATCTGCTATGCGCTTCATGCAAGCCGCCGGTATGGTCAACGATCACGCGCTGGGTTGCTTCCGCCGCAACGAGGCCGGCTCCGCGAAATAGAGTTGCCGCAGCGATGATGGCTAACGGCGATTCCTCGTTCCCACTTGACAAGCGGAGGGGGAGCAGCCATGTTAGTTGACTTTACTCTTGGGGCGGCGGCGCTCCGGAGACTAGTGCGCAAGGGGAGAGCGACTTGAAGGTTCGCGTCTGTTTTCACGACAAATGTTTCGACGGGGCCTCGTCCGCGGCGATTTTTTCCCGCTTCTACCACGAGCGCATTGATCCGAATGCGGAGTTTCTCTACACCGGAATGACGCACAAGGCGTCCGCGCCGTTTGAGGATGGCACTTTCGATGGCGACGAAAACGCGATCGTGGACTTCAAGTATTCGAGTTCGCCGCTGCTGACATGGTGGTTCGACCATCACCAAAGCGCGTTTTTGAAACCGGAAGACGCCGAGCATTTCAGGCACGACCATTCGGGCAAGAAATTCTACGATCCCACATACAAGTCCTGCACGAAATTCCTGGCCGACATTGCTTCGGAAAAGTTCGGATTCGACGCCAAGCCCCTCGCGGAATTGATCAAATGGGGCGACATCATCGACGGCGCGCAATTCGCTTCGGCCGAGGAAGCCGTGGCGCTGACCGAGCCGGCTACGCAACTTGCGCTGGTGATCGAGGCCGCGCCGGAGCCGTACTTGGTTCCCCGGCTGATTCCGGACTTGGCCGAGCTGCCACTCGCTGAAATCGTTCAGCTGCCGCTGGTCAAGAAGCACCTCGGTCCATTGCTCGAGCGGCATCGGCGATCGATCGACATCATGCGCGAGCGCACGGATTTCCGCGGCGGCGTGATTTATTTCGACGTGAGCGATCTCGACCTCGAGGGCTACAACAAGTTCGTGCCGTACTTCCTGTATCCGGACGCGCTTTATTCGGTGGGGGTGAGTGCGTCGCCGGCGCGCGCGAAGGTTTCCGTGGGCACGAATCCGTGGAAGGACATTCCGCCGGAGTCAATCTCGCGTCGCTGTGCGAAAAATACGGCGGCGGAGGCCATGCCCGCGTGGCGGCCATTTCGCTGGGCCCGGGCGACTTGGTCCGCGCGCGCCAGGTAGCGAAGGAAATTGCCGCGTCGTTGCGCCGCTGATTGCGGTTTGGATTGTGTCCCGCCGCATTGGGAAGCGATATTCCGTCGTGTTAGAATAAAAGTTTGCTGGACCGGTAGCTCAATGGTAGAGCAGCTGACTCTTAATCAGCGGGTTGTAGGTTCGAGTCCTACCCGGTTCACCACTTATTTTCCTCTGTTGTAACTCACGTTTACCCCTGTTCTGCGACAGAGCGGCGTGGCTCGTCCGCCCGTCTCGCCACCAGCGTTCTACCGTGCTTTTTATAGCAGGGACAGGTGTATCGGGTATGGCCCACTTCTGAGCGATAACCGACAATGCTCCCGCAATTAAGGCTTCTGGCTCGCCTATCAGCGAGATGTCAGCGAAGCAGGACGAAAGAGGAAATCATATGGCCAGCGTTGCATATTCGGCAAATCACTATCCCGAGACCTCGGTTAGATCAGATGAGCATTCGCACGGCGTTACATGGTCCGCCATTTCGGCCGGAGCGTTTGCCACCGCAGCGCTTTCCTTGATCCTGCTAGCGCTGGGCGCGGGGATGGGATTGTCCGCGATCTCACCGTGGGCGAATGCGGGATTGTCTGCGACAGGCATTGGTATGGCGGCGATTATCTGGCTGATCGTGGCGCAAATAATCTCGTCGTCAGTCGGCGGATACTTGACAGGAAGACTGCGCGTGAAATGGGTTGCTATTCACACCCACGAGGTATTTTTCCGCGATACCGCCCATGGTTTTCTGGTGTGGGCGGTGGGCCTGGTAATTTCGGCGGTCTTCTTCGCGGCGCTAACGGCAGCGATGGCTACCGGTGCGGCCAGGACGGCTGCTTCAACCTCGAACGAAGGCGCGGCGTCCGTCGGAAATGCGTACTTTGTTGATTCCTTGTTTCGAACCGACCATCCAACCGCGGATCAGAATGAATCGGCGGCTCGAGCAGAAGCCGGCGTGATTCTGGTTCATTCGCTTCGCCAGTCCGATCTCTCCGCGCAGGATAGGACCTACCTGGCTCAGTTGGTCGCCGCAAGAACCGGGCTCACCCAGGCCGATGCTGAACAGCGAGTGACCGACACGGTTGCCGCTGCCAGACAAGCGGCCGACAACGCGCGTAAGGCGGTGGCCCACATGCTCTATTGGCTGTTCGTGGCGCTCTTGATCGGTGCGTTTTGCGCCAGCTTCGCGGCAACGATTGGCGGTAGGGAACGCGATCGTGTCGCGGTCGTTTAGTTTTTGATTCAGACGTTGGAGAGCGGTTTGCATCACATGGAGGACTACGATGCGTTCGATCTTGCTGTTGTTGTTAGGTGTGCCGATTCCGTTCATCATTTTGATCGGACTGTTCAGTCACTTCTAGGCTGCGTTTGACGCAGCGGGCGGGCTCTACCGGCCGACCGGCTAATGCGGGGAAGGGATTTCGGTGTTACTTCCCGGCCAGTGAAAGAATCTAAATTTTATTCGGGAAACGCAGAGGGGAGTGCGGCCCGGTGAGGAAACCAGATGAAGACAATTCTGATTATTTTGCTGGTACTACTTGTACTCGGTGCGCTCCCGACTTGGCCGTACAGCGCGCACTGGGGATATTACCCCAGCGGCGGGCTGGGACTTCTGCTGGTAATCCTGCTCGTGTTGGTTGTCGCTGACAGAGGGTGAAGTCCGCCTTTCCCGCGAGAATGATCGCGGCGGAAGGCAGTCAAGACCTTCCGGGCGGGGCCGATACATCAGGAGTCGTTCGGGCCAGCGTTCTTTCGAGGTGGAACTGCGATGTCGTTTGGACTGTATGCTATCGGGTTCGCAATCATGGTTGCGGGGCTGATTTATGCCGCGCACCTCATGCATATGCCTGGGCACTGGATCGCAGCTTTTGCGATCGTGCTCGTGGGACTCGGAATACTGAAGGCTGTAAAGGCGACGAGGCAGAAAGATCCGGTAGCTTGATAGAGCCTATCCGCTGACCGGTTTCCCGCCTTTTCGCAGTTATGGGCGCCAGCGGCGGCCCAATGCGGGAATGATTGCGCCGCCGACGTTTGGCAGGCTGAAATCAGGTAGTGGAGGGCGTTCGGCGCGGGGATTGAGACCGCGAAGCAGCGAGCCGAGAAGGCGCATCGTCGCTGAGAACTTTTCACTGAATGAATGGCTGCGGCTGGCGTCCGTTGGCGCGTACCACAAGCACCGTTACGTCGTCTTCTGATAGATTTTCCGGATATCGCTCGCCGATTTCCTTCAGCAGAGTCTCGATCATATTCTGCGGCTCGACATCGCCCAGCAGGCTCAGGATGCGCAGCACACCAGCCTCGCCGAGCATTTCGCCATCCGCGTCGCGCGATTCAATCAGCGCATCGGTATAGCTCAGCAGGCAATCGCCGGCTTCCAGCTCGACGTCGAATTCCTCGTATTCGGTAATGTCCATGATTCCCAGGGGCATGTTGCTGAACTTGCGTTTGTCGGTTGTGCCGTCGTCCCCGAGCAAAGTCCACTGTTGCCTCGCGGCGCGATACAGAAGCGGGCGAGGATGGCCCGCGTTGGAAACGAGCAGTCGGCGGCTGGGAGCAAAAAAAGTAGTGACGACTGCGGTCGCGAAGGACCCGGTTCGCGACAACGCGACGAACTGCTGATTGAGCAACCGCACGAATTCTTTTTGGTCGAGACGATTGACGAAACGCCGCATGAGCGTGCGTAAGTCCGCTGCGGTAGCAGCGACGGAAGTTCCGTGCCCGGAAACATCCGCGAGCAAAAGGCGGCTGATACGTCCAGTGGCACAGCTGGAGGCGTAATAGACATCCCCGCCGCGCTGGGCCTGGCCGAAAGGTTTGCTGTAAACCCACACGTCCAGCCCGCCCATTTCAATGCAGCGCGCGGTGAGCTGGCTATCGCCCCAGACTTCCATGCACGTCATGTGTTGCTTTGGCTGTTCGCTCACAAGTCCATTATACCCGTGGGAAACGACGGGAGGGATGGGCGATTGTTCGGGTCTCGAATTCTATGACGCCGGCTCGGCCACCGGTTGCGGGACTTCCGGCTGCGGGCGTGTCCGTTGCGGGGCCGCTCCGGCGAAACGTGGCGACGAGCATCAGCATATTGCTCAAAAGAATTACCGAGAAAACTAGGCCGGGAAGGAAATTGAAGCTCGCGCCCTTGGCGTCAACGATTTCGAAAGCCAGGACGGCCGTGATAAGTCCGCGCGGCACGAGCAGACTGATGGTTTCGATGTCCATCGGCTGGACATCTCGCATAGCGAGGCGGCTGATCTGCGCCGAAATCCAGCGCGCGATGAAGATGACGGCGACAATTCCCGCAGCCGGAAGGGCGGCAGCGCGGAGTCCGGAAAACTTCACGATCAGGCCGAGGAGCACGAAGAAAAACGTGCGCACCAGAAAAGCCAGCTCGGAATGGAATACGAGCAATTGGCGATGAGTGTTGCCGGATTTCGGCGCGACCCACCAGGCGAATTCGAATTCGGCCTTCGTCTTGCCCGGGAGGTTCGCCAGCGTGGCGCCAAACGCAATCACGGCGAAAAGATTGCTGCCTCCGACCAAATCGGAGATTGAATACACGAGCAGGACGGCTGCAAATGTGAGCACCTGCCAGAATCGCTCCTCGGAAATCAGCGGAAGCAATCGAGACCACAGGAATCCAATCACAAACGCCAGAGCCACGGAAATCACGACGCGCAGGATGAAGCCTCCCACGACGCCGCCGGCCATCGACGATTTCGTGCCCTGGGCCGCGGCATGCTTCATCAGCAGCGTTGTCAGATTCGTCTGGTTTCCCGCGCGGGAAGGCAGCGTGAAATCGAGTATGGCGCCGACTCCGAGAACTCCGAGCGCGTCGCTCAGCGCACCTTCAACCACGAGCGTGGTCTTGAGCGCGGTGGTGAGGTTCATTTGCTGTAGCACGGGCAGCATTACCGAGCTGCTGACGCACGCAAACGCCGCGGCCACTAGAAACGCATCCATTCGCGGCAGGTGAGTTGCGGCTATGAGGAACGCGGCGATCGCGACAAGGGAAAGGCCATAGCTCAACAGAGCGAGCAAGACGCCGCCGGGAAAATGGCGGAGCGTGTTTCGAAATTCAAGATCGAGCCCGGCCTCGAAAAGAATCAATATCAGCGCGAGCGCGCCGAATCCGTGGGCGACGTACTCAAATTTTGATGGGTCGAGCAGGTGGAAGACGGGACCAAGCAACATCCCGGCAGCCATCAACACCACAACGTCCGGCACGCGCGTCCACCCGGCCAGACGATTGGCTACGAAGGCGAGGACGATGATCCCGCCGAGCAAGCCAAAAAATGCGGTCAAAGTCATCGCGCTCGATATTACCCGGTATTACGCTGTTATTTGTGCGAATTGAGGAAGGGAAAGATTAGCGCGCCGGCTGCGCCGCTGTGAGCTCGATTCCCAGGAATTTGGCTGCGTTGTGGAGCAGGATTTTTGGGCGGACGCTGTCTTTCAAGGGAAGCTCGGCAAATTCGGCGAGCCAGCGCTCGGGAGTCATCATGGGGAAATCGGTGCCGAAGAAGGCTTTGTCCTGCACGAGCGTGTTGATGTTGTGCACGGTGGACGCGGGGAAATATTTCGGCGCCCAGCCGGAAAGATCCATGTACGTATTTCCTTTATGGCGCAGCACGGCGAGCTGATCGTCGTGCCAGGGCCATGCGGGATGCGCCATGATGATGCGCATCTCCGGATACCATGCCGCGAGGTTGTCAATGTAAGGAATCGGCTTGCAGTATTCGAGCGTAATTCCGTTGCCGCCTGGCGAGCCCGCGGCGACAGCGGTTGTGCCGGTATGGAAAATCACGGGCAGATTCAGTTTCACGATCGTTTCGTAGATCGGGAAGAAACGCTCGTCGTTGGGATTAAATCCCTGCGCGGCCTGCTGAAATTTCATGCCGCGCAGGCCCATGTCGGCGCAGCGCTTCACTTCGATTTCAGCAATTTTGCCCTTCCACGGGATCCACGCTGCCAAAGCCGATGAACGTGTCGGGATATTTTTTCACCCAGGCCGCGGTTTCGCCGTTGTCCATCTTCACGCCGCTGCGGGTTTCGCCGTCCACATCGAAGATGACGGCCATCATGTTCTGGCTTTGATACATTTCCGCCATACCGTCCGGGGTCGGAACTCCATTTTCCCGTATTCATCGGGAGTCCAGCCTTGGCGATGTGGCCCCAGCCCTGCTTAGCGCGCTCGCCCGTCTGGATGTGGGCGTGCATATCAATCGCTTGCAACAAGTAAGGCCTCCGTTGAATCAGGCAGCCGGCTGAGCGGCGTGGAACGCTGCGGGAACGTTCATTTCTTTGCAGTCGGCCGCCACGCGCAGGGGCGCTTCTGTTTTGGACTGCACCGTTTTCGCATCAAGGCCCGGCGCGAATTCGCGAAGCACGAGCCCATCGGGCGTGACGTCAATTACGGCGAGGTCCGTATAGATTCGCTTCACGCAATGCGGCGCGGTCAAAGGCAGGGAACACTTGTTCAGGATTTTCGGTTTGCCTTTGTTGGTCACGTGCATCATGGTCACGAGAATATTCCGCGCGCCAAAAGCGAGGTCCATCGCGCCACCCACTCCGGGAACTTTTTCGCCGGGAGTGCGCCAGTTTGCCATGTCTCCGTTTGCGGCCACTTCAAGAGCGCCCAGGACGGCGTAATTGATGTGCCCTCCGCGAATCATCGAAAAGGATGTCGGATGGTCGAAGAAGCTCGCGCCGGGATTCAGCGTCACATACTGTTTCCCCGCGTTGATCAGGTCGGCATCTTCTTTTCCTGGCTGGGCCAGCGCTCCCATGCCCAGAATTCCGTTCTCGCTGTGGAAGAACACGTCTTTACCTGCCGGGATATATCCCGAGACCAGCGTCGGGATACCGATGCCGAGATTGACATAGCTGCCCTCGGGCAGGTCGGCCGCAACGCGATAGGCGATTCCGTCTCGTGTGAGCGACATTTCCTACCTTCCTTCCGTGGTGATTTTCAGATATTCGGGATGACGAGCGACCTGCACTACGTGGTCAACAAAAATCCCTGGCGTGTGAACGTCCTCGGGATCAATCGAGCCGACCGGTACAAGCTCGTCAATCTCGGCGACGACGAACTTTGCCGCCGTACACATCGGCACATTGAAATTGCGCATGGCCATTCGGTAATTCAGATTGCCGAGGCGGTCGCCCCGGTAGGCGCGCACGAACGCGAAATCGGCATGGAGTGCTTTTTCGAAGATCATCTCGCGTCCGTCTATTACACGGGATTCTTTGCCGGCCGCGAGGTCGGTGCCCGCGCCGGTTGGCGTGAAAAATCCGCCCAAACCCGCACCAGCCGCGCGAATCCGTTCCGCGAGCGTGCCCTGCGGAACCAGTTCGAGCTCGACTTCGCCCTTGAGGTATTTCTCCTGAAAGGACTGATTGCCGGGATTGCTGGGGAATGAGGCGATGAGCTTCTTAACCTTGCCGTCGTAGATCAGGCCGCCGAGCGAGTGCGTGCCGCCGCCGGAGCCATTGTGCACAACCGTAAGATTTTTCGCTCCTTGCAGCCGGAGTGCCTCCAGGAGCTGCCCCGGCAGACCGGGATCGCCGAAGCCGCCCAGCAGGATCGTTGCGCCGTCGAAGACTGGCGCAACTGCTTCCTTAACTGTTGTCAGAGTTTTGTCGACCAAAGCTCCCCCCGCTGGGATTGAGTTCAGAAAGTTATCACGCGGGCCGTTGCGGAAGCAATTCCAGCGTTTGGGGCTCGCGGGAGGGTTCCAATTTGTGTGTCACTTTGTGGGTACCACTTTTCTTTGTTTTCAGCGACTTACACGTGAAATTACTTTGCATGGTGTGTCACTTAATTTCGCGCAGTCTCAACCGCCCGTGGAGAGATCCCTCGGCTCGTCGCCACGGCGACTCGCTCGGGACGCCGATCCTTCTCGGATCGTCGATTACTTTGCAGGTGTGTCACTTAATTCCGTGGCAAGCGGCTGAGTGGGCGGGACCGGCGAAGGCGAACGCACGAGGCCGATGGTGTGGTCGCGGCAAGCATGTGCGTAGGAGATCTTCTGCGGCGGATGCGCCTGCGAAGAACGTAAGCGCGTGGTTGGCACCGCGAAAGGTCCCATGGCTGAAGCCATGAGTCCTGCTGGCGTGTTGCGTGGGCCTGAAGGCCCACGCTTTCACCGGAACTGCGAAGGTGGAGCGTGTCGCGCCTACGGCGCTCGGGACTCTACGGGTCCGTTTCCCCGCCCTACCGGGCGGGGCTAACTTCTGCCGCGCCTACGGCGCTCCGATAGGCGCGTCGGTCGCGGTTATCACACGAACTCCCACGGCCCACGCTTTCACGCGGAACTGCGAAGGCGGAGCGTGTCGCGCCTACGGCGCTCGGGACTCGACGGCATTGTTCCTTAACGAGCGGTGGGTAGAGGACGCGGAGGAGGCCGAACGACGGTGTGCGCGCGAGGCGGGCGGCATAGATCGTGCCAAGTATTTGCGCCGGGCATGGCGTGCCATGCCCCTACAGAGGGCCCTGGAAGGGGTGGACGCGGCAACGCCAATCGGGAGATTGGCGATCCCGGTGTGCAGACAATCCCTCGGCACCTCCGCCGTGGCGGACTCAGGATGTTGATTGATCTCCCAGGCTCGACTAACAATGTTCGCCACGAGGGTGCGAAAAGATCCCTCGGCTCCTGTTGGTCGGTCGGGATGCCGATTGGTCTCCCAGGCTCGACTCACCGTCGACCTGGGAGCCCTTTTGATCGGATCGTCAATTGTCAAAGAGCGGTACGACTCTCGCTTGGAGGGCCGGACGAAACTTTCTCGTCGTTTACACGTTGGCGGATTGCCGGCGGGGCGCCTACTGTCCTGTCAGTCAGTATTGGCGCCGAGCGCGCTACCTGTACTTTCTCGGTTTTGTGCGACTAGAGGAACGCCGGAAACTATTCCGTTAACGTGCGCGGGACGTCTTGTTTCAGGAACTGGGCGGCGACGATGAACAGGATTCCGCCGATGAGCGTAGCGAGGGCGGCGGTGGACATGGAATAGCGAATTACGTTGACGCCGAGACGGTGGCCGAAGTGGTCGTTGAAAGCCCCGATGAAGAGGCTGCCGCCACCCAGGCCGATGAGCTCGGAGATCAGATAAAGCAGAGAAGTTGAAAACGTGCGCATGCCGACTTTCACCACCGAGTGCGAGACGCTGATGATCGGGCCGACGTGCACGGGGCTGGCCGCCGAGATTAACGCAAATCCGGCCAGCGAGAGGACCGGGCTCGGGGAAAAGAGAAACAGCAGAGCGCCGGGGCAGGCGAGCATGGAGCAAATCGCCGGAACGTAGAGGCGCCAGCGCGGATCGCGGTGGCCGAACCAGTCGGTGAGATAGCCGCCGATCAGAGTGCCAGCCAAACCGGCAGCGCCGCGCACGGTGCCGAGATACGTGCCGATCTGCGCGGAATTCAGGTGGCGGATTCGGCCGAGAAACGGAGCGGTCCAGTTGCCGAAGCCGAATTGAATATAGGTCGTGAAGGAGAAACCAACCAGAAGCAGGATGTAGGATTTCTGGCTGAAGATGAAGCGCAGAGTTTCGCCGACCGGCTGCTGGCGCGTGCTCACCTTCGTTTCCTCAGTGGTGCCGCGTACCGGCTCTTTGACTGTGAAGCGGAAGATGAGCGCGACGATCAGGCCCGGAAGCCCGGCGACCAAGAACGCGCGATGCCAGCCGTAGTATTGATTGATCCAGCCGCCGATGAAAGCGCCGAGGAATCCGCCGAAGACCGGGCCGAGCTGATAGACGGACATGGCCATGGCGCGCTGGTCGCCGGGGAAGAGATCGGAGATCATTGAGGTGGACGGCGCGGTGCCGGCTGCTTCTCCGACGCCGACGCCGAAGCGGGCGAGCGTCAGCTGGAGAGCGCTGCGGGCGATGCCCGCAAGCGCGGTCATCCCGCTCCAGATCGTCAGTCCCCAGGTTAGGATGTTGCGCCGGTTGCCGCGGTCGGCCCACCGCGCGACCGGCGCGGCCAGGATTGAATACATGATCACGAAGCCGAAGCCGGTGATGAAGCCCATTTCCGCGTCGGTGAGGTGATAGTCGCGCTTGATCGGGTCAATGAGGATGTTGATGACGGTGCGGTCGAGGAAATTCAGCGTGTAAATGATGGTGAGTATCGCCAAAGTGTAGCGCGCTGAGCTGGAGGTTCTATTGAGGCCGGCTCTCTCGGTAGTAGAGAAATTGTCGTTCGGCATGCGGGTCCCCAGAGACATCGCGCAGACTATGATGCGCGCGGGCCTACGTCAACATGATAAGAGGTGGGAGGGCAGCGCGTGTCACGGCATGAACTCCGACATGGGCCCGACCGGGTGTTACGATTACATCCGGTTGACTTCGACTGAGTTCGGAGATAAGAACAGCTATAGATATACAAAGAACTTCTGCGGGGGTGGAATGCGATGGTAATCGACGTTCATGGTCATTTGACTGCGCCGGATTCGCTGTACGTCTACAAGGCGAATGTGTTGTCGCATCGCGGATCGCACGGCCGCGGAAAAGTGGAAATCAGCGACGACGAGATGATTGCGTTCCTCAACCAGCCCACTTTCGGCACGGGCATGTCCCACTTCGAGCTGCTGAAGGAAGTCGGTACGGATATTCAGCTGCTTTCGCCCCGCCCCTACCAGATGATGATGGCCGAGAAGCCCGCGAAAGTTTCGCAGTGGTTCATCGAAGAGTGCAACAACCTAGTCGCGCAACAGTGCCGCCTGTTCCCGAATGTGTTTCGGGGAGTTTGCGGACTGCCGCAGTCTCCTGGGGTTAGTCCGGCGAATTGCATTCCGGAGCTGGAGCGCTGCGTGAAGGAATTCGGATTCGTCGGATGCTTGATCAATCCCGATCCGAGCGAGGCTACGAATTACGACACGCCGGGGATGGGCGACGAGTATTGGTATCCGCTGTATCAGAAGCTCGTGGAACTCGATGTGCCGGGCTACATTCACGGTGCGGGCTGCCGTTCGGTGCGCCACAGCTACTCGACTCACTTTATCAACGAGGAAACGATTTCCGTGGTGTCGCTCGTGAACTCGCGCGTGTTTCAGGATTTTCCGAAACTGAAGATTGTGTGCTCGCATGGAGGCGGCGCGGTTCCGTACCACGCTGGGCGTTTTCTGGCTCCGTCGCTCCGCCGCGGGGCGCAGAGCAACTTCATGGACAATATGCGCAAGCTTTACTACGACACGGTCCTCTATACGCCGCTCGCGTGCGAGCTTTTGATCAAGACTGTGGGCGCGGACCGCTGCGTGTTTGGCACAGAACGCCCGGGCGTCGGCACGGCGAAGGATCCGAAAAGCGGGAAGTGGATGGACGACGTGCGAATCTACATTGACGGGTTCGCGTGGCTGAGCGACGCGGACAAGAAAACGATCTTCGAGGACAACGCCAAGAAGCTTTTCAAGCTCAACATGGGCGCAAAGACCGCAGTGTAAATGCAGTCGCGAGCGGCAGTGAAATCCGAATTGGAAAAGGCGAACTAAGGGATGTCCATCGAATATCGAGCCGATCAGGTCGGCAGTTTTCTGCGGCCGAAAGAGCTTCTGGAGGCGCGTCGCAGCGATCCGCCAAATCCGGAGCGCCTGCATGAAGTCGAGGATCGTTCCATTCTTCGCGTACTCGCCAGGCAGAAAGAGCTGGGTTTCGATATTTTCACGGACGGCGAGTTTCGAAGATCGAATTTCATGGGCGATTTCACCGACGCGGTCGAGGGCTTTGACTTCGGCGATGGCGTGGCGCGCAGTTGGAAAACGGCGGCAGTGGCGGCCCCGTCGCTTGGCAAGGGACGTGTGGCGGGCGTCGTTGTCGAAAAGCTTCGCGCCGTTCGTCCGCTCACAGGACACGAGCTTCCATTTTTGAAACAGCACAGCCCGGGATCAATCAAGATGACGCTGCCCAGCGCGACGCAGTTCCCGGCGATTTCCTACAAGCGCGGCAGATCCGAGCAGGCCTATCCGACTTACTCGGCGCTTTTGTGGGACATCGTCGAGATCATGAAAACGGAAATGGCGCGGCTGGCGGCGGAGGGTGTGAAGTATATCCAGATTGATGCGCCGCGCTACAGCTACTTCATGGATCCGAAGTGGCGCGAATGGATTCGCACGGAGATGAAAGTTGAGCCCGAAGCGTGGTTTGATGAGTCCATTCGCGCGGACAACGCCTGTTTTGAGGCGGCGCGGCGGCCCGGCGTGACGCTCGCGATCCACCTCTGCCGCGGCAACAGCCAGAGCCATTGGTACGCCGAAGGTGGCTACGACGCGATCGCCGAGAAAATGTTTGGAACGCTGGCGGTGGATCGTTTCCTGCTGGAATACGACGACAGCCGCTCGGGGACGTTCGAGCCTTTGCGTTTCATTCCGCGAAACAAGATTGCGGTGCTCGGGTTGGTCAGTTCGAAGCGTCCACAGCTCGAAAGCGCCGATGAAATCGCTCGGCGAATCAAGGAGGCGGCGAAATTTGCGCCGCTCGAAAACCTCACGCTGAGCCCGCAGTGCGGGTTCGCCTCGACTATGGAAGGGAATTTGATCACGGAAGAGCAACAGTGGGCTAAGCTGCGGCTCGTGGCGGAAACTGCGCGCCAAGTGTGGGGCTAATCGCTTTTCGGCGTTTGAGTAGCAACGGAGGACAGGATCATGGCTAAGGTTGTGCTCGGAATCGGGTCGTCGCACGGACCGATGCTCTCAACGCCGCCGGACATGTGGCATTTGCGAGCGGGCGCGGACAGGAAAAATCCGAAACATTTCTATCGTGGCGAGGCCTACGACTTCCCGCAATTGCTCGCCGCGCGCCAGCCGGGGTTTGCTGCAGCCATTACCCCAGAGGAAAGTAAGAAGCGCTACGATCGGTGCCAAAGCGCCCTCGACAAACTGGCCGCAAAGTTTGCGGAGGTCAAACCGGACGCCGTGGTGATGATCGGTAACGATCAGCGCGAGATGTTCACCGACGAAAACACGCCTGCTTTCCTGGTATTCACGGGAACGAAACTTGAAAATATTCCGGAGACGGAAGAAGCCAAGGCAAAATTTCCTCCGGGCATCGCGATTGCGGAGATCGGGCATTGCCCTCCCGGAGGCGCGGTCTACAAAGGGGCATCCGATCTTGGCCTGCACCTGGTGAATTCGTTGATGGAGCAGGAATTCGATGTTTCGGAGTCGTCCAAGCTGCCGCAGGTTGAACGGGCACGACCACGGCGTTCCGCACGCATTCGGATTTCTTTATCGTCGCATCATGGTGGATAATCCGCCGCCCAGCGTCCCCGTTTTTCTGAATGCTGGTATTCCGAATAACCTGCCGAAGATCGGGCGTTGCCTCAAGTTTGGGCGCGCGTTGATGAAAGCCATCGAGAGTTGGAAGGAGGATGCCAAAGTCGCAGTGTTTGCTTCCGGCGGCCTCACGCATTTTGTGATTGATGAAGATCTCGACCAGCGCGTGTTGAAGGCGATGCAAACTCCGGACGAAGCAGCGCTGGCTGCGATTCCTGAAAGTTATCTGCTGGGCAATACGTGCGAGATACGGAACTGGATTCCAGTGTCGGTGGGCATGAACGCGCTGGGCAAGAAGATGACGCTGGTGGATTACGTGCCGTGTTATCGCACCGAGGCCGGCACAGGCAATGCGATGGGATTCGTTTACTGGCAATAAAGATGCGACGGGAGCACGGATGAGCTGCAGGCGCAGCGGCGGGCGATCTTGTCACACGGTTAAAGAAGCTGGATTGCTGCGCGGTTTCCGACGCGCTCGACAAGCTGCATTTGAAGGGCGTCGTGACCGGGCTTACGGAGTTGGCGTCATCGCGGCGGATCGCGGGCCGCGTCCTGACCGTGAAGCTGGGCGTGGGCGAGGCTCCTCCGGGAAAACCGCGCCACGTGAGCACGACAGCGATCGAAGCAGCGCAGCCGGGCGATATTATCGCGGTCGAGCAGCATAGCGGCGTGAATGCCGGGAGCTGGGGTGGCATTCTCACGCTCGGCGCGAAATTGCGCGGAGTCGCCGGCGTGATCGCCGATGGGCCGGTGAGAGATATTGACGAGGCGCGCCAGCACGATTTTCCGGTGTTCGGGAAAGGCGTGACGACTTTTACCGCGCGCGGTCGGATCGTCGAGCTTGCCACTGGCGGACCGATCTTAATTGGCGATACCGCAGTGAAGCCTGGCGATTATGCGATTGCGGATGGGAGCGGCGTCGTCTTCATTTCCGCGGAGAATATTGAAAGGGTGTTGACGGCGGCGGAGCAAATCTGTGCGCGCGAAGCAGCGATGGCGCAGGCACTGCGCGAAGGGAAACCTATTACCGAAGTGATGGACGCCAATTACGAGAACATGCTTCGCAATTGAACCGAGGAAACCTTCGTGCCAACCCAGGATCCATCCGTCGAGCGCGCAAGCAAGCTCGATACGTCAACGATCAGCGACGCGCTGGACAGGCTCGGTATCAGCGGGCAATGCCTGGACATTAAGCCGCGCGACGCTCGCTTTCGCGTGACTGGCCGCGCGTTTACGATGTTCTATCGGCCGGTGGGAAAGCCAGCGGGCACCGTTGGCGATTTCATTGACGATGTAGCGCCAGGTTCGGTGGTGGCGATTGATAACGGCGGGCGCGAGAATGCGACGGTGTGGGGCGATATCCTGACCGAGATCGCGCACCGCCGAGGAATCGCCGGCACGGTGATAGATGGCGCATGCCGCGACACCGCGCTTTGCATGGAGCTTCGTTATCCGGTGTTCAGCAAGTCCTATTCCATGCGTACCGGAAAAGACCGCGTGCAATTGGACGCGACGGAGGTCTCCATTAATCTTGGGGGCGCGCGCGTGGCGCCTGGAGACATCCTGCGCGGCGACGCGGATGGCGTGGTGGCGATACCGCGAGACCACGAGGCCGAAGTGCTGTCTGTCGCCGAAGGAATCGCCGTGGCCGAGGAGGCGATTCGCAACAGCGTGCGCGGAGGAAAGCGGTTGGACGAAGCGCGCAAAGAGTTCGGCTATCACCAATTGCAAACGAAGCGTTCCTGATTGGAAGTACCCGCCCGAAAGAACTACCCTTCTCGTTCACTCTTGAACGACCAACTCATTCCCCAGGAATAAAACGCCAGGATGATGAGCACGTCCACCGGCAAGCCAAAGACGATATAGAGCACGGGCATGAATAGGACCGATTTTTGCAGAACGACAGTCTGCAGCAGAATCTGCAGCGGCACAAAAAGGGTCAGGTGCCCCATCGTCAAGGCCGTGAGCCAATGCCTTGCGGCCAATGCCGAAGTCGAAAATGTAGTAGGTCAAGCCAAAGAGAATGGGAACGAACGAGATCAGCGCGATGGCGTAGCCCGTGAGTCCTTCCATGTAACTATCGGGCGAATGCGAAAAGCGCGCGGGCAGAAAAAGAAAGAACAGTAGCGCGGTGACGTGGAGGAAAAGAACAGCGCGCAAAAGATACGTGACGGGCATGAACTTGCTCGGACAAGAAGAAGCTTGCGACGAATAACACGACAACGACGACCGTCGAAGTCCACCATGTCTGCGAATCGGGAAGGATTCCGGGCATCCGCGGAAAAGGAATCGCGAAGCGAATGTACGGAGTGAATTGATGCTCGGTGAGGCCGAGTTCGGTGTGCAGCGCGAGCATGCGCATTCCGGTTTCGATCACGGCTTGCCAGAAGCGGCAGACCCACGGCAGCGCGGCAATCCATACAAATGTGAACAGCACGACCAGCAGCGCGGCGGTGACGAGATCAAGCGGCTCCAGAACAAACCGCGCGAGTGCGCGGTGCATGGCGATCACTCCGCCGCGATATCCGCGGAAGCGGCTGCGATCGGCGAATCTCGGCGGCTGCTTCGCGGCTGCCGATGGAGCGCGGTGATCAAAACTCTTTGAAGAATCCAAAGCTGCCACCACCTCGTTGATAGAAAGGGCTGTGGTAATAGTCCGCCACAAGATTGAAGCCCCAGGTTTTACCGATCCATTGGCGCCACGTGATCGTAAGGTTCTGGCTCTCGAACTTGCGTCAGACACCGTGGTCGGCCCCACGATTTGATAGGCCTCTTCTCCGAATCCGGCGTTGACGGTGACGTAATGATGCTTGTTGGTTCCTTCGGTGACCGCCACGAACCCTGCAGGTGAAAAGACCGCGCCGGGATTGCTGACGTTGAACCGAATGCCATCCTCGATGATCCACGGTTTTTGAAAGTAGTACGTGGTGCCGACGAAGACGCTTTGGTCGCGGTGAACGTCCTTGGAGGCGTAGTAGCCATAGCCGAGCGTGGCGATGAGCTGCTTACGCGAATGCAATTTATGGTTTACGAATGCATCGGCGCGAAAGCGCGGCCAGAAAAATCCTCCGACGCTGGATCCGAGCGTGAGCGAAGCGTACCAATCCGGGGTGAAGTTGTAGGTGTCGCCTGCGGCCAGGTAGACACCGCCGTCGCCAAACTCGTGCTGCCCGTTGACTTCGCCATTCCAGATGTTTTTACCCTCCGCGAAAACGCCGCGAGCGTAGCCGCCGCTCCAATCGCCGAAATCGTTCGAGAGCTGGCGGTAGCTGCCGCCGACTTCGACGTAGTTCGTCAGACGTTTTGTCGGGCGCAGGCGCAGCGGGAACGTCCGTGCCCGGCCTGTTGCGGAGACGACGCGTTGGTCGGAATCCTGCTGGGCGTTTGTGGCGAATGTGCAGGCGAGGCTCAAAAGCAGACCGATGACGACATTTCGGAAGCGGTTGCTGCAGATCATTGTGGCGTTGCCTTCGCTTGAATTTCTAGTTGAGTTCCTTCGCCGGCCACCACGATCCAGCCGTTGCCCTCTTGCCGAACCGTGGCGGAACCGCGCACAACTGTTGGCTCGCTAAACTTGTCCGCCGGGAGTCTCCAGGTCTGATGAGCCAGGTTTTTGGAATCGGCAGCGCTGAGAGAAGCGACGCCATCCTGCTCGGTCAATTTCCAACGAACTTTCTGGCGCGAATTCAGGAAATTTGCCATTTGAGTCATGGTGTACCAGCGGAAGCGGCCCTGCGCTTTCAACCGGGATGTCATTTCCATCCAGTTAGCTACTTCCTGGTGGAATGGGAGAATCCCGGGAGGGTGAAAGTAGGCGAGCCGTACTTGTTCATGTCCGGCGACGAAATTGGTCAGCGCCTCAAGCCACTGCTGGATGACGGCGAACGGAACATCTTCGCTGGTCAACTCCTCGAAAGAGGCGGCGCGATCCATTTGAGCGATGGGGAAAGCCCAGATATCGTTTCCGCCGCGCTTGCCGCCACGATAATCGTGCGTCGGAGCCATTCCCGTGTCTCCGGTAAAATAGTAGGCGACGAAACCATGGTCCTCGAGCCAGTGAGTTACCCAGACGGGCTGATCGCCATTGGGCGCGGAATATTCCGAAACGGGCTTCCCCGTGATCTGTTCGAGAGCGGCTTTGTTCAGTTCGAGGATACTTCTCCATGTCCTTTGGTTTATCGGTTTCGACGTGCGCCGCAAAGTAATTGTGAATCCAGCCTCCGTGGCTGCCGATTTCGTCGCCGCGTTGCGAGTGCGCGCGGACGAGCGCCTGGCTCGCCGGATTGTGGAGGACGTCGAAGCCCTTGCCGTCGCCGATGCGTATGTATCTGGGCCGGCGGTGACGTCCACGGAATAGGGACCCTGTTTCACGATGGTCCAGGTCTCCAGTTCCTGGAGCGATTGGATTGCGGCGTTCGAGTCCACGTGCCAATCGAGGACCAGACCACCAACTCCATCCGGGACGGCCAGCAAATAGGGCAAGGACAGCGTGTGGATCGCGAAATATTTCAGAAAAGCGTGCAGAGGCAGTCCGTCGGTATTGCTCTTCAGATAGCCGAGAGGCAAATTCACAAACAGCACGGAGCCTTTTTGGTACGGATGCTCGCCCGCGACCACTCCAGCGAGCGAATGCAGCAAAACATTTCCCGAGTAGTCTCCGGATGTGGCGAAACTGGGATAGGGCAAGCTGCCGTACTGATACCGGCGGATTTGTGTTTCGACCGCCGCCAAAGCGCCAGATTTTCCGGGTGGAGGCTGAATAAACGGAAAGTACTTTCCGGGCGGCACGCCGAGCTCATCCATCACCGGAATGCTGCCGCCGACATCGCTCGATTGAATTGTTGAGGAGCCGAGAGTTTTGTAGAGAGCGTAGTCAACTCCCGCCAGATCGGAGAGCCGGGAACGGTCGTTGGAATAGAAACCTTGCAGCGACTCAACCGCGGCGTCGTAGACGAGCATCAGATGGCCGCCCTTGGCCACGTAGTCGCGGATCGAGCCGACAAAAAGATCGCTGGCTTGTCCGTGAATCGAATCGGGCAAAATCACGCCCGCGCATGGCGGCCTCGGAAAGATGGAGCGAATGAAATTGGAATCGTGCATGGGGACGACATGGAGGCCTTCTTCGTTTCCGGCGTCGAGCCAGACGGTCACGCGCGGATTCGAAAAACTTGTGCCGTCCGGAACCAGAAGAATGATGCGGTCGGCACCCGGGCTGAATCGGTCGTAGGAATACCACGCAAAGCCAGCCGCCAGAACGAGCGCGGCGACAATGGCGGAGACGAGAATGCGCCGGCGAATTGTCATGGTTTGGGAACCACCCGCCCTTCGTTTCGGGCCCAGAGCGAACCGAACACGATGACGCCTTCTTCAAGCTCGATGGTGGGAGCGGCGACGGTAGTGGGATTGCGCGCGGTGCCGCAGTGCGTGCCGGACTCAATACTCACGGCGCGCTCCGCCAGCACGGGGCCACCGATGCGGCAATTGGGACCAATGTGCGTGATAGTCCCGCTGAGAAGGCTGCCGTCCACGGAAACACCAGAATCGACGGTCAGGTGGCCGTTGCTTTTCACGCTGCCGAGCACATGCGCACCGGCGCCGAGATGAAGTTTTCCGCGAGTCACAATACTGCCTGAAATGACTTCGCCCGCGCGAACGTCGAGATCGCCGTCGTACAACGTGCGGCCTGTGGGCGGCGGCGTAGCGTTAGTGGGTTCGTTCACGGGTAGGGAAGCCGACTGGCTGGGCGAATTCTCCGAGAATCCCGCAAGGATCATCGGCGCGCCTACACGCTGAAAAACGCAGCCGGATTGCAGCTGGACCTCCCGATCGGCGGAGATTCGCCCAAAAAGATCGCAGTCGTGTTCCGCTCGCAACACTCGCGCCGCGTGGGCCCAGCGGATTACTTTGCTGGCGCGTCGGAGATGAATGTCCCGCTCTCCAAGAATCGCGCGGAAGGTGCTGCCTGCGCCGCCAGTTAAATCTCCCGCAGCGTAGATTTCTTTGGAGAATGTGAGTCCGTCGGGGAGCTCAAGATCCGCGCCCGAGGCGACAACGGAGCGCCAGGTCGAGTCTTTTTTCGTAGCGGGAACGAAGAACGATTCTTCCGCGCCGCCGAGCAATACGTATTCATCGCCATCGGGCAGAGTACCGTGAGCTGTGGCGCCCGAAGCGACGCACTCTTGCAACTGCGGCTGCAACGCGAGGGCTACCCTGCGAAAGCCATGAGCGAAATGCCGGATGTCACCGCCATATTGCTGGATCACGTCGAGGGGCAGCGCGTCGCGCTTGAGCCGTAATTCCACGATGGCCGGCAGCAACGGGAGCATCAACAAGAGTCCCGCCGACAAAATCAGCACGAGCATGGCGATCGCGGGGCTCATGGCGTGGTCCGGAAGCGCTCGGTTTTGTCCCAATGGAACTTAGCCCCGGTGATGGGAGCCATCACCTGGGAAATGAACGCGTGGGAGACGGAGAAAATGCTGACCGCGAATCCGAGAACAAGAAATGGCAGCAGGCAGATCCGCTGGCGCGTGTAGTCGAGCCGAACGGCCGCCGCGATTTCAAAAAACGCGGCAAAGTTTCCCATGGCGGCGTACGCGGTGAATGCAAACAACGCGATGATACCGTGCAGCGGCACGACGCCTTGATAGAAGACTCCCAGCGCGAGAAGCCAGCCGATCAACGTCACCGGCGCCATTGCGTAGACACCCAAGAGTAGAGTGCCGTCAATGCGCTCGCGGAAGGTCGCGCGATGCTTGCCGAACAGCAGGTGAAAGCCGTAGGCCGCCAGCGCCTGATTGTGACCCTTGGCCCAGCGCATGATTTGCTTGATGCGCACGGGCCACGTCTCCGGAACCTCCTCGTAGCATTCCGAGCGATTCTGGTAGACAGTCTGCCAGCCGTTCAGGAGAAGGCGATACGTGAGGTCGGTGTCCTCGGTCAGGGAATTATCGTTCCAGCCGCCGATCTCGCGCAGCGCGCTGAGCCGGACTCCGGCGACCGTGCCGCCGTGCTGCGGTACGAGGTGAAGATTCATGCGCGCCTGCTGGTCCACCTGATAGCCACCGGATCGCTCGAGGTCGAGCAAACGCGTCAGCAAATTTGAGCCGACATTCAGAGGAACCACGCGCCCCATGACGCCGCCGACCTCGGGATCGAAGAAGGGCGCCACGAGTTGCTTGATCAAACCGCTGCCGGGGATGTAGTCGGCGTCGAAGATGAGGATCACTTCGGTGTTAACCATTTCCATTGCGTCTTTTAAAGCAGCCGCCTTGCCACCTTTTCCGCTTGTGCGGTGAAAGGGGCGGATCCGGCCGGGATGCTTTTCGACAAAGCTGTCAATGATTTCGCGCGTGCGGTCGGTGGAGCGATCGTTCACGGGCACGACCATCATCTTGTCCGGGGGGTAGTTGACGCTCATCAGCGCGGACAAAATGTTGGCGACGACTTTTTCTTCATTGTGGGCTGCTACGAGGATCGTCACGGGCGGCCAATTGGCCGTGTCGGTATCGATGTAAGGGTGGCGCTGAAATCCAAACAGGCGATTCAGCGTGAACCAATAGTGGCGCGCCGTGTAAACGGAGATGACGAGGACAATTCCGAAGAGGAAGTAGATCATCGTAAGCAGCCCCGCTAGGAGCGGACCTTTTCGAGGCGCGATGTGCTCTCGCTCTGTGTGGTGTCAGACTTGCGGCGCCGGAGCGCGGGCTTTGGCGGCAGTTTGAATTCTTTTTCGGGCTCGAGCAGCGGAGTTTTCCCCTGGTGCCAGCGGGAAATGGCTTCGATGATTCTTTCGGCAGCCCGGCCGTCGCCGTAGGGATTTCCTTCGGCTGACATATCCTGGTAGGCCTCCTTGTCGGTAAGGAGCCGTTCTGCTTCGCGAAAGATGCCTTCGCGCGTCATCCCGATTATTCTGGCCAACCCAAACTCGGAGGCTTCCGGGCGTTCCGTGACCCTGCGCAACACCAGGACAGGCTTGCGGAATGTGGGTGCTTCCTCCTGGATGCCTCCTGAATCGGTGAGAACGAGAAAACAGCGGCGCAGCAAGCTGACGAATGTGATGTAGTCGAGCGGCTCGGTGAGGTGGATTCTGTCGGTATCGCCCAGCAGGGAATTGATCGTGCTGCGCACGTTGGGATTCATGTGGACTGGATAAATGACGCGAATATCCGGATGCGCTTTCACGAGATCCTTCAACGCGAGACACATGTTCTGCTGGTCGGTTCCTAAAGACTCGCGGCGGTGAGAGGTGACCAGCACTAGGCGCGAGTTATCGTCGGGAATTCCCGCAAGCGGAGTGTTCTCCCAGGAATGAGGCAGCTCGCTGAGCCCGCGCAATGCGTCTACTACAGTATTTCCCGTGACGACGATCTTGTTGGCGGAAACTCCCTCGGCTAACAGTGCGTCACGCGAATTCGCGGTGGGCGCGAAATGAATTTCGGTGACGACAGAAACTAGTCGGCGGTTGGCCTCCTCGGGAAATGGATTGTAGATATCGTGGCTGCGCAGGCCCGCTTCGATGTGTCCGACGGGAATTTTGCAGTAGTAAGCGGCGAGCGCTGAGGCAAAGGCAGTGGTTGTGTCTCCCTGAACCAGCACCATGTTGGGACCGAAGCGATGGCAGGCGTTTTCGACGGTATCGAGAACGCGGCGGTGAGCGAACTCAACGATTGATTCGGACGCATGACGTCGAGATCGAAGTCCGGTTTGATTTTGAAATGTTGCAGGGCGTGGTCGAGCATGGTCCGGTGCTGACCCGTGTGCACGACGGCGGTCTCAAATTCATCCGGACGGCGGCGCAATTCATGGATGACGAGGGCCAGCTTGATCGCTTCCGGTCGCGTGCCTAGAACTGCGACAATCCTGCAAGGTTTGCTCAATGGCGCTTACTCCTGGGGAAGGGGTTTCCCACGGCGCTCACGGTTCACAGCGTCGCGAGAACTATTTTCCCACGCATCTTGATGTGCAAATGGATGGTGTGGCAGGAGAGTTTTCGAGGATGCGCAATCGTGCACTAGAGAATCTCGCTTACCGCTTGCTTACAACTATAAGCAGCGGACCCTTGGCGCGTGTTCCGATTTGAAACTTCTCCCTCTTCGAACTAAACGCGCCGCGAATACTAAACATCGCTCTCGAAACTACGTGAAGTCACGCCCGCCTGCGGCCGATCAATACTTTCAGGGACTTACGGGCAGGGATTTAGCAGCTGGAGCGCGACGGGAGCGGTGGTGAGGAAGACCAATTCACATAATGAACGAGCGATGCCGGAAGGGCTGGAAGCATCCAAGTTCCGCAAAATCGAAAGGCGGGAATGGTGGCTGTGGTCGTCGGCCATCGTCGTCAGCCTGCTCCTGACGGTTGGGCTGAGCTCGTTCATCATGCCGCAGTTTTGGAACGCGGACGACAATTTCATGCGGTTCTCGCTTCGGCAGGCGGTGCGCGGTCTCCTTGGCCTAGTTTTGATTTTCGACGTGTACACGGTGTTTCAGCAGCTGCAGATCCATCGAATCCGGCGGCAGCTGATGGAGCGCGAGGAACTGTTCCGGCTGATCAGCGAAAACGCAGCTGATTTGATCGCGGTGGTGGATATGGAAGGCCGGCGAATCTACAACAGCCTGGCGTACCAAAAGGTTTTGGGATACTCGCCCGAGGAGCTGAAGGGATCGTCCGCGCTGGGACAAATTCATCCAGAGGATCGTGCTCGCGTACAGGCGGCGGCGGAGGAGGCGCGCCGAACGGGTATCGCCACGAATCTCGAATATCGGATTCGCCACAAGGACGGAACGTGGCGTGTCTTGGAATCGACATCGAGCGTGATCCGCAACGCTAAAGGAGAGCCGGAAAAGCTCGTCATCGTGAATCGCGACGTCACCGAACGGAAGCGCGCATCTGACGCGCTCCGGTTATCGGAGGCAAGTTTCAGATCAATGATCGAGAACGCGCCGTATGGCATTTATCGCGCGACAGCCGCGGGGCAACTGCTCCGCGTGAACCCCGCGCTGCAGAAAATGCTCGGGTACGAATCGGCGGATGAACTGCTGAAAATGAATTTGGCCAGAGACCTCTACTTCGAGCCGGACGAACACCAGCGAATCATCGAAACCCTCGCAACGCGAAAAAGCTTCAAGGACGTTGAGGTGGAGTGGAAGCGCAAGGACGGCACTCTGACCAAGGCACGGTGCAGCGGGCTACTTGTGAAGGACGAAGGAGAAGAGGAAGCGTACTTCGAAGTGTTCGCGGAAGACGCGACGGAAAAACGCCTGCTGGAGCGCCAGCTTCAGGTTGCTCAAAAGATGGAAGCCGTCGGGAGGCTTTCCGGGGGTATCGCGCACGATTTCAATAATTTGCTTGGCGTGATCATCGGCTATAGCCAGGTGCTGAAGAAAAAACTGGACGAAACAAATCCTCTGCGGGAACACGCCGACGAAATCGAGAAAGCGGGCCAGAGGGCTGCGTCGCTTACGCGCCAGCTTCTGGCGTTCAGCCGCCAGCAAGTGTTGGCGCCCGCTGTCCTGAATCTGAACGCCCTGCTGACGGACCTGGGCAAGATGCTTCCGCGCCTGATCGGCGAAGACGTGGAACTGGCGCTGCAGCTCGATCCGAGAATCGGACGCGTGAAGGCGGACCAGAGCCAGATCGAACAGGTCGTGATGAACCTGGTGGTCAACGCGCGTGACGCCCTTCCGCACGGCGGCAGACTGGTCATCGAGACAAAGAACGTAAATCTGACCACTGCCTACACGCTCCACCATCCTGGGTCGAGAGTAGGACCGTACGTGATGCTGTCGGTGACCGACAACGGCACGGGAATGAATCTGGAGACACTTGCACATCTCTTCGAACCTTTCTTCACTACAAAGGAGCGCGGGAAGGGAACGGGGCTTGGCTTGGCGACGGTTTACGGCGTGGTGAAGCAAAGCGGCGGATACATCTGGGTGGATAGCGAAATCGGGAAGGGGAGCTCTTTCAAAGTGTATTTGCCGCAGATTGACGAGCCGGTGAGCGCGCCTGCTCCGGCGGCGCTGCCCATGGAATCATTCCGTGGCGAGGAAACTGTATTGCTGGTCGAAGACGCCGACGCGCTGCGAAAACTCGCTCATGCATTGCTGGAACAAAATGGCTATCACGTGTTGGCCGCGGAAAACGGGGAAGTAGCACTGAAGATCGCGGACCAAGAACGTCAGCACATTCATCTGCTGCTGACGGACGTGATTATGCCCGGCATGACGGGCCGAGCGCTTGCAGATCGCATGGTGGCGCGCCAATCCGATCTGAAGGTCCTCTATATGTCCGGTTACACGGATAGCGCCATCGCGGATCAGGGCGTGCTCGAGCCGGGAACGTATCTGCTTCACAAGCCGTTCAGCGAGGAGACGCTAATTCAAAAGGTGCGCGAAGTGTTAGACGCGGAGGCGACGGGTCAGTTCGCGCCAAAAGAGGCGGAGGTTTTGGCAGGGAGCCATTCGCGCAAGACGCGATAAGGAGAAATTCGCACGTGCGACGACTGCTGATTGTGGACGATGACGAAGCCATACGCCGCCTATTCCGACTGCATCTGGCGGATGAATACGAGATTATTGATACCGAAAATCCCGAACAGGCGTTGGCGCTGGCCATGGAACACAAACCGGACGCCATCCTGCTGGACATGCACATGCCCAAATTTTCCGGGTTCGATCTGTGCCGGACGTTCAATTCCTTTAGCCAGACGCATCTGGTTCCCATATTTGTCGTCAGCGGCGCAATGAAGGAAGACGAGCAGGCGGCATGCGCTGCTCTGGGTGCAGCCGGCTTTTTCGGAAAGCCGATTGACTTCGACGCCCTCAGGGCTCGACTGGCGACGGTGAAGAGACAAACGATGGTGCCGCGAAGCGAAGTCCGCGTTCAGTTGCGTGTACCCGTGAAGCTTCGCGGAACCGACATTAACGGAAAAGAATTTGAGGAAGTGACCTTGACGGAAAACGTGAGCCTGAGCGGATTTTTGTGCACTAGCAAGGCGGTACTGCGAAGCGAGTCAGTTGTGGACGTTTATCTGACGAATACCGGCCATCGGCTGGTGGGGAAGGCGCGCTGCGTACGGTCCGACTCGCGCGAAGGAGAACCGCCGCAATACGCCTTCCGTTTCATCGAGAAGTCGGGAACTTGGATTTTGCAATAGGGACGCGAAGGAATCACGTTCGGCGTTGTTCGGAATTTGCTCTATGCGGGGCCGCTAACGAGGTAATTGTTGATCGCGCTTGCGGCGCTTCGGCCCTCCGCGATCGCCCACACAACCAAGGACTGGCCGCGGCGCATGTCGCCGGCCGCAAAAACACCGGGAACGGAACTCATGTAATTTCCCCTGGTGGAGATATTTCCGCGCCCGTCGAGTTCCACACCGAGTTGTTCCACCATGCCGCGCTGTACAGGTCCGGTAAAACCGAGCGCCAGCAGAACGAGGTCGGCGTCAATCGTGAATTCGCTTCCGGCTACCGCTTCGAATTTCGGCGGCGGACCGACGCGAATGGCGTGCAGCTGTTTCACGTTGCCGTTCTCATCGCCCGAAAATTTTGTCGTACCGGCGGCCCAATCCCGCGCTCCGCCTTCTTCGTGCGCGCTTTCGGTGCGCAACTGAAGCGGCCAGAGGGGCCAGGGCGTGCTCGGGGCACGATCCGCAGGAGGCATGGGCATGATCTCGAATTGGAGCACCGACTTCGCGGCCTGCCTGTGGCAGGTGCCGAGGCAATCCGCCCCGGTGTCGCCGCCGCCGATAATGACGACACGTTTCCCAGTAGCGAGGATTTGATTCGCCACCTGGTCGCCGGCGACACGCTTGTTCTGCTGCGGCAGGAAATCCATGGCGAAATGAATGCCTTTGAGTTCGCGCCCGGGAACTTTCAGGTCACGCGGATTTTCCGCGCCGCCGGAAAGCAGAATGGCGTCGAATTCCTTGCAGAGGTCGGCGGCGGGCACGTTGCCGCCAACGTGAGCATTCGTCTTGAAAATGACGCCCTCGGCAGCCATTTGTTCCAGGCGACGGTCGAGCACGTTCTTCTCCATCTTGAAATCCGGAATGCCGTAACGCAGAAGGCCGCCAATACGGTCCGCTTTCTCAAATAGCGTCACTAAATGACCGGCTCGATTCAATTGCTGGGCAGCGGCCATACCCGCTGGTCCTGATCCGACGACGGCGACGCGCTTTCCGGTTCGAGTTGCGGGTGGCTCGGGCTTGATCAGGCCTTCCTTCCACGCGCGGTCCACGATTGTTTTTTCGATTACCTTGATGCTAACCGGCGGCTCGTTGATGCCGAGCACGCAGGCTGCTTCGCACGGCGCTGGACAGATGCGCCCGGTAAACTCCGGGAAATTATTCGTGGAATGCAGGACTCGAATTGCGTCCCGCCATTCGTCGCGATACACCAAATCGTTCCAGTCCGGAATGATGTTGTTCACCGGACAGCCCGTGTGGCAGAAAGGAATGCCGCAATCCATGCAGCGAGCCGCCTGCGTGCGAACTTTATCGTCGGCGAAGGGAAGGTAGACTTCGAAGTAATCCTTCACGCGCTCCGGGACGGGGCGGCGCGTCGGCGTCTCCCGCGCGAATTCCTTGAAGCCGGTGACTTTACCCACGGATCACCTGTCCGCCTGATTGTTTTCCGGCCTTCGCGGCTAGCACACCGGGAGCTACGCGCGGAATTCCCAGCACGCGCTTGTACTCGTGCGGGAAAACTTTGACGAACTTCGGCAGCGTGGATTCCCAATTCTCAACGATCCATTTCGCCTGTGTGCTGCCAGTCAATTCGCTGTGGCGCGCGATCAACTGGTAGAGCAAATCAATGTCTTTTTGGCTCGACATTGGCTCGAGGTCCACCTCGGCGCGATTGCAGCGTACAGTCGGGAAATCGCCGAACTGATCGAGAACGTAGGCGATGCCTCCGGTCATTCCGGCAGCGAAGTTGCGACCGGTGCGGCCGAGGACGACGACCAGACCGTTCGTCATGTACTCACAGCCATGATCGCCGACGCCTTCGACAACCGCAGTGGCGCCGGAATTGCGCACCGCGAAGCGTTCACCAGCCATGCCGCCGAAGTACGCCTCGCCGCTCGTCGCGCCGTAGAGGCAAACGTTGCCGATGAGAATATTTTCCTCGGGCACAAATTCCGACTGGCGCGGATGGTAGATCACCAGCTTCCCGCCGGAGAGTCCTTTGCCGACGTAGTCGTTCGCATCGCCTTCGAGAGTTAGCGTGACGCCGTTTGCCAGGAACGCGCCAAAGCTCTGCCCGGCGCAGCCCGTGAACTGAACTCGAACGGTGTCTTCCGGAAGGCCCGCGGAGCCATACTTTCGCGCAATCTCTCCGCTCAACATGGTTCCGACGGTGCGATGAATATTTCGGATCGGCATGCTCAGCGAGACGGGTGTGCGATTTTCGATGGCTTCCTGGGTCATCTCGATGAGCTTGTAGTCGAGCGCCTTTTCGAGGCCGTGGTCCTGCGCCTCGGTGCAGCGCCGCCCGACATAGCTCGGCATGGGAGGATTGTAAAGAACCGCGGAAAGGTCGATTCCTTTGGCCTTCCAATGGGGGATATCGGTGCGCTGGACCAGACAGTCCACGCGGCCGACCATCTCATTTACAGTTCGGAAGCCGAGCTCGGCCATCACCCTGCGCAGATCTTCCGCAACGTAGAAGAAGAAATTGATCACATTCTCGGGTAGTCCCTGGAATTTTTTCCGCAGCTCAGGATCCTGCGTCGCGATTCCCACCGGGCAGGTATTCAGATGGCATTTGCGCATCATGATGCAGCCCATCGCGATCAGCGGCGTGGTCGAAAACCCAAACTCTTCCGCGCCGAGCAATGCTGCGACGGCCACATCGCGGCCCGTCTGCAGCTTGCCGTCAACCTGCACGCGTACGCGGCTGCGCAGATCGTTGAGCACTAAAACCTGCTGCGTTTCGGAAAGTCCAAGCTCCCACGGAACGCCCGCGTGGCGAATCGAGCTGATGGGCGAGGCACCCGTGCCGCCATCGTAGCCGCTGATGAGAATCACGTCGGCATGAGCCTTCGCGACGCCGGCCGCAACCGTTCCGACGCCGGTTTCGGCGACGAGTTTTACCGATATACGCGCGCGGGGATTGGCGTTCTTAAGATCGTGAATCAGTTGAGCCAGATCCTCAATCGAATAGATGTCGTGGTGCGGGGGCGGCGATATCAGGCCGACGCCCGGGATCGAGTGGCGTACTCGCGCGATGACCTCATCCACTTTGTGCCCGGGCAACTGGCCACCTTCGCCCGGCTTCGCGCCTTGCGAAATCTTGATCTGCAGATCGTCCGCGTTGACAAGGTAATTCGTGGTGACGCCGAAACGAGCGGAGGCGACTTGCTTGATCGCGCTGCGGCGGAGGTCCCCGTTCGCATCCGGGTTGAACCGTGCTTCATCTTCGCCACCTTCGCCGGTGTTCGACCTGCCTCCGATGCGATTCATGGCGATCGCCAGCGTCTCGTGCGCTTCCTTGCTGATGGAACCGAAGGACATGGCGCCGGTGGCGAAGCGCTTCACGATTTCGGCTGCCGGTTCGACATCATCGAGCGTCACGGGCGAGCCATTCGGCTTGAAATCGAACATGCCGCGAAGCATCAGAAGATCGCGGTTCTGCTGATTCACGATTTTCGCGAATTCCTCAAAGCTCTCGAAGCTCGATTGCCGCACGGCGTGCTGCAACTTGCTTACGGTCACGGGATTCAGCAGGTGGCGTTCGCCGCGCACGCGATATTGATATTCGCCGCCAACTCGAAGCTCCGTATCCGATTCGCTCGGCGGCTGCATGGCGAATCGTGCTTCATCAGGGATTCGCGCGCGAGAATCTCGATGTTGACGCCCTCGATCCGCGAGGCCGTGCCCGGTGAAATAGCGCTCGATCACCGAGCGACTCAGACCGATAGCCTCGAAAATCTGCGCGCCCTGATAGCTCTGCAGTGTCGAGATGCCCATCTTCGAGAAAGTTTTCAGCAGGCCCTTGTCGGTGGCCTTCATATAGCTCTTGAAAACTTTGTCCCATGAATTCTTCGGTGGGAAATGGCCGTCAATGTAAAGGTCTTCGAGCGTTTCGATGGCAAGATACGGATTGACGGCGCTCGCGCCATAGCCGAGTAGCAGCGCGAAGTGCATTACCTCGCGGGGCTCGCCGGATTCGACGATCAAGGCGACCTGGTTGCGCGTCTTTTCGCGGATCAAATGATTGTGAACGGCGGAGAGCGCCAGCAAGCTGGGGATCGGCGCGTTCGTGGCGTCCACGCCGCGATCGGAGAGAATCAGAATCGTATAGCCGGATTTGACAGCGGCGGATGCTCGAACACAAAGGTCTTCGACAGCTTTTTCGAGTTGCTGTTCGCCGCCCTGGACGGGAAAAAGCGTGGACAAGGTGGTGGCAAGAAAATCGCCCCAACTCACGCTGCGCAGCTTTTCCAGGCGCCAGTTCGAAATGATCGGATGGCGCAGCTTGAGCGTGTGGCACTGCTTCGGCGTTTCATCCAGCAGATTGCCTTCGCGCCCGATGTAGCTATTCAGCGACATCACCAGGTCTTCGCGGATCGGATCGATCGCGGGATTCGTCACCTGCGCAAACGTCTGCTTGAAATAATTGAACAAGCAGCTGCGGCTTATCGGACAAGCAGGCCAGCGGCGTGTCAATGCCCATCGAGCCGACGGGCTCTTCGCCCTTGATCGCGGACGGATGCAGAATCGTTCGCAAGTCCTCGTCCGTATAGCCGAAGGCGCGCTGCCGCATCAAAATTGTTTTGTGGTCCGTTGGCTGGACGTTTGTGGGACTCGGAAGATCGTCCAGCGTGATTTGGTTTTCCTTCAGCCATTGCGCGTAGGGCTGCCGGGCCGCCAGATGTTTTTTCACTTCTTCGTCGGAGATCAGGCGCTTTTGCTCCGTGTCCACCAGCAACATGCGGCCGGGAGCGAGACGTCCCTTCATGCGCACGTCTTCAGGCTTCACAGGGAGCACGCCGGCTTCCGAGGCCATAATGACCAGCCCGTCCGCCGTGACCACGTAGCGGCCCGGGCGCAGACCATTGCGATCGAGTTTGGCGCCAATCACGCGTCCGTCGGTGAAGGCGACGGCGGCCGGACCATCCCACGGCTCCATCAGCGACGCGTGGTATTCGTAAAATGCTTTCACATCCTGCGGCATCTCGGGATCGTTGTCCCACGCTTCGGGAATCAGCATGGACATCACATGCGGCAGGGTGCGGCCGCCGAGCGTGATCAATTCGACGGCATTGTCGAGCGCCGCGGAATCGCTGCCGCCGGGAGTGACGATCGGCAGCAACTTCTCGATGTCTTTGCCAAACAATGGCGAAGCGAGAACGGATTGGCGCGCGTACATCCAGTTCGTATTGCCGCGCAGCGTGTTGATTTCTCCGTTGTGGCAGATGTAGCGGTACGGATGCGCAAGCTGCCAGCTCGGAAATGTGTTGGTCGAGAAACGCTGGTGCACCAGGCACAGCGCGCTCATCACGTCAGGATCGGAAAGCTCCTTGTAGAAATTGGCGAATCTGCGGAGCCAGCAGCAATCCCTTGTAGACGATCGTGCGCGACGAAAGAGACGGAAGGTAAAAGAAGTCCTTCTCTTTAAGGTCGGATCTTGCCCACCGCGGCTTCGGCCACTTTGCGCAGTACGTAGAGTTTGCGCTCGAGCGCGTCCTGATCCATGCCCGGCGCGCGCCGGACGAAAATCTGCTCGATGTAAGGCTGTGTATTCCGCGCCACGCGACCGATCGTGTCGCCGTTGATCGGCGTATCGCGCCAACCGAGCACCGGCAGACCTTGCTCGCGCGCGGTTTTTTCCAGGATGCCTTCGCACAGGATTCGGTCCTGCGGATCCACGGGAAGAAATACCATTCCGACGCCGTATTCGCCGGGCGCGGGAAGCGTGAAGCCCAGGCTCGCGCATTCGCGCTCGAAAAACTGGTGCGGAATCTGAATCAGGATGCCCGCGCCATCGCCGGTCTCTGGGTCGCAGCCGCAGGCACCGCGATGCGTCAGATTGATGAGTATCTGAATGCCCTTCAGGACGATATCGTGGGATTTCTGCCCTTCGATATTGGCGACGAACCCCAGGCCGCAAGCGTCGTGCTCGTTCTCCGGGCAGTACATTCCCTGAGCTTTGGGCAAGCCCGAAAATGGGTAGATAGATTGTTTCTTGCGCTGCGTATTCATAAAGCGGATTTTCCTGAGCGAGAGTACATCTTAACATTTCTGTCGAACGCGTTCCGGCGGGACAGGGCGTTCGCAGACCCCACGGTTTCGTCGATGCAACCTATCAGGAATTCAAATCGAGCCGATTTGGGACGACTGCGCGAGACGCTTGGAGGCTGGGGGGATTGTCTATTCCGGGCGCAGATGTGGTTGTGGCACGCCGCTGATGATCCCAGCGACGGCGGTGGAGCCGGCGCCGAACAGCAGGGCAAGGCTGGCGCCATGCAGCGAGACTCCGCCGCGTGCAGTTAGCTCGAAGATCACCGCAACGATTGAGACGCCGATGGATTGACCGAGCAGCCGAGACATCGTGCTGATGCCACCGGCGCCGCCGCTCCGCTCCTTGGGCGCGCTCGCGACCATGGCGCGGTTGTTCGGAGCGCCGAAGAAACCAAAGCCAGCGCCGCCGAGCGCCGCTCGCCAGACAATCTGCCATTTGTTCGGGTGCTCTCCTACGAAGGCGAGCAGAATCAAACCAGCCGTCATCCCGGCCATTCCAATCGTGCCGAGAACTCGGATGGGGATGCGGTCAGCGAGTCTCCCCGAATAATGCGACGTGATTCCCGCCGCCACAGGCCAGGGACTCAGCAACAGCCCGGCCATCACCTGCGAAAAATTCATCACGTCTATGAAATAGAACGGCAGCACGACCACGGCCAGTCCCTGCGCAATGAATGCGCACAGCGACGCTCCCACGGAGAGCGCAAAAATCGGACGCTTGAATAGATCAATCGCGAGCATTGGTATCTTCAGATGATTCTGACGCCAAACCAGGGCGACGCCGAAAAGAAACGCCGCGGCCAGCTCTCCCGCAACCATCGCGCTGCCCTTTCCATTGCCTATGCCGTCGATGCCGCCGATTAGCAGCGTCACCGTGATGCCGTTCAATACCGCGCTCCACACATCCCAGCGATGGCGTGAGCCTTCGCGCCGGCGCGAGGCATCGCTCCGAGAGACTGAGCGCAAGCAGACCGAACGGAATGTTGATAGCGAACAGCCAGTGCCACGTGGTAATCGCGAGAATTCCCGAGGCGACGCTTGGGCCGGCGGCGGCGGACGTGAAAACGACGAAGCCGCCGAGACCAATCCCTCGCCCCAATAGCGCGCGAGGGTACGTATACCGCATGACCGCGGCGGAAACGCTCCAGATGCACGCCGCGCCGATTCCCTGAACCACGCGCGCCAGAACCAGCGTGTTCAGCGAATGCGGCAGAGAGCAGCCCGCCGATGCCAGCGTGAAAATCACCAGGCCGCCCTGGTAGACCTTCTTGTACCCAATGATGTCCACGAGGGAAGAAAGCGGCACCACGCAGATTCCCAACGGTCAGCAGGAATGCGTTCACGACCCAAATCGATGCTGCCGGGACTGGCGTGGAGCTGCGTCGCAATGCTGGGCAACGCCGTATTGGCGATGTTTCCGTCGAGCACGGACATCGCCAGGCCGACCAGATAACTGAACATCGCCCATCGGCGCTGCGCGCCAGGCAAGCCGTCGGTGAAACCCATTTCACCCGAAACCGAAATTGTTATTTCGGGCATTTTTCTAGTGCGCGACTCCCGGGAGTCGTTCGGAAATTTATGGCTGCGCGAGCGCTCAAGTCCGCCGCTCGCGAATCAGGCGGATGGCATCGGGCAGCGCCGCGCCTCCGCTGCGGCTGGCATCTGAATCGCCATTCGCTCCCTGAGATTCTTCGATCGGAGTATCGCCTTCGCCGGGCGCGAGGAAGAGATTCGTCTCGATGCCGTGCTGCCGGGTGTAGAGATCGTAGTAGCGGCCTTTTCCGGCATAGAGCGACGCGTGCGTGCCGCGTTCGATGATCTTCCCGCCTTCGACGACCAGGATCTGATCGGCGCGCCGGATCGTGGACAAGCGATGGGCGATCACGAATGTGGTGCGGCCCGCGCATCAGGAATCGCAGCCCCTCTTGAATCAGCGCCTCGGATTCGGAATCGAGGCTCGAGGTGGCTTCGTCGAGAATCAGGATGCGCGGGTCCGCCAGAATCGCGCGTGCAATGGAGACGCGCTGCTTCTGGCCTCCGGAAAGTTTCACGCCGCGCTCGCCGACGACAGTGTCGTATTTTTTCTCGAATCCCTCGGCGAATTCATCCACGCGAGCGATGCGGCATGCGGCTAGGATTTCTTCCTCGCTGCGCGTCGGGCCGAGCAAAAGCCACGTTCTCGCGAATCGTGCCGTCGAAAAGAAACGTTTCCTGCAACACGACTCCGAGCTGCGTGCGATAGGAATCGAGGCGCACGTGCGCCAGATCGACTCCGTCCACCAGCACCCGGCCCGCGGTCGGCACATAGAACGCCGCAATCAGGCCGATGATCGTGGATTTTCCGGCGCCGGATGGCCCGACAAGCGCCGTCGAAGTGCCGGGAGCGGATTCGAAACTCACACTGCGCAGAACAGGTTTGCCGGGATCGTAGGCGAAATCCACATCTTCGAATGCGACTCGGCCCGTCGACGCGATCGAGGCGCTCCGTCCGCTGCGGATCCTGATCTTCGAGTTTTTCGCTCAGCACTTCTCGAGTCCGCTCAAGTCCCGCGAGGGCTTCCGTCATCTGCGGTCCCACCGACGCAATCTGCGCTACGGGCGCGATCAGAAACGCAAGAAAAGCCATGTACGAAATGAGCAGGCCAACGGACATCGTTCCGGCAAGAATATTTCGCGCGCCGAGAAACATCATGGACGCGGTGACGATTCCCATCAGCGCGGTGGCGGAAAAACTCATCAGCGAAGTGGCCGTCAGAGTTTGCAGCACGTTATCGAGCAGCTTCTGCACGCCGCCCTGAAAGACTTTCTCTTCGCGCTCTTCGGCGTGATACCCCTTCACGACGCGGACTCCGCCGAGCGACTCCGTCAGCCGTCCCGTCACTTCAGCGTTGAGCTTTGGCCGCGCGCGATACATCGGGCGAATCGTCTTGAATGCTTTGCTTAGTCCGAGGCCGAAAATCACGACAGCCACGAACGCCGCCGCCGTCATCGAGACGCTGACGTGCAAGAGGTAGCCCAAGGCCAGAATCGCCGTCACGATTCCGCCCACGAAATCCACCAGCCCAGTGCCAATCAGATTGCGAATGCCTTCCACGTCGCTCATGATCCGCGAGACGAGCACGCCGGTTTTATTCGCGTCGTAGAACGACACCGGCAGTCGCCCGATATGCGCCTGCACCGCGACGCGCAATTCCGTGATCATTCGCTGGGAGGATTTCGAGAGCAATTGCGTGAGCGAGTAAGAAGTCATGCCCTGCACGATCGTCGCGCCGACAACCGCCAGCACGATGCGCGGCAACAGGTATGCCTGGTGCTTGCCGATCACATTGTCGAACAAGAATTTGAGCGAATAGGGAGCGACGAGCCCGGAAACGCGGTTGACGAGCATCAAGGCGAATCCGCCCGCGAGTACCCATCGGCGCGGCTTGATCAACTCCCAGACGTGCGGCAGCAACTTCCAGAATGGCTGCTTTGAGGGACTATTCGGCCCAGCCGTCGCGGATCGCGGCGGACCTTTCGGCTCCTCTGGTCGCCTTGCCCGAAGGGGATGATGGAAATGGTGGCATCCTGAATAAGTTCGCCTGCACTGATTTATTTTAAGCTGTTTGGATTATAGCGGAACGCGGCGTTCGAGCGCGATGTTTGCGCATGCGAGTGCGCTACGTGAATGAGGCGGACAGCGCGGCGAAAACTTCGTGTGGCGTTCAATTGCTGGCTGCGCGACGAATTAAAGCGTCGTGCTCATGTCGCTCGACGTGCCGCCCGCCGCCGGAACGTAGCATTTCCGCGTGTAGTCCATCACCATGCGGTCGGCGTTGAACCGCCAGCCGAGCGTGCGGATGGTTCGCTTCATGCGCTTGATCCAGCCGCGCGGCAATCCGTCGCGGTCGCGTTGATAGTAGAGGGGAATCACTTCTTCGCGCAGCGCGCGGTACAGGTCTTCGCCGTCGCGCGCGTCGTGAACGTCCATGTGCGAATGCGTTCTGCCGGTGCCGATCGCGAAACCGTTCAGGCCGTCGTAGGCTTCCGCCCACCAGCCGTCGAGCACGGAAAGATTCAGTCCGCCGTTCAACACCACTTTTTGCCCGCTGGTTCCCGAAGCCTCCAGCGGCCGCCGCGGATTGTTCAGCCACACGTCCACGCCCTGGACGAAATGGCGTCCCACGTTGATGTCGTAGTCTTCGACAAACACGAACTTGTCCGCGAACTGCGGATTGCGCATCATCTGCGCGATTTCCTGCAGCATGCGCTTGCCGGGATCGTCTCGCGGATGCGATTTGCCGGCGAAAACGAATTGCACCGGGCCGCTTCGGATCGTTCACCATCGAGGCCAGCCGCTCCATATCCCTCAGGATCAGATCGGCGCGCTTGTAGGTTGCGAAGCGGCGCGCAAATCCGATCGTCAGCGCATCCGGGCTGAGGACGTCCGCCGAGCCTTTGCAAAGTTTCCGGCGATTCGTCCCGGTGCTCGGCCTGCTTCACCGCGCGGCGGCGCACAAATTCCAGCAGGCGCGATTTCAGGCTGAGATGCGTTTCCCAGAGTTCGCCGTCATCCACGTTCTCGATGCCTTCCCAGATGCGCGCCTCGCTGCTGTGTTCGTGCCAGCCCGTTCCCAAGTGGCGGTCGTAGAGACGAAACATTTGCGGCGCGAGCCACGTGGGGACATGCACGCCGTTGGTGATGTGCCCGATGGGCACGGCGTCTTCGGATCTTGCCGGGATAAAGCCCGGTCCACATCGCGCGGGAAACTTCGCCGTGCAGTGCGGAAACGGCATTGGCGCGCCGCGCGAGTTTCAGTCCCAGCACCGTCATGCAGAACTCTTCGTCGTGGTTGTTCGGGATTCTCGCGTCCGAGCGCCATCAGCTGATCGTGGGATAGCCCCAGAAACTCTCCGAGGGGCCCGAGATGCTCTTCGATCAGGTCCGCCGCCGAAACGGTCGTGGCCCGCCGGCACCGGCGTGTGCGTGGTGAACACGACTTCACGGGAAACGCGGTGCACCGCTTGATCGAAACCCAGACCTTCTTCCTGCATACGATTTCGAATCGCTTCCAGCACCGCGAATCCGCTGTGACCTTCGTTCAGGTGAAGCACGCCCGGGGTAATGCCCATCGCCTTCAGCGCGCGAAATCCCCCAACGCCCAGCAGCAGCTCCTGGCGAATTCGAACGCGCGCGTCCCCGCCGTAAAGGCGCGAGGTGAGCTCCACGATCCTGCGGTGCATTCCCCTCGACGTTGGAATCGAGAAGAAGCAGATCGCAGCGGCCCACTTTCATGCGCCAGACTTTCGCGCGAATCAGTCCGCTGCGCGTTTCGATCTGTACCGTCACCGGCTGCGCCATCGGTTCCGATCGCCGGCTCCATGGGCATATGGCTGACGTCCGTCTGCAAATATTCTTCCTGCTGCCAGCCGTTTGGATCGAGCGACTGCCGGAAATAGCCCTGGCCGTAAAACAAACCAATGCCGACCAGCGGAATGCCCAGATCGGAGGCGCTCTTGATGTGATCGCCCGCGAGGACGCCCAATCCGCCGGAATATTCGGGAATCGATTCGTGCAGTCCGAATTCGGCTGAGAAATACGCCACCGGGCGAGGCCGCAACACGCCGGCATGGCGCGTGCCCCAGGTGCGATCGGCTTCGAGGTACTCGCGCTGGCGGCGATAGGCGTAGTTGATCCGGCTGTGCAGCACCAGTTCGCTGGCTCGCCGTTCGATTTCAGCGAGCGGAATTTCGCTCAGCATGGAAACTGGATTGTGGTTCAGCTCCCGCCAGCGCGCCGGATCGAGATCGTGGAACAGGCTGGTCGAATCGTGGTCCCAGGACCACCACACGTTGCGGGCCAGCGACCAGAGCCGCTCCTGCGCGGGAGCGATAAAGCGATCGAGCGTGCGAGCCTCGCTGACGACCGGCGCCACCTCGGCGGCGGCTTTCGACAGCATTTGAATCTCGTCCTCGCGAAAAACGCGCGCCTCTATGGTTTGAACAACGAGAACGCCCTGCAGGACTCCGCGATCGATTAGCGGCACGCCAACAAACGATTGGTATGCGTCTTCGCCGGCCTCGTGAAAATACTTGAAACGCGGATGATTTTTCGCCTGCTCGACTGCAACGGGGCGCACCTGCTCGGCCACTAGACCCGCCAGGCCCTCGTGGATTCCCATGCGCAGAGTGCCGATACATTGGCGGCGAAGGCCCACCGTGGCCGCCAGGACCAGGTTCGCTCGGTCCGGTTCCAGCAGATAGGCGGAGCACACATCGGTATCGAAGCGCTTAGCGATTAGTGCGACTACGTTCATCAACGTTTCGGCGGGCTTGCCGCCCTGGCCGGCGAGATTTGCGATCTCTTCAAGCGTCAGGACGTAGTTCGCGTCCCGCGTTTCCGTGGCCTGGCTCACGCTCAGCGTTCCCCTGTCGTCTGGTTTTCGTCGGACGCCCGATTGCGCCATCGCGTCTTCCTCTATTTATCTCATGCCTTTAACCGTGCGCGCGGACGCGCCAGAACTCCCGTCGCGGAGATGCAACCCCCAAGTGAACCTATCAACGCCCGCAAAACTCTAGTTGCCAGCGACACGCGAAGTCCAATCCAAATTGCTGATTGCGGATATCACGTGCGGATGGATGCACATTCCGAGGGTACCGCGCAGCAGTAATCTACGGGAGGTGCGTTTTAGCGCGCGGGGTTTGACAGATGAAACGTTAAATCCACTTCCCTTTGAAATTCGACAGGCTTTCCATCGAGAGTAGTCGGGGTATAGCGCCACTGGCGAACCGCAAATTCCGCGGCTTCGACCAATAGTCGCGGACCACCAAGCACTGAAATGCCGCGAACGATCCCGTCCGGACCGACGGTGACGTTCAATCTGACCGTGCCTTCCGCATGCTGTTCTCTGGCAATTGCGGGATAATCGGGATCCACGCGCCGAAGCAATTGGCCTTGTTTCACGACTCCCGTTGGTACGGGCGGATCAGGCACGCGCAGGGCCGGTGGCGCCGCCAAACCGTGTGAATTAATCGATCCCGATGACGTGAGGACGCCATCGGCGCCAGAAGCCGGAGCCTCTGCCAGGACGGGTGGGCTGACTTTCGCAAGCGCGCCATCATCCGCGGCCGCTCGTGTTTGTTGTGGAGGAGAAAGAATCCACGTACGAAAGCCAGTCGGGGCCTTGCGCGCCTGCGACGCAGGGTTTGCGTAGGGTTGCCGGTGGGCGGCATCCGTAGGGTTGTCCATCGGTCCATTGAATGGGATCATCCAGCGTTGACCGCTGGCATTCATCACTTCAATTTCCGATATTCGCGCGGCCTGAACCGTGGAGTTTGATGCAACGTCGCGATCGTTCGCGCCATTCTGCGGTGCCACGGTGCGAAATCGCCGAACGAACTTGCCCAACACTCCCTGTCCGGCCGACCATCCTGCCACTAGCGAAACAACGGCCAGAATCAATAGCACCGCGACGGCAGCCACGCGATTCGCAACCAGCTTCTCGGCCACGAACGGTTTCACCTCCACGGCTGGGGCGCTGGGCGCGGCTTCAACTTCGTGCATCTCAACCTTGGTTGGCGCAAACACTTCCTCCGCCGCGGGCGCCAGGATCTCCGGGGTAGGCGCACTTTGGACCGGAACCTGAAATTCAGCGGCGGGAGCTTCGGCCACGGCGTGGTTTTCCGGCAAAGAGACCGGCTGCGGTGCGGACGCGGGTGAAACCGTGGGCTCGCGCGTTACGCGAGCCGCAAGTGATGCTTGCGGTTCGCCTACCTTCGAAGACGCGAGGGATTCGGATGGCGGTGCGGGCGGCAGCGCCTCACGGATCAACCATTCCTTGATCCGGCTACGGGAATCCTCGGCTAGGTCAACAAACTCAAGTCCCGCCAACTTTCTTGATTCGCCCGTCCACGTGATTCGCGCATTCGCATGAATCCAATCGTCGGATTCTGAAAGCTGAAAGCGCACGCTGGGCAGTACGTCCTCCATCACGCTGGCGAACGCCTGTACCGAAAGCCCACCCTCGCTTATGTTCAGGACGATACCGCCATTGCCTTCGTCGAGTTCCACGTAGGCAAGCGTTCGTATCGCTTGCCGGGAGTACAGACGGCGATCAGAGCCCGACACAGAGTCGCGGGCCTGCGCAACAGGGTTGGACATGGCGCTGACTTAGCTTCCTTCAGTCACGGGCCTGGGTTCCGCAACAATTACTCAGTTCGGGAGATTGTATGCTGGCGGGGCGGCCAATTCAAGCAGGTCAGTTCCGGATCGGGGGAGCAGCGCTGCCCGCGCCGCCGGTCAATATTAGTTTGGGCTTATCGAGGTAGCCGCTTGTTGGACTTCCGGCGAACTTGCCGCGAGTTCGATTTGATATCGCGCCGCTTGATCGAACAGCACAAATCCCTCAACTCCCGCGATCTGGTCGGCCACGAACTGTCTGACCTGGCGCTCCGCCGCAGCGTCTCTTTGGGCGGGCCAGTCGAAGGCGTGGCTCATTTCGAGCGCGATGCGCGTTCGATTTTTGGCCGGCACAAACGCAATGGAATCCAGGCTGACCGGCTGGTCGCTGCTCAAGCTGCCACTTGGCTGGAGCCGACTCATGATGACGACGTTCGGGCCGCTGGCGAGCCGGTAATCGGTATCGGTCCGATTATCCAGGTCGTAGAAGAAGACCACAGCGGCGTGAGTGGGATCGAGTTCACGAACCCGCACACCCGCGAGCGTGCTCTCAATCGCGCGCGAGTTCCATGCATTGGCGGGAGCGGTGGGATGCCCATCCCGCGAAAATCGGACGACAGTCAGAATAGCAGCGACGACGCAAACCGCGAGAGCGACCCAACCGAGTTTCTTCCATTGCGCCATGAAAAACAAATTTAACACATCCCGCCGTTCCGCCACGCGTCTGATTCGGCCGTGGTCGTACACTCGAAGTCTTGACACGGCAGGTAGCCGGTACTACTCTCCGGGCCGCACGCAGGTCCCACCCCCAACATTTGGAGGATAAATGAAATTCAAGAACGCGTACGTGTTCGCCGTCGCCGCACTGGCAGCTGTTTCAGCTTCGGCGCAGACCAGCACCGGAACTATTGCTGCTATCGAGTCCCAAACTCCGAAAGCCGGCATGAGCCAGCAGTACGAACAAGGCCGCAAACAAAAAGCGGATTGGCACAAGCAGCAGAAAGATAACCAGCCGCTCTATGTCTTCGAAACGATCAGCGGCGAAAACACCGGAACATATCTCGTTGGTCGTCTCGACCAGCACTGGGCCGATTTCGACAAACCGGTGATTCCCGACACCTCCGACACCGAGGAATTCAACAAGGCGATCGGCGCATATGTGCAGTCCGTAGCGGACCACTATTACGAATACCAGCCGAAGGTCAGCAACCCTGACTCTTCCGCAACAGGGCCAGCGAAGTACACCGAATTAATTACCTTCCGCATCAAGCGCGACAAAATACCGGCATTTCGAGGCGCTTTGGTACGGCTCGCGGAAGCAGTTCAGAAGACCAAATGGCCCATTCACTACGAGTGGTATGAACTTGTCAGCGGGGGCTATGTAGGAACGTTCGTATTGACCGAGTCACACGCGAACTGGGCGGATTTCGGAGACAAACCGGACGTCAAGCCATTTCGCGAAATGCTCAAGGATGCGTTCGGGCAGACCGAATCCGACTCCGTTTACGACCGGCTCGAAAACTCGATTGATAGCGAGTACAGCGAGATCGTCCAGTTTCGCCCGGACCTTAGCTACATTCCTGCCAAGTAGTCTCACGGAGGGTGTTCGTATTCGAGAGAATCCCGTGAGTCTCTATTCCGGAGGCGCACGGGATTTTTTCATGGCGGATACATGCATCCGCGCCGAACCTAATGTAATCTAATGGCCATGAGCGAAAAAATTCGTAAGGACGACGCGGAGTGGCGGGCAAAACTGACGGACGAGCAATATCACGTGACGCGGAAGAAGGGAACTGAACCGCCCTTTACCGGTGAGTATGAGAATACCGAGACCGAAGGGACTTACGTTTGCGTTTGTTGCGGGCAGCCGCTGTTTGCTTCGGACGCGAAATATCATTCCGGCTCAGGCTGGCCGAGTTACTGGCAGCCCATCAAAGCCGAGAACGTTGAAATGGAAAGCGACACGGCTTACGGCATGCGCCGCACGGAGGTCATGTGCAGCCGGTGCGACGCTCACCTGGGACACGTCTTTGAGGATGGTCCTCAGCCGACCGGCTTGCGCTTCTGCATCAACTCGGCCGCCCTGCAGTTAAAAGAGAAGGACGAAGATAAGAAGAGCTAACGCAGCGCGCAAGCCCTTCCCGGAAGCGATCCGTTTCCGCCTCGCACTAACAGAAACTAGTGGTCCAGCAGAATCAGTTCTGGATGTGTGTCCGCCGTATCTTCCGAAACGATGCGAACACTTCCTGGTGACACGACGTAGAAGACCGAGTTTGTCGGGAAACCGCTGGGCACAGTGCCAGTTCCTGTCAGCATGCCTCGCCCGTTTGGAGCGGGGTTCGAGAACGCCGCGGTCAGCGGTTGCGCGAGTTTAGGCGTGGTGGCTCCTGTCGGATCAATCTCGTCCACAAGCCCTGTCAGCGTGCCGACGCCGTCCGCGGTTGTCTGACCAATCACGTTCTTTACGTTGGCTTCCGCGATGAAGGGTGCGCTCACGGTGTAGCCGCCCACGAACGAGGTCGGCGCAAATGTAGGTCCGCTCGTCTGCTGTTCGAGCTGTCCGGTGGTAACTGCTGCATCGCTGCCGATCAGGAATCCCGAAGCCGGGCCGGTCAAGTACGCCGAAGCGATTCGTGTTGCCCCCGCGGAAGCTCCGAGTCCAGTGAACGCCACGCGCCCGTTCGCTGTAATAGAGCACGTGCCGGCGAACGAAATTGGAGTTGCCGTGCCGCCATTTATCGTGCCGCCGTTATTTTCGTCGTAGCTGAGATTCACGGCAGCATTCTGGTTGCACAGAGTCGAAGTGAGCAGACCAGCAAAAATACTGGCGTCGCCACTCGCGCCTGTTCCCGTTCCGCTTGCGACACTTGCGCCCGCAAGCGCAGACTGGCCGAACTGGGTATTCGTATCCTGGAGGATCAATTCGCCAGCGAGCCTGAACATCGTGGGCAGCCCGGTGTTTATATCGCTGTCTACTTCCATGAAGTAGATGTCCGAAGGCGTGACAAAGTAGAAGATGAAATTGAGTGTTACCTGCGGCGCGTTCGGCGCAAACGTAAATTCCGCCGTGCCGCGATTTCCCGCACCGAACGTGTAATCTCCGGAAAGCGACTGGGTGGTATAGGTTCCCGCGTCATTGAAGTCGCTATTGAGACCGCCCACGCCGGGATTAATGGTCTGGTTTCCATCTGATTTGATAACGCCCGCGAGAGCGACGGGTTTTCCGGTGAGATCGTAGCCTGGCAACACGAACGCGTAGTTTCCACTGAAGTCCACGTTGCCGAAACTTGACGGTCCAACCACCGGCTTCATCACACCCTCGCCGTGCGTATGCTTGAGATCTTTGCTTGTGGTCGTGGTGTAGTCTTCGAAAAACTTTACGTCCCCATTCGAGTCAATCGCCAGATCGTAGTCCGCGACGATTGGCGTATTGGCGCCAAATGCGAAGGTCAACTCCATCGTCCCGCGCCCGTCGGATCCCAGGGCATACGTGCTGCCTGCCACCGTTGCGCTCTGCGGCACGATAACTCCTCCAAGTGCCACGCCGGATTTGCGATTGCTGTCCACGCTGCCGGATGTGATCTGCCCATCACCGTTTGCGGTTAGGGTGGCAATGATGGCGACAGGGCCGTCGCTGTCAAAGCCGCGGAAGAGGAACGTGTACGGCCCGGTCAGCAACGTGTTGTTTGTAGTACCGGCTGCGATCGCGATCGTAAATTGCGCGGAATTCGTTGCGGGATCTGGCGTTCCGTTTGCTGGATTCACCTCGGAATCGGCCACTTGAACCTTGAATGTCGAAGTGTTCACCAATGTCGGGGTTCCTGAAATGGTCGCCGTGCCGTTCGCCAACGTCGAAAGCACCAATCCAGCTGGCAGTTGTCCCTGGACTATGCTCCAGGTATATGGAGGCACTCCGCCGGAAGCGTTCAAAGTCGCGCTGTATGCCGTTGCAGTGGTGCCAGTTGTCAGCGGACCTTGCGTCGTGATCAGTAGCGGCTGCGGAGCCTGAATCGTAATCGAGAATTGGGCAGGCGTTGCCGGGGCCTTCTGAGGCGTAGGCAGGGAAGAGTCCGTCACCTGAACGGCGAAATTGTAAATTGCCGGGTACACAACCGGCGGTATGCCGTGAGTCTCGTCGATCGGAATGCCCGTTATTCGCCCCGTCGCTCCGTTCAACGACAATCCGGGAGGCAAGCTGCCGGATGTGATGATCCAACTCAGCGGGGCCACGCCGCCCTGCGTTGCGATCGAGCCGGTATAGGGCGAATTCAAGGTTCCGGGAGGAAGGGGCGCCGGCGTCAGTGAAAGAGTGGGCGGCGGTGCGATCGTTATTACAAAAACCTGGGTGACCGGGGCCGCGCCACCGCTGTCTGTCACCTGCACCGTGAACGTGTTGGTCCCCGATCCGCAAGGAGTTCCCACGATCGTGCCCGTGGTGCCGGTGGAAGCTGCGTTCAATTTCAAGCAGTTCGGGAGCGTGCCGACTGGGATGGTGTAGGTATAGGGCTGGACGCCGCCGGTGAACGTGAAACTTTGAGTGTAGGGAACTGCGTTGTTTCCATTTATCAGAGTGCACGGAAGCACGCCGGGAGGGTTGCACTCCGTCGTAGCAAAGACGGGCGGCAGCACGATGGACAGGGTCATCGTTTTCGTGACCTTGGTATCGGCGACCGATGTGGCTGTTATGACGACGCGATGGTGGTGGCCGTAATCGCTGGTGCCGTATACGTGACTGAGAACGGCGCATTTTCTGTCAGAGTGCCGCAACTGCCGAGCGGCCAATCCTGAGCCGGCGCAGCCCGACTTGCTTCTCGAATGTCCACGTAACTCCCTTAGCCTGCAGTGTCACCGCCCACTGTAGCCGTAAAGCCAAGGGCATTCGGCGTCGGCGGAGCCGAGCTGGCGGTCTCGTCCATCGTCAAGATGCCCGTTCGCAGTTCACCTCGATCGAAATCATCGAGTTACTTCCGCCGCCGCAGCCAGGCAAACTACTCAGGCCCAGGATAGCCATACAAAACACCGCAGCGAATCGCATCGTCTTCATGCAGCTACCCGAATTGCCATGATCGAATCTGCTCCCTCGCGCGGCATTGCGTTCCATTTGGGCGTAGGCCTTCGAAACCGTCTTACTTTCACGGATTTCCATTTTGGCGCGGCCGGATTTGGATAGTCTCACAAGTAGCTCCCGGCGCATCCAGCGAATTGAGTTGAATAACAAAACGGCCGGAGAGAGTCAATCTAGATCTCCGGCTCCAATCCTTCCCAACCCTATGAGGGTGCGTAGCATCATAATTGTCGGGCGCACCGAAACCCCGAAGCCGATATGCGCAGCATGAGTCAGCCATGGTGGATGCAAGTAGCGTGGCGCTCGTTGCCTGCCTGTAAAGAGCCAGGCGTGGTCAAGTCGGAATGGCTAGCGCCAGCCTACCGTTTCAGTGCGGTGTCGCAGTTGCCCGAACGGCGAGAAAGCCGATGCAGAGTTTTCGGTTCATTCGCGCGGTTTCCCGTTTTGAACGAATTTTTTGGTATAAAAGACTGCTCGATAAGGTTTGGGTAGATTGTTTGTCCTCTTTTTTTCGTACGGCTCATACGGAGGAAGGCATTGATTGAAGTTCAGAATCTGACCAAGGCCTACGGCCCGGTCACTGCAGTGGACCACGTCTCGTTCACCGTCAACAAGGGCGAAATCCTGGGATTTCTCGGCCCGAACGGCGCCGGAAAGACCACCACCATGCGCATCCTGACCGGGTTCATGCCCGCGACGTCAGGAACGGCGCGCGTATCCGGATTTGACGTCGCTCAAGATTCGCTCGAAGTGCGCCGCCACATCGGCTATCTTCCCGAGGCGCCGCCCCTTTATCCGGATATGGCGGTCGGCACCTATCTCGATTTCGTCCTGCGGATCAAGAATATTCCCGCCGAACGCCGGCGCGCTCGCGTGGACGACGCTCTCGACAAGACGAATTTAGACGACAAGCGTTATCAGCTGATCAAGCGGCTTTCGCGCGGTTACAAGCAGCGCGTCGGACTGGCGCAAGCCCTGGTGCACGATCCCGACGTCATTATTCTGGACGAGCCCACGGTCGGTCTGGACCCGAAGCAGATCATCGAAGTACGCCATTTGATCAAGGGTCTCGCGGGAAGCCACACAATCATTCTTTCGACGCACATTCTGCCGGAAGTCAGCATGACCTGCGACCGCGTGGTGATCATCAACAAAGGCAAAATCGCGGCGGTGGATACCCCGCAGAATCTGACCACGCAGCTGAAGAGTGGCCAGAGAATTCAACTAGAGGTGCGCGCCCCTGAAAAGCCTCTGCAGGAATTGCTCGGGCAGATTCAGGGGACCAGCCGAGTGCAACTGGACGCCGCGCGAGCCGACGGCCATTTGATGGCGACCGTCGAAGCAGCCCCCGGCCAGGATATTCGCAGCTTGATTGCCGCGAGAATCGTCGAAAAGGGCTGGGAGCTTTACGAATTGCGCGGCGTCAGCATGAGTCTCGAAGATATTTTCCTCGAACTGACTACCGACGACGCCGCCCACGCGCAGCCGTCCAACTAATGGGAGGAAACGATGCGGAGTATGTACGCCATTTATCGCAAGGAGATGGGCCACTATTTCGTTTCCCCCGTCGCCTACGTGCTGGTGGGTTTGTTCCTGTTCCTTAGCGGTTTCTTTTTCGATCTGTACGTGAACGCGGCAAACGACCAGGCGCCCGACGCCCCCACCTGGGTTCTACGCGCCTTTCTTGGATTCCTCGCACTCGTTTTTCTTTTCTTTCTTCCGATGGTTACGATGGGCGTTTATGCCGATGAACGAAAGCGCGGCACGATGGAGCTGTTAATGACCTCGCCGATCACGGAGCTGCAGATCGTGCTCGGCAAATTTCTGGCGTCGCTCACGTTATTGGCTGCCATGTTGCTCCCGACCGCGGGCTGCGTCGTTTTCATCTGGTTCCACAGTGATCCGGCCCCGCCCTTGCGCATCGTGCTTTCCGGGTATTTGGGTGCGCTGCTTTTTGGCGGCGCTTTACTGGCGCTGGGCTCGTTTCTTTCGTCGCTCACTGAGAATCAAATTATTGCCGCGGCGCTGACCTTTGCCGCGTTTCTGGTTTTGTGGGCCATTGATTTCGGCACGCGCGGCGCCAGCGGTCCGGCAGGGCAGGTTGTGCAATATCTCTCGGTGATCAACCACTACGACGATTTCACCAAGCGGTGTTATTGACACAGCGGGTGTGACCTATTACCTGAGCTTCATCATCCTTTTTATTTTCTTGACCGTTCGCTCCGTGGATTCCATGCGTTGGCGGCGGGCGTAGCGCGGTCTTCGATGTCGCGGAGGAATTCATAGTATGAATTGGGACTCCAAAGAAACGGCCCGATCGCTGGCGGCGATCGGTGGGGCGGGCGTTGTCGCCGGCTACCTGCGATTTACGATTCAGGGCGAATTGCTGCGGACCAGCGAGATCCTTCTGATCGGGGGCGGCGTAGTCCTGCTCGCGGGGATCGTCATCGGCTTTCGGCACATCCTGAACTTTTTCTCGAAGCGATCTTCGCAGCTCGGAACAAACACCGTCGTTATGTCGGTCGCTGTCATTGCGATTCTGGTGATTTTGAACTTCCTAAGCTTTCGGCACCCCAAGCGTTTCGATCTCACGACCGATAAGCAATTCAGCGTTTCCGACCAGACTCGCAAGATCGTCGGCGGCCTGCAAAAAGACGTGACCATGGTTCGCTTCGCGCGTCCGTCTGACTCGACGCCGGACTCACAGCGCTTCGAAGATTTAATGGTCGGGTACAAGCACCTCAGCCCTCATTTCCAGTTTAAGGACGTCAACCCGCAGGAAAAGCCGGAAGTGGCGAAAGAGTACGGCGCAAAGCACATCGGCGACGTCATCGTGTCCTCTGGCGACCGGAAGGTAAACGTGGAAGGCAGCCCCGAGGGCGGCTTCTCGGAGTCCGACGTCACGAATTCGATTTTGAAAGTGACGCGCAACACCGTGAAGACCGTCTGTTTCGTTACCGGCCATGGCGAGAAATCGTTGACCGACAGTGGCGTGGACGGCTACGCGCAGATGGCGGAAAACTTGAAGAAGGAAACCTACACCACCGATTCGATCAATCTTGTCAGCGGGAATGGCATTCCTTCGGATTGCAACGTCCTGGTGATTGCCGGCCCCACGAAGCCATTCTTCCCGCAGGAAATCGCAATCGTGTCGAAGTACTTGAATGCCGGCGGCAAGGTATTAATCGAAATCGACCCCGATATGGACCCGAAACTCGATTCCATCCTCCAGGCTTGGAATGTGAATGTCGGGAGCAATGTGGTGATTGACGCGAGCGGAATGGGCCAGATGCTCGGCGCTGGGCCCGAGATCCCACTCGTCTTGCAATTCGGCGAGAGCCCGATCACCAAGAGTCTCGCGGGTCAGATGACTTATTTCCCGGTTGCGCGCACAGTCTCCATTGCCGACAAATCGAAAACCGATCCCGAGACCGTGGAGTTGCTGAAGACTTCGCCGCGAAGTTTCACGAAGCCGAAGCTCGAGCACACCGTGAAATACGATCCGAAGACGGATACGCTCGGCCCTCTCTCGCTCGGCATTGCAGCCAGCCGAAAGGTAGACGACAAAAGCGCTCGACTGGTTGTAATCGGCGATTCCGACTTCGCCACGAACCAGGTGCTCGGTGGCCCGGGGAGCGACGGCGACCTCTTCCTGAACTCCGTCAATTGGCTTGCGCAGGATGAGAACCTGATTTCGATCCGCCCCAAACCGGAAACGAGCCGCCATCTCACGCTTACCGTAGCTCAAGCAACCGGGCTTGCATGGATTGACCGTTTCTTTCTTCCGGGCCTCGTGATCATCGTCGGAATTTCCATCTGGTGGAAACGGAGGTAGCGGGACCTCGCGGCGATCATGATCAAGAAAACAACTCTGCTCGTGCTCCTTTGTGCAGCCGCCCTCGCCGCTGGCGTCTACTATTTCGATTGGAAGAAGGGAAGCGAACTTAAGCCTGCGACCGACGTATCGAAGCCAGCGTTTTCGATTCAACCGTCCGACATCGTATCCTTTACGCTCGGTCACCCGGCACAACCGGGAAATTCCCCGATTCGATTTGAAAAGCATGACGGCGTTTGGCGAATCGTGCAGCCGGTCGAGACCGACGCCGACCAATCAACAGCAGCGGGAATAGTGGACCAACTTGCCGACACACGAATCGAGCAATCGGAGTCCGGTTCGGCCGACCGCCGGAAAGCATTTGGTCTGGATCCACCGAAAACTTCCGTGGAATTTCAGCTCGCGAATGGTTCAAAGCATTCGATTTTGATCGGGGACGATGATTTCACGGGGGAGTCGTCTTACACTATCGTGGACAACGGCCAGAGCGTATCTCTGCTGCCGCAGGTGCTCTCGACCAGCGTCGGCAAATCGCTCGACACTTTGCGCGACCGTTCCATCCTGCACGTGAATGCCGGACAGGTTACTTCGTTCGACCTCAAGAACTCAACCGGCAACCTGATGCTCTCAAAGGACAAAGGCGAATGGAAGTTCGCCATGCCTTCAGGCTTGCTCGTCGACAAAGACGCCGTGGAAGCGCTTCTACAGGCAGTCGCTAACGCCGAGATCGTTACCGTCTCGAGCGAGAAGCCTGACAACCTGGAGAAGTACGGCCTCGCGGCTCCCGCAATTACTTTTACGGCATCGAGCGAAAAAGGCAAGAAGTCCACTCTTGAGGTCGGCAAGCAGGATGGCGAGGCGTATTTCGCGCGCGACCTTTCCCGCCCCACTATTTTTCGGATTGATGTGGATATCCACAAAAAGCTATCCGAGAAATCCGGCGACCTCCGCGACAAACAGGTTCTTCGCACGGATTTGGCTGATACGCAGCGCATCCAAATACAGGACGTCGGCGGCACTTTCATTCTGACTCGCAAGCTGGGTGGTTCAGATGACTGGACCTTTGAATCACCCGTGGATCGGAAGGGAAAGCCAGCATCGGGCTGGAAAATTCTAGATCCTCTCGGCGCCATGCGAGCCGAGGAAGTGATCGACCACCCCGCCCCGAATCTGTTGGCGCAGCTCTCCAGCCCAGCCGTACGGCTGGCGCTTACCGGCAAGGATGGCAAGGAATTGACGCTGCGAGTTTCGAAGCCTTCAGGAGATTTTGTCTACGCGCAGGCGAGCGGCGATGCGGCGCTCTATAAGCTAAAGAAGGAAGTTTTCGGCCAATTGAATTTAACCGCGGCGGATCTGATTGCCGGGGACGCGGCGCCGCCTACGAATTAGACTGTTAGAACGCCTGGCCCGCCGGAATAGGATCGTTCTGCCACGTAGCGAGAAGCAGCACTTTGCCGGTTGCCGTCGACACGTGGATGTAATAAACCAGCGAGTCGCTCTCCACTTCGTAGAATCCACTGCGTTTGGGGTCCGCAATCGTGCTCGCGCCGCCGGTTAACAGGCTTCGCAGGGCGTCCACGGTCTCTGTCGGATGATTACCAAGATCTTCAATCTGCGCTTTACCACTCAGGTTTGCTACCATCGCTTGCTCCTTACCGTCTCATTGATATTACGCGGCGCGACCGCGAAATGTTCCACCGCGTTGTAAGATGTTTCCAAATTTTTCAGTCCAATGTGGCCTGCTTGGCAGCGGGGAATTGTAATTGTTAAATAATAGGAGAGTTAACCCACTTCTTGCTACTTGCGCGGCCAAATCAAAATTGCGATAGTCACGAACATTGAGGTTTATCCCATCGTGAAGAAGAAAACGAAATCGAAGGCGAAATCAAAGGGCTCCAGCCGGTTCCACCAGGACCGCAGGCGCAAGCATCGTCACTGGCAGGTCACCGTGTACTATCACGACGGTGAGAAATTTGGTCGAGTCTATATCGATCGCGAACGCGCCGAGCGGTTTGCCGAACGCCAAAAGAAATCGCCCGTCGTGAAAGCAACTCGCATTCTGGAAGTGGACTAGGCAAGTTGCAGGCTTTCTGACGTAGTTTCTCAGGCCTGCTTGCCCACGCGGCTTCCGCTTCCGCAGACGGCAAGTGGGCCTTGGCGCCGGCCTTGTCCCTCCGTAGGCGGCGTGCTATAAATGCCTCAGACGACGCATCGTCGTTCCGTAAGCGGGATTCGTATAGTGGTAGTACGCCACCTTGCCAAGGTGGAGGCGAGAGTTCGATTCTCTTATCCCGCTCCATTATTCCAAACTAAGCAGTGAGTTGATCCCAGTGGCTCGTTCCTCCGCGGCGTGCTAGAGTTCCCCCGCCCGAAGCCCATGCTCGCATATCTTTGCGGTCCAATCGATTTCGCCCATGAAGGCGAAAAACTCTGGCGTCGCAAGCTGGCGCCTTACCTGCGCGATCAGTTGGGTCATCGCGTGTACGATCCAACCGAAGACGCCAGGAAAGTTCTCACCGAGGAAGAAATTGCGAATTTTCGCATCTGGCAGACGACCGATCTCGACCGGTTCCGCCGCGTTGCCCGCAAGATAATTGCTTTCGACATTGATCTGATCGAAAACAAAGCCGATTACCTGATCTGCTACTGGGACGCCGAAAATGCCTCTACCGGAGGCATCCCCGCCGGACTGACCGCCGCCTATCGCAAAGGTATCCCGGTTTATTTGGTCACACCGCTCCCCGTCGAGCACCTCGACGCGTGGATGCTCGGCTGCTCCGATCAGGTTTTTTCCTCGATAGAGGATTTGAAGGAATTCCTTTCCTCCCGTTTCTCCCGCGAGAAGCAAACCCAGTTGTGGAAAGATTGACGGGCTCGAAGTCGCCGATGGATAAGATCATTGTCGCCGTTGGCAGCACGCGCAAGCCGAAATTAGATGCCGTACGCGAAGCTCTTAGTGTGATTTCGCCTCGGCTGGGCGCCGACGCGCTTTTCGAAGTAGCCGGAGTTGCAGTGCCGAGTGGCGTTCGCCACACGCCCCTCTCGCGCGAAGAAATCATGACGGGCGCCCGCCAGCGCGCCGAGGCTCTCCTCGTAGTCGCGCGTGAGAAAAATGAAGCGTGGGAATACTTTCTGGGTCTTGAGGGCGGCATTGACATCATTCTCGAGCGCGGCAAGCGCTGGGTATTCCTCGAGAATTGGGCTTATGTGAGCGATGGAACCGGACGTGCTTCGTTCGGCCAATCCGGTGCGGTCTTGATGCCCGAGCCGCTGGTGAAGGCTGTCGTGGACGAGGGTGTCGAGCTCTCGGAAGCGATTGACGCGTTCGCCGGGGGGCACGGGATTCGCGACGCCCAAGGCGCATGGGGTGTCTTGACCGATAATCTGGTCACGCGGCAGGATTCCTTCCGCATCGCGATCGTCAACGCGTTCGCGCCGTTCTTCGCCCGGGTGGCTGCTGCGAAGCGTCCGACGCGCGCTCAAGATTGAGTCGGCGGTACTTTTAATTCTTGGTCGTGGCGCCCCCGGTAGTGTGCCGTTGTGAACAGACTCCCAATCCTGTCGGCTCTATCATTCTGCCGGTCAGCTTCCTCAGCCCTAATCAAATAGTCGGAGCAGCAATGGAGGCAAGACATGAATTTGAGCGCATTGAGCACAACGCAATGGGCCTTAATCATCGCTGTCGTAGCGATCGTTGTCGGATGTATAGCCGCGATGCTGTACGTGCGGAAGCGTCGCACCGCTAGGCTTCTTGGGAAATTTGGTGGTCCGGAATATGCCCGCGCCGTGAAGGAAGGCGGGAACCAACGACGCGCGGAAGCCAAACTCGAAAAGCGCGCTGAGCGGGTGGAGAGTTTTCATATCCGAGAGCTGGCCGCAGCCGACCACGCGCGCTTCGTGGAATCGTGGGCCAAAGTGCAGTCGCGATTCGTGGATAGTCCCGGCGGCGCCGTGACAGAAGCAGACCAACTGCTGGGCGACGTGATGCTAATACGGGGTTATCCGGTTACTGACTTCGAACAGCGTGCGGCGGACATCTCAGTGGATCATCCGTTGGTAATGGAAAATTACCGGGCAGCCCACGCAATTGCCGTTCGCCAAACGCTGGGGCGAGCCAGCACGGAAGAATTGCGCCAAGCGATGATTCATTACCGGACTCTTTTTGAGGAAGTCGTCGGGGAGCCAGAAAAGGCCCGGGCGAAGTCTGCGTCCTGAATTGGGGTCTCCGAGCTAAGGAACCTGCGACAGGCTGTGTGACTCGTTCAGTTTCACGTTTCTCGGCGGAGCTGGCGGCTATGCCGCCAGCTCCGAAGATCACTCCGAGCTGAGCGACGCCTGCGCCGACGTTTGCCCAGATCCTTCGTTTTTCCGGCAAGCCGTGAAATTGCGGGCAGCAGATTCTAAAGTCGCAATCCGCCCAACAGGTATACGACTAGGACGATGAGCAGGACCGTCCCGACGATCCCAAGTCCGCCGCCTGCTCCCCACCGTGAATATCCGTAATAGCCGCCGCCACCGCCGAACAACAGGATCAGGATAATGATCAGCAATAACATTTTGGATCTCCTTTTAGCCCACGGGCAGCATCGACCGCATCAGTATCTATTGGCCGAGAACTTTCTCGACCTGTCCGACTTTCTTCTGGATTTTTCCGGCTATCTTCTCTGCTTGGCCTTCGGCTTCGAGATTCGGATCTTCCAACAGTTGCCCCGCTTTTTCTTTCGCTTTTCCCTTCAAGTCGTGAAGATTGCCCTCCAACTCGTCTTTTGTGCTTCGGTTTGTCATCGTTAGCTCCCTTTTCGCAATTCCGTTTCCGTGCACATTCTGTAGGAAGGGAAAACGAATGTCTGTTCACTAAGGGACGTTCTTTTGCAAATGGTTAGGCTCGTGCGCCCTTGGTCCGCCGCTTACGTGTCATGAACAGATAGAAAATCGCGCACGCAGCCAAAAGCACGCAAATTACCGTCACAAGGAAAGGGTGGCCACGTTGTCCGAAGAATGCCAGCAGCCCGCGTCCGTAACGGGCCGCTAGAAATCCTAGCAGCATGAACCTTGCTGACCGGCCTAACGTGAGCGCGGCAATGAACCTCTGTACCGAATATTGCAAAGCGCCCGCAGCGAGAACAAACGGGACCATGGGGACGGGAGGCGGCAGCAGCGCGGGCAGCGCGATTGCACCGAAACCCCACCGCTCGAAGATTGCATATACTCTCGTCAGGGTTCGAGCTGAAAACCTTCGCGCGAGCATTGCCTTGCCGCCTTTGCGAGCAAGGCGATACGTGGCAAAGCCCCCTACCACCGATCCGATGGTCGCCATAACGGCGTAGTAGATCCATAAATCGCTTCGGCGTGCGCAGAGGACAATCGTCAGCACGTCCATGCTGCCGGGCACCGGGATGATCGAGGCGTCGAGAAGTCCGAGAGGAATGAAACCCAAACCGCCGAGGTGATATAGCCACCGCCTCGCGCTATGAGCTAGAGTGGGTGCGGCGATCTGGATCAGCAGGCGATCGAGCATGTTTTCTCGGCGATAGAGCGCATCATTCTTGCACGCCGCGTGCGCTGAAGGATATCCAATCGATCCAAGCGGCGAGATACGCGATTTCGAGTATTGACCGGCAGTTTTGGACCTCGATAGAACTTGCTATTCCCGAACGAGGGCAAACGCCGTAGAATGGGGAAACCGTAATGGGCGTTCAGTTCACCATCGCGCTCTTGGTTGCGCTCGCGTTCGGAGCGGACATTCCTGGTTTGACCTCTTTCCGTTCTGCTCCGCCGAGCCTTGAGAATACTTTTCCCGCTGCGCTGGCGAGTGCGCGCGCCGACGCGTCACCGGCGCCGACCGTTCAATCGCCCGATCAGTCTTCGAAAGCATTACAACCTCAATCGCGATTGCTCCTCGTGCGCTTCGTGGACGGCGAATTCGCCCGAGTTGTGCAGCCTCTCCCGGGTGGCAAGAAAGGTTTCAAAGTTCCGGCGGGGAAGCCGCTCGACATGCAGCATTTAAGCGACGCGCTGAGGCTCTACGGCACCGCGGCGAGCCAGGGCGATACCGTGCAGGTAACGTCGATCGAATTTCGCGCCGATCAGATCGTGCTGCGGATCAACGGAGGCGGCAAGAAGCACTTCCACTGGCGGGATCATCTGCAGGTGGGCGTTGGCGGCATGTCCACGCCAGCGCCTCAGCAGACCCAGCAATCATATGCGCAGACGGAATTGCCTGGCGCGACCGTTGTAATCGACTACGGGCGCAACGTTCCCGACATGAGCCCGGATGATTTGAAACGCGACCTCTCCGTGCTGCTCGATTTTTCGAAGCAGCACTCCGCCACCGTCAACTGGATTGACACACTCGCGCCGCAATTCCAACAGGCAATCAAGGACGAGCGAGCTATCGTGGGAATGGATTCGGAAATGGTGCTCGCGGCGATGGGTCGCCCGGAGCACAAAGTCCGCGAGCGAGATACCGAGGGCAACGACACGGAAGACTGGATCTACGGCACGCCGCCCTCGCGCACCACGTTCGTTACCTTTGAAGGCAATACCGTCATCCGCGTGAAGGAGTACAACTGAGCGGCATGGCAGTGAACCTGCGTTGACTTTTTTTCAGGCGCGCCCTAGCATCGTCCGTTCCATGGAAGTCCAACTGGCTCTTCTCGCCGGCAGGTAAGTCTCGGCAATTCTCAGGAGGAAGCATGGCCGTCAAAGTCGCCATCAACGGGTTTGGCCGCATCGGCCGAAATATTTTTCGCGCTGCGCTCGGCGACCCGGCGATCGAGATCGTAGCCGTCAACGACATTACGGACTCGAAGACGTTGGCGCACTTGCTGAAATACGATTCCATTCTTGGCAATCTCACGCATAAAGTCACGCACACGGACGACACCATTTCCGTAGACGGCAAAGCCTTCAAGGTTTTTCGCGTAAAAGATCCCGCTGAAATCGATTGGGCCTCCGTCGGAGCGCAAATTGTGGTCGAATCCACCGGCCTGTTCACAAAAGGCGCCGATGCGCGCAAGCACATTCGCGGGCCCGTGAAGAAGGTCATTATCTCGGCGCCGGCCACCGATCCCGACGCCACCATCGTCCTCGGAGTGAACGAGAAGACCTACGATCCAGCGAAGCATCACGTGATCTCAAACGCTTCCTGCACCACGAACTGCCTCGCTCCGGTCGCGAAAGTGTTGCAGGACACTTTCGGAATCGTCGTGGGCACGATGACCACGATCCACTCCTATACGAACGATCAGAAGCTACTCGATTTGCCGCACAAGGATTTGCGCCGCGCGCGTGCCGCGGCTTTGTCCATGATTCCCACTTCAACCGGCGCAGCGAAGGCTTTGAGCCTGGTGATCCCCGAACTGAAGGGCAAGCTCGATGGCTACGCAATGCGCGTGCCCACGCCGAACGTGAGCGTGGTTGATCTCACGGCCATGGTCGAAAAGCCTGCAACAGTCGCCAGCGTAAACGCAGCTCTGAAGGCCGCCGCTGAAGGGCCGATGAAAGGCATCCTCGAATACACGACCGAAGAATTGGTCTCCGTGGATTTTCGTGGCAATCCGAACTCCTCGATTGTGGATTCCGGCTATACGATGGTCGTCGGCTCCAATTGCGTGAAGGTGCTCGCCTGGTACGACAATGAATGGGGCTATTCCTGCCGCTGCCGCGATCTGATCAAATTCTTCGCCGCGCGGTTCTAGATTCGCGGATCGCAATTCGCATTTCCGCGACCATGAACAAACTTTCCATCCGCGACCTCGAAATGAGCGGCAAGCGCGTCTTCATCCGCGTGGATTTCAACGTTCCGCTCGATGGCGGCCGCGTTTCAGACGACACGCGCATTCGCGAGACGCTGCCCACCTTGCGCTTGGCTATCGAACGGGGTGCGCGTCTCGTGCTCGCTTCGCACCTCGGCCGGCCAAAAGGAAAAGTGGATCCGAAATATAGTCTCGCGCCTGTGGCGGCTAAGCTCGGCGAGATGCTCGGGAAGCCGGTGGCATTCGCCGCCGATTGCGTGGGCGCCGACGCGGAGGCGAAAAGCAAAGCGCTGCAAGAACGGGGAAGTGCTGCTCCTTGAAAACGTTCGCTATCACGCGGAGGAAGAAGCCAACGATCCCGAGTTTCGCAAAGAGCTGGCTGCGCTGTGCGATCGACTTTTCGTTTGCGAGCGTTCGGCTCCGCGCACCGCGCGCACGCATCGGTCGTCGGCATCACGAAGTTTGTCCGCCAGTCCGCCGCGGGCCTGCTGATGGAAAAGGAACTGACCTATCTCGGCAAAGCAATTTCGAATCCCGAGCGCCCGTTCGTCGCCGTCCTGGGTGGCGCAAAAGTTTCCGACAAAATTGAAGTGGTGCAGAATCTGATGAAGCTCGCCGATGCCATGTTGATCGGCGGCGCGATGGCCTACACGTTTCTGAAATCGCAAGGGCTGCCGGTAGGGAAGTCGCTCGTCGAAAACGACAAGCTCGATCTCGCGCGCGGCCTGCTCGAGGAAGCGCGCAGCCGCAAATTCCGTCTGCTGCTGCCGGTGGATCATGTGCTGGCGGAGTCGCCTGATTCCACCGCTACAAAGACCACCGACATTGCGCAACACGCCCGATGGCTGGATGGGCCTCGACATCGGCCCGAAGACCATCGCTGCAATTCAGCCAGGAAATTTCGAAGGCGCGCACGATCGTCTGGAACGGTCCGCTGGGCATGTTTGAAAAGCCGGCGTTCGCGCAGGGCACGCTCGCGATGGCCCGCGCTGTTGCTGCTGCGACGGAGGCCGGAGCAACCTCGATCGTTGGCGGCGGCGATTCCGTGGCCGCCGTCGAGCAATCTGGCGTCGCTGCACCAGATTTCCCACATCTCGACCGGCGGCGGCGCTTCGCTCGAATTTCTCGCCGGCGAAAAATTGCCCGGCGTCGAAGCGCTCACGCGAAAGCGCGTAGAGGATTCATTGCGCCGTCCCGTAATCGCCGGCAATTGGAAGATGTACAAGACGCAGGCGGAGACGCGCGCCTTCTTCGACGCGTTTCTTCCCCTCGTCGCGGAATCAAAGCATTGCGACATCGTCGTGGCGCCGCCCTTTACGCGTCGCTGCTGCCGTCGCAGCAGGCAGCGCACGGAACCGCCATCGCGATCGCCGCGCAGAATGTTCACTGGGCAGCCGCGAAGGCGCATTCACCGGAGAAATCTCGGCGCGGATGATGGTCGAGGTCGGGTGCACGGCTGTGATCGTCGGCCATTCCGAGCGCCGGCAGTATTTCAGCGAGACCGACGAGTCCGTGCATCGCAAGACCAAGGCCGCGCTCGAGGCGGGCCTGACGCCGATCGTCTGCGTGGGCGAAATTCTTAGCGAGCGCGAAGGCAATCTTACCGAAGCTGTGCTGAAGCGCCAGTTTGACGGCGGCTTCGCCGCGTTGACCCCTGCGGAGTTCTCGCGTATTCTGTTGGCGTACGAGCCGGTTTGGGCGATCGGCACGGGAAGAACAGCGACTCCGGAGCATGGCTGCCGCAGGCGCATCGGTATCTGCGGGAACTTGCTGCGGCCCGATTTTCTTTCGAAGCAAGCCTCCGCGCTTCGAATTCTCTATGGCGGCAGCGTCAAGCCCGACAACATAAAGGGATTGATGGCGCAGGCGGAAATTGACGGTGCGCTGGTGGGCGGAGCGAGCCTGGACCCGCAGTCATTTGCGGCAATCGTGAATTTCTAGGCGCGCCATAGCGCGGCGGTGAATCGCCCGGGCGCGAATTGGGAGCAGAAATGCCAACGTGGGCAAAATGGGCTGTTTCGATGCTGGTAGCGGTCGGCCTGGTTTCGATCGGCTGGCGAGTATCGGCCGTGCTGGTGACGCTGCACGTGCTGGTATGCTTCATTCTGATTATCGTGATCATGCTGCAGAGCGGCAATGCTGCGGATCTTGCCGGCGCATTCGGCGGAGCGGGCAGCCAGACGGCATTCGGCCCGCGCGGCGCGGCCACGTTTCTTTCGCGCGCCACCACCTGGTGCGCGATCGTTTTCATGATGACTTCGCTGACGCTGTCCTTTAAGCGCGCACCCGCCAGAGACCAGTACCGGCTCGATTCTGGAACAGACTTCGCAGCCGGGCAAAGCTCCGGCGAAACCGAGCCGGCCGCGCACTCCGATTCAGATTCCGGTCCAGCCTCCAGCGCAGGCGCCGGCACCCGCACCCGCGCCGAACCCGGCTCCCAAGAACGTAGCGGCTTCTGTTACAATTTCGTCGTTTACCTCGTTATGCGGTCGTGGCGGAACTGGCAGACGCACCAGCTTGAGGGGCTGGCGCTCGCAAGAGCGTGGTGGTTCGAATCCACTCGACCGCACCAACTATCTTCTGACAATCTCGGTCACGGCGCATTGGATTCTCCCGGCGCTACCGAAATCGTGCTTCTCGCTCTCGTCTGATGGCGCTTCACAATCTTCCTACAAAATCCGCCTCGGTTATATATCATCGCTGTCTCGCGCCAATTATGATCCGAAGCAGGAAGCAAGCCCGTGGCTCCGCCGCCCCAGCTTTTCTGCTGGCACTTCTCCTGACTCTGCTGGTCGCTCGCGACGGTTTACGTTTTTGCCGCGCACCTGTTTCCGCCGCCGCCGCCAATCACTTCCACCGCGATCCTCGTTGATCGGCAGTACGATCTCACTCTGTACGTCGCAGGCGTCGTGTTCGTTCTCGCGCAACTCGGTCTCGCCTACGCCGTGTTTCGATTTCGCGATCGCGGCCAGCGCGCGCACTTCACGCGCGGCAACGTCGACAATGGAAGTCCTCTGGACCTCCGTCACCTTGCTTGTGTTTCTCGGCCTGGCGATCGCGGGACGAAAGGCGTGGGCGAGGATCGTTCACGCCGCGCCGAGCCGGGCGCGATTCAGATCGAAGTCACCACCACGCAATTTGTCTACACGTTTCGCTATCCGGGCCCCGACGGCAAATTCGGCCGGCTCGATCCCAGCCTGGTCAGCGCGCCCACCGGAAATCCGCTGGGCCTCGATCCGAACGATCCCGCGGGCAAAGACGATATCGTTGTCCCGACGCTGACCGTCCCGGTCAATCGTCCCGTCGAGCTGCTGCTGCGCTCGCAGGACGTGATCCACAATTTTTTCGTGCGCGAATTGCGCCTGCAGCAGGACGCCGTGCCCGGCATGGTGATTCCCATTCATTTCACCGCGAACCGAATCGGGCAATACGAGATTGTCTGCACGCAACTGTGCGGGCTGGGCCACAACACGATGCACAGCTTCTTGAATGTAGTCTCTGAATCCGATTACGAAAGCTTCCTCAAGCGCGCAGGCGGCTGCCCAATGAGCGCACCGCTGGAACCGCCCGACGGGTTTCCTGCGCCGCTGCATCTTCAGCACGGACCACAAAGTCGTCGGCCTGCAGTATTTTTTCCTGGCGCTCGCGGCCGTGACGATCGGCATCGTTCTTTCGCTTCTGATGCGCTTCCATCTCGTGTGGCCCGCCGCGCATTTGCCGTTTGTGCGCGGCGGCATCATGACGCCGGAGCAATATCTCGCGCTGGTGACGATGCACGGCACGATCATGGTTTTCTTCGTGCTCACCACCGCGCCGCAGGGCGCCTTCGGCAATTATTTCCTGCCGATCCAAATCGGCGCGCCGGAAATGGCTTTCCCGCGGCTCAACATGCTCTCGTTCTGGCTGACTTTCGTCGCTTTCGTTTGCATGCTGGCCGCGTTCGTCGTTCCCGGCGGCGCGCCGATCAGCGGCTGGACGGCCTATCCGCCGCTCAGCGGCCTCGGCGAAGTCACGGGACCCGGCGAAGGACTGGGCCAGACGATCTGGATCGTCAGCATTCTCATCTTTTGCGTCGCGTCGCTGCTGGGCTCGCTGAATTTCATCGCCACGACGATCGACATGCGCGCGCCCGGGCATGACGCTGATGCGCATGCCGCTGACGGTGTGGGCCTGGTTCGTCACCGCGATTCTGAGCCTGCTCGCGTTCAGCGTTCTGCTGGCCGGCGGAATCCTTCTTCTGCTCGACCGTTCGGCCGGCACAAGTTTCTTTCTCCCGGCGGGACTCGTCGTGAACGGCGAATTGCAGGGCCACAGCGGAGGCTCGCCGCTGCTGTGGCAGCATCTCTTCTGGTTTTTCGGCCATCCCGAGGTTTACATCGCGATTCTGCCGGGCATGGGCGTGGTGTCGCACGTGCTCGCGAATTTTTCGCGCAAGCCGGTATTCGGATATCGGGCCATGGCGTTCGCGCTCTGCGCCATCGGTTTTCTCGGCTTTCTGGTGTGGGGCCACCACATGTTCGTGAGCGGCATGAACCCTTACTCGGGCCTCACGTTTTCGCTGCTCACGATGTCGATCGGCGTGCCCTCCGCGATCAAGACCTTCAACTGGCTTGGGACGTTCTGGGGAGGGAAGATTCAGTTCCACACGCCGATGCTTTTCGCCATCGGCTTCGTTTCGTTTTTCATTACCGGCGGCCTTTCGGGAATTTTCCTGGCGCAGCCGGCCGTGGACACGATGCTGCACGCGACCTATTACGTCGTGGCGCATTTTCACCTCGTCATGGGAGTCGCCGCGATCTTCGGAATTTTCGCCGCGACGTATTACTGGTTCCCGAAAATGTTCGGCCGCAGCATGGACGAGACGCTCGGCAAGCTGCATTTCTGGCTCACTTTCGTCGGCGTTTACTGCATTTTCATGCCGATGCATTTTCTGGGCATCGCCGGAGGAATTCGCCGCTATGCGGATTCGACCGGCGCGAAATATCTGGCCGCGCTCCAGCCGCTGCACGAATTCATGACCATCGCGGCATTCGTCACCGCCGCGGCGCAGCTGATCTTTCTTTTGGAATTTTTTCCGCAGCATGAAGAAGGGCGCGCCCGCGTCGGCCAATCCGTGGAACGCGACCACGCTCGAATGGATCACCTCGTCGCCGCCTCCGCTCGACAATTTCGGCGGCGCAATACCCGCAGCGTCTATCGCGGCCCGTACGAATACAGCGTGCCCGGCGAAGCGGCGGATTTCTTGCCGCAGAATCTCGCACCGGAAGGCGTGGTAAGCGGCGCCGCCGCGGTTGGAACGATTCCCCAACGAGCATATTTCACCGGAGTGATGATGCTCCTCGCCGGCGTGCTCATGTTTTTCATGGCGCTGGTCAGCGCTGAAATCGTTCGCAGGGGTTTTTCCAACGATTGGCAGCCCCTCGACTTGCCGTGGCATATTCTCGGGCTCAGCACGTTCGTCCTGCTGGTGAGCAGCTTCACTCTGGCTCGTTCGCGTAACCGTTTGCTGGCGAACGACGACGCGGGATTTCGCCACTGGTGGGGAGTCACCACGATTCTTGGAGTATTTTTTCTCGCGGGCCTGGGGCTCGGCTGGCGCCAGCTCGCCGCTGCGGGAATCGGCATCGCGACGAACCCGAGCAGCAGCTTTTTCTATGTCTTTACCGCTGCCCATGCCGTCCACGTGCTGGCCGGTATCGCGGTACTCGTCGCAGTCGCATTCCGCACGCCGCGCCATCTATCTCGAGCCACGGTAGCTAGTGTCGTTTCGACCTACTGGCACGCAATCAATGGACTCTGGATTTTGTTGTTTCTGTTTTTCTACTTGCAGAGGTAAGTTAAAGTTTGGAGCCGAAGCTGATTGCGCAGGGAAGAGAACAATTTGAAGTCTAGAATCGCAACAGCAGCAATAATCTGCGCCGTGATGTTCGGCGTAGTGACGCCTCACGCGGCGGCGCAGGGCTGTGCCATGTGTTACCAGACCGCCGCAGCCTCCAGTGCGCCCGGTCGCGAGGCTCTGCGCCACGGCATCTTGATTTTATTGATGCCTGCGGCGAGCCTCTTTGTCGGCATTTGCGGCTTGATATATCGTCGTCGCAACCAGACGCGATAATAGACCGCGAATCCCCTCTCGATGGACCTGCCGGCTTGGAATCATCGCTCTACGCGATCTTCTTCAATCTATATGATCTTTAGCATCTGAAAATGCTTACATCTATTGTTTTTGGTATAGGTGTTATAATTCCGGTGCTCGGACGGGCCAATAGTTTCCGGTATCACATTGATTCCATAGCTATTAGTAGATTGCCTGGCCACAGGTTCTTTTTGGTCTATCAGTTGCTATCCAGACTGCATAATCGGGGGTCGAACCAGCCACTTTGGGAGCGATTCTTCCGGGCTCTTTTTTGCTTCACGTCCGTCAGACCATTAGCTCGCAGCGTTACGGCAGATAGTATACCGGTGATCGAATAGGGGGAAAGAGATGCGGAATTGGATCTTCGTGGTGCTTGTCCTGGCAGTTTTGTGCGTAGTTCCGACGGTTACTAATGCCCAGAGCGTCGCATCTGTCACGGGAACCGTGACGGACAGCACTGGCGCCACAATTCCCGGCGCCACTATCACCCTGGTGGACACCCGCACCAACAACTCCTACTTCGGCAAGACTTCCGGCGACGGCACCTATCGGATCTCGGACGTGCCGCCCGGACCTGGATACTCCCTCACCGTCAAGAAAGACGGCTTCCAGGTGTTTGTCGTCAACGCCCTCTATTTGCCCGTGGCCACGGCGACCACGCAAGACATCAAGCTTGAACTGGGCACCGTCTCACAGAAGGTGGAAGTTACAGCCGAGGGTTCCGTCAGCCTCAATACGACCGACGCCACCATTGGCAACAACCTCGATACGTACGCAATCGCAGCCCTGCCAAATGAGTTTCGCGACAATCCCGCCAATCTCTTGCGGCTGGAGCCAGGGGTCGTCAGCGCAATTACCCCGGCTGGGGGCCCGGCAACGGGCACTGGATCAATTGATCCGAACCTGACGCGCGACGGCGCGGTGGCCGGGGCGCGCACCGACCAGAGCAACATCATCGTCGACGGAATCGATCAGTCGAATATTTCCAGCGGTTTTGCTTTCACGCTTACCGGCGACGATTCCCGTGGACGCCATTCAGGAATTCAATACGATCATCGGCAATCCCGTGGCGCAATATGGCGGCCGCAGCGGATCGCAGACCTTGATTACCACCAAGAGCGGATCGAACGACTGGCACGGCGCCGCGTACGAATACAATCGTACCGCCGCGACCGAAGCCAATACGTTCTTCAACAACCTATCCGACAATCCGTCGGCTCGCTTTGATCCGGAATCAGTTCGGCGGCAACGTGGGCGGCCCGGTTTGGAAGGATAAGCTGTTCTTCTTTTTCGAATATGACGGACGTCGGGACGACGAATCCGCGAGCGTGCTGGAGATCGTTCCAATGCCGCATGTCGCGCTTGGCGAGCTTGCGTATCGCAATACAAGCCAGGGCCAGGACGACCCCAATGCGACTCCCCCTATTACTACGCCATGCACGAATGCCCGATTGACTTCGGCGGATGTCAGCACGGGTTGCATCACCATTCTCCCGGCTGCGACTGTGGCAAGCATGGATCCTTGCTCCGGCCTGGTGAACTGCGCGGCTCTGCCCGGTTTTCAGGCTCCCGGCGTTGATCCGACTCTCATCAGCTTGTTCAAGAGCCGCTATCCGGCTCCGAATGACTTTAGTTCGGGAGATGGCCTCAACACTGCCGGCTTCCGCTTCAACACTCCGAATCCGTTGATCGAAAATGATTACCTGGCGCGTGTGGATTCAACCTGAACAGCAAGAACAAGATATTTGCCCGCTTCAATTTCGATAACATTACGAGCCTCGTAACACCTAACGCGTTTCCGGGAGACCCTCTCACTTCGCCGAATCTCGAAAAAGATCGCGCCTGGGTGCTCGGTGACACTTGGACGATCAGTCCAAACCTGATCAACGTGTTCACCTATGGTGAAGCCCGCGAATTCACGGGTCAGCCGGTCCTGTTTAATCCAGGTGGCAGCCTTTACGAGCTAACCTTTGACAGTGGATCTGTTTCGAATCCATTCATTCGACAAACTTCGTTTGTCACCGTCGCTCCGGAGCCGACTTTCCGCGACGACATGACTTGGGTTCACGGGAACCACACGTTCACGTTTGGAGGGGAAATTAATCCCGTCCTGTTCAAGGACGGCATCACGAACGACTTTACCTTCATTCAACAAGGACTCGGCGGCAATATTTCGAGCCTCTCGGGTAGTGCTAATTTGCTGCCGGCGGATATTTTGAACTCGGACGTTTCCAACTGGAGCTCAGCGTTTGTTGGTAGCTTGGGTACCATATTTAACCTTCAGGCCGCGATTAATTTCGATGGCCAAGGCAACGCCCTTCCGCAGGGTTCGCCCGTCGCCCACTACTATCGCGTCAACAATTTTGCGGGCTACTTCAGCGATAGCTGGAGAGTTCGGCACTCTCTCACCGTGACGCTGGGTATGCGGTATCAAATCCAGACTGTGCCTTATGAAATCCATGGCGTGCAGGCGAGCTTTCAAAATACCAACTTCAATTCCATCATTCAGGCCCGCCTGGCCAACGGTTTGGCCGGGATTGCCACTCCCACTAGTACACCGCTACTCACTTATTCGCTTTCCGGGAAAGCCAACCATGCTCCCGGTCTCTACAGCCCCGATTATCATGATTTCTCTCCCCGGCTGGGAATAGCGTGGAACCCGAGCTACACCGATGGATTTCTGGGCAAGATCCTCGGCGACCACAAAACTGTCGTCCGCTTGGGAGCTTCGATCATTTTCGACGATACTGCCGTGAACAACATCATTGCTCTGCAAAACCAGGGAGACTACACATTCGGTGGGTCGTTTGCTGAGAATTTTGGTGATTCCAGCCTCACCGCCACCCCAACGGAGAATTTGGGCTTGATGCCGCGTTTCAATTCCATTAGCTCCGCGCCAACGCCGGTAATTGACCCGCCCTTTCAGACTCCGATTACGCCTTTCGCAATCTTCAACTACGACGTGGACAACCAGTTTCGGACGCCGTACTCGATCGTCACTTCATTTGGCATCCAGCGCGAATTGCCCTTTGGTCTGCAATTTGAGGCCGATTATTACGGCCGATTCGGCCGTAGGCTTTTCGTGCTTGCCGATGCTGCACAAACTATGGATTTCACTTCGGACGGGCAAAAGTTGTCTCAAGCCTTTACGATCTTGGAGAAGGACGCACAGCAAAATGTTGTTCCAACCGCCGTGGCGGCGCAGCCGTTCTTCGAAAGTCTGTTCGGCCCGGGTAGCACGCAGGCCATTTACGCTAGCTTCAGCGGACAAGCCACAACCGTGGGCAATGCCGCCGGTTCATCCATGGCCGAGGGAAACACGGGCCTTATGGTCCTTGAACTCGGCCTGCAGCCGACCAACATTGGCCTTACGCCCCAGTTCTTCGTGAACGCCTTGGCCACAAACCTGGGTTCGTCGTCGTATAACTCCCTGTTCACGACGTTGCGCAAGCAGTCTTTCGAACAACCTCCAGTTCGATTTCGACTACACGTATTCTCACTCGATGGACAACGAATCAACGGTGCCTCACGCAAACGGAAACTTCGAGCCTGGTGTTACCACCATCTTGTGCGATGCAACCAACGCACATGTTTGCCGTGGCAACTCCGAGTTCGACGCAACAAACCAGGTCACCGCATATTTCATCTACAGCCTTCCCTTTGGCAAAGGCCAGCGTTTCGGTGGAGGCGCAGGCAAGCTCTTGAACGAGGCCATTGGAGGTTGGCAAATATCGGGAATTCAAACATGGCGCACGGGTTTGGCTCTGACTGCGGACTCGGGGATTTCGAGCACCACGAGCCTTGCGGCCGATGCGGGCGAGGATTTCATCGGACCGAAGTCCGCGCTCAAGTCCAACGTTCACTTCGACCAGACGGCCCAGGCGGTTCAGTTCTTTAAGGATCCAAACGCCGCGAGGGGAGCGTTCACTCCAGCTCTCGGCTTGACAGTGGGAACGCGCGACAACTTCCGGGGGCCGCATTTTTCAGACTTGGATGTCGCGGTCGTCAAGGACTTCGCGCTCTGGGCCGAAAGGTACAAACTGCAATTCCGGGCGGAAGCCTACAACGTGTTCAACCACACGAACTATGCGCTGTATGATCCCACGATCAACTCCCCGGGCACTTTTGGCACGATCACCGGTGAGGCAGGCACGGAGCCATCCCGCGTAATGCAATTCGCTCTGCGGTTTGATTTCTAAAGCCGCGTAAGAGAAAAGCTGTGAAGGCGGGCCTCGCACCTTGGGGCCCGCTTTTTATTTGGGGCGCACTTCGTTTTAGAAGAGACGGGAAGAAATCTTAAACGGTCTGGAGTTGGGTCAGCCGGAAGGGATCGCCGGTCTTGTCGTGCAGTTCGCGCCAAAGCTTTTCCGGCTGCGCCATAAATACTTCAACGACCCGCGGATCGAATTGTTTCCCTGAAAATCTTTGAATTTCCTCGCGCGCTGCTGAAATCGGCAGCGCCTTGCGATACGGCCGGTCGGAAATCATCGCGTCCAGCGTATCGGCCACCGCGAATATTCTGGCTCCCAGCGGAATCTGTTCGCCCTTCAATCCGCGCGGATAGCCCGAGCCGTCGTAGCACTCCTGGTGCGAAAGCACGATTTCCGCCGCTTCCTTCAGGAAGGGAATTCGCTCCAGCACGGCAAATCCGATGTCGCAATGCCGCCGCATGATTTCGCGCTCTTCGGCAGTCAGAGGTCCGGGCTTTCGCAGGATGCTGTCCGGCACGCCCATTTTGCCGATGTCGTGCAGGAACGCGCCGCGGGCGATATGTCGCAGAAGGCCTTTTTCGACTCCCATCGCTCTCGCGATCGTGATCGTAAACGCCGTCACGCGCTGGCAGTGGCCTTCGGTTTCCGCGTCCTTTGCGTCCAGCGCGCCGCCCAGGGCCTCCAGCGTGTAGTCGTAGGATTGTTCCAGGTCCTGCAGCGCGATCGAAAGCTGCTGCGTGCGCTCGGCGACTAGTTGCTCCAGGTCGCTTTGATACGTGCGATTTTCCAGCACCAGGTTGTCGATGTTCCAGCGCGCGCCGGACGCTCAGGTAGAGCTGGTCTTTCTCGAATGGCTTCAGAATGTAGTCGTACGCGCCGGCGCGGATCGCTTCGAGCGCGATCGAAATGTCATGCATCGCCGTGACCATGATCACCGGGCACGTCCGGATCGTCCAGGCGCAGCTCGCTCAGCAGCTTCAGCCCGTCCATTTCCGGCATCACGATGTCGCTCAGCACCAGGTCGAACGTGTCTTTGCGGAAAGCTTCGAGGCCCAGCTTGCCGTTCGAGCAGGTCGTGCATTGGAAGCCCTGCGCGTCCAGCAGCGTCGAGATAACCTCGCGAATCGCCTCTTCGTCGTCTACAACGAGGATTTTTTCCTTAGGCATGGGCGCTCCGTCCGATAAGCCATTATAAGGCACGGCACACTGCGGCGGGCGCGTTTGTTGCCGTATCTTACAACCGTGTGCTAGGTTTCATAATGGCTCCTTAATATCCCCATATTTGATCGCCATGCACTATCTGGTGCGGCTCCGTCTCGTTTGCCTCGGCCCAAATGACGTTTACATCCAATCCGGGATTTCTCGCTGTCGCCTTCATGGAGGGCTCCGCCGCCTTCATTCTGCTGGTCTTGTACTGGTTCCTGGTTCCCGGGTTTCCGAGCCCGGTTCTTTCGATATTGGCTGGCCGGCTGGACGGTTTATGTCGGCCTCGAGGGCCTGCGCATCTATTCCCTGTGGCGCGGCGGCTCCAATGACCCTCGATTTGTCCCTGAACTCGCGCTGCTGGCGGCAGCGCTATTCTTTGCCGCAGTCCTGGAGTGCCTAGGGCTTGGAAAGTCGCTAAGGTACCTTTGGCCCCTGGGCGGAATCGCCGCGAGCCTTCTGATCGCCATGGGTTCGATTCCGCACGTCTCCCACCTCCAGCGAGACGCAGAATCACTGGTCGAGTGCCTGCTCTACCTCTCCGCTGGCTGGCTTTTCTGGCGATCGCACGAACAACACCGCGGCGTGGGTTGGAAGCTCCTGGCCGGGGGGCTGCTCCTGCGCGGTCTCCACGGATTGGATCGTGCTGATTGGGCCGCGCATTCGATCGGGCTTTTCCGGGTGTCATTCGAAGGCCTGTTCGGAATCATGATGGGTATCGCCATGGCCGTTCTGGTTCTGGAAGCGGGCCGCGTTCGCACCGAAGACCTTAACGAAAAATTGCGTCGGCTGGCGATGATCACGGCAGAGGCCAGCCAATCATTCAAAGTTGACGATGCTCTTCAAGGCGTTTTGCGCCATCTGGTGGAAAGTCTTGCCGCCAGTCACGGACTCGTATTTTTGCTCGACAACCCAATCCGCCCCACGTTCGCTTTCTGTCCGTGCGTCGGTTGGCCTGAGCGAACGATTTCGCAAACAAGGCGCGCGAATTTCCGCAGCCGAGCCCTGGGCGCAGAGTGTTCTCCGACGGGACACGCCATTCGCGTCTTATCGCGATAACGTGGACGCCACCGTTCAACGATGGATGGAAACGGAACGGTTCGACTCGCTGGTCCTGGTTCGCATTCCCGGAAAAGCAGGGTCCGCTCGGGATACTCGGAATTGGCTCTTCCGGTCCCGCGTACTTTTGAGAACGAAGAAGAACATTATCTGGTCAACGTTGCCAACCTTCTGGGACTGACCGTTGAAAACGTCGCTCTGTTTGAAAGCGCCGCGGCCTCCCGCAGGCAGTGGCTCGACACATTTGATTCGATTGATGATTTGATCTTGGTCCATTCGCTCGACGGCAGCATCATTCGCGCCAATCGGCCGCTTGCGGAACGTCTGGAAATCGAACCGGAGTCTCTCGTAGGACGTGCAGTGCGTGACGTGCTTCGGCAGGGAAGCATTCCTTGGGCTCGCTGTCCTTATTGCGAAGGCGCGGCCGGAAAGGCCGAGGCGATCGATCCTTCGTTCGGCGGATACTTTCTGGCGACGGATTCCGCTCTCCATGATTCCGAAGGCGGACGCCTCGGAACGATCCACGTCCTCAAGGATTTCACCAGCCGGCGCCAGGCCGAAAACAAGTTCCGCACGCTCTTCGAAAAAGTTCAGGAGGGTGTGTTCATCTCGACGCCCGAAGGTCGTTTCGTGGATTTCAACGACGCGTTCATGCGCATTCTCGGTTATGAAAGCCACGACGATTTGCTGGGGGCGGATCTTCCGGCGCAACTCTACGTGGATCCCGCCGACCGCGAACGCCGGCAGCGCCTGCTCTACGAATATGGCGAGGTCGTGGACTTCGAATTTGAGTTTCGCCGCCGCGACGGGGAGATTCGCACGGCGCACGAATCGAGCTTTGCCACTCGCGACGATTCTGGCTCCGTGGTCGCGTACCAGGGGTTCCTGCTCGATATTACTGACCAGAAGCAGGCGGAAATAGACGTTCGCCGCCGCAATCGCGCCCTGCTCGCGCTCAATGCCATCGGCGAAGTCTTGGGCCAGTCCGTCGCGTTGGAAGACGGCCTCACTGCTGCCCTCTTGAAAGTCACCGAACTTTTCTCCGTCAGCGCCGCTGCCGTCTATTTCCTCGACCAGCCTTCGAGAGTGCTCAAGCGCGCGGCCGCGGTGGGCTACCATTCTGAATCCGCCCGCCGAAATTCTCCCATGCAGATATCCGCTGGCCTGCTGGACCAGATTCGCCAGGCCCGCGCCACATTGCTTTCGGGCTCGCTTCCGGCGTTACCCGAGGAAATTCGCGAGCTGCATCACAAGGAAAATATCCAAGTCTCGCAAGTGGTCGTCCTGTGGGCAAAGGACCGCGTCATGGGCATTCTGGTCGTTGGCAATCGCGACATGCGAGCGTTTTCGACTGCGGAATTGAATTTGCTCTCCGCCGTCGGCAACCAGATCGCCGCAACCATCGATAAGTCCCTGCTGCTCGAAAAAACCCGCGAAGCCTACGACACGTTGCGTCGCACGCAGGAGCAGCTCCTGCAAAGCGAGAAGATGGCCGCCGTGGGGCAATTGATCTCCGGCGTAGCGCACGAACTCAATAATCCGCTCACGGCGATTCTCGGCTATAGCCAGCTCCTGAAATCGGAGGAATTCGTTCATCCGCGCGGCGCAGACTACCTCGAAAAGCTCTATAAACAGGCGCAGCGCACTCACCACATCGTGCAGAATTTGCTCAGCTTCGCGCGCCAGCAAAAGCCCCATCGCGCACCCGTTCAGCTCAATCAGATTCTTCGAGGACACGCTCGTTCTTCGCGAATTCGATATGAAGCTTCACAACATCGTGATTCATCGCGAATTCGATCCGCGGCTGCCCTTGACCGCTGGCGATTTCCATCAGCTCGAGCAGGTTTTTCTGAACCTCCTGAATAATGCGGTGGACGCGATTCAGGAAAAGGGCGCGTCGGGCGAAATTTGGGTTCGCACCGCAGCGCTGGGACAGCGCCTATGCGTTGAAATCACCGATAGCGGCCCGGGCGTTACGAACCCGCATAAAATTTTCGATCCCTTTTACACCACGAAACCGGTTGGCAAAGGCACGGGCCTCGGACTCAGCATCTGCTACGGCATCGTGAAGGAGCACGGAGGCGAGATCCAGGTCCGGAATTCGCCGCCGCGCGGCGCCACGTTTATCATTTCATTGCCGCTGTCGGATGAATCTTCGGCCGCTTCGAACGAGCCGGTTTCTCGCCGTGCGCATTCGATGCTCGGCACCATCTTGTTAGTTGACCAGGAGGAAGCGCTTCTACTGCTGGAGCAGGAAGTCCTGATTTCGGGCGGCGCGTCGGTCAAAGTGGCTCGTACCGCGGAAGATGCGATCGAAATTCTCGGTCGCGGCTCGGTGGATGCCATGGTTTCGGACATCAATCTACCCGGTCGCACATCAACCGCTGGCCTCTACCGCTGGATTAAGGAAAATCGCGCGGATCTTGCAATGCGTGTTGTGTTCACCGCCTCCAACGCCGGCGATGCCGCCGCTCACGCCCTAAGGAATTCCGGATGTCCGGTGCTTGCGAAACCATTTCCCGTCGACGAATTCTGCAAGACCGTCCAATCGGTCCTCGCCGGTCCCGTCACCAGCCACTCCCGGTCGAAATAATCTGCATCTCGGTGCTCCCGCAAACGGGACATTCCGGTCGGGAACAATCTCGGCCGCACTGGCGTGTCGCGATTACCGCCCAAGGCCCGTGCGGCTTAGCAGGCTTCTGAATTTCGGGTCTTGGCGCAGCCCGTCGAACTCCGGCGTGATTCCAATTTCGGTCATTGCCAGTTCGTGAGTCGCAAAGCTTCTTTCGAGCCAATCAATCGCTGCGGTTTTCTCTCCAAGCTCCGCGTGGATGATGGCGCGGCCAAAAGCGGTCGTATAGGCCTCAGGAGGGTTTTCCTTTTCGTCCGCACGCTCCAGCAATTTCATCCAGAAGCCGCGTGCGCCCCCTGAATCAACCGCTTGGCGAAGAGCGCGTTCTCCGGCCACGACGTTGGCCGGTTGCTCTCCCGAAAACTCACGCGCCTTCGTATCCTCGGCAATGGCATCCGCATAATCCCCGAGCTGAGCATCCAGATGGGAAAGCCGCTCGTGATTGAGTGCGAAACCTGGATTGATCTCGATGCAATGCAGGAATTGCGAGCGCGCATCGCTGTAACGACGCGCCCAGACGTAAGTGCGGCCCAGAAACGACTGAACCGGCGGTGAAAGGGGATCGAGTTCGATCGCTCGTTTCATCTCGCTGATGGCTTCGTCGTGGTGACCCAATGGCGAGAGATAGCTGTTCGAATAGAAAAGATGCGCGTTTGCTGAATTGGGGTCGAGATCAATGCCCTTTTGATATTCCCGCTCGGCGGCGGACCAGTCGTAATCAAGATGCGCTTTCGAAAATCCCAGCGCGGTATGTGCTTCTCCCAACTGGCCATCGAGAGAAAGAGCTTGGGTGGCGGCAGCCTCGGCCTTTGGAAAAGCCTCGACCGGTTTCGCAACGCCAAATACAGGCGCGAGATTGTATGCGTCAGCGAGACCTGCATAGGCGAGCGCATAGTTTGGATCTGCCACAATGGCCGCGTTGAAGTTTGTGATCGACCGCTCGATCCCTTCGGGAGTCCGCAAGTTCCAGGCTTGCAGACCCTCGAGATAGTCCTGGTATGCATCGGGGTTCACGCGCGGCGTTGCGGCAAGCCGTGCCTCGGTCTGATGCGGGAGTTCCAATTGGATCTTGCTGGCCACAGCGCGCGCCACATCGCTCTGCAGTTCGAGCACATCCCTGAGCTGTCGGTCGTAGTCTTCGGCCCAGATGTGCGTCTGGTCGCTCGATTGAATGAGCTGCACGGTCACCCGAATGTTGTTTCCGGATTGGCGGACGCTGCCCTCCAATAAATATTGGACTCCCAGGTCCTTGGCAATTTGCGCCGTACTCTCGCGCGTTCCTTTGTACTGCATGGCCGAGGTTCGTGCGATCACGCCGAGCCGCTCCGGATCGAGTCTCCCAAGTTGCGTAATCATCTCTTCGGTCATGCCGTCCGCGAAGTAGTCTTCCTTCGGATCCCCGCTCAGATTTTCCATTGGCAGCACGGCTAGCATCACTTTTTTTGGCGATTGTCTCGTCTCGCGACGGGATGAATGCCGTGCGAATAACGCGACCGCGACGACAATCAACACGACAATCGGGACGAGCCACAGCCCCCAGGCCGGCACACCGCGCTTTCGTGCCGCAGGCAAATTCGAGGCTTCCGTTGCTGGTGGCGGAGGGGCAATGAGCGCTGCTTCGAAGCGATAACCCTTCCCGGAAATCGTATGGAGGAATCGCGGCGTATCCGGATTCTCCCGTAGTGCCTGCCTGATCTTGCGCACGGCCGTGTTAATGGCATTGTCGGCGTCGAGGAAGACGTCTTTGCCCCAGATTCGGTCGAGGATTTCTTGCCGGGCCACCATCTGGCCATTCCGTTCGACTAAGAGGCAAAGAAACTCGAAGGGGATCCGTTCCAAGCGCACAGGCTTCCCGGCACGGCGCAATTCAAAGGCGCCTGGATCAAGCTCGAATTCCTCAAATCGCCATGTGCCAGAGGGCATTTCGCAGTGATTCCCCTTGCCGTGATTGTACCTTCGGTTAACTCTCCAAGCCTAGGTCCCTGCGTTTCTATCGGTTGCGGGTACAGATTGTCTACAGCACGTATTCAGCCGGCCTCCATTGTCCTGAGTCCTCGTCCAGGTCTAAATGCGCGTGAAGTCGCAATCGCAACCAAAAAAAGGAGACACGAAAATGAAGACCTTCCATTTGAGAGCAATTCTTGGCGCGGCCTTACTGTTGGTTCTCGCCAGCGCCGCTCAAGCTCAAGCTCCGGCGCAGAACGTGCCGAATCTGGGGTGTTCGGACTTGACCATCAAGGGTGATTGGGGTTTTAAGGTCTCGGGGGGAATTCTGAATACCAACGGGGCAATCGCGCAGCTTCGCGATGGGGTCGCTATGACGCATTTCGATGGGCACGGAATGCTCGTGCAGGAAGATTACGTAATGGCCGGCGGCGAGCCCATGGGTCCTCCAACTACCTTCCATACGAATGAAAGTGGAACTTATCACGTGAACGCGGACTGCACCGGAAATGCGACCATAAATTTCCCCCCATTCCCCGGAGGGGCGGTCATTTCGATCATGTTCGTCGTGAGCAACTTCGGACAAACGATCCACGCTATCGTGTCCGAACTTATTCCTCCGGTATCGATGGACCCCGCCCAGGCTCCCAAACTCGTCTCGATTCACAGCGACGCTGAAAGGCTTTCATATTTCTAGCTCGCCTGTGTGTTAACAATTTTTCCCACCCCAGGGAAGGGGGCTCCGATTCAAGTTGGAGTCCCCTTCTCGATTTCTGTCCCCAATGCCGGCTTACGTCAACGTCCCGCCATTGCATCTAAAGACAGCACGCCGTCGCATCCATCGGACGGCTTGCGCTGGAGCATCCCTCTACCTATGATGGTTTCATGAGCCTTGATTTCAGTGAACGCGCGGAAGCGAAGCAGGGCGCGAAAAATGGTGAACGCTCAACGACTGCCTTGGGCGGTCGCCGAATTCGTCGCGTCGCATCGCTGTTGGTGGCGCTTATTCTCATCGCCGGGTTTGGACTGGCGGTCAGGGCAAGGTCGGCGCCGTCGCCAAAAGCTTCGCAGGTCGCGGCCGTGCAAAATCCCGAATTCCTGAAGGCTGCGGACGAGGTGCTCGAGCAGATGAGCGTGATTCTTCATCTGCCAATCAAGGAGCCGCTGAAGAAAAGCCTCCGCTCGAAGCAGGAAATTCGCGCCTACCTGATCAAAGCGGATAAGGATGACAAGAACGACGCGCAGCGTTACGCCGACGACAAGTCTCTGGAAGCTTTTGGTCTGATCCCCAAAAACTTTCCGCTCGATTCTTTCATGCTCGATGTCCTCACCGAGCAAGTCGCCGGCCTATACGATCCGAAGGCGAAGGAGTTTTACATCGCCGATTGGATTCCCGCGGACGAACAGCGCGACGTAATGTCTCACGAGTTGACGCACGCGCTCGAGGATCAGTCTTTCAACGTGGATCCCTGGATCAAGGCCGCGCGCCCGGATGACGACGCGGAACTGGCTCGCGATTCCGTAAGCGAAGGCACGGCGCTCGCCGCCATGCTTGATTACTCACTGCGAGAGCAGCATCTCAGCGTTCGCGAAATTGGCGACGTGACCGCGCTGATTCGGCCCGGCGCCGTTGAGGAAATGGACAAGGATTCGAATCTCGCGAAAGCGCCGATCGTGATTCGCGACGGCTTGCTCTTTCCGTATCTCGCGGGCACTTCGTTTACCCAGCAGTTCCTGAAGGCGCATACAGGCTGGGCCGACCTCCATCTGCTGTTCGAGCGTCCGCCGGTTTCGACGCAGCAGATCATGCACCCCGATTTTTATCTGAAAGATGTCGGCCCGGCCAAAGTGACGATGCCGAAATTGAAAGGCGTCGTTCCGGCGGATTGGAAACCGCTCGAAGAAAATGTGATGGGTGAATTCGGCGTCGAGGAAATCCTGAAACAGTTTCTCGATCCGGCGCGCGCCGCGCAACTTGCGCCTTCCTGGGATGGCGACCATTACGCGCTTTTCGAAGATGCAAAGACGAAGGAATTGCGGCTCGTGTTCCTGCTGGCGCTCGAAACCACGGACGACGCAGCCCGTTTTTTCGGTCAGTACAGCGAAGCGCTCGAAATGAAATATTCGTCACGCACGCAGCTTTACCGCCGGCCGAATTTCTTTCAATTCCAGACCGATACGGGCGGCGTTTTTTTGCGCTGCGTGGATTTGCAGTGCATCACGGTGGAAGGCGCGACCCGCCAAACGTTTGACGCGATCAATCGCGCGATGGGCTGGCCGCCCGCGCCGGGCCCCGTTGAGGCGACTCCATCTGTCGCGCAAATTCCGAACGCCGCAGCTCTTTCCGCGCGCTAGAATTTCTTCGATGGCGTTCTTCGACATGCCGCGCGTTCCCGAGCCTGAAGTAATGGACGATTCGAGCGAGGTCGAGGCATATTCCTCGGCCGCCGCTCAAGCCTACCTCAACACCATCGACGACACGCTGGTTGAGCACGCGCTGAATCTTGTCAAGGGTCGCGAGCGCGAGCGATGCATTGCGCTCGACATCGGCACGGGTCCCGGACAAATCGTCATCAAGCTTGCGAAGCGCCTTCCGCAATGGAAATTCATCGGCGTGGACCGGTCGTCCGGGATGATCGCGCAGGCGCAATCGAATCTCGCATCCGCAGCTGGCGGACTGGCCGACCGCGTCGAGTTCCAGATCGCGGACGGGAATCGCCTGCCATTTCCGGACAGCAGCTTCGACCTCGTAATGTGCAACTCGGTTTTGCATCATCTCGCCGAGCCGGAAAAACTTCTCTCCGAAATGGCGCGGCTGGTAAATCCTGGCGGCGCGATTTTGCTTCGCGATCTTCGCCGGCCCGGGCGCTTCACGTATCCGCTGCACGTCCGCTGGCACGGCCGTCACTATTCCGGCGTGATGTACCGGCTCTATTGCGATTCGGTGCGCTCGGCTTACACCGTGCCGGAACTCAAGCGGCTTCTTGCTTCGGCGGCGCTGCCGCGCACGAGGGTGTTCGAGCACCACTCCACGCACATCGGCCTTGAACGACCCATCGGTTCGTGAGCCGCTTCATTTGCTGCGCCAATGCTGTCGGGGAACTTGTCAGTCGTTGAACGCTGCTTCAGCAGCGACGCCGCGCTGGATGACCATCATGGTTTGATCGTCCACGGGACGGCGGCCGGACGAATGTTTTTCGACATCGGCCATGCATGCCGCGACGAAGTCCTTCGGTTCCCACCCGTGACGTCCAGCTGCATCGCGTGAGATTCCGGCGATGCCATATTCCTCACCGGAATTGTCTCTGGCTTCCGAAATGCCATCGGTATAAAGGAGCAAACTGTCTCCCGGCTCAAGGCGCACGCGCCGCACGGTGTAGCGGCTCGTCGAAAACAGACCCAGCGGCAGGCCCGTTGCGTCCAATCGTTTCACGCCGCCTTTCGACGTATGCAAGACCGGAAAGTGGCCCGCGCTGGCGATTTCGATTTCGCCGGAATGTCCGGCGCGTCCGCAAACGAGCGTGGCATACTGCCCGGCAATGGTGCTTTCACAAAACAGACGATTCGCCATTTCCATCAAGCGATCGAGTTCCAGACCGATGCCGGAAAGCGTGCGAAACATCGCGTGCAGGTGAGTCATCAGCAGTGACGCCGCCACTCCCTTGCCGGTAACGTCTCCGAGGAGAAAAATCAGTTTGCCTTCTTCGCCCGTGCCGGAGATCAAATCGCAGTAATCGCCGCTCACAATTCCCGCGGGCCTGTAGAGATAGTGAATGCGCCAGTCGCGATAGCGCACGTCGGTTTGCGGAAGCAATCCGCGCTGGACGCGCGACGCAAGTTCGAGATCGCGCTCCAGGGCGCGCTGTTCGTCGCTGCTCAGGCAATCGAGGCACAAGCGCGCAAGGGGATCAATAATCAGGCGTTCGTTCTCCACTGAACCGTGACACTCATCGCAGGTCCCGAACGTTCCTTCCTCCATATTTCGGATCGCGAGATCCACGTCCGGCAAGAAGCTTGTGGAAGGGGGCGAACGAGTCCGGCGCGTCGGTCAGGGGAATCGTCGATATCGCGACTCTGCAGACTGTCGCGCCGTTTTTCGAGTTGTTCGCGAAGATATGGATCGCTGATTCCGGGCATGGTCTTGTTCTCCGGCTACCGAGATTCTCGCGGTTTGCGTTGCTGCGCTATCCGATTCTGGCATTGAACTTACCCCCCTCTGCCTGATCCAGATTAGATTCACCGATGCCTTCTCGGGATTCCGATTCCAGCCCTTTAAGGAGGCTGCGACCGGCCTTGCGTTCGAGGCGCGCGAGACGCTGCTCGAAGCGCAGGCGGCGGTCGCGGTACGCTAGTCGTAGGAATTGTGCCTAGGCGGTTGGCATTGCGAAGTTCGAGCAACGCCTTGCGGGCCAGCGCCGCCGCGCGGTGCGGTTCGCGGGCGCGGTGCTCGTAGTAGATCGCCAGCTGCTCGTAGGCTTCGAAACCCTCGCGTGAATTTCCCAGCATGCTTTCCCAGAGACCGCGCGCAAGCTCCAGATCTCCGTCCCGCTTCGCGAGACGCGCGAGCGAACTTCGCGCCGCGCGATCGGTTTCCTGCGGCAGCTCGCGGGCGATCGATTGCGCGTACAATTTTCGCGCGCGAACAGAGTCGCCGCGCCGCTCGCAGATGCGCGAGACTGCCGAAAAGCTCAAGGCCATCGTGCCCGTGCGTTTCCGGATTTCCGAGAAGTGAGAGTGTGCGGCGTCGCCAGCGCGGCGAGTCCTCGCAGGTCCATTTGATTGTGGTGGAAGATCGGGACGAGCGGCTCGGGCGATCCGCCGCGCAGATATTCGAAATAGATTTGAGGAATCATGGCGGACACCATGTCCGCGCCGCGATTCCAACCCAGGACCTTGAGCTCGAGCTCCGCCAGACGCACCGATCCAATTCGCAAGCGCCAAAGATTACGCGCGGGATGCAAGAAATCGAGATGGGCGCAGCGGGACAGGCGGACGAACGCATCGAGTCATGCGGTAGCGGGTTTCGAGCAGCGGCCAGTCGAATGATTTCCCGTTGAAGGTGACGAGCACGGGCCTCTCCGCCATGCGCTCGGCCAGCGCGACCAGCACGGAATGCTCCTCGCTGTAGTCGCGCATGAAAAATTGTTCGACTTCGAGTCCGCCTGCGTCCCACCAGGCGATGCCGACGAGAAACGGATAGGTGCCCGTGCCTCCGGCGAGGCCGGTCGTTTCGGTATCGAGGAAAAGCCACTGGCGCGGGGTCCGCGACTTCCTTGGGTGCGCCAGGCGCCATCAGGCGCAGCGCGTCGAGACTTAGACTCGCCATCGGGGACGCCGAGATCGGGCGCGCTGGCCACCGGCTCCGAAAACCATTTGCGCAGCGCGAGATGCTCGCCGAAGCGATTGCTGCTGGGCTTGGCACCGAGAATTTCGGCGAGCTTTGCGGCACCGTCGGGAATATCGGGGGAGTGGCCTCGCGGCGGGGTGTCGGCTCCCGGTCGCGTGCGGAGGCACTGCTTCCGCGCGTGGCGGACGGCTGAAGCGCCTTAAGCCGGCCGAGGAGGCGAGAAATCGGTCATCGGCGAGGTCCTCGAAAGGCTGAAAACATCGAGATGTTCGGGGCTGTAAAAGTGTGTCACTTTGCGAGGTACCCGATCCTTTGTTTTCATGGAGTTGCACAAGAAATTACTCGGCATGGTGTGTCGAGTAATTTGGGGCAATTTTGTGGTCGCGAACGGTGCTGCGTGGTTCGCGTTTCGTCGCCGGTTAAGGGTGATGCGCTCGTGGAAGACGCGTCGCCAAGCTTGTACGCCGGGCACGACCCGCCAGGAATCGGCGCGGCACGTATATCGTGCCCCTACGGCCAAACGGCGACGGCGCGCCACATGGGCGGCGAATCGCCAAGGATGTTTGCCAGGCGCAGCCCGCCGGAAAACGGCGCGGCGAGCATGCTGCGCCCCTATGACTGCTAATCGCTTGTCACGCATTTCGTCGTGCTCCTCGCACATCCCTCTGACGGTAGCATCCACACGCAACGAAAAGTGAAGCAGCGCCTGTGGACTTTTCCGGGGCGCTGGCCAGCCCGCTGGGCCAGGGCTAAAGCCCACTTCCTCTCGCTATTTTTTTCGTGGGGCTGAAGCCCCACGCTTTCGCCGGGAAACCGTCTCCTTCGATGCTCGCGCTCAGGCGCACAGGCGCTCCAGAATCGCGAGCGCGGCTTCCTTGGTGCGCTCGCTTTTCATCTCCTGCGGGGCCGACGCAGGAGGGGCAGCCGCTCTCGCATGGGCATGACGCGATCAGTTCGCGCGTGCGCTGCAGCAAGAAGATCGTGGACGCGATAGAGCGGCTCGCTAAAGCCGATGCCGCCGGGATATGCGTCATAGAGATACAGATTCGGCTCGAAGAATTCTCTTCGTCTCAGCCGGATCGTTCATCGGCGCTGGAAAATTCCTGCCATCGGTTTCGATGCCCGGGCTGGGCGGGCGCTCGCCGACCGCGGTGCCGAGGTCGCGGCGGTCGCACATCAGCAGAAGCGTGGCCATGGATTCGAGCGCGTGCAGCAGGCCGAAGATTCCGCTTTGGCGGTCGGAAAGCGCGAAGGGGAGCGCTGGTCGAGCAGTGCGCGCCCGAGCGTGATCCAGAAAGCGGTGGTGTGCATTTCGTTTTCGGGAAGCTCGAGCTTGCCGTCGCCGACATTTTCGTTGGTGAAGAATTTGATTTTCTTGAAGCCGATTACCTGGGAGCGGACGAGAACGTCGCCGTGGGCGCGTGACGGCAGAGGCGACTAAGGGTGGACGAGGAGCAGCGGATTCGGAGCGAAGCCCGCTCGCGCGGGCTGGCTGAAAAGGCGCCTTCGGCAGAGAAGAAGTTCGCTGCGCGCCCGTCATTTATGTCGGAGCTGAAGCTCGCGCCCCCTGACGAAAGGCTCTCGGCTGATCTACAGCTGGAGAGGCGATTTCCCGCAAGCGTCCGCTTCGGCGACGCATCGGAAGAGAGATTCCTCTCTGCGGAGCCCGACCGGACTTCGTCCGGAGAGGCCAAACTGCGTCGGGCCCCTCCGCTCGGAATGACAGATTGGCGAGGCGGTGCGGAAAAAGGAACCGCGGAACCGGTGATGCGCTCTTCTTCGGCGATTTCGAGGACGCGGACCTGGGTGTAGCGGATCGCGTCCGTGTAGTAATCAATGTTCACGCGGCTTGACGTAGGCCTTGCGCTGATCGAAATCGAGGCGGTCCACGTGATATTGCTGGCCCTGATGAAGGTAGATGGCTTTGGGATGCACGGTGGTGAGCGCGGAGGAGAAATCCACTTCGCCGATCACTTCGGGCGCGCCTTTCTTGCCGCCGGTCGGTGTTGCCGTCGTCTTCCGACGGAAGCGTCAATGATCACGAAATTATCGGACGTGACGGAGCGCAAGACTGACCGTATCCGCGGGGTAGGCTTCCTGCACCCAGTGCCAATTGCCGCCGCTGCGATGGAAGAAATCCAGCTTCGGCAATGCGTTCGCAGAGATTCTGAGACGATCCACGGCGCCGAATTTTTCGTCCGGCGCGATGGGAAGCTCGAACGCCGCGCATTTCAGGTGATTGACGAGAATTTCGAGATTATCCGGCTGCACGTAGGCGTGCTCGGGCGAGCGGCCGAAGAAATAATCCGGATGCTGAACGATGAATTGATCGAGCGGCGCGGAAGAAGCGACGAGCACGGCGCAGGAAGTGCCGCTGCGGCGTCCGGCGCGACCCGCGCGCTGCCAGGTGGATGCAATCGAGCCGGCATAACCGGCCATCACGCAGGCATCGAGCGAGCCGATATCAATTCCCAATTCGAGAGCGTTGGTGGCCACGACGCCGCGAACGCGGCCTTCGCGCAGGCCGCGCTCGATCTCGCGGCGTTCGCCGGGCAGATAGCCGCCGCGATAGCCGCGAATGGGTTCAGCGCCGCCGGGCTGCGCGGGATTGGCCTGCTGCAAATACGTGAGCAGCACTTCGGTATGCAGGCGGCTATTGGCGAAGACAATGGTTTGCAGCTTGCGCGAGAGAAGTTCCTTGGCGACGCGCGTGGTTTCGGTGAGATAGCTGCGGCGAATGCCGAGGTTGCGATTGACCATCGGCGGATTGTAGAAAACGAAAAGTTTTTCGGCGGCGGGCGCGCCATTTTCTTCGATGGTCGCGACTTCGCGCTCGGTCAATTGCCCGGCCAGCTCGCCCGGATTGGCAATCGTGGCCGAGCAGCAGATGAATTGCGGGCGCGAACCGTAAAATTCCGCGATGCGCGCGATGCGGCGCAGGACGTTGGCGAGATGGCTGCCGAAAACGCCTCGATAGGTGTGCAGCTCGTCGAGCACGATGTAGCGCAGGTTTTCGAACACGCGCGTCCACTTGGTGTGGTGCGGCAGAATGCCGGTGTGCAGCATGTCGGGATTCGTGAGGATCACGTGGCCGCGTTCGCGAATGGCTTTGCGCGCGTCGCTGGGCGTGTCGCCGTCGTAGGTGAAAACGCCGAACGGAATCGTCGAGGCGCGTGGCGAGATCGTGAAGCTCGGTGAGCTGATCCTGCGCGAGCGCCTTGGTGGGGAAGAGGTAGAGGGCGCGCGTGTCGGTGTTTTCAAGGATCGCGTTGAGGATCGGGAGGTTGTAGCAGAGCGTCTTGCCGGAGGCGGTCGGCGTGACCACGACGAAGTCTTTTCCGGCGCGGGCAAGTTCGGCGGCGGCGGCCTGATGCGAATAGAGGCGGTCGATTCCCTTGGCGCGATAGGCGGCGGCCAGTTCCGGCCGCACCCAGGAGGGCATTGGGCGGAACTCGGCCTCGCGCGCGGGGAAGTGTTTGATCGAGGTGAGGACTTCGTCGCCCCGATAGCGCGCTGCAAGCGCTCCGAGCGCCTCCTGCACGATATCTAGCGTGGACTGAGGCCTTCGAGCCAAGCCTTGCGTGGATGCCGCCATGCCGCCTCCCATGCGAATTCAGGGCAAAATGCGCAGGCTTTCGCCTAGGATCTGCGCTTCGCCTTTTGTTCGCTCAGGGTAACATGGGTAGTGCCGGTGTGCAATAAGGGAAGCGATGGGCGGGAGTTTCCAGCTTAGGGGAGGCCGCATCTCCATAGGTAGAAGCACTTCAAAGAACGCCGCTTCCTTACAGAGTCGCAAATGCACAAGGGTATTACGTGATTGACTATCGTTACATGATTCGGAGTTTGAGTCACCACGGGGCCGGACGGGTCGGGATAGCTGCGATTGCAGTCTTGCGGCCCCGCGCAGCTAACCGGCATCACGACAATCTGGAACGTGTACACCAATCTCAACTGGGTCACCGATTCAATACAGTTCCGGCACTCGTACTGCGATTGCCTCGCACTATCCGACGCAGCCTGTTGCAGCAGGGCCGGACCGCTGACTGCCGCCGCCGACTCGACACTCCGTCCGGTCGGATTCCCACCATTACGTCTACGTCGCCCGTGACGCGTGCCGACAGCGCAATGGCAGGATAGGTTAACGGGGCCAATCTGTTCATGACAACTTCATTGTCTTCGGTGCCAGAGCTGCCTGGCAGTTTGTGCCGCGCAACTGACGACTAGAAGGGAAAAACTATAGCGCTGGTAAGGCCCATCAAGAAGCTTAAGCGGCTCACAATTACAGCCTGGCGGTTTTGGGGTCGTGGAGGCGGAAGTGGGCTACGCGGATGTGTTTGAATTTTTCGTTTTCGACTTTGTAGATGCACCAGTTCGTGGTGATGTAGATGTCGCCGGCCTTCATCGAGCGGCGTGAGAAATTTTCGTAGTCCTTGAAGAAGTGAAATTCGGTGTACATCTCGGCGGCGATCATGTCGCCCTGCAGAATGACCGTCTGGACTTCGAGGGCTTCGCGGCAGGATTTGTGGAGCTCGACATATTGTTCGAGAAATCCTTCGCGGCCGCGGCGCGTGACGGGAGGAGCCTTGGGGTCGGCGAGCATGGTCGGGTATTCGATCAGCACGTCGGGATGATAGAACTCCATGACCTGTTCGTAGCGTTTGTGATTGAAGTGGTCGATGTATTGAAGAAGTTTATTTTTGTCCATGGGCGCGGCCTCCTGAAGGCGAGGTTTGTAACACGCGATGCGTGCGGAGAGCAACGACGGAGCGACCCCAGGGGTTAAAACCCCTGAGAACGGCGGCGGTTGCGGCACGGCTAAAGCCGTGCCCGACGAGGAAGCGCTATTTGTGCGAGCGGTAGAGAATGACGCGGACTTTTTCGAGCGTTACGAGGCCGCCGCCGATCATTTCGTCGAGGCGCGGCAGGACTTCCTCGATGCGCTCGGCCGATTCGATGACCTCGACGACGATCGGCAAGTCCTGCGAAAGGCGCAAGACTTTGTCCGTGTGGTAGACGCTCGAGCCGCCGTAGCCGCCTACGCCGCGGAGAACTGTGGCGCCGCTGAATTTGTCGCGGCGCAAAAGCTCGACGATGGCTTCGTAGAGCGGCTTGCCGTGCCAGCGGTCGGATTCGCCGATGTGAATGCGCATCAGGGTGCGCTCGCCCTCGAATCGTTCGTGCTTTGCGGCGTCAGTCATGTTCGTTCCTCCAGCGGATTCCTAAATTCGATCGGCAATTCTCATGCCGAGAAATATGGTGACCAGACCACCGAACACACTGGCGAGCACGTAGGCCGTCGCGCTACGCCATTGGCCGTCCTGAAGCATGCGGGCGGTCTCCCAACCGAAAGTCGAGAACGTGGTGAACGAGCCGATGAATCCCACGGTAATTCCAATGCGCCATTCGGGAGGAATTGTCAGGTGCGCGAGCGCGTACTCGGCGATCCCGCCGAGCAGGAAACATCCGAGCAGGTTGACGACGAGCGTGCCGGAAGGGAATGTGGACGTCGTGCGTTCCTGAACGAGTCCTTGCAGCGCGTAACGGGCGAGAGTGCCTAGACTGCCAAACACGATGAGCAGTGCGATGCGCACGGCGTCTCCTTTTGCTGTGGGTTTCTGCGCCCTGGTCCCCAGGCTCGACTAACCGTCGACCTGGGGGCCCCTCCTGGCGCAAAAAAAACTCCTGGCGCCGGGCGGCGGCCAGGAGTCATCAGTCCGTTGCCGGACGGTTCAGGCGAACTCCATCGCCTTTCAATCTTCAACAGAATCTTACCACAGCTGGATGCGGCTACGATTTGCCGGGAGCCGAAAAAACCCTAAGACTTACCACAGAGCACACAGAGTAGCCACAGAGAGCACAGAGGAACACAAAACTCGACGACAAAGGCGAAAGACTTTACCGCAGAGACGCAGAGAACGCAGAGGAACACAAAGCCGAAAAGCCAAAGGCAAAGGATTTCACCGACTACTTGCTGGCGGCGGCCTTGGCTTCGGCGGCTAGCTCGGCGTCGTAATCGTGATGGGCGACGGCGCGGGCGTCGAAAGGCGAAATATGATGCCAGCGGCCGTCGGCGCCCTCGAGGCATTCGTCTTCGGTGATGCGCGCGCGGGGAGTTTTGTCGCGGTAGAGGAGCAGGCGAATGGTCCAGGGCTTCGCGTAGGTTTTTTGGTCTTCGAGGCGAGCTTCGTAGCGCATCGTATCGGGACCGATGAGCGTGTAGCGTTCGACGACGTGTAGCTGATCGCTATGGAAATTTCCAGCGTCGTCGAGCCAGGTCTGATCGCCCAGGTCGGTGACGTCAACGACGAGCGTGTCTCCCTCCCAGTGGCCGCGCGAATCGCCCATGAAGAAGTCTATGCCGTCGTCGTGCGGAATCGAAGACGCGTCCACGATGCGGTAGGCATGATTGTCGGTGTAGACGATCGCGAGATTTCCAAGGCTTTGCACGAATTGAAAAGGCGTCGGAAGCAGAACCGCGCGAGGCACGCCGGCCTGGAAGCAGTTGGCTGCAGGGTCAGCGGTCGCGCGATTCTTGAAATTCTCATCGCGCTGCTTTAATGCGTCGGCCAAGTAAGGGATTTTGCCATCGGGCGGATCCACCACAGCGCTTTTGGTCACAGGTTTAACGCTGCCTGAGGGACCAAGGCCTTCGAGATCGATGTACGCGAGCGAGCGAGCCTGCCAGATGCCGCGAAAATCCGGCGTGCCATCGGAGAGGCGGGGCGGGGAATAGGGCGAGGCGGCGTTCTGGCCGGCGGCGCGCGGCGCCACGACGGAAAGGGTCAACGCTCACGGCAGCCATCACGATCGAAGCTGCGATGCGCTTATTCATGCTTGCTCGCTGCATTGCCTTCGGAGCGGGTGTAGTGATCCACATCGCGTTCGCCTTCGTGGCAATCGTAGTAAACGATTTGATCCTTCGCAGGATTTCGCTTTAGCGTCAGGTGCATGGTCCATGGCTTCGTAAACACGGTGGGATCTTCGACCGTGGCCGAGTACGCAATCGTGTTTGGATCGAGCATCGTGTAACGCTCGACGACGTGTTCGTTTTCGTCCACAAAATTCGCGTCCATATCGAGCCAGCTGCGGCCGTTGAAATTGGCGACATCAACCACGAACGTGTCGCCTTCCCAATGGCCGCGCGAGTCCCCGTCCCAGGCCCAATAATGTTTCGGATGAGCGCTTCCGTCCTCGGGGATGATGCGCACGTCGTGCACGTATTCGAAGAGGATGGTCACGTACTTCTCATCCTGAATAATGCGGAAGGGCATGATGCTCGAGGGTTGTTCGATCGTGCGAGGAACCCCGGGAATGTGGCAGTGTGCCTCGGGATCGTGGTACGGGTCGTGGAGATCGCGGTACTCGCGGATTTTGTCGGTCGTCGGGAAGTACGGGAAGGGAAGCGGAGTGCCGGGACTGTGGATGTCGCCGAGGCCAGCTTTGCGCAGCGCTTCGATGCCGACGTCATTGTGCCAGAGACCTTGGAAATTCGGATGTCCGCCGGGGAGGCGGGGGATGGGGCCAGCGCTGTCCGGTGCGGAGGCAATAGTTATCGTGTTTGGAACTTGCGATGGCGGTGTCGCAGCTTGAGCTGCAAGCGGCAAGGCGCGCAGTGAAAGTGTTGCCAGCGCGGCCACGGCGACAATTGCGACTCTCATACGCGGCAGCATCACGGGTTCGACTTCGGAGCGGGCGCGGAAGAATCCGGGGGCGGAGGTGGCGTCGCGCCGATGATGGCTCCGCCGAGGACGCGGCGGCCGTCAGGCAGCTGCACGCGCTGGGCGAAGGCGTTGTGCGATCCGTCCTTGGCGCTGTAGCCGGTAACGATCAGTTCGTCGCCGGGCTTGACGGAATCCTTCCGCCATCCGTTGCGGTACAGGAAGCTGGGCGCGCCGGCTTGAACGCTCCATTGCGTCACGCTACCGTCGTCATTCTTGACGTCCACCGTGATGTAGCTGTGAGGATTGATCATCTCCCATTTCACGACGGTGCCATGCAGCGTGATCGGCTTGTTGAAATCGAATTCGGCGCCGAAGGAATGGTGCGCTCGAACGGCCGGCGCGGTGGCGAGCAAGGATGCGGCGAGTATTAGAAACGCGGCGAACGCCGTACTTCTGATTTTCATGGCTTCCCCCAGGCCGATATGCGCCCCCCGGAAGTGATTCGAGTGGTTGGTAAATAACACTAAAGTTTCCGTGCGTCAACTTCGCGATTGAATCGTTCCGGCTCGCCGCGAAGATACCGCTGCTCAGATTATCGGGAGAGTTATCAATGCGGCATTGGGCGGCCATGTGTGCTGTTTAGCACAGTTTCGGATTGGCCGGCGGCCAGACACTGTATTCGATTGTCCCTTTAAAGGATTCGTGGCGAAAATTCCTCTCATCGAACCGCAAACAGCAGGCGCACGCGAGCTACCCGCGCTTACGTCCCCGCCGCTTCGCTTGCGAAAAGGCCTGCAGTATCGAGCTCTGCTTGAAGCGGCCCCTGACGCGATCGTCGTCGTCAATCCATCCGGTCTGATTGTCCTCGTCAATGCGCAGGCGGAGAAGCTTTTTGGCTATCGCCGGGGCGAGATTGTCGGTCGCCCTGCTGACATCCTAGTTTCCGAACATTCCCGAGATCAACATGCCGAGCACCACTCTCGCTTTCTGGCTGCCCCAGCGGATCGTCCGACGGTGGTGGGCTTGGAGCTTTTTGGTTTGCGCAAAGACGGCAGCGAATTTCCCGCCGAGATCCGGCTTAGCCCGCTGGACACAAAAGACGGTGTATTGGTCTCCAGTGCCATCCGCGACATTAGCGACAGAAGACGGACTGAAGAAGACCTTCGCAGGTTAGCCGCGATCGTCGCGTTTTCCGATGACGCCATTGTGGGAAAGACAATGGAAGGAATCATCACCAGTTGGAACGTCGGCGCGGAGCGAATCTTTGGATACTCGTCAAAAGAAGCTATCGGGCAGCGTGTCACGATGCTTGTTCCCGCTGACCGTCCGGATGAAGTTCCGCGGATGCTGGAAAGCTTGAAGCGTGGTGAAACGGTCGAACACTTCGAAACGGTCCGCGTACGAAAAGACGGGAAAGAAGTTCAGATTGAAGTCACGGTGTCGCCGATCCGGGACGCGCTGGAAAGAATAGTGGGCGCCTCAACCATCGGGCGCGATATTTCCGTGCGCAAAGCAGCCGAGAAACACCTGGTACAGATGGAGGCGAGATACCGAGGCCTGCTGGAAGCGGCGCCGGATGCGATGGTGGTGGTGAACCAGGCTGGAGAGATCGTCCTACTGAATCTGAAGGCAGAAAAACAGTTCGGCTATCGCCGTGATGAACTCATCGGTCAGCGAGTAAAAAACATCATTCCCGAAGGTTTTGCGGAACGGCTGATCGCGGACGCTCTCAGGCCCGCAGCTGAGGCGCTGGCGCAGCAAATTGGCACGGGAATAGAGCTGAATGGGCGACGAAAGAATGGAAGCGATTTCCCCATCGAGATCATGCTCAGTCCGCTGGAAAGCTCCGAAGGAACTCTTGTAACCGCGGCGATCCGAGACATCAGCGTGCGCAAGGCTGCGGAAAGGCATCTGGCGCAGATGGAAGGTCGATACCGCGGGCTGCTAGAGGCGGCCCCGGACGCGATGGTCGTTGTGAACCAAGCCGGAGAGATCGTGCTCCTGAATGTGCAGGCAGAGAGACAGTTCGGATATCGTCGCGATGAACTCATCAGCCAGAAAGTAAAAAACATCATTCCGCACGGCTTCGCGGAGCGGCTGATCGCGGATGGAACTCGATCCGCGACGGAGGCGCTGGCACAGCAGATTGGGACGGGTATTGAACTCACGGGACGACGAAAAGACGGAAGCGACTTTCCGATCGAGCTCATGCTGAGTCCGCTTGATGGCGTGGATGGAATTCTCGTGACGGCAGCGATTCGCGATATTACGGAGCGCAAACGGCGCGCGTACGACATGTCGATCCTGGCTGCCGTAGTCGAGTCATCGCACGACGCCATCATCAGTCTGACCCCTGAAGGTATCGTTCTTTCCTGGAATCACGGCGCGGAGCGGATCTACGGATACTCCTCCGCAGAAACCCTTGGACGCTCGATTCTGTTTACTTCTCCTCCTGACCGCGCGGAAGAAACCCTGGCGCTGTTGAAGGGCGTGAAATCCGGGGAACCGCTGGAACCCTTTGAGACTATTCGCGTGAAAAAAGACGGAACGCGCATCCACGTGTCCCTCACACTTTCACCGATCGAAAACTCAGATGGTGAAGTGGTCGGTGTCTCAGCCGTCGCGCGGGACGTTACCGAGAGTAAGAACATGGAAGCGATGCTTCGCCAGGCGCAAAAAATGGAAGCGGTGGGCCAATTGGCAGGTGGGGTAGCCCACGATTTTAATAACTTACTTGGTGTCATCCTGGGGTATACCGGGCTCATGCTCGATCGATTGAGCCCGGATGATTCCAACCGAAAGGGAATCGAAGAAATCCAGAAAGCGGGCGATCGTGCCGCCCTGCTCACGCGCCAACTGCTCGCCTTTAGCCGTAAGCAAGTGCTGCAACCCAAGGTGCTCGACTTAAACAGCGTCGTCGCGGGCACGGAAAAGCTGCTTCAGCGGCTTATCGGTGAGCACATCGATTTGGTGGTCATCCTGAACTCGTCGCTCGGATTGGTGAAAGCTGACGCCGGGCAGCTTGAACAAATCATTATGAATTTGGTCGTGAACGCACGGGATGCCATGCCCCCGGGTGGGAAGCTGACCATTGAAACCTCGAATGTGGAAATCGATGAGGACTACGCCCTCCAACATCCATCCACGCGGGCTGGTGCGCACGTGATGCTCTCGGTAACCGATACCGGCTGCGGCATGGACGCGGATACGAAGGTCCACATGTTCGAGCCTTTCTTTACGACCAAGGAGTTTGGCAAGGGCACGGGCCTCGGCTTGAGCACCGTGTATGGAATCGTGAAGCAGAGCGGCGGGTCCGTCTGGGTCTATAGCGAGGTTGGAATCGGCACGACCTTCAAGATTTACCTTCCTTGCGTGAGCCCTGTTCTTGAAACCGCGGCACCCAGCGAAACGCCGGCGAAAATAGCAGGGGGATTGCAGACGATTCTGGTCGTCGAAGATGAGCTGCCTCTGCTCGAAGTCACGCACCGGTCCCTTGAGGCCTTTGGCTACGTTATCCTCGCAGCTAACAGTCCGGAGGAAGCTATGCGAATCTCCGCGAGCCACCCGGGCCCGATTCATCTGATGGTGACGGATGTGATCATGCCGGGTATGAGCGGGGCTCAGTTGGCGTCTCGGCTTTCGGCGTCGCGCCCGGAAATGAAGGTGCTGTATGTTTCCGGTTACACGGATGACACAATCGTCCGTCACGGAGTTCTGGATGCCGGCCTCGCATTCCTGCAAAAGCCATTTTCCCCACGAACGCTGGCACGGAAAGTGGAAGAAATACTCACCCTCGCGTTGGTCTAGCGGACTCTCCGGCGACACTTGCTGGCTCTCATCGTCGCTTTCCCAGTAAGAAGAAAATCGTAGGAGTCTTTCGCTCGTGTCCGTGAATCGTTCGTGTACACAAAATCGCCAAACGATTGACACGCGAGCGAAGCCACTGTAGCTTTGCGTTCAATTCACTGGTTGAGCATTGGGATGTAAAGAGCCGCGTTCAGCGTTTCCGGATTACGCACGTCCGCGCGGAGCAAGCTCGCGAAAGGAAATCCGACAGCCATGAAATTTATGGGGCGGTATCTGCTGGGGTTAGCAGGCTTGTCTCTAATGTGCTGCCTGAGTGCGGGACAGCCCGCGAAGGACGAGTGGCTGCCCATTTCCCCGGCAGACCTGGCGCTACAGGACAATCCGAAGAGTCCCGGCGGTGACGCGATGATCCTGTATCGCGACAACTCGATTGAGGGCGACGAATTCAGCGCAACGAATTACATTCGGATCAAAGTATTTACGCAATCGGGTTCGAAATACGGAACGGTAACCGTTCCGTTTGTCAAAGGACAATCGCAGATAAAGGATGTGCGGGCGCGGACGATTCACGCGAACGGAGAAACCGTCGATTTTGATGGGCAAACGTTCGATAAGGTCTTATCCAAAGTGCGAGGCCAGGAAACACTGGCGAAGACGTTCGTTCTTCCAAGTGTCGAGGCCGGAAGTATTATCGAGTACAAATACCGTGAGCAATTTGATCCGGCGCACTATTTCAATCTCCGTTGGACGATTCAGGGAGACTTGTACACGCGCGAGGCCCATTTTTCGATTAGACCGGCCAGCTTTGGCGGGCAAACCACATTTTCCTTCGACGTAATCGGTCTCCCGCCTGACAATAAACCAGAGCGGCAGAAAAATGGAGTCTACACGCTCGATATTCACGATGTTCCCGGAGTTGACCGCGAATCGTACATGCTCCCCGACAGCTTCGTGCGATCTCGCGTTGATTTTTATTATCGCAGCCGGTTTGACCCGCCCAACGAGCCGCCGGACCAGTACTGGAAGCGAATCGGAAAATTGTGGGCCAACAGCCTGGATCAGTACATCAACAAGAACGGGGTGCTCTCAGTCGAAGTAGCCCGCATTACGAAACCGGAAGACTCTCCGGAAACGAAGCTGCGTGAAATCAATACCAGGGTGCAACAGATTCGCGACCTTTCACTCGAGCGGTCAAAATCAGAGAAGGAGCAGAAACAGGAGAGTTTGAAGCTGAATGAGAATGTCGAAGACGTGCTGAAACGCGGCTACGGCAGCTCCCGCCAGATCAATTATTTGTTTGTGGGCTTAGCCCGGGCGGCGGGTTTTGAGGCCGATGCGGTGTACGTCGCTCCGCGGAGCTACTCGCTTTTCTTGCCGGTGCTGAAGGATACGCGCGGACTGACGTCGGATATCGTCTGGGTACGGGCGGGTTCGAAGGAGTATTACCTGGATCCGGGCGCGCGTTTCTTTCCGTTTGGGCTGCTTCCCTGGGTCGAAACGTCTGCGCCAGGATTGCGCGTCAGCTCAAACGGCGGGGAAATCATTACGACGCCACAGCCCGCCAGTGGGGATTCCACGCTCGTACGAACTGCCGACCTGCACTTGAATGAGAGTGGAGATATCACGGGGACGATCTCGGTGGAGTTGAGAGGACAAGCGGGCGCTCTGCAGCGGGAGTCGCTCCGGGAGGCGGATGAGATCGGCCGGCGCAAGGCGCTCGAGGACGAGATTCACAGTTGGCTGCCAGCAGAATCCAAATTTGAATTGACCAAAATATCCAACCTTGAAGAAATCGATCTGCCGCTGGAAGTGGAGGGAAACGTCAGTTTGGCGGAAGCGGCGACCGTTGCTGGAAATCGAATTCTGGTTCCGATCGCGCTGTTTCCATCGCGAGCTGCGCAGTCATTTCAGTCGACCAAACGACAGAATGCGGTCTACTTTGCATATCCCTACGAAGATCATGACGATATGAAATATCACGGCCCGGCTGGCTATAAGGTTGAGGCAGTACCGGCAACAGCACGCGTGAATCCTGGTGCGCTTTCTTACGATTTGTCGTCAACCCTTGATGGTGACGTTGTCGAAGTGAAGCGCCAACTGGTGGTGAACGGTATGACGTTCCCAGTCAAATACTATGCAGCCCTGAGGGCGTTTTTCAGCGCCGTGAGGACCGATGATGAGGCGAAATTTGTCTTCCAGAATGCGCAAGGCGCTGCGAAGTAGTCAGGGGAATGATGCCTACCGGTGCGCGGCGTCCTTGCTTGCTGAAACCGATGTGTCCGGCTTTCCGCCTGCCTTGGGCGCCTGGTAGCGCGTCAGGAACAGCAAGAAGGGCGTCACTTCGAAGGGCATCTTTTCGCGAGCGGAGCTCAGGGATACGGGCTTGGCTTTCAGCAGCTCTACACGATCATCCCAAGGATTCACCTTCACGCGCGACCCGAGCGGCAAGCGCGGCGACCTGGTCCACCTTGTCCGCCTGCAGAGCCGGTCCCAGAGTTGCGAGCGCGGAGCTGAAGGCCACGCCATTTCCGAGGCGCGCATCAATTAGCGCCGGCAGAGAAGTTGAATCCGCTGTGAGTTGTTTCAAAAACAATGCTGCGTTGCCAAGCTTGTCCTTGTACGGCGAATGCTTCAGGAGGTCGAACGCCTTCTTATTCGCCATATCCACTTCGGCGGGGGTGCCTTTGAACGAAAAGCGAGACAGCGCCTCGCCTGCTGTAACGTTCGTCGTGTCGTTGAATCCCCACTGGTCGGTGGACGGTTTGGTAATGATGACGGCGGCCAGTTCCTGCGCGAGGACGGCCGCGAGGCTGGCTTCGTCCGGCAGCACGTCAATTAATCCGCGGCTAACCACGATGGTGTGGCCAATGGAAAAGGACTCGAGCGTGCCGGTCAGCATCACCCGGCAATGAACGTCAATGTCCAAATTGTTCGTCACTTGCAAATTGTTGACGACGGTCTCGAGAACTTTATCCACTTCTCCAGGGGGCGCCAGTAAGCCAATGCGCTGCAGGCGATCAATGACGTTGACCTCCGCGCGCTCCTGCCACTGCTTTTCGGCTTCAATCGGAGAATAGTCCTGTGGATTCTTAGTGCGATCGAGACCCGATTGATCGAGAGGAACTTGATTGAAATCCGCCGGGTGACTGAGATTCGTCAGGTTGTAGCCCCACAAGCGAGTTTGCGCTCGGAAGCGAATGGGTGAATCGGAAGAATTTTTGATTTCGGATTCCTGACTGAAAATCATGGCGGGCAGCCAGAGGTCGGGCTGGAGATTCATCCGCCAGGTATCAAAGTGCAGATTGAAGCCTTTGCCTTCTCCCTCGGATGATTCGAAAACGCCGTTGAACCGGACGATGGCGAATCCCTGGTCCTCGGCCCAGATGCGTCCGTTGAACCGGCCCTTGCCCGTCTTGGGCAGTGGCGCAACGTCGAAGACTACGCAGCGCACTTCGCCCAGAAATTCCCGGCCGACGTAGTTGAACTCGTAGTGCTGACGATCGAAGCCGTTCGCGTCGAGATAAACCATCTGAAGAAAGCCTTCGGGAACGTAGCTGGAAGATCCCTCGAGGTGCGCAAACGGGTTGAACTCCCCGACTTTAGTTTTCTTTTTCTTGTCGAGCAACGAATCGTCGGCGATACCCTTTGACAGCTCCGCCTGGCCGAGGAAATAGTGATCCTTTACCGGGACGATTCCCATTTCCGGGTCAGGCTTCATGTCCTGGACGTATGTCTCAATGATCGGCGTGTAGCGGCGGATCAAGGCGATTTCATCGTGTTCGCGCGCGATAATCTGATCGATGGCCTGCTCAACCGTGCTCACACCTCCGCTGGTCGAACTGGCGGATTGCGCCGCAGCAGGGCCCGCGAAAATGGCCCCCAGAACGATCGCAACGAACGATAAATTCAAGGCGCGCATGGAGTTCCTCCTTCGAAAGGCTTGTGAGCTGGATCGAGTTTGGCTAGTTACCAAGGTAAGGCTAGCAAGGAGCGGGGCTTTCTTTGGGACGAGGCAGGCATCGTGTGACCAATGCATCAGTCGTACGAAAGGACAGGCCGCGGCGGCGAAGGGACAGCGAAGAGCGTGACCGTTTGCGGGGCTTGACACGCGAGCGCTTAGGCCGCTAGATAGGTACATGGCACAATCCATATTCATTTTCGATTTCGGTACAAACGAAGAAGCGGCGCAGCAAGCCCGGCACAAAATCGAAGGTTGGAAGCAAGGATTCCGGCTAGGCGAGAAGATGACGCTGAAGTTCGATCGGGAAGATGCGGCTGCGCAGGGCGACGGTGAGGATGGCGCTCCCGCGAAGCAGGCGAAGAAATCGGCGGAAAAGAAATCCGGGGAAAAAAAAGGCGACGGAGACGGCACGACGCGGGTCCGGGTGCTCGTGCGGCTCGATTTTTCGGAGCACGAGAAGCTCTCGCACCAGCGCTGGCTCGACCGGATTCCGGGTGAGGAGCCGTTCAAATCAGCAAAGGCTGAGACGATTCGGAGCGGCGATCCGGAGCATCCGAAGCTAGCGGAACGGTTCGATTTGCTGGATTGAGTGCTGCGCAATCGGGGCTGCGCGCAAGAAGTGTGTCGCACCTACGGCGCTTGGATTGGGACGGCTTTGTTTCCCAGCCCTGCCGGGCTGGGCTAAATTCTGCCGCGCCTACGGCGCTTACTATTTAGAGATGCGTGGATCCCAGCTCCGCACAGATTAGCGGGAGCTTCACCGCAGAGGCGCAGAGAACGCAGAGAAAGCGCAGAGTAAGGCTTAGGAATCACCACAGAGGACACAGAGTAGGCACTGAGACCGGAGAGGAAGCATGGGCGCAGCGCAGCGTTCGCCTTAAGGCCCGCCGCAGAGGCGCAGAGTAAGCGCAGAGTGAAACTCAGGATTTACCACAGAGGACACAGAGAAGGCACAGAGACCGCAGAGGAAACAAAGGCTCAGCGCGGCGTTCGCCGTAAAGCCCACCGCACAGGCACAGAGACGGCAGAGGAAGCATAGACTCAGCGCAGCGTTCGTCGTTCTAAGGACAGGGAAGCGCTGAGAGAGCAGAGAAACGCCGAATGCCCAAGGCGGGCTGGCAAGGGTCCCATTCCTGGACGCCAATTTGGGTGGCTGGGATGTGAGCATGGCGCGGGGTTGGGTGGTTGCGCGGCTGGCAATTTGGCTATAATGGGCTGAAGGTGGTACAACCGGCTGGAACTTCCGCCGGAGGCATACCGGATGGCCTCTCAGGTCAAGACCAAGACAGCTCGATTTGAAGCTTCGAAGTACCACGGCCTCGACCGCGATGCGCTTATCCGCATCTACCGCACGATGTTCCTCTCGCGGCGGCTCGACGACCGCGAAATTCAGCTCAAGCGCCAAAATAAGATCTACTTTCAGATCAGCGGAGCGGGGCACGAGGCTGTGCTCGCCGCTACGGGTCTGCTGCTGAAGCCCGGCTACGACTGGTTTTTCCCCTACTATCGCGACCGCGCGCTGATGCTGATGCTGGGCGTGACGCCTCACGACATGCTCCTGCAGGCGGTTGGCGCGGCGGACGATCCTTCGTCCGGCGGGCGGCAGATGCCCTCGCACTGGGGCAGCCGGCGGCTGAATATCGTGCCGAGCGCGTCGTCAACCGGCATGCAGTGGCTGCATGCGGTGGGCGCGGCGGAGGCGTCGCTCTACTACGACAAGTTCCCGAAAGCGCTCGATCAGGCGCGCAAGGCGCCGCTCGGCGATTCGCTTAGCCATCACCGCGATGAGCTTGCGTTCGTTTCCGGCGGCGACGGTTCGACGAGCGAGGGCGAATTTTTCGAGGCGCTGAACGCGGCGGCCCTGCGGCGAGTCCCCGTGTTGTTTTTGATAGAGGACAACGGCTACGCGATTTCCGTGCCTGTGGAAGCGCAGACGGCTGGCGGCAATATTTCAAAGCTCGCCGCGAATTTTCCGAATTTCACAATCGAAGAATGCGACGGAACCGATCCGCTTGAAAGCTATGCGGTTCTTTCGCGCGCCGTGGCGCATTGCCGCGCGCGTCGGGGACCGGCGCTGGTCCACGCGCACGTGACGCGACCGTATTCGCATTCGCTCTCCGACGACGAAAAGCTTTACAAGACGCCGAAGCGCTCGCGACGCCGAGGCGACGCGCGATCCGGTGCCGAAGTTTGGGCTGTTCCTGGTGCGCGAAGGGATTCTCGAGGAAAGCGAGATGGAGGCGCTCGAGGCCGATGTGGACCGCGAAGTCCTGGCGGCCACGGACCGCGCGCTTGCGGCTCAGCCGGCGCCGGCGGATTCCATATACGTGAACGTCTATTCGCCGGACGTTGATCCGACGGGAGCGCAGTTTGAAGTCGCGCCTGAATTTCCGGCTCATGCGGGCGGCGGCGCGGTCGCTAAGACGAAGACGATGGTCGAGATGGTTTCGGCGACGCTGGCGGACGAAATGGCTCGCGACGAGCGAATCGTGCTTTTCGGCGAGGACGTGGCCGATTGCTCGCGCGAAGAAGATCTTCCCGACGGTGAAAGGGAAGGGCGGCGTCTTCAAAGCGACGGAGGGATTGCAGCGGCGATATGGCTCGACGCGAGTGTTCAACACGCCGATTGCCGAGGCGGGAATTGTGGGCCGGGCGCTGGGGATGGCGGTGCGCGGGCTGAAGCCAGTCGCGGAAATACAATTTTTCGATTACATCTGGCCGGCGATGATGCAGTTCCGCAACGAGCTATCGAACATGCGCTGGCGTTCGGCGGGGCATTTCAAGTGCCCGGCGGTGGTTCGCGTGGCGATTGGCGGATATCTGACCGGCGGCGGAATTTATCACAGCCAGTCCGGCGAAGTGATTTTCACGCACATTCCTGGGTTGCGCGTGGTGATGCCGTCAACGGCGCTCGATCTTTGCGGGCTGCTGCGTACGGCGATTCGATCCGATGATCCGGTGATGTTCCTCGAGCACAAGCATCTCTACCGGCAGCCGTACAATCGCTCGCCTTATCCGGGCGCGGATTTCACCGTGCCTTTCGGCAAAGCGCGTGTGGCGCGAGAGGGCACGGACGTGAGCATCATCACGTACGGCGCGGTGGTGCATCGAGCGGAAGTGGCCGCGGCGGAATTGGCACGCGAGGGAGTCTCGACGGAAGTGATCGATTTGCGGTCGCTGAGCCCGTACGATTGGGAGGCGATCGCGGCGAGCGTGACGAAGACGAACCGGGTGATCGTGGCATACGAAGATACGCGTTCATGGGGCTACGGCGCGGAGATTGCGGCGCGCATCGCCGACGAGCTTTTTGACGATCTCGATGCGCCGGTGCGGCGCGTGGCCGCGACGGACACGTTCTGCGCTTACCACCCGTCGCTCGAAGACGCTATTTTGCCGCAGACGGCGGACATCGTCCGGGCGGTTCGCGATCTTGCGGCGTATTGATCGGGCGCTGTGAAGGCGGATCGAGCGCAAATGTGTCGCACCTACGGCGCTCGGAAAGGCGCGAGCTTGGTTTCCCAACGCTTCCGCGTTGGGCTAACTTCTGGCGCGCCTACGGCGCTCGGAGGATCTTGCTGCTTTATCGGAGAAGCGATCGCTAATGTTGCGTTTGTTTCCTCGACGCGCCGAAACCATAACCTATAAGGATTCTCGAATCGCAGCGTGAACTCTATTTGGTGGAGCGCGGAAACTTTTTAGGGGCTGGCTTCGTATCTACATAGTGAGCGCCGAGGAAACAGGAACCGCGCTCGGGAGGTTCCGACGATGATTTGCGGCCATTGCCAGAGGGAACTCGCTCCTACTCGAATTTCTGCTACTTCTGCGGCGCGCGGCAACACGTATCGCCTGACGGTCCGCCGCGCGCGTCCAGGCGGCTGATGCGGTCGGTGACAGATTGCAAGATCGCGGGCGTATGCGGCGGAATCGCCGAGTACCTGGAAATGGACTCGACGCTGGTCCGGTTGATCTGGATTCTGCTGGTTCTGATGCCGGTGCCGCTGGTGCCCGCGTTTATCGGTTACTTCGTTGCGTGGCTGGTCATGCCGAAGGCCCCTTACCCAATGCCCGCTGCACCCACGCAATCTGCCGCGCCGCAGTCTGCTCAACCCGCGTAATCGGCAAAACCGCGAGGCGAGAATCAGTCCCTGTTTTTGAATTTGCGCGGGGACGGACGGCCTTCGTGGAAGAGCGCCTGGTCGAATGAGATTAAGCCGGCGCCGACGGTAGCGAGCGCGAAGGTGGAGACGGCAAGCACCAGAGGCAGCTCGTAATTGCCGACGGCCATTGGGTTCGAAATGATGTTGTGAACCCTCCAGAGTCCGACCGCCATTTCGCTTGCGAGCAGCAGCCCTGCGACTCTCGTGAATAGCCCTGCGACCAGCATGCACCCGCCGAAAAACTCCACAACTCCAGCGATGTAGACGAAATATCCCGGCAGGCCCATATGGGCAAATGCTTGCATCGTTTCCCGTGTGTGCCCGAACAATTTGGGATAACCGTGATAGATGAAAATCACCCCCAGGGCCACGCGGAGGAGCAGCAACCCAAGCGGCTTCAGTTTTTCGAGGACATGCATTCGATCTCTCCTTGGCAGTAAATCGGGGAACCGTAATCGCAGTGCCGGATTGTAACAGAACGACGTATGCCCGCACCTTTTGCGACACATCGGCAGTATTTTCCAGGGCACGGCCCAGCGGACGTGCGCGACCGTTGGTGTAGAATTCATATTCAGCGTGAAAATCGAATGCATGTGCCGCTAACGGTCCGAAAGCTGTTGCTGGGTTTCGTCGTGGTTCTGGTGATATGCATCGCTGCGTACCTGCGATTTCACCATTCGAAGCCTGTTCTGGAAGTCGAGTACGCGGGCAATCGGCAGGTCATCGTATGGGACTCGAGCGCGGAAATTCGCGAGGCCATCGGCACGTTGAAGTACGGCGACCGGTTGGACGTGCTCGACCGCTTTCGGCAGCAGGTGAAAGTGCGCGCGGGACCGGGTCTGATCGGATGGGTGGCGCAGAGCGACCTGCTGTCCGTGGACCTGTGGCAGAAGATGCAGGACCTGGAGTCGAGGGCTTCGTCGTCGCCGGTAGAAGCGCGTGGCACGACACGAGTGATCAGCAATCTGCACGTTTTTCCCGGCCGTGAATCTCCGCGACTGCGACAGGTCGGCAAAGGGATTCCGGTGGAAATGTTCGAGCGGCAGCCCGTGGAGGTTCCGGCGGCGGCCACAGCGCCTGCGCCAGCAGTGGTGCACAACGATGACGGAGATGCTCCGGCTGCGCCGGCGGCGACGAGGAAAGAGGATTGGTGGCTGGTTCGCGCGCATTTGGCCGATCAGACTACGGTGGCAGGCTGGATTCTCGGCCGATTCGTGGACCTCGACGTACCTGCGCCGCTTCCGGACTATGCGAGTTCAGCCGGGCTGCGCATCGCGGCCTGGTTTGAGTTGAATCGCGTGTCCGATTTGTCGGGCGGCATGAGGCCGCAATATCTCGTGGTGGGGACGCGAGGCCCGGAGGGGCAGCCGTGCGACTTCACGCAGATGCGCGTGTTTACGTGGGGGAAGCAGAGCCAGCGATACGAGACGGCGTTCGTCGCGAGCGATCTGTGCGGAAAACTGCCAATGAAACTGACACGGACGCCGGGCGGCGATGCGTCGTTTACGTTTGAGGATTGGAGCAGCGGGAGTTCTCAGCAGCGTCTCTACGAGATGCACCAGACCAGCGTGCGGCGAGTTAGAGGACCGGGCGAAGCGCCTGTAAAACGAAAGCAGAAGCATGGATAGACGGATGGCGGGAAAAATCGGGATCGGTGCCTCAGGGGTTAAAACCCCTGATGGAGACGTGAGCGTTATGTCGGAGCTAAAGCTCCGACCCCCTAAACTGCCCTCTGTTTGCGGGCGCGGATGGCTTTCGGTTCTGGTAACGATAGCCGCGCTGGTGTTTGCCGGCGCGCTGGTCGGCTGCTCGCAGGCCAACACACCGGTGCAGGCGCAGGCGCCTCCGCCTTTCTCGCTCACGTACGTCGCGACGTGGGGCGTGAAAGGCGGCGATCCCGGCCAATTGGAACAACCCACGGATATCGCGGCCGACTCACTTGGGAACGTCTATCTGGCCGATGCTGGAACGCGTTTCATAGACAAGTTCACGTGGGAGGGCAGGCCGCTGCTTTCGTTCGGCGAGCCGGGGCTGAAGTATCCGCAAGAGATCACCGTGGATAGCGGTGGTGCGATTTATCTGACGGATGCTGGGCGCGGCAGCACTTTCGTTTTCTTTCCCAGCGGCGACCGCTATCACGAAGTGCGCCTGAAAACCCATCCCAACGACGAAAATCTTCTGGGTGTGGCTGTTGGCGACGATGGGCTGATCCATGTGCTCGATGCGGACGCGGGCCACGTCTTCACTTACTCGCCGCGCTTTCGGCTGGTACGCAACTGGCAGCCGGGCGCCAATATGCCGAATGGGAAGGCGAAGCCGCGGGCGATCGCCATGGGGCCCGACGGGTACGTATACCTTATCGATCCCGCCGCGAATCAAATTCTGCGTTTCACGAGCGAAGGGCAGTTTGCTTCGGTGGTGAACGCGAAGGCGGACGGCGTGGATCGCAGATTGAGCGATCAATTTGCTGTGGGACTCGGTTACATTTTCGCGATGGATGTCGACGGTCGAATGCTGCACGTATGGACGGTAGACGGGCGTCCCAAGCTCGACATGGATCTCGCGCCTCAACTTGGGCAGGCAAATCACGCAGCTCCATCGCTTGCGGTCAGTCCGCGCAAAGAACTTCTTGTACTCGACCGGCCGGAAGCGCGCGTGCTTCGTTATCGGCTCAACTTCTGATATTTTCCCACTGCAGGATGTTCCCCAAGGAATCGAGGTAACTTCGATGTCGTTACTGCTGACGGAAGCAGACGTGAAGGCAATTCTGACCATGCCGATGGCGATGGAGCTCGTCGAGGAATCTTTCCGGCGGCTCGCGGATGGCACAGGAGTTTCTCATCCACGCCAAAGGCTGCGATTGGCGGAAAAGGGCTTTCTGCATTACATGGCGGCGTCGGATTCGGCTGGCGGATATCTCGGGCTGAAAATTTACACGGTGTCGCCGAGCGGCGCGCGATTTCTGGTACCGCTATTCAGCGGACATTCTGGAGAACTGCTGGCGCTGATCGAGGCGAACTATCTCGGGCAGATGCGGACGGGCGCGGCCAGCGGGGTGGCCACCAAGGTGATGGCGCGGACGGATGCGAAGACCGCTGGAATCGTCGGCACGGGATTGCAGTCGCGCACGCAGCTGGAAGCAGTGGCGCACGCGCGAAAACTCGAACGAGTCCACGCGTTTGGCCGCGACGCCGGGCGGCGGGAAATATTCGCCAGGGATATGACGGCGCGAATTGGAGTGACCGTAACGCCGGTGGCGACTGCCGAGGAAGCGGTGCGGGGCGCCGAAATTCTGATCACGTGCACGACATCGGCAACACCGGTGGTGGAAGGGCGCTGGCTTGAGCGTGGGGTGCACATCAATGCGGCCGGCGTGAATTTTGCAAACAAGCGAGAAATAGACAGCGAGACGGTTGGCCGCGCGGATGTGATCGCCGCGGATTCCGTGGAGCAATCGAAGATTGAGGCTGGCGATTTGATTTTGGCTTTTGGCGAGGACATGCAGAGATGGAGTTCGGTTCGCGAGCTTTCCGATATTATTTCAGGGAAGGTTGCTGGCCGCACGAAACCACGAACAGATTACGCTTTTCAAGTCGAATGGAATTGCGATCGAAGATATCGTGGTTGCGGGCCGGGTCTACGAATTGGCGCGCGAACGAAGAATGGGGCGGGAAGTTCCGATGTTTCAGTAGGGGATGGCTCGGCGTGTGCGTTGGCGATCAGGCGCGGACGCGGCGAAGGCGTTTCGCGAGGGCTTCGTGCAAACGCATGCGAGTCGTTTGAGGCAGAGGTGCGGGCTCGGAGTTGCAAAAGATTTCGATGGTCTGCTTGCAGGTGTCCACGACGATGCGGCAGTCCTTGCATTTGCCAAGATGCTCTTCAATTGAGGCGCGCAGGATGGGGTCGAGCGCTTCGTCCAGATAATCAGCTAGCTCGGTGATAATCGTTTTGCACTTCACTGATTTTCTCCCCGCCGAAAGTATTGATTCAGCGTCTGCCGCAACTTCAATCGCGCCCGCAAGAGTCTCGATTTAACCGCGGGCACAGAAAGCCCCAGGGCTTCGGCCGTCTCCTCGGTCGATAGTTCTTCGATGTCGCGCAACTGGAAAACGATTCGGAATGGCGGGTCAAGCTCGCCAATAACTTTGTTGAGAATTTCCGAAAGCTCGGTCTGCGCGTAGCGGTCCGCGGGAGATGGGCCCCAGTCTTCCACTTCACGCGGCACCATGTCTTCGCCCGTGTTCACCTCTTCGTCGAGCGAAACCACATTGGGGCGGCGCTTGCGGAGCTTCATGAGCGCCTGGTTTACGGCGATGCGGACGAGCCAGGTGTAAAAACGGGAATTACCCTCGAATGACTGAAGGTGCTCGAAGGCCTTGAGGAACGCCTCCTGCATGGCGTCTTCGGCATCCTCGCGATTCTGAGTGATATTTTGGGTGAGGCGGAAAATCTTCCGTTCGTAGCGGCCCACCAGCGTCTCGAAAGCGGTGATGTCGCCGCCTTTCGCTGCCGCAACGAGAGCGGACTCGTCGTCTTTCACTACCTGCGAGGGTAGCGGATGACGCGCGAGCGGATCGAGTTTAGAGGAACTCATGGAGGGTTTTTCCATAGGAAAGGTTAGCACAGCTTTCGGAACCTTGCCGCCGGGAATGTACTATGATACCGAGCGAAGCGGAATCGCCCCAACTCAATTGCGCATGCGAGCTTTCGGTGCCGCTGGCCCATCCAGCAAGGCAAGAGGACCGGGAGCGACACGCGAATTGAAACCGGCTCGGAGAACCCAAGAAACTCAATGAGGACGCTGCCCGATTATTTGCGCAAAGGGATGAAGATGATTCTGGTGGGCGCCAATCCCGGCGACCGCTCAGCGCGGGTGGGGCACTACTACGCAGGGCGCAACAATCAGTTCTGGCCGATCCTGTACGAATCGGGTGTGATCCCGGAACCCATCGGCTACGAAGACGACCGGCGCATGCTCGAATTCGGAATCGGCATGACCGACCTGGTGAAGCGGCCGACGCGCGGCATCGAGGAACTTGAGCGCCGAGAATTTGCCGAGGGTCGCGTGCTGCTGGCGCAAAAGCTGGAAGAACTTAGACCGCGCGTGATCGCGTTCAACGGCAAAATGGTCTACGAAAAATTCACAGGACGGCCGTGCAAACTCGGTCTGCAGAAGGAGCTGCTCTACGGCGCGCGCGTGTTTGTGCTGCCGTCAACGAGTGGCGTGAATACAGGAGCAAGCCTGGCGGTGAAGAAGCGATACTTCAAGAAACTTGCGGTGCTGCTGAAGAGTCTAAAAGGGTAGCCCGCTTCGCGCGGGACGCGCCGGAGATTGACAGCGATGAGCGTAACCCAACAAGCCACAGCTCCCCTGGTCCTGGAAGAACGCTCCGGCGCGGTCCTAACTCTGCGCCTGAATCGCCCGGAAAAACTGAACGCGCTGAATCCCGCATTGTGCCGCGCACTCGTACAGGGACTGCTTCGCGCGGGCGAGGACAAATCGGTGAGGGCCGTGGTGGTGACGGGGGCCGGTCGCGGATTTTGTTCTGGCGGCGACATCAATTTCATGCGCGACGCGCGAAGTCGCCGTGCAGTTCACGAATTTGAAGAAATGCTGGAGACGGGAAAAGAAATCTGCCTCGCCATCGCGTCCATGCCGAAGGTGGTGATTGCGGCGGTGAACGGCCCCGCGGCCGGCGGGGGGATGAGTCTGGCGCTGGCGTGCGATCTGCGAATCGCGTCGGAACCGGCAATATTCACGCAGGCGTTCGGGCAGCTGGGCCTTTATCCCGATTTTGGCGCGACGTTTTTTCTGCCCCGGCTGGTGGGCTTGTCGCGCGCCTCGGAATTATTTTTTACGGCAGAGCGGCTTTCGGCGGAGGAAGCGCACCGGATTGGAATCGTGGCCAGCGTGTTTTCCCAAGGAAACGTTCGAAGAGGAAACGCGGAAGCTGGCGGAGCGCGTGGCGGCGGGTCCGCCGCTCGCATTCCGCGATGTGAAACGGACGATGGTCGGCGACGCGCATCAGGCAACTCGAGACAGGCGATAGACGAAGAAAATCGCCTGCAGCTGCATTGTTTCCTTTCGGAAGATTGCAACGAAGGCCTCACGGCATACTTCGAGAAGCGCCCTCCAAACTTCCGCGGGCATTGAGCCCGAATTCATTCGCGCGCAAATCAAGAGGACAGGAAATTCTCATGACCGAGGATATTGCTCGCCAATATCGAAGTGACTCCGCGTCAGGTGAGCGAGCGGCTTGAGCGCGGCGATAAGTTCCTGTTCGTGGACGTGCGCGAGAAATGGGAACATGACGCGTCGCACATCGAAGGCTCGGTCCTGATTCCGCTGCGCGAGATTCCCGAAAAGTTGCAACTGCTTGCAGGAGCGCGCGAGATCGTTTTCTTCTGCCATCATGGAATGCGCAGCCTGGACGCCGCTGCGTGGGTGCGGTCGCAGGGAGTGGTGGGCGCGCAATCCATGACCGGTGGGATCGACCGCTGGACGACGGAAGTTGATCCGCTTGTGCCGCGATATTGAGGAGAGTCGAAATGGCCAGCACCAAGAGCAAATCCGCCAAGAGGCCGGCAAAGGCCGGGAAAAAAGCCCGATTTCTGCATAAGCCCAATTGCACGACATGCCGCAAGGCGCGGAGTTTCATGGAGAAGCGCGGGTTTCAGCTCTATTTCCGCGATCTCGCGAAGGAACGATTGAGCTCGGCGGAGCTGGAGAAATTGATCGGCAACCGCGACTACACGGAATTTCTGAACAGCCGCAACGAGCTTTTCCGACGGAAGAAGATGAAAGAGAATCCGCCTTCGCGCAAGGAAGCCATCCGGATGATGGCCAAGGAACCGAATTTGATCCGGCGGCCTGTGGTCGTCGCTGGAGGGCGGGTCGTGCTCGGATTCGACGAAGAGGGCATCGCCCGGCTTTAGGCGGCGCGCACGTCCGAGCGCGTAGCGCGGTTTTTCCCGCCATCAGGAGACTCCTTCTCGAAATGAAATTCGATGAGCGAATCGAAATTCGCCAGGGCGATATCACGGAAATGGATACGGATGCAATCGTAAACGCCGCCAACAACGACCTGCAACTGGGCGGCGGCCTCGCCGGTGCGATTCGCCGCAAGGGTGGCCCGCGCATCCAAATCGAGTGCGACGCAATCGGCACGATTCCTGTGGGCGGCGCCGCGATCACCTCGGGCGGAAATTTGAAAGCGCGGCACATCATTCACGCGGCGAGCATGCAGTTGGGAGGAAGCACGTCCGCGCAATCGCTGCGCAGCTCGACGGCGCATGCGCTCCGAATCGCCGCGCAGAACGGACTCAAGTCCATTGCGTTCCCAGCCATTGGAGCGGGAATCGGCGGATTTCCGATGCGCGAATGCGCTGAAATCATGCTGCGCGAGACGGCGAAACATCTCGAAGTTCCGACTTCGGTCGAGCGAGTTTGCTTTGTTCTATTTGACAAGGAAGCGCTTGCTGCCTTCGAGGAAGCGTTTCGCGATCTTCAGGCAAACCACGCGGGTTCGAATTAACTTCGAGTCACCTCATAAATGGCCACCTCACAGCGTGGATCCGCAGCGCTACAAAGGCGGGCGCAGCAAGCAGCGCCCCTACGGAAAATGCAAACACGGACGCGCAGATGAAACTGGCCGTAGTTGCCAAGCATGTTCGCCGGGCGCAGCATGCTGTGCCCCTACGAAAAAGATGAAATGCCCGCCCTCGGTTTCGCTTCCTTCCTTCGCCAAGGCGAGCGGGACGAGTTCGGCGCAGCCCTTCCTGGTCGCACGTTTACGGGATAGGACTAATTGCTATCGGAGCGTTTCTTGAGCGTGGGTTGTTGGTCGGACGCGGAGTTCGGCGTCGCAGCGGCCGGAACCTGCGCGGGATTCCCGCTCGCAGTCGCGGTGGCTGGAGGCGCGGTGCCGTCTGGATTGTAGGGTGTGCGCATATACCGGGCGGCCTCGGACTGCGCGCCGGCGGTATCGTCCTTGGAATGCTGCGCGAGATTGTATTCATTGACCGCGCGCTCGCGCTGGCCGAGGACGTCGTAAATCTTACCCATGTAGATGTGGCCCCAGACTTCGGTCCATTTCGGATCGAGATCTCCGCCGAGCGCAGCGCGGAAAGCGTTCGCGGCGGCCTGGTAATTCTTCTGGTAGAACATCGCCTCGCCCATGCGGAAGTGCGCGAGCGAATTAGTCGGCTGGACATCAAGCGCGCGCTGGTATTCCTGAATGGCCTCGTAATATTTGCCGAGCGTAGCGAGCGCCTCACCTCTGGCGATGGTGGCTCGAACGCGCAGGCGCGGGCTCGATTTCAGCAGATTATTATTCGGGTCAATTGAGATGCCGTTCGGCTTGGGCCGGCCAAACGTCTCGAGTCTAAATTGCGACGAAGTTCCGGTGACTAGAATCTTTTTGAATTCCGGATTGCCTTCAGTCTCGACCTTGACTTCAACCGGCATGCGGAAAGTATCTAGCTCCTGGCGGACCGTGCCGATAACCTCGAAGCCCTTTGGCGTGCGATAGACGATGTATTGAAGCGCAAACTCCGGTACTCCGGTGGAATTCAGCCATTGCGAAAAGAAGGATACGAGATTGAGCGGCGGCTCCCCAGCTTTCGCAGCTGGGACTTTGGTTGCAGTCATTCGCTCAAAGCGTTCGATCGTGGCGGTCTTGCCTTCATGCTGCTTGTAGAATTCGCGCAGAAGGGCAGTAAACGCGTCGTCTCCCAATTGAGCGCGAAGCATGTGAAACACCATGGCGCCTTTGTCAGACACGATCGAAAGGTAGGGATCGGAATACGCACCGATGCGGTCGGCTTGCGAAATCGGAGTGGCTTCTTCGAACATCAGAGCACCAACTGCAAAGTCCTCGAGCGCCTTATTCAGTTGGGCTACGCCACCCGACTGCTCGGCATACATGGCCTCGGCGTAGCGCGAGAGGCCGTCGGTGATCCAGACGTCCGCTGCGGTAGCTGGTAATACACGGTCACCCCACCACTGGCCAGCCGCGAGTTGCGACAGCAACCGGTCGTTGGCTTTGGATGTCCACTGCCGCGCGCTGATCAGCAGCAAACCTGGAGCGGAATAGCCGGCAAGCGAGCCGTCCGGCATTTGGGCGATGGTCAGGCTGGGAGCTCCCGCTTGTTGGGCGCCGAGCGGACCAAACGTCTCCGAAAAATAGCTCATGATCTGCGCGAGCGATCCCGCATAGGACGCCACGGTGGAGGCTTGCGATGGAGGCGTGAAAAAAGAAAATTGATAACCCTCTGTCGGGGCAGGCGAGAGTTGCAAATTGCCCGCGACGAACGATCCGACAGGGCCGGGCTGATCGCAGTGGAATACGTACGATGCCTGGTTCGGCGCTCCGGCTCCAATTCCAGGTTGCGTGGTTGGCGGATCAGACTTGCCGGTACCGGCGACGACAAACGAACTCGGCACGATCAGATTGAATTTTCCGGTATAGCGATTCGATGGGTAATTGGTCAGCGGAAACCAGCGCGCGGGCAACAGCAGATACGCGGAAGTCTTCTCGACCGATGCGAAGCGGACGCCTCGTGTGGGGCTGTCTTCCTCGCTGGAAACGGGGCCGGAATAGTCAAATGTCAGAGTGACCTGTTGTTCCCGGCGTCACGGTACTCGGCAGCGCCACGGTCAGCAGCAGCGGAGAATTATTGTCCCGTGCGAAAGTCAGCGTCTGCGCGCCCATTTTCACGGAGGTCACGTGCAGGTCGGCATGAAGCTCGACCAGAACAGTTTTTGCCACCTGATCGGCGACAAAATCCACCTTGGCCTGTCCCTGAATCGTCTGATCCTCGGGATGGAGAAACACTTCGACGTCGTAATTGGTTGCACGGAAAGGGTATGAGTGCGGCGCTTGCCCCACAGCGCATGTGGCGGCCAGGAGCGACAGCATCAGAACAGCGGGCAATCGATAGATATTGAGCAAAAGGGGAATCTCTCCTGAAAAGGGCGATTACCTTTAGTTAAGATACCAGATAATCGCGCGCAGTTGCCCGAGCCCCCGACGACTACAGCATGCGGGCAAAGACGTCTGCCGCTCGCTCGATTGCACCGCCTGTCCCGAGGCTTGTGCGCACGGCAGCCAGGCCCGCCTTCATTTCTTCGCGAGCGTGCAGGAGACTCCAACAGGCGGCGAACCTGAGCCGCAACAGCCGCGGGAGTGAAATCGTCCTGAATTAGCTCGGGGACCACGCGGCGCCCGGCAACCAGGTTCACCATGCTGAAAAAGGGCGTGTGAACCATCCGGCGCAGGATCAAAGCGGTGAGCGGCGCAACGCGATAGACCACGACCATCGGGAGTTCCCAACAGCGCAGCTTCGACGGTTGCCGTGCCGCTGGCGACGATGGCGCAATCGGCCGCGGCGAGCGCGTCGTACGTCTCGCCTTCGATTCGCTTCACGCTGAGATTCGAGGGTCCGCCGCCCGAAGTCGACGGAGTGCGCGCCAGTCCGGATGCCGCTGCGTGGACGAATTGCGGCGCTGATTTCCCGCTCATTTCGCGCGTCAGAAGATCGCAGGCCTCGAGGATGGCCGGAAAATTCCGAGCCATTTCGCTGCCCCGGCTGCCTGGGAGCAGCGCCACGATGGGCCGATCTGTGGCAAGGCCGTGCCGGGCCGCGAATTCCGCGCGAGTCATTGTGGCTTTTACGACGTCCGCGAGCGGATGGCCCGACAAAATCAACGGGCACGCCCGCGTCACGATAGATTTTTTCTTCGAACGGAAAGATCACGACCATGTGATTGACGCGTCGCTTCACGATTCGCACGCGGCCCGAGCGCCAGGCCCACACCTGCGGTCCGATGAAATAGCCCACTGGAATTGCGTGATTCTTCAGACGCCGCGCGACGCCCAGGTGCGTTCCCGGAGAATCGACGAGAATTGCGAGCGCCGCTTTCCGGCGGACGGCTTCGCGCGCGAGCATGCGCTGCACGCGAACCACGGATGGGATTTTGTGCAGCACTTCAGCGATGCCGACGACGGCGACTTCGTGATAATCCGCGATGAGTTCGACGCCTGCCTCGGCCATTCGCGGGCCGCCCATGCCAAAGAATTGCGCGCCGGTGCGTTCGCGCAAGGCGATCGCGAGGCGGGCCGCATACATATCGCTGGAAGCTTCACCGGCGGAGATCAGGATTTGAGGTGGCGTCATGCGAGCGACACCGCGTTAATCGTCGGCGGACAACGGCTGGGGCGGGCTGAGGGAATCCGGGCATCGGATCCGTCCGGAAGAGAAACCGCCAGCTCCTGTTCCTTATATTGGAGCTGGTAGAGGCGATAGTAAATCCCGCGGACGAGGAGCAATTCCTGGTGCGAGCCTTGTTCGCGCAGGCGGCCTTTGTGGAACACGAGAATGCGATGCGCGTGCTGGATCGTGCTCAGCCGATGCGCGATGACGACCGAGGTGCGTCCGCGTGAGCAGGCGGTCGAGCGCTTCGCGGATCAGAAGCTCGGTCTTGGTATCGACGCTCGAGGTGGCTTCGTCGAGGATCAGGAACTTTGGATCGTGCGCCAGGGCGCGCGCGAAGCTGACGAGCTGGCGTTGGCCGACTGAGAGAGTGCCGCCGCGCTCGGTGACGGGCGTTTCGACGCCCTTCGCGAGCGAGTCGACAAACGGTCCGAGACCCACTTCCTTGCAGGGCGCGCTCGGTGGCCGCGCGGTCGATATTCGGAGTGCCGAGCGCGAACATTGGATTCGAGCGTGCCTGTAAACAGGAACGGGTCCTGCAAGCACGATGCCGAACAGGCGGCGCAAATCTTGCAGATCCATTTCGCGGATGTCGACGCCGTCGAGCAGGATTTGGCCGCGCTGAATGTCGTAAAAGCGCAGCAGAAGTTGAATGATCGTGGTCTTGCCCGCGCCGGTGTGGCCGACGATCGCGAGCGTTTGGCCGGGCTCGACGCGGAAGGAAACGTCGCGCAAAACCCAATCTTCGTCCTTGGGTGTCGCGCCGCCGTGATAGGCGAACCAGACATTGCGGAATTCGATTTCGCCGCGCGGAGCGTGAAGGGCGTGCGGCTGTTGGGATTAGGAGCCGGGATCGGCTCGTCGAGAAGGCCAAAAATGCGCTCGGAAGCGGCCATGGCTGCCTGCAGAATGTTGAATTTTTCGCTCAGGTCCTGAATAGGACGGAAGAAGCTTTGCGCGTACAGCATGAAAGTAATGAGCACGCCGACCTCGATCCTGCCGGCATATCGCGCGCACGCCGCCAAACCAAAAAAGAACGGCGATGCCGCCCATGCTGAGGAATTCGACTCCCGGGAAGAAGTAGGAGAAAGCGTCGATCGCGTCCTTGTACGCCTCCATGTGGATGCGATTTAGAACTCGGCGAATTGCTGGCGCGCCTTACGCTCGCGATTGAAAAGCTGCACGATTGCCATGCCGCTGATGTGCTCCTGAAGAAATCCATTGATTCGCGCGATCGCGGTCCGGATTCCGCGGTTTGCTTCGCGGACGCTGATTGCGAAAGAAATAGGTCAGCACGATCATGAAAGGAAGAGGCGAGAGGGTAGCCAGTCCGAGGATGGGGCGATACCACAGCAGGAATATGGCCAAGCCGAAGAGCTGCACAAAATCGTTCAGCATGGCGACCACGCCGGAGGCGAAAAGGTCGTTCAATGCGTCCACGTCGGTTGTTGCGCGCGTGACGAGCCGGCCCACCGGGCTGCGATCGAAAAAGCTCATCGGCAGGCGCTGGAGGTGCTCGAAAATTTCCTTGCGCAGGTCGTACATCGTTTTCTGCCCGACGGATTGCATGATGCGAACCTGCGCGTATTGCAGGCCGAAGTTGGCAAGCAGGGAACCCAGATACGCCACCACAACCCACAGTATTCCAATCACCGCCGTGCGCACCGAGATCGAGTGGTGCGGTCGCGGGAACGATGAAGCCGTCCACGGCGACGTGGCCGAAGAGGTACGGTCCGACGATTCCCATCGCTGCAACGCCTAGCGTCATGGACACGGCCAGCACGACCATCCAACGGTACGGCCAGAGATACTTCATCAGACGCCGGGTGATTTGCGTGTCGTAGAGCTTTCCGAGCTTCTCTTCTTCGCGGAAATCGCTCATTCGCGTTCCAATTCTTCTTCGAGCAACTGCTTCTGATAGAGGTCGGCGTAATAGCCGCCGAGTGCGAGCAGTTCATCGTGCGTGCCGCGCTCGATGATGCGTCCCTCGCGCAAGACGATGATCTGGTCGGCATTCTTGACGGTGGAAATGCGGTGCGCCACGAGGATGGTGGTTCGCTGGCGCATCACGACGCTGCAGCTGCTAAGAATCCGCTCTTCGGTGTCGGTGTCCACGCTGGAAAGTGAATCGTCCAGCACCAGGATTTTGGGCTGTCGCGAGAATCGCGCGGGCGAGAGAGGTTCGCTGCTTCTGGCCGCCGGAAAGAGTAATGCCGCGTTCGCCGACCATTGTCTCGTAGCGTTTGGGGAAGCTCATGATTTCGCCGGAGATGGTCGCAATCTCGGCTGCTTCGAAGGACCTGTTCTTCGTCCAGGACATCCACGCCGAAGGCAATGTTCTCCCGGATCGTTTCACTGAACAGAAAGGTATCCTGCGGCACGAATCCGATGGACCGGCGCAGCGCATCGAGCGGATAGTCGCGGATGGAAACGACCGATCGATCAGAAGCGTGCCCGCTGGCGCTTCCCATAGGCGTGCGACCAGGGCCGCGAGAGTGGATTTGCCGCTGCCGGTGGGGCCGACGATGGCGAGCGTCGAGCCAGCCGGAATTTTGCAGATTGATGTCGTGCAGAACTTCTGGCCCCGGTGCTCCGTCCGAAGCAGTCGGATAAGTGAATGTCAGATGCTGAATTCGATTTCGCCGCGGATGGTCGGCTCGGCTTTCGTCGCTTCATCGGTAGAGCGTTCGGTAGGGCTGGCCATTCCCACGGACTCGCCGCTGGGAGGGTCTCTTCTTCTGAAACCGCGGAATTCCGGATGTTAGGTTGCGCTTTCAAGATGTAATTCAACCGGCCCATCGAAGCCGCGCCGCGCTGGAAAATGTTGGTCACGAAGCCTATCGCGATCATCGGAAAGACGAGCTGGCCCAGGAACGTGTAGAACGCCAAGAACGTTCCGAGCGATATCCGATCCTGGATGACCTGGACGCCGCCCATGCCAAGCAGGATTACGACCGTGACGCCAATTAGCGCTGCGAGGGCCGGAAAAAACAGGCTCCAGGAACCGATCAACTTAATGTTGTGGTCCACATAGTCGCGATTGGCGCGGTCAAAAGACTCGATTTCGGGTTTTTCCTGAGCATAGGCTCGGATTACACGAACACCCGTGAGGTTTTCCTGCGCACGGGTCGAAAGCACGCCGAGGGCAGCCTGTATCTGCTCAGACAGGCGGTGAATGATCTGTCCGAAGTAGCGCACCGCGAAGGCCACGAAGGGAACGGGAATGAGGACCCACATGGTCAGCACAGGCGAAAGCTTGATCATGAAGTAGACGGCCAACACCATCGTCGCGACGGTGTTGGCGGTGTACATGATTCCGGGGCCCAGAACCATCCGGACGGCGTTCAGATCGTTCGTCACGCGCGACATCAGGTCGCCGGTACGATTTTTGGAGTAGAACTCGGGATCCATGGCCAGCAGGCGAGTCAGCAGATCGTTTCGCAGGTCATATTCGATCTCGCGAGACATGCCGATCAAAATCCAGCGCGACCAGAACGAGAAAAACCCTTTTATCAACATCACGACGACGAGGATGATGCAGTAGAGACCCAGTGCGTGCCGGCTCATCGGCGCGTAAAACGCGAACAGAGGTTGAAGAATTGAGCGGGCAGTCCCAGTAAGCGTGGAGAGCGGCTGCGGAGCGGCGTGCAACAAGTCCGTCATTGAGCCAATGATCAACTGGGGGAGCGAACCCAGCAGCCCGGTCAATGTGAGAGCTACCATGCCGACGCCAACCATCCGTTTGTAGCGGAAGACGTAAGGCAGGAGCAACTTTAGCTGAGACCAGCCCGAGGGCTTGCGTGCGGGACGGGCGGCGGCGGTGGAGACGGGCTGTGCGATGGCGCTCATCTGCGAGTATTGGACGCAACAGGCGCGCTGTTCGCTTCACTTGGGGCCAAACGTCGGCAGTCAGCTTGCATTCCCTGTGGCACCTTCTGGCCTGTTCGAATTCAGATTGTATAACGTAGATTCTAGCGTTTTGATTCCATTCGCGGAAGGGGTGTTACGAATCTCTTTTCGGTCAGCGCGCGGCCACGATTTCGTCGAGGCGGGCCTCGAAGTTTTCCTCGCCTTCCGACCAGAGCCGGACCTTTTCCACCGGCAATGAGTTCTCGATTCGTCGAACCCAGTCGAGAAGCTTGCGAATGTTTTCTCGCGTCTTTTCCTGATATTTCGCAAGGTTTTCGGGCCAATGCATCGCTTCCAGGAAGCGCGCCTCTTCCGGACTCTGAGCCGGCATCTTTGGGCCTGGGCGAATGCCGAGTAAGCCAGCGTGTCCGGTGAAAAGGTGCTCGAAACCTAGATTCACTTCGAAGTGGCCGCTTTCCCGCCAGAAGCCTTCGTCGTAATCCTCGCCGCGACAGAGAATTTCGAGCGGCTGCGGCTCGACTTTCGATTTTCCGTTTGCGGCGTCAAATACGGCGAGGTCCCAGTGACAGCCAACCTCGTACGAGCAATCGCTGTGAATCTGATCTTTCGCGATTTCGATTATTCCGGAGGCATCGTGCGGCACGGCGCGCAAGTCCTGCTCCAGAATGGGAGTCTCGGTAGCGTCCACCGCGCGGATGGCCAAGTGCGTGAAACCCGGCTTCGTCGCCGAGAAGGGAACTGTCTCGAGGAACGCGCCTAGGCGCTCCATGATGAATTCCTCGGAAAAATCCTTCGACCACACGTTCAGATAGGAATGATTCGCCATGACCAGCATTATACCGGGGCGACGAGCGAAATTCGAAATCAGGGGGCGCCGGGCGGCGGAGCCTGACGGAGACTATTTCTTTGCAGGAGGCAAATCGTCGTCGTCGCTATCTTCGGCGCTCATGTTTTCGGATATTCCTATGAGGCGGTCTTTCAGCGTGTCACCCATCCCGGCTAATACTCCGGCGATGCTTTCGCGCATGCGCTTTTCGGCGGCTTTGGCGAGCGTGTCGAGAACGGTCTGCGAATGTTGTCCAAGTGTCGTGGCGGATGCGAGCAGCCAGGAATTGGAAGCATTTTCGAGGCGCGATTTATACTGTTCGATTGATTCGTTGGTGGATTTCTTGAGCTGTTCCATCCACTCCTGATTTTGTTTCTGGCGGTTCGCTTCGAGGGCTTCGATGATAGGGCCGATCTGGGATTGCAGGTGAATCTGTGCCTGCTCGACGCCCTGCAACATCTTTTCCTCGATACTCTTTTGGAACGCGGTGAGCGAGCCTTCGCGGTTGTACTCCATATCGGAGCGCGCCTTTTCAAGCGCCTGGCGCGAGGTATCTTCAAATCGACGAAGCGATTCGCCCGTCACCTGCTGGACGCGGTCCGAAAAACCGGCGTGTGCGATTTCGGCGTTTTCGCCGAGCTTGGCGCGCTCGCGATCCACGATGTCTTGTGCAGCTTCTTCGATTTCAGCCTGGCTATGCTCGACGTAGGACCGGCGGTAGTGGTCGAGCTCGGACGCCACGAGGCTGGAAATCTCGGCCGCCTTTCCACGAAGCGCGGAGGTGGATTGCTCGACGGCCTTTTCGAGCGAAGTTTGCATCGTGGTGTGCGCTTTCTTCTGGTACCAGTCCGCTGCCTTTGAAAGCGCTTCGTATGTCTCGTGCTGCGCGCCGACGCTTTTCTGTTCGAACTCTTCCTCGACCTTGGAAAGTGTGGCGCGAACGGACCGCTCGAACTCTTCTGGAACTTTTGCGGACTCCTGCCGAAGCCGATCAAGCGAATCCTGGACGGCCTGTTGCGAGTCTTTCTGAATCTGCTCGCGGGATTCCTGCACGGCTTGCTGGGATTCCCGCTGAACCTGCTCCCGTGATTCCTGCACAGCTTGCCTGGATTCCCGCTGGACCTGTTCGCGCGCGACCGTCTGGATCTGATCAGCCTGCTCGGTGGCCCTTCTGGCGTGGTCGCGAACCATTGCTTCGATCTGCGCGGCCTGGTCGGAGGCCTGCTGAACTTGATCGCGAATCGTGCTCTGAATCCGGGCGGCCAGCTCGCCGGCTTCTGTCAATCCCGAGGCGGCTTTCTGCGCTTCCTCAATCTTTGGAGCCAGCTTTTCATCGAGCTCGGTGGAGAGGCGATCAAGTACCTGCTGCGCCGAATTTCGGAGCACGGGTTCGATTTGTTGCGTGCGTTCGGCGATGGCCTGATCCGCGCGACGCACGGCTTCCTGATGTTGCACGGCGGCGATGTCTTCCAGATTGCGGCGCGTCTCATCGATCGTGGACCGCGCTGCTTCCTCGAGGCGCGTCTTGGCGATTTCGGCGCGCGCGCGTTCCTGCTCCAGCCCCGAGCCTAACGATTGAATGGTTGCCTGCGCGCTCGAAACCGCCTCGTCGAATGACGCGCGAACTCCGGATTGACGCTCGGCAATCTCCCGTTCGGCTTGAGCCAGCGCGGCCTGCGATGCTTCGCCGATCTTCTGGCCAAGATTCTGCGAAGCTCCGTTCACCGCGGCTTCGAATTCATCGTTCCAGCGCTGCTTTGCGGAGGCAGCGTCGGATTGTGTTTCATCAATCGTGCGGGCGCGAACGCTCTGCGCCGTATCTTCAAGATCCTTTTTCCATTGATCGAGGTGCTGCTGCGCCGCCTCGGGCGAGGAAAGAATTCCGAGCGATGGAGTGGACGCTTCGCGCTGTGAAATCACGCGCTCGACGGCCTCTTCAACCGCGTTTTTCAGGTTGTGCGCCGCTGCTTGCTCGGCCGCTTGTTGAGCGGCCTGATTCGCAGCCTGACTCACTGCTTGCTCGACCGCCTGGCGTACTTTGGCATCCAAATTCTCGGCGTTAGTGTCACTCGCCTTGCGGGCTTCTTCGACGATGGCGTTGGTGCGATCCGCAGCTTGCTGCACTACTTTCTTGACCGCCGACTCCGAAACGCGATCCATCGAAACTTTAATGGCTCGCTCGACAGCTTCGTGGAGCTGGACGTCGAGCTGTTGGCGCACGATCGTCATTTCGTCATTGATCGCAGACAGAGCACCCTTCTTCAGCGTCTTATCGAGGGTGTCTTTGGCGTCCTCGACCATCTTTGCCATCTGACGCGCGGTCGCGAGCGCGTCCTGCGGTGTGGCTGCTGGCGATGATGCGGGCGGAGGCGCAGGTGACGGCGCAGGCCCGGGCATCACGTGAACTTTGCTTTCGGCAGGAGGCGTCGCAATCGGCGCGGCTGGGCTCGGGACCTGTGCTGGCGGCGCTGTAACCGTTTCCGGCGCCTTGGGGGCGGGCGCGGCGGATGATTTTGTCTCGGGGGCGATGGCAAATTCGGCGGGCGCGGCGGCCGGCGATTCATCACCCGGATAAGCAAACCAATCCTCCGGCGGGAACGCGATTCCCCAAATGTTTCCCGCAACCTCGAACTCGAGGCCAATCTGGAAAAGCTCGCGAACGGCGCGCGGGCGTTGGACCCAGACCACACGCCCGACGCGCTGAACGCGCAGGCAACGACGGGTCGGGGTGGGGAATTTCGAGCTTGATCGTCGAATTCTTGGGGACGTAGTGCTTCGACTGGTACTTGCACCCGTGGACGTTGACCATCACGGTCGTGGTGCGTTCCTTGAACGGCTGGCCGAGCGCGTCCACGCCAGAGACCGTGATAGGGACAGCCTGCACGATGCGCGTGCTTCGGCGCTTCTGTGTGCTGGCGTCATCCATTGGCAACGACTCGACCACCGGGTCCTCCGAAGGGTAGGAATTAAGGGTAGCACCCGCATTTGAGGCGGGCAGCATGGGCTGGAAGGGTGGTGCGAAAGGGTAACTTTAGATTAGTAGGGTCTTGCCGCCCACCCGGGTGGCAGGCCATGGCAGGAAAGGCTAGACGTCCCGGCGGCCTTCCATGGCTTTCATCATGGTGACTTCGTCGGCATATTCGAGGTCAGAGCCCACGGGAATGCCCATGGCGATGCGGGTGACGCGTACGCCGAGCGGCCTGATCAGTTTTGAGAGATAGACGGATGTCGCTTCGCCCTCCGCGGTGGGATTGGTGGCCACGATAATTTCCTCGACCGTGCCGCCCTTGAGGCGCTCGATCAGGCTCCTGATTTTCAGCTGGTCCGGGCCTACACCTTGCAGCGGCGAAAGCGCTCCACCGAGTACATGGTACAGCCCGTTGAACTGGCGTGTCTTTTCCACGGCCTGAATGTTCGTGGCTTCTTCGACCACACAGATCATGCTTTTGCTGCGCGTCGAGCTGGCGCAAAAAAGGCAGGGATCAGCGTCGGTGATGTTATTGCAGATCGAGCACTCGCGGACTTTTTCCTTGGCCTCGCGAATCGCGTCGGAGAGCGCGAGCGCTTGGCCCTTATCCACGCGCAGCAGGTAGAAAGCGAGGCGCTGCGCTGTTTTCTGCCCGATGCCGGGCAGGCGCTTTAGTTCGTCAATCAATCGCGTGACGGAAGGAGCAAAATCAGGCATGAGAAGGCATTATCGCAGAGTCCCGTCTGTTTTCGCCAGAAGGTAAACTCCGCTCCGAACGCGCGGTGTTGATTTCGGATGATTCATTGCGCGGGCGACTCCGCGGGAGTTACAATCCATGCGCTTTGTGGTGGGTTGTGGGGAACCGACTCTGGAATGCTTCCAGCAGCGGATAAGGGAGGAAAGACGGAATGCAAATGAGAATTGTGCGACCGCTCGCGCTATCAGCGCTACTGCTGGCTGCCGGTGTTGCTCCGGCGCTGGCGCAACAGGGTGGAGGTGGCGGCGGACGTCCGCCGGCGGGCCCGCCGCTTCAACTTAGCAGCTCCGCATTCACCGACGTTAGCCCATACCCGGAGAAGTACTCGTGCGTTCCCGGAATGGCCGGCGGCCCTCCGGACGCCAGCAAGATGGTTTCGCCGCCGCTTTCGTGGGTCAACCCGCCGGCCGGGACGAAGAGTTTCGTGCTGATCTTGCACGATCCGGACGCGCACGCGGCGAAAGGCGTTCGACGATATCACTCACTGGATGGTCTTCAATATCCCCGGCGATGCGACTTCGCTGCCGGAAGGCATGAAGGCCGATTCGACCGTGGCTCTGCAGGCGGAACAACATCGCCCGTGCAGCGACGTTTTTCGGGCCATGCGCGCCCCCAGGACCGGTTCACCACTATACGTTTGAGCTTTTCGCGCTCGACACCACGCTCGATCTTCAGAAGGGCGCGAGCCGCGACGACGTTCAGAAGGCGATGGACGGTCACGTTCTCACAGGCACGGTGCTGATCGGATTGTTCCACCGCACGGTTCGATGGGTCGCGACCTCCGCCGCCAGCGAAGTAACTGCTGATCGAACAATCTGCGAATGTTCGCGAGAGGCGCAGTGAAAGCTGCGCCTCTTTTTTTGTAGCAGAGTTTTATCGGCTGCGAATCGGAATGGTCGTTAGCAAAGCGAAGGGAATTGAAACCGAAGAACGGGGACCACGGTACAGCGGAGAAATCCTAGCTTAGAACAGGCCCGGGATTTTCAGGCCCATGATTCCGGGCACGGAGCCGGTCAAGATCCTTCATCTGCTTGGAAAGCTCATCATCCACACGCCGTGTGGCTTCGTTCACGGCCGCGAGAAGCAGTTCCTGCAACATTTCCTGATCTTTGGCCTTGAAGACGTCCGGCTCGATGCGCACTTCGGTCAGCTGCTTTTGTCCGTTCATCTTCACGGACACCATTCCGCCTCCGGCCGACGCTTCGACGCTAAGCCCGTCAATGCGCTTTTCCAGCGTCTCCTGCACTTGCCGGAACTGCGAGAGCATCTGCTGCAGTGCTTTTACTTCCATGGGTTATTCCTCGCCCGGGCGTTTGACGCTTGAAATCTGGCCGCCGAATTTTTCCAGCATCGCCCTAACGATCGGATCCTCTTCAAACCGAGCGCGCAATTCCGAAGTGCGTCCCATTCCTGCTCGCCCGGAATCCAGTTTAACACAGACGCGCAAAGGCTGGCCCACGACTTCCTGCACAGCTGTGCGCAAACGCTCCATCGCTTCGCGCGGCAACATTTCCGTCAGCGTGCGATTATCGGTGTGGAAAAAAAGCCGAAACTCGCCGGCTTCTATTTCGCAGCGAGTGGCATGTTCGAGAAAAGACGAAAGCAATCTGGAACTCTGCAGCATCGCTTTGACCGCGTCCAATTGCGCCGAAGCCAGACCGCTTGCGCCATCTTCCGCGGCGCGCGCCACGATGCGAGGCGCAGAGGCGGGCAGCGGAATATTTGACGGCGGACGCTCGGGCACAGCAGAAGCGCGCGACGGAAAGTTTCGTTTCCGGTGCCGGAGCCATCCGCACAGCAGCTGCTCCCGACGAAGAAACGGAAACGGCTTGAGTCGGAGCGTTTGTTCGCGGCGGCGTGCTCGGCGTCGCCTGCGCCTTGCGCCGGTCTTGCGGGAATCCGATCTCCCCGCAGCTCCCCGAGGATTTCTTCGAGAGGCGCGAGGCGTTGCGCGTTGACGAGTCGCAGCAGACCCAACTCCAGATGTAGGCGCGGATCGGGTTTGCGCCGCAAGTCGTCGTCGGTTTCGAGCAGAATATTGAAGAAGCGCGTGAGGTCTTCTTCGCTGAATTTCGCGGCATGTTCCGCCAGACGCGGACGTTCATCCTTCGGCGCGGCGACAAGTTCGGATTCGGCGCCGCACACACGCGCGACAAGCAAATTGCGGAAATGGCGAATCGCTTCGCGGCAGAAATGCTGCAGATTTTGGCCGTCGGCGATGAGCCTGTGAACGAGTCCCAGCGCGCGCTCGGAGGATTGGTCCGCAATCGCGCCGACGAGATCGTCGAGCACGCTTTCGGCAACGACGCCGAGCAGCTCGCGAACTTGCGCGTCCGAAATGTCGTCGCCGGCATACGCCATCGCCTGTTCGAGCAGCGAAAGCCCGTCGCGCAGACTGCCTTCAGCCGCGCGTGCGATCACGGCCACGGCGCCGGATTCGATCTTGAGATTCTCGGCCTTTATGATGTGCTCGATCTGGCCGGAAATTTCCTGAAAAGTGAGCGAGCGAAACTGGAAAAGCTGCGCGCGCGATTTGATCGTCTCGACCAAATCTTCGGCGCGAGTGGTGGCCAGAATAAACACGACGCGCTCGGGCGGTTCTTCGAGGGTTTTCAGCAGCGCGTTCGACGCCTCATCGGTCAGCTGATGCGCCTCGTCGAGGATTACGACCTTGTAGCGGCTCGATGCGGGGGCATAGCGCACCATTTCGCGCAGCTCGCGAATTTGATCGATGCCGCGATTGGACGCCGCGTCAATTTCGAGAACGTCGAGCGAAGTGCCGGCGGAAATCTCGAGGCAGGAGTCGCACGTGCCATCCGGCTGAGCCGTCGGTGCCATTCGCGCAGTTCAGAGCCTTGGCCAGGATGCGCGCAGCCGTCGTCTTGCCGACGCCACGCACGCCCGAGAAAATGTATGCGTGAGCGACGCGATTCGACTCGATCGCATTCGCAAGCGTCCGCGTGACGTGCTGCTGCCCGACGATTTCAGCGAACGTCTGCGGCCGATATTTTCGCGCGATGACTTTGTAACTCATTCGATCCTGTTTTGCCCCGGAATTCCTTCGGGGCGGCAGCGATAAGAGGAACTTCGGGTGATCCGCGGCACACGAAGCTGACCCGCTACCGTTGCTCCCTTCCGGGCCTGGCGGGGTTCGCGGGGAATCGTTGCACAGAGCCCGAAGTTCCACCGATCGCCGGTCTGCGTCGCAATTGTTTCTTGCGACACGACCGCTTCGCGGAGTCTAGCATACCGGTCTGCACCGTGAAAGAAGATGGCGGCGCTCGAAATTTTCTCGCGATCATTCCAAACATCGCGTGATCATCGCTTGCGGATTTCGTCCTGCCGTTCTAGTCTTGCGCTCAACATGGCTCCGGATTTCATCGCCCTCGGAATTATCTGGTACATCGTCTTTCTTTTTTCCACGACGTGCCATGAAGGCGCGCACTCGCTCGCCGGGCACCTCGGCGGCGACCCCACAGCATTTCATGCCGGCCAAACGAGCTTGAATCCCTTGCCGCACATTCGCCGCGCTCCGTTTGGGATGGTGATCGTGCCAATCGCCACGTATATTCTCCCGCCGCACTGGATGTTCGGCTGGGCCAGCGCGCCGTACGATCCGGCATGGCAGCGGCAATATCCTCGCCGCGCTGCGTGGATGGCGCTGGCGGGGCCTGCGGCGAATTTCACGCTGGCGATTATCGCTGCCGTAGGAATTCGCGGCGGGAATGGCGCTCGGATATCTGCGTATGCCGGAATCGGTGGGATTTACGCACATCACGGAAGCTACTGGTCCGGGCGCGGCCGCGTTTGCTGCGACGTTCCTGAGCATTCTCTTCGTGCTGAACGTGCTCCTCGGGACATTCAATCTCTTGCCGGTACCGCCACTCGACGGCCACACCGGCGTCACGCTGCTGATGAGCCAGGCCGCCGGTTTGCGATTCCTCGATTGGACGAGCAGTCAGAATTTCGGAATGATGGGAATCGTGCTCGCGTGGGTTTTGTACGACAAGATCTTCGGTGCCATTTTCAGCTTAGCGCTCGCGCTACTTTACCCGGGCTCGCATTGGGGTTGATTCCGGCGCGAACGCGATTCCAGGAGCCACTCGGTTCTACCACGCGCGGAATCTTCGAAAGTGGCCCTATTTGAAACTGCGGTTCCGGTTCGGGACGCCATCGGTGTTTGTTGAAGCGGAATATCCAACGTAGAATTTGTCGCACCTGGCACACATCGCGCAACACCGTCTGATCAACGGCCTCAATCCAGAAGCTTTATGGGTTCAAGTGTCTTTCACGCGGAAATCTCTGCGAATTATTTCGTTAAAGGTTGTTAAGGCCGCCACTCTGGCACACGCATTGCCTATCCATTTTAAATGAGCTTTGCGCTCCAAACTTCGCCCATCGTAGCAGCGAGAGGGAATCTAACGGTCTGCGTTCTGGACGGCGATACATCTCAGATGGCACTCGCGCGAGAATCTCTTAGACGGGCTGGATTTCCGGCTATTGGAACCGTGAGTTCCCAAGATGCGTTCGAGAAGGTTCGCTTGGGAAACTGCCGCGTGATTATCGCCGATTGCAAGTTACCTGGCATGGACGGTCTTGAATTTCTCGAGAAGGCCTTACGTCAAGATCCAGCGATGCACGTGATTCTGATGTCGGCTGCGCATTCAGTCGATTCGGCGATTGAGGCTATCAAGCGGGGCGCGTACGATTATTTGTGCAAACCGCTCGACTATCCGCGACTGATCAAGACGCTCGACGATCTGGCGGAGCAGTTTCGCAAATTACAGAGTTCTGCGATCACGACAAACGGGGATTGGCGACCGCTGCCACTCAGCGAAATGCGGAGCATGCACATTCAGCGCGTGCTCGAGACATGCAATGGCAACCGCGTGCGCGCGGCGCGCATGCTCGGCATCGGGCGGACAAGCCTCTACCGCTTCCTCAAGAGCGCGGATAAGCAATCGGCCGTTCGGGCTGGGGCGTAAAACGGCGTCCCGTTTGTCCAGCGTGGGATCACGCCAGACAAACGAGGATCGGTGAATTTGCGCGAGTGCGCCGCTGGCTAGTTGCCGCCGGACGTGTACGACGCGTTGTGCAGCAGCGTTGCGGGAAGCGACAGGGTTGAATCCATGCGCACGAGAAATCCCGTCTGCGCCGGCAGCTCCACATCCTTCCCTTTCTTCGCGACTACGTAAGCGGTGCCGCCGACCAGTCCAAATATCGTGCCGCGCAAGACGTGGCTGAAGATCAGTCCGACGGTTGACCCTCCGGCTGTTCCGATAGCTACGTCCTCGATGTCACCTTTGACTCCGCGATTTTCCTGTACGACCTCGCCTTCAATGGTCTTCAGGTCCTTCCGCTGCTTGGTCGTCACGGTTCCGCCGCTGTAGATTGAAAGAATGCTCAACTTCGCGGGGAAGATTCGGCTTTCCACTTCGACGGAACTAAACGAGAGATTCATCGAAGCGCCGCCGCGGAACATCGAGAAATACCGGGGACGCTCGACGGTGGTGATCGTCCCGTGAACCTTGGATCCCGCGGGCAAGATCAGCTGGTTGCCGGAGAATACTGGTTCCGCGACGATCGCGGTAAAGGGATCGCCATTGTGCGCGACGCTGCTGCTCAGGCCGTCTACCAGCGTGAGACGCACCTGGGTGCCGGGAATTACTTGATTCGCTTGGGCATAAACTGCCGGGCTCAACCATAGAGCGAGTGAGACGACGGCGGAAAGAGCTATAACTCGTTTCATTGAATCCTCCTGTGTCCGGGCGGAGACGCGTTGGAATCCGCGGGGATGGACCCTGAGCAAAAGAGAACGTAGCTTTCGTGCAGGGTGAAATTCCGGATCAGCGGCGCGGGAGATTCCCCAGCGTTGCCTCCGGAGGTCCCCGTGTCGTGGGGATTGCCGCTGGCGCAGCGGTTTGGGTGCGGAGGATGCACCCGGGGAATAAGATACATCAACAGCGTGTGCGGTTATCCGAAAAAGCAGAAAGGGGGCACTTAGTTGTTGACGATTTCGCTACACGGCGCCGCGGACCCTCTCGTTAGCGTTGGAGGCATGATGTACGCTGCAATACATGGAAGACAGAAAAAAGCTGGGGTTGAAGGCAGCAGGACTCACGCTACTCCCCATGCTTTTGGTATTTCCGATGCTCGCGGCCGCTCATTTTGGTCCGTCGGGACCGGCGAGGGTCTGGCCTGTTTTGCTCTATGCGCCGCTGGCGATGTGGATGCAGATTCGCGCGATCGGGATGATGTTTAATATGTACCGAAATGGCCGCGATCCGGTGCTAATTGCGATACTACCTCTCGGAGTTGTTTCAGTCTGCACCTACGCTCTCAGCGGATTTCTGATTGTCCTCGCTCTGCCCGCGTTCCTCTCGACGATTCCATTAAGTTAAGCGGTCGTCCGCGCCAGTCTTAGCAAGATTTCACCGTCTTGAGCAGCCCAAATCACTTGACAGGACCCTACGTCCGGAATACGCTCCGCTCAATACAGGGCCCATTTTATGGAGTTTCAAGAGTGGGAGGGTGGTATGACCCTGAAGCCCGGCGTCAGAGTAGTGAGAAGTTCGCTTTCGGAGAGTGAGTTCGAACTCCTCCTTCTACAGGCCGTGGAATGCACTAAGGTAAGCCCGCTTCGCTTGGTGAAGCCGCCCCAACCTGTTCCGAATCCAGTTCGACGGAAACCCCGCCCGGCTGCTTAAGGTCTGGAAGTCGCTTGCGCCAAGCATGCGGGTGACGCGTTCGCCGCAATCTTGGGTGCAGCCGTAGCCGCGTGAAAATCGCCGACCGATAGCACAGTGTTCCGGTCCATCCATAGGTTGACCGTGAGCGACCGGAAAACCCACCTGCCGTTGCGCTTGGTGCAGAAGTTGTCCCGCGTGTCGATGCCGAAGACAAAATTTATTGCGTTCAGACGATTGAAGCAGGGGAATGGCTCCGGGGCCTGGACTCGAACCAGGATAACCAGCTCCAAAGGCTGGCGTGCTACCAATTGCACTACCCCGGATTAGCGCAAGAAATTGTAGCAGACATCTGAGCGATCTGTTGCCGGCGCCGCGGAGTGACGCGCTTCTCGCGTTTGCCGCGCTGCCGTCAATTTGTTAGGCTGCTGAAGCCTCATCGTGCGGAGAGGTGTCCGAGCGGTTTAAGGAGCACGCTTGGAAAGCGTGTGTTGGGGAAACTCAACCGTGGGTTCGAATCCCACCCTCTCCGCCACACAGTTTTGGGATTTCTTTCAGTTAACCTTGTTCGCCGTCGAATGGTCGCTCTGCGGGCCATATGAGGCTGCCATTCCGTCACTCAAAATGGAATGTGTGCCATATTGCACGGAAACATTTTGCTCCGGTGTTTAAGATGCAGCCTCGGACTACCCGCTGTTGGTTCCTTTTGCACGAGTACAGGTTCACCGGATCACGCACCCTGTCCGGAATCGCGGCGGCGGGCGATTCCGTCTGGCTCGACTTCCAGAGCGTCTACGGAAGAACCGAAAAGCCAAGGTTTAAGAATGTGATAAAGAATGCCTCTTGACTACCCATTGTGGTTGCGGGCGGCGCACTTCTTCAATTTTCTTCTCCTGTCGCTCCTCATTCGGAGCGGTCTTGAGATTTTGAGCGCACATCCGAGGCTTTACTGGAACGATCACTGCACGCCGGGCAGCGAATGGCTCAAGTTTACGAAGAAGCGGCGACCTGAAGACCGACTCTGGACGGCGAGTGACGAGGAAACTTCATTCCCGTCCGCGATTGCGTTGCCCGGCCGCGAAAATCTAGGTCTAGGGCGGCACTGGCACTTTCTTGCGGATTTCGCGTGGCTGCTGACAGGCTTGACGTACGTGCTGATGCTCTTCGTCACTCCGGAGTGGCGGCGGCTAATCCCGACTTCATGGCAGATTGTCCCTGGCGCATGGCACGCAATGCTTAGCTACCTGAGCTTCCATGTCGTGGAAACGCCGGGAGGATATAACGCGCTACAGCAGTTGAGCTATGCGGCAGTGATATTCCTGCTTGCGCCTTTCAGCATCGCAACGGGAGTAGCGATGTCCCCAGCCATCGCCGCTCGTTTTCCGTGGTATATCAAAATCTTTCATGGACGGCAAAGCGCACGGAGCCTGCATTTCTTGGCTCTTTGCACCTTCATCGTATTCTTCATCGGACACGTCACCATCGTGGCCCTGCATGGTTTCCGGACAGAGTTGGCGATGATTGTTCTCGGGGAGACCCGTAATCCGCAGCTGACGCTTGCTCTTGTCGTCTGGTTGTCCGGGTTGGCCGGCATAGTAGCCATCCATGCGGTGACAACAGTGTGTTCACGTCGCCGCCCGCGCTTTGTCCAGCATGCCACTCAGTCGATCACCGATCCGGTACGCACGCTCTTTTTCGGCCACGAAGTGTCCGCACAACATTACTCACAGGCGGACATCTCGCCATACTTCTGGGTTAACGGCCGGCCGCCGAAAGAGGAGAGTTTTCTGGCAATGGCACGCGAAAACTTTGCAAACTATAGCCTGGAGATCGGCGGATTGGTCGAAAGGCCGCTGCATCTAACGCTGCCGGACCTCCGCGCAATGCCGAAACGAACTCAGATTACCAAACACTGTTGTATCCAGGGCTGGTCGGGCGTTGCGGAGTGGAGCGGTGTATCTCTGCATCACATCATGGGACTTTGCCATCCGCTTCCCGCCGCCCGCTACATCGTTTTCTATGCGTTCGACAATAAATCCACATCGGAGCCGCACGCCCAAGGGCCGGGGTACTTCTACGGCACGATTCGCTTGGAGTTGGCGGAAGATCCGCAGACGATTCTTGCCTACGAAATGAACGGGCAACCGCTGCCACTCCTACACGGAGCGCCGCTCCGGCTTCGCGTTGAAACGCAGCTCGGATTCACCATGGTAAAGTACATCCGAGCAATCGAATTCATCGAGGACTACAAAAACATTGGCCGAGGCCAGGGTGGCTGGCGGGAAGATTATCAGTATTTTAGTCAGGAGGCCGGGATCTGATTCACGAGGGTTTGGCACTCCCCGAAGGAAACGAAAAAAGGAGTTGATAGGGGCAGATATCGCAAGGAGACCAATTATGAGCACTGCGGCGGCTTCACCAAGTTTCATCTGCAAACTGAAAGATCGCAAGGAAGTTGCGGACGGAACCATGGCCTTCCGATTCGAAAAACCATCAGGATGGACGTTCAAGGCCGGCCAGTATCTTGATATGACCTTGCTTGGTCCTTCGGAGACGGATGCCGAAGGGAATGTGCGCAGTTTTTCGATCGCGAGCGCCCCTCACGAAGAGACCTTGATGGTGGCGACGCGGATGCGCGATACAGCGTTCAAGCGCGTATTGAAAACGATGCCGCTGGGGACTGGCGTCAAGATCGAGGGGCCGTCCGGTGATTTGATTCTTCAAGGCGATGTTACGCGCGCGGCTGTATTCCTTGCAGGGGGGATTGGCATCACGCCATTTCGAAGCATTGTCCATTGGGCAGCGAAGGAGAAGTTGCCGAATCGCATTGTCCTTTTCTATTCCAACAGGCGGCCAGAAGACGCGCCGTTCATCGCAGAGCTCCAAGCATTGGAAAGAGACAACCCGAAGTACAAACTAATCGCCAGCATGACCGAAATGGAGAAATCGACTCAACCCTGGATTGGTGAAACCGGTTTGATCGATCAAGGGATGCTCGGAAGGCACCTGAAGGGCGCGTCGGCACCCATCTACTACATTGCTGGTCCGCCCGCCATGGTGAAAGGTTTGCACGAGATGTTGAGTAAGACCGGAATCAATGATGACGACATTCGCGCAGAAGAATTTGGGGGCTACTGAGGCGATTCTCCGATTTGACCGCCAGAGGCGTCGACGGCAGACCTGAACTACGAATTCTCAACCGAGCTTTATACAGGGAAAACTGTCTGGCATAGCCGAATCGCGGTGGTAGATTTAGACGCTATGCAGGTTCATTGCGCCCGGTGCGGATCGATAATTCATTTAGAGGATGCTGAGAGCGCGCCTCAGGTAGTTAAATGCTGGATGTGCCATTCGATTATGGAAAACGTCTCTTCCGCTCCGGGGCCGCCTACGGTTGTAGTACCTTCATCCTTGCCTCGAGAAAGGCCTAGCCCCATCGGGTTATCAGGATCTCTACTTCCGGAAACCGCAAATCCCGATCTTCCGGTGGGAGAACATATAAAACTCTGTGTCGTTACCGGACCATCGCAGGGAAGCGAATTTGAAATAATAAGGTCAATCACAACGATCGGGCGGATGGGCGGGGGGGCGGATATTGAAATTGATGATCCGGAAGTTTCTCGTTCACATTGCGCCATTGAGGTCAGGCGCGACGGGATTCTGTTGTACGATTTGAGTTCCACGAACGGAACTTTTCTCCGCAGTTCTCGCGTTTCGGTAGTCCGCTTGGAGCCGTTGTCGGTTTTTCGAGTCGGCACGTCGCAGCTGCAACTGAAACCTACTTGACGATGTGTGATTTGATTCCCTGCTCAGTCAGTCGTTCTTGAGCTTGATCGATCTGGTCCGACGTCGCATATGGACCGACTTGAACGTGATAGGACTGTATCCAGAAAACCGTCTTGTGGACGCAGATGGCGTGGAATCCTTGTTGGGAGAGCCGTTCAACCGCGTCGTCCGCCCATTTTGTATCCTTGAACGATCCCACTTCAAGATAGGTCTCTGCGATCGAGTCCGGGCTGCCTGCGCTGGGGTTCGTCGAGTCGGCACTTGCCGTGGCGGGCGCCTCGAGCTGTGGCGGGGGAACGCTAGCGCGCACGATCGCCATCGCGCCAGCAATACTGGGTTCCTGGTCCACCGGAGACGGGTGAGGCGATCCCTCAAGAACAGCGGATTTGATGCTCGCGGCATTCGCTTTACCTTTCAGGGGCAATGGGGCCGGAATAGGACGCGTCTTCGTCCGCTTTGTTACCGGTTCTGCAATTTGCGTGTGGGATAGAGGAATGCTGTTGGTCGATGGCGCGGCGGATGAAGCGGTATCGGTCGAAGGACCGTCAGAGACCCGGTCGATAACGAGATTGAAGTCAGTATTCTGCTGTTCCGAGTCTTTTGTTAGTTCGTCTGGGGTGATCGACGCGGCGGTCGGAGCGGAGGACGACGGTACGGAAACATCCGGTGCGGTGTTCCGAAGAGATGGCGAGATCGCCGCCTCGGTGGTCGTTCGCTCGCGGTTGCCGTGCTTGCTGGCGAGCGTAGCGAATAGAAATATGGTTACCAAGATCCCTGTTACGATGGCTGCCATTTGAATCCGGCGATTTTTTCTTTGATCTGAAGCGTCACGGCTAGCTGCCCAAAGCGCGAGCCTCCTGAATTCATTGCGCAGAATCTGATTCAGCCGCTGCGTTGTGAGGCGAAGTCCAAGTGCCAGATGAGTTAGATGGGGAAGAAGCACCCGCCATTTGCCGGATGCGTATTCCGCAGCAACGCCGAGTCCGAGACGGGTGACGATCGGGTTGGGAGCGGCGTTTGAGGTTGCCTTCCACAGCGCCGAATCGAGTTGGTCGATCGACTGAAACCGGCTATCGCAATTCTTGCGCAAGCATTTCAGAATGACCGCCTCAAGCCCAGGCGAAAGCGTTGATACGATCTCGGATGGACGTTTAGGTGATTCGCGGATCTGCTTGAGAGCGACCGCAATTGCAGAATCGCCTCGTAAATGCCTGCGAACCGGTGATCATTTCGTACAGCAATAGACCCAAGGAATAGATATCGGTCCGAGGTCCCACGGCTTTAAGTTCTAGTCTGCTCCGGAGCCATGTACTCGGGCGTCCCAACTATCGTCCTCGTCACCTGGCCATTTTCCTGAGAGAGGTGAGCGATTCCGAAGTCCATGATCTTTCACGACGCCAGCCTGGTCGATCATGATGTTTGCAGGCTTCAGGTCTCGATGTACGATCCCATGAGCATGGGCCTCGCGCAAACCCGCGCATATTTGGCGAGTGATTTCGATCGAGTCGCGTACCGGAAGAGCACCGACGCGACGCAATCTGGACAAGCAGGGTCTCGCCCCCAACAAGCTCCATGGAGATACACGAAGCAGCATCTGAGCGATAGAATTCGTGAATCCGACAGACGTTCTTGTGCGTGACCTTCCTCGCGAGACAGACTTCCTTTCGGAGTTCCTCTCGCATCCGCGGATCCGAGGCAATTTCCGGCTTTAATAGCTTCAGCGCGACGATTTCACCTGTTTCAAGGTCGCGAACCTTGTAAACGATGCCCATGCCCCCATTGCCGATTTGAGACAAAATCTTGAAGCGCCCGGGAATACCCAGAAATTCCGAGCCGCGCTCGGATATGGCAGGACGATGCTGGTCTGCACCGACATCAACTGGTGTAGCGTCGGAAGCGCAGGTCTCACTTCGGCGTGTCAAGGAACATCAATAATCGTCATTGGGTTAAACCCATGGTTTCTGGGAGCTTCCAAGGTAAATCCTGTGATGGCCGGCGCCAATGGCCTGTTCGTAGCCCAGCCTTAGTACTGACGTTTTCGGTCCCGTACTAAGGAGGTAGATCGCCGGTCCCATTGGTCAGGCCGTTGTTAACCGTGATAATTCCTCACGGTGAAAGAGTGAATCCGCTTTAGGCAAGTTCGGGCTTCTCGCGCGCACACTACCCACTCAAGCACCAGGCGCAACCGGCGCCAACTTTGAGGTTGTCAGCACCAAGGGAGAACAGGTCGTAATGGACACCATTCACGTGGACGCGCCGGAGCGAAGCGACCACGAAATATTCCAGGAGAGCATTGCGGAATTGGACCGGATTGTAAGGACCAGTTTCCGGACCACGATCGTCCAGATCGCGGCAGTCCTGGCTGCGATATCGGCGCCGTTTTTCATGGGCGACTTCGATTCAAAAAATCATCTCGGGATCGAGTTTGTCGTGAATGGCATATTTCTGCTGGTGCTCGCGCTGCTGGTGTTCGATCTGGCCAGGCACAGCCGCACGAAGTTGGTGCGCGATCGCCTCGCGAAACAACTGAAGGTCGCGGTTAAGCAGCGCATACGAGCCGATAAACTTTACGATCTTTCAATTCTTGACCCACTGACCGGCCTCCACAATCGCCGCTTCGGCGAACAGCGCCTGGAAGAGGAAATCGCGCGATCTGAGCGGAATGGCGATCCCCTGGCCGTGCTTCTGTTCGACCTTGATTATTTTAAGGAGATTAACGATCAGTTCGGGCACGCCGCCGGCGACGCGGCCCTGAAGGAATTCTCTCGAAAATTGAAGAAAGCAATTCGTGCATGCGATGTTCCAGTGCGAATCGGAGGAGACGAATTCCTGGTCATTCTTCCGGAGTGCCCAAGAGAAAAAGTCGACATGATCTTAGACCGTATCGGAGTTGCGGAAGTTCGGTTCAACCATCACGTCATTTCCATTCGATATTCGGTAGGTAGGGCACACTATCAGATGTGTGATACGAGCCAAACAATGCTGCAAAGGGCGGATCAAGTCTTGTACGTGGAAAAAGCCTCGCGGCCGAACAATGATGGGAGCAGAGAGAAGTCACCTGACCCTAGTCCGGATCACCAGTTGGCTTACCAGAAGCCTTGGTCGCTAGAACTCAAGCGTTCCCCCAGATAACATTATCCCGACAGAGCCGTGGGAAAACACGGCTGAATCAATTCCTCGAAACAGGGCCTCTACGCAAAATCCTGACTAACGCGCTGACCTGATACATGGCATCCGCTTCGCCGGTAATCTGACTTATGAGGACTCGCAAATTCGCGAGTCTGCGCAAATGAAAAATTGACAGTGTGGAGTAGTATGTCTGGACGATCATGGCAGCGCGGTCGGTCTTGCTGCTCAGCAACAGAATTCGTTTCGAAAAGATTGGAGGAAAGCAAAATGCGATTTCCAGTGCTGATGCTCCTCGTTGTGCTGGCGACGGCGGTTCCCGCCGTGGGCCAGGATGCCTGTTCCTGGTCACACGATCTACGCCTGATCAACGGCAAGATTCACACGATGGATCCGCAGGATCGCGTCGTTAGCGAAGTGACGATTCAGGAGGGACGTTTCGCCTATATCGGTCCGCTGGGAAATCGCAAAGTGAATCCGTGCACGAAAGTGATCGATTTGCACGGGCGCGTGGTCGTCCCGGGCCTGATCGACAACCACAACCATTTCGTTCTGTTCAGCCAGCGCCCCGGTTACAACGTGATGGTCGAGACCGCCACAAACATTCCGCAGGCGATGGCCTTGCTCACGGAGCGAGCCCGAACCGTCCCTGCCGGCGCCTGGGTAACTGCGATTGGCGACTGGACTCCGCGGCTCTTCGCGGAAAACCGGATGCCGACGCTGGCGGAATTGGATCAAGCGGTGCCCGATCATCCCGTATTCTTCGCCACGTTCGGTCCCGCAGTTACCAACAGCCTGGGGCGGAAGTTTTTCGAGAGCAAAGGAATCGCTGCTAACCCCACGACGGGCGCCTTGGAAGGCCCGGCTGCCGGGGCCGCGCTGGGCGTATTGCGCCAAATGCAGACTCCCGAGGACAAGATTCGCAGCGCCGAAGGACGCGCAGGCGTATGTGCTGCGTTACGGTCTTACGACCAGCGTCGATATGGGAGTTTTCGTTGACCCCGACAGCCCGGATGTGCAGGACAGCTTTACGTTTCCCGGCATAGCCAGCGCCAATCCCTGGACTGTATATGACCAGATTCTCGCGCTCGATCACCAGCACAAGCTCGACGAGCGCGTTCGGCTTTTCATGATCTCGATGGACAAAACAATGGCGCTGCCACTCTTGACCGAGCGCTTGCTCAATGTTTTTCCGGACTTTGGCGACGGCATGCTACGGGTTTCGGGTATTGGCGAATTTGCGTCGCCCTGGTTTTCGAATTTCGCAGGCGGGCAGCATCCTGAGAATTACGAAACGGCGCTGCAGCTGGTGGCCAAGCACGGCTGGACATACCAACAGCACACGTTGTCTCTGGCGGAAGTGCAGTTCACCGCTCAAACCTATGAGAAGGTCAACGCTGTCACGCCGGTTGCCGATTTGCATTGGTCCATCGCGCATGTCCCCGCTATTGATCCGCAGACGCTCCAGTCCATGAAAGCGATTGGCGTAGGCATGGCGCTCCACGGTTGGAAATATCTTCAGGGCGGCCAGGGCACGCCGGCCGGACAACCGGCGGGTCCGCCCTATCGCAGCATCCTCGAGAGCGGAATTCACGCCGGCGCGGGCTCGGACGCGGGCGACATTTCCGTGCTCGATCCCTGGTTCGAGATCTATTACATGGTGACGGGCAAAGACTGCACCGGCGCGCTGATCAATTCAGGTGAGTGGTCACGCGCGAACAAGCCCTCCGGATGTACACGGCGGACAACGGGTGGTTCTTCCACGAGGAAAACGCGCTCGGTTCGATTGAAACGGGAAAGCTCGGAGATGTGTCCGTCCTGAGCGAAGATTATTTCGATCGCAAGGCCGTCTCGGATGAAGGGATCAAGCAGCTAAATTCTGTGCTGACGGTGGTCGGCGGCCGCATCGTCCACAGCGATCTTCATTAGCGTTTGCAAGTGTCGCTGAACGAAGCACAGTTGTCATCGTAGAATCTGGCGCCCTACGCTGCCAACATTACGCCCGGCTACTCGCGTCGCGATAGTGGCGTCCAAGGTGAGCTGGCATGGTAGTTCGTGTCGGCATGCACCACCTCCGCGCGATACAGCTTGCCATTCCTGAACTTGAACATCTCCAGCATGACGAAACTGTTGGGAGTCCTGAAGCCGGCGTGAATCTGGGTGCCGTCCGTCAGGTTGATCGTCTGCACGACTGCGTTGTGGTCGAGAAAACTTCGAGCCATGACGATGCCTTTCTCTTCGTCCACCAGGAAAAAGTCCCGCTCGCGCACGGCATCGTTGGCGGCGTACATGCCGGTCTTGAACTGGTCACCGCAGTTCAAGCGGAAATTGGCCTGGGGAGAGTCGGGGTTGCTGGCAGTCTTCGTGCCGTTATCGATGCGCGAACAAGTGGGGTCGAAATCGGTGAAGAGAGTTCCGTTATTGAGCTGCAGCGTCGCGAAGTAGCCGTCCGCCAAGTCGATCATTTTGCGGCGGGGCACGCGCTCCGCGGGCGCAAGACTGTCGTACATCGCGGGGTCGTGCTTCAGATCCTTCGGGTCTCCTCCTCCCGGAGCGGCGGCGTTCACCACCGGGGGCCGCGGCCGCCAAACAGTCTCCAACTCTGTCACCTTGGAGTCCGCAACTTTAATTCGCGCGGCAAACCATGTAGGCAAGCCGTTCATCTCTATAGTCCCAAAGTAGCCGACCTGCCCGTTGAGAGGGTCGGCGACAATCAGATCGTTGTCCACCTTACCGCTTGCCACCGCCCAGGACCCGTCGCCGATCATCAACCGGGCGTTATTCTCGGTGAACTCCACTTTGTCGGCCCAAGGCACGCGGCTCTGGTCGTGCCCGACGAGAGCAGCCAGATATTTATGCATGAATTCGACCAGGCAGGCGCGGTCGCAGTTTGGCGGCACGGCGTTAAGACCCTGCCCCCGCGTAGTCGTAGCGACCGAAAAGGCGCTAAAAACAATTGCCAGCGCGATCGCACCAGACAAGAAACTTTTCACTCTCAATGGATCCTCCTTGTCAGCAACGAAACCGGTTGTGAATAGCTCGCGCCGGATTGTATGCTGCGCGGTGCAGTCTCGCAAGGGAACGGGAAATCTGTAGGAAGAACCAGGAAGCGAAAGGACGAGCAACCATGTCCATGCAAGCGACCGGATTCAATCCCGATGAGGTGAAGCCACCTTCCGGATGTTTCTTGGGAGGGCAGTACGTGCGCGGAGATGGCGCGGAGTATGACGTCATCCGTCCTTCAGATGGACACGTCATCCGCGCCGAGCGAGGGGCCAGCGCAGCGCTGGTTGACCGCGCTGTTACAGCCGGCTCGAAAGCCTTCAAAACGAGCGGCTGGGCGTCGTTACCGCCGCGCGAACGAGCCAAGGTTTTATTCCGGTGGGCCGACCTGATCGAAAAAAATCTGGAGGAGATCGCGAGGCTCGAATCTCTCGCATCCTGCCGGCTCATCAATGAAACGCGGCACTTCGACGTTGGAGCCGCTACCGAGGTGATCCGTTTCTTTGCCGAAGCGATCGACAAACTGGACGGCCAGGTTCTCGCTTCCGAGGCGAAGGTGATGAGCATGGTTGTCCACGAGCCGTATGGCGTGGTCGCGGCCGTCTCACCGTGGAACGTGCCGCTCGTTCTAGCGGTACTGAAAATCGGACCGGCTCTTGCCGCAGGCAATGCCGTAGTCCTCAAGCCATCGGAGCTGACGCCCTATTCGATTCTTCGCGTTGCTGAACTGGCTCACGAGGCCGGCGTCCCAGCGGGACAGCTCGCCGTTCTTCCCGGCCTCGGTCCGGAGACAGGTGGTGCTCTTGTAAAACATCCACTTGTGAACTACGTGTCGTTCACGGGATCGACGGCCACGGGCAAGCAAGTGATGATTGACGCCGCGAACTCCGGACTGAAGCCGGTTTGTCTGGAGCTTGGCGGTAAAAGTCCGCAGCTTGTGTTCCGCGATGCTCCCAATCTCGATCGAGTCGCGGACGTCATTGCGCGAAGCATCTGCTTCAATGCTGGACAAGTCTGTTTCGCGGGAACGCGCCTCGTGGTGGACGAAAAGATCGGCGACGAGCTCACGGAAAAAATCGCACAACGCATGAAGAATCCAAAACCGGGTGCGACATGGGACACGCAGACCACGCTTTCTCCGATCATCTCCGCAAAGCAAGGCATCCGCATCGCGGATATCCTGAAGGACGCCAAGAAGGCGGGAGCCGATATCATGATGGGCGGCGAACGGGAAGAAACCGGTAACGGCGGGGTCTTCTTCAAACCGACGATTGTGCGCAATACGAAGCCTGACAATGCCGCGATCCTGAACGAGGTGTTTGGCCCCGTCTGGCGGTGCAGAGCTTTTCGGATGTTGAGGAAGGAATCGCGCTAGCGGATCATCCGATCTACGGCCTTGCCGGCGCTGTTCATACCAGCGATATCAACAAGGCGTTGCTCGCCGCGAAGTCGATTCCCGCAGGGACGGTGTGGGTGAATACGTTCGGCGAGCTGTCGATGAACGCTCCCTTTGGGGGATACAAGCAGTCGGGCTTTGGCCGCGACTATGGAATGACCGGTCTCTCGAAGTACATGACCACCAAGACAATTCACATTCGACTGAGCTAAGGTTCAGCCTCCAAATTTTGGCAGAAATCCTGGCGATTCGTCGGGCAGTCATGGGATTGTGTTAAACGAAGTCCGTCCCAGACCTTCGGAGGAGAAATGAAGCGCATCCTGGAAGTCATCAGCATCGTTTTGTGCGTCGCGGGTGTTTTTGTTTTTCTGTCTAGCACACGAATGGCGCGGACATCGGCAGCACACAGCCGCGCTCTGCCTACAGGGACGGAAAGCAAAGGGTGTCCGAACGATGATGCCGGACTGAAGCTGCCTGCGGGCTTTTGCGCGACCATATTTGCCGACGGCATTGGGCACGCGCGACATTTGGCGGTCTCGTCGAGCGGCGTGGTGTACGTGAACACCTGGTCCGGACGCTATTACGGCAACGACACGCCACACGCGGGTGGGTTCTTGGTAGCGCTGCAGGACACCAAGGGCGCGGGAAAGGCCGACGTGGCCGAACGCTTTGGCGAGACCGTTGCCTCTGGCGGAGCCGGTGGCACGGGAATCGCTCTATATAAGGATTCGGTCTACGCGGAGATCAACGATCGAATCGTTCGATATCCATTGGCAGCGGGTTCCATCGTGTCCACCGGTTCTGGCGACACAATCCTTTCTGGATTGCCCCTAACCGGCGATCATCCGATGCATCCGTTCATCATCGATTCTAAAGGCGGTTTGTACGTGGACGTGGCCACTCCGAGCAATTCCTGCCAGTTGAAGAATCGGACGCTCGAATCGCCCGGCGCCGACCCCTGCAAGGAACTAGAGACTCGAGGCGGCATCTGGCTCTATGACGCGAATAAAACGAACCAGGTTTTTTCTCCGGCGGAGAGATTCGCGACCGGAATTCGCAATGGCGAGGGCTTCGCCATTGATGGAGCCGGACGCATGTTCGGCACGCAGCACGGACGCGACCAATTGCACGCCAACTGGCCGAAGCTGTACCAACCGGATCAGGAAGCCACTCTACCAGCCGAAGAAATGGTTCAGCTGAAGAAGGGCGGCGACTATGGCTGGCCCGAGTGCTACTTCGACTCGTTCGTGCAAAAGCTGGTTCTGGCGCCGGAATATGGCGGTGACGGTAAGAAAATCGGCGTCTGCGCGGACAAAATCGCTCCGGTGGCCGCATACCCTGCTCACTGGGGTCCGAACGGCATGGTGCATTACGACAAAAAACAATTTCCCGAGCGCTACCGAAATGGCGTGTTCATCGCATTTCACGGTTCCTGGGATCGCGCTCCTTATCCCCAGGCCGGATACAACGTAACGTTTCAGCCCCTTTCCGGTGATCACGCTTCTGGTCCGTGCGAGGTGTTTGCGGATGGTTTTGCCGGTGCCATAAAGTCGCCGGATAAAGCCGCTCATCGTCCGAACGGTCTTGCCGTGGGACCTGAAGGTTCTCTATATGTGTCCGATGATGTGGCGGGCCGAATCTACCGGATTGTCTATCTTGGCGGATCCGCCAACGCTGGCGCGAAGAGTACGTCGTGTCCCAGCGCCACCGCTCCGGCGGGCGAGGTGGCCGCGGTCGCCTCCAAGCCACCCGAAGGCACGAATCCAGACGCAGCAGCTGCCACAAACGCCGGCGGTCCAGTTCCGAAGGGCGCAACGCCCGAAATGGTTGCGCTGGGAGCGAAAATTTATCACGGTCAAGTCGGCGGAGCGGCGTGCACGGGCTGCCATGGGCAGAGCGCCGAAGGCACCACGCTGGGTCCTGATCTGACGGGCAAGAAATGGTTGTGGGGAGACGGCAGCTACGCCTCAATCACTAAAACGATTACTGATGGCGTGTCGCAACCGAAGCAATATCGCAGTCCGATGCCCCCGATGGGTGGCGCTCAGCTGTCAGCCGAGCAGGTGTCGGCAGTTGCGGCGTACATATGGAGCCTGAGCCACCGGGCGCAGTAAACTTCGGGCAGTTAAACATCTTCAACTTGAGCCTGGCATTTCGCGCGCGGGACTTTTGTCTCGCGCGGATCTGCGCAGGATATTCGCGCTAGCGCCGCCGGAAAAACCAGCGCGCGGCCGAGGTATTTTCCCTCGACCCGCGCACTCTACGGAACTTATGGGGTGCCAGCTATACCGAAAGACTACTGCTTGCTCCGGTCCATAATATTTTGAAGCTTAAAAGGATTCTGATAATTATCGGCCACAATCTCGCCGGTCTTTTTGTCGACCGTAAACTGGACCGCGGGGAGTAATGTCCCTACGCTCTTGCTTTTGTCATCGCTGATGGTCATTTCGAGGGCAGAGAGGTTGTAGTCCACCGAACGTCCATTAATCCAAGCTTCGCGGAATCGGATCGGACGATTGGTCAAAACGCGAATCATGTAACCGCCAGGGGTCGGAATCTTCCGGACGAAGCTGATGTCGTAGCCCAGCGTGCCGGTCAAAGCTATTCTGCCTTTGGAGGGCATTTTTTCGAGCGCGTTGTACAGGCCTTTCGAACCGGCTTGTTTGAATGCATCGACCAATATCTGGCGTTCCTCCGGGGTGGAGTAGCGCTCGATATTAACCGTCACGTTGAAAGTCTTCCCGAGCTGCGTTCCCTGTCCCATGGCCTGTGCTTGGTACACTTCGTTTACGGGCTTATCGTCCTGAGCGGCGCCATAGGAAACAGTCAGTACCGCGAGGCACACGATTGCTACAGCAAACGAGATGGAGCTAATTCTAATGACTTTGTGCATGTTGTCCTCCGATTCGAAGAGATGTGACGAACGCTACCGGGGATTAATCACGGTTGCCCCAATATAACCCAAGAACTGCCAGATGACAGTGTAAGAATTAACAATACGCCGGCGCACCTAACTGTAAAGGCCTTGGCTCAATAGACTGGATTGGATTTCGAGGTGGTATGGTCTGCCGCCATTCCAACTTACCGGCGATATTTGTGGGCAAATTCGACGACTTGGCGGCCGACTGTGGCTAGTTGCACCGCGACCTTTTCGTTCTGGCATGCGCCGGCAGCGTCAAAGATTATTTCCGTTGTGTTTAGCGTGGCGCCGAAGGGCGTCGGCCAACCGCGAAGGGCATGCACGATCGAGCGCAGCGCCGTGAGCGTGCTCACGCAGGCCTGCCATCCAGCGGCGTTGACGATGCATCCGACCGCGCGTCCGTCGAGGTAGCATCGTTCGTCTCCTCGTAAATCCTCCAGCAGATCGAGCGCGTTCTTGACCAGTCCGGAAACGCCGCCGTGATAGCCCGGGCTCGCCACAATCAATCCGTCAGCTTTCCGGACCATTTCTACGAGTTGCCGCTGCTCCTCGTTGCGTTCGGCATTTTCCGGTGCGTAGTGGGGAAGCCGCGAAAGGAAGGCGCCATCGAAAACAAAAGTGCGCGCGCCCGTCTCTTCCGCGGCCTGCAATGAAAATCGGAGGGCGCGATCGGTGGACGATGCGGTTCTGGTCGTCCCGCCAATGCCCACCACGAGAGGCTTCCCAGCGTCCGTTGCTTTGATAGCGTCGGTCATCGCAGTGTTTTTCTACTCTGTATGTCGAGCCGAGTCAAACTCTCTCCGCGAGAATTATTCCTGGCACAAGTCGAGCGATTCCGCGATTCGGTCGTGAACGAAATGCAACTCAGCAGGCGAAATAGCGTAGGGCGGCAGAACGTAAACGACATTGCCCAGCGGACGCAGAAGCACTCCCGCATCAAGGAAAAACTTATATAGCTTCGGCCTGAGCTTGGAGAAATAGCCTGCGTCATCGGCTCGCAGCTCAACGGCTGCCATCGTGCCGATAGACCGGACTTCTCCGACGGCTGGATGATTCCGGATTGCCTGCAGCCGCTCGCAATGGATTCTGGCGATTGTGTTGATGCGCTCGAACACCGGCTCGTTTTCAAATATTCGCAAGCTCGCCACGCCAGCGGCTGCCGCGATGGGATTTCCTGTGTACGAATGGCCGTGGTAAAAGGTGCGCGCCCGATCTGGTCCCACGAACGCCTCGTGAATCTCGCTTGTGCAAACCGTGGCGCCCATCGGCAGCACTCCGCCCGTTAGACCCTTGGACAAGCACATTACATCGGGAGCAACGTTCGCCAGCTCGCACGCAAACATTTTTCCGCAGCGTCCAAAACCTGTAAGCACTTCGTCCGCGATCAGCAGCACGTCATGCTCGCTGCATAGTTGGCGCACCCTTTGCAGGAATTCGACCGGATGGACGATCATGCCGCCCGCGCCCTGCAGCAGTGGCTCAACGATTACGGCGGCAATCTCTCCGTGTTTGTCCTCGAGCAGCTTTTCCAATTGGTCCACGCAATCAATCCGGCATGTCTCGCGAACTTTTCCCACGGGGCAGCGGTGGCAATAAGCGGAATGTACGCGGTGTACGGCAAACATCATTTCGCGAAAGGGATCGTTGAATGCAGATTCCGCGCCGACGGACATCGCGCCAACCGTATCGCCGTGATACGCATGCTCGAGCGCCACGATGGATCGCTTTTCCGGTCGCCCGACGTTTCTCCAGTATTGGACTGCCATCTTGAGCGCGACTTCGACGGCGGTGGAGCCATCGTCGGAAAAGAAAATGTGTTCGAGATTGGGCGGCAGAATCTTTCGCAGGCCGACGCGCAGCTCTTCGACAGCGTCGTGCGTAAATCCGGCGAGAAGTACGTGATCAATCTTCGCCGCCTGTTCTGCGATGGCCGAGACGATGGCCGGATGCCCGTGGCCGTGCAGATTCACCCACCACGAGGAGATGCCGTCGATCAACTTGCGGCCGTCGTCGGTGTACAGGTAGACACCTTGGGCACTCGTGATTCGAAGCGGTGGCGGATCAAGCGCCTCCTGCGTGAAGGGATGCCAGATTCGGAGTTCGGAGCTCACGTGTGAAACGCTCGCGGGTCGAAATTCTTGTGGAACGCGCGCAGAAGCGCGCCGCGATCCAGCTTCTTCAGCCAGGGAACCGTGCCGACGACTGCGATTTTTCCATAATGCTCGATTGCCTTGCGGTTTTCCGCGTTCGGTTTGCCGACCATGATCACGCCACGCACATTCAAGCGCGCCGAACGCAGCGCAGCCAGCGAAAGCAGCGTGTGATTAATCGTGCCGAGCGCGGTCCGCGACACCAGCAGTACGGGCAGCCCAAGATATCTCATCAGGTCTGTCATCAGCTGGGTATCGTTAATCGGGACCAGCGCTCCGCCTGCTCCTTCGATTATCAAATTCTCTTTCACTCCAATTTCGGGCGTTTGAATCGTTCTCAGCTCGATTGTCACACCCGCTTTTCGCGCCGCGAGATGGGGTGAAACCGGCGGAGAAAAGCGGTAGGTTTCCGGCAGCAATTTTGCGCGCGGAAGTTCTCCCAGGCGTTCCACGGTGCGGCGGTCGGTTCCTTCGCGGGTGCCGGTCTGGATCGGCTTCCAGTAGTAAGCGTCGAGCGCGGCGCAGAGAAGTGCGGAGACGACCGTCTTGCCGACATTCGTGTCAGTTCCGGTTATGAAGAAGCGCTCAGGCATGTACGGCGCTAGCGGTCCGCGACTCTCGGCAGCGACTTGCACGCTGCGTCCATTGCGCAGCGCGAGCCGGCGAATATCGTCGTAGCGAAATCCGGCTGGTCAGCGAAAAGCGGACGCGTGCGCTGCCCGCCGGAACTGTCGGGGGACGTATGGCCTTCACGGCGAATCCGTTTCGTTGCAGCTCGCTTGCCACGTGCAGGGCGACTTCGTTTGACCCGAGAATCACCGGCACGATGTGAGTCGCGCTCGTCCCGCAGTCGAAACCTCGCGCGGCCAATTCTTGGCGCAGCGCGCTTGCGATTTCGCGGAGATGCGCGCGTTCGGCATCCGCTTGGCGTGCCAGCGCAAGCGCGGCTTGGATCTGTCGCGCGAAATAGGGCGGCATCGCGGTGCTGAAAATAAATGTGCGCGCTCGGTTGACGAGATATTCCTTCAGCGTATTGCCTCCGCATACGAACGCACCCGCGCTGGCCAGCGCCTTGCCGCAGGTGTGGACGATGGCGAGAATTTCGCGTTCGCACGCATGCTCGGCGGCGATTCCTCGTCCGTGTGGCCCGAGGACTCCGGTCGCGTGCGCTTCGTCGAGCACAATTGCGGCGCCGTATTGTCGCGCCAGATGAAGCAGGCGAGCCATTGGCGCGATATCGCCCTCCATGCTGAAAACGGTCTCGGTGACGATCACCTTCGCGCCTTTGTCTCCCGCGTGTTCGCGCAGCGAAGCTTCGAGGAAGTCCAAATCGCCATGCGGATAGATCACTTTCGCAGCGCCCGAGAGCCGAATCCCGTCAATTAAGCTCGCGTGATTTCGCGCATCGGAGAAAACCAGCGTCGCCCGGATTTAAAATCGAAGTGAGCAAACCAACATTCGCAGCATAGCCCGAGCCAAAATAAAGCGCCGCGTCGGTGCCCGCGAATTCCGCGAATTCCGCTTCCGCTTCTTCCCATTCGCGCGCGTTACCGGAAAGCAATCGCGAGCCAGTCGAACCAACCGTTGTCGCGCGCGCAACTGCATCCATCACCGCTTGCTTCAGCCGCGGATCGGCCGCCAGTCCCAGATAATCATTCGAGTTCAGATTTATTCCGGCGGGCGTATCGAGGGTGCGAAATTCGGCTTGCGCGCGCAGCAAATCCAGTTGTTGCGCCATGCTCTCGGTAATTGCGCGCGGATTCATCTCAGGCACCCTGCATGGCTCGCATGCCAAGAGTCTCCAGCAAGCGGTGATCGGCGTCCGCGCCGGGGTTCGGAGTCGTGAGGAGTTTTTCGCCAGAAAAAATAGAATTCGCTCCGGCGAGAAAGCACAGCGTGACTGCTTCCTGCGAGAGTCCCCGGCGTCCTGCCGCCAGCCGCACTCGCGACGCGGGCATCAGAATCCGCGCGGTCGCAATCGTGCGAACCATTACGAGAGGATCGAGTTCCTCTGCGCCTCCCAGCGGCGTCCCTTCGTTCGGCACCAGCATGTTGATTGGCACGCTTTCCGGATGCGGATCTAGGTGTGAAAGCTGTTCGAGCAGGCTCACGCGATCTTCGTCGGTCTCGCCCATTCCCAGAATTCCGCCGCAGCAAACGGTAATGCCGGCCTTGCGCACGTGGCCGATTGTTTTCAGCCGGTCTTCGTAAATTCTCGTGGTGATGATTTCTCCGTAGAACTCGGGCGACGTATCAAGATTGTGGTTATATGCGCTCAGCCCTGCATCTTTCAGCCGCTGTGCTTGAGATTCCGTCAGCATGCCCAGCGTGCAGCAAACTTCCATATCCAGCGCCGCAACGCCGCGCACCATTTCGAGCACGCGATCGAATTCCTTGCCGTCGGTGACCTGCCGCCAAGCGGCTCCCATGCAAAATCGCGTCGAGCCTTCCGCCTTCGCGCGTTTCGCCGCGTGCAGCACATCGGCGGGATTCATCAGTTCCTGCCGCGCGACGCCTGCCTTGTAATGCGCGCTCTGCGAACAGTACGAGCAGTCCTCCGGGCAGCCGCCGGTCTTGATCGAAAGCAGGCTGCAAAGCTGCACTTCTTCGGGGCGGTGAAATTCGCGGTGCGCGACCTGCGCTTGAAAAATCAACTCGGGGAAGGGAAGCCGGTAGATCTGCCGTATTTCGTCTCGTGTCCAGTCATGGCGCATTACCATCGGCGGTGGACCTCTTTCGCCGTCAAAGATAGCAAACTCAGCGCCGCGCGAGGCGAGAAAACTGGGACCCAGGTCTGCGCGAAGTCTGGGCGGAAAAAATCCCAGGCTGCGGCCGGTGAGAAATCAGCGAAGGGAAATGTGTCGCACCTACGGCGCTTGGCGCTATGAGGGATTTGTTTCCCAGCCCTGCCGGGCTGGGCTAGCTTCTGGCGCGCCTCCGGCGCTTACACGTCCGGCGCAGTTCTGACGCGTCCAGGGTGGTTCTTCGCCCGCCTGACGCGTCCATGGAGATGACCAGGGACGAAAAGCTCACGGGACTTCCCAATTGCCGGATTCCGCGGAGCGAAAGATCGCGTCAATCGCGGCCATATTGAGGATCGCGTTTTCGAGCGGCACGGGAACCTCGCCGTCTTCGCGGATCGCGCGAGAGAATAAGTCTCCCTGAATCGTGAACTGATCGCAGGTGGGAATTATCTCGGTCGTGAGGCCCGATCCCGTTGGATCCCCGGGATTGTCGTCAATTAAAATGCGGCTCGGCTCGCCGGCGATCGGGTTGATGGGCCGATCGATTTCGATTCGCCCCTTGGTTCCGAGAAGAATCATTCGCTGGTTATACGCAAGCTGCGTGCTACAGGTAAACATGGATCGACCGGCGGGGAACTCAAGAATCGCTGAAGTCAGGCGATCGATTTTCATTTCCGGATCGCGCTCGAGCGAACCCATCACGCGCGTGGGTTCCTGATCGAAAAGAAATCGCGACAGCGTTACGGGATAACAGCCGAGATCGAGCAGCGCTCCGCCGCCCTGCTCGCGAGTGTTGCGAACATTCTTCGGATCGCGATTGAAGTAGCTGAACAGCCCGCTGATCAGCCGCAATTCTCCGATGCGGCCATCGCGGACCAGTTTCCGGGTGCGCAGCCATCGCGGATGCGTCCGCACCATGAAAGCCTCGCCGATTTTTACTCCGGCGCGATCGCGCGCTTCGATCAGGCTTCGTGCTTCCGCCGCGTTCATGCTCAGCGGCTTTTCGCATAGCACATGTTTGCCGGCTTCCGCGGCGCGGATCGTCCATGGAACGTGGAGGTGATTGGGAAGGGGATTGTAGATTGCTTCGATTTCCGGATCGGCCAGAAGCTCTTCGTACGATCCGTACGCTTTCGGAATGCCGAGCGATCGAGCCGTCTCTTCGGCTTTGTTTCGGTCGCGGGAGGCGATCGCGGCGATCTCGCTCCAATCGCCGCCCTGCATCGCGGGAATCACGCGGCGGATGGCGATCGAAGCGGCGCCAAGAATTCCCCAGCGAACTTTCTTGATTGGCACCGCGAGTTCTCTCCCGAAATGGCAGGGCTGCCGATCGAAGCGATCAGCGGCGGCAGCGCGCAGACCTCAAAAGGAAAATGTGTCGCACCTACGGCGCTTGGAATCAGACAGCCTGGTTTCCCAGCCCTCCCGGGCTGGGCTATCTTCTGACGCGCCTACGGCGCTCGCACGTGCCACGCTTCCGCGCGAGAGCGACACACATCGGGATCTTGCGCGCACCGCGTTGGCGCATGGCGAGACATCGCCAAGGTCGTTTGCCGGGCACAGCATGCCGTGCCCCTACAAAAGGCGAAGGCCGCTGGCCACCGTAACCTTGGTTGGCTGTTAACGCGCTGCTGCGGTGACTGGCTTTCGCGATGCCCGGGCGCTTGCGACTTCCGCGAGCCCCTCGAGCAAATCTTCGACCAGATCTTCGGCGTTCTCGCATCCCGGCGACAAGCGAAGCAGCGTGTCGGACAAGCCGAGTTTCGCGCGCTCCTCCGCGGGAATCGAAGCGTGCGTCATGGTCGCCGGATGGCAGAGCAGCGATTTCACTCCGCCCAGGCTTTCGGCGAGCGTGAAATACCGCCGCGACGACGCGAACGCAATGACCTCGTCGAGTGTTCCATTCAACTCGAATGAGACCATTCCGCCGAAACCGGACATTTGCTTCGCTTGCGATGTCGTGGCCCGGATGGCTGGAGAGGCCGGGGAAGTAAACGCGGCGCACCAGCGCGTGCCCGTCGAGAGCATTCGCGATCGCGGTCGCATTTTCCTGGTGCCGCTGCATTCTCAGCTCGAGCGTTTTCAGTCCGCGCATTGTGAGCCAACAATCGAATGGCGAAGGAACCGCGCCCGTCGCGTTCTGCAGAAACTTGATCGGCTCGAACACGGACGCTTCTTTCGCCAGCGCCGCGCCTTGAACGGTATCCGAGTGTCCCGCGAGATATTTCGTCACGCTGTGGACCACGATGTCCGCGCCCAGCTCGAACGGCTGCTGGAAGCAGGGAGTCGCGAACGTATTGTCCACGACCACCAGAGCGTTGTGAGCGTGCGCGAGCTTGGCGATCGCCGCGATGTCCGTGATCAGCAGGCGCGGATTGGTCGGCGATTCGATCCAGACGAGCCGCGTCTTGCTCGAAAGCGCCGCTTCGACGGCTTTCAAATCGCCCGTGTCAATCTGCTTCGTGACGACGCCGAAATTCTGATAGACCTTGTTCAGAATTCGATACGTGCCGCCATAAACGTCGAGCGGGATGATGATTTCATCGCCCGGCCGCAGGTAGGCTTGCAGGATGGCGTTCTCGGCAGCTAGTCCCGAAGCGAAAGCGGCGGCGAATGGCACGCCTTCGAGTTCGGCGAGCACAGTCTCGAGCCGCTGGCGCGTGGGATTGTTGGTGCGCGAGTAGGAAAATCCCTTGTCCTGTCCCGGTGATTCCTGCTCGTACGTGGAAGTCTGAAAGATCGGGGCGACCAGCGCTCCGGTTTCGGGCTCTGACGGCTGGCCCGCGTGGATCGTGCGTGTGGCGAACTTCATTGTCTCTCCCTTTTGTGCGCCTGCGCTGGCGAAAACTCCGCCCGCGGCGGCGGGGCAGTGCCTTCGCTGGCGCTGGTTGCGCCGCGAAAGAAAAGCACGCTAGCCGCTGCGAGGCAGAGGCCCGTACTTTTCCAGACTTCAGTTTGGGAGTTGAATCTTCAATCGGTCCCGAGGACTCGGGATCAGTTGAGGATCTTATCTACCCCCACTGGGCAGGAGTTAGCACCTTGGTTCTCGGACCAGGTTGCTGTGGCTTCCTAGGGCCTGTACCCTCAGCCACTCTTGATAAGCGCTGCGTGTTAAGCAGCGAGCAAATCGTAACAAACGCTGGCCCGCCGCGTCAATAGTGACCGAGTGATTGCCGCGCGGCGTCGAGTCTGGTTCCGGTAATCCGGCCCAGCAGGCGGTGCTATCTCCTCCTCGGCTCGCTTTGTTATGATCGGCGCGATGCTCTTCAATCGGTCAATGCCTCGCAGCATTGTGACGGTGGTCAGGCTGCGCCAATACTTCATGGGAAGAAAAACTAAAATGAAAATCTCGGTCATGCAATCCGCGATTCGCGCGCTGTCGGTGGCATTCGGACTGAGCGTCGCGTTGGCTGCGGTCTGCGCCGCCCAGGGGACGAGTCCGAATCTCGCGCCTGCGCAAGAACAACAGCGCGATCAGGAACAGCAGCTGAAGATGCGTCAGATGAATGAGGATCCCGCATCCGCGCTTCCCAAAGTTGATCCCGCCGAAGAAGCCGCTTACAAGAAATTTTACGTCTCAGATCCAAAGGATTCCGATACGAGAATCCGCCTCGGCGAAGCTTTTCTTCAGAAGTATCCGATGAGCCGGTACGCTGAATCCGTTTACGCGGCTCTGACGCAGGCCTATTCCGCGAAACAGGATTGGAAGAATTTCTACGCAAACGGCGACAAGGCGCTGGCGCTGAATCCGGACGATGCGCAGGTACTCGTGCTCGTTGGCTGGATGATTCCGCATCAATACGATCCGAGCAGCGCGGACGCCGCGAAGAATCTCGACAAATCGGAGCGCTACGAAAAGCACGCCATAGAAATCATCCCGGCGATGGCGAAGCCCGCGAATACGACCGACGCACAGTTCGCGCAATCCAAATCCGCGCTCCTTTACGAGGCGCACAGCGGCTTGGGACTCGTCTATTTTCGGCGCCAGGATTCCGAGGATTCGGTCAGGGAGCTTCAGCAGGCCGTGCAATTGGCCGCCAGTCCCGATCCGACGGACCTGTTCGTTCTCGGTTTGGGACTGCAACGCTTGAATCGTTACGCCGATGCGGCCGACGCATTCAACCGCTGCGGCCAGGCGCCGGGCAGTCTGCAGGACCGCTGCAAGCAAAGCGCGGATGCCGCCAAGAAACAGGCGAAATGACGAGAAGGGGCAGCAAGGTAGCAAACCGCGAATGTCGCGCCACCAAGGTCACCACGTGGCTGTTCCTTGAGCCGCTAATGAGATCACCCTCCCAATTACTCGGGATGGCGCGGTCCTGGATTTCCGCGGGTCTTTCCCGGATGGAGATGACGTCGCGGATTTGACCGCGCGAGTCTCTAAAGATATGAGAATGCTGCGAGCGACGGATGCGCGAGATTTACGTCGCGCGTCCAGGCGTCAGCCACGCTCCGCCGCCCACGCACAGCGCAACTAGCGCGAAAAAAATCGCCTGGGGCTCACCAAAGTATTTCAGGCCAATCGCGGTGCCCGCGACCTGCGCCGCGAAGAACACCCAACCGAGCGCGCCAATGGCATGAGGTAGTTTGCGCGCCAGCTCGCCGAGATGCCACGCCAGAAACGCCGAAAGGATCATCGACACGCTGATTGAGAGTCCGAAGCCGCGGTAGAACGCGCCGTAACTGTATGTCGTGCCGCTCTCAACAAAATGAACATTGTTCATGGCGTCAAAAACCGCGCGACCTTCCGCCGAGGATGGCCGGAAGGTGAGAAACCCGAACGTATGGCCTAGCGCAAAAAGCACGAACACCCCGGCTGCGATGCGATACATCCAAGTTGCCTTCATCATTGTCCCTCCCTGCGGCAACGGTAGCCGCAATTTGGGGCCAGCCTAACACGAATCGAGCGATGGGCTTCCGAGACTCAGTAGTCGAAGTTCATGGTTCTCGCCAGTCGGGCGTGTCCAGTGCCCGATTAACGCTGCGGGCTCAAAGGGTCGGCGCGACACTGACTCGAAGTCTCGAGTTGGCGCGATGCGCTTTCAATATTCGTTCCTTCGGCTGATGCAATTCCCGAGCTGCGTTCAGCGCCCGTCTTTGGGCGAGATTTGCACGTGAAAGCCATCGGGGTCGAGGAGATTGACCGTGGATACTCCGTCATTTGGCTGAAAAGCAGCTCTCGCTTTGGCATCGGGCAGCTCGCTATTAATTTTATCAGCCAGGCGCTTTGCGGAATCCTGATCGATATGATCTATGGACACGGAGAAATGCGTGATCACACCCTTTTGTTCGGCGACTGAATCGACGCTGATATAACCAGTCGGAAAATCCAGGTGAATACCCGTCCCCGCGTTCGTTGCCGGCCAGCCTTTGGTGACTCCGAATAGTTTCTGATAAAAAACAAAGGAACGCTCAATATCGCTCACCGTGAGCCCAATGTGGTTGACGCCCAAGCCGCGAACAATCGGAGCGGGAGCCGGAGCGGCATCCTGCGCCAGCATCCTGACAGGCAAGACCAATGCGGCGAGCGCTTGGACAAGATGCCGCCGTGTGATACCGCCGCGTTCATACCGATCGAATAACGAATCAACCAGGGAAGCCATTGGCGTTTCCTCCTGAGCAGAAACCTGGGATTTTTATTCTAACCTCGAGGGCACGTTTTATTCGTGCGGCAATCCGACTCGGCAAGACTTGGCCCGACGATCGGGCAGCAGCGTTCGTGCTGCTGGATTTTGATCTTGCGCACTCGATTCAGGGCCACGCTGGATGGGCAATCGTAGTTCAAGCGCGACTGCCTATCGGCGCGGGGAGGCGGGGAAATTTTTCACGAGCCAATCGACAGTTAGATTGGCGTAGGATTCCGCGAGCGGGCCAGGCGTCAAATAGTGGCTTGCGCCCTTGACCCAGATCAAGTCGCGCTGCGGCGACGCCGTGAGGCTGTCGTAAATCTTTTGAGCGTTCGGCGGCAGGGCAAGCTCGTCCTTATCGCCATGAATCACCAGCGCCGGAACCTTGATCTGCGGGCCGTACTTGACTGAGCTGGGCGCGCTCGGATCGCTCGGCGCCCCAAAGTAGCTGATCAGCGCCTTTGCTGTTCCCATCACCGATACGAAGCCGGGAAACCAGTTATCAAACCCGACGGGTTCCTGCCCCTTGCCTTGGGCGACCAATTCGCGCGCGTGCCTGAGCGTGTCCTCCAGGCGCCGCTTGTCCGCTTCGCTGCTCCGAATTTGAAACTCCAGATACGGTGATGGGATCGAAGCCATGAAGCCGACGGCCCTGACTGCGGGGTCGTTTCGCTCAGCCACATACTGCGCCATGCGAGCGCCGCCAAGGCTGATGCCCAGAACCGCGATTCGCGCGTAGCCCTTCGATTTCGCGTACGCGACGAACGCCGCGATATCCTTCACCGCGTCGCTATATTCCGAGTAGGCGTTATTGTACGAGGCGCGCATATTGCCAACCAGAAACGCGTAGCCGTTCTCTGTCAGTCCATTAGCAAGAGGAGAATAATCATGCGCCGGAAAAAGCGCCGCGCCCGTCGTGCCTCCGGGCACCATGATGACCAGCGAATCGCCGGCCTTCTGCGGTTCCCACAGCAGGCCCTGCAGCGCAACTTTGTCTTCCGCCTCAGCCCAAATCAGATCCAGCCGGTTTTGCGACCGCGCAATCGGTGTGGTTGCCATGGCGGAAACTATATTCCAGTCATGCCCGTCGGATCAAGGACCTGAGGAGTGAGTGGCACTGCGAGGACACCATCGGTTTAGATCGTTCTCAGGGAATCGCGAATTTGCTTTTCAGCACTTCATGCTGATGCATCGGAGAGAAGCTTTCGCAACAACCCATTACACGGACGAGCGCGTCATAATAGAAGGTGTCGTTCTCGCTGTTGTTCAAGTCCTCAGCGGAATCCCAAACTGAAATCGACGTAGCGTCCCGACCGCTTGGATCTTCGCCCCGCAGAAGCAGCAGCACACGAAATCCGGCGAGTTTATCCATCGCGACCATAAGAGACTCTGCCATAGCGGCAAATTCTTCGACTTTCCCGAGACGAATGCGAAAGCGCGTTACGCGAGCGATCATGGCGACTCCCGACGCAGAAAGAAGCCTTCCGGCGAAGACGATTCTACCGCGATGCGAGCGGACGGTAACCCTTTCCCGTGTCATCGCTGCTATCCGCCGTGCTTGCTTCCGCTTGTCGCCCACGACACCATTTGTGGACATTGGCCCCGGCCGCCAACGCGCCGGAGTTGGGCAGTTCGCCAATCCGCCAACCCTAGGGTTTGGCGGATTGGCGAACTCAGATTGCCCTCGGCTGCGTGCCGAGCTGTTGATTCTCCGCGAGCCCGGTCGGGAAGTAGAGTATTGCGTGACGAGGGCCCGGCTGCGAGCGCCACAGTTGACCGCTAAAGCGGTCCAGCAATGCGCGGGCGCGACCTCGGCGCACTCCCGAAAGTTCGACCACGCGTTCCTTTGGCTGGCCCGGATTCAGGCGAATGGCCTCGGCCAGTTTTTCCACGTCGCTGCGCTCGGTTTCCGCTTCGGGCGCGGCGGTGACCACGAAATCACCCGCGCCGGAAAGATCGGGGCGCAGCGTCAGCGAAAACTCCTCGGCGAAGCGGCTCTTGAAACATTCCAGGCGCAGCAAGCCCGCGCTGCGGTCCCGCGAAATCGCCAGGGCGGTGTCAACGCCTCCCGCAATGTCGCTCGATCCGCGATAGAGCGTGCCCTCGCTTTTGGGCTTGTGGTGCAACGCGACGACGGTCGCTCCCGCGTTCGCCAGCGCGCGCAGCTCCTGCATCACCAGCGCCATTTCCGTGGCGGAATTTTCGTCCGAGCCGTGGAAGCGAATCAGCGAATCGAAAACGATCAGCGGACGAAGCTGGCGCGCGATTTCTAGCGTGCGAATATCGCCGATGGCCGGAGGCGCGTCGGGCAGCCAGCCGCCCCAGATGCGGCTGCCGCTCAGCGATTCGACGCCCAGCACCGCGAGGCGTTCGCGCACCACGGCCAGCGGATTTTCGCGGTCGAGATAAAGAACGCCGGCCCGCGCGCACCTGCGTCCCAGAAAATCTCCGCCGCTCGCAACGCCGCGCAGCAACGCCAGCGCCAGCCACGTTTTGTAGCTGCCGGGTTCGCCCGCCAGCAGCGTGACGCTCGCGCGCGGCAGTATGCCGGGAACCATCCACTCCGTGCCGGGCACAGTGACGGCGAGCACGTCGGGGATTTCGTCCCAGCAGCGGATTATATTTTGTGGCGGCGTGCCCGATCCCCCACGCTCGACGATCTCCCGAGCGCCTCTTACCGAGGCCTCGTGAGCCCTGTCATGCGTCGGCGCTGGGGGCCCCTCCGGCGGCGCGTTGAGGGACTCTTCCAGCAAGTCGGGCTCGGCGAGCAGCAGGCGCATCCACTCCGCCTCGTGGCGGCGTTCGATTTCGGCAAAAGGATCGGGGATCGAGCTAGTGGAATGATGTTGGGTGCTCATCGTTCATTCTCCGTAACGCAAGACTGAGGCTGCGCGCTGATGTGGGAGGACTTTTCGTACCAAATCTTCTTGGCTCGATGCCGCCCATCCAGCAAAGTATTCGCAGGGGCACGATATATCGTGCCCGGCGCGGATGCTTGGCGTGAAGCTGCCCACGCACCTCCGCGCATGTGGAGTGCGGCGGCTTGCCGCCGCTGTTTGCCGTCCCGGCTTGCCGGGACGTGCTGCAACACCGACCCAATCGTGCTTGTCGGCGGTTACCCGGGCACGCGATGCGCGAAAGGGAATGCCTGGGATTGGGCGAAGCAAGCTTCGCCCAAAAACAGCGGCGGCAAGCCGCCGCACTCCACACGGGCTGTGCTCGTGCGCAAGCGGAGGCGCATGGTGCGGCGAAACCCCTGCGAAGAAAAAACCGGAGCAGGTTTTGCACGGGCGCGGCTGCTGCGGCTTCGGGTTCATCGTGAAATCTCCTGAAATCGTCCGCGATCGTCGTGGACGCCGCCGCGCGCGAGCGTTGCGCGGACCAGCGCTTCGCGATCCGCGTCGTTGGCGAGCAGATAGCGCAGCCGGTCGCGTCGGCCGGCAAACGAGAGAATGGTGTATGCGGCGGAGTCATGAGGTTCCCACTTCGCCACGTCGCGGAGCGCGGCTTCGGCCAGCGCGCGTTCGCCCGCGAAACGTTCGGGCGCTCCGCCGCGGATGGTCGCCAAACGGTTTCGCGCGCAAGTGCGAATTTTTTCCAGTTGCAGGCAACGATTCCGCGCCGCCAGCCACTCCGCGCGTTCCATTTCCGTCAGGCGAAGCGCCGCGCGCCGTGCGCGTTCGTGCAGCCCGCCACTGCGGGCAGGCCCGCCAAGGTGCGTAGTCCCGCCGCGGCGTGCAGGCGTGAATACGCCGTTGAGCGACGAACCAATCCGTGGCGGCGACATTGTCTCTACCGACAGATTTGTGGGGAATGGCACAGCGGCGCAATTTGATTCAGGCAACTTATTCCCCGCGGGGGTTTTGCTGCACATCCTGCCGGCAGTCGCCTGATGTCTCCGCCCTGGTGGGAGCACAATCCGCCATGCTTGAGGACGAATGCCCGGACCAGCTTGCCTAAGCCGCTAAGGCCCTCGCCAATCAGCCCGGCTACAGCGTCGTTGAAAAGGTCTTTCAGTTCTCCCGGCATGACACCAGAGAATGCTGCCGAAACTCGTATTCTTGGGTATTTTTTCGAGGGCGCGAAGAGGAAGTCCCAGCGGAACGCGGCGCCGAACCGTGTTTTCGAGGCCGGCATTTTGTGGAGTGCGGCGGCTTGCCGCCGCTGTTTGCCGTCCCGGCTTGCCGGCACGTACTGCAACACTGGCCCCATCGTGGCTGCTGACGGTTGCCTGGGCGCACGGTGCGTGAGAGGGGACGCCTCGGATTGGGCGAAGCAAGCTTCGCCCAAAGACAGCGGCGGCAAGCCGCCGCACTCCACATGGTCCGAGGTAGGGCGTGCGCAGGCTGAATGGCGGGGGGACTATGCCAAGAAATTCCGCCGGGTCCGCCTGAGGCGGATGTCCGCTACAAACCCAGCTCGCGGAAGCGGTCGAATTCGCGCAGCGACTTCTCCGCCGCCGCGCGTCCGCGATGGTAGGCCTGCTGCGCCGCGGCGAGGTCGGCGGGAAAGCGGAAGCCAAACTCCTGGCGCAGGGCCCTTGCCGGGCGCGGCTTCCGCCACGATTTGGGCTCGCGCGCGTCCAGATACTCGCACAGCCAGTAAAATTCCTGGCAGAAGCGGCCCAGCTCGGCGCTGGCGCTCTGCGGCGAGCGTCGCGGATGCCGGACCGATTGCTTCAGCGGCTTTCCCTGGGCGATCTCGTGCAGCGTTTCGATCTTCCAGCGGTTCGCTTCCGGACGCCGCTTCGGTCCCGGCCTGCCGCCTTTTCGTTCAAGGGCGGCGCGAAGCTGGAGCAGCATCACGCGATCGCCTCGCTCGCGAATCTGCTCGATTCCCCAGAGCACGTCCTCGACGATCTGTGCGCACACGGGATCGGGCACCGATTTTTCACCGCGCCGCGAGCTTCGCATGCCGCAAATATTAGGTGCATGTCCTCGCCAAGTCAACGAAACGGCGAACTCTTGCATCGCAATACGTTGCAAGAGGTAGCGAGCGTCGCGGGAACGGGTATATACTCCGCCCCGCTGCTGCCTCCGCTCGGGAGTCCCGGCTCAAAAGTTTTGCGAAGCCACTCCAGTCCGCTTGCTGGAGCATTTTCTAGATGGGGGAATTGAAGATGCCTTTGAAGATCACCGAACGCGAAGTAGACGGAGTGACCGTGCTCGCGCTCGACGGGCGCGTCGTGCTCGGAGAAGAGACGAACGCGTTCCGCGAAAAAATCAATAGCCTGCTCGCCGAGGGCAAGAAAAAGATCCTCCTGAATCTGGATAACATCACTCTGATCGACAGCACGGGCCTCGGCACGCTTGTTGCCGCGCAGCACAGCGCTTCGACTCGTGGTGCGTCCGTGCGACTTTGCCATCTGGGGTCGAAGTTTCACGAAGTGCTGCAAGTCACCAAGCTGCTCACGGTTTTCGATGTCTCCGACACCGAAGCCGAAGGAATCCGCAGCTTTTCGAAGTAACGCCCAGTCCCGGTAGCTCCGGCATCTGACGACAAATCGCAGGCGATGCATTTCCGACGCGGGCATCCGGGCTGGCGCCGGCATCGTCAGACTTCGATCAGAACTTTGATGAGAACTTCGCGTGCTACAATTTCCGCGTTGAGTCACTTGAATGTCTGACCATTCCTCCAACGGCGAAACGGGACTCGAGGTTATTTCTCCGGACAGGTCCCGCCGCTTTGTGCGTTTCGTCGAAATGCCATTCCTGATTGGCCGCTCCGGCGAAACCGCCAAGCACCTGCAACTGACGGACCCGCGCATCTCGCGCCAGTGCGCCGCCATCGTTTCGGAGGACAGCCGCTACTACCTTGAAGATCGCGGCCAGCGTCACGGAATTTTCGTCAACGGCGAAAAAACCACCCGCCATATGCTGGAAGATGGCGACGTAATCAGTTTCGGCGTGGACAATTTCTACGAACTCGTTTTCCGTTCGACGCACGACGATACTTCGATTCCCGATCTCCTCAGCCGCATTGACAGCATTTCCAGCAGCGACGCGCCGCCCGGTGGACTCCACAAACTCAATCTTCTGCTCGAAGCGACCGCGCTTCTGCATTCGCGACTTCCGCTGGAGGCTGTGCTTGCCAGCATGCTCGATCACGCCGTCGCCATCACGGACGCTGACCGGGGATTCCTGCTCGAGGCCCAACCCGCCGGCGCGCTGGGTGTGCGTCTCGCGCGAGGCCGAGGAGGTACGCGACTTTCCACCACAGAGGCCGCTCCCAGCCAGACGGCGTTGCGGCAAGCTATCGAGCAGCAAGAGAGCGTCATTACCGAGGATCTGGCGCAGGCCGGCGGCGATCTTAAGGCTGCGGAAAGCATCATCGCGCAGCGTCTGCGCGTGGTCGTGGTGATTCCGCTCTACGCCATGTCGCGGGCCAGCACCTCGGATTCGGCGGTCCAGAATAAACGCGGCGATTTTCTCGGCGTCGTGTATCTCGACTCCCGCCGACCCGCCGCGTTCTCGAAGCTCGACCGCAGGATTCTGGACGCCCTCGCGGTAGAAGCCGCCAGCATTCTCGACAATGCACGCCTCGTCGAGCGCGAACGCGAACGCCAGCGCATGGAGCAGGAAATCGGCATCGCTCGCGACATCCAGCAGGCGCTTTTGCCGCGCGGCTTCCGCGATTTCCCGCATCTCGGCGTCAGCGCCTTCAATCTACCGTGCCTGACGGTGGGAGGAGACTACTACGACGTCTTTCCAATGAGCGACGACCGCACAGCGTTTATCATCGCCGACGTTTCAGGTAAGGGGCTGGGCGCTGCGCTGCTCACCACGATGCTTCAGGGCGCGCTAACGGGGATGCGCATCGGCATCGAGCCTGCGCTGGTTATCGATCACATCAATCAATTTCTGTGCGAGCATGTGGAACTCGCCCGCTACGCCACGATGTTTTTCGGAATCGTCGACCTTGACGGCCAGCTCGATTTCATCAATGCCGGTCATCCTTCGCCGATCTCTGCTGCGCCGCGGGGAAGTGGACGAGCCTTTCGCCGAAGGCTCTTATCCGGTTGGCTTGATGCCCGGAACGAAGTACGTCAAAGTCCACGCGAAGCTGCGGCCCGGCGACACACTGGTCCTCTTCAGCGACGGAGTCACCGAAGCGATGGATCCGGACCAGAACATGTACGGTTGTCCCCGTTTGCGCGAGGTCCTCACCGATCTGCACGAAGCGACCCTCGATCATCTTCAAAAGACGGTCCTCGATTCCATCGAGACCTTTACTCGCGGCGCAGAGCAGGCGGACGACATCACCCTTTTGATGATTCGCTATCGCACTGCCTCGGCATCCTGAGCCACCAATGCCCGCACGTACGGCGTGCTCGCGAGCATGCGTCGCAGGTGTGTTTCTTGGTAGGGGCACGGCATGCTCGCCGCGCCGGTTTGAGGAGGGCTTTGCCCGGCGCAGATGCTTGGAGGGATGCAGCCCAATCGCGAATGGTTTCGTAGGGGCACGGCATGCCGTGCCCGGCAAAATTTCTTGGCTCGACGTTCTCCATTCACCTCGCATTCCGCTCGCCTCGAACCATATGGAGTGCGGCGGCTTGCCGCCGCTGTTTTCCGGCCCGGCTTGCCGGGACGTGCTGCAACACTTAACCAATCGTGGTTGTTGACGGCTGCCTGGGCGCGTGGTGCACGAATGTTGACGCCTCGGATCGGGCGAGGCAGGCCTCGCCCGACTACAGCGGCGGCAAGCCGCCGCACTCCACATGAGCGTTGCCCGATGCCACGCCGTGCTCGTGGTCGCGCACCGAAATAGCGGACCGGGCACGGGCCGCTCGCCAGTCAGTCAAAGCGTCAATCCCCAGGGTTGACGCTTTGAATCTGGCGGTGGCTGTCCCTTGGGACGGTAATTCCCTCGCGTCTACGCCTGTCAAATCAGTAGACAGTCCCCGGCGGCCTCGATCTAATGAAATGAGCGGGGAACACGCGGATCGGTGTCTGGGGGAGATAGGTTATGAGACACGTTGCGTTTCTGTGCGCGATCGTCCTGATTCTTGCGTTTACGGCCGGAGCCCAGGTGAATTCGGGCGCTTCTTTGCTGTTGGGATCCCCCATGCCTGCGTTTGCAACTCCCGCTGAGCCGCTTCCAGCCGCGAACGCTTTGACGTTAGCTGCGCCCGCACCTGATCCGGCCGAGCCTGCGCCGCAGGGCGTCTACGGAGTTCTGCAGAACTACAACTGGCAAGCGTATGTCGGCTATACCCACCTCGTGTTCTACGAACTCCCCGGCGTCACCGGCAATCTGAACGGCTTCAATATGGCCCTGGCGTACTACCCCCACGGGGGCCATTTCGCCGGCGATGGGGAATTCGCAGTTGCGCTCGCCCCTCAGAACGGTATCGATACTAGAATCGCGATGGGGCTGGGAGGAGTGCGCTACCGGATACAAGTCGCCCGAGGAATTGAATTGTGGGCGCACGGCCTGGTGGGCGGCGCGAAGTTCGTGCCACAGACCGCGTTCGGCAGCGAAGACGCATTTGCTTTCGCAGCCGGCGGCGGAGCCGATTTTAAGCCCCGTCACGGGCGGCTCGCCCTTCGCCTGCAGGTAGACATGGTCGGTACGCGCTTCTTCGGCACCCATCAGTACAACCCCAAAGTCTCCATGGGAGTCGTCTACCACTTCTAGCCTATTGCAGTGGCGATTCCGACAGCCGGCTCGCAGCTTCCATTACCATCACAGCTTGTAACCGATCTTGCGGACAAACTCGCGCCGCTGCGTAGCCTGTTCGGGCCCCTCAACGCCCCTCGGCGAGCTGCCATCCACCACCCCGAGCACGGCGCGACCGTGTTCTGTTTGGGCGACGATCGCCTCCACGGGATTTGCTGTCGCACAGAAGATCGTGCAGACCTCAAAACAATCGCGGACGCGGCCGATCAAATTGATGGGGTATGCCTGCCGGATCAGGAGGACGAAGACGTGTCCCGCGCCGATCAATTTAGCGTTTGAAATCGCCGCGCTACGCAGTTCGTCGTCATTCGATTCCACGCGCACCAGGCATGGCCCCGACGCTTCGTTAAACGCGACGGCAAATTTTGCGCCCGGGACGGTGTTCACCACGACTTCATACAGATCTTCAGCGGTTTTAATGAAGTGCGCTTGACCGAGAATCAGATTCGCGTCCTTCGGAATTTCAAGGCGAACGTTTAGCAAATCCATATTTTCATCCCTCGCACGGAAAAAATTCCCACAATTGGAATCGAGTCAAACCATTGTCTGTCTGGACGACGCGCAGAAAGCCCATTTCTAAAGGGGACTTTGCGATTGGACACACGCCCCGTTATTGGCAGTCCGCGTGCTAGAAATATTTTAGTGTCCGTCGTGTGGACGCTGCATCTAATAGGGTGGAGTGGGCCGAGCAGATGTTCATTAAAAGTTTGCAACAAGGGAAGCGCTTCCTGAAGATTCTCTTCGGGTTCACGCTGCTTGCGCTCGGCGTCGTGATGATCGTCACGCCGGGACCGGGCTGGCTCACGATCTTTCTCGGGTTGGGAGTTCTGGCGGCGGAATTCGTCTGGGCGCGTCGCCTGCTCGACCGTCTGAAAGAGCAGGGCGGCCGCATCCGCGACTCCGTGTTCCCGCGCACCGACCGCACCAATCGCACCGACCGCGCCGCCTGATTCACTTCCGCCTTCGATTTCCTTCTTTCGAAGCTTTCCCAACTGTGGTTTCATGCCTCGTGGTATCGAGGAGGCGTCTGTGAGCGGCAGTCCGTCGAAAAAGTGGTCAGGAAAGTGGGCCCTGGTCACCGGTGCGAGCGCTGGAATTGGTCTCGCGCTGGCAAATGAACTGGCTGCAGCGGGCGTCCACCTGGTTTTGACGGCGCGTCGGATCGATCGCCTGCAGAAAATGGCGGCCGATCTTTCGGCGAAGCAGGGAATCAAGGTCGAAGTGTTCGCTGCGGACCTTGTACAGCCAGGAGCGCCAGCCGAAATTCTCGGTTTCACGAAGCGGAAGGGAATTGAAGTCGAGTTGTTGGTCAACAATGCCGGCTTTGGCGCGTTTGGGATGATCCACGAGATCCCGGAATCGCGCATGACCGAGATGATCCAGGTGAATTGCACAGCCGTGGTGCAGCTTACCCGGCTGTATGTCCCGGGTATGGTCGAGCGCCGGCACGGTGACGTGCTGATCGTGGCGTCAGTGGCAGGCTTCCAGGCTGTGCCGTTCAATTCCGTGTACGCGGCGACGAAAGCGTTCGATCTGATCTTCGCCGAGGGAATCGCCGAGGAGTTGCGCGAATTCGGAGTGCGAGTCTGCGCGCTATGCCCTGGTTCGACGACCACCGAGTTCCAGGAAGTGGCGCAGCAGCCCGATCGCGTGTTCCGCAGCGCCGAAACAGCGGAGAAGGTCGCCCGCGTAGGCCTCGCAGGTCTCGCGGCGGGCAAAAGCTGCGTGATTTCGGGAACGAAGAACCGGCTCATGCTGGAAGGCGAGAGGCTTGCGCCGCGGCGATTCATCGCCAAGATGGCTGCGAAAATGATGCGTCCCTCGGAATCGTAGATGGCTTCGCAGGTTTCCAGGAAATGGTGCGCCGACCTTGCCCCCGGTTAGCCTTGCGCGAGCAGCGAGCCATAGCCCGGGGAACGCCCGCTAAGTCCGAGCAATCGAACGCCAGCCCATAGCGCGTGCGGCAGGCTGGAGACGACAGGCACTTTGCAGCGCGCTTCGAGAGGCGCGAGAAGCTCGAGAGTTCGCAGCGCGCCGCAGGACACCAGCAAAGCATCTGCTTTCGGCGCCATTTGCCAGACTCCGGCGCTGAAATTCAGTAGCTCCTCTGACGTCACCGGCGGCCGGTCTTCAAATCTTTCGATTCCCATGCCCTTTACTACAAGCACTTCGAATCCCGATTCCTCGAGAAACACGCGCAGGCGCTGGCTGACGTCTTCGTTGTAAGCGGTGGCCACCGCGAGGCGATGCCCGCCGACGGCTTTCAGCCCTTCGATGATCGCGGTGCTCATCGTAGTCGAGGGCAGGCCGGTCGCTTTGGCGATGCTGTCCTGCAATTCCTTATTGAACGCCGCGCCCTTATAGAATGTGAGAGACGTGCCCATCACCGCGATGGCGTTGGCTCCGTCAGCGGCCAGCTTTTGCGCCGCCGGCACGATACGACCGACGACGTGATCGTATCCTTCGGGCGTCATTCGCTCGAGGCCCACGCCCGTTGCCGTGAAGCGGACGCCGGTCGGGTACATGCGCGCTGCCTCCGGCGGAACCGGAGTATTCGCGGGCGGGAAAATCATGCCGAGGAGAGGGTCGCGTGCCTGCTGTAGTTCGGATTCCGAGGCTGGCTCCCGCAATACCGGCGGTGGCAAGCCTTAAGAACTGGCGGCGGGATGCGTTAGTCATGCCACCCCGAAACTGTCACGATCTGAGCAATTCTGCAAGCGGGAGTTGGGGTGGACTGGGGGCGCCTCAGCGGTGTATTATCCGGCTCCCTTCGCAAAGCCATTCTTATCCGCTGAGGAGACGATTCATATGAACGTGGAACCTGTCCAGCCATCCTATCGCGGCGTCCGTTGCCTGTCCTGCCGACAGCCAATTCCATTGCCAGCGATTCTGACCAGGATGGATTCGACGCTCCGAGGCAAGGAGCCGCACTCGGCGCATGATCATCCGACCCGAGTCTTCAGCCTGCGGTGCAGAGCGTGCGAGAGGGAAAAGCCCTACCGCGCGAGCGACATTACAGATTTTGAAGGCACCCCGCGGACTCGAGTTTCTCAAGCCCGTGTGACCCGTCCCAAGAGCCGCCATTCCGACAGGCAAAACTCACAGCGCAAACTGTTGAGCAAGCGCTTTTTGGACCCTAGCCATCCAGGCGCTGATTTGCGCAAATGGCATCCTTCGTCTGGGTGTCCCTGTTTTCGCCCTGCTACCTAGAGCAATAAGCCCGATCGGCCGATGAGTCCTCCAGAGGGAGGATTCCATGCCGAGGCGCGCCCTGGTCGTGGACGACGATCCAGCCGTATGCGAATTCATCAAAGGCATCCTAGCCGCGAGCGGCGTGGAGGTCTTGACGCTAACCAGCGGCTTGGAGGCGCTCGTGCGTCTGCGCGCCGAAAAATTTACGGTGGTTCTGTTTGATTTGACCATGCCTGCGCCGGATGGCGCGGAGTTGACACGTCTGACGCGCGACTCCGGCATCAATCAGCGGACGCCCATCATTCTGATCAGCGACGATCAAAGCCCGGCGGCCGTTTCGCAGGCATTTGCGGCGGGCGCGAGCTTTTTTCTCTATAAGCCAATTGATAAAGCGCGCTTACTGAAGCTGATTCGTGCGACTCAGGGAGCGATCGAGCACGAACGGCGACGATTCCGCCGAGTCGCACTGCGATCGAGAGTGCACCTTGGGCACGATCAGCAGGAATGGGAAGGCGAAACCATTGACATCAGCCTGAACGGAATGCGCGTGAAGGGTCCCACCCACCTGACCGCCGGGATGACTGTGCGAGTGAATCTGTATCTTTCCCCGGAGATGAAACCGATCGTGGGCCTGGGCTCCGTGATGCGCCTCCTGAACGGAAACGAAATCGGCATTCAATTGAACCAGTTGACGTTGGCGGAAAGCGGGCGGCTGCAGGATTTCCTGCTGCCGCTGATTTTCAGGGAGGGACAACAGGAGCTATCTTCGAAGGTTCCTCAGAGCGTATGATCCGTGCCTGAAGGCGGGCCGAAGCGGCGCGCGCACGGAGAGAACAGCCATGAACGCAAAATCGGGCGCTCAGGAACGCCTGCGCGGAATTCACAAGGACATCCTTAGCCTCAGCCACCGGATTCACGGCAACCCCGAACTCGGATTCGAAGAAGAGAAAGCCTCGAACTGGCTCGCCGAAATTCTCACCGACGGCGGGATGGACGTGAAACTCGGAATCTGCGATTTGCCGACCGCGTTCATCGCGCGGGCAGGGAAGGGACCTCTGCATATAGCGATCTGCGCCGAATATGACTCCCTGCCCGGCATCGGCCACGCATGCGGGCACAACATGATCGCCGCGATGGCCGCTGGCGCGGGAATCGCTGTCGCGAAAGTGGCGGACGACGCCGGATTGACCGTCAGCGTGATCGGCACGCCCGCGGAGGAAGTCGGCAACGCGAGCGGAAAGATACTGCTCCTCGAGCGCGGAGCATTCGCCGGGGTGCACGCGGCCATGATGGTGCATCCCGCGCCGATGGAAATGCTCGAATCGCACATCATCGCAGCGGCGATGTTCGACGTTCACTACACGGGCAAGGAAGCGCATGCCGCCGCGTTTCCGGAGCTGGGGATTAATGCGGCGGATGCTTTGACGGTCGCGCAGACCGCGATCGGTCTGCTGCGGCAACATCTGAAGCAATCCGACCGCGTCCACGGCATCGTTACGCACGGCGGCGATGCGCCGAATGTGGTCCCGGCACACACCTCGGCGAAATACATCGTGCGCGGCGAGAACCTGAAGGACCTCGAAGACGTACGCGGGAAAGTTTATCGCTGCTTCGAGGCTGGAGCGATCGCGACCGGATCCAAGCTCGAAATTCGCGGCGGCGACAAGCCCTACGCCGAAATGCGATTCGATCACGAAATGAATGCGATCTACAAACGGAACGCGGAAGCCGCCGGGCGCACATTTCCGGAGCTCGGTCCGGCGATGCAGAAGGTGACCGCGTCAACGGACATGGGCAACGTGTCGCACGCAATTCCTTCGATCCATCCGATGATTGGAATTAATTCGCTGCCCGCGGTGAACCATCAGCCGGAGTTCACGGCGCACTGCATCACCGAGGAAGCGGATCTAGCCGTCAGGGAAGGCGCGCTAACAATGGCGTGGACCGCCATTGAAATGGGCGAGAACGCAAACCTGCGCGAACGCCGGTAGGGGTTCACTTTGCCGCCGAGTTGCGAGCGCCAGAATCGTCCGCTAAAGCCGGTCCAGCAAGGTACACGTGCCCACGCGGGACGCCGAAGTCCTCGACGACCGAGCGCTTGAAGTGGACGGGTCGCGACGAATGGCTTCGGCGAGTTTTTAGCGAGGTCGCTGTGCCGCCCGAGCGGCTCGTAACCAGGCGCCTTACAGCGATCTCGTAGTAGTAAGTACTTCCGTAAAGTTGAGAGAAGACGAGACAGTGGGGGTGCCGCTGCCGCCCGTGAGGCCAGTATGCTCGCCCGCCGTGAAAAGTGGTTTCTTCGTTTCAAGCTTCTTGCCCTTGTGCAGCCTTTTCTTCGCGTTCTTTCGGCCCTTGATCATCATTTCCTCCTTCCTCGTCGCGCCGTTCTGTGCCGGACAGAGGAACACCACTATGTGGCCAATCCTATCTCCAATCCTGTCCGACTGTCTAGCCTCCGCAAAATATCGAGATCACTAATTCCTGGCTTAATTTCGTATGGGATGAGTTGCCGACGGGAGATGCAGGAACGGGGAATTCAGCCTTCTGGGCGGGACAGAAACGGGCAGACCTTCAGAGCTACCGGCTGACTCTACGCTCAGCGGCGGCGAGGCGAACGAGCGCCGGGTGCAGCGCGCTGGCGTCAGCGCCGGGACTGCGCGGCAGAATCGCCGGAAATTTCAGCGGAACTCCGCCATCGGGAGTTCTTTCGGCCGACAGCATATCGCCGGCCTTTTGCATCAGGCTCACGCGGCCTTCCACGTGAAACTTCTGCAACAGAGCGGAGACGTGAAATTTCACGGTTCGCTCGGCGAGGTTCAGCTTCGAGGCGATTTCCTTGTTGGAAAGGTTCTGCGTAATTCCCCTGAGCACTTCCTGTTGGCGCTGGCTCAAATGCATCGGCAGCACGGTGGCCATGCAGGCTTCGATGAGCTTGCTGGTTCGCGGCCCGAGTCCATCCAGGAGGTCTTCGGCGATCGAGACCATCACGCTGAAATCTCCGGGTGTTTGCCCGCGCACCACGCACTGCATAGCCAGCAAGCTGATAGCTTCGTCAACCGGCAAGCTCCCATCCGGGCCAGCGTTTACTTCAAAGCGCTTCGTGCCGGTCGAGCGGTCGAGGAACACGAATGCTTTCGGATGCAGTCGGAAGCTGCTCTGGACCGGACGACACATCTGGCGCTCCTTGCGGACCTTCACGCGGGCCTCCTGAAACATTCATTTTCCGACGCAGGAGGAATGCCACACGGCGAGCGCCTCTACTCTATAGGAGGCGAATCGGCTGAGTGCGCCAATCCATTAGAGGAAAATACAAATGCGGACCGATGAACAACGATTAGCGCGCGGCCTTAAGGCAGAGCGTACACCACTAAGGCTTGATCGCTGCCCTGACCGCCGCCCGCCACCATGATGGCGACGTATTGCTTTCCGTTTTTCCCTTGATACGTGATGGGCACGGCGGTTGCTGTGTACTGCAGCTTGGTGGACCAAAGCTCCTTGCCGGTTTTCGAGTCGAACGCGCGGAAGCGGTTGTCGTTGGTTGCACCGATGAAGACGAGTCCACCTGCGGTTGCAATAGGCCCTGCAAAGGCGCCGGCGCGGCCGGTATGCTGCTTCGCTTCGGGAAGTTCCTCGGTGATGCCAAGAGGCACGGTCCAAGCGATCTCGCCGGTATTGATATTGACGGCGGACAAAGTTTCCCACGGCGGTTTCTGGCAGGGCCAGTTGCCAATCACTTTTCCGTTCGCGTCTTTCACGGATGCGCTGAAGCCGCCGTACTGGCTGCCGGATCCAGTGCCGCGATGGTATTCCACTTCGGTGCCCTTGGTTTGCTCGTTGTATTTTGGATTCTTCTCGAGGAATCCGGTCGAGCCCGAGTTCTGCATATTGACGAAAACATATCCCATGTGCGGATCGGAAGCCGCTCCTCCCCAATTCGCGCCCCCAGTGGCGCCGGGGAAAATCAGCGTCATCTTCGTGTCAGCCGGCGTCGAATGCACGACCCACGGAGTGTAAGGGCCCGCGTTATAGAAATTGCTCTTGTCCCACAATTCATGGCAGGCCTGAGAGTGTTCAGGCGTAGTGTCGTCCGCGGTCACAATGTCGTCGCGGCTGATGGTGACGCGAGCCACGGGTGGCGGCTTCACCGGAAACGGCTGCGTGGGCGAGTATTGTTCGCCGGGGGCATCGCCCTTCGGAACCGGACGCTCTTCGATGGGGAACACCGGCTTGCCGTTGGTGCGGTCGAATACAAACACGTAGCCGATTTTTCCGGTCTGCACCAGTGCGGGAACTTTCCGGCCATTGTGCATCACGTCCATTAGTACAGGCTCGGGCGGCAAATCGAAATCCCACAATTCGTGGTGAACGGTCTGGAAATACCATTTCAGCTTGCCCGTGGTCGCATCGGCGGCCACGAGCGTGTTGGAAAAAAGATTGTTGCCGGGGCGATCGCCGCCGTAATAGTTCGCGGCGGGTCCGCCGAACGGCATATAAACGATGCCGCGCTTTTCGTCCACGGTCACGGCGATGGACCACACATTCGTGCCGCCGCGGCCCTTCCAGCTATCGTCGCCCCATGTGTCGTGGCCGACCTCGCCGGGTTGAGCGATCGCATGAAAGTCCCAGAGTTTTTTCCCGGTGCGAGCGTCATACGCGCGCGAGTCGCCGGGGACTCCGGCTGCGACTTCATCCTGAGGGTGAAGATTCGTTTCGCCGGGCCCGTACACGTTCGCTCCAACGATGATCACGTTCTTGTAGATTGTGGGAACCTCGGCGAACGGGACGTCCATTGTGATTTCGCCGCCTTCGCCGAAGTGTGGATCGGGCTCACCGGTCTTGGCGCTGAGCGCGACCAATTTATGGCCGCTGGTGAAAAAAATGCGTGCGGCATTGTCGCTATCGCCGGACCAATAAGCTACGCCGCGCGCGCTGACCAGGCCTGTCGGCCGCTTGTAGCTCCATATTTCCTTCCCGGTTTCGGGCTCGAGCGCGAGCACTCGGTTTCCGGCGGGCAAATACATTACGCCGTTCACGACGATCGGAGTGACCTGGGCGAACGCGCCGCCGGCTGGCCCTGCGCCGCCTGGGCGCATCGGATACGACCACGCGACGGTCAACTTCGTGACATTTTCAGGGTTGATTTGCGACAGAGGCGAAAAACGCGACGACGCGAGATCGTGGCCGTACATAGGCCAATCGGCGCCGGACTGCGCGCATGTGCGATGCGCTGGAACTGCTGCGAGCAATGCGGCGACAGCCAAGACTTTCGTTCGCGCGAAGCGCATCAAATGGGGTCTCCCTACTTCGTAGATTGTATTGATTGAGCTCAGACGAGAATGCTATTCCTCTTCTTCTGCCACGCCCTGCGCTTTCGCGATTCGCTCGATGACGGCCATGTCTTCGAGCGTGGTTGTGTCGCCCGAGATGCCGCCTTTGTGTCGCAACTTCGCGCAGCAAGCGCCGCATAATTTTCCCGCTGCGCGTTTTCGGCAGGATATCGCAGAAGCGCACGTCGGCTGGACGCGCGATCGAGCCGATGGTCGCCGAGACGTGGTCCATCAACGTGCCGCGCAACTCAGGCGAAGGCGAATGGCCCGAGCGCAGGGTGACGAAGCAGACGATCGCCTCGCCCTTGATTTCGTCCGGACGCGCGACCACTGCCGCTTCGGCCACCGTCGGATGGCTGACCAGCGCGCTTTCGATTTCCATCGAGCTGAGGCGGTGGCCGGCGACTTTGATCACGTCGTCGACGCGGCCGAGCACCCAGATGTAGCCGTCTTTGTCGCACTGCGCGGCGTCACCGGCGAAATAGACGCCGGGAATTTTGCCCCAGTATTCGCGTGCGTAGCGCTCGTCGTCGCCGTAAATCGTTCGCAGCATGAGGGCCACGGCTTCTGAATCGTCAGGATAGCCGGTCTCGCCGGGCGGCACCGGCTCGTTCTTCATATTAACGACGCGCGCGATGATGCCGGGAAGCGGCAGTGTGGCGGAGCCGGGCTTCGTCGGCGTAGCGCCCGGGAGCGGAGAAATCATCATCGCGCCGGTTTCCGTTTGCCACCAGGTATCCACGATCGGACAGCGATTTTTTCCGATGGCCTCGAAATACCATTTCCAGGCCGCGGGATTGATCGGCTCGCCGACCGTGCCGAGAAGCCGCAGGCTGCTGATGTCGTGCTTGTCGATCCACTCCATGCCCCAGGACATGAATGCGCGAACGGCGGTGGCGGAGCTGTAAAAGATCGTGACCTTATAGCGCTCGACGATTTGCCAGAAGCGATCCTTGGTCGGCTGGTCCGGCGCGCCTTCGTACATCACGATCGTGGCGCCATTGGATAGCGGGCCGTAAACGATATAGCTGTGGCCGGTGACCCAGCCGATGTCAGCGGTGCACCAGTAGACGTCGTCATCTTTCAGATCGAAGACGAGCTGCGTGGTCCAGGTGCACTGCAGCAAGTATCCGGCGGAAGTGTGCAGCACGCCCTTCGGCTTTCCGGTGGTTCCGCTGGTATAGAGGATGAAGAGCGGATGCTCGGAATCGAATGGCGCTGCGGGGCAATCCGTCGACGCCGACTTTTCAAGCTCGTGCCACCAGAGGTCGCGCCCTTCCTGCCAGTCAACCTCCTGCCCGGTGCGCTTCACGACAATGGATTTTGTGATCGTGGGACAATTTTTCAGTGCTGCGTCCGCCGTTTCCTTCAGCGGAACAACTTTTCCGCGGCGATAGCCTCCGTCCGCGGTGATTAGCACTTTCGATTTCGAGTCGGCGATCCGGTCCACCAGCGCCGAGGCGCTGAATCCGCCGAAGATCACGGAATGGAGCGCGCCGATCCGCACGCATGCAAGCATCGCGATGGGCAGCTCGGGCACCATCGGCAGATAGATCGTCACGCATTCACCCGGTTTCACGCCCAACGCTAAAAGCGCATTCGCGAACCTGCAGACGCGCTCGTGAAGTTCGGCGTAGGTGAACTGAAGCCTGGGACCGTCTTCTGCTTCCCAGATCAGCGCAGGCTTGTTGCGATTCTTGTCGAGATGCCGATCGAGGCAATTGTGGGAGACGTTGAGCTTTCCGTCAGAAAACCACTTCGCGTGCGGGGAATCCCACTCCAATACTTTGGTAGGCGGCTTGAACCAATCGAGCAGTTCCGATTGTGCGCCCCAGAAGGCTTCGGGATCGCGCTCGGCCTCCGCATACATCTTGCGGTATTCCTCGAGCGATTTTACCCGTGCCCACTTGACGAATTCTTCCGGCGGCGGAACGGGCTTCTCGTCGAGAACATGAGGATCGAACTCCAGCATCGCGCCTCCTGATATTAGCGCCCCCTACGTTATTGGACTGCGGCTCTTTGGTCAAGAACCCGGATCCGGGCGACCGGGGGATGTATGCCGTTCCGGGAGTGGAATTTGGGAACCTTTGTACCCCTAACCCGGAATATGTAACGAGAAGCAAAATGGGCCGTCCATACTAGGTAGAGATGACTCAGACGACCGATCTTGCGGACGCTCTCCTTCTGCGTCGGATGGCTGGCGGAGATGAGGAGGCCTTTGCCGAAGTCTACCGGCGAAAGCACCCGGCTATCTACCGCTTCGCCCTGCACATGAGCGGGAATGCGGCCATGGCAGAGGACGTGACCCAAGAGGTGTTTATGGCGCTGATTCGCGATCCCGGACGATTCGATCCAACGCGCGGAAGCCTTGGAGGGTTTCTTTTTGGCGTTGCGCGAAATCATCTTCGGAAGCGCTGGGAACAGGATCGGCGGCTGGTGGCGTTCGATGGCGATCCGGACGATCCGCACGGCTCGGCGTCGGCTAGCGGAGTGTCCAAGCACGCAGCCGGCGGGAACGGTTTTAATGGCAACGGAAACGGGCGCAGCGCTTTTGCGACTGCATCAGGCTGGGACGAATTTACTTCTGTCGAGACCATTGGCCGGGTGCGGCAAGCCGTCGGCACGCTGCCTGAAAACTATCGCGAGGTCGTGGTTCTCTGCGAGCTGCAGGAGATGAGCTACGAGGAAGCCGCGTCGGCGCTGGGATGCCCGGTTGGGACTGTGCGTTCGCGGTTGCATCGCGCGAGAGCCCTGTTGGTCGAAAAGCTTCGCGAGCCGCAGCCGGTTCGTCGCGTTTCGGCTGTGGGTGAATGAACGACGAGGTGAATTTTATGGATTGCGCCCAATTCGAGGAAATCGTTCACGATCTGGAACGCCCGGGCACGGAAGGGTTCTCCCTTCGCGATAGCGCGCTGGCGCACGCCGAATCGTGCAGCGAATGCGCGCGGCTGATGACGGAAGTGGAGTCGCTCGATGCGGCGTTGCGCGAGGTCGCGCGGAGCGAGGCTGGCAGGCACGCATCTCCGCGTGTGGAAACTTCGCTGATGGCGGAATTCCGCCGGCAGAAGACCACGTCATCGCGGCGAGGAGTGCAGCGGCAGATCGCGGCGCTCGCTGCCGCAGCGGTCGTGCTGCTGGTGCTGGGAATTTCGCTGCACCGGCGGATGGCGCCGAACGTGGTCGTGTCGCCAGTCGCAAACATTTCTGGGAAGACATCGTCTTCGCCTGCGAACTCGCCGGTCGCGCCTTCCGCGAATTCACAGCAGCAGGATCAGGAATCCGTGAATCAGGCTGATGATTCCGAATACGCGACGGCGTTCGTGCCGCTGCCGTATGCCGATGATCCCACCGGAGCTGACGGCGGCACCGTGGTTCGCGTGATTCTGTCTCGGCCGGCGCTGGCGTCGCTTGGCGTGCCGGTCACTGACCCGGGGGCGACGGACCGAATTCCCGCCGATCTTTTGTTGAGCGAGGATGGCGCTCCGCAGGCGATTCGATTGGTTTCGCAATCGCGAGTTGACGAATAGTTTTACGCGCAGGTCGCGCTTCAGTTCGGGGTGACAGTAATTGTGTTGGAAGGAGTAGATGACATGAAATTCAGCGGAAGATTTGTCCGAACCGGTTGGGCGCTCGCGGCTGTTGCGATGCTCGCGCTTTGCGGCGTGGTGCACGCGCAATCCGACTCGGCTCCGCCGTCACCGCCTCCTGGGCGTCACGGTGGTTTTGGCCCAATGTCGGACGACGCCATGGCATTCGTCGGATTCGAAGCTGGCCTCGCGGGCAAGACGGTAGCCGGTGCTCCCTTCAGCGCGACCTTTTCCACGCAAAGCACCCAGGCGCTCGCCGACGGCAATCAAATCCAGCGCAGCTCGACGGGCACGTTTGCGCGCGATAGCCAGGGCCGCACGCGCCGCGACATGACGCTGCCGGCGATTGGGCCGTGGAGCGCATCGGGGCACAGCTGCTCCGCATGTGGTGTTCATCAGCGATAACGTCGCGAATACGGAATATTTCTTGGATGCGGATCGGAAAATCGCTCGCAAGATGCAACGATTCCGCGGCGGCAGACACGGTGGAGGCTCGCCACCGGATGCAGAGGATGCACCGCCTGCCGGGCCCGAAACAGCGAACAACCGCCGCAACGTGATCACCACGTCGCTGGGTACGCAAACGATTAACGGCGTGCAGGCGGAGGGCACGCGCGTAACGCGCACGATTCCAGCTGGCGCGATCGGTAATGCCAACCCCATCGTGATTACCAGAGAGCGATGGTATTCGGCGGAACTGCAGACCGTCATCATGATCAAGCGCAGCGATCCGCGGATGGGCACTACCACCTTCCAATTGACGAACGTCCAGAAGCAGGAGCCGGACGCGTCTCTATTTCAAGTGCCGGCTGATTACACCGTGAAGCAGGGACGCCCGGGCGGCCAGAAACGATTCAAGCACGGCGGCGGACAACCACCGCCTCCACCGGCAGCGGGAGATTCGTCCGGCCAACCAGCGCCGCCGCAGGATTGATTTTACCCACGAAGGAAAAGTGCTCGCGAACGGGAATCCCACACACGCCCCGCTCGCGAGCGCTCCTCCCAGTGCACCGCACGCAAACACCCCTGTTATAATTTCGCCAAGAATATGCCGCCGCTGAACGAAGGCGAGTTACGGAAACAGCTCTTCGCGGAGGGATTCGCGCACACGTTTGTCTGGCAGGATGGCCCCGATGCGTTTTACCGCGATCACACGCACGAGGGCTTGACGGCACACATCATTCTCGACGGCGAGATGACGCTGACGACGGGCGGCAAATCCCAGACATTTCGCGTGGGCGATCGCTGCGATGTCCCTGCCGGCGCGGTCCACTCCGCGAAGATGGGACCCAAAGGCTGTCGTTACCTGGTTGGCGAGAAGTAATCAGTTCGAGCTCCCGACGGCAGGGACTATCGCGCGGTCGAGGAGTTCGACGACGTGCAAAACTTCCTGTCCGGTGCCGTGAATTGCCGCGCCAGCGCGAAGCTGCAGGATGCAGCCGGGATTCGCGGTGACGATAACCTGAGCTTTCGTCGCGCGCGTAGAATCCATTTTTAGGGCGAGCAATTCGAGCGACGCTTCCGTTTCCGTGACGTTGTAAACGCCCGCCGAGCCGCAGCACTGGTCCGCCAGCTGCATTTCGATCAATTCCACGCCCGGAACAGCGCGAATCAATTTTCGCGGGGCTTCGCGGATTTTCTGTCCGTGAACTAGATGGCAGGAGTCCTGATACGTCACGCGCAGAGGAAGCTCGCGCAAAGGCGCGGTCAGGCCGAGGTCCGCCAGGAACTCGCTGACGTCGCGCATTTTGCCCGAGAATGCTGCAGCTTCGTCGTGCTCTCGAGCGTCCGACGCGAACAGGTGCGTATATTCTTTCAATGTCGAGCCGCAGCCTGCGGCGTTCGTGATGATTGCGTCGAAATCCTTCGCGGGAAACGCAGCGAAATTCGCGCGCGCGAGATCGCGGGCCACATCGCGCACTCCGGCATGCGCCGGGAGCGCGCCGCAGCAGGTTTGTCCGGCCGGCACGACCACTTCGCAGCCGTTCGCTTGCAGGACGCGAATCGTGGCGCGATTGAGTTCGCTGAACGTGACCTGCGCGACGCATCCCGCGAAGAAGGCGACGCGCGCACGGCGCGAACCTTGCGCCGGAAACGTCTTCCCGAGATCGTCGAAGAAAAAGTTCGAGTCGATTTGCGGGAGCAGGCGCTCGCGGTCGCGCAATCCGAGCAAATTCAGAATGCCCGAGCCACGCGCGAGCGCAGCCAGCCCCGACCGCTGATAAACGCGCAAGTAGCATAGCCGCCGCGGCGATTCTGCGCGGATAGGGAAGCAGCCGGCGATACACGAGATCCCGCGCAATGCGTGAAGCGAGCGGGCGCCTGTAATGCTGCTCGATTTGCGCGCGCGCCACTTCCACGAGCTTGCCGTACTCGACGCCCGAAGGGCACGCCGTCTCGCACGCGCGGCAATCCAGGCAGCGGTCAATGTGCGTGACGAATCCCTCGCCCAGCTCGAGCCGACCCTCGTCCACCAGCTGCATCTGGCGAATGCGCCCGCGCGGCGAATCCGCTTCCTGGCCCCACAGGCGATACGTCGGGCAATGATTCAGACAAAGTCCGCAATGGACGCAACGCGAATAATCCGCGTACTCGGGCTTGTCCGCGCCGATAAATCCACTGATGGGAGGAGTCGCCGCCATCTTTTCAGATTCCTCCCACGAATCTGCCTGGGCTGAGAATGCCGCTCGGGTCGAAAACATTCTTCAGCTTTTGCATCAGCGCAAAATCACCGGCAGGTTCACCCCAGACGTTAATCTCATTTTTCAATTCCGGCGGGCACCAGAGCAGTACGCTGCGTCCCCAGGGAGCTTTTCCGGAAAGGCTGAAAATTCGCGCGCATTCTTCTTTCAAAAGGCGAAGCGATTCTTCGCTGCGGTCGGGAGGCAGAAGCGCAAGATACGTCACGCCGAGCCCGCGCATCATCACGGTCCACGGAATTTCGATGGATCGAATGGCGTCCGCAAGCGCCGCCAGGTCCGTTGGCAGCGCGCTGATCTTGAAGATCGCGGCCGCCGGAAACTGTTCGAGGATCGCGCTCGGCATGTCGGCGATATGGCGATTCACGTTTTCCGCCGGCTCCGCGCGCAACTCTGTAAACGATTCAAGCGCGCTCCGATCCACGGCACGGGCCAGCGCCTCCAATTCGCGGCGATCGCGATCGAGAACCTGCTCATCGCCCGCGAAGGAGACCATGACCGACCAGCGATTATTTTCGAACGAAACTGCAGCGCGCAGGCCGAGCGCACGGGTCAGATTCTCCGCTCGCGGCGAGAATTTCGATACTCTGCGGCCGAAGAACGGATTTGGCGATGGCGTGACGCAATTCGCAAGCGCCGTTCGGTCCGCGAAACGTCGCAATGCAAGTTCTGCGTCGCGCGAGGCAGAGGAAACGTCCGAAAATTGATTCTGCGTGATGACGCCCAGAGTGCCCAGCGCGCCGATCATCATTTTGTGAATGTCGTAGCCCGTCACATTTTTCACCACGCGCCCGCCGCTCTTCGCCGCGATTCCATCGCCGGTGACGAACTCCATCCCGAGAACGAAATCTCGCGCCGTGCCGTAGAGTTGGCGCAGCGGGGAATCGATGCCGGACGCGATCGTGCCGCCCGCCGTCGCGCGATTCGCGAAAGGCACAGCGAGCGGAAGAAACTGGCGGTGTTCGGCGAGCGCGCTCGCGATCTTGTGCAAAGGAATTCCCGGCTCGACGCTCAGAGTCAGGTCGCCCGGGATCGTACGCGATGATGCGATCCATGCGCGTCATATCAAGCGCAATGTCGTACTGCCGCGGCGGCATTCCGATTCCGAGTTTCGTTCGCGCGCCTGTGGCAACAATCGCGAGCTTTTCACGCGCCGCAAATTTCACGATCTCGACGACTTCTTCGCTCGAACCGGGCCGCACGACCGCGGCGGGCGACTTGCCATCAATTTGATACGCTGCAATCTGCGCCGGGTCGCTCGCGATGTTTGCAACGCCAACGATCTCGGCCATTCGCGACAAAACGCTGGCGCCAGCGACGCTCATGCGGTGGGCGCGGCCGCAGCCGGACGGGGACGCACGTAGATTTCGCCGCAGCCTTTCGAGGTGGGAAATATCTTGCCCGGGATTGAGCAGGCCATCCGGGTTGAACACGTCTTGAACGCGCCGCATCAGCGCAAGATCGGCTTCGCTGAAAAGCAGCGGCATCAAGCGATCCTTCTCCATCCCAACGCCGTGCTCGCCGGTGATCGAGCCGCCCATCTGAATGCAGAACTCGATGATTTCATCGCCGGCGCGAATGGTGTCGCGAAATTGCTGCTCGTTGCGCTCGTCGAAAAGAATGATCGGGATGCAGATTGCCGTCTCCGGCATGAAATACATTGCCGATTTGGAGTCCGTATTTCTTGCTGATTTCGCCGATGCGCCGCAGCGTTGCCGGAAGTTTTGTCCGCGGTATCACGCCATCTTGCGTGTAGTAGCTCGGCGCAAGCCGGCCGGCAGCCCCAAATGCGTTCTTGCGGCCCTTTCCACAGGAGGTCGCGTTCCCGTGCGTCGCGAGCCACGCGCACTTCGCGCGCGTGATGCAGCTCGCAGACATCGGCAACTTCTTTCGCCTCCGCTTCCGCGACTTCGCGCAGTCCGTCAACTTCGATCAGCAGGATGGCCGCGCAATCGAGCGGAAATCCGGCGTGAACGTAGTCTTCGACGGCGCGAATCGTCCAGCCGTCGAGCATCTCGCACGCTGCCGGCGTGATTCCGCGCGCGGTAATCTCGGCCACCGTTTCGGTCGCGTCGTCAACGGAATCAAAAACGGCCAGCAAAGTCTTCACGGCTTCGGGATTGCGCGTGAGTTTCACGGTGATTTCAGTGACCAGGCCAAACGTTCCTTCGGAGCCGACGAACAGTCCCGTCAAATCGTAGCCCGGCGGATCGAGCGCTGTGCTCCCGAGACGCATCAGCTCGCCGCTCGGGAGCACAATTTCAAGCGAGACAACGTGGTTCGTGGTCACGCCGTACGCCAGCGTGTGCGGCCCGCCGGAATTTTCGGAAACATTTCCGCCGATCGTGCAGGCTTTCTGGCTCGAAGGATCGGGAGCGAAATGAAGTCCGAGGTGCTCCACGGCAGCGCTGAGGTCGGCATTTACCACGCCCGGTTGCACCGTGGCGCGTTGGTTTTCAGCGTCAATTTCAATGATGCGTTTCATGCGCGAAAAGGAAACGATGATCCCGCCGTGCCGCGCGATTGCGCCGCCGGAAAGGCCAGTTCCCGTGCCGCGGCCAACGATTGGAACCTTGTGGCGATTGGCGAGCCGCACGATTTCGACCACATCGGCCGTGGCGCGCGGGAAAACCACGCAGTCCGGCCGCGCTACCTCGACCGAGCCGTCGTACTCGTAGAGCAGCAAGTCCTCAGGCTGGTGGAGGACCCCGCGTCGGCCCAGAAGCTTCGTCAGATCATGGAGAAGTCGAGAGTCCATTGGTGTCGCGCGCGAGTGATTCTCGATTCGCGCGTGCGGCAACTATAGTCGTCCGTTGCGGCAGGCGTCAACGAGCCCGGCGTCGATCCGACATGTCGCGCCGTGGCTGAACTTGGGCGCACTGGTGTATTCTACTGAGCCGGTACGAAATGACATCTCCGCGAGGTACCTGGTGAGCAAGCCAAAAGCTCTTGTGACGCGGCCGCTTTTCCCTGCGGCGCGCGCGATCCTCGATCAGCATTTTGATGCCGAATATTGGACGTCATCCGAGCGCATTTCGCGTGCGGAGCTGCTTGAAGCGCGTTGCGGATAAGGAAGCGCTCGTCTGCCTGCTCACCGAAAAAGTGGACGAAGAGCTGCTCGCGCTGGCGCCGAAGCTTCGCGTCGCGGCCACGGTTTCGGTCGGCTACGACAATATTGATGTGCCCGCCTGCACTCGCCACAAAGTCGTGGCCACGCACACGCCCGGCGTGCTCGATGAAACCACCGCCGATTTCGCGTGGACGCTGCTGATGGCGATCGGCGCGGCGGCTCGTCGAAGGCGATGCATGGATGCGCTCGGGCACATGGCCCGGATGGGACCTCGATCAGCTTCTCGGCGGCGACGTCTGGGGGAAGACGCTCGGCATCGTGGGATTCGGACGAATCGGCCGGGGCCTCGCGCGTCGTGCGCAGGGATTTCAAATGCGCGTGCTCTATCACGATGGAATTCGCGCGGGGCTCGACGTCGAAAGGGAATTGCAGCGGAGTTTGTCGGCTTCGACCAGTTGCTCGCGCGAATCCGACTTCATCTCGCTGCACGTCCCGCTGCTTCCCGAGACGCGTCATCTGATTTCGACCGCGGCGTTTGAAAAGATGAAGCGCACCGCATATCTGATCAACACTTCGCGCGGTCCGGTGGTGGACGAAGCGGCGCTTGTCGCTGCGCTGGAGCAAAAGAAAATCGCCGGAGCGGCGCTGGACGTTTACGAGCATGAGCCAAAGGTCAGCCCGGCGCTGATCGCGCGCAAGGACGTAATCCTCGCGCCGCACATCGCCAGCGCCACTATCGATACGCGCACGAAGATGGCCGTGATGGCGGCGACAAATGCCGTTGCGGCCGTGGAAGGCCGCCGCCCGCCAAATGCGTTGAATGCGGACGCGCTCGGGCTCTGATTCACGGAGGGATTCGAAATGGCACTTGTGACGCGCAATCATCCGAAGCTTACGCTCGAAGGCGCACGCGCCGTGCTCGCCGCGGCCCAGCGGCGCGCCGAGGAAATTCGCGTGCCGATGAATGTTGCGGTAGTGGATGACGGCGGCCATCTGCTGGTGTTCGAGCGTATGGATGGCTCGAAGCCTGCGTCCATTGCGATTTCGCTGGTCAAGGCGCAGGCCGCCGCGATGCGGCGCGCGGCCACCGGTCCCGCGATGGCGGGTGACCAGGTAAATCTGCCCACGGCGCTCGGACTGGCCATTGCGAATCCGGCGCAACAAACGCCGATTCGCGGCGGAGTTCCTCTGGTTGCAGATGGCCAGGTAATTGGCGCAATCGGCGCAAGCGCGGGAACCGAAGATCAAGACCTCGACGTGGCGCGTGCTGGCGCCGCCGCAATTGAAAAGGCGTGAAGCAGACAGCCCAGCGCATTTTTCGCGAGACCCTCGCGGCGATTGATATTCCTGCGACTATCGAAAGAAAACTTGCCCTCAGTGGATCGTCTATCCGAGCCGGAGATGCGTCGATCGATCTCCTCGATTTCAAATCCATCGTAGCGATCGCTTACGGGAAGGCTTCCTATGCGATGGCTCGCGGCCTGACGCGCGTTCTGGGTTCCGAGTTTTCTCCCGAAGGAATTCTAGTGGTACCACCGGTTGTTGACCCTGATCTGCCCGGATGGGAAACGCTCGTCGGCGGGCATCCTGTACCGAACGAGGGCAGTTTTGCAGCAGGCCGGGCAATTCTGGACCGGCTGGCGCGCTGCGACGATCGCACACTGATTTTCTTCCTGATATCCGGCGGAGGCTCGTCGCTTGTCGAACAGCCGCTCGATCCTGCCCTAACTCTGGCCGATTTCGACCAGCTCAATTCGGCGCTGGTCACCTGTGGCGCGCCAATCGATGAAATCAATGCGATTCGGAAACACCTTTCGGCGACAAAGGGCGGGCGCCTGGCCGCGGCCGCGCCGCTGTCGATGAAAGTTACTCTCGCCATCAGCGATGTGCCACAAGGGCAGGAGTCGGCGTTGGCGTCAGGACCAACATTGCCTGACCCAACCACGGTTCGCGACGCCGAGCGCATCGTCAGCGAATACAAACTCATCGAAAGATTTCCTCCGGCCATCCGCGCTGCCTTTGACACTCATTCTCTGCGGGAAACGCCGAAGGTAGGCGATCCTGCGTTTGCGCGTTCCCATTTCGTTATTCTGTTGGGCCCGCATGAGCTTCTGCACGCTGCGCATCACGCGTGCGAAGCGGAGGGTTATCTCTGCATCTGCGACAATGCAACGGACAATTGGCCGGTCGAGAAGGCGGTGAACTACTTACTGGCGCAGCTGGCAGCGCACGTGAGTACGAATCCAAAACGGCCGGTTGCCGTTCTATGCGACGGTGAACTCAGCAGCCCCGTCACCGGAAACGGAATCGGCGGACGCAATTCCGCATTTGTTCTGTCCTGCGTGGCGAAAATCGCGGGGAAAAAGATTACGGTGCTCAGTGCCGGGACCGACGGAATTGACGGAAACAGCAGCGCTGCGGGCGCGGTGGCCGATGGCGAGACTCTGGTCCGAGCCCGCGGCGGCAGGTCTCGACCCCAGAGAGTTTCTGCAACGCTGCGACTCGAACGCCTTCTTTGCCCGACTGGGTGACGCGGTCGTAACGGGGCCGACCGGAAATAACCTGCGCGACTTGCGGATACTTCTGGCGGAGCCGGAGGAGTCGAGCCTAGTTACTTCGGAGCCGGCTGCGCTTTCAGCAGGCGGAGCGCCAGTTCGATATAGGGTCCGATCGCCACAGTGAGTTCGCCTTTGCGCAGCAAATCTTCCAGCGGCGCGATGGCATCGGTATCGCCACGGCCGGCAAGCGCGAAAATAGCCGAAATCCTCACGTCATAATAGGGCTCGTAAAGATAAGAAATGAGCATCCGCGTGATTTCTTTATTCGGTTTGTCGAGTTCCGCGATCGCCGCGATTGCTGCCTGCCTGCTTCCCAGCGGTTTTCCAATTGCCGACCATTCCATCAAGATCGGGACCGCACGGCCATCGCCGAGCGCAGCCGAATGCACGGAGCGACGCATCGCGAATCGTGTCGTCAGGCGACTCCGATTTCACCGCCGCGGCTAGAACTTCGAAAGCATTCGGCGCCTGCATTCTCGCAAGAGCGCCGAGCGCCGCGGCACGTACACGATACGCGGGGTCAGTAGAAGCTATACTCGAGAGCTTGGCGGGAAGCGACGCATCATCCTTGAAATGCCCCAGCTCGCGCACGGCGACTTCGCGGACCCACGGCGCGTCATTGGTCACGGCCGCGAGCACCTGCTTTTCCGCATCGGGCCCGCCGATACGGCCCAGTCCCTGGATGGACTCTACGCGAACGCCCCAGAAGGGTCATGTTGCGCAGCGTCGCCGAGGGCGGCGACGGCGGTCAAGTCGCCTTTCAGGTTGCCGAGGGCGGCGGCTGCCTCAGAGCGGTCCGGAGTTGTCTCCGCGTTCTTCAATTGGTAGGCCAGGGCTGCGGGATCCCGCCTGAACGTCGACGGCTTTTAGAATTTGGTCGCCTCTATCGAAGATCACCATCAGTGGGAAACCATAGGCGGGGAAAGTAAATGTTTGGCTGGCACCGTTGGCTTCGATCGAGTGCGTCTGGCGGCCACCCGCCGTCGCGATTTCGATATCGATCGGCACGTCGAATATTCCGACGCGCCCTTCGACCATTTGCGTCTGCTTGATGCTGAGCCTCACCTCGTGCGCATCTGGATCGTATGCATAACTCACGTCGAATTTCGGCGCACCCGCGCCATAGATCCACTGATCGAAAAATTTGTCCACGTTGACCGACGTGGCCTGCTCGATTGCTTTTTGCAGATCGGCAGTGACGACATTCTGCCCGCGATTCGCTTCCAGATAATGGCGCAAGGCCCGGTAGAAATCGTCGTCGCCGAGCTTTTCGTGCAACATGCGGAGAACCCATCCAGCCTTGTCGTAGATGTTGTCCTGATATTCCGTGGAGTCTACGAAATCGCGGCTGACGATCGGCATCGGAAACAGACGCGGCTGCCGATTCCATTCATTCTGGTCGCGCCAGAATTCGAAGTCGGCATCGTCCGCACCGTAACGCCGTTCGTTCCAAACGCGTTGGAAATAATCGGCGAAGCCTTCATTTAGCCAAAGATTGCCCCAGTCCTTGCACGTGACCAGATCTCCGAACCACTGGTGGGCCAGCTCGTGGGAAGTTACGTCGTCGGCGCCGTCATGATCCTCAGCCGCGAGCTTGGGATTCGTCAGAGAGTGCGTGGTCAGCGTGGTCGCGCTCGTATTCTCCATCCCCGTAGCGACGAAATCGTCAACGGCGGTTTGCGCATACTGCGCCCATGGATAGGGCACACCGAGCTTGCTGGTAAAAAGATCGAGCATCTGCTTTGGTGCGTTCGAACGTCGGCTCGATCGTGGATTCCTCGCCGCGAGGCACTACGTAGCGAAGTGGAATCCCGTGCCAGGAGTCGTCGCGCTCCACGAATTCGCCGGCGACCATCGAAATCAGATACGTCGAAAGCGTTTCGGACTGTTTCCAGTCCCAGGTCTTCGTGCCGTCGGTTTCGTCCTTTACGCCCACCAGGCGGCCGTTTGAAATCGTGATCCACGCGGCCGGGACGGTCACCAGCATCTCCGACGTCGTGCGATCGTTGGGGTAATCGTAAAGCGGGATGTAGTAGCGCGTGTCTTCCGCTTCGCCTTGCGTCCAGATTTCTTTCGGCTGTTGCGGATAATTCTTGTCCGGGAGAACGAAATAGAGGCCCTTCTTCGGCTGCCCGTGATAGTGGATGAGAATTACATGCCGCTCGCCGCGCGTCGCGGGGCGCTCGAGCGTCACCACGAGATTGGTCGGCGTCACGGAGAACTTGGCCGGCCGGCCGTCGAGCGTGACGCTTTCAATCATCAAGTCCGACGGAATCGAACTTGAGTTCGGAGACGTTGTCGCGCAAGCGCCGCGATGCTCTCCGTCACCTCGCCCCGTACTTGACGCTGCTCGATGTCGAACCAGAGGTGCGTGCGAATGTCCTGCAGGTCGTAATCGCGGCTGCGAGCGTAGGGCTCGTCCGCGCGGATGGCGGACGATATTGCCAAAACCGCAAACAACAGCAGACCGCACAAAGGAGCAGAGGATGAATGTGTTCGGTGCTGCGAAGCTGGACTCATTCGTTCTCCGACGACTGGAATCAATATTAGTGAGCCTCTCATTATATCCGTGCGACGGGAGAATTTGCGCGGTAGGCATGACGTTTCGCGCAAGTTCGACTAAGATGCGCGCGTGACCCTGCCCGCATGGATTGCGGCGATTGTTTTGTTTTTGCAATTGCCGATTCCGCTCTATTGGTTCGTCGTGCATCCGCAGGTGAAGTTCTGGCGGCGCTATCCGCGTGCGGTGTACGTCGTGGGGCTCGCGAGTTCCTGGCTGCCGGTAACGATCGCCATGGTCGCGTTTCATCGAAGGCTCTTTCGTCCGGATTGGCCCTCGGTAGCACTGTTCGCGCTGGGACTCGCGTTGATTATCTTTGAATGTTGGATCTTCTGGCGCGTGCATCATGATTTGGGCACGTCGCGCCTGGTGGGGAAGACAGAACTTTCCGGCGCGGGTAAGATTCAGAGAGAAGGGATTTACGGCCAGATACGCCATCCGACGATATACCGCGTCGTTTCTCGCAATTCTTGGCGCTTGCTTTCTGGCGGGCACTCGCGCGATGTGGATGACTGCGGCCATGTGGCTCGCGTTGATGCTCGTGGCTATTTCGTTCGAAGAGCGAGAAATGCGGACACGCTTTGGCGAGGCGTATGCGGACTACTGCAGCGAGGTGCCGCGGTTCGTTCCCTTCATCGGGAAATCAAGAGGTGAATAGCGGACTGCCGTAGCAACGCTACTGTCCGGTCACAAGGAACAAGCTCTTAGGAATTTACAGGGAAGCGAAGTTCGACTAATCGTCGTGGTGATGGCCGCAAGGGGGCGTCGAGCAGCTTTCCGTCTCTACAAGCCAGAGCGCCAAAGCTGTCCCGCCCACTGCTCCGCCAATGATCGCCACGGTCGCGACATGCTTCCAATTGATTCCCGTCCCGCCAACGCCAGCTTGGTTCTGCCCGCCGCCAGGCTCGGGCGCGGCAATGGTGGCTTCGTAGGTTTGGCCCTGTTCGATCGTCTTTTGCTCGCCATTCAGTGCGGTGACGAGAAGCGTTCCTTCATACGCGCTGATCTGCATCCTTGCGGGACTCAGGACAACGACTTGCGCGAAAACGCGCCGGCTATCGGCGCCGCGAATAATTCCGAGAGGCGTGCCAACCTCAAGCTGCTCGGGCGCCGATGTGGAAAAGTCTACTGTTCCGTGGTCCAGCTTCGCTTGTACTTTGTTCTCTTGCGGAATCAGCGTTGCCGAGCTGCTGGATAGCAGATACACCTGGCCCAGCCCGACTCTCAGCCGCATCGAGCCGCTCGCATCGGTCGCGAGAGCGTCGCCGGAATAAATATCAGCGCCGATCGCGGCCTTCGCATTGTCGAGACTTGCGTGGTCTGCGCTTACAACCATTCCCAGCGATTTTGAACTGGCCGCCATCACAGGAAGGTTCAGCATGCCGACTACGACGAATGCAATCACGCAGGAGCGAGCGCCGGAGAGGATATTGGAACGCACGGTTTCCTCCAAGAACTACAACGCAAATGTACGCGCGCGGTCTTGCGGTGTCAATACAATCCAGCTACCACTAATAGGGTAGCGCGCGCGGGCCAGCCGCGAAGCTCGAGACGGGCTGACGGAAGCCCGTTGTGACCGCTGACTCCGTTTGCTAAGCTACGACGCGGAGAGGTGTCCGAGCGGTTGAAGGAGCTCGCCTCGAAAGCGAGTGTTGGGGAAACTCAACCGTGGGTTCGAATCCCACCCTCTCCGCCAGTTTCCTCTCAGTCTATTGCCATGCGGAGATACGCCTTTCGCTGTATTAAAGCTTCGCCAATCGCTGAAAAATGGCAGGGTCGCTCGGGGACCGAGTCCTGATCTTTTACCGCACACCGATGATGTTGCTTCTGCTCTTCGTAGCGCTGGCTGGCAATGCGTTTGCACAATCGGCTGCCACCCAATCCGCGGTTCCGGATGAACCGGAAGCGAATCCGGGGAGGCCGACTGTTTCAACTCCGGCCACGCTTACTCCTGTGGGCTATCTCCAGTTTGAGACCGGTGTACTTGGCGCGAGCGACTCGGGCGAATTCTCCGCTCGATACGGGATCAACGAAGTGATGAAACTCTCGGTAGCGCCGCGCCTGGAACTGGTGGCTGGCTCGGAGCCCTACGTCCATTCCGTAATCCATGGAACAGGCGCGAACGGTTCGGGAGACGTTTTATTGGGTGCCCAGGTTGTCCTGCTACCCGGCGAGGGCATCAAACCTACTGTGGCAGTCAGCTATTTTCATCGCGTGTACGGTGGGGATGCGCCTGATCTGGATACGGGGAGTGCCACGAATTCCGGGCTCGTTCTCGCGAGCGCCGATGTGAAGGGTTTTCACTACGACGCGAATTTTCTCTTCAACGAAGCCGTGGAAGGAGACGCAAGCCGAACTCAATTTGGCCAGACTCTTTCAGTCTCGCACTCCATCGCCGGGAAATTTTCCTTATCGGGAGAGATATGGCACTTCACGCAACCATTCCTTCGCGGCAATGCTCTGGGGAACCTCTGGGCCGTTGGATACAGCCCGAGGAAGACTCTGGTTTTCGACGCAGGATTCAGCAGAGGACTGACGAGCACGTCCACTCACTGGGAAGCGTTCGTCGGATTCACATACCTGATGCCGAAGAAACTATTTTGAGCTTTCGGCCCCGCGTGCAATTCCGCGCGCCTGCCTCGGACTTGGCCTGGAACTAACGCCGCGCGGCGAAAAAGCTTTGAAGTAGCGCCGCGGCCTCCTCGGCCAAAACCCCTCGTGAAATTTCCACGCGATGATTGATCTGGGGGTGATCGAGGATCGAAAAGCAGGAATCGTACCGCGCCGCCCTTTGGATCATCTGCGCCATAAACCAGCCGCGCGATCCGCGCCTGGATCATGGCTCCAGCGCACATGGCGCACGGCTCAATGGTCACGTAGAGCGTCGCGCCCGAGCAGGCGATAATTGCCGATGGTTTTGGCGGCCTCGCGCAGTGCCACGATTTCGGCGTGCGCCGAAGGGTCGCAATCGAGGATGGTGCGATTTCCTCCGCGGCCCACGATGCGGTCCTCTGGGACGATCACGGCTCCTACCGGCACTTCGCCCCTCGCTCCTGCGGCCTGCGCTTCTGCGAGCGCCGCTTGCATGAAGGCGACGTCCGTTCTGAGAATTCGGTCATGGCGTGCCAGATTAGCACGAGGTCGCGACTCAATCGCGGCGCGCAGCTACCCCGCCTTCATACTTTGGAAGATGCGGGTGAGGAAGTACATGGCGACTCCCGCAGCAACAACCGATGGCCCCCACCACCAGTTCGTTGGTGCTGCCGACGGATTCTCTGCTGTTGCGCACAAGCGCCGTAACGATCAGCGCGAGCGGAGGAAGCCCGATCAGAATTGCCCCGATCGTTCCGCCCGGCACACGGTAAGGCCGCTCCAGATTTGGCTCGCGAATCCGCAGCGCGACCAGCGCCCAAAATTCCAGCAGAATGCTCAGGCCGGTTAGCAGCACATCGAGGATGAGGCTTCGCTCGAATCCCAGCGGATAGCATAGCGCCCAGAAAAGCGCGCATGCGATCACGGCGACCCACGGCGCGCCCGTTCGCGGATGCTGCCGCGCAAACACTTTCGGCAGATAGCCGTCCTCGGCCATCACCACCGGCAGCCGGGTGAACGACATCATCAGCGCGCCGAACGATCCGACCGCGCCAATGACTCCCGCAATCGCAATCGCCAGCGCCAGCGCTTCGCCGCCGACGATGCGTCCCACATCCACCCAGCCGCCCGTCGTCCAGCTATTCGGATCGAGCCCGATGTGCGCCACGGCCGCCACGGGCAGCAGATAACTCAGCGACGACCAGAATTACCGCGCCAAACATCGCGCGCGTATACGTCCGCTGCGGCGCTTCGACTTCGCCCGCGATCGTCGAGAGATTGTCCCAGCCCATGTAGTTCCACATCGCGATCAGGATTCCGCCGAGCAAGTCAGCGTGACGCAGCGGAATCGCGCCGGCGGAATAAGAATGGCTGTGGGTCATCGCGAATATCACCAAAACCGCGAACGGCGCGAGCAGCGCCACGTTGAGCAAGACAGATCCATCGCCCACCGCGCGCGCGCCGAAAATATTCCACGCCGCGCACAACGCGATCATCGCGAATCCGATTGCAAGGCCGCGATGGCCGGCCACCAACCCCGGCGCAAACCGCCCGATGTAGGCCACGAACAGATTCGGATACAGCGCCATTTCGAAAACGCTGCCCGCCATCGTGAGCCACGTTTCCTGATAGCCCATGAAGCGTCCCATGCCGCGCCGCACCCAGATGTAGAAGCCGCCTTCTTCGGGAATGGCCGTCGCGAGTTCGCTGACCATCATTGCCGTCGGGATGCTCCAGAGCAGGGGAGTGATCAGCAGGATCAGCAGCGTCGCCTGATAGCCGGTCTTTTGCACGATGTCTTCGAGGCCGTACGGGCCGCCGGCCACCATGAAGTAGGTCGCCGCGATCATCGGCACGACGGTCATCTTCCGTACGCGGGGAATTCCTAAGCCGCTAGATGCACTTGTGGTAGCGCGGCCAGAAAGCGTGCTCAATAATTCTCCTAATCGATGTCGCCGCCCAGTTTTGATGCCCCCAGGGCATACCGCCCGATGGCGGATGGAGCGCAGTGTAAACTAGAAATCAATTTCGTTCCCGAATTAACTCGATATTTTTTGTTTCGACGCCTTGTACCTCTGCACTTCGCTTTGTCGTCCGGCGAGGCTTCGTTATAAGATGATCTCCTCGTCATCTCCATAGGGACTCGATGGAACTACGCAAAGACCCCATCACGCGCAGTTGGGTAGTCGTCGGACATCCGGAGCGGGAAAAGGAACGAGCCGAGCCGTGCCCGTTGTGTCCTGAAAATCGCACGAACGCGCGTGTGTTGCTGGAATTACCCGCGCAAGGGAACTGGCAGGTTCGCGCGTACCCGCATTTTCGTCCGCTCTACCGGATCGAAGGCGACCCCGCTCGCAATGCGGACGGCATCTTTGACCGCATGGCCGCAATCGGGGCCCATGAAATAATTGTCGAGACGCCCATTCACTCTCGCTCCCTCACGCAGCTGACCGACGAAGAGATCGAACGCGTCTTGCAGGCCTACGCGCTACGAATCGAGGACCTGAAGCGCGACTCCCGCTTCAAGTACGTGGCCGTCTTCAAGAATCAGGGCCCTGCGGCGGGAGAGGAGTGGCCGCACTCCCACTCCCAGCTTTCCGCCACGACATTTGTGCCGCGCCGCATTCTTTACGAGCTGCGTTCCGCGCGCGAATGGTATCGCGACCGCGACCGCTGCGTTTTCTGCGACATCCTGCGGCAGGAAATTCGTCAGACGAAGCGAATCGTGGACAACGTCGGCGACTACTACGCGTTTTGTCCCTACGCCTCTCGCGTGCCTTACGAGACTTGGATTATTCCGAAGACCCACTCGCACCAGTTCGAGGCTCCTTCGCCGGAGGAGAAGCGTCGCAATCTGGCGACTCTGCTCGGCCGCACGCTGCGCCGACTGCTGCAGGTCAGCGGCAGCTACCATATGGTTTTGCACACCGCGCCAAATACTCTCCAGACCAAGGGCGAGCTGAGCGATTACTGGGCGACTATCGCCGGCGATTACCATTGGCACATCGAAATCCTGCCCATCCTCGAGACTCGCAGCAAGTCGTACAGCATCAAGGAAGTCTATTTCAACGGCACGCTGCCTGAGCAAGCAGCCGAGCGTCTTCGCCAGTTCGATCCCGGGAAATGATGCCTGCCTCTTCACGCTCTCGTCCCTGGTCATCACAGCGCGGCGGCATATTTTTTCGCCTTTTGTTCCTGATTTTCTTCCTATTCCTGATTTTTCTCGTTTATCTCGCGCGTCATCCGCTGTTACGGATGGCGGGCAGCTTCTGGATCGTGGACGAAGGGCCCGTCGCGTCCGACGCCATCGTGATTCTGGGCGACGACAACTACAACGGCGACCGTGCCACTCGCGCCGCTGAGCGTTCTGAAGGCCGGATGGGCTCCGCGAATCGTTGCGAGCGGCCGGGGGCTTCGCTCTTACGCCAGCATCGCCGAACTCGAGGAGCACGATCTGACAGATCGCGGCGTTCCCACCACCGCAATCGTTCGTTTCGCCCATCGCGCGGAAAACACCAGGGACGAAGCCGCGGCAATCGGGCAGCTCATTTCCTCGCATGGATGGAAGCGGATAATTGTCGTCACATCAAATTTCCACACGCGTCGCGCGCGATATATTTGCGAAAGAACGTTCCCGCCCGGCACCGTGCTTCGCGTCGTGGCCGCGCCGGATAGCGACTTCGATCCTGACAATTGGTGGCGTACCAGAACGGGAATAAAAATCTTCGCTCACGAGTTGGTTGGGATGATCGTGGCAATGTGGGAAATGCGCCGGCAATAGCGTGCAGACTTCCGATTCTTCCTCCACGGAGGTCCGCCGCCCTACCGTTGCCGATCTGGGCGAATTCGATACACTGCTTGTTTACAGCTAGTTGCGGCTGTACTATAGTTTTCCCACCGCAGAGGATGGCTGCCACCCGCCGCAGCGTCCCCACTTTTGGAGGGAGGAATTTTATGTGGCGAAAATCGCCAGAGGGAAAGCCGTCTTCGGAGTCCTATAACCCGTCCGTTTCTGCTCCGGTCGCATCGCAGGACTCGGTTCCAGTACCGGCTTCGCGCGTGCCGTCGCAGGTACAAACGACGCCGCCACCGCGTACAACAGCCTCGGCCGCCGCGTCAACGAGCAGCACCGCTTCCAAAATTAGCTCCGGTCTGAAAATAAACGGAGAATTATCGGGCGACTCCGACATCTACATCGATGGCGAAGTGCAGGGCAAAATCCGTCTCGGGAATACGCGCGTCACTATTGGGCCCAACGGCAAAGTTCAGGCCGATATCGAAGCGCGCGAGATCGTGATTGACGGCACCGTGCAGGGAAATCTAAAGGCTGGCGAGAGCGCGCACTTCGGCGCATCGAGTCGGGTGACCGGCAGTGTCCTCACACCGCGCATCGGGATTGATGATGGCGCACGCCTGCGAGGCAAAGTGGAAACCACACCCGCGAAGCCGGCGCGCGAGATTCCCGTCGCTGTGAAAGAACAAGCGCCTGCGGACTTCCAGCCGGTGGTTGCCAACGTAGAGGGCGAGTAAAGCGAAACATGAATTGGACGGCAAAACCCCGTCTGGGCGCCACAGGCGCGGCGACCGGCGCAGTTCCGGTAAAACCCGGCCCCACCGTGTCTTCCGGCCCATCCGCTAATCTACGCATTTCGAATGGCCTGAAGGAATTTCTCTGGCTCATCAGCGACGTTCCTCACGGGCGCGTCCTTGACCTGGGTCCAGTTTGGCAAGCCACAGTCAGCTTCTTCGTGGATAAGGGCTATCGAGTTTCCACCGAAGACCTGCTGCGTACTTGGAAGGATTTTCTGTCGGCCGAGGAAGAGGGATTTCGCGCGGCCCCTGTCGGCGCCGATGCTCAGAGAATCTCGCCTTCCGTGCTCGCCGATAAATTCCTGGAGAACGCCCTGCAATACCCGGAACGGAGTTTTCATGGAGTTTTGGCGTGGGATCTCCTGGACTATTTCGATCCTGAAGTGACGCCTCGCCTTATGGCCCGCCTGTCGCACGTGCTTCATCCCGGCGGTGCGATGCTGGCCATGTTCCATAGCCGTCCCGCGGAGCGTTTTCATCGCTATCGCGTTGTGGATAGCCAGACGGTCGAGCTAATGCCTGCCGCAACTATTGCTGTCCACTCTCATGTCTTTCAGAATCGCGAGATCCTCGGTCTCTTTGGTGAATTCCGCTCTTCGAAGACTTTCGTCGGCCGCGATCAGGTCCGCGAGGGTCTCTTCCTCAAGTAGCCAGTTCCCGACATTCTGCACGTAGGCGCGATGGCGTTCCCGTGACAACCAAATCTTGGCCGTTCACATCTGCCTATCCGGGTGATTGAAGGCATGACGGGTAGCCTCGCCTGTACTTCATTGGTTTGGCGCGAAGCTTGTCTCCTCTCGTCGTTCCTGAAGAAAATGGAACCTTTTCCAGTTAGAATGGAACCTCTCTACACCCTTTGAATCCCTTCGGAGATAACGTCTCGATGAATAGGCTGAAGCCGTTGGAGTCGGTAAACGCGATTGGGACCTGCACGGAGGCGCAAAGCGCCATTGGTGCGCGCGGCGAGATCCGTCCGCAAGCGCCGACGATTCGTTTCATCACCATGATCGTTCTGGTGATCGCGGGGGGACTGGGCTTGCAGGCTTGTGGAGGAGGTAGCGGAGGCACCACAACCGTGACATCCGTGGCAATCACGCCCACCACGATTACGGTCCCGTTGAACACCACGACTCAGTTCACGGCGGTCGTCAATCTGTCCGATTCAACGAGCTCGACGACAACGACGGTTACTTGGGAAGTGAATGGCATTGCGGGTGGGGATTTGACAACGGTCGGCAGCATCGTGCCGACCGCCGACAACCAGCTGGTAGCCATCTACACCGCTCCGGGTACGGTACCAACGACGGCTACGCCTGGCGTGACCGAGGTTGGGCAAGTCGCAATTACCGCCGTGGCGACGCAGCCCGCGACAACCACGAACTCCGGCACTTCCACGCCGCCGCAGGTGACGTCGAATACTGCGGTGGTGACTGTGGGAGCCGGCTCAGGCCTCACTGTATCTCCTCTATCTCCGACGGTTGCTGCAAATCAGGTTCAGCAGTTCACGGCGTTGCTCAACGGTTTGACGGATCTCAACGCGGTCTGGACGGTGACTCCGTCAGGAAATGCCGCGGTATTCGGATCGATTGATTCCAGGGGAAACTACACCGCTCCGCTGAGTCCTCCGCCTGGTGGCACCGTCACCATTACGGCCACTGACCCTGCCGCGACAGCTCCGGCAACCGCGACCGTCACGGTCGTTTATTCCGATGCTTCACTTACAGGTCAGTACGCTTTCTCGTTCACCGGAAACGATCAAGCAGGTTTTCTGGCAGTGGCGGGCAGCTTCGCGACGGATGGCAAAGGCAAGATTCTCAGCGGCGTCGAAGACATGGATAGCCTGCTGACGGGCGTCGCCAAGCAAGTGTCAATCAGTGGCTTTTACTCGGTCGGACCGGACGGGAGAGGCACCGCCAATATCACCACCACTCAGGGGCCCAACACCTGGAGGTTTGCGCTCACGACAAACCAGCACGCCCAAATCACTCTATTCAACGGCAATGCCACCGGCGGCGGAACGATTGATCAGCAGAGCCTAAATGCACTTTCGAATTCGGCGTCTGTTATCACTGGTTCTTACGTCTTCAACGTGATGGGATCGGACGCGCTGTTCAACCCGCTTGGAATGGCCGGCAAGTTTTCCGCGGACGGTGCTGGAACCATTCCGAGTGCGGCGCAGCCGAACACGATTCTGGATATCAACGATAACGGCATATCCGGATCGGGCGTCATTACCCGTGCAAATACATCTCTTACCGGCAGTTATCAGTTTGACCCTCTATTCCCGGGCACTGGCCGCGGAACTCTGACTCTGACCAGCGGTCCAACCGGCGCGCGTGTGTATGCGTTTTATGCCGTCGAGGGCCCATCGAGTTTCGTAACACACTTTTATCTCATCGAAACTGACACGAAGGCTTTTGTCGCCGGGCAGATGTTCAGTGCTCCGGCGGGATCTACGGCATTGACGGCAGGAATCTATGTTTTCGCAGGTGGCGGCAATGCGATCGATTCATCATCCGACCTCGCGGCTTTTGCGGCGGGGGGTGTCTTCACCTCGAACGGAACTACCGGCGTCACTGGCGGCGTCTTCGACGCAAACGTAGGCGGCACTTATAACATGGGCCCCGCCATTAACTCGTGTTCGTCCTACTCCACGGACGGGACCACGGGCCGAATTGATCTCAAGCTGTTCACAGGGACCGGCGCGTGCCCGGCACTTCCTAATTCCAGCACAAGCGAATTTGCCGTCTATCAGACGTCGCAGGGAACGGCCTTGATGCTCGAACTCGATCCCAACGCCTTATCGACAGGCACTGCATTCCAGCAGTGTGTGCCGCCGGCTGCAGCGTGTTCCACGGCAGTGTCACTTGGGGCCGGAAGCTTGGCGGTTGGTCTGACCGGACAAGGGGTATTCCACAACAGTGCCTCATCGTATCAACCCGATGCGTCGGGTCAGTTTACATTCACCGGCGCGGCGATAACGGCGGGAAATCTCGACATCAATTCATTCAGTGCTCTTTCGCCGACGGATCCGATTGCTGCCGCGGGAAATTCAATCGGCACACCCGCTTCGAATGGCCGCGGCACCGCTGTGCTGGCAGTGGCGAGCCCTGCCGCGACTTTCAATCTCATTTATTATTTGATCGACGACAACACGGCACTGTTGTTCGATCAGGACACGACTCCGATTGCAACTGGCATCGTCGCTCGGCAGTTCTAAGGTCGACCGCTCCTATCATCCGAATCCTGACGGGATCTCGCGCGGCTCGCGCGAGATCCTTCCTGCAGAATTTTCCACTTGCACGCTGACTATCCCGGGCGTATGAGTGGCATTGCGGGAGCCCAAATTGGAGCGGAGCCGTGACTCCATCGCGGACTCGTCGTTAACGCGGAATCATTAACATCGGTCCTGCGGCGCGAACCGTTGGCGATGCTTTCAGCTTCGCCGCGGCATAGCGGGTGAACAGAACGGGGAGCTGCCAGGCTTCCCGTTTTGCATTTCAGACCAATGGGATTTTTCGGCGTTGAGTCCGCCTGATCAGACCGCCGTCTTGGTGGCCCGCGTTTTCCACGTGTGGTACGCAGCAGGGATCAGGGACACGACGATCACAGCGGCGATAATGTAGTGAATTTTCTTGTCAACGTTGGGAACTGTTCGTCCAAGTGTATAACCGACGAGAACCATACCCCATACCCACAAGAATCCGCCGACGATGTCGTACGCCAGGTAGCGCGAGTATTTCATTTTCGCCGCTCCGGCGACGGGTGGGCAAAACGTCCGGATAATCGGAACGAATCTCGCGATGATGATCGTCTTTCCGCCGAACTTTTCGTAGAACTCGTGCGCGCGTTCAAGGTGTCGCTTCTTGAAGAATCGCGAGTCCTCTCGCTTATAGAGGTTTTCACCCGCTTTCCGGCCGATCAGTATCCCAATTGGTCGCCCGCGATCGAGCAAAGGGTCACGAGCGAGAGCAGCTCTGCCAGCTTCATATGCCCTGCTCCCGCGAACACGCCCGCCGTCACCAGCAGGGAATCGCCCGGGAGGAAAAATCCCACGAACATCCCCGTTTCGACGAACACGATCACGCACACAAGCAGCGTCCCGCCCCATTCGATCAGTCCGCGAACGTCGTACAGCTGCGCCAGAAGGTGCCTGAAAAAATCGATCATCAGCTTCGAATTTCGCCCTTTCGGCCTGAACCGCGTCCACTAAGTCCTGCATTTACAGTAACTAACAAGCAGGATGCGGCCCTGTATGGCCGCTCATAGGGTGATAGTACTTCAATCCTACCATTCTTAGCCCCCTGTACCATTGGCCAGGATGTTGCCCCGCCCGAAAATGTATTTGTTCGCGGGAGTAACTCTGAGGAGGGGTCGACGATGGAAGGTGGCTACGAAGTCTGGATGGGGCAGCCGGTGATTCTTCGAGTAGTAGCAGGGAACTCTCCGCGTACCACTACGCGGGCGGTTGCTGTCCGAAACGTCAGACGTGGTCCGTTTGCGAATCGCGGACAGCTGGGATGTGGACATTTTCAAGACCATGGTTGTTGGCGTCGAGCACGACAATCCTGTTTACGTTCTTAACTAGAGGAACCAAGTGAGCGCACTCACCGGCAGCGATTGGAATGCGGACCGTGGCAGTTCAGCCGCTGATAGTGACGTACACCGGCTTCGAGAAATCGGTGGTGCGGCAGAAACTGGCCGTGGTTCGTGACACGCTGATCGTGCTTGGAATGCAGATCGTGTTTAGGACGACGATGTTTCTGCGGCACCTGAACTACTAGCTCAGCGCGCAGAGCGTTCACCCAAAAAGTTTGTCGGCCCAGGTAGTCCCTCTCAGTGCCCCCTACCCCCGGATCTGATCCCCCTCAGATCCGGGGTTTTCTTTTGGGCATCAGTAATTTCCGGTTTACCATTCTCTTTGACTCCCCGCCCATCCTCGAACAAACTATGCCGCAGCCTGCGGGTACATGAGACTCAACTTCACCGATTGGGTCGTCATCGCGTCCTACCTGCTGTTCACCCTTATTCAGGGCCTTTACTTTCGTCGCCGATCGGGTCGCAGCACCACTGACTATTTCGTCTCAGGCCGGCGCGCGGCATGGTGGCTGATCGGCACGTCCATGGTCGCCACTACCTTCGCAGCCGATACGCCGCTGGTCGTCACCGGTCTGGTCTATCGCAACGGCATTGCAGGCAACTGGATCTGGTGGAGCATGCTGCCGGCGGGAATGATGACCGTCTTCCTGTTCGCGCGGCTGTGGGTTCGCGCCGGGTTGTTGACGGATGTCGAATTCGCCGAGATGCGATACGCCGGAAAACCAGCGGCATTCCTCCGCGGATTTCGCGCCATCTACCTCGGCCTTTTGGTGAACTGCGTGATCCTTGGATGGGTCACCAAAGCGATGACCACGATCGCCTCCGTCGTCCTCGGCGTCAGCGATCGCGAGGCGCTTGCGCTCTGTGTCCTGTTTCTGATTCCGTTCACGGGCATCTATGTCGCGCTCGGAGGTCTCTGGGGCGTTCTCTGGACAGACCTGTTTCAGTTTGTTCTCAAGATGGGCGTCGTCATCGCGGTGGCATGGTATGGCGTGAGCGCTGCTGGCGGGATGCATGCGCTTCTCGCGAAACTCGACGCCCTTCATGCCGCGGCAGGGCCGTCCTCATCGAACATCGTCTCATTCTTTCCGGATTTCTCCCGCGGCTTCGCGAGCGAATCTCTGTGGACTATTCCTGTTATCACCTTCTGCGTCTATCTCGGCGTGCAGTGGTGGGCGTTCTGGTATCCGGGTTCGGAGCCAGGAGGCGGTGGATACGTCGCGCAGCGAATTCTCAGCGCTCGCAACGAGCGCGATGGCTTGCTCTCTGTTCTGTGGTTCAATTTCGCGCACTACGCGCTGCGTTCTTGGCCGTGGATCTTGGCGGCAATGGCCGTCGTCGTTCTTTATCCGCAGCTCGCGCATCCCGAAGCAGGCTACGTGATGCTTGCGGTCGACCATCTGCCCCGAGCCGCGCGCGGACTTCTTGTCGCTGGATTTCTCGCGGCCTTCATGTCCACGATTGCCACGCACCTGAATTGGGGAAGTTCGTATTTGGTGTCGGATTTCTATCGGCGATTCGTTCATCGCTCCGCAACCGAGAGGCATTACGTCGCCGTGTCCCGTTGGGTGACAGTGCTGCTCGTGAGTTCTCGCCGCATGCGTCTCCTGGGAGCTCGCCACGATTCGTTCCGGCTGGGAAGTTCTGCTCGAATTGGGCGCTGGAACCGGCAGCGTGTATTTGCTCCGCTGGTATTGGTGGCGCGTAAATGCGTGGAGCGAAATCGCCGCGATGTCCACGGCGCTCGTTGTTTCGCTGACGATCCGCTGGATGACGCCGTTTCATGGCTCCGAGCCCGCGGTGTTCGCGAAGCAGACGCTTGTCACCACTCTGGTCACGACCGCAGCATGGGTCTGCGTTACTTTGCTGACGCCGGCCGAGCCTCGCGACACTCTGGTGCGATTTTACGGCGGGTGCGTCCGGATGCGTTGGGATGGGCGCCCATCGCCCGAATGGCGGCGGAGGTAGTTGCCTGTTCACGACCTGAGACGTAATTTACTCGACTGGATTGTGGGCTCGTGCCATGATATATTTCGCCCTGTTCGGGGTAGGTAAGATATGCTTGCTTTCCAGGGGATTTGGCGTGGTCCTTCTGGTCAGCTCTCTGGGTTGCGCACTGTACCTGTACCGTGGCCTCTCCCGCATCCCGCAAGCGATGGATTAGCAACTCGGTATCTGACGTATGATTTAGATAAGCACTAATTTCCGTGGCGGCGCTCGGCCACCGGAGAGTGTTGACGAGCGTGGGAATCTGTTAAGCCGGTTTCGAGCTACGCATTCGTCGTTGATGAGTTTGAAATAGGCGCTGGATCGCACCAAGGGTTTGTCAGACTTAAATACGGGGCCAAATTCAAAAGATCGGGATGAAACTGCTCCCGATTTGCGTTTATGAGTTTGATTGCCCTCCGCACGGGCGGATGCCCGAGGAGCAGCATTTATGAGGATTGCCGGAGTCGCAAGCGCATTTCCGAAGTATTACCACAAGCAGGAGGTTCTCGTAGGTGCGCTCAAGAATTATTGGAAGGATCGTCTAGTTCAGCCCGGCATTCTCGACCGCCTGGACGAAAGCATGAAGGTGGATGGCAGGTTCACGGCGCGGCCCCTGGATTTTTACCACAATGAAATGAAGACGTGGGGAGAGGCGAACAACGTCTGGATCGAAGTCGGACTGGAGTTGGGTGAAAAGGCTCTGTGTCACGCGCTCGTTGGCGCGGGAGTGGAGCCGCGAGACTTGGGCGCGATATTCGTCACGTCGGTAACCGGCATCGCCGCACCGTCGCTCGATGCTCGCCTGATTAATCGAATGGGACTGTCGCCGAATATCAAGCGCATCCCGATCTTTGGTCTTGGCTGTGTGGCCGGCGCCGCCGGGGTTTCTCGAGCCGCGGACTACGTTCGCGCCTATCCAGATCAAGCGGCCGCGCTGTTATCCATCGAGCTCTGTTCTCTGACGCTCCAGCGCGACGATATATCGATGGCGCACCTGATCTCGGCAATGCTTTTCGGCGATGGCGCCGCGGCGGCCGTGGTCGTCGGCGACGAGGTGGAATCGGACGGGCCCGGAGATTTTGGCCACCAAGTCCGTCTTCTACCCGAATACCGAGCGAGTGATGGGATGGGACATCTCGGAAAAGGGTTTTCACATCGTATTGTCACCGGAAGTTCCGGATACGGTCGTGAAACATCTGGGCAAGGACGTGGACGAATTCCTTGCCGAGCAGGGCTACCGCCGCGGCGATATCAAGAGCTGGGTAATGCACACCGGCGGCCCGAAAGTGCTCGAGGCCACAGCCACTGCGCTGGACCTTACGGAAAAGGATTTGGAGGCGTCGTGGGAATGTTTACGCAAAGTGGGCAACATCTCCTCCACGTCCGTCCTCCTCGTTCTCGAAGATGTATACCGCCATCGTCGTCCGGAACCTGGCACGCTAAGTATCCTGGCCGCCATGGGACCCGGGTTTTGCTCGGAGATGGTCCTCTTGCGCTGGTAGGCCGATTCGGGGGGGGCCGACCTTGCTGCCTGACGTTTTGATCGTGGGCGGCGGACCGGCCGGATTGGCTGCAGCGATTGCGGCAAGGCTGAAAAATCTCCGCGTCACACTTGTTGATTCGCAAAAACCTCCGATTAATAAGCCCTGCGGCGAAGGATTGCTTCCTGAGGCTGTTGCGGCATTACGCCGTCTCGGAGTTGAGCTCAATTCCGGTGATGGTTTTCCCTTCGAGGGTTTTAGGTTCCTGGACGAAAACACTTCCGCGAGCGCGGAAATTCCCAGAAGACAGGGTTTGGGCCTGCGCCGCACTGAGCTTCAGCGACTCTTGATTGACCGCGCCACGGAAACTGGAGTTTCCTTTAGATGGGGCGCGCGGATTTCAAATTTTGGTCGTCGCGGCGCCCGCATCGATGGGGAATTCGTTCCTTGCAAGTGGCTGATTGGCGCAGACGGCCGGAATTCCAGAGTGCGTGAGTTCGCGGGCTTGGGCCCATACCGCGCCAACGGTCTCCGTTTTGGATTTCGCCGGCACTACCCGGTCGTGCCCTGGACCAATTTCGTCGAAGTTCATTGGGGCCGGAAATCGCAGATGGTTGTCACGCCCACAGCGAGTAAAGAAATCTGCGTTTCGCTCTTCGTGGACGATCCGCGCTTGCGAATGGATCGCGCCATTCATCAGTTTCCCGAAGTCGCCCGTCGTCTCGGCGGCGCATCGCCAATTTCAACGGAGGCGGGGGCTGTTACGTCGTTCAGCAAGGCGCGCGGTGTGGTTCGAGGAAATGTGGCGCTAGTCGGCGATTCGAGCTGCACCGTGGATTCAATCTCGGGGCAGGGACTGAGCCTCGCACTTCAACAAGCGGGTCATCTCGCCGAGGCGCTTGCCGCGGACAATTTGGCGCAATATAAAGTCGCGCACCGGCGCATCACGCGTCCGGCCTTCCATGTCACGCGGCTCCTGCTCTTAATGAATTCGAGTGCGACGCTACGCCGTAAGGTGCTGCGCCTTTTCGCCGCCAGACCGGCGATGTTCGCGAAAATGATCTCGGCTCACACCGGCGACGCATCGGCGGAGGCGTTGAAGCCGTCGGCGATTCTGAGTCTGGGCTGGCGAGTTCTTTGGGCCTAGCATATGCGTCCTTACCCTAATTTCACGCGTGCGCGCCTTGTTGGTTTTTCCCTCTCTGCGTTCTCTGCGCCTCTGCGATGCGCGGTTCTGATCGCTTTTGCCGTTGGTTGTTCACCTGCGCTCCGCGCGCAGGAGTCCGTGATCACGCTCGATCCGGCCGCGACGCAAATAGACTTTACGCTACCCGCGACTCTGCATACGGTTCACGGCACTTTCAAGCTCAAGAGCGGCCAGATCCATTGGGACCCGCCCACAGGGCATGCCAGCGGCGCCGTGGTGATTGACGCGACCAGCGGAAACACTGACAACAGTTCGCGCGACAAGAATATGCATAGCGATATTCTCGAAAGCGCCAAATTTCCCGAAATTACGTTCACCCCTTCGCAGATCAAAGGTGCGATTCCGAAGGAGGGGACGGCCCAGATCAACGTCGCGGGAGTTATTCGTCTCCACGGTCAGGATCACGACACCACGCTCACATTTTCCGTGCAGCCTGGATCGGCCGGGGCATTGCAGGCGTCAGCGCAGCTCGCCGTGCCTTACGTCAAATGGGGACTCAAGAATCCGAGCACGTTTCTACTTCATGTCGCCGACACAGTGAATGTCGATATCCACGCCACCGGTCGCATCGGGGCAGCTGCTGCACATTAATGGACTACGCGTGCGCGGCGCTGTTACGAAAACTAGCGAGTGCAATTGCCTCGTCGGTGAAGGTCGGGAAACATTTAATCAACGTCGTAATTTCCAGCACATCGTGGACGAGTCCCTTGGGATTGAGAATTTTCAGGTTGCCGCCGTCGCGCCTCAGCGTAACGAACAATTTAACCAGCGTGCTGATACCGGAGCTGTCTATTTGCGGGACCTCTGCAAGATTGACCAGAACATCGCACGGCTTCCTCTCGGAGAGTTTACTCAGTTCAGCCGCGAATAAATCATTGCTGTAACCGATCAAGATGCGGCCCCGGACGTCTAGAATCGTAACGTTGTCGATTTTTCGCACCGAAATCTGCAGGCCCATGTCCTTCACCTCCTGCAAGCTTCGCAAACCGTGGTCGCTGCCTTGCCCAGTGTTGAAAAACTATACGGCGGACATCGCCGATTCGGCCGCGGACCCGCGGGGCGTCAAGATCGCTAGAACTACCGCTACAAGCAACAATGCGGGCACGTCCCCAAACAGGTGGCCGTGTTCCATGGGCATATTCATGGCTTGTACCGCCATGATGCCGCCGTGGACCAGACTCGACCACACGGTAAACCAAATGAGGCTGCGATTCCGCAGCGGATTCCGCGAAGCGATGATGAGAAATATTCCGAGAGTTGCATAGACGCCCAGAATCATCTGTTCGTACTCGGGTTGATTGGGTTGCCACCGCCATCCACCGGGCCACGCGAACATCATGAGGGGATAAACTCCGACGACGAAAATCAGCCCGAAGACAACCAATGCCACCCGAAGAAAGCGAATACGTGTTGCGAGGTTCACGCCGCACCTCCGTAATTCCAGAAATGGCCTATTAATCGGGGATGCTATGCGTCGCGCCGCAGAATGTCAATTGGTATGCCGTCTCGGAATGGACGAAAAAGCCGCTCCTTTCGTCTCTATGCTGCAACGAATGATCTATACAGTCGGCGATCTACGAGACGCGCCGGAATTCTTGTGCCGGTTAAGCCTTGCTGTGTGCTGCCTGCGGAATCGGCCGGTCGCGACATCTCGCCTGGGTTCCGCGTCTCGTGCACGTATACGCAGCCCCTCCCGCCTGCACCGAGCGGAGACAGGATTTCGTAAGGTCCCAGGCGGGTGGCAGAGATTCAGCGCCATTTGGAGCTGGATTGTACCTTTCGAACTTAATCCGTTTAGACCATTAACGCCGCAGCCGGCTCCGAAGAGAAGGCGGTCTAAGCCTCGACATACTCGTACTACTCACTCCTTCCGTTGACTCGTGGATGCCGCGTCCTTAAGATGAAGCGACCCGGGAGCCGGGCTTTTCGGAATGATCGGCCAAACCATCTCCAATTACCGCATCGTCACCAAGCTAGGTGGCGGCGGCATGGGCGTGGTGTACAAGGCCGAGGACACCCGGCTGCACCGCGCCGTAGCGTTGAAATTCCTTCCTGACGAATTGGCAAAAGACCCGCAGGCGCTGGCACGCTTTCAGCGTGAGGCGGAGGCTGCTTCGTCGCTCAATCACCCGAACATCTGCACCATTTATGACGTTGGAGAGGAAAACGGTCAGGCATTCCTGGTAATGGAATGTTTGGAAGGCAGCACGCTGAAGGAGCGCGTTGGCGATCGCCCGATCGAAATGGAAACGGTTCTCGATCTTGCCATCCAGATTGCGGACGCGCTGGATGCCGCGCACGCCAAGGGAATTGTCCACCGGGATATCAAGCCTGCGAATATTTTCGTCACCCAGCGTGAGCACGTGAAGATTCTGGATTTCGGTCTCGCCAAGCTCGCCTCCCCTGCGCAAGCCGCGAATTTGTCGGCGATGCCGACGGTCAATCACCAGGACCTGCTCACTCGGCCCGGAGCGACGGTCGGCACCGTGGCGTATATGTCGCCCGAGCAGGTGCGCGGCGAAGAACTCGACCCGCGCACCGACCTGTTCTCATTTGGCGTCGTGCTCTACGAAATGGCCACCGGCGTTCTGCCCTTCCGCGGCGACACTTCCGGTGTGCTTACGGAAGCGATCCTGAATCGCGCGCCCGTTCCGCCGGTGCGGCTGAATCCCAATGTGCCCGGCAAACTCGAAGTAGTCATCGAGAAGGCTCTGGAGAAAGACCGCAAGCTGCGCTACCAGAGTGCCGCCGAAATGCGCGCGGACTTGCAGCGGTTGAAGCGCGACACAGACTCGGATCGCAGCCTTGCGGCGACGCCCGTGAGCGCGTCCCGGCCCCGCAACTACAAGTGGGTTGCGATCGCCGGCGTCTCGGTCATCGCCATCGGATTGGCAATCGGTAGCTGGCTCTTCTTTGCCCCCCGCGCCCACGCCTTGACTGAGAAGGATACGATTGTCCTCGCCGACTTCACCAACAGCACTGGGGATCCTGTCTTCGACGGCACACTGCGGCAAGGGCTATCAGCGCAATTGGAGCAGTCGCCGTTTCTGAGCATGATTTCCGACCAACGTGTCGCGCAGACGCTGGTCTTGATGAATCAGCCCCCGCAGACCCGTCTCACGCCGGAACTGGCGCGGGATGTTTGCCAGCGGACCGGCAGTGCCGCTTCTATCGAGGGTTCCATCTCCAGTTTGGGCAGCGAGTACGTATTGGGCTTGCGGGCAGTCAACTGCCGAAGCGGCGATCTTTTGTCCGAAGAACAAGTAACGGCGAGCGGAAAAGAGCAGGTTCTGAAAGCGCTGGGTGACGCCGCAGCCCAACTACGTGGCAAACTAGGAGAATCGCTGGCCTCCGTGCAGAAGTACGACGCGCTCCCGGAGAACGTCACCACGCCGTCGCTCGAGGCGCTGCAAGCCTATGCCCTCGGCAATCACACCATAGACGTCGTAAACGACTATCCTGCCGGAATCCCCCTCTTTGAAAGGGCCGTTTCGCTGGATCCGAATTTCGCCATGGCTTATCTGCGGTTGGGCCAAAGTTATCAGCCAATCAGTGAGCAGGAGCGTTCTGCCGAGAATACCCGCAAAGCCTATGAATTACGGAACCGGACGAGCGAGAGCGAAAAGCTTGCCATCTCCTCGTTCTACGAACTCGTCGTCACCGGAAATTTAGAAGTCGCGCGCACGTCCTATCAGTTATGGGCGCAAACCTATCCCCGTGATGAGGAGCCGCAGATGAATCTGTGGGTCACCTATGCGCTCATGGGAGATTACGAAAAGGCTCATGCCGCGGCGCTGGAGGCTTTTAAGATTAACCCTGTCAGCGGAAATAATTGCGTGAACCTGATCTACAGCTACCAGTGGGTCGACCAACTCGATCGGGCCAAAGCTACTGCACAAGAATCGCGCGCCCACAACGTTGACTCACCTTGGATTCCTCTGGGTCTTTACAATGTCGATTTCCTTTTGCATGACACCGCCGGGATGGAGCAGCAGGTCGCCGCCGCCGCGGGGAAAACAGGAGTCGACGATCAGATGTTTTTCCTCGAATCTGAAACTGCAGCGTATCACGGCGAGTTCGCCAAGAGCCGAGAGCTGACGCGAAGCGCCGCCGATTCTGCGGAACGAGCCGATGAAAAAGAAGCGGCGGCGGAGTATCAGTCGCACGCTTCGATCCGCGAAGCATTGGCCGGCAATATGGATTTCGCGAAGAAAGAAGCGCAGGCCGCGCTGGCGACGGCAAACAGCAGACTAGCCCAGGCATTCTCGGCGATTGCACTCGGGCTGGCAGGCGATTCCGTGCAGGCCGAGCGGTTGGCCGCCGATTTGAACAAACATTTCGCGGAGGATACAGCTGTACAGTTCGATTTTCTGCCCATGATACACGCCGCGATCGCGCTTCGAAGTGGCGACGCTGCAAAGGCTATCCAGGCGTTGACGGCAGCTGAGCCTTACGAGTTGGCGGAGGGGAATACTTCCTTCACCTTCGCGCTATATCCCGTTTACCTGCGCGGCGAGGCGTATCTTGCTGCGAAGGACGGCGCCTCAGCCGCAGCCGAGTTTCGGAAGATTCCGGATCATTACGGAGTGGTCGGTAACGAGCCGATTGGCGCGCTGGCTCTCCTCGGCCTCGCGCGAGCGTACGCAGTCTCTGGGGATAGTGCGAAAGCGAAAGCCGCCTACCAGGATTTCTTCACGTTGTGGAAAGACGCTGACCCCGATGTCCCCGTCCTGAAGCAAGCCAAGGCAGAGTATTCGAAGCTGCAGTAGCTGGCGCTACAGCGGCTGATCCGGTCTCGAGATCGTTCGCCACATGTGCGCGACCGGACTGCCATCGTTCCCCAATCCCTCTTTCGGCTGCTTGAAATGACGCCCGATGATATCGAGGAACGGTTCAATCGTCACAATCACATTCGGATCGAAAGCATACAAGTCGTTCACCGCGACCATCCGCGGTTCCATGTACCACCTGTGCTTGCGAACCATCTGATAGGTGGCTTCGATATACGGCGGCGGAACGTAGTCCGAGCCGAATAATTCCCGGTAGAGATCGGGATACTCATATCCCACGGAAGGGTCGGCGTAATATCGCAGCGCCTGGTGATAGCGAATCGCGAACGCCACTTTCTCCGAGACGTACGGCTCGAAGAGTTGCGCTCCCCACCACCCATGATCCGTCCGCATGATTTCCTGCACCACGTCGTGTAGCAGGCACGCGAGAATAACCTCTTCGGACATGCCGTTTTTCTTCGCGAGGTTGGCGCTTTGCAGCACGTGGTTCGCGGTGTCTGCAAAACGGAGCTTGAAAAAATCGGCTAACATTGGATTCGCAGGCATCGGCGCGAGCCTCTTCACGTTTCTGCCGTCGCGCGGCACCATCATGAACCCCACGCCCGAACGATAAGGGCGCGTTTCGATCTGCGCCTCGACTTCCGCCGCCGTGGGAAATCTCTTCGGCGGCTGCCCTTCGCCGGATTTCTTGGCGGAAATGGCGCTATTCAGCTCCGACATCATGTGCGATTCGAGCGCGTCGGCCCGCGCTTCGTCGTCCATGTGCTTCACGCCTTCCGCGCCACCCAGGTTGTCGAGGAACGCCTTGCGATCAATCTCCATGTCTCTATCCTATCCGCAAGTCCCGTTCCTTGCAAAGAAACCCATCGCGCTCCGTTGACGCTCACCTCAATTAGCTGCCGGTCTTGAGTATCATCTTCCCGGTCGTCTTACGGCCCTCGAGCAATCGGTGCGCCTCCGCTGCTTCCGCGAGTGGGAACACGCGCTCGACGCGCAGCTTCAGCCAGCCCTCGCGCATTGCCGCAAACAGATCGCGCGCGCGTCCAAGCAGTTCCTCGCGAGTCACCGTGTAGTTGAATAGCGCGCCTCCGGAGATCGTGATCGATTTTGTCATCAACGCATTCGGGCTCAGCGGGTCGGCCGGACCGCTGGCCATGCCATACACCGTCGCCCAGCCTCGATTTCGCACGGCGTCCAAATTCTTCGTGAACGTAGTGTGGCCCACGCCGTCAATGATGTAATCCACTCCCTTGCCGCCTGTGAGTTTTTTTGCTTCCTCGGCGAAATCCTGCTTCGTGTAGAGAATCACCTGGTCAGCGCCCGCTTCGCGCGCGATTTTGGCTTTCTCTTCAGTCGAGACCGTTCCGATTGCGACGGCGCCCATATGTTTCAGCCACTGCACCAGCAGCAATCCCATTCCGCCGGCAGCCGCGTGAACCAGCACGGTCGAGCCGGGCTTGATGGGATAAAACTCGTGCAACAAATAGTGCGCGGTCAATCCTTGCAAAATAACGGCCGCGCCGTCTTCGAAACTGACTTCCGCCGGCAGCGGCGTCAGCGCCATCACTTTCACCGAGTGATATTCCGCGTACGAGCCGATCTCGCGCGTCGCATAGGCCACGCGATCGCCTACCTTCACATCGCTCACGCCCTCGCCAACGGCCTCGATCACGCCCGCGCCCTCCATGCCCAGCGTGTAAGGGAAGGGAATCGGTATGCGCCCCGCGCCATTACGAAAGTACACATCCGCATAATTCACACCCGCGGCGTGCACGCGCACCAGGGCCTCGCCCGGTCCCGCCGAGGGCCGCGGAATATCCTCCAGCTGCATCACGCTCGTATCGCCGTACTTCGAAATGCGCATCGCCTTCATGTCGATATCTCTTCGGTGAAAGTAATGTGATGCGGCCGCGCAGGATTGGGTTCAGACTGGGTACTGTAGTTCAGAGGAGCAAAACATGAAAGTAGGAGCGCGCAATCGAATCATCGGTAAAGTGACGGATATCAAAAAGGGCGGCGTGATGTGTCTCGTGAAGGTGACGATTCCCGCATCATCCGGCATGGCTTCCGTAATGACACTCGAGTCGCTGAAAGAGCTCGGCATCAAGAAGGGCGACAAAGTCGAAGTCGTCGTCAAAGCAGTAAACGTGCTCTTGATCAAAGCCTGAGCAGCTTCCGACTTTTCCGCCTCATGAGTGGCACACGTTTTCTAGTAACCGATCTCTAAACATTTGTGCTTCCGTCCTCTTTAGGGGGTCGGAGCTTCAGCTCCGACAAAAAGAATCCGCGCGAAGCGCCTTCCGCTGCGCAGTCTCTATCGCAGCAAGCAGTTCCAACGCCGGCGAACGTCCTGCCCGAGCTTAAGAGAACCCGACAAACTCTTTCGTCGCCGTCAGTTGCACGGAAGCCTACGCGCTCTTGTCGGTGAACATCAACTCCTTCGCGCGCTGCGCCGCTTTAACCACCGCCTTGATCAGCGTCACGCGCAGTCCGCCCTCCTCGAGTTCGAGGATGCCGTCAATCGTGCAGCCCGCTGGAGTCGTCACCGTATCTTTCAGCAGCGCCGGATGATGCCCGGTCTCGATCACCATTTTCGCCGCGCCCAGCGTCATCTGCGCCGCAAGCAACGTTGCGAGTTCCCGCGATAGCCCCACCTTGACGCCGCCTTCCGCCAGCGATTCCAAAATAATATAAATAAACGCGGGCCCGCTCGCGGACAATCCCGTCACCGCGTCCATGTGCTTTTCGTCCACGACCACGGTTTTGCCCACCGCGTCGAAAAGTCTTCGCGCCGTGTCCACATCCTTGGCTTCTGCGAATTTTCCGGCGGCGATCGCTGTGATCCCCGCGCCCACCACCGACGGCGTATTGGGCATCGCGCGAATCACGGGAACTTTTCCGCGCAGCCGCCGCTCGATGTATTCAGCCGGCACCGACGCCGCGATCGAAATCAGCAGCTTCTTGTCATTCAACTCGCCGCGTATTTCGTCCACCACCTGCCCCACGGTTTGCGGCTTCACGCACAGAAAAACCACGTCCGCCTTTTTCACCGCCGCGCGATTGTTGTTGGTCAGCGAAACAGGCAGCTTCGAGCCGTTCTTGCGGTCCGCGCGGCATGTTGCACCGTCGCGAAAATATTCTGCGGCGACACAAGCCCCTGCTTCACGAACGCCTCGATCAAAATCCCGCCCATTTTCCCGGCGCCCAGCACGGCCAGCCGCATTTGGTTTCCTGTGTGTGCCATTTCGCTTGTCCCCTTTCGTGCTTTGATTCGGACTGCTTCGTTGGGAATACTTCCGGATTTCAGTGGCCTGCTATTCGCGCTCGCTTCGCGCGGGCGCGGCGGGATTAGCCCCGCGGGTGTTGCGGACGCGGCTTGCACGGTCGTCGTGTGAGAGGAAGCATGCTGAGTGGAATGATACAGGAGGTCGCCGCAGACTCAAAAGCCTTACCTCAGCTTTTGGAACTATCGCGTGCTTTGAAAGGAATCATCAATGTGCCGGGAAGAGCGTGCCGATGTACTCGAATAGGCCCGCGAAATGACCTTTCCGGCCCGATCGGCAGGAGATGCTCGATGACCACGACAGCACTCGATGGAAAGAAAAGCCAGAGTCTCGCTGAAATATTCTTGTGGTGGGCGATTCTCGCGATTTTCGCGGCCGCCGCGTTTTTGCTCCCGGCCGGCCGTGCCGGCGCACAGAATGCAGGCCCTCTGCCGGCAACAACGCCTTCCGATCAGCCGGCGGCCCCATCCCGATCCACGGTTCCCGCGCAAATCGGCGGCAAGCCCAATCTCTCCGGCACATGGACGCTGAACAAAGATGCCAGCGATGATCCTCGCGAAGCGATGCAGCAAGCCGGCAATTCCGGCGGCAACGGGAGGCGGCGGCGGTGGCAACGGCGGTGGCGGTGGTTGGGGAGGCGGAGGCCAGCGTGGCGGCGGAGGCGGCCGGCGCGGCGGACAGCACGGTTCCGGCCGCGGGATGAACAATCTCTCGCAGCTCACAATCGAGCAGACTGCGTCCTCCGCGAAAGTGACTGGCGAATCAGGCGACGTGCTCGCACTTTATTCCGCGTCCGAATCGGCGCCGGCCAATTCATCTGCAGCCACGTCATCCAGTCCGTCAGCTAATTCCTCGACGAATGGATCAGGCAGCTCAAGCAGCGATAGTGACACCGCCAGCGCGCCTCCGGCCGCGCAGTGGCAGGGCACTCAGCTCGTCGCGGTGACGCCCGGCAGGCGTCAGGGCAGCACTACGCGCACTTACGAATTGTCTCCCGACGGCAAGCAGCTTTACGTGACCACCAAGATTGATAATCCGCGCTTCAAAAAACCGGTCACTTTCCGTCTCGTCTACGATCCCGCGCAGTCAGGCGGGTAACCCGTTCCCGTGCGACACCATCAAATAGATTCATTGCAGTCACGCGCGAATTCCGTAATCTGAGGGAATGGTGTTGCACAGCCCAATCTGCCCACAGGCTAACCGCGCAACCGCTGCATGGCTGTTCGCGCTCGTCTTAGCTTTTCCTGGCGCGCTGATCGCGCAGACTTCCGAAACTCCAGCATCGGCTCAAACGCAGACCGCCGCATCGAGTTCCACTCCGAGTGCCTCTCACGGTCCAGCGCCGGGGGACACAGCAACGGCCGTGGCATCCGGTGTCGTGCACACTTCCGATGGCTTTCCGATTCCCGGTGCGACGCTGCGCCTCGTTAATACCGACACCGGAAGAGTTTTCGTCAGTTGGACGGACGAGTCCGGCAAGTTTGCATTTCCCGCGCTTCCGCCCGGCCGCTATAGCGTCGAGGCATCTCAACTTGGTTTCGTGTCCGGGACTCTGAATATTGAGCTTGGCGGCGGTCCAGCGCCTCCGCCGCTCCAGTTTGTACTTCGAGTCGGCACTCTCGCTGAGCTTGCCGCACCTGGGCCACCTGCCGGTGGCCGCCGCGCGGGCCAGGGCCCGGCCTCCGGTGCTCCCAACGGCAGCCAGCCGGGCGCCACGAATTCCCAGAGCGCATCGGGAGCGGGCGCTCCAGGCGGCAGGGGCAGAGGCGGGCGAGGCCAGCCGCTCCCTCCCGGCTTGCTGAACGCGGTTCGGGGCGGATTTCAGCAAACTGATTTGACGGGTGAAGCCGCTGCCGGACAAGGCGAAGAAGCAGGAGGAGGCTCGCAGCCGAACATGAATGTGCCCACCGGTGCAGGTTCATCCTCCGATTCGTTCCTTTTACAGGGCACGGTTGGGCAAGGCATGTCAGCCGGCGGTTTCGGTGGACCCGGTGGATTCGGCGGTCCCGCTCAGGGCGCTTTGGGTTTCGGGTCGCAGGGCATAGGAGGTTTTGGCGGCGCGGGAGGGCCCGGCGGACCTGCCGCCCAGGGCGGCGGCTGGCGGGGGCTTGTTCGGGCAACAGGGCAGGCGGCTTCGGTGGCGGAGGCGGATTTGGCGGCGGTCGCGGCGGACCCAATGGCGCGCAGGCCGGCAGACTGCTTCGCCAGACGGTGAATCGCGTGCGATTCACGGTTTTCGACCGTTACACGAATTCCGCGTTCAATGCAAAACCGTTCTCGATCACCGGGGCGAATTCTCCCAAGGTCGGCAGCCTACGACGAACGCGTTGGCGGCACCGTCGGCGGCCCGCTGAAGATTCCGCACATCTACAACGGCAGCGACAAAACCTATTTCTTCGTCAACTATCAGCACGAAATCGCCAAGAATCCGATCAACACGTTCTCCACAGTGCCGACCCTCGCCGAGCGCGGCGGACTTTTCTGCGGTGGCTCCACGATCTTTGAGCCGTTCACGACGATTCCGTTTCCGTCAGCGGGTACCGGATGCCAGCAAATTCCAACCAGCGAATTTGCGAATAATCCGGCTGTCCAGGGATTGCTGGCATTCATTCCCACGCCGAACCTGCCCAGCGCCTCGGGTCAGAATTATCTTTTGCAGTCCACGACGCCGCTCAATAGCGACGTTCTCAGCACGCGCGTCCTGCACACCATCAACGCGAAATTCAACGTCAACGGCGGCTATAGCTTCAGTTCGCAGCGCTCCAATACACTCAGCAATTTCGTCGGAATCGGCGGCGAATCAATCCACGCGGAGTCAGAGCGTGGACCTCGGCTTGTCCCACAATTGGTCGCCGCGTCTCGTCGAAAGCATGCATTTGAATTGGAGCCGCAGCCGCATTGAAATCCTCAGCAACAATTCGTTCGGCACGGATATCGCCGCCAATCTTGGGATCACCGGCGTGTCCGACTCGCCGATCGATTTCGGCATTCCCCTCATCAGCTTTTCGAATCTCTCGGGATTGAACGATCCGATTCCGTCCCTGGTCCGCAATCAGACCCTGCGCCTTTCCGACACGTTCACCTGGACGCACGTGAAACACACCATGACGTTCGGCGCAGAAATTCGCCGCATTCAGCTGAATACGCAGTCCAATCCCAATCCGCGTGGCGGCTTCGCGTTCACTGGCCTCGCTACCGGCAACGATTTCGCCGATTTCCTTCTCGGCCTTCCGTTCAATACGACCGTCCAGTTTGGCAATCCGAACCTCTACCTTCGCAGCTGGGGCGTTGCCGCCTACGCGCAGGACGATTTTCGCGTCAGCAAGACCTTCACGTTTCAGTATGGCTTGCGTTACGAGGCGGTCACTCCGCCGGTCGAGCTGAACGACAATCTCGTGAATCTCGACATTACAAACCTGACTGATGTGATGCGCGTTGCGCACGGCCAGCCGAATCTGTCGGCGCCGGGTTTGCCCCGCGCACTGGTTCACGGCAATTACGGAAACCTGGAGCCGCGAATCGGCTTTGCATGGCAGCCGAAGTTCATCAAGCCCAAGACGGTCGTCCGTGGCGGATTTTCGATCTTCTACAACGAAGCGATCTATAACACGCTTGCGCGCGAGCTCGCCTATCAATCCCCGGTCGCCACCGTTCAAACGTTGACCACTACCTCAACCGCGCCGCTCACCTTCCAGAACGGCTTTCCGGCGTCCGGGGACAGCGGAACCGGTTTCATTTCAAATACCGAGTCGGTTGACCCCAACTATAAAAACGGCTACGCGCAAATCTGGAATCTCGGCACGGAAACCACGCTCTCCCCGAGTTGGATTTTGGATCTCACTTACACCGGAACAAAGGGAACAGATCTCGATATTCTCCGCGCGCCCAACCGCGCCCCGCTGGGCACGCCTTCCGACGAAATTCAGGCGAATCGCCTCGATCCGAACGCCACCGGCTTCACATTCGATCAGTCGGGCGCGAATTCCATCTACAACGCTTTGCAGGTTCGCCTCGTCCATCGCTTCACCCACGGGGTGATGCTGCAGGGAATTTATACCTACGGAAAATCGCTCGACGATGCCAGCTCCATCGGCGGCGGATCGTCCACCGTCGAGCAGCAGGACGGCAATCTCCACGGCGAGTACGGCCTTTCCACCTTCGATATCCGCCACCAGTTTCGCGCGGTCTCGATGTGGGAGCTGCCCTTTGGTCAGAGAAACCGCTGGGCCAATCACGGCTGGAAAGAGCACGTCTTCGGCGATTGGCGGCTTCAGAATATTTTCACCTGGCAGACTGGCACGCCGTTCACCGTTTTGCTGGGCGGCGTTGCGTCCGACAACGGCACCGGCGCGAATTTCTCTCTGCGTCCCAATCTGACCGGCGATCCAAACACGGGGATTTGCGGCGGCTCTACCTCGGCCTTTTTCAATACCAGTGCTTTCACTTTGCCCACGGATTCAAATGGAAATCTGGCCTATGGCGACGAGCCGCGCGGCGCCGTCGAAGGACCGTGCAGTTTTAACTGGAATATGTCTCTTGCGAAGACTTTCCGCTTCGGCCCTGACCGGCGCCACCAGCTGAACATAAGCTGGCAAATTCAGAATCTGACCAATACGCCGAGTTACAGCGGCATTGGCACCGTTCTTCCTTGCTTCGGCGCCACGGGAACCGGATCGGGGACGGGCAATGCCTCCGGAATTGAATGCGGCGTAGGCTCGGGAAACGGATCGGGCTTCAATCTTTTCGGCCGCGTGACGAGCGCGGCGGCAATGCGCACGATGGCCGTGCAGGCCCGGTTTAATTTTTAGCGATGAGTGACACGATGCTTTCGACAGAACGATGGTCGCAAGATTGCGGAGAATTCTTTACGACAACAACCTACTTGCGCTCGGCCCTACGAGGCCTAACATGTTGATGATGGAAAAGTCGGTACAAAAGTCGGCGCAGTCGAAGGTGCCTCGGACGAATTCGCTCTCCGGGGCAAAGGGACTCGTGTCCTCGTTCTTGCCGATTTTTGGCCTTCATTTCGAAGGTTCTAATCGCCAATATGGATTATTAGAACCACTCCTAAGTTATTGTAAACACACAATCGGACTCGTTTCTAATCGCCAATTATTCGATGCTTCGCGTCGTCCAACGTTCGATGGCTGTTCTAGTCGCCGCAGCCCTGACTCTTGCCCCGGTTTCTGCCTCCGCGCAGCAACAGGCCGCGCCCGCGCCGCCTCCGCAACAAGCGCCGCCGCAAGCCAATCCGACCTTCGTTTTGCGCGCGCAATCGAATGTGGTTCGCATTGATGTTTCCGTCGTCGACGGTTCCGGAAAGCCGATCAAGGGACTGCGCGCCGATCAGTTTGAAGTTTCCGACGACGGCAAGCTGCAGAAGATTTCCAGCTTTTCCTATTCGGATATCGAAAAAGTGGAGACCGCCTCCGAAGACAACGCCAAGCCGATCGTCATTCCAGTGGACAACGAAGGCCCCGGCGCCGCCGACGCCGTTACGGATACCGTTCGCGACCGCCGCATGATCGTTCTCTTTTTCGACATGACTTCGATGGAGACGGACGACATCCTCCGCGCGCACGCCGCCGCGCAGAAATTTCTGAAGCAGCAGATGACGCCCGCCGATCTTGTTTCAGTCGTCGTGTTCAGCACGCGCCTGGCGGTGCTTGCGAATTTCACGAACGATCGCGCGACGCTGGACAAAGCCATCGCCCAATTGGTTCCCGGCGCTGCGTCACAGATCGCGAATCCTCTTTACGCCGCCGCGACAGAACGGCGAATACGACGTGCAGCAATATACCGGCGCCGCTTACACGCCCGACGAAACCGAATTCAACGTCTTCAATACCGATCAGAAGCTCGCGGCCGTCGAAGGCCTCGCGAACGTGCTCGCGGGAATCCCGGGAAGAAAATCGCTCGTGGAATTCACGGGCGGCATCACGCAGACCGGCGAGGAAAATCGCGCCGAGCTGCGCGCCGCCACCGACGCCGCCAATCGCGCCGACGTCTCCATCTATTCGATTGACGCGCGCGGCATGTTTGCCACTCCGCCCGGCGGCGACGTCACCACCAACGCCGCGACCGGCACTTCGATGTTCAGCGGCGCGTCCGTCTACCACCAGACCGATCAGCGCGAGGATTCGCGCGACACTCTCTCGACGCTTTCCGTGGACACCGGCGGCAAAGCCTTCTTCGATCTCGGAGATCTGAGCGACGCCTTCCCGAAGATTCAGCAGGACAACAGCGGATACTATCTGGTCGGCTACAATCTGCCGGCCGGACGTGAAGCGCGACGGCCGCTGGCACGCCATCCGCGTGAAGGTCAACGCGCCCGGAGCGCACATCCGCTACCGCAACGGCTATTACGCCCCGCGCGATTTTCAGCATCTCGAAAAAGAGGACCGCGACCAGCAACTGGCCGACGCGATGCGTTCGGAAAGCCCCGAAGTGGATCTTCCGATCGCCGTTGAGACCGCGATGTTCCGCTTGAGCGATCAGCAGGTTTACGTTCCGATCTCCGCGAAGCTTTCTTCGAGCGCGCTCGATTGGGCCAAGAAGCACGACCGGCACGAAGCCGCATTCGATTTCGCCGCCGAGGTTCTCGCCGCTGCCGTCCGGGCAGAGTGTCGCGCAGCTGCGCGACACGATCACCGTGCATCTCGACGACGAGCGGTTTCAGCAGGTGAACCGCAGCAACCTGGTGTATCAGGGCGGCGTGGTGCTCGCGCCCGGCTCCTATCGCATGAAATTCCTCGCGCGCGAAAACGAATCCGGGAAAATCGGCACGTTCGAGCAGGCGTTCATCGTGCCGCAGCGCTCGGCCGACTCGCATGACGCTCAGCTCGGTCCTGCTTTCAAGCCAGCTCGTGCCGGTGGCGAAATCGTCGGAGGTTGCAGACGCGAGGGCAGGGAACGCGCGCGCAGATCGCCGCGTCGCCGCTCGAAATGGAAGGCGAGAAAATCGTTCCGAGCGTCACGCGCTTTTTCACCCAGCAGCAGACGCTCTACGTTTTCTTCCAGGCGTATTATCCGGAAAAGACGGACAAGTCCGAGCCGTTCGATCCCGCCACGCTTCGCGCCGGGCTGGTGTTCTTCCGCGGCGGCGTGCAGGTGAACGCCACGCCGCTGCTCGCGCCGACCGCCGTCGACCCCAAGACGCGCACCGCGTCGTATCGCATCAGCCTGCCGCTGGCGAAGTTGCCCTCCGGGCACTACACCGTGCAGGCCGTCGCGATCGCCGCCGGCACGCAGCAATCCGCGTTCGGCCGCGCGTATCTCGCGCTCGACCAGGCGCCTGCGTCGCCCAATCCCGCCGCGGCGCCGGCCGCGCCCACCGCGCCCGCGCCGCCCGATGCCGCATCGCCGTAGTTCGCAATGCGCCGACTAGCCGCGGCCGAAAAAGGACGGCCCCGATTGCTCGGGGCCGCTGCGAATCATTTGACCAGGCTGCCTGGGCTTACTTTTGGTCGTCCTTCTTCTTGTCGTCTTCTTTCTTATTGTCCTTCTGTCTGTTTTTGTTCCTGCTTCTGTTCTTGTTTGGCCTGCGGTGGCGCTTGGTGCTGGTTTGGCGACGGACGAACATTACTATTCTCATCCTGCGTCTTCACAGGCGGCGTAGTTCTCACCGGCGGCCGCTGATCGCCTTGCGTGGTTTGATCGTTGCGATTCGGCGTCCGACTGCCCCGGTTGCGGTTATCGTTCTGGTTGCCGTTGACGTTTTGGCCGTTGTTTGTGTTGTTGCCGGCGCTGTTGTTGCCATTCTTGTTCGGGTTATTGTTATTGTTGGTTGCGCCGGCGGGCGGTTGGAACGGATGGAAACCATCGCGTGACTGCTGTTGGTTCTGCGGTGGATTGCCATTGGAATTGGCCGGCGGCGGATTGTTTCCGCGCGCGGGTGGCTGACTGTTGACGCCATTGTTGACTGGCGGCGGATTGTTTCCACGCACCGGTGGTGGACCGTTGGTGCCGTTGTTCACTGGCGGCGGATTGTTTCCACGCACCGGTGGCTGGACCGTTGTTGCCATTGTTGACTGGCGGCGGATTATTTCCGCACGTGTGGTTGACTGTTCACGCCATTGTTGACTGGACGGCGGATCGATTCCGCGAGCAGGTGGTTGACCGTTGATCGCCATTGTTGACTGGCGGCGGATTCATTTCCATGCACGGCGGTTGACCGTTGTTGCCGTTGTTGACCGGCGGCCGGATTATTTCCGCGGACGGGCGGTTGACCGTTGACGCCGTTGTTGGCTGGCTGGCGGATTGTTTCCACGAGCGGGTGGTTGGCCGTTGACGCCATTGTTTGCTGGCGGCGGATTGTTTCCTCTCGCGGCCGGCTGGCCATTGTTCAAGTTATTGTTGCCGCGAGAATTGTTCTGCTGGTTGGTTTGACCTTGGCCGAATTGGCCGTTGCGATTGGACGACGGTTTTACGTCCGGGCGCGAAACTGTCGGTTTCAGGCGCGCAACCACCGAGCGCTGCGCGAACGGAACCGCGGGCCGATTGGTTGAAACGTGTGCGGTCGAAGAGACGTAGCTCGATCGCGTCGGAGCGATCGGCGAAGTCTCGACTACTCGCGCGCCTTGAATCTGTTGGGCCGACACGCGCATGGTCGCGCCGGACAACGGGCCGCGCATTCACGAACGTGTCGCGCGAAACCGCCGTGACGGCGCGGTCGTTGCGCGCATACGTGTAGTTGTTAATCACGGTGCTGTTGTGATTGACATACACGTTGTTGTAAACGGTGGTGACTTGCGTCACGTTGATGACGCGCGTATTGGTGATGTTGACGTTCTGAACGTATCGCGGGCTGCAGCGATAGCCGGGAACGAACACATCACGCGGGCCGAGCGGGAACCACGCCACGCCGGAAACTCCTCCGCCGAAGGCAACGGAGACGCCGAACCCGCCGCCTCCCACGAATCCGACAAGCGCCGGAGCATATACCGCCCTCACGGCAACCGGCCCTGGGACCCATCCCCAGTAGCCTCCCACGAAAGCCCATCGGCCGTAGTGGAACGGCGCGAAGCCCCACGGTTCCGCATCCACCCAAGTCCAGCCCCACGGCGCGACAAACACCCAGTGGCCTGTGTGATAGGGCGCCCATCCGGCTTCAACTCCGCGGGGAACCCACACAGCGCCGTAGTCTGGATCCGTATGCCAGTCGCCATACTCGTCGAGATCGTAATATCCGTCGGTATCCCGCGAAACGTACCTGGCCGATTGAGAAGCGTTTTCACGCTGATCGCGCGATTGGCACCAGTTCTCGAAATCGTCATAGCCCGGAGCCTGGAGGCGTCATAGGAAAGCTGGTCGGTGCCGTTGAATGTGTATTGTTGCCCGTCGCGCAAATTCCAGGAATCTCCGCCACCGGTAACTTCGCCCTGGCCCTGCGCGGACGGTGATCGATGCTTGAACCTCCATTGGGATCGGTCTGGATGCGGTATTCACCTCCGCGGTCGATGGTGAACGCGAGGTTCGGCGTGTCGATTTCAAGAGCATTGTCGGAGGAAACATCTCGCACGTGCACTTCAATCGCGCCCTGCGCGAGCTGGAGCTGCACGGTGTTATCGTCCAGCGTCAAAAATGAAATTCCGGTTTCACTCGACATGCGAATGGCAGTGCTGCCGATGTGAACTTCGCCTCGGGAGTTCTTGTCCACCCACAGATTGTCGCCGGCCGTCAGCGGGCGATTCGGATCGGCCTGCACCCAATCCTGATCACCGGAAACCTGATAGGCCACGGAGCCTTGGATATAGTTCAAGCGCGCTACGCGGCCGGGAGGATCGTCCTGTGCCGTAGCCCGCATCGGGGACAGTGCAACGACTCCAGCAACAAACAGCGCGAGCACGAAGAGTGAGCTGAGCTTTTGGATTGTGTAGCTGATCATGAGGTTTCTCCTGTGGGGCCCTGTTCCTTGGGCGATAGCATGACCGTCCGCGTCAGCCGTTGCCATACCATCAACCATGTAAGCCATGCGAGCCAAGCGACAACGCGAAGGTTGGACATAGGGCCTCCTGCTTCCGCTCATAGAGCAGTCGCGGCTTCCCAGATCGCCGGAAATTTCACATTCCACCGATTCCTGAGGTGCCGCGATCTTCTAAGAGTCCGAGACGCGATTCGCTAAATTATTGGGCTGAGAATTTGTTTAGTGATGCCCGCTGTGGCCGCCACCACCGGAGTGGCCACCACCGCTGGAATGGCTTCCGCCGCCGCTGCTGCGGGGGGCGCCAGTACTTCCGCCGCTACGTGGGGCGCTATAGCTCGGTCGCGGAGCATTGTACGAACCTCGCGGGGTGGTCGAGCCGTAGCGGACTCGATCCGCGCGAGCTTGAGCCGTACGGATACGATCCATTGGAACGCGAGCCATAGGTATTGGAGCCGCCACGCGGCGTCACGATGGGCTGCCTCATATTAAGAGGAGGACGAGAGTATGAATTGTATGAGTTGGAGGAGCCCCCTCGTGACGCCGACGCAGGCGGGGTAAAATGTTGCCACGAACCTCGATTTCCAGTTTGGCTTCCAGATGCGATCCGCGCGAGGGTGAAGCAAATGACCCGCGAGAAGAATTATTCACCGACGCGGAATTATTTGCGCCGAAGCCCTGACCCGAATGGTTCGTAGCGCCAGATTGCGGTGATGAGAAATGCTGCCATCCCTGATGATTGGACTGCGCCGCCGAACCATTGTTGCCGCTAATGGATGACTGCTCATGTCCTGTGTTGCCCGTGTTGCCGAATGATCGCGGCGATTGGGAATTCGAAACACTATTCGTACGATTACCGCCAAACCCGGAATTACCTCGCCCGTCGTTGAATTTCCGAACGAGCGCGAACCCGCGGCGCCGGCGGTCGTGTTATTTGTCCGCGAACCGCCGCTGAAGAAATGCTGCGAGCTCGAGCTTGCGCTGCGAATCGTGGATTGGCTCGCAGCGCGGCCTGAGGGGCTGAAGCTTTCCCGCGAAGGTGTGACGGGCATCTTGCCGGTCATCATGCTGCCTTCACGGAAGGAAGCAGCGCTCATTCTTTCCTGGTGAGAGGACACAGCGCCGCGCCCGAATTCGTTGCCGCGCATTGACGACACACCGCTGCGCACTCGATCGCTCGACAAGGCTGCATGGACGTTTGAGAACTGACGCCCGCGATTTTCGCCCAGTGGCCGGAACCCGTCGTGGAAATTATTAATGTTCGTGATGTTGACCGTATTGTATCGAGCGCCACCACGTCCGAACCACGGGTGGTACCAGTCGCCCGGTCCGCAGGGCAGCCAGCCAACGCGGCCGAAGCCGAACCCAACTCCGAATCCAACGCCGCCGCCGAAACCGAAGAAGGAGACGTAAGCGGGCGACCAGATTGGGTAGTAAGCCGGATAACCGACTACCGGTCCGGGCCACCATGCCCAGCTGCCGCCATAAACAAACCAGCGGCCATAGTGATAGGGCGCCCAACCCCAAGGCTCATTCGAAACCCAAGTCCAGCCGTAATAGGGTTGGTAGACCCAGCGGCCATCGCGGTAGGGAGCCCAGTTCGGATCCGTGCCGGAAGGGATCCACACCGGACCGTAGTCCGGAACTTCGCTCCATTTGCCGTAGGTATCGAGGTCTTCCGAACCAGTGTAATAGCGATCGGTCTTGCCCCAGCTTGAGGCGCCGCTGATTCGGTGGTCGCGCTGGTCGTTCCATGTATCCCACTCGTCGCGACCCATCGCGGCTTCGGTTTTGTACTGGGGATTATCCGTTCCCTGGATCGTGATCATCTCGCCCTCGTCCACATGCGTGCTGCCCTGGGGCGTCGCGATGTCTGCTGATCCCTGACGAACGATCACTTGGGTTTCCGAATCTGAATTGACCACAACGCGATATTCGCCCGGACCCTGCGGACGCACGGAGGCGTTCGGCGTGTCGATCTCCGCCGTTGCCTCGCTGCCCTTCAGCACTGAGTAAGTGACGAGGCCCTGACCGATCTGGACCTGAATGCCGGTTCGCGACAAATTCGTGATGTTGGCCGTAGCGTTGGCGGACATGCGCAGAACATCGGCATAATCCAACTGGAGTTCCGCGCGCGAACTCGCGCCCGTCGCCACGCGATCGCCCTGCGAGATCGGGGCGTTCTGCGTCAATGCAACCCAGTCGTTGTTGTCGCCACGTTGTGAGGAAACGTCGCCGTGAATGTAGCTGACGCGGGCCACGCCGGGTGCGGGACCGTCGGTGGACGAGCTGGCTTGTGGTGTCCGAGGAGCCGGGAGGCGGCGGGGGTGCCTGGCCTTGCGCGTTCGCGCGCGCTGCGCCGAGCAACAGCAGACCCAGCATCGCCAAACTTGCCACGTACTTTTTCATCTCAACCCTCCCGCAACTAATGGCCTGGAAACTTTGATCCCAACCCGTGTATTGCAGGGCCAGTGCCAAACTGTGGGTTTCCTGCTATCCGCCTGTAACATGTTCATGAACATAGAGTTACATGATTCTCACCTGGGAAAACGATGGACGGATTTCAGGTCCTGTTGGTGGATTTGACGCGGGGGTGGTGGTTTTCAACCACCGTAATTATTCCTTGTCGGGCGGATCGGCGACGCCCATTTTCGAGAGGCGATATCGCAGCGCATTGCGCGAGAGGCCCAGAGCGCGAGCGGCCTGGCTCTTGTTGCCGTTCGCGCGCTTCAGCGCTTCGCGGAGCATTTCCTCTTCCCATTGCTCGAGCGTCATACCTTCCGGCAGGGCAGCCGTGGAACCGGCGGACGCTGCGCGCCGCGCAGCTCCGTCAATGTGAATGTCGGCGACGTCGAGCACAGCCCCGGAGGAAAGAGTGACGGCGCGCTCCAGAACATTTTGAAGTTCGCGCACGTTTCCGGGCCAGTGAAAATCCATCAGGAGTTTCATCGCCTGCGGCGTAATTCCCTGAACCTTCTTGCCGGATTCGCGCGCGCTTTTTTCCAGGAAGAATTCGGCCAGCGCGGGGATATCTTCCTTGTGGTCGCGAAGCGGCGGAATATCAATAGCGACCACGTTGAGGCGGTAGTAAAGATCCTCGCGGAACGTGCCCTCTTCGAGCGCCGCGCGCAGATCGCGATTCGTGGCCGCGACGAGCCGGACGTCAACTTTCAGCGTCTTCGTGCTGCCAAGGCGCTCGAATTCGCGATCCTGCAGAACTCGCAGCAGCTTCACCTGAATCGCCGCCGGGACGTCGCCGATTTCGTCGAGGAACAGCGTGCCTTTATCGGCCAGCTCGAATTTTCCGGGCTTATTCGACGTGGCGCCGGAAAACGCGCCTTTCTCGTAGCCGAAAAGCTCGCTTTCGAGAAGAGTTTCCGGAATCGCGGTGCTGTTGATCTTGATGAATGGTCCGGCAGCGCGCTGCGAATGTTCGTGAATCGCGCGGGCGACAAGATCTTTGCCGACGCCGCTTTCGCCGCCGATCAGGACGGTCGCATTGGTCGGCGCGACGCGTTCGACGAGCGCGAGGACGGCCTGCATTTTATCGCTGCGCGCGACGATATTTTTGTATTCGTAGCGCTGCCCGAGGGCTTCGCGCAGATCGCGGTTTTCCTGCCGCAGCTGGTGGCTCGCCAGCTCCTTGCGAATTACGAGAACGAGTTCGGCAAGCGAAAATGGCTTCAACACGTAGTCGCTGGCGCCGGCCTTCATGGCGTCCACGGCGTTTTCGACGGTGCCGTAGGCGGTCATCATCACGACGGGCAGATCGGCGTTCACGCGCTTGACGGCGTGGAGAAACTCGAGGCCGTTCATGCCCGGCAGCTTGAAATCCGTCACGATCACGTCGAAGGACTCTTTGCCGAGGAGCTGCAGGCCCGTTTCAGCGTCAGGCGCGGTGCGCGCGTGAAATCCTTCTTCGGCGAGCTGGAGTTCGAGCACCCGCCGCATTTTGGGTTCGTCTTCGACAATCAGAACCGACGCTTTTTCGGATTTCATATTCGCAGTCCATTCGATGCCGCACGAACCAGCGCTAGCTTCGCTAATAAAGTGAGTACGTTTCACGCCGGCGAACTCGGGAGAAACACGCGAAAACGCGCGCCGAGCGGCGAAGTGTCGTCGAGCTTAATCCAGCCGCGATGGCTGTCCACGATTTTCGCGACGATCGCCAGCCCCAAGCCGACGCCGTCTTTTTTCGACGTATAGAACGGATTGAATATCTGCTCGCGCAATTCCGTCGGGAACGCCAGGGCCTGTGTCTTCCACGGTGACGACTACGCCCGCCCTGCCGCTGGAAGGTTCGGGCGCGATCGAAAGGCGCAGGACGCGTTCGCGGGAGCCGTTATCAGCGTGCGCCGCTTCCATCGCCTGATAGGCGTTATGAATCAGATTCACGAAGATGCTTTCGCACAGCTGTTCATCCACCTGAATATTCGGCAAGCCGGCGGCGTAATGGCGCTCAACACGAACCCTGGCACCAGGTGACTGAGTTTGCACGGAATCGAGCGCGCGGTCGAGGACAGTCGCGATCTGGAGTGATCGCAGCTCAAGGTTCGTGGGACGCGCGAAATCCAGGAACCGCGCCACAAGGGCATTGAGGCGATTCACTTCGGAGAAAATATATCCCGCCAGTTCGCTTTCGACCGGCTGGGCGTTCTTTAATTTGTGAACGAGCATCTCGGCCGAGCCTTTGATCACGCCGAGAGGATTTCGAATTTCGTGCGCCAGGCCCGCGGACATTTGGCCGAGCGCGGCGAGGCGCTCGGACCGGCGCGCGTCGGCTTCGGCGCGCTGCAATTGACGGTTCGTTTCTTCAAGCGTCTGCGAGAGCGCCTGATACCGCGCGACCTGCCGGCGATTTTCAACCACGAAGCGGTTGACCAGAATCGCGACGAGAAAAAAGAAAAGAATGCGGAGTGCAAGAAGGCCTTCCGCTTCCGGCGTGAGCTCGTATTCCTCGAGGGCGGAAATCAGGAATGAACAATACGCGAGAGACGCGAGCGAACTCCACAGCAGCGTGCCGATGGGGCCGAAGTAAATCGCGGCTGTGATGACCGGCAAATAGTAAATCGGGTAGTAGGGGCTGTTGATTCCCATCTCGCCGGTGTGGTCGAGCAGGAGCGTGGCGAGAACGATCTTGATGCCAACGCTGATGGTCGGGCCTTCGAGTGGCAGCCGCGCAATCAGCTTACCTTCGGAAAACTGAAGCACCGCAAACGCGATCAAGATCAGCTGTTTGTGAACTTCGTCAATGGGAGGCAGAAACGCCAGGCCGGCGATGAAGAGCACCCATACGGCGTCAATCCAGTCCACGGCCGATCGTTTGCGGTCGAACATTTCGCGAGAGGCTCCCCGAGAAAACGGGAAGAATTCACGTCGAATCTAGCACGAAGCGGGAGTATTTCGTTTCGCGGAGATGCAAATGCTATAGAGACGAGAGAATTAATTCCGCTTCGTCGAGCGCGAGCGCTGCACCGGCATTGGCGCGCCGATGCGCGCGATCGAGCGAACGGCCGATCAGGAGAACAGCCGGAGAATCCAAACGCGGAAGCTTATCGAGTTCACCGACGATCGTGAAACGATAGTGTTGATCGGGCGCGCTGGCGCGGGAAACGATCGCGGCGGGCATATCCGAGGCGCATCCGGCGGCCAGCAACTCATCGCGCAAACTGGCGAAATCGTGTCCGGGCATGTAGATCACCAGCGTTGAATCGTCACGAATGAGACCGCGCCAGTCTGTGCCGGCGGAGTTGTTTTCGTCGCGCGCTTGATGATTGGTGATGACCACGACGCGCGACGCTCTTCGCCGGTCAGTGAGCGAAACGCCGAGAGAAGCCGCCGCGGCAATACCCGCCGTGATTCCGGGAACGACTTCGAAGGGAATTCCAGCGGTTTCGAGCGCGTCAATTTCTTCGGCGAGACGACCGAAGATGGCGGGATCTCCGCCCTTGAGGCGAACAACCTCCGCGCCGCCACGAGCGGATTCAATCATGCGCGTATTGATTTCCGCCTGGGTCGCGCCCTCGGCGCCAAAGCGCTTGCCCACGCTAATGACTTTGGCTTGCGGTCCGGCCAGCGCCAGAATCGCCGCGGGCACGAGATCGTCGTGCAAAATTACGGAAGCGGTAGCGAGGAGGCGCTGGGCTTTCACCGTCAGCAGCTCCGGGTCTCCGGGACCTGCGCCGACCAAGTAGACTTTTCCTATCGTTGATGGCGTCGGCGCTGAATTGCAATCCATAGATTCCTTTATACCTCGTGCCTCCATGTAAGTCACGCTCGTTGCCTCCGAGCAAAATTTTCAATCCGTCGAAAATTGTACTCGCGCAGCGCCGAACGACGCACTCGAAAGCACTGACAAGAAACGACATACGGCTCGCTAGCGTGGAACGAATCGTGCTCTATCCTAAGTTCCCAGCCACGCGGAAGTTTGAGGTGTGCAATGAGGAAAATCCTTCTGACTGTGGCCACCGTCGTGTTCCTCTACGCGATTGCGGTAGCTGCGGCTCCCCGGCCGGTCGAGCCGAGTATGTCTTTGACCGCCCATTCATCTCAGGCGGCCAATAACCAGGGTAATTCTCAGCCGCAGATTCGTGCATTCTCGGGCACGATCATAAAGGTCGGCAATCAATTCGTCTTCCGTGAAGATGTCACCAAAGCGTCTTACCAGCTCGATGACCAGGAGACCGCCAGCAAGTTCGACGAAAAAAAGGTCAAGGTAACTGGCACGCTCGACGCCTCGCATAACATCATCCGCGTCCAGAGCATCGAAGCCGCTGCCTGACCTTTTCGTCGGCCGTGGGAGGAGAGCGAGGTGCGTCGCCCCTGCTCTCCTCCGATGGCTTGGACGCGTTTCGGTGATTTGCAGCTGGGTTACAACTTCCGAGTTAGATTTTTAGATTGTTTGCTGCAAACGAGTGCGCCCGTAGTTCAGCTGGATAGAGTCCGCCTGCGGCGGAAACCAGAAGGTCTGGTGTTCGAATCACGGCGGGAATGCCAACTTTCCTCGAAGTTCCTACACCTCGCGTCTGTGGATAGGCCGTCTCTTGGCGGCAAAGCCAAAAATGATGGTTCGCACCTTTGCGTGCCGCGGAATCTATGGCTGCGGCTTCGGTGCTTTCGTTGCTGTGATACAATTTCCGGGTCGAAACTTCAAGTTGTTCGCTGCAATCGAGTGCGCCCGTAGCTCAGCTGGATAGAGCGTCTGGCTACGAACCAGAAGGTCCGGTGTTCGAATCACCGCGGGCGCACCACTCTTCATGTACTTCGTCTACGTTCTCGGCAACACGGTGAGTCAAAAGCACGACACCGGGCACGCCACGGATTTAGTCCAACGTGTGGGCCAGCACAATTCCAGTGTCACGGAATCCACCAGAAATCGAGGCAGATGGGTTCCGGTTTATTCAGAAGAATTCGCGACGCGTTCGGAAGCTATGCGGCGTGAACGCTTCTTGAAAAGCGGAAAAGGGCGCGAGGAACTGAAGCAAATCCTGCGCGCAAAGGACGCACACCTTGCAGCTGGATAGAGTCCGCCTGTGGCGGAAACCAGAAGGTCCGGTTTTCGAATCACCGCGGGCGAACCATTCTTTCTCTTTTGATTTCAATTCAGTAGCGCCCCACTCCGTCTGGTCTTTATTTTCGAATTTGGCAGCAACCGTGAGCAGAACCGGAGAGACTCTGCCTCCCAGCAACGTTTGCGCTTCAGGCATCGGTTGCGTGTATACCAACAGCGTAAGCCGCGAATCGGTGTGACCTAAAAAGCCTCCCAGTATGTTCCTTGGGCTGTTCGTCGAACTATTTCGGCGTGAGGTGGTACAGGCCGCCGGGATTGCCGTCTTCCAGCATCCAAAGCGATCCGTCCGGCGCCTCTTCGATATCGCGGACGCGTTTGTCGATGCTCCAGCGCTGCGCCGCGGTAGCGCCGCCCTTGCCGTCAAACGTGACGCGGACGATCGCCTTGGGGCCCAAGCCGCTGATCAAGGCATTGCCATTCCATTGCGGAAAGACGCTGCCGTTGTAGAACATGATGTTGCCCGGCGCGATCACCGGCACCCAATAAATCACGGGCTTGGTAATGTCGGGCCGCGTATCGAAGCTGGGGATAGGCACGCCGTTGTAATTCACGCCATAGGAAACCAGCGGCCAGCCGTAATTCTTGCCGGCCTCGATCAGGTTTAGCTTGTCTCCGCCGCGCGGGCCGTGCTCGACTTCCCAGAGCTGGCCATTCGGACTGAAGGCGAGGCCGTAAGGTGTGCGGTGGCCGGTGGTCCAGGTTTCCGCCGGCGTCAGGTTGGGCCCGGGAAAGGTGTAAGTGCTGACCACCGGAGCAGTCTTCGCTGCCTCGGTATCGCTCGCCGGATCGATCAACGGAATAGTTTGGGCGCCGGTCTTGCCCTCCATCGGATTTCCCGGCGCGGGTTTGCCGTCGAGCGTCAGCCGCAGGATCTTGCCTTCCGGTTGATTGGGATCCTGAGCGGGGGTGAATCGCTGGCGATCGCCCACTGTGAGGAAGAGGTAGTTGCCGTCCGGCGAGAAGGCGATCTGTGCGCCTGCCTGGCCGCCCTTACCCCTGGGCATCTGGCGCCACAACACCTGAAACCCGTCCAGCTTGGCCCGTTCGCCATTGAACACGAGCTGGCCTCGGCCCAGCGCCAGGCCGCCGCCATAGTCACCCGGTTCGAGATAGGTGAGATACACATTGTGGTCGGTGGCGTAATGGGGCGAGAGGAACACGCCCAGCATACCGTTCTGGCCTTGAAAATAAACGACAGGGACGCCACCAATTTCGGTCTTGGCGCCTTGCGGCGTGACCAGATCAACGCGGCCGACCTTTTCGGTCACCAGCATGCGGCCATCGGGCAGAAAAGCGATGCGCCACGGCAGGTCAAAGCTCGTCACCTGCGTCATCGTGAAGGGAAGGTCGGGATCGGGTTTCTGTTCGCCGGCATTGGTCTGTGCATAAGCCGCGCTTGATAGCAGAACCGTCAGAAAAATCGCATTCGTCAGCTTCGTCATTTGTATGTATGCCTCCCTTGCGTCCAAATGGCCCGAGCATCCCAGCGAGGATTCCCGATGTGGACTCGAATCTCGCGCATCTTAACTTTTCTCGATCCCTCGACTCAAGAATTTTGTGGCCACAAAAGCCGTCAGCGAGGCGGCTCTCGGGAAATTGATCGGTGTCCCGCGCTTGCTTGAATGCTGGAGGCGCATATGGAGATTGGTGCAGGGCGGAGAGCTCCGCCGGCCTGAGTTGCCGGAACCCGTCAATTTCCTATGTGTGCTGCCCCCAGTGAGTCGCAGAAAAACAACGCAGACCACAGCTCTGATTGGGGTCTGACCGCTCCACGACCCGGAAGGTCCAGTGTTCGACTCACCGCAGGCGCGCCACTTCTCCGAATGCTCCAATTGGAAACACATCGCTCCGTAGGCCGATTCGCAGGACTTTTGCCGCGATTCTCCCCAGGCGATTCATGTTAGACCCAAGCTGGTTGAATACAATCACCCGGTGGATTGCAGCCACCAGCGACCAAGCCCTCCAATTCAAGCAGTTTTCTCTCGCTTCCGTAGCGATCTGATTCCACGCGGCTTATTCCATAGTAGCCGGCGCCTGACTTTGGCATAGCCCTTGCATATCAGGGTGTGTGCGTCTGCGACAGGGACGCGGCAGAGATTGGAAGGACGAGTCGGATGTCGGCTCTCGAATCGAAAGCGATAGCGAGGCTGGCGAGGAGGCTTTGAGATGCGATACCTAAAGTACGTTGCTCTGATAGGGCTTTTCGTGGTGATGGCGGGCACGTCCCATGCACAGGTCGCGGTTCAGGTTGGCCCGGTCTACGTCGGTCCGGCTCCTGTCTGCACCTATGGCTACTATGGGTTCGCGCCTTATGCTTGCGCTCCTTACGGTTACTATGGCCCCAGCTATTTTTCGGGCGGGGTCTTTATCGGCGCCGGTCCATGGTTCCACGGATTCTATGGCCGCGGCTTCCATGGCGGCCCGGTGTTCCGAGGTTCCGGCCCCCGCGGATTTAACGGAGGATTCCGCGGCAATCCGGGATTCCATGGCGCAGCGCCGCGCGGCGGCGGTGAATTCCATGGCGGCAGTGGGTTCCACGGCGGAGGCGGCGGATCCCATGGCGGCGGTTCTCATGGCGGAGGCCGTCGGTAACTAGAGTCTCGCTGTTCGCTTCGCAAGAACGGCTGGAGCCTTCGGGCGCCAGCCGTTTTTATTTTTATGCGGACGATTTTTTCAGACGAGCGATGCGACCTATGCCCTCTTGCGAACCAAGCGGTAAACGGAAGGTGCGTCAGCAAAGCAGCAAATTGCGATCACCGGATCGCAAATCGCGCACCCCAGCGACGACGCTGAGACAAACGGCGCCATCGTGCATTACATCCGATCGGATGATGTGGGGCGAGGTTCCTTCGAGGTCTTGCCGAAGCTGAACATCTGTTTGACCGACGCCGAAACGCGATGCCGGAATATGGCGAAACGCTGGCTCTCGTTGTCCGTGACCCAATTAAATTGAATTACGCGGCGCTCGCCGATGAATGGCAGATGGCCGTGCCAGGAATGATCGGAGCGCAAAAACGCAACCAGCGCGCCTCCCGCGGCGGGCGCTTCCGTGGCCACGTCCTCGATGCTGTCCCGCGAGCGAAGCACGCGCAAACGGCCGCCCGAATCGTCCCAGGCGGGATTCATGTAGAGCAGCACGGTGATGATTTTACTGGCTGAATCGTGGTGAATTTTTCCGTCGTGCGTGTCGCAGCGGCCTCGCACCGTAATCGTCGTCGGGCGTTTCGATAAATCGAGCTGAAATTTGTCTTCGAAAGCTTTGCGGAATTCTTCGGATTCAAGCGCATCAAGCATCGCCTGGAACGCGGGACCGAACTCCAGATGATCCAGCGGAAAGCTGCCCGCATGCTCGATCTTCGGATAATCCGCGTTGATCTTTTCCAGCGCCTCGGCCGTGACGAATTTCGGAATCACCAAATGCTCGTAGGGATCCCGGCTCAGCGGCGTGGCACGGAAAGTTTCAAGATCAAAAATCTGCATGGGTCGCCTGACTGCTCCTGGTTGAATGCTACCCGCCCGCCTCCGCGAGTGTCAACGAAGACCAGCGCTCCTCATAGCTTTCGTTCGTGCGCAGGGTGCGCCGCTGGAACTTCACGATCCGGCTGCGTCGCGTTGTTCGCGCCAGATGCCAAGTTTTTCCTGCGCGGCGCGGTCGGAAAAGCTGAAGAGAACGGTTTCAGCGTCGGAGCGATGCTGCTGCAGTGCCCAGCTAGGCGCCACAAACACGTCGTTCTCCACCCAGTCGAACGATGAATCTCCGACCTTGCTGTGTCCCTTGCCTTCGAGCACCACAAACACAGCTCCGTCCGTCGAACGGTACGGCGCGCTCCTAAATCCGGCTGCCATCAATTGCAAAGCCGCACTCATCGTTGGCATTGCAGAGCCGCCCGTCACAGGATTGGCGTAGCGCAGCTTCACGCCGTGGCACGGATCGATCGGCCCATTGCGCTGCATCTCTGCGAGATTCTCGCGGGCCGGGGCGTAGCGGTAATTCAGCAGCGGCGACGAAAGCTGAATCCCATTTGCGTCCGTCCGGAAGCAGCGCACCCGCGTAGCGAGCTTCGGAGTCGTGCTCGGGGCGGGAAATGGGAACTTGGCTCGCTTCGTTTCCTTCGGGAAAGCTCGTATCGAACAGGTTGACGATCGGCACATCCAGCCCGTCGAGCCAGATCACCGGGTCGGCGCCGTCGTTGCCGTGGTCGTGCCACGTCCAGCAGGGCGTGATCACAAAGTCCCCGCGCGACCTCATCGTGCGCTCGCCGTCAACCGATGTGTAGGCGCTCGAGCCCTCGAGAAATACGCGCAACGCGCTGGCCGTGTGGCGATGCGCGTGCGCTTTTTCTCCCGGCATCAGCAGCTGCAGGCCGCTGAAGAGGGAACCGGTGATTCTCGATTGTCCCAGCAGGCCGGGATTTTCGAAAATCAGCACGCGCCGTTCGGCTTCTTCGGCTGTGAGCAGCGAACCGGCTTGCAACAGATGCGCGCGAACGCGAGAGTATTTCCAATGCACGGGCCTCGCAGCCGGCTGCGGTGAGCGCGTGACCAGGCCGCTGACGCGTTCCCAGAGCGGCGCTAGATTCTGCTTGCCGATCTGATCGTAGAACGCTTGCCGCGCGTTCAATTCTTCCGCCGATGGCGTGCGAGACGGCGCAGTCATGTGGCCCAACTCCTCCTTGCGCTCAATTGCTGTGGTCCGGCCCAAAGTGTACACCTGCCTGCCGACAGGCGGCCGCGAAAAGTCCGGGCGCATTTAGTTCAGCTAACGCCCGCGATGGCCGCGACTCACTCCGCTAGCGACGAAGCGTCGTGGATGCGGTGCGAAAAATCTGAGCGAGGCTGATCAACGGTTCAGCGCTGAGTTGGATCCGGAGTCGGAGGGCGGTCACCCGGCGCGAAGACCGAAGTCTCCGCGCCTGGCTCCCGGGGTGGTACTAGGGGTGGTACATTCGCTGCCGCGATCGCATCGGGCTGGAATTCTTAGTCCAGCCCGACGCTCGCAACATTTCGTTTCAGCCGCGGCAACTTCGCCGCGGGCTAGAGTCTAGAACGAAGAAGTGCAACTCCGAACTGAATCAGCCGCGGGTTCACGTTCGCGTGGGTGATCATGTCACGTTCGGGTACTGCCAGATCTCCGACGTCTACGAACCCAACGCTCCCGAACGCGCCAGAACCGGGATCCGAGAACTGCGTGTGGTTGAACGCATTGTAGAAGTCGGTGCGGAACTGCACTCTTACCCGCTCTGTGATCTGGGTGGTCTTCAGGATGGAGATGTCCCAGTTGAACTGGCCCGGCCCTAGTCCCGATGCCAGTTCGCACGTCGCCGAACCCGGTTGCGGCCGGGATGGACGGGATGGGCGGGGACGAACAAGCCCCGGATCACCGAACGGCAACTACGGCTGGCGTGCAGAGATGCGTATGGTGTTGAAGTACGCTCCCAAATTCTCCCTGGTGCCGCCGGGGTTCTTGAAGTTGTGCCGGTTGAAGCGCCGGGCAATAGTCCGGTGTTGCGAGCCCAGTCAGGTAGCTCGTCGTGCTGGTGCCGTACGCCGTGCCCGCTCCTGCGAATAGAACGTCATGAAATCGCCGGATTGCGCGATCGTCACTCCGGAAACGTTCCAACCGCCGATCAGCTTGCCCTCGACACCCGTCATGCCCTTGCCAAACGGAGATCGTAGCTGTAGTTCACGGCCAGGCGGTGGGCGCGATTAAAGGAAACCGGACCGTACTGGCACTGCAGGCAATCTGCGTCGTTGATGTTCGCTGAGTTGCTGTAGAACACGTCAGACAGGGCCTTGCTCCACGTATAGGCGGCTTGCATCGTAAACCCGTGCGAGAACTGGTGCCGCACGGTCACCTGCAAGCTGTTGTAATTGGAATATCCCTTTCGCATCCGAAGCGTTCAGGCCGGCGGCCTCATAGCCCAGAAACGGAACACGAAACTGAGTGTTGTTAACGGTATTGCAGACCGGCGTGGTAGACCCATCAAGTCCTGCCGGCTGGCACATCCCGTAGGGATCGTTAGTAGGAGAGAACAGTTGCGCCGTATTACGATTGTGGTTGTAGGTATTCAGGTTGATACCGCTGGAGCCCACGTAGCCTAGATCGAGCACCCAGCCATGAACAAACTCATACTGAATGCCGAGGCTGTACTCCCGGACGAGTGGTATGTGCACGCCGTTCGTGTAGGAAAGGGGAGTGCTCAAACCGGAGTTGACCTGCAAAAATGCCGGGATCGTTCGCCGTGGTTACAGTCTGCAAACCTGGGCGCAAAACCGATTACCGGATTGGACGCCAGCGGAACCAGGTTCAGCGCCGGGTAAGGGGTTGCGAGCGTGGCAGCCGCCCAACGGGCGCCGCCTGGGTTGAAATCGAAGGTCTGGGCATAGGGAGCGCCCTGTTCAAACGCGTGAACGATACTGTCCAAGCCGATGCGATTGTAGAATATCCCGAATCCGCCGCGCACGACCAGTTTGCCCCCATTAAGCGGCTGCCAGGCAAACCCGATCCGAGGCCCGAAGTTACTGTAGGGAGCATGCCCGTCAATGGAATTCGGGGTACGTGAAATTCCAACACCGGCCGGCGGCGGCCCGAAGAATTTCTCAAAGTTGCTTGCCACCACGTATTGCTGAATACCAGCCGGATTGGTCAAGCCTTGCGCTCAGAGATGTAGGAACTCCTGAATTCGCCACCATTCGTTGAGCCATACTTGTGTCAGGCGCCCCAGCCGATCGCTCAGTAACCCGTCATACTCCCAGCGCAAGCCCACGTTAATCGTGAGGCGCGAACTCACTTTCCAGTCATCCAGAACATACGCGCTCTGGTTGCGAACGTCGTAGAAGTGCGTGATACCTTGCTCGCCGGGGATACTCTCCACGCAGAACAAGCAGCCTACATTCCAGAGCGGCCCCGCGTCACCGCCCGCCGCAAGTCCGGGAGTAAACCCAGGCGGCAACTGCCCGGAATTCAAGGCGCCTGCGGTGAGCATCAGCCCTTGCTGAAGACCCGAATCCAACAGGGGCCAGTTCGTCCATTCGTATTCGTATCCTGCACGAATGCTGTGCTTGCCGTGTTGCCAGGAAATCTGGTCGGCCAGCTGCAGCTTGGTTCGTGGGCCCGAAGTTCGGCAACAGGCCTCCAAAGAGACTGAAACCATCGAAAACGTCGATGATCGTGGGTGGTTCTTCAAAACCGCCGGTGCCCGGCACGATTCCGAGCGCTGAATTCGTGCCGCCCGGCGGCATCGTCGACGGTCGAGTTATCCGTATTCCGCTGGAACGAAACCCGGGCCTCATTCACAAAGTTATTGGTGACGAGCGACGTGAGTTTCAGCACCGCGTCCTGATTGCCGAAAATGATGTGCTCCGGCGTGCCCGGCAGGTTACCGCCGTTCTGGCCCAGGAACGGTGTCTGCGGATTCAGCGTATAGAAATATCGCGTGCTCAGGGTTTGCTTGCTGTTGATGATGTAGTCGCCGTTCGCGACATATTGATTCTCAGTGATACAGCGCTGGAACGCTGAAATTGCACGACGCCAACTGCGGGAGCGCTGCTGTGGGGGCGTTGCACGTAGATAGCGACGATGGAGCGGGGATGTAGAAGTTGTTCGGCACGCCCGCGCCGTTTCCCGTCGTCAGTTGGAATATCCTCAGGCCAACGATATTCGTGATTCCCACAGCGGTCGCAAACGCCTGGGCAGTGGCGATCACAAACAGCGGCAATCGCACGGAAGTCAGGCTGAACCGCGAGGACCGCAGGTACCACGAGATCCGGCGTCGGCGTATGGGTTACAGACAATAGGCAAGAGCGCTCCGAACGTCGTGCCTGCTGGCGCAACGCCGTTCTTTGCGCGCGTACCTCGATAGCTGAAGAAGAAGAACAGCTTATCTTTCAGAATCGGCCCGCCGATCGTGCCGCCAAACTGGTTTTGGTCCAGGACCTGGTGAGGCGGTTCCACGCCGGTTGCCGCAATCCCGCCCACGTTGTAGAAATGATCGCTCGCGTTGAGAACCGAGTTCCGGAAGTACTCGAAACGCCGTCCCGTGAAACTGATTCGTGCCTGACTTCGTGACAACGTTTACGTTCGCGCCCGGATTGCGTCCGTAGCTCGCGTCATAAGTCGAAGTCTGAATCTTGAATTCGCCGATCGCGTCGGGGCTGGGAATCGGAATGCCGGTATAAATCGTGCCGTCATTCGAGCTGCCGGAGTTGGCGATGTTGTTTACCGCAACTCCGTCCATCTGGTAGTTGTTCGACCCAGGATCGACGCCGTTCGCGCTGATGTCCTGCGTGCCTTTGCCAAGCGCTGTCGCGTTGTCGACGCTCGACGTTGCGCCTGCCGCGAGGCTCAGAACTTCGGTGTAATTGCCGTTCGCCATCGGCAGCGCGGTGATCGTGCTGCCGGTAACCGTGGTTCCAAGCGTGGAACTCTCCGTCTGAAGTGTTTGGACGCTGCTTTCGACCGTCACGGTCTGTGTGATCGTGCCGACTTCCAGCGCTTCATTCACCACCGGCGTCTCGGTTACGTCGACGGTAACCGACGAGATTTCGCCGGTCTTGAAGCCGGCCGCACTGAACTTCAGACGATAGTTGCCGGGAGGCAGCAAGGAAAACTTGTAGACGCCATCCGACCCTGTTACGGCGGTGCGCTCCTGGTTGGTCGCGAGGCTGTGTGGCCGTCACGGTCGCATTCGGAACGGCGCGGCCCTGCGGATCAGTGACGGTTCCAGAAATTGCGCCGGTTCCGGCGGACTGCGCCTGAGCCATTGACGCGCAAAGTAGAACCACTCCCAGGCAAATCAGCAGCGAAACTACAAGCTTGCGTCCGGCAAATCGAATGTTCATCTTCCCCCCCAAAGTCAGTTTCAATTGCCACCGAGCCTTAACGAACCTGTGAGAATGACGGATTCAAACGAAACCTGTAGCCACCGGGATATGAAGACCGCTCGAATTGAGAATGAGAGTACGTCCACCCCAACCGCATGGCCCACTAATACCTCATTGGTTCACGTTGTCTATTTCTTATTTTGATTGCTTCTGTTACCGATTGGGAATATAAGGTCGGAACAAGGGTGCAGGTGTCCGATGGAACTTCGTCAGCTCCGGTATTTCATTGCGGTAGCGGAACATCTCAGCTTCTCAAAAGCTGCGCAGCAGCTGCACGTCACCGTGCCGCCGTTGAGCCGCCAAATCCGCCAACTCGAGGATGAGTTCGACGTTCGTCTTTTTGTTCGCGACCGTCGCCATGTGACGCTTACGGACGCCGGCCGCCTGCTTTTGCGGGAGGCAAAAGTTCTGGTCGCTCAGACCGCGCGCGTGACGGATTCCGTTCGCATGGCGAAGTCCGGCGCCGTGGGATTGGTCAAAATCGGGATCGGTCCAGGACTGGGCGAGCGCGTAAGCCGCGTGCTCATTGAATATTCAAAGAAATTTCCCGGCGTCGAAGTTCAGTGCAAGGATGTCTTCTCAAGCGCCCAATACAAGGGCCTTCCAGGGGGGGACATTGATGTCGGTTTCGTGCGTCCTTATTTCAGTTCCGGCGAACTGGTTTCTGAATACTTGTTCGAGGAAAAATTTGTGGTTCACATCAGCAAAGCGAATCCGTTGTCGAAGCGCAAGAGCCTGCGATTGACGGATCTGGCGGAAGAACCACTGCTGCTCTTCGATCCCATCCTGGCCGGCGGCCTTCACGACAAAATACTTGAGCTGTACGCCGCTGCCGGAGTGAAGCCGCACATATTCTACGTGCCGCCGGATCCGGCGCCTCACAACGGTGTACAGGCGATGCTTCTGGCTTGCCGCAAAGGGATTTCGATCATACCGGATGAAATTGCGTGCCGGCCGGCGCCTGGAAGCGAGGTGGCCGTAGTTCCACTTGACGAACCGGACGCCACAACGGAAGTGCACGTGGTGTGGCGCAAGAACGAATCCTCAAGGGCCGTCCTTGCATTCCTCGATATCGTGCGGTGCGTGTTTCGCACCACAGCGCGAAGCGCCGCGCCGCTTGGAGATCGCTCGGCTTTGCTGACTTAAATATCCTTCGGGCGGTTTCGGCTACTGTTTGTCGTACACGCTGGTCAAATCGAAATTTCCCATGCCTGATTCGACGTGAGCGACTTCCGTCAGCGTTTTTCCGTCGCCGCTGAGCGTGTAGCTGTCTTTGATCTTCATGTCGTTGCCCTGAAAATTCATTTTCGAATCGATAACGAGTGCGACGCCTTCCCAATGCGCGACGCTCGTCACTTCGATTCCGCCCATCCCTGCATTCTTGGTTTCCGTGCCTGTTGTATCGACCGTTGAAACCATGTTCGAATCTCCCATCGCGCCGCCCTTTTGATCGGAAGCGATTTTTATCGTCGTTCCGTTTTCATCAATGGTGTTGACTTGGCTGGCGGGCGGTGGAATCTGGCCGAAATTGCTCTTCGGAATATTAAGCTTCCAGACCCCGGAAAAATTCGGCTGTGCGCTGCCCGTATGGATCATCCCTGCGGAGCCCGCAGTGGCTGCCACCGGGGCAGGATCAACAGCCGCTGCCGAGGAAGCGTCCGTCTTTTCGTACACGAACTTGCGATCCGGGAAAGGCTGCGCGGCCGTGATGTGCGAATCCATGGTCATCGTAGCGCCATCGGCGGAAGGCGAGAACGTCAGCTTGTCCGTCAGCGTGCTGCCGTTGAGGCTTGCAGTTTCGAGGAACACTACCGCATTTCCTTCCCACGAGCACTGCATCTTCGACAGCTTGATCGCGCCGAGCTGAACGCGCGTGTCGTCGGGAGCCAGAGTCACTTCCTTGCCATCGACTGTGCACGAGCGCATGCCCTTTTGTTCGCCGCGCGCGGTCACGCTCGTGTATTCCTGCTTGAACTCGTTGCCCCTGACGGTGAGCGTATCGGTTTCGCTGGTCGGGGCGGGGAATTGACCGAAGGTGCTCTTGGATGTGTTCAGCTTCCACGTACCGTTCAAATTCGAGCTCTGCGCCAGACTTGGCAGCGCGAGCGCCGCAACCGCGAACGAGATCGCAAGAAATTTTCGATGCATGTAGTCCTCCTGGGTGCTTATACGCTTGCCGGTGCAGGTTAGTTTCATCCGGTTCGTTTCAGGCAAGCGCGGCGGGATTATACACCGGAGCCGAGATGTTGCTGGAGAATGCCGAGCATGCGACGCAGCGGCTCAGCGGCGCCCCAGAAAAGTTGGTCGCCAACGGTGAATGCGCCGAGAAATTCCGGGCCGAGGTTGAGCTTGTGAAGGCGACCGATAGGGACGTTGAGCGTGCCGGAAACGGCTGTGGGAGTGAGGCAGCGCAAGGTCGATTCCTTGTTGTTGGGAATGACGCGAACCCAAGGATTTGCCGCAGCCAGAATCTGCTCGATTTCGCCCAGCGGAATATCTCTCTTTAGCTTGATGGTGAGCGCCTGGCTGTGGCAGCGCATGGTACCGACGCGCACGCAGATGCCGTCCACGGGAACCGGCGGATCCAGGCCCAGAATTTTGTTGGTTTCGGCGATGCCTTTCCATTCTTCCTTGGTTTGGCCGCCGGGCATGTCCTTATCAATCCAGGGGATCAGGCTGCCTGCGAGAGGCGCGCCGAATTCCGCGACAGGCAAACTCGCCGGCGCGTTGCGCTTCGATGACCATGCGATCCACTTCCAGCGCATTTTCGGAAGGAGTCTTGCGAGTCGGCTCGGTGAGGCGCTCCATCTGCTTCACGAGCTCGAGCATTTTCGCAGCGCCCGCGCCGGATGCAGCTTGATACGTCATGCTGGTCATCCACTCGACGTGACCGGCTTTGAAAAGTCCGCTCACGGCCATTAGCATTAAGCTCACGGTGCAATTGCCGCCGGCGAAAGTGCGCAAGCCACGGCGCAAACCGTCGTGAATAATGTCCGCATTCACGGGATCGAGGACGATCACAGCATCGTCGCTCATGCGTAGCGTGGAAGCGGCGTCAATCCAGTGGCCCTTCCATCCGCTCTTGCGAAGAGGCCCGTAAACTTCGGTGGTGTATTCACCGCCCTGGCAGCTGATGAGAACGTCGCATGCCGCGAGGTCTTTCAGGCTCGAAGCGTTAAGGAGCGGAGCGCCGCTTGCTTCCTTCGGCGCTTCGCCTCCTACATTCGAGGTCGAGAAAAAGACAGGCTCGATGCGAGCGAAGTCGCCCTCCTCCCGCATTCGCTGCAGGAGGACGCTACCAACCATTCCTCGCCAGCCGATCAATCCTACGCGCAACATGGTTTTTTTAGCTCCCTCTAGATGGTTATTAGTTTACCTTCAGTGGCTCAGTTTGTGGAGAGCACATGCTAGTGGGGGTGACTTCGCGTCAAACCGAAGAGTGTGACAGACCCCCGTTACGTCGACGTACATCGGGCCGCGCTGTGCGAACTACATTATTCGTCGTTGAGAGGTCACGTATATGGTGAGCACACATCAGTTCTTAAGATCGATGCTGCTGTTGGCCGTTTTTGGTTTGTTCGTTCCACGTGCTACGGCATACGGTCCGCTTACGCACGCCGTGGTTGTCTACAGGCAGAGTGATGCCATTCTAAAAACGATGGCCAATTGGTGCACTGTCCGCGGAACCAGTTGCACCTTCAGTCCAGCCGAGCGAAAAAGAATCATTGCCGCGGCGGTTGCGGGGGCCATGCTTCACGATGCTGGCTACGTGAACGAGCAGCTTTTCGCCTTTACAAACCTCCTTCACTACCAGGGAACCGGTCGTTTCGTAGATGAGCTGCTGGCACAAAGCGTAATGAATGGAACCGAGCGCGAAACTATCGCTTTCGCGCTTGGCGCTCTCTCTCACTATGACGCGGACCGAATGGGGCACTTCTGGGCAACAAATCGCGCCAGCGCAACCTTGTTGATGGTGACAGACCGGGTTGGGCCGAGACTCAGCTACGAGGACAATCCGGTCTGCCATGGATGCATTGAACAGGCGTTCGACCGCTTCACCGCCGCGGATTTGCCGACATCCGAGCTGCCGGATTTCTTGGACGTGTTGGACACCGTCGCGCAAATGGTCGTCGATTTCCCGGGCGGCATAACCAAGACGTTGGATTTGGTCATGGTTACCGCGTATGGACTTGATCGCAAAGCATTTTCGCCAGACGAGGAGTTCTACTACTGGTTCCCCAAGATGGTCGTACCGGCTTACGCCCAACTTCTGCAAAAAATGCGCGTCGCCATTGAATCCGCTCGAGCGTCGTACGGCACAACAATTGACTTTACCACCTACAGAGATTTGGACAGGGTGACGAAGGGTGTAGTCGCGATTGAGAAGCACAACTGCAAACCAATCCTGAGTACTTTCGACAAAGATCCAATCATGCGTACTTGGTTCGACACTTCACTGCGGAAAGCGGGGGATCTCTACCACGCATCGCTATTGAGCATTAACCGCACTCCTCGCCGGCTTGCCGACGGCAATTGGTCCATGTGGCCGTCCGGCGAGGCGCCTCCGAACATCAATCTCGACACGAACCGGATCTCAGGTGCGGGTGATTACGATCTCGCGGACGTGTCATTTGCCTTCCTGACGGATCATAGTGATCGAGCACGAAACGGCCAACTCGCTTTTGTGGCCGATTACAAGACACTATCGCATCGCAATCGGTACTTTTCGCGGTTGAAACTCGTCGATCAGACGGCCGTTACTCGCGCGGTAAGTGATGTGGATTCCGAGGAACGACAGGCGGATCAGATCACTTTCTCCGAGGCCACCAGCGGATGGCCATTGGCGCCGCCCTTGCCAGTGTTCGTCGGACAGGGGGACGCCCGTTGTAATGATTCGGATCTCAAGACAACCTCGCTGGGTTCTGGAAGCGTATTGAGGGTGGGGAAGATGATCGTCTGCGCCCCCAGCACGGTCGGGGCTTTTGAGCTTTGGTTGGGAGCGCTGGCTGCGAGCCAGCTTAAAGCTGGCCCGGCGTCCCCTTCTGGATCGCCGCCAACCGACCTAGCCTCCAATTTTCTCCAGACCGCCTATGACTACGGTTTGCGTGACGAGAACTTCCACAATTACCTGAAATCACGATGCAATGTCCTATTGGGTGAGGATTCGGCGGATCGTAATTGAAACGAACCCGAAGAATCGCGATCAGACGTGTGTCTAACGAATCGGAAATGGAGTTCAGGGCCAGATTGAATTCAGCAGCCCGGCGAGGCGGATTCCGGCTTTGGCCAATTGCTCGCGGACGACAGGCGCGGCGGCATCCTGATATTCAGAGCCGAGATTTTCGTTGAGGTGCAACATGCGAGTGGAGATGTGATCGTCGTCCGCACAGCTATCAACCGCGCGCGGAGTTTCGATTGCGATTTTGTTCGGCAGCTTGCCGTACACGGTGCTTTCCGCGAGCTGATGGCTTTCCCACGCCCAAGAATTGAAGTTTGCAGGCTGAGATTGCCAATCCGATGAACTTCGCGTGAAACGCGGCATCGAGGTCGTCCGCGGTTTGCTGCGGCGTTTGTCCGTTCATGAATCGCTCGAGGATTTCGACATCCCATACTTCGTGGAGATTCGGATTGTAGTTCTCGTACGTCGGATTCATTTCCTTTGGTGTGCGATCGAAGAACGAGACCGGAACGCAGTTGCCGCCGCGGTCGTTATTCGTCGTGTCGTGCAGGGGCTGGTGAATGTCGCCGAGAAAATGAATGACGAATCGCAGGGCATCGGCGCGGGCTTGAGCCGTTGCGTCGGCGCTGCGGAGAATGGCGAGCTGGTTGGCTAACGCGGTCGTGATGCAGCCAATAGCCGGCGGGCAGTAGTCGCTCATGCTGCTTTCTTTAGCGCCGCGAGGAATATCAATGAAGTGCCAGGGACCGGTATCGGGCATTACGCTGCGTTCGTCGTCGGCCCACGTGGAGGAGTCCACGAACGCGTCGAGGCCGGGCTCCTTGCAATATCGCGAGAGCGTCGCGCTGATGGGACCGTCGGCAAGAATTTTGAACGCCATCGCGCGCGCATGCGGATTGAGATGCGCTTCGGCGATCAAGGCGACGATTTCGTGGCCTTTGCATCCCCAGCCCCACGCGGAAGGGACTGCGGCAAGAACGCACAAGGCGCATGAGCGCTGCACGAGCAAGTCGTGGCATTCGAATCATGAGGATTCAGGCTGACACAGCGGAGAGCAAAATTCAAACGGTGAGCATCACGATGAGAAAATGGAAAGGACTTACCACAGAGGACACAGAGAAGGCACGGAGGGCACTGAGAAAGCATAAGGTTCACCGCACCCTTCCTGCGTCAGAACCGGGAGGCGCAGAGAACGCAGAGGAAACCGAGACTCATCACAGAGAGCAAGGCGGAGGCGCAGAGGAGCACAGAGAAAGTGCAAGATTTACCCTACACGTCTGTACGTCGGGGCGGGATGGATGGGTGGCGAGTAGCCAAGCATCGTGCGCCGGGCACGGCATGCCGTGCCCCTACGAAACCGGAGCGATGATATCGGCGCAAGATCGCGCCAAGCATGCGTCCCCAGGCGCAGGTGCCAAGCATCTGCCCAGGACTCGAGACAGCGGCGGCTCTTCGGCTTCGCTCAGGACAAGCAAGCCGCCGCACTCCACATGAGCGACGCCATATGTGGCCTCGTGCCCAGGGAAACTACGAGGTGACAATACTTGGGGGTATACTCCCGGCGATTGGAGGCGATGATGAGACGCGTTGCGTTATTTGTTTTTCTTGTGCTGGCGGGAAGTGCGTTCGCGCGGCAAGCGCGCGCGCAGGAAGCGTCTGGCGGTGCCGGCGATTCCGTTTCGATCGGTGGCTGATTTTCTGAAGCTGCCGCCGGATTTGTATTTCGGCGAAGTCGCGGGCGTGGCGGTCAATTCAAAGGGGCACGTGTTTGTGTTTTCGCGCGGCAATACGACCGGAGCGGCCTACGGGTCGGCAGCGGCGCAGCTTCTCGAGTTCGGCGCGGATGGCCGATTCGTGCGCGAGATCGGGCACAACCTTTACGCATGGTCGTTCGCGCACACGGTGAAGATCGATCCGCAGGACAATATATGGGTGACGGACAAGGGCTCGGACATGGTGATCAAATTTAATCCCGAGGGCCGCGTGATCATGGTGTTTGGCCGCAAGCAAGAAGCTTCGGACGAAGGAACCGGACCGCTGAAGCACGTGCGCCCGCCGTTGGCGCCCGTGGATGGAATGTTCCGGCAAGTTACGGACGTCGCGTGGGACGCGGCAGGCGATACGTTCATCAGCGACGGTTACGTGAATTCGCGCGTCGCGAAAGTGGATAAGGATGGCAACTGGCTCAAATCGTGGGGAGAGCCGGGAGACGGGCCGGGACAATTCAACACGCCGCATAGCATCGCGACCGATGCGCGGGGAAATGTCTACGTAGCGGACCGCGGCAATCGGAGGATACAGGTGTTCGATGGCGACGGAAAAGTTTTGAGACAGATTACGATTGATGTGCCGGTTCCGGCGGACGCGCGTGCCGCGATCGGAGCGAAGCCGACAGCGACAACAGGGACGATGGCGCCCGGCGCGCCGTGGGCAATTTGCATCACGCCGGGGCCGCATCAGGTGCTTTACAGCTCGGATGCTTTTCCGGGGCGAATCTACAAGCTGAGCCTCGACGGGAAAGTTCTTGGCGTGTTAGGCGAATCGGGGAAGCAGCTGAAACAGTTTGGGTGGATTCACGAGATTGCGTGCCCGTCGGAGAATGAGCTGTATGTGGCGGAATTATTGAACTGGCGCGTGCAGAAATTGATTTTGGCGCCGGGGCGGTAGGCGCAGCCGAGGCACATTCCAAACCAAGGACTCACCGCACCCTTCGCCAAAGCGCTCAGGGCGGGGAGACGCAGAGAACGCAGAGGAAGGCAAGAGGCGTGTTGCTGGATGGGCGACTCATAGCCACGCATCTGCGCCGGGCACGGCCCGCCAACAATCGGCGCGACAAGCATGCCGTGTTCCTACGAAACCTGACGTCAATGGCGCGCGGTTGCCAAGGATGCGGGCCGGGCACGACTGATCTCCCAGGCTCGACTAACCGTCGACCTGGGAGCCCTTCCTGCTGTGCCCCTACGAAAATTCACGGCTCAACATTTGCTGACGCTATTGGTCCCGTTCACTGCACGGTGAAGCGGATCGGTTGGATCAGGATCGCGTTGCCCGACTGGATGGAAACGTTGTAGTCGCGCGGCTTCACGTCCGGAATTTTAATCATAATTTTGTCCGCGGTTTGCGAAACTACCACGGCTTTGTGGTCGTCTTTGTCGTCGGAAAGGAACACGGCGGAGACCTGAGCCTTCCCGAGATTTTCTCCAGACACGGTGACGATGTCATTCGGCTTGCCCGAAGTGGGATCAACCGCCGCCACGTGCGGTGAATTCTGCGCTACGAGCGGGCGCGCGGGAAGGACGAGAAGCGCGGCTGCGGCGAGGAGCGCTCCGCTCGCTCGCGCGATTTTGTGGCGGCGTTCAAATTGGCATGGGGCAAGAATGTTTGCCACGGACCACCTCGCAAATTCACAGGAGTCGCGCAGCCTGGTTTCGAGCTGGCGAATGCGCAGAACATAGTCCCGGGATTGGCTGTTGTCAAACGATTCGGGCGGCCTGTTTGGATTGAGGCGGAGCAAATTCAACAGCAAGAGCGTTTCCTCGATGGGAGGGATCCCTCGGGCGCGTTGCGCCCTTCGGGACGACGATCCTGGTCGGATCGTCGGCTGCCAAATTGGGCACAGGTCGTGCAGCGTCGCGCGGCGTGAACCGCGGCTCCTGCTACGCTTGAAATACTGAAGCGAAGCGCTTCGTCGAAACGGGAGCCTGTATGAAGATCCGAGGAAACAAGATTTGTGTCGTGGTTTCGCTGGTCGCGCTTTTGGGATTGGCCGCAACGCCACGCCAATCTTGCGCACAGGCGCAGCAGGCGGCGAACACGCAGACGCAGGCGACAACTCCGGGCCAAACCGGCTCACAAGATCAGGGCAGTCAATCGAGCCCGCTTTATCGCGTGACGGTCGTTGCGCGCACGACGAAGGCGATCAACTACAGCCACGCGAAGGGTTCCACGCCGATTGATTTCAAGGGCACGGTTCTGATGCCGTTCGCCAAGGGCGAGGCGAGGGTCGAAGGCAAGAAGGGCGTCATCAGCGTTTCCGCGAAATTTGAGAAGCTTTCGCCCGCTACGCAATACGGGCCGCAATTTCTGACGTATGTTTTGTGGGCGGTGACGCCGGAAGGCCGCGCGCTGAATCTGGGCGAACTCGAGATCGAGGGCACGAAAGCGAAAGTTGACGGCGCGGCGGCGTTTCAGGCGTTTGCCATGATCGTGACGGCCGAGCCGTATTTTGCGGTGACGCAACCGAGCGACGTGGTCGTGATGGAGAACGAAGTTCGTCCGGATACGGTGGGAAGCGTGGAGGAGGTGGACGCGAAGTTCGACCTTCTGCAGCGGAGCGACTACTCCACGATCACGACGGGCAATGACGCGACGCGGCTCGATCCGCGCGTTCCGCTGAGTCTTTACGAAGCGCGCAACGCGGTGCAGATCGCGCAGGCGGCAGGGTCTGACAAATACGCGACGGCGAGTTTTCAGAAGGCGCAGCAGCTTTTGCAGGAGGCGGAGGAGTCCCATAAGCACAAGGCCGAGCGCAAGAGCGTGGACATGATCGCGCGCGAAGCGGTGCAGACCGCGCAGGACGCGCGGTCCATCACCATGAAGCGGCTTGATGAAGAGCGGCAGGAAGCGGAGCGCAAAGCAGCGGAAGCGCGGGAAGCTCTGGCGAAGCAACAAGCCGCGGACGCCGAGAAGGCAAAGCTGGAAGCGCAGCTCGCGGAAGAAAGGGCAGCGCGCGACAAGGCGGACGCGGAGGCAGCTCGCGCGGCAGCGCTCGTTCATCAGCAAGAGGCGGAAAAAGCGGCGGAACTCGCGTCGCAGCAGAAATCCGCGGCCGAAGCGACCGCAGCGCAGGCAGCTCAACAGGCTGCGCAGGCCGAACAAATGGCCGCGCAGCAGAAGGCTGCCGCCGAAGCGGACGCACAACGAGCGAAGCTGGCCGCCGCACAAGCGGAATCCGAGAAGGCCGAGCTGCGTAAACAGCTTTTGCAACAGCTGAGCAGCATTCTGCAGACGCACGACACCGTCCGCGGATTGATCGTGAATATGTCCGACGTGCTTTTCGACACAGGCAGCTACACGCTGAAGCCAGGGGCGCGCGAGAAGCTGGCGAAAATCTCGGGAATCCTGCTGGCATATCCCGCGCTGAAGGTGCAAGTGGAGGGGCATACGGACAGCGTGGGCAGCGACGAATTCAATCAGCGGCTTTCAGAACAGCGCGCGGAATCCGTGCGCGAATATCTGGTTGACCAACAGGTGCCCGCGAATGCCGTGACGGCTTTTGGGTTCGGCAATTCGAGACCTGTAGCCACCAACGATACGGCGGAAGGACGCCAGCAAAATCGCCGCGTCGAGTTGGTCGTGAATGGCGATGCCATTCGCGCGGGAGTTCCCACGCCGGGCGGCGCGACGCAAACGCAGTAGAGCGCCCGAATCGCGCAATCAATAAGCTCGCGCGACAGATTTTCTTCTAGTACATCCTCGCTGAATTGGTGATACCCTCCGCACGCTTGACGCGACAATGTTCCGCTAGACTTGCGGTCCACAATGAATAGAATAGGGGACCTTGGGCGAGGGTGGGGCGCGATATTGGGCGGGACGGTTCCACAGGCCACTTCGGTCAATCCTTTCGGGCGGGCGGCGCACACGTTGTCGACGAAGGAAACAAGAAGAGCGAGGCTTTCGTGATTGTAGGTGTACCCAAAGAGAGTTTTCCGGGCGAGCGCCGAGTCTCGCTGGTCCCCGCGGTGATTCCAAACCTGAAGAAGGTCGGGTTGGACGTCATCGTCGAGCAAGGTGCGGGAGTCGAAGCCGGATATCCGGACGCGCAATTCGTCGAGAAGGGCGCGAAGATCGTTCCCGATCGCAAGTCCGTATTTGCTGCCGCGGATATTATCGCGCAGGTGCTTTGCTACGGCTCGAACGACAAGACCGGCAAAGCGGACTTGCCGTTGATGCGGCGCGATCAGGTAGTACTCGGTTTCCTTCGACCGCTAGGATCGCGCGAGATTCTTGAACAGATCGCCGGCGCGGGCGTGATGTCGTTTTCGGTCGAGCTGATGCCGCGCACCACCCGGGCGCAGAGCATGGACGCGCTTTCCTCGATGGCGACGGCGTGCGGATACAAGGCCGTGCTGATCGCGGCAGATACGCTGCCGAAGTTTTTCCCGATGCTTACGACAGCGGCCGGCACGATTACGCCGTCGCGAGTGCTGATCGTGGGGGTTGGAGTAGCCGGACTGCAAGCCATTGCGACCGCCCGGCGATTGGGCGCGGTGGTCTCCGCGTACGATTTGCGGCCGGTTGTGAAGGAACAAGTGCAGAGCCTGGGAGCGAGGTTCGTCGAGTTGGGAATTGAGGCGAAGGACGCGCAAGATGCGCGCGGCTATGCCACCGCGCAGGGCGAAGATTTTTACGCGCGGCAGCGGGAAGCGATGGGCAAAGTTGTCGGCGAGAATGACGTGGTCATCACGACGGCGGTAGTGCCGGGGAAAAAGGCGCCGGTGCTGGTGACGGCAGACATGGTGCGTCGCATGGCGCCGGGTTCGGTGATCGTGGATCTGGCCGCCGAGCGCGGCGGAAATTGCGAGCTGACGCGGCCCGGCGAAACGATCGTGGATGGCGGTGTGACGATTATTGGCCGCATCAATCTGGCGAGCACCGTGCCGTACCATGCTAGCTCTCTTTACGCGCGGAATTTGACGGCTTTCATGGTGCACCTGGTGAAGGACGGCAAGCTCAATTTGAATCTTGCGGATGACATTACGCGGGAGACTTTGTTGACGCGGGGCGGAGAAGTAGTGAACGCGCGAGTACGCGAATTCTTTTCGCTGCCGGCGCTAGGGGCTCAGGCGTAAGGAGGAAATCGTGCCTTCGGATTTTCTATCCAATCTCTATGTGTTCATCCTGGCGGGATTCGTCGGGTTCGAACTGATCAAGCGCGTCTCACCGCTGCTGCACACTCCGCTGATGTCGTTGACGAACGCGCTTGACGCGATCGTGGTCGTGGCCGCGATCATCATCGCCGGGCGGCATGAGACGAAACTATCCGTCATTCTCGGCCTGATCGCAGTGGCCGCATCGTTCAGCAACATGGTTGGCGGGTTCTTCATCACGGACCGCATGCTGCGCATGTTCAAGACAGGCAAGTCCAAGAAATCATGAACTCCGCCACCGCAATCCAGATCATCGACGCAACTTATATCGTCGCGGTAGTTCTGTTTATTCTGGCGATCAAGTGGCTAAGTTCGCCGGCAACCGCGCGGCATGGAATTCTGGCAGGTGAGATTGGCGCGGCACTAGCGCTTGGAGCGACGCTGTGCGATCCGCAGGTCGTTCAGTACAAATGGATCATCATCGCGCTGGTGGTGGGAGCTGGAATCGGCATCCCCCTCGGCATGGTGAAAATGACGGCGGTGCCGCAGCGGACGGCGCTGAGCCACGCCTTTGGCGCGCTTTCCGCGGCGATGATCGGAATCGCCGAATATTACGTAGGCATCCCTCACGTCACGCGGTTTGGCATGGCCGAGATCGGCCTGGAAGTGATCATCGGATCGCTGACGTTCACGGGCAGTTTGATTGCCGCTGCGAAGCTCCAGGAAGTAAGGTTTATTCCCCAGCGACCTGTCACCTATAAAGGTCAGAACATCGTTAGCCTTTCTGTTTTGGCGACGGCCGTGGTTCTTCTTGTCGCGCTGGTCATAAATCCGGAGCAGCCCTATTTGTTCCCGATCGTGATTCTCGTCTCGTTGGTATTCGGAGTCATGCTGGTCACGCCGATTGGCGGCGCCGATATGCCCACGGTGATCTCGCTCTTGAATTCCTACGCTGGTTTTTCCGCGGCATTGCTCGGATTCGTGCTCAATAGCAAGGTGTTGGTTGTTGCCGGAGCGCTGGATGGTTCGTCCGGCTTCATCCTGTCCGTGATCATGTGCAAGGCGATGAACCGGTCGTTCACGAACGTGATGTTTGGGGCGTTCGGGCAGGTGCAGGCTTCAAGCGCAGCGCACACCGAGGCGAGAACCGTGCGTAGCGCGTCGCCGGAAGAGGCTGCTGGTATCCTGGCTGCGGCCAGCAAAGTGGTTATCGTTCCGGGTTACGGCATGGCTGTGGCGCAGGCTCAACACAAAGTGCGCGAACTTTACGATATTCTGACCAAGAAGGGCGTCGACGTGACGTTTGGAATTCATCCCGTGGCCGGCCGGATGCCGGGGCATATGAACGTGCTGCTAGCCGAGGCCGACATTCCATACGACCGGCTGCTGGAAATGGACGATATCAACTCTGATATTCCTCAAACGGATGTGGCGCTTATCATTGGCGCTAACGACGTGACCAACCCCGCAGCACGAACCGACACAAGCAGTCCGATCTATGGGATGCCGATTTTGGACGTGGATAAGGCGCGGACCGTCATGGTGATCAAGCGCAGCATGAACCCTGGTTTCGCCGGCATTGATAACCCCCTCTATTACCTCGACAAAACCCTGATGCTCTTCGGAGACGCGAAGGGCTTCGTCGGCGACATCGTCCGCGAGCTTTCCGGCGGCTCGAGCCACTGATTAGATTATTTTTTTCTAATCCTGCCTGATTTCTGCGCGGTTTAAGAAGCACACCCCTATTTCTGCATGCAAATCCTCAAAGTGAGACGCGCTCGTCGAGCGGTAAATACCGCCCGCATGCCACCGAAACGTGCCGTTCTGGCACGGAGTAGTTACGTTTTGGCACCTATACGCCAATTTGTAGTTGTGCCTCCGAGGACGTACACATAATTTAGATAGCACCGGTCTGCTTCTTAATACGAGCAGGGCTCGCGCGGCCAGAGTCTCTCGCGTATAGCAATCAGCGTTGATTGCGGGGGAAATCAGGACAAGTATGTCGATATTGACGGAAATTCCGGTCGTTGGACTCCAACGGAGCCGAAATGTGGTTTCGCGGGTCGTCGCGGACGAGGCGATTGTTGTGCCGATCCGGCGCGGCGCGGCGGATATGGACTCCATCTACACCTTCAACGAAGTCGGGACGACGTTGTGGGCAATGATCGAGGCGAACCGGAGCGCAGCCGAGCTGTCTGCGCACCTACAGTCGGAATATGGGCTTTCCGCGGAAAAGGCAGCCGCGGATACCGAGAAGTTTCTCGCCGATCTGTCCGAGGCGGGATTGATCGAACAGAAGTAACCGGGTTGGCAGAACTGCGGCTGCGGGGGCGGCCGGGGCTTGGGATGAACGACGCAACTTACGCCACATTTAGCAGGGCAATTCATGAGCGTCATTTTGGCAAGCGGACGCCCGTGGAAGTGTCCATCGAAGTGACGAGGCGGTGCCCGCTCGAGTGTCTCCATTGCTACAACAACCTGCCGATGAACGACGTGGCCGCCCGGTCACAAGAACTTACTCTTGCTGAACACTGCAAACTCCTGGACGAACTGGTAGCCGCGGGCAGCCTCTGGATCTGCTACACGGGCGGTGAGATATTCGCGCGCAAGGATTTCCTGGACATCTACACGGAAGCCAAGAAACGGGGCTTCCTAGTCACGCTTTTCACCAACGGAACGCTAATCACTCCGCGAATAGCCGATTATCTGGCGGAATGGCGGCCGTTTGTCATCGAAATTACCCTCTATGGAGCTACGCGCGAGACTTACGAAGCGCTGACGCAAATCCCCGGCTCGTACGATCGTTGCATGAGGGGAATTCGGCTGCTGCTCGAGCGCGGCCTGCCGCTGAAGCTCAAAACGGTGCCGACAAGCGTCAACCAGCACGAAGTGTACGAGATGAAGCGGATGGCCGAGGAAGAATTTCACGTCGAATTCAAATTCGATTCGTTGATCAATCCGAGGGTGGATTGCTCGCAGAGCCCGATTGCCGTCCGAATGACTCCGGAAGAAGTGGTGGCGCTGGACTATTTCGACCCCAAACGCGCACACGAATACGGCCGGCTGATCGAGCGCGATCTTGCGGCGCCCCTGGTGGCTACGCCGGACGACGACCACCGCTATTTCTGCGGCGGAGGCATGAACGGCTGCGCCATTGATCCGACCGGCGAGATGAGCATTTGCGTGATTTCCCATCAGCAGGATTACAACATCCGCAGCAAGGGATTTCGCGAGGGATGGGAAGGTCCGCTGCTGGCAATTCGCAATCAGCCGCGCACGCGTCCCACGATATGCGACAGCTGCAAGATTCGTTCGATTTGCGGCATGTGTCCGGCGAATGGCGAGCTGGAAAACGGCGACGCCGAATCGCCGGTGGACTTTCTTTGTCAGGTAGCGCACCTGCGCGCCTATGCGCTCGGATTTGAAGTGCCCGAACACGGCGATTGCTCGTGCTGCAAGCCCGGCCAAGCGCACGACGAGTTGATGGCCTCGGCCCAGCGCATTCAAAAACAAGAATCGGATCCGAGCCTGTGGGCCGGCGGCAAGACACCGCCTCCTGCATTCAACGTGTTGCAACAGGCAGGGGGATGCGCGACCGGCGGCTGCGGCTCGTGCGCAACTCATCACGCATGAAGGGACCTAACGGCGAGGGAATGAAGGAAGAGAATCAATCGGAGAAAGAAGGCCGGAAGCCTTACGAGGCTCCGCGGATTATTCGCGTAAGTTTGCGGCCCGATGAAGCTGTCCTCGGCCATTGCAAGATCGCGGGCGTGGCCGGGCCGGGCAATAGTTCTTGCGGCGCTCTGTTTTGCCGGACGCCGGGTTCCTGAAAAAAGCGACAACCCATGCCAGTCGCATCGCCAGACATCGTTATCACCGACGCCTTCGCGCAATCGAAGCCGAACAAAACGCAGCGGCTCGCCTTTCGCGTAGGCGCTACGAGCTTCGGGCTCTTCAGCGAAGATAACATTGCCATGGCGCTCGATCCGGGTCTGCGCGATTTCATCGTGGAACCGGGCACCGGCGATATTCAAATTCAGGTGGAATGGACCGACAGGCTGGAGATTCCGTCCGGCGAGCCTCTCTTCAATTCCGGCGGCTTATGGCGGCTGTTTGAAGAATCGGACGGATATCGCTTCTATTTTTCAACTCCCTATCTTGGCGCCTCGCCGTACAAGGCCGCGTGGTTCGATCCTGAATTCAAGCGCGGACATCTGCAACTCTTCCGTCCCTATTTCGACGAGCGCAAACCGATCTATCCGCTGGAATATCCGCTGGATGAGTTGCTGATGATCCACCGGCTCGCGTGCGGCGAAGGCGTGGAAACACACGCCGTAGGAATCGTTGATGAGGGCGGCGAAGGGCATCTCTTTCTGGGGCATTCCGGCGCGGGCAAGAGCACGACTGCGCGGCTATGGAAGTCGGAATCAAACGCGCAGATTTTGAGCGACGACCGGATTATCCTTCGCGTGCGCGACGGGCGAATCTGGATGTACGGAACGCCGTGGCACGGCGATGCGGGTATTGCTTCTCCTGAATGCGCGCCGCTTTCCAGACTCTACCTGCTGGAACACAGCGATCACACCGAACTTCTTTCGCTTTCGCCGGGACGCGCCGCAGCCGAACTCTTCACGCGCAGTTTCGTGCCGCATCATTCGCCAAAGGGTCTGCAATTTACGTTGCGATTTCTCGACCGCGTGGCGCGGGAAATTCCGTGCTCGATTTTCCGATTTCTCCCGGACAAAAGCGCAGTGGAGGCGATTTACCGTGGGGGAGCCTAAGCCTGTGGAAACGCGCGACTCCCTGCAGTTCGCGGTGGTGTGCGAGGCCGCGCTCGATGACGGGGTGCGAGTGCGTTTCCGCGCCGACGGGCGGAGCATGCAGCCGAACGTGCTGGATGGCGACACGGTGGTTGTGGCGCCATTTCCGCCGGCAGGCCAAGGCGCGGCGACATTGCGTTGACGCGCGGCGATCAGCGGATTCGTGCTGCATCGAGTGGTCGGTTGGGACTCGGGGACGGGCTCGATTATGACGCGCGGGCGATGCTGGCCAGCAGAACGATGCGCCGGGGGCAAAGCTGCTCGGAAAAGTGATTGCGATCGAGCGCGGCGGACAGAACGATTTCGGTGACGGCGCCGGGAACAACTTTGCTCCATGGACTTCGAACGCTGGCAGTTCGCGTGTTGCGCGCGGGCGCGCTAAGAGCAGGGCGTTTCCGTACGGCGCTGGCTCCGGCTGTTTTTATGTTGATGGCGCTCCTGCTGCACGCCGCGCCTGCGGCGGGCCAGGCTGATCTTCAGGTGACGGCGAATAACGGCGCGCCGACGCCGATTGCGACTGGCGCGCAGATCACCTTCACGCAAACGGTGGTCAACAACAGCACGGTAAACACCGCCAATGCTCCCTCAGTCGTTCAGACGATTCCGGCCGGAACCACCTATGTGTCTTTCACCAGGACGGGAGGCACGGGAACTTGGAACTGCTCGGGCGTCGCAGCAGGCGGCACGGGCACGCTTACATGTACGCGCTCCGCGGACATGCCCATCTCCGGTGCACGGCGACGTTTGCGTTTATCGTGCAAGTGGACCCCGAGACGCTTGGTGGCTCGACAATCACCGATACGGTTTCGATTAATTCGACGACAACCGACCCGAATCCTGGGAACAACTCGCTCCAGTCGAACGCAATTACAGTCCAGGGCGCGGATCTTTCGATGACGCAGGTTGCGTCGGTGACGGCGGTGTCCACGGTGGCGCCGGACTCAACGATCACATACACCGAGACGGTCACGAACAACGGCCCCAATGCGGCCGTGACCGCCGTGCTCTATCAGGCGACGCCGCCCAACACGACTTTTGCTTCGGTGACTCCCCCGGCCGGATGGACCTGCGGCACCGTGCCTGCGGTGGGCGCGACCGGGCAGGTAATTTGCACCGATGGCGCCAACTTGAATAGCGGAACCACGACGACGGCGTTCACGTACGTTGTGACCGTAAATCCGGGTCCTACGCCACCCGCGCCCGCAGCGGGGACAACGATCGTGAACTCCGCGGACGTGACGTCAACGACGACCGATCCGGTCGTGTCAAATAATGCGACCACAACGTCGGTGCTGGTCGAGACAACGGGCGACTCCGACCTCGCGGTTTCGATGACGGCGTCTCCGACGCCCGTATTCGTGTCGTCGCCGATCACGTACACGATTCAGATCACGAATCTCGGCTTGGCGGCGGGAACGGGAGTCTCGGTGGTGGACACGTTGCCCGTCGACGCTCGTCGGCGCGTCCGCTACGACGACGTCAGGGAAGTTGCGGAGCTGCGACGGGCGGCACGCCCAACACAATCACGTGCAACCTCGGCACGGTCGCGTATCCGCTCGCTACTCCGATCACGATCACCGTTACCGGCACGACTTCCGGAACCGCGAACACGATGACGAACATCGCGGCCGTTTCGACCACGGGGACTGACCCTGTCTCTGGAAACAATTCCGTAGCCGTGCTGACTGTCGTGCAGCCGCTTGTGTGCGCGACTCCCGGCAAGGACGGTGCGGGAGGAACGCTAACCGGTGTTGTGAATGCCTACTATCCCCCCGGGGCGGGCGTCGGGACGGTCGACTGCAGGGTCGACTTCGATTCTTCTCGGAGCGGCGGCGGCTGCTCCCGCTGCGCAGACTTCGATTTCGAGCGGCGACTTGCTGCTGATCATCCAGATGCAGGACGCCACGATCAACACGTCAACGACGACTGAAAATACCAGCGCCTACGGCGATGGCGTGCCAGGCGACCCGGGTTCAGGCTCAACGAGTCTCGGAAGCTCTGGGCTGTTCGAATTTGTGACGGCGACCAATGCGACGCCGGTAACTGCGGCTGGCGGCACCGTCACGTTTACCGGCACGGGTGCCGGCGGCGGCCTGTTGAATACTTACGTCAATGCTGCGGCAGCGCCAGCGCTAAATCCCGCCGGCAGGGCAAGCAACTTTCCAAGTGATTCGCGTGCCTCAATACACTTCGGCGACATTGAGCTCGGGCCTTCTGGCGCTGCCATGGAACGGAGCGACTGGCGGGGTTCTCGCGCTGGACGTTGATGCTCAACTAACGCTTGGCGGTACGGTGGCGGTTGACGCCGATGGTTTCCGCGGAGGCGCGGGGCGGACGCTGACCGGGACAGGCAGGCACGCTAGCGACGGATTACGTCACGCTCTCGACGCAGACGACAAACGGTTCAAAGGGCGAAGGAATCGCCGGAACGCAAACGTACATCGCCAATGCGACGCTCACGGGTCTGACAAATACAGGGAACGAAGGTTATCCGAACGGGAGCTACGCGCGAGGTGCGCCGGGTAACGCCGGCGGCGGAGCCACCGACGCGGATCCAACTGCCAACGACCAGAATACCGGCGGCGGCGGTGGCGCCAACGGCGGCACCGGCGGCAACGGCGGGTTCGGATGGAAAAGCGCGGGAATTGTCGGCGGCTTTGGTGGGGCGCCATTTCCCGCGTCCACTAATGCGACTCATCATGGGTGGTGGAGGCGGGGCGGGAACCACAAACAACGGTACTTTTTGGAATCCTGGCACAGACACGGGTGGCACCAGCACAGGCATCAACAGCAGCGGAGCTGCGGGCGGCGCAATTGTAATCATCCACGCGGGCTCGGTGACGGGTTCGGGCACGATCGCGGCGAACGGCCAGACGGCGCTTGAAACAGAAAACGATGGAGGCGGAGGCGGCGGGGCGGGCGGCACGGTCCTCGTGTTTGCAAACAGCGGCGGTCTGGCGGGACTTACCACGAGCGCGGTGGGCGGAAACGGCGGAGTCACTTGGCCGGAGGATCCTCCGGGCACTCCCTTTCCGGGCAATCGGCACGGTCCAGGAGCAGGCGGCGGCGGTGGCGCGATTCTCACTTCATCGGCGCCGGCGAGCGCGAGCGTGAACGGCGGCAATCCCGGTTGGACTACGCTTGCGAATGACGCTTACGGCGCCACGGCTGGCCAGCCGGGTGTGTTCACCTCCGGGCTGACAATCACGCAGACGCCGGGAACCCAATCGGGCGCTTATTGCGCCGGGGCTGATCTCGCGGTAACGAATGCCGGCACGCCGAATCCCGTTGTGCCGGGAAACAACATCACGTACACGCAGACAGTGACGAACAACGGACCGTTCGACGCCGTGAACGCGGTGTTTACGGAAGCCGTGCCTGCGAATACCACGTTCCAATCCATCGCGATTTCTGGAGCCGGAGCGGCTGGCTGGAGCTGCACGAATCCGGGCGTAGGAAACCCGGGCGTGATCACTTGCAAGAACGCGGACGTGGCCTCTGGCGCCTCGGGAGCAGCTACCTTCACTGTCGCAGTTCAGGTAGTCCCCGGCACTGTGACCGGAACGCAGATCACGGACACTGATTCAGTAACGTCGGGCACGAACGATCCGAACCTCACGAACAATTCGGCGACAGTGCTGACGATTGTGGGCGCCGCGAATACGGCTAACTTGGCGGTCACGAATGTCGGCACCCCCAATCCAGTGCTGGCGGGGAACAATATCACCTACACGGTAACGGTCACGAATAATGGGCCTACCGCTGCCTCGAATCCTGTCCTTACCGACGCGATTTTCTGCACTCTTCCTACGCCGCCGGGCGGCACGTCCGCGTGCCTGACTGTCGCGTCCACTACTCCCTTTCCCAGCGGCTGGACGTGCAATGCTCCTGCCGGCGGCCAGTTCACCTGCAACGGCCCCGCTTCGATGGCGGCGAACACTTCCGCGACGTTCACATTTGTGATGACGGTTGCTGGGGGCACGCTCTCCGGAACGGTCGTTACCGACACTGCAAACGTCTCGTCGGGGACGACCGACCCGAATCCGTCGAACAACTTCGCGACTGTGACGACCGTGGTGGCGACGGCTGGTCAGGCGGATTTGGCCGTCACCAAGAACGGGCACACCTAATCCAGTGCTGGCGGGCAACAACATCACTTACACGGTGGTCGGTCACAAACAATGGGCCTGCCGCTGCCGCGAATCCTGTCCTCACCGACAAATTTTCGTGCACTCTTCCTACACCGCCGGGCGGTACGTCCGCGTGTCTGACTGTCACGTCCACGACACCCTTTCCGAGCGGCTGGACGTGCAATGCTCCTTCCGGCGGCCAGTTCACTTGCAATGGCCCCGCTTCGATGGCAGCCAATAGTTCCGCGACGTTCACATTTGTAATGACCGTTGCCGCAGGCACCGCGCCTGGAACTACGACCAACAACACGGCGTCGATTGGCCCGACTGCAAATGATCCGAACCTGGCGAACAATTCCGCAACCGCACCGCCTTCAACCGTTGCATCGCCTAGCCAGTCCGATGTGGCCATCTTAAAAACGGCGTCGCCCGAGCCGGTGAACCAGGGTACGAACCTGGCCTATACGCTTCAGGTCACAAACAACGGTCCCGCAGTCGCACAAGGCGTGACCGTCACGGATATTCTGCCAAGCTCGGTGACTTTCAGTTCGGTTTCGATTCCTGCCTCGCAGGGAAGCTGCATAGCGGAACCACGACGGTTACTTGCACGCTCGGATCGGTAAGCGTCGGAGGTTTGGTAATCATCACGATCAACGTGAATGCGACGATGCTTACCGGATCGGGTTCGCTGACGTCCAACACCGCGACTGTCAGTTCGACCACGAGTGATCCGAATCTGACGAACAATTCTTCGACCGCCATCTCGACGATCCAATCGGCCACTGCGGTGGTTTTGACTTCGTTCAAGGCGCGGACAATGCCCGGGCGGCGGAACGCTGCTCGAATGGCAGACGCGCGAAGAGTCCCGGAATCTGGGATTCCATGTGTATCGAGAAGACGCGCAGGGACGCCATCAGATTGATCCATCGCTGATCGCGGGATCGGCGTTGCTGCTTCGCGGTGGCCAGCCGCAACATCGCGCGAAGACCTATCAATGGATTGACGCGCAGGGCGGTTCGCAATCGGGTTACTGGCTCGAGGACGTGGATATCAACGGAGCGCGCACGCTGCATGGACCGATCTATCCCGAGTCCGTCTCCTCGAATTCGGGACCGGTTGCGCAGGCGCGAACTCTCGGCCAGATGAATCAGACGCTCGCTCTTGCGACCGCTTCGGCAGCGCCCGCCGCCGCGCAAGTCACACGAGTGCTGACGACGCCGCGTCCTTCGGTTCCTCTGGTTCCCGTGAGTGAATCGTCCGCGTCGCTCAATGGGGAGGCTGCTGTCAAGATTTCGGTGACGAGCGAGGGATGGTATCAGGTCTCGCGCAGCCAGCTTGTGGCCGCAGGAATGCCAGCTGGCGCCGACGCTCGCATGCTGCAACTCTATGCGGAAGGCGTCGAGCAGCCCTTGCTGATTCTCGGACGGCAATCCGGATCTCTCGGCCCGAACGACAGCATCGAATTCTACGGAACCGGTATTGATACGCCGTACTCGGGAACGCGCGTCTATTGGCTGGTGCGAGGTTCGCATCCCGGCGCGAGAATTTCGTCCGTGGCATCGGCCGGAAGCGGAACCGCCAGCAATCCAAGTTTTCCGTTCACGGTTCTTTTCGAACCGCGCACGACGTATTTCGCGGCGCTGCTCAATGGCGAAAATAACGACAACTTCTTCGGCGCGATCGTAACTTCCGATCCAGTGGATCAAGCCATCACGGTCGCGCACGTTGACCCGACGTCGAGTCTGCCGGTCACCATGGACGTGACGTTGCAAGGCGTTACGGATCAGCAGCCGCACAGCGTCTCCATTGCCTTCAACGGCGTTTCGGTCGGCGAGATGGATTTCGCGAACATGGCCAATGTGACCAACACGTTTGCCGTCAGCAGCAGCCTGCTGCAAAACGGCGCGAACACAGTCACGCTCACGGCCCTCGACGGCGATAACGACGTCAATCTGGTGCAGTCCATCGCGCTACATTACGCACACACGTACGCTGCTGATTCAGACTGGCTGCGCGCCACCGCGTCGTCCGGCGATACCGTGCACATCAACGGATTCAGCACCGCGCAAGTCCATGTGGTGGACATCACCAATCCTCTCGCGATCACGCAATTGACCGGTCCGGTCGCATCCGACGGATCGAGCTTCGGAATCACACTTTCGATTCCGGGCTCACGAGGCGCGGAACACACGCTTCTGGCGTTCGCTGGCGATCAAATTTCCGCACCGGCGAGCCTCGCATTCCACGCGCCGAATTCCTTGGACAAGCCTCAATCTGGCGCGGACCTTGTGGTGATCGCGTATCCGGATTTCGCGGCCAGCGTCGCGCCCCTGGTGAAACTCCACGAGTCGCACGGCGACTCCGTCACCGAAGTGACGACCGATCAGATCTTCGACGCCTTCAATTACGGCGAGCGCAGCCCATTTGCACTCCAGAGTTATTTGCAGCTCGCTGCAACCAGTTGGCGGACGCATCCACAGGCAGTCCTACTGGTCGGAGACGCATCTTTCGATCCGCGAAATTATCTTGGCTTTGGCGAGACCGATTTCGTTCCATCGCGGATGATTGAAACCGCTGCGTTCAAGACCGCTTCCGACGATTGGCTGACCGATTTCAAGCAAACCGGTTTCGGCACGATACCGATTGGACGATTGCCCGTCAGCACGCCTGCAGAAGCAGTGCTGGTTGTCGCCAAGATCGTAGGTTACGAACGCGGCGCCGGCGCCGGAGGCTGGAACCAGCAGGCTGTGGTGATCGCGGACCAGAATGTTGGAGGCGATTTCTCGACGGCAGCGAACGCCGCGGCTGCCGATTTTCCTGCGTCTCTCGCGGTGACAAAGATTCTCGCTGATGGCCAGGATCCTTCGGTCATCACGCCTCAAATCCTTTCGGCGCTGAATAGCGGAGCGCTGCTCGTGAATTACAGCGGCCACGGTTCGGAAGAGCAGTGGTCATTCGCCGATCTCTTTGACGATACGACGGCCGCGAGCCTTTCGAACGGCGATCGATTGCCGGTATTTCTATTGATGGATTGCCTGAATGGATTTTTCCAGGATGTTTACGACACCAGTCTTTCCACTTCGCTGATGGTCGCGCCTAACGGAGGCGCGGTGGCGGTCTGGGCGTCGTCAGGTTTCACCAACGCTCCCCCTCAAGCCACGATGGATCAGGCGCTGCTGGGCGAATGGAAAGCCAATCCCACACTGGCAATCGGCCAAGCGGTTCTAGCCGCCAAGGTTGGAATTGTGGACGCTGACGTGCGCCGCACCTGGAACCTTTTCGGCGATCCGCTGATGCAACTGCAGTTCGTGCCTTCCACAACATCTCATCCATTCCAGCCGCGCAAGCCGTTGCGTTCCGAATCGATTCGCTAGTATCCCCACCGCTGCAGCACTCCACCAGAGGATATGGCCCCAGGGCTAGAGTGTTGAACGGAAGAAACGGCCGGTCCGGCCTCGGCTAGCGTACAATTCTTGCTCAATGTCCTTCCGATCCGGATTCGTCGCTATCGTCGGCCGCCCCAATGCAGGCAAGTCCACGCTCGTGAACGCGCTCGTGGGGCGAAAAGTCGCGATCGTTTCACCCAAGCCGCAGACTACACGGAATCGCATCCAGGGCATCGTCAATCGCGATGACGCGCAAATCGTTCTGATCGATACGCCCGGCATACATCAGCCGAAAAATGTTCTTAGCCGGCAGATGATGGACGAGGCGCAGCACGCGCTCGAAGGCGTGGACGTGCTTTCGCTGATCGTGGACGCAGCGGCGGAATTTGGCGCGGGGGATCAATTCTCGCTCGAATGGGTGCAGCGCTTTCACGGGCCGATCTTTCTGCTGCTCAACAAGGTGGATCAGGTTCGCAAGCAGTTCCTGCTTCCTCTGATCGAGCGCTATAACGGGCTGTACGATTTCGCCGAGGTTTTCCCCGTCTCCGCGCTGACCGGAGAAGGCTGCCCCGCTCTTTTGGATGCATGGCTGGCGCGGCTGCCGGAAGCGCCGCCGTATTTCCCTGCCGATCAATTCACCGACCAGCCGGAGCGTTTCCTGGCCTCCGAATTGATTCGCGAGAAGGCAATCCTGGCGACGCGCGAAGAAGTGCCCCACGCGATTGCCGTGCTGGTGGACAGCTTCGAGGAAAAGAAGACGCTGGTGAAGATTCGCGCGACGCTTTACGTGGAACGCGAAGGACAGAAGGGGATTCTAATCGGCAAGGGCGGCGAGACCATGAAGAAAATCGGTACGCAGGCCCGCAAGGATATCGAATCCATTCTCGGCGCCCACATTTTTCTGGAGCTTTTCGTGAAGGTGCAGCCCAATTGGAGGCAAAACGCCGTGCTCGTTCGGCAGCTCGATTGGCATCGCCAGCTCGAACAACTCGGCGAAATGCAAAGCGAACAGACGGAGCTTTAGGGGTTCACGACATCGAGATCGTGGGCAACCACGACCTTGCCGCTATAGCCTTTCTTCAGCGCCTCTATCAAGTCCGTCTCGGTTGCGTTAGCCATAAACGCAAGATGCGTCATCGCGACTGCTTTAGCATGCGCGCGTGTGGCGATGTCGGCGAGTTCGGGAGCCGACGTATGAAACGCGGCCATGTATCGAGCCCAGTGTTCCGGTGAATGCACTGTGGTCGCGGGTAGGCCGATATACACTTCATGGATCAGGAGGTCGCACCCGTTGCAGGCCTGCACGACGCTTTCCACGGGAGCCGTGTCTCCGGAATAGACAATGCTCTTGCCGCCCGCATCGAATCGGTAGCCGAGAGCGACCGGCCAGCTGCCATGGTGCACGGCAAATGCGGTTACCTCGACATTCGCGTCCCGAAATATGACGCTGGGCTTTACTTCGTGCGAATTCACCTTATATCCGGTCAAGTTCCCCTGCTCGAGCCCGGTCGTGCGGATGTGGATGTCTTGCTGATATGCCTTCAAAAGATTCTCCGCCATCGCCGAAATTCCCGGCGGACCATACAGTTCAAGCGGGTTTTTCCGTCCCAATACCCACGGAGTCAGAATTAAATCGGGCAGTCCGATCGTGTGGTCCGAGTGCAGGTGGGAAACGAACGCGATGTCCAGGCCCTGCGGATTCAGAGCCCGGATTCCTTTGGCATACGCCGCGCTGGCCTGCCGCACCACCCCAACGCCGACATCCACAAGATAAGCTTTGTCGCCGGCGATCACCGCGAGGCTTGGACCCTGACGGTCGGGCGTAGGGCCGGGAGTGCCCGTTCCCAGGAACACGACGAAGGGAGCTTTCGGTGTCTCGACGGCTGCGCCACCTTGCCCTTGGCCGGATACGGCTCCAATGACCAGAACGCTCCCGGCGAGCGCGAGGCACAACCACAACTTTCGCATCAATGGTTCTCCCATTCGCATCATGAAGCTTTCGAAGGCGCGATGCCGAGCGAGCGCATCTTGCGGTAGAGATGGCTGCGCTCGAGGCCGAGCGCTGAGGCAGCCTTAGTCATGTTCCAGCGATTCTCTTCCAGTTTGCGCAGGACAAATTCCCGCTCGTAGGCGGACCGCGCCTCGTGCAGGCTCCCGTAGGGTTTCTGTGGGCTTTTCGACGCGCCGCGAAATAGTTCAGGCGGCAAATGGTGCGGCTCGATCCGCGGCGACGGGCAGATGATCACCAACCGCTCGACCAGGTTCCGCAATTCGCGCACGTTGCCGGGCCACGGATACATGAGCAGCACTTCCATTGCAGGCGCGGAAAACTCCTTGGGTTTTTTTCCATACGCTTCGCAGAATTCCTTCAGAAAGTGCGCCGCGAGGATGGGTATGTCTTCGGTTCGTTCGCGCAGCGCGGGCACGTAGAAGGGAATTACGTTGAGCCGGTAGAAGAGATCTTCGCGGAACGCGTTACGGCCGATCTCCTCCTCGAGTTTCTTGTTTGTGGCAGCGATCACGCGAACGTCCACCGTGACCGGCGTATTCGATCCAAGTGGTTCCACGCGCTGCTCCTCAAGAACGCGCAGCACTTTCGACTGCGTTTTCAGGCTCATGTCGCCGACTTCGTCGAGAAACAGCGTGCCCCCATCGGCCTTCTGAAATTTGCCTGTTTTGTCTTCGCTCGCGCCGGTGAAGCTGCCCTTGCGGTGGCCGAACATTTCCGATTCGATCAGCTCCTCGGGGATCGCCGCGCAGTTCACTTCGACAAACGGTTTTTCATTGCGCTGGCTGCTGGCATGAAGCGCGCGAGCCACCAATTCCTTTCCAGTGCCGCTTTCGCCATAGATTAGGACGCGCCCTGTGGTTGGCGCGGTCAGCGCGATTTGCTGGCGTAGCGCCTTCATCGGGATGCTTCCACCCAGAATCTGATGCCTGCCCTCAAGTTCAGCCCGGAGGCGGCGGTTCTCGTCCTCCAGCCGGACGTATTCCAGCGCATTTCGCACGACCACGATTATTCTCTCGAGCGAAAGCGGCTTTTCGACGAAATCGAATGCTCCCAGCTTGGTTGCGCGGACAGCACCTTCGATGTTCCCGTGTCCGGAGATCATCACGGCGACCGGCGCGCCATCCTGCGCTTGGATGCGCTCGAGTGTTTCGAGGCCGTCCATCTTGGGTAGCCAGATGTCGAGAAGAATCAGATCAAACGTGTGGCGCTCGATTCGCGCAAGGCATTCTTCGCCGGAGGCGACCGACTCGACTTCGTAGCCTTCGTCCCGCAGGAGGGCGCCAAGCGATTCGCGGATGCCGTTTTCATCGTCAACGATAAGTATGCTGGCCATAATGTCGTTGGTGTCCTCAGCTTGCCTGTGTTGAGATTCCTACTTCAGCGGCGGGGAAGCGGATCAGGAATCGCGCGCCGGCGGGCATGTTGTCTTCGACGCGAATCGTTCCGTTGTGCTCGGCAATAATGCGGCTCGCAATTGCGAGGCCCAGGCCGGTGCCGCGCCCCTTGGTCGAAAAATGTGGCAAGAACAACTTTTCTTTATCCTCGGGTGAAATTCCGTGGCCGCTGTCGGAGACCTCGATCACTACCGCGTCTCCGTCGCTTTCGGTGCGGGTGGATACGCGCAAGCGGCGGATCGGCGACCCTTCCATGGACTCCGCTGCGTTGTCGATCAGGTTCGCCACGACCTGACGAATGAGCTCAGGGTCGGCCTTTACTGAAGGTAACGAGCCCGCGAGGTCAGTCGAGACGATGATTCCATCCAGCCGTCCCTGAAAAAGCTCGAGCGCGCTCGCGACGATAGAGTTCAGATCGGCCTGCGCAAGCCGCGCGGCAGGGAATCGAGCGAACTGCGAGAATTCATCCACCATGGATTCCAGCGTCTGCACTTCGCGCTCAATCAGGCCTGCGCACTCGGCTGACAGCTTTTCGAAATCAGTGCGCTGCGCCGTGGGATTCGCTGCGGCCGAACGGTCCAGGTAACGCAGCAAACGCTGGGCCGATAGTTGAATGGGCGTCAGCGGATTCTTGATTTCGTGCGCGATCCTTTGCGCAACTTCCTGCCACGCCGCCGCTTTTTGCGCTTGCAGCAGATCCGTCAAGTCGTCAATCACGACGATAAAACCTGGATTCGACCGCCGCGGTCCCAGCGACGTGACGGTTACCGCCGCCCTCACCAGCCGCCCGGCCGTGGCTATTTCAATTTCGCGAGAGGCCGCGCCCATCCGCAACGACCGCCGCATCAAGTGCAACACAGCGCGCGCCGCCTCTTCACCTACCAGTTCTGAAAGCGTATGCGCGCCGCGCGCGGAATCGCCGAGGATCGTCGTGATAGCTGTATTCACGCGCGCGACGTCACCCGACGCATCCAGGGACACAACGCCCGTCGGAATATTTTCGAGAATTGCCTCCATCAGCTTCCGCCGGTGCTCGCGTTCTTCGACCGCCTGCTCCAGGCTTTGCGTGAATTCATTGATCTGTCGCCGGCCTTCGCCAAGCTGCTCGGTCATGCGGTTGAAGGAGCGCACCAGCGTGCCGAGCTCGTCCTGCGCCTGCACCTCGATGTGATGGTCGAAGTTACCGCGCGAAATTTCCCGCGTTGCTTCCGCGAGCGCCTGAATCGGTACCGTGACCTGCTTGGAGAGGAAGAGAGCCACCCAGGTCGTCGTGAACAGCAGTAGCAGCGTAATCAGCGCCAGCATGCCCAACAGTTCGCGCTTATAGGCGCGAATAAACTGTTTCTGCCGGCGATAGGTATCGGTTTGAGTTTCGATGTCCGCGTATCGCTCGGCGAAATCGCTCGGCAAATGGCGCGCGACGTAGAGCGTGCCTTCCTTCAAAGGAGCGCTGCCGGCCAGGTACAGCTCACCATTCACTTTCCAGACTCGCGCTCCACTGCGAATCGTCTGTACCGATTCAGGCGAGGTCGCGGCGGAGAATGGGGTTCCACCGACCCCCGCTGTGGAAGTATCGTTCCCCGGCTTCGCAAAATCGACTCCCGAGGATAATTCGCCGTTCGCGTCGGTCACCCAGGAAATATCAATCGCGTGATCGCGAGCGAGGAAAGCCTCATCCGCCGTTCCGCGGACTGCCGCTGTTGCAGCGAGCCGGTTCAGGCGGTCGAACTCCGCGGTTTCAAAATGCGTAAGTAGAGTCTGGCTCTGCTCGTTCGCGGTTTCAAGCGGCCGCGGAAACCAGGCGTTCAGCGTTCTATTCACGAGCGCGTAGCTGAAAAAGAACAGGAACACGACCGGCAGCAACGACACTCCCATCGCCCCGAGAACCATTTTGACCTTGAATCGCGAGCCCATCTGCCGGCTGCGCCGTTCGGCGCTGAGCCGCAGCAGGGTTCGTCCCAGAATCAGGGCAAAGACTCAGAATGTTCCCGCGATCAAGAAGGCGAGCGCAAAAAGGACGGTCGTTTCGCTGCTGTCCTCCGGATAGACGGGAATGTGAAGCGATCCGAGCGCGAAGACCAGGACGGCCAGGAAAGATACAACTACCAGGCCCGCGCCCAACAGAATGCGCTTTTTACGTTGTTCCGGCTTCACCTTACCGGCCTTCCTCGCGATAACGCCCCAGCGGGCATTCTCCACAGAGCGGATCGTGCGTGCGGCAGAATTTCTTCCCGGCGGTCACGATCAGAGCGTGAAATTCATTGAAACGCTTCACGTCGCCGGGAAACTCGCGCTCGAACATCCAGCGAACATCATCGTACTTCGTTTTCTCGGATATCCAACCGTGGCGGGAGAGCATGCGCTTCGTGTACGCGTCCACCACGAACACCGCATGATCGCCTGCATACAGGAGGATGGAATCGGCCGTCTCCGGACCGATGCCGAAGACAGCGAGCAGCTTTTCGCGCAATATTATCGTGGGGGTCTCAAACATCCTCTTAAGCGAGCCGCCGTATTCACTGCGCAGGAATTCGCAAAAGGACTTCAGCTTCCGCGCCTTCTGCCGGAAATAGCCCGACGGTCGAATCAGGCGCGCCAGACGGCCGACGCGAACCTGTTCGATCGCTGATGGCCTGAGCAGGCCCGCACTCCGCAGATTCGCGATGGCGCGATCCACATTTGTCCACGAGGTGTTCTGGGTCAGAATTGCGCCGACGATCACCTCGAACTGAGTCTTGCCGGGCCACCAGTGCTGCGGACCAAACGCGGTAAACAGGGAATTGTAGTATTCGTCTAAGGGCGGACGCCCACCCGCAGCCGGCAGTATGCCAGGCGCCAGTTCCGGAGCGGTGCGCCGCTCCGATCCCGGTGCCGCACGGCTAAGTCGGGTGGTGGTTATGGATTCAGCCAGCCTGAAGGCCGGAGCACGCATGGAGGTCACACCATAACCATGGCGGCGCGCTATGTCAAGCTGCGGTGTTGTAGATAAGCCACAGTATTGTGGTATGCCGTCCGCAAGGGCCTAACTGCGTCTAGTAGTGCCGCTTTTCAGCCGTTCTTGCGCTCAAACTCGCGCATAAAGCCAGTTAACACGCCGACAGCTTCGGGAGCAATCGCGTTGTACAAAGACGCGCGCATGCCTCCAACCGACCGATGGCCCTTCACTCCCGCGATGCTAGCAGCTTCGGCTTCCTTCACAAACCTCGCCTCAACCGCTTCGTCGCCTCGCGCCACGCGAAAAACCACGTTCATCTTCGACCGCGATTCGTTTTCGATGGGGCACTGGTAATAGCCGCTCGAATCGATCGTGTCGTAGAGGAGCTTCGCCTTGGCCGCATTGCGCTTTTCCATCGCCGCGACGCCGCCCTCCGCCTCAAGCCATTCGAGGACGAGCCCAACGGTGTAGACGGCGAATGTCGAAGGCGTGTGGTACAGCGACCGTTCCTTGATCTGCGTCCGATACTGGAGAATCTTGGCGATCTTGTCGCTCGCACGCATCGGCCAGGTCGCGCCGGATGATCACGACCGTAGCGCCGGACGGCCCCAGATTTTTCTGCGCACCCGCAAAAATCAGGCCAAATTTCCTAATATCCACCGGCTTCGAAGCAATGTCGGACGACATGTCCGCGACTAAGGGCACGCTGCCTGTATTGGGTATGAAGTTCCACTGCGTTCCCTCGATTGTGTTGTTCGTGCACATCGCCACGTAGGAAGCGTCCGGCGCCAACGTGATTTCGCTCGGTTTCGGCACTCGTCTGAACTTGTCCGCCTCGGTTGAAGCGGCCAGCCGGTACTGTGCGATTTTCTTCAGCTCCTCGATTGCTTTTGCAGTCCAGGAGCCCGTATGCAGCACGTCCACGGGCTTTCCAGCCTGATACAGGTTCATCGGCACCATCGCGAATTGCAGGCTGCCCCCGCCTTGAAGGAACGTCACCGCGTAGTCGTCAGGAATGCTCAGCACTCGACGCAGTGCGCGCTCAGCATTGTCGCTGATGGCTTCGAACTCAGGAGACCGGTGGCTCATTTCCATTACGGACATGCCCGTGCCGCCATAATCAAGCAATTCAGCCCGCATGCGTTCCAGCACCGGAAGCGGCAGCGCCCCCGGCCCGGCATTGAAATTGAAGGCTCGCTTTGTGCTGTGCTCAGAGGTTGTCAAATTGTCCACCGAAAGGTTCCTTGGCGTGAGGTTAGGATTTCTCCGGTACCCGACCAGGCGATCCGGCATGTCTAGGGTACCAGAAGTTAGCAGACGCCGGATGAACACTGAGCGGTCCCCCACCAAGGATGAAATGCGGGCTGTTTAACGTTATAGTGAATGCACGAGCCGCCATAGGCGGAGCACCTGAAGACGAGGAGAACCCGAAATGAAGAATTCACGACGCGCAGCACTACGCACACTTCCATACTTGTTTCTGGCTGTTGCATTGGTCGGAATGGCCTATCCGACGTTTCACGCACCCGCGATTCACGCAGATGATCAGGCGATGGCGGTGCCGGCCGTGGGCAGCATGGCTCCCGATTTCACGCTGAATTCGCAGGAAGGCACGCCGCTTAGCCTGCATAGCCTCCGCGGCAAGTGGGTGGTTCTCTATTTTTATCCCAAGGACCAGACTCCGGGCTGCACGATCGAAGCGCACGGCTTTCAGCGCGATCAGGCGAAGTATGACGCAATCAACGCCATAATCGTGGGCGTCAGCGTGGACACCGTGGAATCGCATAAGGAGTGGTGCGCCAAGGACGGCATGGCGTTCAAAATGCTTTCCGACGCGAATAAGCAAGTAGTCGCCCTCTACGGATCGACGATGACCATTCCACAGGCTCCTCAGCTCGGCGTGGTCGCCGCACGCAACACGTTCCTGATTGATCCTAGCGGCAAGATCGTCAAGGAGTTCATCAAGGTCAATCCGACCGGCCACAGCGACGAAGTGCTCGCGGCGCTAACCGAACTGCAGAAGGGCTCGAAGTAGCGCTGCAGGCACGAGCCGTGGTATCTATGGGGCAGGCAGGTCTTTCCAGGCTTCGCCTGCCCTCTTTTGTTGACGGGATTGCCACGACTGTGACTGCGCGGCAGGACGAATTTGAGCAGATAGCCATGCCACACTCCCGGAGCTTGCTCCGGGTGGCGCGGCGGATTGCGTCCGATCCCGCGGCAGCCGAGGATCTGGTTCAGGAAACGTCTTTTTCGGGCGTGGCGCAGTTTCAATCAGTTTCAGTCCGGCACCAACATGCGGGCGTGGCTTTTTCGGATCATGTTCAACGCGTTCTACGGCCAGGGGCGGCAGATCAGCGCGGGTCCGATTTTGGTTTCGCTCGATGCTCCGGGTCGCGAGATCGAGCCGCGATCTCAACCGAAGATGTCCCTGACGGATGCTTCGGAAGTTTCGAATGCTCTCAATGAGCTTTCGTCGGAGCATCGGACGGTACTCTTACTGGCAGTTGTCGAGGGCTTCACGTGCAGAGAAATCGCCGGGATTTTATCGCTGCCCATCGGCACAGTGATGTCGCGGCTCAGCCGAGGGCGGCAGGCACTGCGTGAGCGACTCGCACCCGAGGCGCCCAGAGTTTGGCAGGCGCGAGCCGCTGCAGGACGCGCCGGAAGAGAAACGTCATGAACTGCTCAGACATCACGGAAATCGCGCCGCTCTATATCGCCGCGGAGCTTGACTCGAAGCGCGCCGCGGAATTCGATGCTCATTTGAAGACCTGCCCGGCGTGCATGGCGGAGCTCGAGACGCAGGCGCGCCTTGACGCGCGGTTTCGCGACGCCCTCCTGGCCGACCAGGTAGATGTGTCGCGCGTCAATCGCCGCATTCGCGAGCTGATCGCTGCTGAGTCATCAGGAATCGCCGTATCGGAGGCGCAGCCGAAGCTCAGTCGCTGGATGACCGCAGCCATGGGCATTGCGGCCGCATTTCTGCTTGTTGCTGCGGGTTATTTGTTGATGCCCGGACACGTTGCTCGCGTCTATGCGGACGCTGCCACGGATCATCAGATGGAAGTAGTGGATCAGCAACCCCGCCATTGGGTGACCGATCCTACAGCGATAGCTGCCCTCGCACAGAAGCAGAAAATTTCGGATTCCATACCGCTGGAATTGTCTTCTGGCTTCCATTTGGAGCGGGGAAAGATTTGCCGGCTGGATGGTCTTTTCTATCTTCATCTCGTTTATTCGGACGGCACGCGTGAATTTTCTCTGTTTCTCAGGCAGCGAGACGGGCAACAATTGACCGGGGCCATCCGGGGAGTTGCAAATGGCAGATTCCTGCGTGCTTCGAGCGCCGGAAACGAACACATGGCTGCGTTTGAAACTTCTCACCTCACGGCCGTGGTCGCCACCGACCAGCCGGCTGATGTGGCCCTGCACTTTGCCAAGGTAACTTCGGCCGTACTGCAGAATTGATCTTCCATTCGGTTGCTGCACGCTGCCTTGAACTTTTGCCATCCAACCATTAGACTGAATGGCTTGCAGTTGTGTCTCGGAGTCATACGGAATGCTTTTATCGCGGGATTATGTCGGCTACATGGCGAAGGAAATCGTAAAACGCCTGGTGGCCGCCAAGATGATCGAAACAAAGGACGTTGAAAACGTATCGCAGCAGGTCCGCCAGGTGATGGCCGACGAAGTTACGATCGAAGACCGGCTGAATGAGGAAGCTCGCGAAATCCTTGCGAAATACTCCGACGAGATGCGCCGCACAGGCGCGTCTTATCAGGAAATGTTCAAGAAAATAAAAAGCCAGCTCGCCCGTGAAAGGAAACTTATCCTCCGTTAAGGAGGCCGCCCACATGCGACTGAGCCGCGAAAAGACCGTCCGCCTTTCTCATCGTGTTATTGATTTTCTGGTATCCAATCCTCACGTGGATTTCGTCGAGGATCGCGACACGATCCGCACGGAGATCGTGAACATCATCACGTCGCTCCTGAAAGTTGAGGAGCAAGTGGACACGGAAGTTCGCGCGAAGATCACTTCACAAAAGAAGGAAATCCTCGAAGGCAGCGAGGAATGGGACATCCTCTACCGCAAATATTACGCCGAAGGCCTCAAGCGTCTCGGCGTCGCCGAAGTTCACACCCACTAACAAAAAGGCACCCGGCGGTGAGCCAGATGCCTTGTCTGCGAACTCCAAACTGTGAACCGCCAACCTGCCCTTTACTGCTGCGGCTGTTGCTGCGGTTGCGGCTGTGGCGTCTGTTGCTGCGAAGGATCGTCGTTACGGTGCTTGAGCGTCGGCCGGTCGCTATCGTCCGTCGAAGTCGAATCGGGCGTTGATGTAGTGCTGCCGCCGGTCGAAGTACTGTTCGGGTCCGGCGGGGCCGTGTTGCCGCCCTTATTCTGTGCGGTGTTCTTGCGCAGCGTCGGCTTGTTCGGATTGTTGTCCTTCACCTTGATGTTCGCCTCGATCATCTGGAGCCGCGCCTTCACCGTATCGAATTCGGAAGTCGTCACGATGTACTGATCTCGTGCCGGCAGGATCGTGGCGATTTCCTTCTGAATGGCCTCGATGCGGTCAGGCGTTGGCGGGTGCGTCGAGAAAACCTTCGGAATCGTTCCGGGCTGCTTCTTCTCGTCCGACTGCACCTTTTCAAAGAAGGAGACGAAGGAATTCGGGTCGTAGCCGGCTTTGTACATGTACTGCAAGCCCAGGTAATCGGCTTCGGCTTCGTCACCGCGCGAGAACTTCAGGAACGTGAGCGGAATCGCAAAATTCATGCCCTGGTAAATGGCGTACCCCGCCCAGCTATAGGGAATAAAGATCATTGCCGGAATCGAGGCAAGCTGGACGATCGTGCTCTTCGTTTCTTCCCGCGTTCCGTGTCGGGCGCAAACGTGAGCGATCTCATGCGCCATCACGCCTGCGAGTTCTGATTCTTCATCCGCGTGCAGGATCAGGCCGCTATTCACGTAGAAAAATCCGCCCGGAAGCGCGAACGCGTTGACGACGTCCGAATCAATCACCTTGATCGTGAACGGCACTTGCGCGTCCGAATTTCGCACCAGGTTTTGTCCCACGCGATTCACGTATTCATTCACAACCGGATCGTCGATGAATTTCGCGCTCTTCTCAACTTCCTGCGAGAGCTGCTTGCCGATGGCGATATCGTGCTCGAGCGAATACATTTCCGGTCCGTGCCCGACTTTGCGGTTGCCAATGGCGTTGACGTCCGCTTCGCTACCCGATTTCACGTTCGGACTGTCCTGCTGCGTCACCGACGGGTTGCTGCGGCTGGAGTCGCCGGAGTTTGCGTGGTCGGCGCCTGCGCTGGCGGAGTCGGTGCTGAAGGAGGCTGCGGCGCTGGCGTCTGCGCTGACGGGCCCTGCGTTGGCGATGGCGCTTGCGGGGCCTGTGGGGCGGCGACGGCAGGAAGTGTTACGAGCGAGGCCACAACGAGTGTTGCCATCCATTGGGCCGCAAAAGATTTCCTCATCGATACCTCCGGAAGGAACCTGCCGGGATTATACACCCCTTCGGGGCCGGTTCTTTCATCTGCCCGATTGGATGGCACGAGTTGCCATATGGTTTTCTTTATCGGCCTTGAAAGGCGACCGCCGTCTCAAACCACAAGGCAGGTCCCCGGGGGTGAGAATTCATCCTTCGCGAAGCTGCTGTTTCAGCCGCTCGAGGTCGTCGCGAAGCTTGGAGACCCGGCTCGCCACCGAAAGTTCGTAGGCGAAGAAAACGGCCCAAACGGCGATCCATGCGGTCAGCAGAAAATGGAAGTTTTTCAAGATAACTCCTTTGTAAGAGCGGTGTTTGCGCCAGCGCCCCGAGCGTCGGCGGACAATCGAAGCTCATCGAGTTCGTGTCGCAGGCGTTCCAGGCGGTAGCGGTCAATCAGCACGAGAACCATCATCGCCATCACCGCGACGATGCAAACCAAGAGCACCTTGCCCATCGTGGGATCGAGGCCCGAATTTTCGCCGCCCAAAATCACCGGCGACGGATGCTGCGTGCGCCAAAGCCGATTCGACGCATAAACCAGCGGCGCGTCGAGGAACGCAAAAATGCCGAAAATCGCCGACAGGGAAGCGCGGCGTTGCGGTTCCTCAATCAAGCCGCGCAGCAGCAGGTAGCAGATGTACAGAATCCACAGGATGAATGCAGTGGTCAGGCGCGCGTCCCAGGTCCACCAGATGCCCCACGCCGGGCGGCCCCAGAGCACGCCGGTGATCAATCCTGCCGTGCAGGAGACGACGCCTACTTCCACGGACGCGACGCCCAGCCAGTCCCATCGCGGCTTGCGCGTGACCAGCCAGGCGATGTTCGCGACGAAAGCGAGCGAAAGCGCCGTGAACATCGCCATCCAGCTCGCCAGGTGGAAATAAAAAACGCGCTGGATCTCGTGCATGGTGCTCTCGTCGGGCGCGATGAAAAGCGCCGCGTAGCCCGCGAAGAATATCAGCGCGGCGACGACGGCCGTTATGGCGGCGCGTCCTTTCATCGGCTCAAGCCCACTTCATTCCTCCAGCAGGAAATCGCAAAGCAGCCAGGAAGCAGTCAGAAACACGATATCAAATCCACCAAGGAATGCGAGCCAGGCGCGATCGAGCGCCGGCTGCTCGGCGAAAAGCGAAGCGGTGGCTTCCACGGCGGCGATCAGCAGCGGCGCGAGAATCGGCAGCAGCAGGAGCGGCAACAGCAGTTCGCGCATGCGCGCGTGCGCGGCGACGGCGGAAAAGACCGTGCCGGTGACGACCAGCCCGATCGTGCCCAGCACGAGGACCAGCGCCAGCCGGCCCACAATGTCTCCGAGCGAAATGTTGTAGAGAACGGCGAACACGGGAACGAGAATCGCTTCCGAGATCGCCATGAAAATGAAATTCGCCAGCATTTTCCCCAACAGGATCGCAAACGGCGAAACGGGCGCCATGCGCAGCGCATCGAGCGTCTGATTCGATTGCTCGCGCGCAAACGATGGGTTGAGCATCAGCGATCCGGCGAAGAGAAATGCGATCCAGAGCAGTCCCGGACCGTAGCGGCGCGAATCGCCGGCCGTGGGATCGAACGCAAAGCTGAAAAGCACGACCACGACCAGCGCGAAAACGACCGTGGTGGTCAGCAGTTCGCGCGCGCGGAATTCCAGGCGGAGCTCCTTGGTCAGCACAATGGCGGCGGCGCGCGCGGTGGTCATATCAGGCTTCGGCGCGAAGCTCGGCGAGCAGCGGACGCGGATCGCCGCCCGAGCCGCTATCGCGCTCCACTCGGCCGCCCGCGAGCGAGACGGCGCGCGTGGCGAGGTCGAGCGATTCGTTGCGCGCGTGCGTGCTCATGATCACGGTCGTGCCGTTGTCGCGCAGCCGCGCGAGCGTCTCGCCGAGCCATGCAAGGCCCTGGCGGTCGAGGCCGGCGGCGGGTTCGTCCAGAAGCAGCAGGCGCGGATCGTGGAGCAGCGCACGCGCGATGGCCAGCCGCTGGCGCATGCCGCGCGAAAACGTGCGCACGATGCTCCCGGCTCGCGAAGCGAGCCCGCAGGATTCGAGCGCCTGTTTGACGCGCGCGGGAAGCTCGTCGAGGTCATAAAGCTGCGCGAAGAAGGAAAGATTTTCGGCGGCGGTCAATTCGTCGTAGAGCAGCGTGCTGTGTCCGACCATGCCCATCAGCCTGCGCGAATCCTCGCCGCGATTCGCCCGCCGATGAATGCGACGTGTGCCGCTGGTGGGCGTGGAAAGCAGCGCGGCGATGCGCAGCAGGGTTGTTTTGCCCGCGCCATTCGGGCCAAGCAGCGCGACGAATTCGCCCGGAAGAATTTCGAGCGAGACGCCGCTGAGAGCGAGGAGTGATCCGAAGCGCTTCTCGACGCGATCGAATGTAATTCCCAGGCTCGCGGCGGGAATGGCGGAAGCAGGTGGCGTTCCGGAGCGCGATGACGCCGGCATGGAGAGGGTGCCGGACAAAACGGTCAGCCTTTCACCAGATCGCGCAGAGCTTTCTGAACGCGATCGCGTTCGCGGGTGTAGTCCGCTTCGGTGATCGTCCCGGCCTCACGGCGCAATTCCAGGCGGAACAGGCCGTCCTTCAGCTCGTCGAGGCTGCCGCGGACTTCGCGGTCGAGTTCGGCTGAAGCGGTCGCAGCGTTCGAACTACTCGCAGTGGGCGGCGCGAATCCCGCTGGACGCGCCGGATACGAATTTGCGCCCGCAACATTTCCTGAGCCGCCTTCAGCGACGACCGCCGCTTGCGGCTGGCGCATCACGTAGATCAAGCCCAGCAGGAAAAGCGCGACGAACCCGCCTACTAGAATCCATTTCAAGCTGTCGAGGCGAGCGGGCAGCGTCGTGACGCTGGCCATGGGGGCCTCGTTGGGCGTATCAATGCGGGAATTCACCGACGGATTCTGAGTATCGTCCGCCGGTGCGTTTGCCAGCGGCGGCGCCGTCCTGAACGGGAGCCGGCGGCGGCGCTGTGCCGGAAATCGAAACCGTTACAGGCGTATTCGCCGCGACGGAATCGCGCGTGTATGCGCTGAATCCCTGCGCTTGCCCCGAGGCGATAAATCCTCCGCCCGAAACCTGCACCGACGGCGGCGCGAAAAGGCCCAGATGCTCCACCGCGTATTTGGACGCGAAATGGAGGCTCGCCTGATTACTGGGGTAGGGAACCTTATAGGAAAGGCTCACCTGGCTGTCGCCCGGCCGAAACGGAAACACGATCGCTTTTTGGTTCTCCCCCTTGTCGACGGGGCTTTGCACCACGGGCATGCCGGAGGAACCAACCGCGGAAATGTTAGTAAGCTGCGCGCCTTCCGGCAGCGAAAAAATGAACGAGCCGTCGGCGCGGTAGTAGGCGAGCGGCGGGTTCGTCTTATTCGAGATGTTGTATTCCTCGGTGACCGTCAGGTCCGAGCCGGTAGGCTGAAAGATGATTGCGTGGACCGTAACGGCGAAGGCGCTCGGCTTGTCGGTCGGCTCGAAGACCTCGACGTCAACGGTGGTCTTGTCCGGCGTCGCGGGCTCGTGATAATTCACGCCACGATAGACCGCGCGGATCAGCATTGGTCCGGCGCCAAGCCCCGGATTGTCGAACCGATAGTGGCCATCGGCATCGGTCTTCGTGTTTGCGACCGGCTGCATCGTGCCCTGAAGCTGGATCAGGATCATTTCCACGCCCGCCGCAGGCTTGCCGGTGGTGCCGTTGTGGACTGTGCCGGTGACAGTACCCGCGAAGGCCGGCGTCGCAAGATAAAAGAATAGCAGGGAAGCGGGAATCATCAACGCGCATCGGCGGAGCTTCATGAGCGCCGTCCTTTTTCGGACGCGGCCTGCCGCGTGGCAGGAGTCGGGGCGCTGCCGGTTAACACGTCCATGTCAGAAAGGACGCGCGCGGCTTCGATTTCGAGCGACTGCTTGATTTCATCGTAGTCGGCCTCGGAAAATTTTCCCGCGCGATGTTCGAAGCGCAAATCACGCAAATTGTCGTAGATCGCATCGCGCCGCTCCATCAGCTGGTCGAGCTTCGTGCGGTGCGGTGCATCATCGGACGCTTCCGGCCGCACGCCAAAGACGAAAATCATGGTCGCCAGCGCCAGCAGCACGCACGCGACGGCGATGTCAGCGCTACTCATCGGATTCCCGGCCTGATTCGCGGCGAGCGCGATCGAGCAATTCAGGCGAAATCGAGGGTCCGCCCGCGGGCGCGAGCGCCACGCGACGTCGCCACCGGCGCACAACTTCCCAAATCAGAAATAGCGCAATCAGAGGCGCCACCACCGGAGCGATCCAGACGAGCCACGTGAAGCCCCTCTTCGGCGGATCGGGAAGCACCGTCGGGCCGTACTCCTGAACGAACGATTGCAGGATCAGGTCATCCGAATCTCCGCGATCCACGCGCTGCGCCACTTCCTTCTGCATCGCCTTCGCCGTATCGCACGGTCCCGAAAACGCGCCGCCGGTGTGATTGCACGTCCCGGCCGTGTCGTTGCAGCCGCCGCACATGCACATCACTTTCTTGCTCAGATCCTTCGCGCGAGGAGAATCTTGCGCGCGCGACAACGGCGCGAGCGCCAGGAACACCGCGGCGAAAAGTAATGCCGCGCAAGCTCTGATCGCGAGATTCTTCCGTTTCGTGCTGTGGGCGGTATCAGTCATCGGAGCCGGAGCGGCGAACGGGCGCGCTTCTCACGGGGCTTGTGGCGGGCGACCCACTGCCGCTCTGAACGATCGCATCGCCCCAGGTCTTGTTCGTCGCAGCTCGCAGGACGATGGCCGCACGGCGATCGGGGAACATCGCCAGGCACGTGCCCAGAACCATCACGATGCCGCCAAACCAAATCCATTTCACGAGCGGATTCAAATACGCGTGAATCACGGGCAGGTTCGTGTCCGGGCTGCGGCCGGCGTAGACGACGTAGAGGTCATGCACCGGCGTACTTTGGTTCGCGACGATCGTTTCAGTCACGCCGCTCGTCCGGAAAAGCCGCCGCTCGGGATAGAGCATCATTTGCGACTTCCCGTTGCGGAATACTTCCAGCGTGGCGCGGTCCGATTCGTAATTGTCATTGGAGGGCTGATCGAAATTCTGGCAAAGAATCGTGTAAGGGCCGATCGTCAGACTCTGGCCAACTTTCAATTCCTTTTGAATATCCTGATTGAACGCGGAGCCGGCAATTCCGACGAAGATCAGCACCATGGCGAAGTGGACCACGTAGCCGCCGTATCGCCGCGTATTGCGCATCGTAAGTTCGCCAACCGCCGTCAGCAGATTCGAGCCGTCGCGCGAGGCGATCACGCGAGCGCCGCGGTAGAATTCCGAGAAAATCGTCAGCGTGACGAAGACGGAAAGTATCAGGCAGATCAGCGGATAAAACTCGCGCCATCCGAACGCGAATCCCACCGCGCCCGCGATCAATCCGCCAACTAGCGGCCACGCGAAATTCCGTCGCAGCGCGTCAATCGACGTCTTGCGCCACGCCAGCAACGGGCCCACGCCAGTGAGGAATAAAAGAAACAGCGCGATCGGCACGTTCACTTTATTGAAGAACGGCGGTCCCACGCTGATCTTGCTGCCCGTCACCCATTCGGAGATCACCGGGAATAGCGTGCCCCACAAAACCGCGAAGCAAGCGGCCAGCAGAATCAAATTGTTGAACAGAAAACTCGATTCGCGCGACACCAGCGAATCCAGCTGATTGTCGCTGCGCAAATAATCGCGGTTCTTGAACCACGCCGCCAGGCACACGATGAGAACGATTCCAAGAAAACCGAAAAACCAGCCGCCGATGTTGGATTCCGCGAACGCGTGCACCGAGCTGACGATTCCGGTCCGCGTCAGCGACGTCCCCAGAATGCAAAGCATGAACGTGACGAAGACGAGCCACACGTTCCACACTTTCATCATGCCGCGCTTTTCCTGCATCATCACCGAGTGCAGGAAAGCCGTGCCGGTAATCCACGGCAGCAGCGCCGCGTTCTCGACGGGATCCCACGCCCAGTAGCCGCCCCAGCCAAGCACGGCGTACGCCCAGTGCGCGCCGAGCAGCACGCCGATTCCCTGAAAGCACCACGCGACCATCGTCCAGCGGCGGGTAATGTGAATCCACTTCTCGCCCGGATAGCGCGCCAGCAGCGCGGCCATCGCAAACGCGAACGGTATGGTGAATCCGGTGTAGCCGAGGTAAAGCATCGGCGGATGAATCACCATCTCGGGATATTGCAGCAGCGGATTCAGCCCGGTGCCTTCCGACAACGCGCGCCATATGCATCACGCCTGCGGAATCGGCGGTGGCCAGCACGTGAAATGGACTTGCGACGAAATTATTCAGCACCAGGAAGAACGTCTGAACTCCCGCGAGCGTGACGCCCACGTAAGGCATCAGCTCCGGGTGCTTCTTGCGATTCATGAAAAGCGCGAGGAACACGTAAATCGAAAGCAGCCAGCTCCACCACAGCAGCGATCCTTCTTGTCCCGCCCACAGCGCCGAGAACTTGTAATAAAGCGGAAGCGCATGGTTGCTGTGCGCCGCCACGTACGCCAGCGAAAAATTATCCGTGAAGAAGAAATATTCGAGCGACGCGACCGCGAGCGTGATCAGGCCAAACACGGCCATGCCGGCGTTGCGCGCGCTCTTGGTCAGCAGAGTGCGGCGCGTAATGATTCCCACGATTCCGGCGACGAATGCGTAAACGGTAGCCAGAAAGGCGAGAAGCAGTGCGAACGAACCGAAAATATCCAAACGGATTCTCCCCTGGGGATATTAGGTCTTGTTGGGACTCTTGTCGCTGGCCACGGGCGCGCCAACGGGAGAGGCCTCGTACTTCGAGGCGCATTTTGCCTGCACTTGTTCCGCGACGAAGCCGCCCTCCGGCATCAAGCGGCCTTCGACGAGAGCCTGCGCGCCGTCTTTGAACGTGTCGGGAAGGGGATCGCTGCCGACGTAGCTGACGGTCAAGCCCTTGCCCTGTTCCTCGAGCACGAAATTGACGCGACCGTCGCGGTGCGAAATGGATCCCGCGCGGACGTTGCCCGAGACGCGCATGCGCTGATGGAGCGTGGAACCCTGCAAGGTCGGCAGCTCGGAAATCGTGTGGTAGTAGGTCTTGCTCTGCGTGTAACCCACGTACGCCAGCGCCAGCAGCGTAGCGACAATAATCCCCGAACCAATTAGGAATTTCTTGCGCGCTTTCATGCCTGTACCCCCGTCTACCTGGTGGCTGGAAGCACGAATTCTAACACAATCGCGGAATGCCGCTTCAACGTTCGCCCGCCTGGCCAATGGCCCTGGCCAAACGGCCAGTCGAAAGCGAATCGCCGAACGGTTTGCCTTGATCGAGGATCAAGCGGTCCGCCCAGTCGTTTGCCTGAAACATGGGAACGAGCGCCTGCGTGTAAGCGGACAAAAACGCGACAGATTTTGGTTTGTACGAGACCTTGACGCGCCTCAGAATTCCGGGCGCAGCCCGCTCGATGGCCTTCGCCGGATCGCTCTGACTCTCCAGTGAGCATTCGACCGCGCCAATCAGGAAGAAGCCGCGGCGCTGAAATTCAGCCAGCGCCGCCTCTTCATTCGTTTCAGCGTTTGCAGCGCGCGCCAGCGCATTTCACCAGCGCATCGAAATATTCGCGCGATGTGGGCGAGCGCTCCGCGCGGTTGCTCGTCGCACGATAGAAATAGTCCTCGAAACGAACTGGCGGGGCGGCGTCAATCAGCAGGACGGAAATGTGAACGGGGCGGAAACGCGTCGCCAGCTCCAGTCGTTCGATGCGCTGCCGGATGTGCGCATCGTCCACCTGAGCTCCGCAGCTGTCGCAAACCGGCATTCGTGGTCCTCCCGATCAGGCGGCAAGAATGGCACGGCGGAGGAATTCATGGCAAGCAAGTAGGTTTGACGACAGAAAGATTGACGGTGGGTAATTTCAGACGGAAAGTACAGGTTCGAGCTCGATGCGGTTGCGTCCCAGATCTTTTGCGCGGTAGAGCGCCGCGTCAGCCTGTTTTACCAGGTGATTGAATTCCGGCGCTTTTCTGCCCGAAAATCCCGCGGCGCCAAAGCTTGCCGTCACGGTGATTGCGCTGCCATTCCATTCGAATTGTTCCGCGGCAAGCTGTTTGCGAATGCGGTCCACCACCACCATTACGTTTTTTTCGTCCGCGTGCGTCAGAACCAGCAGGAATTCCTCGCCGCCGATCCGGCCGGAAATATCGGAGAGCCGTGTATTGTTTCGGAGCACTTCGCCAAATTTCTTCAGCACCGTGTCCCCGGCGTCGTGTCCGTACGTATCGTTCACTGTGCTTGAAGTGATCGAGGTCCATCAGCACGACCCACATGGGAAAGCCGTGCCGCGCCGCTCCGCTCAGTTGGCGTGCGGACCAATCTTCAATCGCGCGACGATTCGGAAGGCCGGTAAGCGGATCGGTAAGCGCCAGCTCCTCGAGCAACCGGTTCTTCGCCTCGATCTGCCGATGGAGGTCGATCAGTCTTTGGCCCACGTGCATGCGCGCCAGTAGTTCGTTGCGGTCGAAAGGTTTCGTCAGGTAGTCATCCGCGCCGGCGGAGAGTCCCTTGACCACGTTTTCTTTTTCCGCGTTGCTGGTCAGGATGATGACGTAAGTATAGGAGGAATGGGAGCTCGTGCGAATCCGCTGGCACAGCTCGATGCCGGTGAGGTCGGGCATCATCCAATCCGTGACGATTAGATCCGGTCGTTCGCGCTCGAAAATTTCGATGGCCTGATGTCCGCTGTTCGCGAACAACACCGAGCACGAATCTTCCGCCAGCGCGTGTTCGACGAGCTTTCGGTAAACAGGAGAGTCGTCCGCGACGAGTACTTTAAAACCGCTCATTGAGTCCTTGGGGGCTGTTCCGTCTTTCGGATTGCTATTCGTCGTGGTCGTGAATGGCGTTCGTTTCGTTGGAGCCAATCGCAGAAACCGAGCTATTTGAACCATTCGATTCGCCGGAGCCATTCGTGCTGCTCGGCGCGTTCACGTCTGCTGGGACATCCGCGGTTGCAACCTGGGCCTGCCCCAGCTTCGTGCGCAGGCAGCCCACCAGCTCTGGCGCGAGCTCGGAGATGTTCATGCCTTCCGACACGATGAATTTGCAGCTCAAAATCGGACGGGCCTGATCGTCGTCGGACAGCTGGCAGTTCACTCGACAGTACTGGCACTCCTGATTCCAGCAGAATCGTCCGTAGGGAATCGTTTCGGGGCTGATGAACTGGAAGGCGCGCAATACGGAATTACGCTCGGGAACCAGAAACGTCTTCCCGAGGATCGTGATTTCGACAAGTCTCTCGTACGGTCGGAAAACCTCCGACATGAGTGGTGCCTCGCCTTCAGCCATGGAGCAGATCCCCCGTTTATCAAAGCTAAACGAGTGCGGGATGGCGGGCAATCACAACGGGGCGAGACGTGCCTAATGCTCTAATGGCGGAAAGAAAAGCGAACCACCAGGCGTTCGTTTAGGTTGAATCCCTACATCGGATGCGGCTGCTGGCGCGCAGGTCTATGCAGCGGACGCGAGATCGGCGCGCGTTTGACCGGCACGCTGCGGAATCATGATGACCAGCGTGAAAACGCCGAGCGCGATGCCCAGCGGGCCGCTGATCAGGCCGAAAAAGCCGGCGACCAGCGCTAGTATCCGGCTGGAGGGTCCTCCCTGCATCAGGGCGAGACCGGCCACAAACGAAATTATCGCCGTAAGAATCGCTAGAACCACCGCGGCCAGCATCGCGAAGTGGAACAGATCCATCCAGAAGAAAGGATTGGCGACCCGGTTGAGCAAAGCACCCCACATCAGCGTGAGAGTCGCACTATTGATGATAATTAACGCGACCTTCACGATGCAAAGTACGGCGAAAAGCATCCATAGAATTCCGAGCGTTCCCTGACGCGAATTACCCGTTTGCATCGGCTTGCCTCCCGCGCTGACGATCGTAAATCTGGTCGATCCGAGTAGCAGGCTAACGGTCTGGCGTGGCGCGAGCAATACAGTAAATACCCGGCATTTAGGAGAAGAACTGGCCCATGTGGCGGAACTTGTCGTAGCGCTGCTGGAGCAGTGCTTCGGGCGAAAGCTGCGAGAGTTCGTCGAGCGCCCGGGAGAGAACGGGGCCGAGGAGTTTCGCCGTGGCCAGCATGATCGGTATGAGCGCCGCCTTCAGGCTCGGGGACGATTTCATCCACCAGCTTCAGCTGTAGAAGGTCGGGCGCGGTAATTTTCAATGCTTCAGCGGCCAACTCCGCCTTGGTGGAGTCGTGCCACATGATCGAAGCGCATCCTTCGGGCGAAATCACCGAGTAAATCGAATTCTCCAGCATCATTACCCGGTCACCGACGGCGATAGCGAGCGCTCCACCGGAACCACCCTCTCCGGTAATCACGACCACGATCGGAACTGGCAGCCGGGACATTTCGCGGATATTTCGCGCGATGGCCTCGGCCTGCCCGCGCTCCTCCGCGTCTATTCCCGGGTAGGCTCCCGGCGTATCCACGAACACAAATATCGGCCGCCGGAATTTCGCGGCGAGGTGCATCGCGCGCAATGCCTTGCGATAGCCTTCGGGCTTCGCTTGCCCGAAGTTGCGCGCCAGGCGTTGCTTCGTGTCCCGCCCCTTCTGGTTGCCAACGATCAAAACGGGGCGCCCGCCGAACGATGCCATGCCTGTGATAAGCGCGGGATCGTCCGCAAAATTGCGGTCGCCATGAATTTCGCTGAAATTCTCAAATAGCAGCCGTATGAAGTCGTCGGTGTAGGGCCGCTGCGGATGCCGCGCAAGCTGCACTCGCTGCCAGGAAGCGAGGTGCGCGTAGAAATCGTGTTTCAGTTCCTCCACTTCACGGCGGATGCGATTGATTTCGCCGGCCGTCGCATCGTCAGGATCGGTCAGGCGGCTTAGCTCGGCGATGTCCCGTTCGAGCGCGTTTATTTCGATCTGCCGTCGTTCGTCGCGCTGCCCATCGTGACGTCCGTCGCGCGGTTTGGGTGAATCTTCGGTGCGACGCGGAGCGACTGACTGTCGAGGTTGTGGTGGAGGAGCGGAAGCAGCAGCCTCCGCTGCTTTGGCGGCGCGCACGTTGGCCCGTTCCTGCGCTCTTCGCTGTTTCGCGAGCGCGCGCAAGCGTCGCAGCCGCTCGCGAGCCAGCCTGTGTTTTTCTTTCTGCTCCGGCGTCTCGCTCATTGCACCACCGCGACGGAATCGCTGCCGCAAATCTGCCGCACGCGCTCGACAAGCTCTCGATCCGCCGGCACTGCGCTGCCTGCGTCAATCGTAGCTTCCGTTCCGTCATCTTGCACCAAGCTCGAACGCGATTTTGCAGCGGCCGGGCCGGCTGACGAAAAGTTCGTGCAATTGGTTGATGATGCCCGCGTCCATTGCGCTCCGGCTCACCCGCACGCGCAGCAGGCTTGGCGCGCCTGTCGCCTGTCCGCCCGCGGCATTCGCCCCGCCATTCGGAGCAGGGTCGCGCACCTGATCGAGCAGTCGCGCGTCAGAAACAATCACGCGAGTGCCCACGTCCTCGACCGCAACGCGGCCCTTCACCAGCAGCGGCGTTGCCGCTTTGAGAATCCCTTCGAGCTTTTGAAACGCTTCGGGGAAAGACCAGCGCTTCGCACACGCCCGTGCGGTCCTGCAGCGTCAGAATCGCCCAGCGCGCGCCGCGTCGCGAACGCATCGGGCGCAACTGCACGATGATTCCGGCCACTACGATGTCTTCGCCATTGCGGCGGCTTTCAATCGTCGAAAGGTCAATCGCTTTCAGGTCCTGCAATCGCCCGGCGTATTTGTCGAGCGGGTGTCCCGAGATATAGAAGCCGAGCGTCGAGTATTCTGCGGCAAGGATTTCGTGCTCGGGCCATTCGTCCACATCGGGCAAAGCCTCAGGCAGGACGGCGGCGCCGACGAGGAAGCCCCCGCCGAAAAGCCCGTGCTGGCCGCTTTCCTTGGCGCGCTGCAGTTTTTGCGCGCGTTCGATGGCGCGATCAATTACAGAAATCATCTGGCCGCGGTGCGCGCCCAAACCGTCCAGCGCCCCGGCTCGCACCAGGCTCTCGAGCACGCGCTTATTCAGCAGCCGTGAATCCACCGACTCGCAGAATTCAAAGAAATTCGTAAACCGTCCCAGCGTTTCGCGCGCGGCCAGAATTCCTCGCACCGTGTTCTCGCCGACGTTCTTGATCGCGGCAAGTCCGAAGCGAATCGAGTCGCCGACCGGAGTGAAGTTGAGCGCGCTCGAGTTCACGTCCGGCGGCAGCACCGTGATGCCCATGCTGCGCGCTTCGTTGATGAATTTAACTACCTTCTCGGTGTTTCCGGTTTCCGACGTAAGCATCGCCGCCATGAATTCCACCGGATAGTGCGTCTTGAGCCACGCCGTTTGATACGCCAGCAGCGCGTACGCGCAGGAGTGCGACTTGTTGAATCCGTAGCCGGCAAACTCCGCCATCAGATCGAAAATCTTCGTCGCCTTTTTTACGGGCACTTTGCGCGCCTGGCAGCCGGTAAGGAATTTCTCGCGCTGCGCGGCCATTTCTTCGGGCTTCTTCTTGCCCATCGCGCGCCGCAGCAGGTCCGCATCGCCCAGCGAGAATCCCGCGAGGCGGTTCGCGATCTGCATCACCTGTTCCTGATAGAGAATCACGCCCCACGTCTCGGAAAGAATTTCTTCGAGTTCCGGCAGATCGTACGTGACTTTCTTCTCGCCGTGCTTTCGCGCGATGAAATCCGGGATCATGCCGCCCTGAATTGGGCCGGGCCGGTAAAGCGCATTGAGCGCGGTCAGATCCTCCAGCCGCGTCGGCTGGTAACGCTTCAGGATGTCGCGCATGCCGTGCGATTCAAATTGGAAGATGCCGGTCGTATCTCCTCGCGCGAAGAGCGCGTACGTCGGCGCGTCATCGAGCGGCAGCCCTGGCAGATCGATCGCGACGCCGCGATTCTGCTGGATCATCCGCACGGCATCGTCGAGCACCGTGAGCGTGGTCAGCCCGAGAAAATCCATCTTCAGCAGGCCGATACGCTCCAGCGCGTTCATGTCGTACTGCGTCGTGATTTCATCCTTGTTCGACTTATACAGCGGAACGATTTCGGTGAGCGGCTGCGGTGAGATCACCACGCCGGCAGCGTGCGTGGAGGCGTGCCGCGTCAGCCCTTCCAGACGCAGCGCCACTTCCACGAGTTCCTTCACGCGGTCGTCCGTTTTCCGCAACGCTTCGAGCTGCGGCGTTTGTTTCAGCGCATCTTCGAGCTCGATATTCAGCGTTGTGGGAATCATCTTCGCGATCTTGTCCACTTCGCCGTAAGGCATGTCCAGCGCGCGACCAGCGTCCTTAAGGACGGCCTTCGCCGCCATCGTTCCGAACGTGATAATTTGCGCGACGCTCTTCTCCCCGTAGGTGTTGCGAACGTAATCAATCACCTCGCCGCGCCGCCGCATGCAGAAATCAATATCAATATCGGGCATCGAAACGCGCTCGGGGTTCAGGAAACGCTCGAACAGCAGGTCGTATTGCAGCGGATCCACGTCCGTAATCTGCAGCGCATAGCTGACCAGGCTGCCCGCAGCCGAACCGCGCCCTGGCCCCACCGGCACTTCCTGTGCGCGCGCGTAGCGAATGAAATCCCACACGATCAGAAAATAGCCGGCGAAGCGCATCTTCTGAATCATTTGGATTTCCGATGTCAGACGGTTTTCGTACTCGGAAAGCGAATGCCGCAGGCGATTCTCTCGCCACAGGCGCTCGAGCTGTAGCGCGCGGGTTGTAAACCCTTCGCGCGCGACTTTCTCGAAATACGAATCCGTCGTGTGTCCTTCGGGAACCTTGAATTCAGGAAAGGAATTGCTGACGCGCTGAATTTTCACGTTGCAGCGTTCCGCGATCGCCACCGTGCGCGAGACGGCGTCGGGTAATTCGCGGAAGACCTGCGCCATCTCTTCCGCGGTCTTGAAATAAAATTGATCGGTCGCGAACTTCATCCGATGGGTGTCGCTCATCGTCTTCCCGGTCTGGATGCACATCAGAACTTCCTGTGCGTGGGAGTCCGATTGCGTCAGGTAGTGGGTGTCGTTCGTGGCAACCAGGGGGATGCCCGTCTCCTTCGAAAGAGTGACGAGGTCGCGGTTGATACGCGTCTCGATCTCCATGCCCTGGTCCTGCACTTCGAGGAAAAAATTGCCCTTGCCGAAAATATCGCGCAGACGGTAGGCATTCGTCCGCGCCTGATCGTATTTCTCGGAAAGCAGCGCGTCGGCCACTTCGCCGCGCAGGCATGCGGAAAGCGCGATCAAGCCCTTGCTGTGCCGCGCCAGCAGTTCGTGATCCACGCGCGGCTTGTAATAGAACCCGTCGAGAAATCCGGTCGAGACCAGTTGGATCAGGTTGCGGTAGCCTTCGTCGTTCTCGCACAAAAGGACGAGGTGGTTCGACCGCTCCGCTTCCGTGCCGCGATTCTTGTGATTGTCCGGCGCGACGTAGACTTCACAGCCGATAATTGGCTTTACGCCATGCGTGGTGGCCTGATGATAAAAATTCGCCGCGGCGAATAGATTGCCGTGGTCCGTCACGGCGACAGCCGGCATCCCACGTCGCGCCGCCTCCGCGGTCAGTTCGCCGATTTCGCAAGCGCCGTCGAGAAGAGAGTAATCCGTGTGGAGATGAAGGTGAACGAAGTTTGACCCGGACGAGGCAGCCATGTGAAACCCATTCTAATCCAGCTTCGCGCAAACGTGTACGCAATCGTGACCCGGGGCATGGGAGTCATTCGCGCGGCTCGCTTCATGCACGTATCGTACGGGGGTTGTGCCTGCTCGGTGTTTCTCTGCGCTCTCTGCGTCTCAGCGGTGAATCCGGATTTTTCCTCGGTGCTCTCGGTGCCTTCTCTGTGTCCTCTGTGGTGAGATCGGCGTTCAGACTCATCCGTACATCCAGACCACGACACTGCCGTCACTGGAGTCGGCGCGCAACCGTTCCCAACTCAGGGGATTGGGGAATCTAGAAGTCGTCGGATTGTTGCGTGTAGGTAAAGCCGGGGAGATTGGCAGCGCCGCCGCTCTGCGCGATCTTGATGCGCATCGGCGGCTCGCTCTCGGACCCGGTCTTGCGCAGCACTGCGAAGGAGGTCAGCGCTTCGTTGTAGATTTTCGTGACCAGAAAGGAGTCGTCGGTGCCGTCCTGCTTCCAAACCTGGCCAACTTGAATTTTTTTGACGGGCACCTTACGAATGTAGACATATTCGCCGAAGGCGTCAATAACGCATCGTCGGACTGATTCGCGCTCGAAACGCGGAAGGGAATCGGGCCCGCCGGCGCCTCCCCCGGTTTTTCTGGAGTCGCGCGCTTCTCTTGTGGCATCTTAATATCTGACAACCGAGAGATGCCCGAGCCGAAAAAACTCGCCGTCGTTTTGTTCCAACTGGGGGGGCCGGACTCACAGGCAGCCGTCGAGCCGTTTCTCTACAATCTTTTCTGCGATCCCGACATCATTAACTTTCCCGGATCGTTTCTCGCTCGCAAGCCGCTGGCGAAGTTGATTTCGGTCACGCGCTCGAAAGTCGCCGGTCAGCACTACGCCGCGATCGGCGGCGGATCGCCGATTCGCCGCCTCACCGAGCAACAGGCGCGCGCCCTCGAAGTAGCGCTGCGTCCGCATATTCCCGCGCGCACCATCGTGGCCATGCGTTATTGGCATCCGGACACCGCGGAAGCGATCGCTGCGCTCGAAAGCGCTCCTTTCGACGAGATCGTCCTGCTGCCGCTCTACCCGCACTATTCTTTCGCCACCACCGGCAGCAGTCTCAAGGAATGGAATCGCCTCTACAAGCCCAGGGTTCCCGTCCACCTGATTGATCATTTCTTCGATCACCCGGACTACATCGCGGGAATCGTCGAGCGCATCAACAGCGTCCTGCAGCAGCTCCCGCGCCCCGAGGAAGTTCATCTCGTTTTCAGCGCGCACGGACTGCCGATGGCGCTCGTCGAAAAAGGCGACCCGTATCCGCAGCACATCGAAGCGACCGTGCGTCTGGTGCGCGAACTCGGCTCATGGTCCAATCCGCACGTTTTGTGTTTTCAAAGCCGCGTCGGCCCGCAGAAATGGCTCACGCCTTCGCTTACCGGCACCATCGAGCGTATGGCCACCGACGGCCAGCGCCGCATGCTCGTGATTCCCATTTCGTTTCTCACCGAGCACATCGAGACGTTGCACGAAATCAATATCGAAGCCCGCGAACTCGCCGAATCGCTTGGCATCACGGAATTTCACATGATGCCCGCGCTCAACGATTCGCCTCTCCTGATCCGCGCCCTCGCCGACCTCGTCCTCCGCGCAGTAGGCCGCCGCTCCGGCGTAGCCTCCCTAGCGCTGTAATCCGCCGCCGCTTCGTGGCTCGCCCCATAAGCACGGGCCTCAATTTACGTCGCTGGTTTGTCTTCGTAGGGGCACGGCATGCCGTGCCCGGCAAACTTACTTGGCGACGCGCTTACCATTCATCGCCGGTTTCGTAGGGGCGCAGCACGCTGCGCCCGGCGAACGATCTTGGCGTTGGGTGACCATTGGGCTTCGATTCGGCTCACGACAACTCTTGTGGAGTGCGGCGGCTTGCCGCCGCTGTTTTCGGGCGAGGCTTGCCTCGCCCGATCCCCGGCGCCCGCAAATGAACACAGCATGCCCCGGCGAGCATCGGCGGAAACGAATGGTTTGCGATTGCAGCACGTCCCCGCAAGCCGCCGCACGCCACATCGCTTCTGCAGATTGCCGCGTCGCGCACAGCGTGCCGTGCCCTGCGCAGATCCTTGGCTGCGCGTAAACCATCCGCCACGGTCTCTGCGTCTTTCGTCTGTGTTGATCTGTGTTCATCTGTGGCTACCTTGCCGGTTCCGCCCCTCGCGGCCATGATATAAACGTATCGTGGAATTCTCACTCACCGACGAGCAGCAGCACCTCCGCCGCACCGTCCGCGAATTCGCCGAAGGCGAAATCGCGCCGCACGTGATGGAATGGGACGAGAGCCTCCACATTCCCCACGGAAATCATTCCCAAGCTCGCCGAAATGGGTTTCCTCGGCGTGATTTTCCCCGAGCAATACGGCGGCGCGGGAATGGGCTACCTCGAATACGCGATCATCATCGAGGAGCTATCCCGCGTGGACGGCTCGATCGGCATCATCGTCGCCGCACACAATTCGCTCTGCACCAATCACATCTATAAATTCGGCACCGAAGCGCAGAAGACGAAATACGTCGTTCCGCTCGCGCAGGGCAAAAAACTCGGCTGCTGGTCGCTCACCGAACCCGAAGCCGGCTCCGACGCCGGCGGCACGCGCACGGTCGCCGCCAAGCAAGCCGGATCCTGGGTGATCAACGGCGCGAAAACCTTCACCACCAACGGCCACCACGCGGACGTTTGCGTCGCCATGGCCGTCACGGACGCCTCGAAAAAACACCACGGCATCTCCGCCTTCATCATCGAGAAGGGAACTCCTGGCTTTCGCCCCGGCAAGAAAGAAAATAAGCTCGGCCTGCGCGCCAGCGACACCAGCGAAGTTGTTTTCACCGATTGCCGCGTCCCAGCTGAAAATATTCTGGGCCGCGAGGGCGAGGGCTTCGTCAACAGCCTGCAAATTCTCGACGGCGGCCGCATCTCGATCGCGTCCCTCGGCCTGGGCATGGCGCAGGGCGCGTACGAATGCTCGGTGCGCTACGCCAAGCAGCGCAAGCAGTTCGGCAAGACCATCTCCGAATTCCAGGCCATCCAGTTCAAGCTCGCCGACATGGCTACGCAAATCGACGCCGCGCGCCTGCTGACGTATCGCGCCGCATGGCTCGCCGATCGCGCCATCGCCGCGGGCGACTACGACGCGCGCATCACGCGCGAATCCAGCATGGCCAAGCTCTACGCCGGAGAAGTCGCCGTGCGCGTCGCCAACGAAGCCGTGCAGATTCACGGCGGCTACGGCTTCATCAAGGATTACCCTGCGGAAAAATTCTATCGCGACGTAAAACTCTGCACCATCGGCGAAGGCACCAGCGAAATCCAACGCCTGGTCATCGCCCGCCAGCTTCTTGGCAAATGACAATCCGACCAGGATTGTCATCCCGAGAGAGTCCGCCGCGGCGGACGACCGAGGGATCTCTCCCCTGCGTCTCCCGTCTCCCTGCCCTGAGTGTTTTAGCGAAGGGTGCAGTGAAGTGGTCTCTTGATTTAAGGTTTTCACCCGTCTTGATTGGTGCGACCGACGGATCCATTGAGTGAGAGGCTTTACCCCGCGAACTCCCGGTGCTAGTCTCTTGCCCCATGAAAGGCCAACTCAAAGTCGCGACGCCCGCGCAGTACATCGCGAAGCTCAAAGCTCCGCGCAAATCCGACATCGCCGCGCTCGACAAGCTCATCCGCAAAGCCACGAAACTCGAGCCCTTCATCCAGGCAGGCATGCTCGCCTACGGCCATTGCCGCTTAAAGTATGCCGGCGGACGCGAAGCCGATTGGTTTCGCATCGGCCTGGCCAGCAACGCCGCCTATATTTCGCTGTACGTCAGCGCGAGCGATGCCAAGGGACCCATCGCCGACCGTTACGAGAAAGCCCTCCCGAAAGCCAAAATCGGCAAGTGCTGCGTGCGCTTCAAGCGCCTAAGCGACCTCGACTCCGCCGCTCTCTCGAAATTGCTCGCCGAAGGCGCCAAGGGTTAGCGAACCAACGCGGCGCATGTGGAGTGCGGCGGCTTGCCGCCGCCGTTTGCCGCCCGGGCTTGCCCGGGCGTGCTCCCCGCGTGAGCGCTACTCGCACAATCCCAATCGCGCTCTCGATCAACAAATCGCCGGAGTTCTTCTCTGCGTTTTTGCGTCTCCTTGCCCTGACGTAGGAAGGGTGGGTAGCCCGTCCTTGCCTTCTCTGTGGTCTCCGTGCTGACTCTGTGAACTCTGTGTTGAGTACGCATTCCATACGTGCACTCAGCCGCACAACAAGCGCGAGTGCCGCACGCCTTTCTTCCGTTTGTACTTTCAACTTTCAACTGTTAACTTTTTACCAGTCTATCTGCGTTCATCAGTGTTCATCTGTGGTTGCAATTGCCTTTGGAAGTGTCGCGAGGAGACCATCATGAAACTCGGAGAAATCGCCGAAAAACTTAGCTGCGCCGTCGAAGGAGACGCCAGTCTTGAAATCACCGGCGTCGCCGGGATCGAAGATGCGCAGGCGGGCGAGCTGACGTTCCTCGTCAACCGCAAGTACCGCCCGGCGCTCGAGACGACGCGCGCCTCGGCGATCCTTCTCGCGCCGCGACGAGCCGCGCCCCCGCATCGCCGCGCTGCGTTCGGCAAATCCATACCTCGATTTCGCGCGCGCAATCGAAATATTCCATCCCACGCCGCATTACGCTCCCAGCGTGCATCCCACGGCGGTCATCGCAGGCTCCGCCAAAATTGGAGTCGGCGCGCACATCGGCCCGTACTGTTTCGTGGACGAGGATGTCGAAATCGGTAGCCACGCGGTCCTGCACAGCTTCGTTTCCATCTATCGCGGCGCGCGCATCGGCGACCATTTCTTCGCCCACGCGCACGCATGCGTCCGCGAAGACTGCCGCCTCGGCAACCGGGTTCTCCTGCAAAATGGCGTCGTCATCGGCAGCGACGGCTTCGGCTTCGCGCGCGAAGCCAGCGGCCACTGGCACAAGATGCGCCAGGCCGGCATCACCGTGATCGGTGACGATGTCGAGGTGCAAGCGCACGCCGCAATCGATCGCGCGACCGTAGGCGAAACCTCGATCGGCCGCGGCACGAAAATCGACAACCTCGTCCAGGTCGGCCACGCCTGCAAAGTGGGAGAAGACACGCTGCTCTGCGGCCAGGTGGGCCTTGCGGGTTCGACCACGGTAGGGAATCGCTGCATCCTCGCGGGCCAGGTCGGCGCCGCAGGACATCTGACCATCGGCGACGGCGCCACGATCTCGTCCCAGTCCGGCGTGCCTACCGACGTTCCCGCCGCTGCAATTTATTCCGGCTACCCCGCCATGGACAATCTCGCCTGGCGCAAATCCGTAGCCGTCTTCAACCGCCTTCCGGATTTGCAGCGCGAGCTCCGCGAACTCCGCGAAGAAGTCGCCCGCCTCCGCTCCGCACTGATCGGTTCCGTAGGGGCAGTCGCCGCGGCGAACCGTGCCCGGCACAGATTCTTGGCTTTGCGGTTACTATCCAGCCACCGGTTTCGTAGGGGCACGGTATGCTTGCCGCGCCGGTTTCTGGCGGGCCGTGCCCGGCGCAGATGCTTGGCTTTGCGGTAACCATCCGCCACCGCTCCGCCCGACACGTCAGGGCACGTTTTTCAAGATTTAAATGTAGCGCCGCGGTCTTTAGCGCGGCACTCGGGGTGCGTTCACTCGCCTCCCCGCGTCCGCAGCGCGTACCTCGTCCATGCGGCCACAAAAGTCCACAGGCACTGGTTGACAGTCTCGAATTCTGTGCGTGCTAGTTTTGAGTTTGGGGCAGAGTTCGCCCTGGAAAGGACATTACGCGAAAATGCGGCCGGCGATGGAACGATGGACGAAGGGAATTGACGCGGGTCGACGTTCTCGCATCCAAGTCGCAGACGCTGTCCTCCTGCGCGCGTCGCATGGGCATTCTCGACGGCCTTGGTCGAGAGATATTTGCCGCGAAATCATGCGCAATTAAGTGTCACACCATGCCAGGTAATTTCGAATCTAACTCATTGAAAATAAAGGAAGGGGACCCATGCAAAGTGACACACAATTCGAGGGTCAGAATCGGCCGTTCGGATGTGTTTTCTCACACCGCGCGGGCGGTTGAAATCGGCGCGGCAGCCGCGCGGCGCGCGCGGACGCGCAGCACTTTGCGCTGGTTGGCCTCGAGCACTTCGAAGCGCAGCCCATCGAATTCGACCACTTCGCCGGTACGCGGCACGTGCCCGGCGACGCTGTTCAGCAGGCCCGCGATCGTCGTCACGTTCGAATGTTGCGCGGCGGTTTCCAGCGGCACTCCGAAAAGTTCGCCGATTTTGTCCACGGGCACGCTGCCGCGCAGAACCATCGCGCCGCCGCTCTCGCGAATCACGTCCGGCGCGGGACGGCGATCTTCTTCGCCAATTTCGCCGACGATCTCTTCCACCAAATCCTCGACCGTGACCACGCCCGCGAGCAATCCGTATTCGTCAATCACGATGGCCATCTGCTGGTTCTTGCGCTGCATATCTTTCAACAGCTCGGAGCCGAATTTCATCTCCGGGACAAACAGCGCCGGCCGCATCAATTCGCGCACCGTGCGCCGCCCCGCGTCGCGGTCGGGAACTTCGAGCATGTCGCGCGCGAACACGATGCCCGCAATGTCGTCCATCGTTTTTTCGTACACCGGCAGCCGCGAAAATTTCGTTGCGACCACGCGCTTGCGGAATTCTTCAAGCGACGCCTTCGCCGATATGGCCACCACATCGGGCCGCGGCGTCATCACGTCGCGCACGCGCTTGTCGCCGAATTCCACGACCTGCTCGATCAGCCGCGCTTCGTCCTGCTCGATGATTCCTTCCTCGGTTGCCGCGTCCACCAGCGCTTCGATGGCTTTTTGCTCGGCCACCGGCGCGCTCGGCTCCTCCTCCGAAATTCGCAGCACGGAAACCGCGAGATCGAGCACCGCAAGAATCGGCCAGATGATCCAGAGGCACAGCCGCACGGCAGGAACCAGCGGCGATACCCAGCGCCCGCTCGTTCCCGCGATCAGCATCAGCGGAAGCAGCTGCATGGCGATCACGACTTCGGCGCCCAGCAGCAACACAATTTCGAGCGCGGTCTGCCAGCGGTCGGGCTCAAAGTACACGATTCCGAGCGCTGTGATCGTCGTCACCACCACGATCCAGAATCGCGCGAGCAGGCCGAACGCCATCGCCGCGCGAGCCCGCTCCATCTTGAATCGCGGTTCGATCTCCGCTTCGAATTCGTCGAGATGCTCGTGAATGCGGCCTCTCGACGCGCGGCCGAGCTCGCGGTACACGCGGTCGAGATACGACGCGACGATCAGGCCCGCCGTCAGCAGCATCACGCCCAATGTGTAGAGCAATAGCGGCATCATTTAACTTAGGCCAGCCCCAGCGCGCGGCGCATTCGCCGTTCGCGGCGATCCATTTCGCCCGTGTCGGTCTCGTGATCGTAACCCATCAGGTGAAGCATGCCATGAAGGATCAGAATTCGCATCTCCTCGGCGAACGTTCGGCCAAAGCGGCGAGCATTGCGCCGCGCGACCGCTGGCGCGATCGCGATGTCTCCAAGATAGGAAGCAGGGGAGTCAGAGGAGTCAGACGACAGGAAACTGTAACGCTCAGCGCGCGGTTTCTTATTTTGCCTCCGCGTCCTGTGCTTCCTTTGCCTCTCTGTTTCCGTGTCGGCAGGGAACGACAAAACATCCGTCGCGCCTTTCTTGCCGCGATACGCGCGATTCCACCGCGCTATCTCGGAGTTCGTGACCAGGCAGACGGTGACGGATTCGGCGGGCAAGCGAAGTGCGCGGCGAGCGCGCGAGAGAAAGTCTCCCAAATCTTTCACGGGGACGCGGACATTGCGCTGGCGATTCAAGATCATGAGAGCCGCTGTTGCGCGGCGATCGACCAAGTTCCGCCTCGGCAGATGCAGGGCACGGGAAATCGCTCAGCGCAGGACGCGATCACGAAGTCAATCGCGGCGTCACCTGCCGCGAGCTTTTTTCGCAGGGCGCGCTTTCGCTTTCGAGCGCGCAGCCGGCGCGTGTTTGCGAGTCGCGTGGTCTGCCTTGGCTGCGTCGTCGTGTTTCGCCTGCGCCCTCGCGCCAATTGCGGCTGCCGCCGATTGCGCGGGCTTCACTGCGCTGGGAGGAATTTTCGCAGGGGCGTGCGCCGCCTCAGGAGGTGCTTGCGGTGGGCGCTTGTCACCGTGTTTCGCGGTTTTTGCGTCCGGCGCTTTCGCCGCGGGAGCGGCTTCATTTCCCTTGGTCTTTTTCTTTTCCTTCTCTTCCTTTTTCTTCGGCTCTTCCTTGATTCCCGCCAGATTGCGCAACGCCTTGGTGCGGTCTTCCGGAGAGCGCGCTTTGCCGCGAAGCTGCATTTCGAAAAGCTGATTCGATGATCTTGTCGAATTTCGGCCCGCGCGCTATTCCCAGAGCGTCGAGTTCGCCGGAGGGAAGCGCCAGCCGCAGCGGCCGCCATTTCTGCACGTAGTTGCGAATTTTCGAAACCGCTTTTGGATTCGGCAGCTCGACTTCGATAAACACGAGCATTTCCGGCGGCAGCGAAGCGATATAGAAATAGGCGTCGCGAGCGGAATTGGTTTTGCGGCTCTTGAGAATCTTCACGACCTTTTGCGCTTCGGGAATCAGGTGCGCGATCGCGTCCACTTCGGCCGATCGGAACTCCATATTGCGCAGCGCCGCCGCGGCCTCTCTGGATTTCAGGCGTCCGATCACGTAGCCGGTAATCGCCACTTGCGGGCGCGGCCGAATTCCGGCGGAGAGAAAATTCGTTCGAATGCGCGCCAGTTTGTTCAAGCTGTCGTAATCGGGTTTTCGTTTCTGCAACCTCGGATGGATGGACGCGAGCAGTTCTCGCGACTCCCACTGTTTCAGCGTCGCGGTTGGGTTGTCCTCGCGCGCGAGTGCGCGAACTTCGTGGCCGGCCTCGGCGCCGTCGATATTTTCATAGAGGCGGCGCTCCATCGCGAGTTCGAACCATTCCTGCGTACGCGATTCCATCTTGGAGCCCATACGCGCGCAGTAGCGCGAGATGCGCATCAGCCGCACCGGCTGGTTCGTGAACGCGTGAATGGAAAGCGCGCGAACTTCCTGCCGTTCCAGGTCGGCCAGGCCGTTGGTCGGATCGAGCAACAGGCCGCGCGACTGCGCGTTCAGCGAAATCGCAATCGCGTTGAACGAGAAATCGCGCCGCCGCAGATCCTCCATGATGCCGCCGAACCGGTATTCGGGTTTCGCGCCGGGTTTTTCGTATACGTCGTCGCGCGCCGCCGAGATCGAGCCGTCGGCGTCTCCCGCGAAAATGATTTCGAAATGGCGCAGCTTCTCGTTTTCCCAGACGACTCGCGCGCCGCCCTTTTCCAGTTCGCGCACGATGCGCGTTGGGTTGCCCTCCACGGTGAAGTCGAGATCGCGAATCGGCTGGCCGGAGATGAGGTCGCGGATCGCGCCGCCCGTTAGATAGACGTTGACCTCTTGCGCGTGCGCAAGATCCTGCACGCGTTCGAGCGCCGCGCGCTGTTCGGGCGAAAGCCTGCTTTCGAGCAAGTACATGTAATCGGGCATGAAGTCGTGCTCCTTCTCGCTGGCCCCGCCGGAAGTTCAGGCGCGCGGGTGATGCGCCTTGTATACCTGTTTCAATCTTTCCTCGACCACGTGCGTGTAGATCTGCGTTGTCGAGATATCTGAATGGCCCAGCATCATCTGCACGGAGCGCAAATCGGCGCCGCGATCGAGCAGATGCGTAGCAAAACTGTGACGCAGCATGTGCGGCTTCAGAGCCTTCCGCAGTCCAGCCTTGCGGCCATACTGCCCGAGCGTCTTCCAATACGCGATGCGTCCGACCTTGGTGCCTTTTTGATTCAGAAAAAGATACGGCGACGAACCTTCGCGCAGCAGTTTCGGCCGGCTGGTGCGTCAAATATCGCTGAACGACTTCGAGCGCCTGCCGGCCAACCGGAACCAGCCGCTCCTTGTCGCCCTTTGCCAATGCAGCGCAGGCACCCAGCCTCGCCCTCGCAGGTCGGATACACGCAACGAGCAAAGTTCCGATACTCGCAGCCCGCACGAATACATCAGTTCGATCATCGCGCGATCGCGCAGGCCGACCACCGCCGTCATGTCCGGCTGCCGGAGCAGCTTGTCCACTTCTTCGAGGCTCAGGAACTCGGGCAGGCTGTGGCGAAATCGCGGCGATTCGATCGTGGCCGCGGGATCGTCCTGGACATAGCCTTCCATGAGCGCGAAGCGGAAGAAGTGGCGGATGGTCACCAGATGGCGGGCTACAGAGCGGCTATCGAGGCCCTTGCGGTAAAGCGTGCCGAGGAAATCCACCACATCGCCTCGTTGCACGTCCTTGGCGCCGAGGTGGCGCGTTGCCGCGAAGGTCGCGAATTTCACCATGTCGCGCCGGTACGCCTGGATCGTATTGTCCGACAGGCCTTTTTCGACCTTCAGGCAGTTCAGGAATGTGCGAATCTGAGCTTCCAAATTCTTGCCCTTCCGTTCATTTCAGTCACATGCAAAGACGTACTGAACCGAATCGAGGGTACCGCCGAGAAAGGGAACCGCCCGTTGGTCGCGTAAGTGTCGGCAAATCTGGCTGATAGCTGTTGCGAGAGCCATTGTAGAGGCTGATTTACGGACGTGCCGTTGGCTGGCTATCGGTGGAGCTCCGGAGCTAACCCTTTAAGCAACAACAACTTGACAAAAACCGACATAAAGATAACATAGTCTCCGAGGACATAGCAACATCTCCCCGTAAAATAGGGCCTCCAAGCCGTGAAAAGCCGCGCTCCAGCCTCGACGCACAAGAAAGTGGTGGTTCTCCTGCTGGACCGCTCCGCGGTTCGGGGTTACCTGAATCCAGCTAGCGCTCGGCAGGTCGGATGAGATCGACTTGCTATCCATCGATGGCGAGCAGAAGTCCATCCAGCTCGATGGCGTGAAATCGGTCTACTTCGTGCGGGAGTTCAAGGATCCGTTCGAGCCGGAGCGGAAGACGTTCCTGAGCCGGCCGAAACTGGATGGTTTGTGGGTCCGCCTGCGGTTTCAAGGACGATGACGCGATGGAAGGGATCGTTTCGAATAATCTGCTCGACCTGCTGGACACGGGCGTGCGCCTGACGCCGCCGGACCTGCACGGCAATGTGCTGCACATGTTCATTCCGCGGACGGCCCTGGCCGAGATGAAGGTGCTGGGCGTGGTGGGTGTGGCCCGGCGTTCGCCGCGCGCTACGCGGGAAATCCGCGCGGTGCTCGAAGCGCAGTCGAAACTCTTCAGCGAATAGACGATTTCACGAATAATATCGCTACAAAAGACATATTGGCTCTTTACACCTTGCGCCGCGTAATCTATATTGGCCTATAGGAACGGGCCAATGCTTCCACTACATTTACAGCCTGAAAGCCACATTCCGTTGTACGTGCAGCTGCGCGATCAGCTTCGCGCGCTGGTGCACTCCGGCGAGCTTCGCTCCGGCGACCGTATTCCGGCAAGCCGCGAACTGGCCGGCCAACTCGGCGTCCATCGGACCACGGTTGCGAACGCCTACGCTGAACTCGAATCCGAAGGGTTGATCAGCGGTCACGTCGGCCGCGGGACTTACATTTGCGGAACCGCCAGTGAAGCAGTTTTCGCCGCCGCCTCGCACGAATGGGAATGGCGGAGGCATGCGCTGGGAAGCGCTGTTTGCCGACGATCGTGGCGAAGAAAGCCTGAGCCGCATGATGCCGGAGGTTCCTCCGGGTGCGATTGCGTTTACCGTGGCGCGGCCCGAGGCGGAGTGCTTTCCGCTGGAAGAATTCCGCAAGCTGCGCCAACGATGTCCTCCGCCGGGACGGAGGCGAATTCTTGCAGCTGGGATCGTCCGACGGTTACGAGCCGCTGAGGCGGGAACTGATCGAGCTTTTTCGCGGCGAAGGACTGAACGTTCGCGGAGAACAACTCCTGATCAGCGACGGCTGCCAGCAGGCAATTGACCTGGTTTGCAAAGCGTTCCTCCGGCCGGGCGATTCGGTGGCTCTTGAAAATCCCGGCTATCCCGGCGCGATCGCTATATTTGCGGGCGCACGCGTTCGCACGCTGGCAGTAAACGTGGAAACAGATCCCGCGCGCACGGGGCACATCGGCCTCGACGTGGACAACCTTGAAACCGTTCTGCTGCAGAATCGCGTGAAGTTTTTGCTCCTCACGCCGGATTTTCACAATCCCACGGGAACGGTTTTGCCGGTGGCCGAGCGCCGGCGCCTGCTTGAGCTTGCCGCGCACTACCAAGTGCCTGTGATCGAGGACGGCATCTACGCGCGGCTGCGCCTGCGGGGCAATGCGGTTCCATCGCTCAAGATGCTGGACACTGCGGGAAACGTGATTCACATCGACAGCTTTTCGAAGACGGCTTTTCCCGGTCTGCGCGTCGGCTGGTGCATCGGCGCCGAAAGCGCGATCGAACGCCTGCGCCTCGTGAAGCAATCCACCGATTTGCACACGGACCAGCTTTCGCAGGCGGCGATGGCGGAATTCATGCGGCGCGGATATTTCGCGCGCCATCTGGTCAAGATGCGCAAGATTTACCGGAGCCGACTCGCAGCCATGGAAGAAGCGCTCGAAAAACACATGCCGGACGGAACTTCGTGGACGCATCCCGAGGGCGGCATGTCGCTCTGGGTGACGCTGCCTCCCGGTTTCGATGCAGGTGAGCTGCTGATTCACGCTCGCGAGCGTGGAATTTTGTTTCTGCCCGGACGATATTTTTACTCGCAGCAGCCGCGGCCGAATACTCTGCGCCTAGGATTTGCGGCCGTGGATGAAAAACGCATCGCGCAGGGAATCGAAAAGCTGGCCGATCTGCTGGAGTCCGAGTTGCGCAAGCGGCAGCGAGGTGTTCGAGATGAGTACCGCTCGCGAGTGGCGATGATCTAACGCGAGAAGAGCGAGCGGATGCTACTGAAACCCAATCCGGAGAACAACTGCTTCGGCTGCGGCGGCGCCAACGAACATGGCATGAAGCTCACGTTCGAGCAGGATGACGTGACTCGCCGAATTCGCGGGGTGTTCACGAATCGGCGCCGAGTTTCAGGGCGGCCAGGGATTCGTTCACGGCGGAATCGTGGCGACGCTGCTGGACGAAGTGATGGCCAAGGTCAGCCGCTTCGAAAAGGATTACGCAGTCACGGGGTCGCTATCCGTCGAATACGTGAAGCCGGTTCCCGTCGGCGAGGAATTGACGGTCGAAGGGTGGGAACTCGAGCGGGAAGGGCGAATGCGAATCAGGCAGGGCGAGATTCGCAATTCTTCCGGCAAGGTGCTGGCGCGCGGAAGCGGAAAATTTGTTGAAGTGGATCCGGAGCGGTTCCGTCGCGCAGCGGCGGAGCAAAAGCAAAGCGGAATTTGAGTCGAAAAAGGGGAAAAATCATGGATCTGATGAACAACAATTTGTGGCGAGTGAAAGTCGGGCTGGCGGAAATGCTGAAGGGCGGCGTGATCATGGACGTCACGAACGCGGAGCAGGCCAAGATCGCGGAGGACGCGGGCGCATGCTCCGTGATGGCGCTTGAGCGCGTTCCCTCCGACATCCGCAAGGACGGTGGCGTGGCCCGCATGGCGGCGCCGCGAATCATCCGCGAAATCATGGACACCGTGTCGATTCCGGTGATGGCGAAGGTTCGCATCGGCCATTTTGCCGAGGCGCAGGTGCTGGAAGCGCTCGAAGTGGACTACATCGACGAAAGCGAAGTGCTCACTCCTGCCGACGAGGAGCACCACGTCTGGAAGCACGGCTTCAAGGTGCCGTTCGTTTGCGGAGCGCGCAATCTGGGCGAGGCGCTGCGGCGCATCGGCGAAGGCGCGGCGATGGTCCGCACGAAGGGTGAGGCCGGCTCCGGCAATATTGTGGAGGCCGTGCGCCACATGCGCGCGATTGTGGGCCACATGAAGAAGCTGACCACGCTCGGCGAAGAGGAGCTGATGCACGAAGCGAAAGAGCTCGGCGCGCCGTTCGAGTTGGTCGCATGGGTGGCGAAGAATGGCAAGCTGCCCGTGCCGAATTTTTCGGCGGGCGGCATTGCGACTCCGGCGGACGCGGCGCTGGTGATGCAGCTCGGCGCGGAATCGGTGTTTGTTGGCTCGGGGATTTTCAAATCGAGCGATCCGGCGCAGCGCGCGCGGGCGATCGTGAAAGCGACCACGCATTTCAAGGATGCTAAAGTCGTGCTCGAAGCTTCAGAGGAATTGGGCGAAGCGATGCCGGGCCTCGACGTGCGCCAGATGGACGAGAAGGACTTGCTGCAGACGCGGGGCTGGTAGCTACTACTTCTTAGCCACAGATGAACACAGATAAACACTGATAAGAACTGATAGGGACCGGTTTGTTCTGGTGAGACGTTTCTCTTCATCTGCGTTCATTAGTGTTTATCTGTGGCTGAGACGGATTTGAATCCATGAACATTGGGATACTGGCGATTCAGGGTGACTATGAGGCTCACGCTCAGGCGCTTAATCGTCTTGGCGTAGCGCATTCTTTCGTGCGGCGCCCTGAAGATCTCGCGGATATTGACGGGATTATTTTGCCGGGCGGCGAGAGCAGTACGCATTTGAAGGTGATGACCGAAGAAGGTCTTTTCGACGCGCTGAAAAAGTTCGCGGCTAAAGGCGGCGCATTGTTCGGTACGTGCGCTGGTGCAATTTTGCTGGCGCGCGAGGTGCACGGCCCCGCGCAGGCCTCGCTCGGGCTGCTTGACGTCAGCATTCTGCGCAACGGCTACGGCCGCCAGCTCGCAAGCGACGTTCACATGGGCAAAACGAAGCTGCGCAAGGAACCGGTCGAGATGGTTTTTATTCGCGCGCCAATTATCGAGTCCGTCGGGCAGGGAATCGAAGTCCTCGCCGAAGATGCGGGCCATCCCGTGCTCGTACGCGAAGGGCGAGTGATGGCCGCGACGTTTCACCCTGAATTAACTGACGATACGACGGTCCACGAGCATTTCCTTAAATTGATGGCTCAATAGAAGAACGCACGCTTAAGCGATGAGCTGCGGCTGGTGCGGTTCGTCGCAGGCGTCTTGCGCGCCGCCAACTAACGCAAACTGAGGTGGCTAGTCGTAGTATTCGGCGCCGAGGTGCGTGATGAGGTCCTCGCCTACCATCCAGCGTAGCGTGTTCTTCAGCTTCATGGACTGGATGAAGAGGTCGTGCTCGGGGTACAGCTCGCGCGCGCACATCGGAGATTTGAAATAGAAGCTCAGCCATTCCTGAATGCCGCGCATACCCGCGCGTTTCGCGAGATCGAAAAACAGCGCAAGGTCCAGGACGATCGGCGCGGCCAGAATCGAATCGCGGCACAGGAAATTCACTTTGATCTGCATCGGGTAGCCGAGCCAGCCGAAAATATCAATGTTGTCCCAGCCCTCTTTATTGTCGCCGCGCGGCGGGTAGTAGTTGATGCGAACCTTGTGATGGATTTTGCCGTAGAGGTCCGGATAAATACTCGGCTGCAAAATATATTCGAGGGCGCCTAGTTTGGATTCTTCTTTCGTCTTGAACGAGCCGGGATCTTCCAGCACTTCGCCATCGCGGTTGCCCAGAATATTCGTGGAGAACCAGCCATTGAGTCCCAGCATGCGCGCCTTGAATGCCGGCGCCAGCACCGTCTTCATCAGCGTTTGGCCGGTTTTGAAATCTTTTCCGCCGATCGGCACTTGCTTGGCCTTTGCATATTCCTCAAGCGCGGGAATGTCCACGGTCAGGTTCGGCGCGCCATTGGCGAACGGCACGCCCTCGCTGATCGCCGCGTACGCGTAAAGCATGGAAGGGGCAATGGCCGGGTGATTCGTCTTCATGCCCTTTTCGAACGACGCCAAATCCTTGTGGACGTCCTCGGCCTTCAGAAAAACTTCAGTCGACGCGCACCACACCATCACCAGCCGGTCGCATTTATTCTTTTTCTTGAAGTCGCGAATGTCCTGGCGAATCTGTTCGGCGAGATCGAATTTCGTTTTGCCCTTCTTGATGTTGGTGCCGTGCAGATTCTTGACGAAATTCTGATCGAACGCAGCCTTCATCGGCTTGATGGTCTTCAGGAATTTCTGAACTTTCGTCAGGTCTTTTGCGTCGAGCACTCCGGCCTTCACGGCCGCCTGATACGCGTCGTCGGGAAACACGTCCCACGCGCCGAAAACCAGATCGTCGAGTTTCGCGAGCGGCACCAAATCCTTAATTTTCGGGACGCGGCCTTCGGTGCGCTTGCCCAGGCGAATCGTGCCCAGCTGCGTCAGCGAACCCACCGGAACGGATTGTCCTTGCCGCACGAGCTCCACTCCCGCCATGAACGTGGTGCCGACTGCCCCCATTCCGGGCATCAGCACTCCCAATTTTCCTTTTGGCGGAGCAATACTCGCGGGCCTGCGCATTCCGTTTCCCCCTGATCGTTTGTAGAGCGTAACGCCGGTTTTTCTTGAGCGAGGCCGAAGGGCTTCTCGACGGCTCTCGTACGCGCCCGCTAAACCTTGAGCGATGCGCCGGATGGACCGAAGCAAAACATGATGCGGCATCCCGCAAACATTTGCAAATCCATTCCGAGTTCGCCGCTCGCGTCGTTTGCCCTGCTCTCCTCTGGAACGCAATCGAGCTAGCGAACGAAAAATAGCGGTAGAATGGTGGCGATGGCAAAGCAACGAGACACGTCATCTCTTGCGGGTGTCTTGACCGCCGCTGCAGGCGCCGGATTCAGCCGCGCTTACCGGCAGGTTCAAGTTGACGAGAGGAAATACCTCCGCCACATCCAGCGCGCGCATCGTCTGCCGGTCGAGACCTGGCATGACATGTTTCTTCTCGGCCCGAAAGTCATCGATCCGATTGCGGCGGGCACGATTCGCTCGGCGTCCCGAATGGCCGCACTCGAGGGCGCAGGACTCGGACTCGGCGGCTTTCTCACCATCGTTCCGGACATGGGCATACTTTCTGCGATCACACTGCGAACGCTGCAGAAACTGAGCTTGCTGTACGGCTTCGAGTACTCGACCGAGGAAGAAACCGTCAATCTATGGGTTGCGGCGGCGAGCGCCGCAGGTCTGGATTTGAGCCGCAATTTCCTCGAGAAGCAGGCCGTCGAGCGCCTCGTCCCGCGCATCATCGACCGAATGGCGGTGAAGATGGGCAGCGAAGTCGCTGAGAAGTGGGCCGGGCGGGTCATCCCGCTGCTAAGCGCAGGAGCTGCCAGCGCGCTGAATTTCTACTTTGTCCGAGGCTGGGGCCGCCGCGCGCAGAAGCACTTCCTGGCCCGGCATCTGCGGGTCGCGTCCGAGGCTAGCCGACCGCAGACACGCAGGCTGTCCTCAGTACCTCTGCTGCCGTCTTCAATCTAATCGTCCAACCGACGATACGATTACTTTTCCAGCGCCGCGCGACCCCATTTCCCAAGGTTTGCGGCGGCTTCGTAGGTGCTCTGAAAGAATTCCAGCAGCGTGCCCGCTGGATCGCCGGAATTCCGCACGGCGTCGTACGGCAGCAGGAACTCGCCGATTTGCGCGTTATAGGACGCTGCGGCCGGCAGGATTTTGCTTTCGCGGAACCCCGCCGGTTCCGGCGACGCGTATGCGTAAAACATGGGCGCGTCGAATCCGCCGTTCCCGGGCCACCATCCTACGCTGCTGACTTCATGCGAATAGGCTTCGCGCGTCATGGCGTCCGCGCCAGGGCGCTCGGGCGCGCGGCGCCCTGAAAATCGAGTAGCCGCCAGATCGCAGCTGCCCCAGAAGAAATGCACGGGACTGGCCTTGCCGATAAATCGCGCGCGGAATTCCTTGCAGACTGCGTCTACGGTTGTGACAATCCGCCAGAACCGGTTCGCGTAAACGGGATCGTAGGACGCATGGATGGTGTCCAGATCGAAACGGATCGGATTCGGGATTTCGACGGGCATGGGCCAAATCCGCGCCTCGATATTCAGCGATGCAAGCGTGGCTTTGAACTCGCGATAAAAATCTGCAACGCTGCGCGGTGCAAGCGCGATCGTTTTCGTCTCGCCGCGGCTTGTGGTGAATCGCAAAACGTGGCTGATGAAATCGAATTCAGTTTCGAAAACGCCCAGCTGGTAGGGAATTGCGGACGTGGTGAGTCCTCGCGCGCTCACGTAGAGAGGTACTTCCCACCAGTGATTCAGCCGCGGGCTGAGCGCCAGCCGCAGTTTGCCGACCATCTGCATCCACATGTGCAGCGTGTCGCGCGTCGCGCTCCATTCCGCGAGCGGCAGCGCCGGCCAAGCTTCGTCTTTCGGCAATCCCGACATTGTTGCTTTGCTGGCCATCAAGTCTCCGTCCTCGCTCACACTTCCATATTGTCCACGTAGCACCAGCGCCAGTCTTCACCCGGCTCGATGGACCGCATGATCGGGTGATGCACGGCGTGAAAATGCTTCGTGGCGTGCTTGTTTTTCGAGCTGTCGCAGCAGCCCACGTGGCCGCATTCGAGGCACATCCGCAGATGCACCCACGTGTCGCCGATTTTCAAGCAGTCTTCGCAACCGTTGGCGCTGGGTTTGACCTTGCGAATTTCATTCACGTGCGGGCAGGCATCAGCCATGGCAGACCCTCCTCCAAAATCAAGCTCAACGAACGGCCTTAAAAGCCCATGGTAAAACAATCCAGCCGCTGATTGCACACGATTGAATCTTTCGCCAGCAGCTACGTCTGGAAAACGGATCCCAGTCACCGCGGACTCCACTCGCTGGCGCCAGTCTGCCATTACGGCCAGTGACCCATAGTGTTAAGATGTGCGCCTGTCGGCTCCCAACCGCGCCGGAGTTTAAGGAAAAATGGCGGACTCTTCCTCTCTGATTGGCCAAACGATCTCGCATTACCGCATCCTCGAAAAGCTCGGGGGCGGCGGAATGGGGGTCGTGTACCGGGCTGAGGACACCAAGCTAAGGCGGCAGGTTGCGCTTAAATTTCTTCCTCAGGACGTGGCGCAAGACCGCGTTTCGCTTGAGCGATTTCAACGTGAGGCGCAAGCCGCTTCAACATTGAATCATCCAAACATCTGCACGATTTACGATATCGAAGAAGCCAATGTCCCGCCATTCATCGCGATGGAGTTGTTGGACGGCGCAACACTTAAGCATCGCCTCATGAGTGGACCCCTTCGGCTCGACACGCTGTTGGAACTGGGGATCGGAGTCGCCGACGCGCTCGATGCGGCTCATGCCAAGGGCGTCGTGCATCGCGATATCAAACCCGCAAACCTTTTCGTGACCGAACGCGGGCAGGCCAAAGTGCTGGATTTCGGGTTGGCGAAGCTGATTCCGGCGGGCGGGAAAGAAGCCGTTACGATGGGCGGCGAGACGCTTGATGCTGACCCGAACCTGACCAGCCCTGGCACGTCTCTGGGGACCGTTGCGTATATGTCGCCGGAGCAAGTCCGGGGAGAAAATCTGGATGCTCGAACGGATTTGTTTTCATTTGGGCTGATTCTGTATGAAATGGCGACCGGACGCCAGGCGTTCACAGGGAATACTTCCGGAGTAATTTTCAGCGCCATCCTGGAACGCGAACCTGTGCCGGTGTCGCGTTTGAATCCGGACCTCCCGGTGGATCTCGAACGAATCATTTCCAAGTCGCTGGAAAAAGACGTGAGAATGCGTTACCAGCATGCCTCCGATGTGCGCGCGGATTTGCAGCGGTTGAAGCGCGACACGGACTCCGGTCGCTCCGGAGCCTCCGGGCGTGGATCGCAAACAAGCCTTGATGCAAGCGGCGCGATGCCGTCCAGTGGAAACATTGGTCGAGAGCCCTCCGGTCCAGCCGGGTCGCTTTCCTCGGGTTCTGTTTCTTCCGCCGGGCAAGGATCGGGTACGTCCACCGCGCAGGCTGCCGCGCCCACGGCGCGACGGAAATGGATGGTTGGCGCGGTGGTAGCAGTAGTCCTCCTGGTCGCCGCAGGATATGGTATTTATACTTTTCGAAGAGGGGCATCGCGGGCGCAACCTTTCCAGAATTTCACGATCGCGCAGCTTACGGACGCGGGCAATTTCCGGCAGGCCGCGATTTCACCCGACGGCAAGTATGTGCTCACCGTTGTAAACGACAAAGGCCTGAGCAGTGTTTGGCTGCGTAATATTCCCACCAACAGCAACACGCAGGTGCTAGCACCCCAGGCGGCGAACTATCGGAATTTCATATTCGCGCCCGATGGGAACTTCTTCTATTTCGCGAAGGCCGTGAATAGCATTGGAGACACTTGGCAGGTTTTTCGTGCACCGGTATTGGGCGGTACGCCACAGGCGGTCAGCCTGGACGTAGACTCGAACATCGCGTTCTCAGCTGACGGACAAACCATCGCTTACGTGCGCCAGAATGACCCGGACGTAGGAAAGTACCTGCTTCTCACTGCGAACGCCGATGGCTCCGGCGAAAAGGTGGTGGCGCGCGGACCGACGAGTGCGGCACTGTCGGCCGTGGCGTGGCAGACTGACGTGAATTGGATCGGAGGCTTGCTGCCGGTTCAATTGAAAACTCTGACTACCGTGGGAGCGGTGCAAATTTCGGCAAGCACGCCGGATTCCGCCCCTACGCGAACTCTTATTACCTCCGCCGACGTCTTGTCCGGTGAAGCGGCTTGGCTTCGTGACGGAAGCGGCATCCTCGTAACGTACGTGAGCGCGGAGACGGGCTTTTCGCGATCGCAAATAGGTTTTTATTCAATCCCGGGCGGGGCATTTCGGCCAGTTACGAAGGACACTAACAGTTATGCGAGCCTGACGCTTTCGGAGGACGGAAAAACCCTTGCGACGGTGCAACAAAAGTCCAGTCAGGTTTTGTATCTGGTTCCGGCCAATGGGTTCAACGGGACTGTTCCCAATCCGTCCCCGGAGTTCGACAAGACTAATTTTACTTTTAATTGGGCCGATGACGACGACTTCGTGACGACAGATGCGCATCAGCTCGTTCGTATTTCAAAAGGCGGCACGAATTCGACCGTCCTGGCAAGCGATCCGAAAGCTGTCATTTTTACCCCGACCGGTTGTGACGGAGAGTTTCCAAGCAGTTCGCCTGGAACTCGAAGGTCTCGTTATATTGTTTTTCCGTGGGCAGCGCATTCCGCCGAGCGGGCAATCGAGCTCTGGCGTGTCGGTATCGACGGATCGAATCTCACGCGCCTTACGAAAGTAAGTACTAGACCGGATGTTCTGGCAGTTTGCAGTCCGGATGGGAAGTGGGTGTACTACTCGGAACACAATCCAGACCTACTCCGTCGAGTGCCACTCGAGGGGGGGAATCCTGAGACCATTTCGGAAGAACCGGTTCCGAATACGATTCAAGGTACGTCCGATCTCACGATTTCGCCGGACGGCAGACGGCTGGCCTATCTATTGTCGATGTCGGGCCAGACGGGGCAAACGCAAAGCGGGGAGAAAATCGCGATGATAAATCTTGATTCCGCGGAGAAGGTCACTCCGAAGTTGCTGGAACCACGCCCCGGCATAGTCGGACTACTGCGCTTCACGCCGGATGGGAGGGGTCTCGCGTACGCCGTGGCCGAAGGTGGTACGGATAATATCTGGGTGCAGCCGCTCGACGGTTCGCCCATGCATCGGCTGACCAATTTCCCCACCCAAAATACGAAGTCATTTGAATGGTCGCCCGACGGTAAGACTCTCGCGATCTTGCGCTTCAATGTTGAATCGGACGTTGTACTTCTGCGCGACACCGGTACCACGTCACATTAACGCCGACGCACTTTACGGTGGCTCATCTACGCGATGATGCAGAAAAACTGGGCGTTAAGTAGCATTTCGTCTGCATCGAAAGCGATCTGGCCCACTGGTAATGTGGCAATCCCATGGTTAGACGATCCCCAGCGAATCAGATTCTCCGGATTCGACATCTTCGCCGTGCAGAATTACCCGTTGATACGATCAAGCTCGCGCGCTTTTTGATCGGCAAGACGGTCGTCCGCGATCTGCCGCATGGCCGGTTGAGCGGGCGCATCGTCGAGACGGAAGCCTATCCGGTGGGGGACGCCGCGGGCCACGCGTTTACCGGCCACTCGAGGGCCAATAATTCTCTGTTTCTCGCGCGCGGGACCGCGTACGTGCGATTCACATACGGCTCGTGCTGGATTTTCAACGTGGCGGGCGAAATTCCCGGAGTTGGCGCGGGAGTTTTAATCCGCGCGCTCGAACCGCTTGACGGAATCCAGTGGATGGAGCGTCACCGCGGCATAATGCGATTGCTTGACCTCGCTCGCGGCCCGGGGCGGCTAGCTGCGGCTTTGAACATCGACGAGCGATTCGATGGCATTGACCTTTGTTCGCGTACCAGCCCGATTTGGCTCGGGGCCGCGGTGCGGCCGGCTGGTGCGATTGGCGTCAGCACCCGGATCGGAATCTCCCAGGCTGCTCATCGCCGGCTACGGTTTTACGAGCGAGGAAACCGTTTTGTCAGCGGCCCGCGGCGGCTGAGTCCATAGCCCTCGTGCGTCCGTGGTCTCCCGGCGCAACCCCTTTCTTCTGTTGCAATTGTGGCAACCGTGCTGCTCCTTCCGGTTGACCCTTTCGCCTATCAAGAACACATTGTGAACGTACCTCTCGGAGGAAGCGAATGCGTCACGTTGTGCGCTTTAGCCTGATTTTATTGTGTTTTGCGGCGCTATATAGCTCGCCCACGCTAGCGGCGCACGGCGAGCATCGCCGAGTCCTCGGCGTGGTCACTCAAACCGATCGCGGGCATCTCGACAGCCAAAACGCCGTGATGGGTGCGGATATCTATTCCTGCGACAACCTCGACACGAATGATGGCGGCGCGTTGCGCGTGCGAGTGGGCGCGAGCCAGGTCTACCTTGCCGCCATGAGCGCTGCTGCGCTTGAAGACGACGGGAACGAAATCCAAGTGTTAATCACCGCGGGAACGGTGGGATTCTCAGAACCCGCGTCCGGCGAAATTTCGATTCGCACCCCGGCAGGCATCGTTCGGGCAACCGGTGGTTCCGCGGCAGCCGGTGAAGTGACATTCAAAGGGCCGAAGGAACTGGTGATTACGGCAATGCGCGGAAGCGTCACGCTCGACAACGGTGGCGAGCTCCGAACGATTCCCGAAGGCAAGTCAGCGGACGTGACCTACGATGACAACGTCGAACAAGGCTGCCACGATGAAGCCGCCGCCGACCAGCAGGCGCAGAACGGGCGGGTAATACGCAAGCCAATCGGTTTCTACATCATTGCCACGGCGGCGCTTGCCGTTCCGAGCTACCTGCTCTGGCGGGAGCTTACGGAGAGCGACTCGAAGCCTCCCAAGTGAGCGTTTTATTGCGGCGAAGCAGGTCTCGGCATCTCAATTTCCCGGCCAATGGTGACCCATGCCTGTGAGAGAAAATATAGATCACGTGAATCGCGCCATCGCTCGTTTCAACGCGAAGGACCTCGAAGGGTACCTCGAGATGTTTGATAAGTCGGTGATCTTTCACGGGCTTTCGCGGCGTCTGAAGCCGGGCGTCGGCGGTCTGCGCGATTACTACGGACTACTGCGCCAGGGATTTCCGGATATGCGGCTCGCCAGTGAGGATTTGATTGGAGAGGGAGAGAAAGTCGCGAATCGTTACACGTTTTACGGCACTCACAAGGGCGAGTACATGGGAATTGCTCCAACCTCGAAGCTCGTGATTTCGGCCGGAATGGTGATTCACCATTTCCGTGGCGGCAAATGCGTGGAAACCTGGCAATCCACGGACGCGCTCGGATTCCTGACTCAACTCGGGGCCGCGCCGCAGCTCGCCGCGAAGTAAAAACCAGCAGGCAGGGAAGGGTCGCACTATTACAGCGCAGCCGAAACGGACGTGCCGGCCGCTGCAAACACAGACAACATTTCCGCACGGGCTAGAGGAATGAAAATATCAACTACCTCGGGATCGAATTGCGTTCCGCGCGCTTCCAACAGGCGGCGTTCAGCTTCCTCGAACGGAAGCCCTTCGCGATAGGGACGCGACGAAACCATGGCGTCAAACGCGTCGATCACGCAAACGATTCGCGATCCAATCGGAATCTCTTCACCTTTAAGTCCCGCCGGATAGCCCTTACCATCGTAGCGCTCGTGATGATGCAGGATCATCAGGCTGGCCCGCTCCATCCCGGGGATGTGGCGCATTACAGCCCAGCCATATTCGGGATGTTTTTTCATCAGATCGTACTCTGCGTCGGTCAACTTCGCGGGCTTTTGTAAAATCGCATCGGGAATGCCTATTTTCCCGATGTCGTGCAGCAGGGCAGCCACTTCAATGTCGGAAAGGGCGCCCTCGTCGAGGCCAAGTTCGCCCGCTACGTGGAGGGCCCATTCAGCCAGGCGCGTGCTGTGAACCCCGGTGTTGAGATCCTTGAGATCCAGAAGCTGATTGAACGCGCAAATCAAGAAAGTGCGTAGCGCGGACAGCTGCTCTTCCATCTTTTTTAAATGCATCTCCGCCGAGGCGCCATCACGAGGGGGATTCGTCAAGAAGCTTGCCGGCGACGACGGCGCTTCCGAAGCACCACTGAATTGACCAAGTGGTGTGGAAGCGCCCGTCAGCGGATTGGCGAAAGTGAGCATCGGAGGATGGGAAACGTTTTACTGAATTTGAAGCAATCCCTGGACTGGATTCAGAGCTGAGAGTGTCCAGTCAACGTTCAGGCGTCCGCTGCCCATCGTCGGGCCCACGAACTTGGCGTGCGAAATCGCCCAGGCCGCCTGGGTCTGATTGTCCTTTGGCTGCATATTGAGAATCAGCGAAGCGGTGCCGGAAACGAATGGTGAGCTGAACGAAGTTCCCCATCCGGCCGCGTAGAGTCCGAAGGGATAGGTGGTTACGACACCCTCGCCGGGCGCGGCGACCCACACGATCTGATTTCCATAATTAGAGAAGCTCGAACGCTGATCTTGATTGTTTGTGGATGCCACGCCCATCACATTCTGTAATCCCGCGGGATAAACCATTTCATTCGCGCCGTCGTTACCGGAGGAAGCCACGCAGATCACATTTTTGCCGTTGGCGTAGTTTATGGCGTTCGCCAGCTCCGTCGAGCTCTGCGTCAGGTCAAAGCTCATGTTGATCACGTTCGCTCTGTTCTGCACCGCGAAATAGATCGCAGCGACGATATTCGAAAGCGAGCCGTTGCCGTCCGGTCCAAATGCCTTCAGCGGCATGAGCTTCGCGGTCGGGGCGACAAGGTGGATGACGCCCATCACCATCGTTCCGTGTCCGAACGCCTCATCAGCGCCGCCGTCGAGCATGTGCGCAGTGTGCTGATCGAGCATGGCGGCAGTATGTTGGTTCACATATGCGGCGGGGCAGGAGTCGCAAGGAGGAGGAGCGCTCACGGACACGTCGTTCATTTCCGAGCCGCCCGGTTGATTGCGCGTGAAATCGTAGCCCTGAAGCAGGACTTTCTGCAGCGCCGGATGGTTTGGGTCCACGCCGGTATCAATGTCCGCAACGATTCCCGAACCGCTCACCTTGAAACCGCTCTGAGCTTGGGAGATCTGGAGAATTTGAGCAGCCGGCTGGTTCACGTAGCCGTCTGTCACTGTCGTGCCGTAGTAATTCACCGGTGTGTTATCCCACAATCCCGCCGGAGGAGCGTTCGAAGTCTGCTGGCTCGTCGGGTCAGGCGGAATCTGAAACACTTGATCGGGTTCTGCGTCGAGAATTCCAGTGACCAGTCTCAGCACTCCAGCGAGCAAGTTGGGGAGCAGGCCCTTCGCCGGCCGGACCAGGAAAACCTGGTTGAGGCTTCCGTCCAAATTGCCGGCCACTGTGCATCCGTGAAGAAGGCAGACCAGCTTAAGGCCGCCCAGCCCGAGATTTGTGCGCACGATAACGCCTGGCTGTGGCGAGGTCAGACTCGATAGCGAATTTCCAACGTTTGAGAGGAGACCACCCAGTAAACCTTGGGCGGCTGCCGGTTGGGCCCACAAACCTGCTGAGAGAAGCATGATTAGCCAGACTCGACGTTTCATGATTGCTGATACTCCTTTTGCGTGCCGACCCAGTAGCTGCTTGGTGTGCCGATCTCCAGGGTGCCAGTTTCGTCGGGAGGTCGCATGTTCGGCTATAGTACAAGCGGCTACTTTTGGGGGTTTTCGCATCAAACTTTCTTCCTAGTACGTTTCTTGAGTCGCCGACGGGAATTTGTAAGTCTTGTGGAATCAGTGGCTTCCGTTCGATTCTTTGTGTCCCTGGGGATAGGCTCAGACAGGGGCAAGCGGATCTCCGTGGTCCGGAGCTTGATTCTCAACTCAAGCGGGCCCGCAAGATCGCACTCGAGATCGAATTCTCCGAACGGGCTCGTCAGAGACTCGACCAAAACCCTGGTGCCTCTTACCAGGATCACGGGAGCGACTCCGACGATTTCATCTGGATTGACCGAGCTCAGAACCTGTCCCACGACGGCGACTTTGTCGGAATCGGGTTGCGCTTCGATCTGGATGTCAATGCGGTAGTCGCCTCCGACCCCGTAGAGCAGGTGTCGTGGGGACGTACCGGAAGACCGGACGCCGGCAGGTAGCGGGCTCCGCGAGCTATCGAACAGCAACTCAGCGATCGCGCGGATGCCGCGGCTCGCGTTGCTACGTCCGTGAGTAGCGAACGTACCCTTCATCGAGCGGACCGCGCTTTCAGGCGGCTGGTAGGTCTGTTCCTGCCGAGCAGCCACTTTGACGCGCTGCCACAGGTCCAAGACCCTTGAGCATTTCTTGCAGCGGTCGTTGTCCAGATGGCTCTGCATTTGCGCTCTTTCCTGCTCTCCGATAACCTGTCGGGCGAAATCTGCCCATTTTTCCAACGAATAGTGTTCCATCGCGCTCCCCCTGAAAATTTCGTTTGCCCACGCACCCCCTACGGGCGCGCTTTGAGGTCCCATGCTCATCTCATAAGGGTATCGACGACGTCAGAAAATATAGGGGTGGGCAAAATAAATACTGAGCGGCTTTAGGCCGGTAACACCCTTCCTATCAATGTGAAAGGGGCCCAGTGGTAGGGATGCGGATAGTCCTGGCGCAGGTCCCGCATGGCGCCCCGCACGGCAGAAGCCTTGCCTTGGCCATCACGCACGCGCTGGTAAAAGCGGGTCATGAAGTCCGCAGTACTCCGATCGTTGACATCCCAGAGAGTCAGAAGTAGCGATTGGGCGCCAGCATAGAGGAGTCCACGGATCAAGCCGAGAAGTTCATCGCCGGGTGCGACGACGTTGAAGCCTGTCGCGCACCCACTTAGTGTGACGAGTTCCGCCTCCAGCTTAAGTTGGTAGAGATCGTAGAGACTCAGGTACGCGCCGCCGAGGCGGATCCCGGAGAACATGGGATTATCCTGTCGAAAGCTGCCGTGAGTGGCGATGTGAATCAGCCGACTGTGCGATCCCTTTTCCCGGAGCGCCGCCTCATTGGCCTCAGCGCCAACGATCAACTCGGCATCGGGCAGAATGCCGGCAACGGATTGCACCTCGTCGAGAATCAGCGGCGCCTGCGCATCGGGAACACCCAGAATCAAAGGCGATCCAGAGGCGCGCGACGATTTTCGCTGGCAGTGAGCAAAGATGCTGGCACTCGGGGCGTACGAAATGGTGAAGGAGTCTATGAGGTACGCGGCGCCGTCGAAAAGCGCGTGGAACGGGAGATAGTGCAGCACGCCATGAGGAACGATGACGAGATGCTTGCCATGCAGCCTCCCGCGAAGCGGCGCAAAAACTTCCTGATAAAGCTGGCTAAGGTGGGCCTGCGTAGACGCCAAGAGCGATTTTTCGAACGTTCGAACGTATTCTGCGCCCAGGCGAAATTTCGACATCTGAAAGTGGAGCATGCGAATCAGATTTGCCACGCGCGACACTGGCGTCACCGGGACGATTTCCAGGCTATCGCGACTGACGATTGCGGCGATGAACTGGTCCTTGACGCTGAAATATTCAAGCAACGTGGCGTCGGGTGGCAGAGACTCTTGAATGCTTTCGAGTGAACCGATCACGCTGCCCAGGCCCAAACCTTCTCCGGCACTCGGCGTGGGAATTTGCCGGAAGGCGCGAAGAAGTTCGTTCTCATGCGCCAGGGCTTGCTTCTGAAGCTTCTCGATTCGCTCAGGGGACGGGTCATCCGCGCGCAACTGCTCAAGCTCGATGCGCCGGTAATACCAATTGAGTTCCTCGCGCGTTTCCCGGATTCGGCGAACGAGTTCGCTTTGGCCGGTGTCGCCAATCGGGAGCGTATTGCCATGCTGCACGAGGAGTTCCGCAAGGCTGCGAGACTTCGCCGACTCCATATAACCGAATGATTCCCTCAGCCGATTTTGAACTTGCTCTTTCGCCGAGGCACAATTCGACGAGGCATTCGTACACTTCCAGCCGATTCTTCGAGAATGCGATTTTGAGTTCTTCACCGCGAAGGCTGCTTCGCAGTGTTTCCAGGGCCTCCCGCGCCCGCTGGTGCGATCCGTACGCCTCGGAAGGATTGCCGGACGCTTGTTGCACCTGGCCCATCAGGAACTCCGCCTGATACCGCAGCATGGGAGCCTCGAGCGATGCCAGGCGATCGAGGCCGCGAGTGCATTCGGCGCGAGCGGCGGGAAGTTCGCCGGTCCGCAATGATATGCGGGCGAGGAGCACATGGGAGAGCACGGCTTTGCCCGGCAAGAATGAGCTGTCAAAGAAGTTTGCAGCACCGGAACACAGGCGGCGGGCTTCGAAGAGGCGGCCTTCGTTGAAAAGCACGATGGCTTGATAGAGGTCGAGGAGCCACGGCCATACTAGATTTTTTTCACGAACAAACTTTGGCCGCGCTTCCGCGAATAACTCGATCGCGCGCAGTGCCTTGCCAAGTTGACTGAATGCCATGGCCTCGTATGCCTGGCATTTGGCTTCTTCGTAGCCCATCCCCAGTTTCTGAAATCGGAGAAAGCCCTCGTGAGCCGTCTCCCTGGCTTCCGTGCTCAGGTTAAGTTCCAGATAAATTTCGGACAAGTCGAGATAGCAGAGCGCCAGAACGTATGCGTCACCGTTTTTCTCGCATTCCTCCCGGGTGGCGCGCAACATTTCGATCGCGCGGCTATATTCGCCGCGAAGGTAGTAGAGATACGCGATGTTGTAATCCGCCTGCGTCACGAGAAGGGGCATCCCATGTTCGACGCACATCTCCCGCGCGCGCTGGTAAGTGGCGAGCGCCCGCGGAAAATCATTCATGGTGATCAGGCAAACAGCCATGTTGTAGAGAGCGACCGCGAGCCCCTCCGAATCACGGAAGGGAAGCAATGCTTCGTAGGCGCGCTCGTAGCAGGCGAGACCTTCCTCGAATCGGTCCTGGCGGTGATAGATGTTCCCGACGTTGATCTCCACGTGCGCGATGCGCTGCTGATTCCCCAGGCTCTGGAAGATCTTCTTGGCGCTTTCGGCTGCTTCGAAAGCCTTGTCGTATTCGCCGAGCAAAATATGAGCCTGAATCGAGGGAATCAGTGTGCGGGCTTCTTCCTCAGGGTTAGGAATTGTTCGAAAGACATCGAGAGCCTGCTCGTGAAAGTCCAGGGCCTTGCGATTGTCGCCCGCGATACTGAGAGCGTTCGCTTTCGAGCGCAGACTGCGGCCCAAAGCTTCCTGATTGCGCAAGCGGCGCGCGATGGCAATCGCGCACTCGGCCAATGCGAGTGCCCGCTTGGTATCCGCGCGAAGACCTGCCCGGACGATGTCATTGAGCTGACTCAGAACCGCTTCGCGATAGAGGCGCTTATGCGTGAGGAACCGAGTCCGGCTGACCTCGCTGGAGAGATTCGCCAGGTCGCTAAGCAATTTCTCGGAGAGCGGTGGTTTCTTGGCGGGCGTTGTCACGAAAACCCCGCCTCGATCAGACCTTTGCGCAAGCGCTCGAGGCATCTCTGACGAATGAACCCGATCGAGCCGGGAGCGATTCTCAGCGTTCGCGCCACTTCTTGATAGGGGCGTGCAGGCTCTTCAAAAAATAGCATGCTGAACGAGTTGCTGGCACCGGGCCGGCAATGCCGATAGCGATTTGCCGCAAACATTGCTCGTTCTCTGCTTCTCGCAGGATGCTTTCCGCACGGGAGGGCGTGCTCTGTTCGAACTTCGGATCATTCGGGTCGGAGACCTCCGTGCGCTGCTGCTGGCGCTTGCCGTGAAAACACTTGTGGGCGGTTACCTGCATGATCCATTTCGGCAGGGCCTGAGGATTTCGAAGCTTTGGCAATTGCGAAAGCAATTCGAGGCACACCGATTGGAAGATGTCCGTGGCATCGTCCGCGGAGAAGCCATATTTGATCGGAATCGAAAAAATCAGGTTCTTGTACTTGTCCACCAGAGCGGACCAGGCCTCCTGATTTCCCTTGAGGCATTCGCGCACCAGGCGCGAATCCGGCCACGCTTTGAACCTGTCTTCTTGAATTGCGCGCTCGCGAGAAACCATCGATGTCGTGGCCGCCAATCTTATTGGATGTATAGCTGATCGATATTCCAGAGCGTATAAGGATCCAGAATCGCCGCGTGAAAATTCCCCACACGGTTGCTGGCTCCGACCAGAATATTCGGGCTCACCAGACAAATAATAGGCAGCTCGTCGGCAACGATTTCCTGCACACGATCGTAGAGATGCTTCCGCTTCGTATAGTCGAGCGTGACGAGCTGCTGCTGCATCAACCGGTCCATTTCAGTTTCCCATGGCGTTGACGGCTTGGCTTGATTGGGATGCCAGAGGTGAGTGTCTCCGTTCGACATCCAGACGTTCATTTCCGACGTGGGATCGGCATCGCCGCTAACCAGGCCCATGACGGCGGCTTCGTAATCGTGAGTCGTCAACAAGCGGTCCACCATGGTGTGAAATTCGAGCGACGCGATTTGAACGTTCATGCCCAATTTGCTCAGATCATCCTGAATGAGCGTTGCAATTTTCACGCGCTGGGCGTTGGAAGAGCTGGTGAGAATCGAGAATTCGACGGGACTGCCGTGGCTGTCCACGAGGGCGCCATCGCTTTTCCACGAGAAGCCGGCGGACTGCAGAAGTTCCCGGGCGTGCGCGACGGAAATGGCTGGGTGAGGAATGCTCGGATCGATCCACAGATGATTGCCCGGAGTTACCTGCGTCCATAGCGGAGTTGCGCGCCCGTTGTAAACGAGGCGAACGATACTGTCGCGATCAATCGCGGCCGAAACTGCCTGGCGGAAACGCTTGTCCTGAAACCACGCTTGCTTTCGCGCGATTTCCGGCAGCGCTTTGGCATCCACGGCGTTCAGATTGAAGAAAAAGAAATTGTATTCAAGGCCGGCGCCCAAATCGTCGAGGTGATAGTGCTTCGCGGCTTGTTGCTTCTCCAGAACCGCGAAGTTTTCCGCGCTGAATCTCGTCAAAATATCCGCGTCTCCGGCCTGGAATCGAATGACCTGCGCATCTTCGCTTGCCACGAACAGGAATACTATCTGATCGAGATACGGAAGCCGATTGCCACTTTTGTCTTGCTTCCAGTAATAAGGATTGCGCTCGAGCACGATTCGCTGTCCAGGAACATATTCCTTCAAGCGAAATGGACCAAGGCCCGCGAATTCAGTGGGCGACATTGAAACGTTCCACGCTTCCGAAAAATTGCCTTTTCGGTAGACGCCTTCGAGCAAATGTCGCGGAAGAATGGCGAAACCGTCGAAAAGCCGCTCGGCGGCGGCATAGGGTTGCGACATTTCAAACCGGACAGTATATTGATCTACCTTCTGGACGACGATGGGCTTTCCGCCCACCACCAAGAGATCCCGCTGCGGCGAATCTATTTTTTCGTCGAGATATACCTGAAAACTGAAAATTACGTCGTCCGCGTCGAGCGGCTGGCCATCCGAGAACCGCAAACCGCGGCGGAGTTGCAGCGTGTAACGCTTGCCATCCGGGGAAACGGTCCACGACTTCGCGAGCGCGGGTTCCGTCTTCTGCGAGACGCGATTGATATCAATCAGGTCGGCCGTCAGGCAGCGAATCACGTCGCGCGAAGCCACGTCCTGGGCCAGAACCGGATTCAGCGTTTTCGGCTCCGAGCGCATCGCAATCACAAGCCGGCCGCCGGAGCGTCCGGAGATGCTCTCCGCGACCATGCGTTCTTCACCCGCCTGCGATTGCGCGCCAAATGCTGCGGCGCTAGTCCAAATAAGCGCAGCGGCGAGAACGACAAAATGATTCCAGATTCGTACTCTTTGCATGAATCTAACTCTTAGCAAAGATTGATTGGTTTTTATAGCGGCACGGAAGCGAGGCGTTCCTGCAGAGCATCGGCGGCGGCGTAGTAGAGGAGAAATACGGGGATCAGGAGGATGGCCGGCAAGAACATCCACCAGAAGGAGGACAAAACGTAGTATTGCTGCAAAGAGGCGAGCAACGTTCCCCAGCTGGGAATTGGCTCGCTGACGCCGAGTCCAAGGAAGCTCAGGGTCACTTCGGCTAGGATGTACTGCGGAATGAGCAGCGTCATTTGCGTAAGCACGACAACATACGTTTGCGGCAGGACGTGGCGGCAGATCACATGAGCGTCCGAAGCGCCGAATCCCCGGGCTGCGAGCACGAAATTGCGTTCTTTCGCGCTGAGCACGACGCCGCGAATCAGCCGAGCCGGACGCGCCCAGCCGATCAGTCCCATCACGGCGACGAGAAGAAGGAAAACCTGCCATTCGGCTACGTGCAGCGGCAACGCGGCGCGCACCGCGAACAGAAGATAGAGCCACGGCAGAGCAAGAAAAAGCTCTCCTCCGCGCATGAGAATTTGGTCGATCCAGCCGCCATAGAATCCTGCCAGCGGTGCCCACGATGATTCCGATCAGGAGCGAGCAGGCGGCGGCGATCCAGCCAGCCAATAATGAAATTCGGCCGCCATAGAGAAATCGCGAGAATTGGTCGCGGCCGAACGCGTCCGTGCCCATCAAGAAGAGGCGGCCCGGACCGTCCACGCCGAAAAGGTGCAAGTCCGAGGGAAATATTCCAGCGAGCCTATAGGCTGGGCCGCGCGAGAAAAAGTGGATGGGATAGATTTGGGTCGAATCGACCGTATAAAGTCCGGTGTTGGCCGGGTCGGACTTCAGACCATATACAAAAGGCCGGGCGTGAAATGTTCCGTGCGCATCTACGAAATGAATACGCGTCGGCGGCGCGAACGCCAGGTCGCGATTGTGAGTCGCGAAATCGTAGGGCGCAAAGAACCCTGCAAACAAAACAAGGGCGTGACAGCATGCCAGTAAAACTAGCGCGCCCCAAAGTTTGTGCCGGTGCGTCACCTGGTCACTCCACCCGAATCCGCGGATCGCTTGCGAAAAGGAGCACGTCCGCAAGCAGATTGCCCGCCACGAGAAAAACGGAAGAAAGCATCACGATCGCGACGACCACATATACATCGCGCGCGAGGATCGATTCCACCAGTAGCGGGCCGAGTCCCGGCCAGCTCAGGACGATTTCCGCGAGCGCGGAGACGCTCAGCATGGTCGCCACTGAAAACCCAAGAAGCGAGATGAGTGGATTCGAAGCGGCAGGCAACGCGTATCGGAACAGCAACCGTGAATTCGGAATGCCGTGCCCACGCGCCGCGCGTAGAAATGGCGACTCGAGCGCTTCGATCATCGCCGCGCGAATGTGCCGGACCAGCACCGGCAAACTGACGAGCGCTACTCCCACGGCGGGGAGCGCGAGGTGGAGCGCGAAATCCTTAGCACTGCTCCATAGATCCAAATCCGCAGTCACTTCCGTCTGCATTCCACCAGTGGGAAACCAGCCGGTGCGAATCGCAAGAAGCAGCAAACCGAGGAACAGCACGAGATCCGGAATCGTGAGAAGGGCTGACGTGGCCACGCCGCAGATGCGATCTGCCCAGCCGCCACGTTTCGCGGCGCTCCAGATTCCAATCGGGAGGGCCAGCAGCCATGCCAATAATGTCGCGGTGCCGGAGAGCACGAGCGTGTTGCGAGCCCGCAAGCGTAGCACCGGGGCCACAGGGCCTCGCGATGCTAGGGAAACACCGAGATCCCCACGCACCAGTGATGCGAGCCAATGCGCGTATCGAATGGGAAGCGGCCGGTCGAGGCCGGATTGCGCGCGAATCCCGGATAACGTCTGGCGCGAAATCTGCGGATTCAGGCGCATGGAATCGAAGTAGTCGCCGGGCGCGATCTGAAGCAGCGCAAACGAGAAAAACGAAATGGCGAGCAGGAGCAGCGTCGCGTGGATCAGCCGTTGGGTGAGATATCTCATCGAATTAGGCGAAGCGCTCCACGCAAATGGATTCCAGAGACGGCATCGCGTCCAGGAGATCTCGCGTGTAGGGATGTTCTGGATTGGCGAAAAGCTCGGTCGCGGCTTTTTGCTCGACGATCATTCGCTCGTACATGACCGCGATTTCGTCGGCGCACTCAGATACCAGGCGCAGATCGTGCGAGATGTGCAGGTAAGTCAGCGAGTGCGCCGCCTGGAGATTGGCCAGCACCTCGAGAAGCATCTCTTGATTCGCGAGATCGAGACTCGATAAAGCCTCGTCGAGAATCAGGAGCTCCGGTTCCAGGGCCAATGCACGGGCGATCGCGAGGCGCTGGCGCTGTCCGCCACTGAATTCGAACGGGCGTTTGTGCTCGCAGTGAGCGGGCAGGCCGACCTGTGCCATTAGTTCCAGGGCTCGGCCGCGCCGCGAGAATTTTGTTCCTTCACGTTGAATTGCAAGCGGCTCGGCGACGATTTCCGCGGCAGTCATGCGCGGGTTGAGCGCCGAGGTCGGATCTTGGAAAATCAGCTGAATGCGGCGGCGAAAAGGAAAAAGTTCTTTGGGCGTCAGCTCGACCAGATTCTCTCCGGCGAACCAGATCGCTCCAGCGGACGGCTTCTCCAATAATGCGAGACAACGGGCGAGCGTGGACTTGCCCGAGCCGGATTCGCCGATCAGCGCTAGCGTTGTGCCTCGACGAATCGGTCAAGCTCGCGTCATCGAGCGCATCAATCGTAAACTTGGTTCGCGTGAGCGGGCGGCGCTGAACGTAATGCTTGCTCAACCGCTGGACGCGCACCAGCGGCTCCGCCCGATCGAGCTCACGTCGCTTGTGTGAGTGGCTTTTCAAAGTTCGTTCACCGTGCCAATTGTTCCTGAGTAACGCGTTCGGATTCGGCGTCTGCCTCTTCGACGGTTGCAGCAGCATTCCGTCGAAGCAAGGTTTTCGTATAGTGGTGCGACGAATTCCAATACAGATCTTCGAAGCGTCCCTGCTCGACGATTTGCCCATCCTTCACGACTAGGACACGATCGGCAAGGCTCGCCTGAATTTCAGGCGTGTGGCTGATCAGCAAAATCGAGATGTTCATTTGATGATTCAGTTCGCGCAACAGGGTGACGAAATCTGCTTGGCTTTGCGCGTCGAGCGCAGCGGTTGGCTCGTCGGCGATCAATAGCGACGGCCGGCAAACGAGCGCCTGAGCGAGCACAACTCGCTGAAGTTGCCCGCCGCTCAGTTGATGGGGATACGCCGAAATGATTCTGTCGGTTGAAGGCAAACCAACGCGCGCGAGGACGGAGTGGGCTTCCGCGTGGCATTGTTTCCAGCCCAATTCGCGGTGTGCGTGAATGACTTCCGCGATTTGCGCGCCAACAGGCATCATCGGACTTAACGAGATGCCCGGCTCCTGGTAAAGCATAGAAATTTCGGCGCCGCGGATTCGTCGAAGAGAGCGCTCGTCCATCGCGACGAGATTTTGGCTGCGGAACATGATCGAGCCAGAAATGTCCGTCCGATCCCTGGAGAGCAATCCGAGCATTGCGAGAGCAAGACTCGTCTTCCCGCACCCAGATTCGCCCATCACTCCCACTACTTCGCCCGGAGCGATGCTGAACGTCACGCCATCTACCGCCTGCCACGGCGTCGAGTCAGCGGAGCGATAGGCAATTTTCAAATCCGTAACTTGGAGAAAGGTCCCCATCAACCCCTTCCTATGTCCAACTCGCCCAGAAAACCCGCCGTGCTGTTGCGGAAACGGGCCAATCGGCCAGGATTTCAGTAACTCTTTCCGTCAATCGACACAAAACCAGGCACTTGACGGCTCTCTCTAAGTTACGGGGAAGGCAGGCGGACGTCGATAGCTCATTCGGTCTATAAAACGATGAGGGGTTATAGTACCTGCGTACTAACGCAGTGCCGCGCGGCTGGAGCTTGTTCCGCAGTGCTTGGAGGCGGGCATAGGCGATTTGCGCGGCCCCACGGATGCACTCGGATTCCTAACTCAACTCGCGGGGCGGCACCGCAACTCGCAATGAAGCAATAACCGCCACTCAGAGAGGTGTTACTGCTCCGAATGCAGCGCTTTCCCGTATTTGTCGAGCAGGATCTGCACGCCGATGTATCCCGTGAATTCCGGCTGGCCCGTTGAATTACTGCCAAAGCTGCGCCCAGCCGTGAAGAGCAAAATCAGTCCGCGATGGAATTCGTAGTGGCCCCCGGCGTCGAACGTGGTGTCGTGCGGTAGCGCGCCCATCACGCGGTCGTTATAGACCTCGCCCAGGATGTTCAATTTGGAAGTCACATCGTGGCCGACAAAGAAGCCGATGATACGTTCTCCGTGCGAATGCCAGGGAACGAAGTAGCCTGCTTCGAAACCAAGGTTCATCGGCCCGACTGATTTCGTGATCTCGACGGGGAGGAGCAGCCGTGTCCCGCTTGCGGCAATTCCGCTCCGGATCGAAGCCCCCAGCCCTGGGAATTCGAGCTGCGGGAAGATTGAACGCTCCAGCCTTTTTTGTTGTCGAGGAAACGCCATTTCATGCCCAGAGAACCGTTACTCCACCCAGTCTGGGTTGGCTCGCCGGTTGCGTTCTGAAGAACGAACGGGATTTCGTAGGTCAGCTGAACACGATTGCCCAGCCCGAAGTTAATATCAATCTGTGGGACTTGGAAGACGTCCTGGTGTTGCCGCAGTATCGGCATCACGCCCAGATTGATTTCCCAATTCCCGTTGCCCGGCGTGCCGGTGTCGTTGGTGAGCAGCGGCGGAGCGCCTTGCGCGCGGGCAATCGCTGGAATGGCGAGAAAACCAACGGCGCCAGGAAAGTTCGGGAGCCGGCAACGCCGCGAGCCACTCGATCTGCGAATCGTGCCGTGGGGTCATCAAAATGCGGAATTCTTTGGCGAGACGGACGCAAATGAAAATGGTGCCGAGGGGCAGAGTTGAACTGCCTACGCCGGCCTTTTCAGGGCCGCGCTCTACCGGTGAGCTACCTCGGCACCGGTACAGCCAACGATTCTACGGAAAAGGCGCGGCACTGGAAAGCGAAAACCACCCTATCGCATCGAGTCGTCGAATTCTTTCATCCAATCTTTGGTTTTCAGGACTTCGCGGGGCTTGGCGCCGTCGGCGGGGCCGACGATGCCATCCTTCTCCATGATGTCAATCAGGCGAGCGGCGCGGCCGTAGCCGATTCGCAGGCGCCGCTGGAGCGTTGATGTAGAAGCGCGGCCCATTTCGCAGCAGACGCGAACGGCGTCCTGATAGAGGTCGTCGTCAACTCCTTCGCTGCCTTCTCCGTCGTCGCCCATGCCGCCGCCCATCGCGTTTTCATCCTTCGGCGGCTTGAGAAGCTCTTCGTTGTAAATCGCCTTGGCCTGATCGCGCCAGAATTGGCAAACGGCCGCGACTTCGTTCTCGTGCACATAGGGGCCATGGATGCGGTGCAGTCTCGACGAACCCGCTGGCAAATACAGCATGTCGCCTTTGCCGAGCAGCGATTCCGATCCGTTGGTATCGAGAATCGTTCGCGAGTCAACTTTGCTGGCCACGCGGAATGAAATGCGGGCGGGGAAGTTGGCTTTGATCAACCCGGTGATGACGTCAACCGAGGGGCGCTGGGTGGCGAGGATTAAGTGGATTCCGACCGCGCGCGCCATCTGCGCGAGTCGCGTAATGGACTCTTCCACGCCGTTCGTATCCACCATCATCAGGTCGGCCAACTCGTCGATTACGATGACCATGTAGGGCAGCGGGCGATGTTCCTCTTCGTCCGTGTTCTCAAAGAGCGAGAGCGATTGCCCCTTCTCGAACGTGCGGTTGTACTGTTCGATATTTCGAACGCTGCGCTGCGCGAGAAGTTTTAGTCGTCGTTCCATCTCGCGCGTCGCATTCCGCAGGACGTTTGCCGCCACCTTCGCGTCGGTTACGACCGGCGTGTAGAGGTGCGGAATGTCGGCATAAAGCCCGAGTTCGAGGCGCTTCGGATCAACAAGCACCAGCTTCAATTCGTCCGGCGTGGATTTATAGAGCATGCCCATCAGCAGGGAATTGATGAAGACGCTCTTGCCGGTGCCGGTCGAGCCGGCGATCAGCAGGTGAGGCATCTGCGTCAGGTCGGCCGCGCGGATGCGTCCAATCAGGTCTTTGCCGAGCGGCAGAGAAAGCTTGGATGACGTGTGCGAGAACTCCGGCGACTCGATCACGTCGCGCAGAGCGATTGTTTCCCTCCGCGCGTTGGGCACTTCGATTCCGACCGTTGATTTTCCCGGTATGCGCTCGATCAGGAGCGATTCGGCGCGCAACGCAAGGCAGAGATCTTCGCGCGAGGCCCGTGATGCGGCTGTATTTGATGCCCGCCTCGGGCTTGAATTCGAATGTGGTGACGACCGGGCCAGGATTGATCTGGGTGATGTGGCCCGCCGACTTCGAATTCTGCGCATTTTTGTTCGATGGCGCGGGCGCATTCCTTAAGCTCGGACTCGTCCATTTTCTCGCCGCGCTCGGCGGTGTGCAGCAAGCTGAGCGGCGGCAATTTGAAATTCGTCTTCCAGTGGGAGATTTTTGGCTCGGGAGCGCTCTTCTTGGGCGGAGGTGGCGGCGCCGGATCGTGGAACTGGATCACGTGCGGTCCGCGTTCGCCTTGGGCGGGCGTGCGATCGATGGCCTTTTCTCTTCTTCCTCGTCCTCTTCGATTTCCTTCGTTGAAACGCGCTGTTGGGCTACGGGACGCCGGCCGGCAATCTTGATGTCGTCAACCTGCTTGCGCAGGCGCACCGATTCGCGCTCTTCGCGCCAGGCCGCTATGCGCGCCATCCATTGACCAATGACGCCCTCGCTGCCCATCGGCTTCTTCATCCATGTAGCAGCTGCGCTGAAGGAAAAGCTGGTGGTCAGGAAAAGAGCCGTAAGGAACGTCGCGATCGAGACAAGGTTCGCGCCCACCGCTCCCAGCGTCGCGCGCGAACCTTCCGCGAGCAGTCTGCCGAGCAAGCCTCCGGCCGGGAGTGCGCCGCGAACGTCCGGCATGTGGACGAGAGTCATCTCGGCGGAAAGCGAGAGGAGCAGCAAGTCCCCAGCCGATCAGTTTCGCGGTCGGCGCTTCCATCAGCTGGCTGCGGAACCAGCGCATCGCCACGAGAAACATTCCGATTGGAAACAGGAACGCTCCATATCCGGCGAGCTGGAAAAATATATCAGCGGTATGAGCTCCGACAGGCCCGATCCAGTTCCGCGCCGGGCCGGAGCCCGGAGGCGGCCGCGGAGACGTTGAACGACGCGTCCAGCGGCGAATACGAAAGCAGGCTCAGAGCCAGCAGAACTGCCAGGCTCAGGCCTACGAAGCCGATCATTTCATTGAAGCGTTTGTTTTCAGTCGGTGTCAGAACGCGCACAGAATTCTCCTAGGGCTATTGGGGGAAGGCCGCGTCACGAGCGACGTCGCGGGCCGGCGGCGCAAAATACACCGCAGCAACCGCGACGCCTCAAGGCTGGGTCGCGCGGGCGCTGTCGCGCGGGACCCATTCGGAGGAACGCGAGTACGGCGATGACTATAGCAAACGGAAATCGGCCGTGAACAGAGATATTGGGGAGTGGTTGTTCCAGCAGCACACTGTGGTACTGGCTTGGAAAAACGGCGCGACGTCTGGAACATGAAAGCCCCAGAAATTCGGCGATTAGAAACACCTCCGGTCGTTTGTTTCCAATGGTTTAGGCCACCTTCTAATAACTGGAGTTGCGATTAGAAAATTGTAGATTTCGGCGAAGCAATGGGTCAACCGACTGGCGCGAGGGCGCGGCGCCTGTCTTCAGCATGCGACTCGTTTGAGTGGCTTCTTGTTGAGCATCGAGTTCGGCATCGTTCAACATCTTCGGGCGTCGTCCGGGGTCGTCCAGAACAAGCCCGAAACACCTTAGCGCAAAGCGAGCGTTTGCGAAGCTTGCCCGTCGTTTAGAAAACGGGCAGGTGGGGTACACCTGTACTTTCCGGGAGAGGCAGAGAATCGCAAGGCAAATTTCTGTGCCAAGCGCTGGAAGTGATTTATGTACCGGTTACACGCTACGCGGCGGGATAGCTCTGGGTTACTATGCGAAATCACACGAGCAGAGAATTTGTGGGTCGTTCGCCTCCGCCGTGGAAGGAGCGCCCTCCGATGAAAATTTTTCCGCGGGTTTCTCTGGCGATTTTCTTGTTGTCCCTGACTGCGATCGCCCAAGCGCCGTCCGGTTCCGCCCCTCCTGCTACTCCCAAACGCCCGGTCACGGACGAATATCACGGTGTCAAAGTCATCGACGATTACCGATGGCTGGAAAACTGGGACGATCCCAACGTCAAACAATGGAGCGCCGCCGAGAACGCGCGCTCCCGTCAGTATCTCGACCACGTGTCCGTGCGCCCCGCAATAAAGAAGCGTCTGCACGAACTTGTCGCTGCCAGTTCCGCTACGTACTTCTATCTTCAGTTTCGCGACGGCATTTTATTCGCGATGAAGAACCAGCCGCCCCAACAGCAGCCGATACTAGTCTCCCTGCGCTCCGCCGACGATCCAGCCAGTGCTAAGGTGGTATTTGATCCCAACGCCGCGAGCGCCAAAGGATCGGTTTCCGTGGACTATTACGTACCGTCCTTCGGAGGCAAGTACGTCGCCCTCGCGCTCTCGGAAAACGGCTCGGAGGACAGTTCCGCTCACATTATCGAAGTCGCCACCGGCAAGGAGCTTTCGGACGTGGTGCCTCGCGTCAACTTTGCCACTGGCGGCGGCAGCATTGCCTGGACGGGTGACAACTCGGGCTTCTACTACACGCGCTTTCCGCAAGGCAACGAGCGTCCACCGGAGGATACCAATTTCTACCAGCAGGTCTACTTTCACAAGCTGGGAACCGACGCCAAGCAAGACACGTACGTCATCGGCAAGGATTTTCCCCGTATCGCCGAGATTCAGCTCCGTACAAGCGACGACGGTCACTGGCTGCTCGCGGCGGTGGCCAACGGCGATGGCGGACAGTTCGCGCACTACCTGATGGATGCCGAGGGTCACTGGACCCAGCTGACCCATTTCGAAGACGGTGTGGTTTCCGTCCGTTTCGGCGCGGATCCGGCACTCTACCTTCTCTCTCACAAAGGCGCGCCGCGCGGCAAAATTCTTCGCTTACCGCTAACCGAGCTCGACCTAGCGCAAGCGAAAGTTGTGGTTCCGGAATCCTCAGGCTCAGGAGAAAGTGGGCGTGCTTCCATTGATAGCTTCGTGCCTACGCCGGGCCACCTTTACGTGATCGACATGATGGGCGGCCCATCGCGCGTGCGTGTCTTCGACGATCAGGGGAAAGCCCTTCCGGCGCCGCCGCTGCCGCCGGTGTCGACAATTGATCAGATCGTTTCGATCGGTGGTGGCAATGTGCTCTTCCTCACGTCTACCTACATCCAGCCGCCAACGTGGTACCACTTTGACGCTGCCAGTGGAAAGTCCATCGGCACCGCGATCTCAGAAACGTCTCCCGTGAAGTTCGATGACACGGAAGTCGTTCGAGATTTCGCTGTCTCGAAGGATGGCACACATGTTCCGTTGAATATCATCCGCCGCAAAGGCACGAAACTCGATGGCACGAACCCCACGCTGCTGACCGGATACGGCGGCTTCGACATCAGCGAGGAGCCAGATTTCGTCGGATCGTTTGCCCGGCTTTGGCTGGATCAGGGTGGAGTTTACGTGGACGCGAACCTCCGAGGCGGCAGCGAATACGGTGAGGAATGGCACGCGGCAGGTAAGCTCACGCACAAGCAAAACGTCTTTGATGACTTTTTGGCATCGGCGCAATACTTGATCGACCGGAAATACACTTCTCCCGTGCATCTCGCCATTCTCGGCGGCAGCAACGGGGGGCTGCTGATGGGCGCCGCCTTCACGCAGCGTCCGGACTTGTTCCGCGCCGTTGTTTCGGAGGTCGGCATTTACGACATGCTTCGCAGCGAACTCGATCCCAACGGCACTTTCAACGTGACCGAGTTTGGAACGGTCCAGGATCCCGAACAGTTCAAGGCGCTCTACGCGTACTCGCCATACCACAGAGTAAAAGACGGCACGGCCTATCCCGCGGTTCTTTTCCTCACAGGAGAAAACGATCACCGCGTGAACCCGATGCAGTCGCGCAAAATGACGGCGCGTCTACAGGCCGCCAACGCTTCCGAACATCCCATTCTGCTGCGCACCAGCTCGGACGCGGGCCACGGCTATGGCACGGCGCTGGACGAACAAATCGAGCAAGATGCCGACGTGCTTGGTTTCCTGTTTGATCAGCTTGGAATTAAGGATGTGCCGGAGGCGAAATGAGATGGAGACGGGACGCTTCCGAGCTTACGGAGCGCCGGGGAGTTGCGCTCGCCGACGATAAGCGCCCGCGGCGGATGCATCGTACTGGTGTGGCCTAGACGCAGCCTGATGCTATGCTGTTGCGTTCGATGGGAAGCTTAACCGTTCTCGCGAAGTATTTTGTCCTCGCATTCAGCGCGTTGCTCCCGGTGGTGAATCCGCTCGGATCTGCTTTACTTCTACTTGGCATCGTCGGAGACGTGCCTGCGTCCGTATATCGCGACGTGGCACGCAAGATTGCAATCCGGACAGCACTTTTGTTTGTCGTGGTGGAGTTGGTGGGCGCCACATTGCTGCATTTTTTTGGAATTTCGTTGCCGGTAGTGCAGATTGCCGGCGGACTGGTCCTCGCAGCGATGGGTTGGGGGTTGCTGAACCGGCAGGAAGCTGAGACCGTTCGCGGACAAGGAGACGTGGCGGCGACGAGTTTCGAATCGGTGGTGGAGAAGATTTTCTATCCGCTCACTTTTCCGGTGACCGTCGGTCCAGGGTGCATTGTGGTGATGTTGACGCTCGGCGCGCACGCGACGGTGAGCAATGTGACGCTGGATGTGTTGGCTCACCTGGGAATTCTTGCGGCGGTGATGGCGTTGAGCGTGGTGGTTTATTTGAGCTACGCGTACGCACCGAAAATCACGGAGCACGTGACACCGCAGACGGCGCACGGAATCTTGCGCGTGGTAGCGTTTGTGCTGCTTTGTATTGGCGTGCAGATCACGTCGAACGGCGTGGAGGCAGTGGTTAAGGCGATGCTGAAGTCGTAGCGAGTTTATCCGAGAAGATCTGATTCACTCATCCGGCCAAATTGCCCGCGGAACGAATCACCAATTGGGCGCGTCTTTGTGAAACCTCATTCGAATCGGGCGGGCCTTCTCTTGTTGCCATCCGTGCTCGGGGCACTCCAGTCGCAGCGGGAATTTCTTCGCGCCAGGGACGGGCTTGGCTACAAGCGTCACTCCGCACTGGGGGCACTGCGTGGGTGATGTCTCTTTCAAGCCACCGGCTGCCGTTATAGCCGGCTGCCGATTCTTGATACTGCCTCTGGCAGGCAACCTGGTCACCGCCAATCGCGGACGCTTGGTATCCTGCTTTTCAAGAGTTAGCCCGAATGCGCGGGGCTGCTACAACGCGAGGACGGGCAAGGCGTCGCGCTATATCCGCGCGCGTGGCGGCCCTTACCTGCTCGAGAGTCATGGTCCGTGAACGCTTCGTTTTTAGCATGGTTCATGTTGTCACCAAAGGGGCTCCAGGGGCTGGTCCTTTTGGTGCGCATGTTCCAGAGTTGAGGCGCAACCTCGTTCCGCCGGCCGCTAGGAGAGGGGGAACGAGCTGTAGAGCTGCCTAGGACCGGTCTGACTGACGGCTGGTGTCCTTTACTGAGAGCTTACTTTGCGGCTTGGCTGACGAAACGCTCGGCGTCGGTGTGGCGTTAGGGGAGCCGAAGAAGGCTTCGCGAGCTTTCTCAAACATGTCTTCTGCCAGTGGATTTGCCGGTTTCATTCGAGGTCTCCGAATAGGTTGGGTCATTGTCGCTTTTGTATAGTGAAGCTTCGGCGCGACCGGATACATAGCCCAACAGTACCTCCTGCACGGTACCTCCGCTGGGAGTTACGGAGTCTCTGGCAAACCGCGCCAACTTCACAAGGCTCGGCCTGCTGCCACGCCGGATGCCCATGCCCACTGGAAGTTGTGACCACCGAGGTGGCCGGTGACATCGACAACTTCGCCGATGAAAAACAGTCCCGGCACGTTTCGGCTTTCCATTGTTTTGCTCGATAGCTCGTTCGTATCCACGCCACCAGCAGTCACCTCGGCTTTGTCGTAGCCTTCCGTGTCCGCGGGCGTGACGGTCCAGTTGTGGACCTGCCGCTCAAGCTCTTCCAAAGCCTGGTTCGTCCAAGTGGATGGCTCATGCAGGTCCAGCCAACGGGTAGCAAAGCGTTTGGGCAAAATGTGCTGGAATACGGTCCGAGCAGTGGCCATATTTCTTAGCTTGTCGTCGCGAATCGCTGCCGTTACATCGCGACCAGGCGCAATGTCAATTTTGATGGGCTCGCCCTTATTCCAGTATGAAGAAATCTGCAGGATGGCCGGTCCACTCAAGCCGCGGTGCGTGATCAGCATTTTTTCCCTGAATGACTGATGGCCAGTCGCAACGATTACTTCAGTCGACACGCCGGATAGGTCGCAATATTGGTTTTTGTCTTTTGATCCCAGCACGAATGGTGCGAGCGCAGGTCGAGTCGGCTGAATGTTCAGCCCGAATTGACGCGCGAGCTCGTAGCCGAACGCAGTAGCTCCCATTTTGGGGATCGAGAGCCCACCAGTCGCGACGACGAGCGCGGGTGCGCGAAACTCGGCCTGATTGGTGCGGACCGCGAACTCCGCATTGCGCTGGACGCCAGCAACGTTGCAGTCGAGAAACGTTTTCACTCCGGCATTCCGGCATTCGAGTTCGAGCATGTCCGTGATGTCGCTCGCCGAGCGGTCGCAGAAAAGTTGGCCGAGAGTTTTCTCGTGGTAGGGAATTCGATGCTTTTCGACGAGACCAACGAAATCCGCGGGCGTATACCGAGCCAGCGCGGATTTGGCGAAGTGCGGGTTCGCTGAGATGAAATTATCCGGATGGGAATGAATGTTCGTGAAATTGCAGCGTCCGCCGCCCGAGATCAGAATTTTCTTGCCGATGCATTCAGCGCGCTCGAGGATTGCGACGCGACGTCCTCGCTTGCCCGCCTCGGCCGCACACATGAGCCCCGCGGCGCCGCCGCCGAGAATTAAGACGTCAAACTTGTGAATTGCCATGGGATTCCGCAGCGGTCTCCGGAAACCTTTAGCGGGCGGTCAATTGCTCCCAATTTTAGGTGAGAGCATATTCGCGCGTGCTCCGCGCACACTAGTTTCCGGGCATTGTGGAGGTAAAAGCAATGGCAGTGAAGATCAAGACCCAATATGAGGCGTTCGGAGTGGGGACTCCTATAGCTCGAAAGGGTTGGGCTGGGGGCCACGACCAGAATTCTGAAGCCGCAGCCGGTTGAGCTTGGCGCGCAGTTGGTCGGCGTCGAGACCTGCGGACTGGCAAACAGCGGGAAAATCTTTCTGATCCTGGAAAAGATATTCTTCAGCTTGGCGTTTGGAACGCAGAGGACCTGAAATCCATTCTTGAATCGTCGTCACGATCACTGCTTGCCACAGGCGCGTTTCGAGACCTGCTGGAAGATCAGCCAGCACCGCCGCGTTCGTTGCCATTGTTCCCCCGTGTGTGGCCGCGGCTGAGTGCGGCAGAATCTATATTTTAGTGAAGGCAACTATTTGGCCGAAGGGGCGACTGGTTATGCTGTTACTCAACACAATGTGCTATTTCAGTGAAGAGCGAAGGCTATGGTGGGACAGGATTTAACGTCTGGCACTGGTCCATGAGGATTGCTGCTGCCGAAAGACGGCGCGAGTGACCAAAAGACAGGGGAAAAAGTTCTCGGGCTGGATAATTTTTGCCAGGAGGTCCCGGTTATCCAGCGATGTATCGCTATTGCAGTCCGTGGGAATTCGTTGAAGCGGGTGGGTGATGCGGGCAATCACAGCGGCATTGGCGAGGAAATCGACCAAGAAGCTGCTAGGGCCACGCGGCTCGCGACGAACGCGACCGGCGCCCGTTGGCCGGCCCGAACGGCTGGCACGCCAAACCGATGCCAGCCGGGCTTTACCGTCTCCGCTGAACTGAAGCTCTTAAGGCGAACGCTATCGCTTGCCGCCCGACGATGCGGACCGTTCCGGCCTAAATGATTGCCACTCGCGGATTTGTTCGGAGATGTCAGCCTTCTGGCGTTCGTCTGTCGCAAGTTCCCACCGGCGACGCAGCTCGTCGAGTCGGCCTTCGACAAATCCGGCTCGTCCTGTTTTCTTTTCTGGTTTTTCGCGGTTACCGTACCCCATGTTGAGAATGCTCCTCTTTTGATTTGAGAATCTCGGTGCTAATCCCGTAGTCGTTGAGACAGCATCGGCTCCTCCATTGTAGCTCGGATGGGGCCTTTCTATCAGGGCAGAAGCAAACTATCTCCTCTTTGTGCCCATAGTTCCGATTCGCCGACTACGACATCTCCACTTGGGACGCTATTTCCAAGCGCGCAGGCGTCGGCTCGGATTTCACGGGTCAATTCCACGCGCGCACTGGAGCCACACAAAGCTTGTAAAGTTCACGCCACGTTTGGCCGTACACTCATATAGTGGCTACTCCTCCGAGTCAACGGCGCATGGCGCTCGATTCCAAGCTTGCCAGTATCAGGAAATCAATCTACTGGCTGAGAACGCGGGTGAGACGCGGACTGTGGTACGGCACCAGCGGCTGGAACCGCCTTACCGCAGGGATCGAAATCGAGGAGCTTTGGGGGCAGTTCAAGTCGGAGGCAGCCGAAAGCTCGCGGCTGTATCAGCAGGACGTCCGTGAACGGGAAGGGAAGCGCGGGCAAGCCTGGAGACAGCCATTTAGGATTTTCAAAGCTCTAGCGTGGAGTGTTCTGAAAAAGCTATCTCCGGCTCGTCGCCTGTTTTTGCTCCTTACGATCGTCCTCGCCGTTCTTTCCGTAATCGGATTTCACTTTTTTTTCCTGACGAGGGGAATTGAATTTATCGCCGCGTTCGGCGGTCTGCTAATTCTTCTTATCCTGGTCCTCGGCGATCACATTTCGATGAAGCGGGATATCGAGATCGCCCGCGAAATCCAGCGCTGGCTGGTTCCCCGAAGGGCCCCGGATGTCGCCGGGGTGGACATTGCCTTCGCCACGCGCCCGGCCAAAACCATTGGCGGAGATTATTTCGACGTGTTTCGCCGCGCCACCGATGGGCCGCTGCTAATTGCCGTAGCGGATGTTTCCGGCAAGAGCGTGCCCGCAGCGATGCTGATGGCTACATTTCAGGGCGGTCTGCGAGCACTCGGAAGCGCCAGCGGCTCGCTCGGGGAGTTGGTGGCCGGGCTAAATCGACAAGCTTGTGCGAACAGTCAAAATGGGCGATTTACAACTGCTTTTCTTGCGGAATTGGATCCCGCGACAGGGGATCTCAGTTACCTTTGCGCCGGTCACAATCCACCCATCCTCAAACGCGAGGATGGAAGCGTCGAGCTTCTGAAATCGGACAATATTCCCCTCGGGATCGAGCTGAAGGAAAACTATAAGACAGGCAGCACGCGTCTCGAAACGAAGGATATCTTGGTCATATATACCGATGGCGTTACGGAAGCCCGGAACGAAAACCACGATGAATTTGGAGATGAGCGGCTCCTGGCGCTGCTGCATTCCGCGGCTGAGGAACGTTCAGCCCTCACCCTTTCGAGGATTATGCAAAATCTCGACGAATTTGTGGGAGCTGCGCCCCAGCACGACGACATCACGTGTCTGGTCGTTCGTCGAAACTAGATGCTAGTTGGCGAGCTTTGAAAGCCAAAACAACAGCGCAGCGCCGGCGATGATGCGGTAAATCGCGAACGGCACGAATCCGTGGCGACGGACCCAGGCCATGAACCACGCTACGCAGCCGTATGCCACGATGAACGACACGACGAGGCCAATCGCCAGCACTACCCAACCGTGGTGATCAATTCCGGAAACGCCGAGAGCGTTTTCACCCTTGCCGTAGAGCGATTTCAGCAGATCGTAGCCGGTTGCAGCAGCCATAACGGGCATCGAGAGAAAAAACGAGAACTCGAGGGCCGAGGCTCGCGACATTCCTGCGATTTGACCGCCGGTGATGGTGGACATGGAGCGCGACGTACCGGGAAAAACCGCAGAAAGTACTTCGCACGCGCCGATCCAGATGGCCTGGCCGAGGCTCATCTCTTCCATGTGCCATGTGTGAATGCGGCTTTGCGGCGCGCCCTGTCCCGCGGTTTCGGATTTGGCGTTCATCGCGTCCACGATCCACATGACGATCCCGCCGATCACAAGCGCCGCGCCCATGATCTTCAAATTCTCAAGATGCTTGCCGATCACTTTGGAAAGCAGAAACGACGGAATCGCTGTGACGACGAATGCGATGATGACGAGACTGAGCGGATGCGTCAGGACGGTGCGGTCACCACGCTCACCGCGTGGAAATGTGGAAAGGAATTTCGCAATGCGGCTGCGAAAATAGATCGGCAGACAAAGAATCGCGCCCAGCTGAATCACGATCGTGTACATCTTCCAATATCCGCTGGCCAGGGGAATGTGCAGCAGGGCTTCCGCGATGCGCAAGTGCGCGGTCGAACTTACTGGCAGAAACTCGGTGAGACCTTCGACGATTCCCAAAATTACGGACAGCAGATAGTCGCTCAATTTTCCTCGTGTCTACTTTTATTGGAGCTGAAGAGGGATCACGCGATTTCCTTGGTCATGGAGTAGGCGTCGCGGCCATCCGGGTAATATCCTCGCTTCACCTGCACGGTACGATAGCCGTGCTTTTGCCAGAAGGCAATCGCGGATGCGTTGTCGGTTGCTGTTTCGAGCTCGACGCTGCGAACGCCAGCGGCTGCCAAGCGGCGCTCGGACTCCTCCAGCAACAGCGTGGCGATTCCGTGGCGGCGAAAGGCCGCGAGTACGTCTATTGTGACGATGGAGCCCACGCCACCCTCATGGGCGGTTGCGAGAAAGCCGGCAATTTTGCCGGCGGCTTCCGCGATCACGCAATTGGCTCCGGGGAGACTCAGATAGCTGCGCAAGTCGGGCCGCGAATACGCGAGCGCAGGCTCGAAGCATTGCTGATCGACCTGGTAGATTGCCTCGAAATCGGCGGTCGAGTAGTCGCGGAGGATGATTTTCATGGGTGACGGTCAAGATTAAACCCGACAAGCGGAACATTAACACAGAGAACACAGAGAAAATCGAGAGCACAGAGAAAGCGGAACGTAGAAACAACTAGGGACTCACCGCAGAGACGCAGAGAACGCAGAGGAAACAAAAAACTGGGAAAACGCAAGACTGCACGAGAAACGACAGGATTCCCGGCACCCTTCCTGCGTCAGGGCAAGGAGGCGCACCCTTCGCAAAGGCACTCAGGGCAGGGAGGACGCAGAGAAAGCAAGGAACCCAGAGCAAACCAAAGAGAGCGAAAACGGCGGAATGGCAAACGCCTACACTTCCAGAATCACAGGCAGAATCAGCGGACGCTTGGAGGTTTGCTTGTTGAGGTAGCGTTTCAGGTCTACGCGAATCTTTTCCTTGATGACGCTCCAGTCCATTTTTTCCTCGGGACTGGATTCCTCGATGGTTTTGAGAATCACTTCGCGAGCTTTGACCAGAATTTCCTGGCCGTCGTCTGGCGAGGAATCCGCGCGTCACGATTTCCGGCGGGACCTCGACCTTGCCCGTGTGCTTATCGATGGCGATGATTGGCACAACCACCCCGTCTTCGGACAGGTGCTTGCGATCGCGCACGACCACGTCCGCGATTTCCTCGAGCGAGCCGGAATCCACCATCACGCGGCCAGCGGGCACAGGTTCGCGCTGGAAGGCGCGGCCATCGGCTGTGAATTCCACGGGATGTCCGCTTTCGAGCAAGAAAATCTGGCCGGAAACTGCGCCGACCTGCTCCGCGAGCGCGGCGTGCTGGAAAAGTTGCCGGTATTCGCCGTGCATGGGAATGAAATATTTCGGTTTGCACGAGTTGGAGGAGGATTTTCATTTCCTCCTGGCTGGCGTGGCCGGAGACGTGAATCGGCGCGTTACGTCCGCCTTCGTAATAGACAAGCACGCGGCGGCGGAAAAGGTGATCGATCATGCGGAAGATGGCTTTTTCGTTGCCGGGAATGATGCGCGCGGAAAGAATCACCGTATCGTTCTGGGCGATGCTCATCAGCCGGTGATTGTCCACCGAGATGCGCGAGAGCGCGGACATGGGCTCGGCCTGGGTGCCGCTGGCGAGCACGACGAGTTTTTTCGGATCGAAGCTGCGAATATCCTGCGGGCGCACGATGCTGCCGTCCGGAATGCGCAGCTTGCCGAGGCCGTGCGCGATCTCGACGTTGTCCACCATGCTGCGGCCGACGAAACCGACTTTGCGGCCCACGCCGCGCGCGACCTCTATCACTTGCTGTATGCGGTGGATCGAGCTGGAAAAACACGAGACGACGACTTTTTCGGGAGCGGCGCGAAAAAGCTCTTCCATGCGAACGACGACGGCGCGCTCCGAGGGCGTGAACCCGGCGCGCTCCACGTTGGTGCTGTCGCTGAAAAGCGCGAGCACACCTTCCTGGCCGTAGCGCGCGAACGCGTGCAGGTCGAACGGTTTGCCGTCCACCGGCGTGGGGTCCATTTTGTAATCGCCGGTGTGGATGATGATGCCCACGGGCGTGCGGATCGCGAGCGCGACGCAGTCAATCGTGCTGTGGGTTACGTGCAGATATTCGATTTGAAACGGGCCGATCGTTGAAATGTCGCCGGGAGCCACTTCGTGGAGTTTTGCGGTCTCGAGCAGCGCGTGCTCTTCGAGTTTCTTGCGCACCAGCGCCATCGTGAATTGCGTTCCGTAAATCGGCACGTTCAGGTCGCCGAGAATGTAGGGAATCGCGCCGATGTGGTCTTCGTGCGCATGCGTCAGGATGATCGCGCGCACCATGCGCTTGTTCTGCTTCAGATAGGTGATGTCGGGAATGACGATATCTACGCCGAGGAGTTCCTGCTCGGGGAACATCAGGCCGGCGTCAATCACGATGATGTCGTCGCCGGTGCGGAGGGCCATCATGTTCATGCCGAATTCGCCCAGCCCGCCCAGCGGAATGGCCCACAGCGAAGATGTAGCTGAAGATGCGCTCAAGTGTGCGGTTTTCCTCGAAACTTCAGATGTCATCGTATCACAGCGGCAGGAGGACAGGCCGAAGTCGCAAAGACTGAAGATTTATCGCAGAGGCGCAGAGGACGTAGAGAAAGAAGAGAAAGACCCAAGACTTATCACAGAGGACGCGGAGAAGGCACCAAGATCACAGAGACAGCGTAAGCCTTTCGCGGGGCGCCGCGGCCACGCATCGCGCATGCCGGGCGTCCCGCGGACTCTGCCGCCCAAAACAGCGGGACTCTACTGTTCGAGGGCGATTGCCTGGATGATAAATTTGCGAGCCTGTCCGATATGCTGGACGGCGCGCTCGCGTGCGCCTGAGGTGTCGTCTTCTTTCGAGACGTTATCGTGGGCTTTATTGAGCTGCTCGACGGCCTTGTTGAGACGGGGAATCCAGCGGGCGTGCGTATCAACCTGCGGATGATCCTCCATGCTTTTTCCATCGTCCGCGACTGATTTGATTTCGGCGATGGCGGCATCAATTTCGGCGAGGGCGTTCTTTTCCTGGTCGTGAAGCTCGCCGCTATCGGGGTGTTCAACCAAGGCACGGGCGGCGCGCAATTGGCCGAGCGCGCTGTGGTAGGAATCCCACCTGGCGGAAGCGGTGGGCGCGCCCAAGCTCAGCGCCAGGAACAGCGCAAATACGGATGCGGCTATCGGAAGTCTGTGCTGGGGTTTCATCTTCGGAAGCTCTCCTTTGTGGCTGGAATCTTGGCGCGGGGACCGCGCTGCGGGCAACAATCTACCACTACAGTGCGTTGAGAAGATAGATGGCACAGACCCGAAACAGTCATGCAGTTTTCGACTGACTCGCATTCGCAAATTCGCCGAAAGCCTGTAAGATTGTCTGCGCTCCGCAGAAGCATTCGGAATGCGAACGCCGCACTCCAGGAAGAGATCCGCAACATAGCCAACATGAAACGAATCTCCATTCTCGGCTCCACGGGCTCGATTGGCCGCCAAACTCTGAACGTTGTGGATTCGTTGCCTGGCTCGTTTGGGGTGGTGGCGCTGGCGGCGGGCTCGAACGTTGCGGTGGTCGCGGAGCAAATTGTCCGGCACAAGCCCAGGATTGTGTCCGTTGCGACCGAAAGCGACGCAATGAAGCTGCGGGCAATGCTGAAGGCGCGCAGCAGGACGGCGCCGCTTCCGGAAATTCATACGGGCGCCGAAGGCATCGAGCTGGTTGCCACCCACCCAGAGGCCGAGATGGTGGTATCGGCCGCGGTCGGCGTGGTCGGTTTGCGCGCCACGTTTCAGGCGATTGAGTTGGGCAAAGATATCGCGCTCGCGAACAAGGAAGTCCTGGTGGCCGCCGGGGAAGTGGTGATGGCGGCGGTAGCGCGGCGCGGCGTTGCGCTGTTGCCCGTGGATAGCGAGCACAACGCGATTCACCAGTGCCTGCGCACGGGGAGCCACAGCGAAGTAAGGCGACTCATCCTGACGGCGTCCGGCGGCCCGTTCCGCAAGACTCCCATTTCGAAGATGGCGAAAGTGACGCCGAAGCAGGCATTGGCGCACCCGAACTGGAAAATGGGCCAGCGGATCACCATTGATTCCGCCACGTTGATGAACAAGGGTTTCGAGGTGATCGAGGCGAAATGGCTGTTTGGAATGGATCTCGACAGAATTAAGGTGGTGATCCATCCTCAATCTACGATTCATTCGATGGTCGAGTTCGTGGACGGCTCCATTCTGGCACAGCTCGGCCCTACAGATATGCGCATGCCGATTCAATACGCGCTAACTTATCCGGATCGAGTTGCATCTAATGGGTGCGAGCTCGATTGGTCGACGCTGAAACGGCTGGATTTCGAGGATGTGCCAGCGCGCAAGTTCCGGTGTTTCGAACTGGCGAAGGAAGCGGCCCGCGAGGGGGGGCCTCTACCCTGCGCTTTGAACGCGGCGGACGAGATCGCCGTGGCGGCATTTCTGGAGCGACGGCTGTCGTTCCCGGGAATTGCTGCGGTCATCGAACGGGTGCTGGAGCAGATGCCGCGCAACGCGATGCGCAGCGTGGATGACGTGCTGGCGGCTGACGCCGAGGCTCGACGGCTGGCACGGCTGGCAGTGGATCGAAAGCGGTAGCTTCCCGCCGAGTCACTTCGCGGGGAATTCGCCTTGTTTGGCTTTACGCGCGGAGACATCAAAGGGCGCATATCGGAACCCGCTGAGTTTCTTGTAAAATCTATTGGGGATTCATGACTGACACACTCAGAATGCTCGTCGCTGGCGGAATCGTTCTCGGCATCCTGGTATTGCTCCACGAGTGGGGACATTTCATCGTCGCGAAATGGTGCGGCGTTCGAGTGGATGTGTTTTCCATCGGATTTGGACCGCGTCTCTGGGGAGTGAAGCGCGGCGACACGGATTACCGCGTTAGCGCGCTGCCGCTGGGCGGCTACGTGCGCATGGCCGGCGACAATCCCGTCGAAGAACGCACCGGCGCTGCTTACGAATTTCTTTCGCGGCCTCGATGGCAACGCTGCCTGATCGCCATCGCCGGGCCGATCATGAACATTCTGCTAACGTTTGTCGTGTTCATGGGAGTTTTCTGGCTTGTCGGAATCCCGACGCCCGATTATGTCCGCCAACCCGCAGTGGCTGCCGCGGTTCCGCATGACGCCCCGCAGACTGGTGTGCAGGCAGGGGATCGCATCGTTCGTGTAAACGGTGTGAGTACTTCCACGTGGAAAGATGTTTTCGCGCAAACGGAGAACGCAAAGCCGGGCGATTCGCTTTCCGTGGGCGTCTCGCGCAATGGCGCGGAACAGAACCTCACACTCGCCGTTACGTCCCAGGCCTCCTCCGACTATCTATTCGGCTATCCGGCCATGAAGTCGGTGCTGGACGAAGTTCTACCCGGCACGCCGGCCGATAAAGCAGGACTGCGCCCGGGCGATATCGTGGCCTCGATTGATGGCCAGCCCGTCGTCACGTGGCCGCAGTTTGTGGACGCGGTTCACAATTCCGATGGCCGCGAAATTCACTTTGACGTGTTGCGTAATGGCGTGGAAATGCCGCTAGCTGTGACGCCGGCGCGGACGATGGACCCGGACGGCAAGATGGTGTGGCAGGTCGGAGTGCTGCCCGGAACGCAGGATTATTACGAGCGCGAAAGTTTCTTCGCTTCGGCCAAGAATAGCGCCGAATCCACGGTGAACGGAGTCCGCCAGATCGGTAACGTTCTCGCCGGCCTTGCCAGCGGAAAAGTCTCCGTGCGCGATCTGCAGGGAGTAATCGGAATCGCGCGTGAATCGGGAAGAGCGGCGAAACGCGGACCGGTTGACCTGCTTTTCCTGGCGGCGGTAATCAGCCTGAACCTTGGTTTGCTCAATTTGCTTCCGATACCGATCCTCGACGGCGGCCACGTTTTAATGCTGGCGATTGAAGGGGCGATGCGCCGCGATCTGAGCATCGCGTTCAAAGAACGCTTCGTGCAGGTTGGTCTGGTGTTTCTGCTGGGTCTCTTCGCCTTCGTGATGTATAGCGACATCATGAGGATCATACAGACTCACCACTAGCAAGGAATCGCGGGCTGTTCCGGCGGCTTCATTCCTTTAGGCGACTCCAAACTGGTTTTTGGTATAATGCTGTCCGAGACAATGTCTGCCACTCCTCTACATCGGGTTTCGACCGGCGAACGCATCAACGATCACGAGCCGGCCGGCCGCCTGCAGCAAGAGCTAAGCTCGCGCGGGATACGACTGACGCGCCAGCGCCGCGTCGTGCTCCAGGTGATGGAGTCCGCCGCGCGCCACATGGACGCCGGAGAAATTCTCGACCGCGCGCAGAAGATTGACGCGGACATCACGCGTGTGACCGTCTATCGCACTCTCGATTTGCTGAAAGGCTTCGGACTGATTGACGAGCTCGACCTGCTGCATCTGCGCGGGCATCGCCATTATTACGAAAGCCACGGCCCGCGCGATCACATTCACGTTGCTTGCATTCGCTGCGGTAAAGTCCGCGAGATCGAAAGCGAGCTGTACGAAGATCTGAAGAAGCAGATCTCGAAAGATTGCGACATCGAGATCAGCATCGCACGCACCGAAATCGGCGGCGTTTGCGGGGATTGCAAGGCGAAAGCAGCCGCGACCGCGTAACGAAGAAGCTCCCGAATCACGCTCCAGGTTTTTTGTCTCTGAAGTATTGCTTCGCCTGCTCGATGTCCTTCAGGACTTGCTCGCGCAGCTCTGCGGGGCCGGAAAATTTACGCTCGTCGCGCAGGCGGTGCCAGAATCGCACTTCGAGCTGGCCGCTGGTCAGGTTATCGCTGAAATCGAATAAAAACGATTCGATGGTGATGCGCGCGCCGTCGAACGTGGGCCGCATTCCAACGTTGGTGGCTGCGCGATAAGTCTTTCCCGCGACCACCGCTTCCGTGGCGTACACGCCATTTTTCGGAAGCACTTCCTGTTCGGTCGCGAGATTCAACGTCGGAACCACGAGCTTTCGTCCCTGGCCGGTACCCGTCCGAATTTCACCCTCCAGCGCGTACGGCCGTCCGAGCATCCGGCGTGCTTCGTCAACGCGCCCATCGCGAATCGCCGTGCGGATCGCCGTGCTCGATACCACAATACCGTTCTCGACCACCGGCGGCACAATTTCGACCTCGAATTCCCATCGCTGTCCGAGCTCGCCAAGGAGTTTAATATCTCCGGCGCCGCGGTAGCCGAAGCGGAAGTTGCCGCCCACAAGCACAGTTTGCGCGCCCATCGTGTCCAGCAGAAAACGGCGCACAAAATCCTCGGCGCTTACGTTTGACAGTTCCGCATCGAAGCGGATGACAAGCACCGCGTCAATTCCCACGGCTTCGATTGCGGCCAGGCGCTGCTCGAGAGTTTCGAGCAGCGCGGGTGCTTCCGCCGGCCGCAGCACTCTTGCCGGATGAGGATAAAATGTCAGCACGGCGGCTAGCGCATCCGTTCGGCGGGCCCTGTCGAGGACCGTACGCAGAATTTGTTGATGGCCCAGGTGCACGCCATCGAAATTGCCGATCGTAACAGCGGAGCGCTTGCTCGGACTTCCGAACCGCGCGATCCATTCCTCGGGTGAATGCACCACGGCGAGCGCCATCAGAGCGCGACCTCAAATTGCAGGCCGTCGTACGCCAGCCGAACATTCTCCGGTAGGCGAGCGTTTGCTTCCTCGTGGCCCAGGTCGTGGCAGATGTGCGTGAACCATGCGCGCCTTGGCTTCAGCTCTTCCACCAGCGCGAGCGATTGCTCGACATTGGAATGCGTGGGGTGCGGCACGTAGCGCAGCGCATCAAGAATGAAATCATCAAGGCCGCCAAGCAGAGCTTTCGAGCTGTCAGGCACCTGGCTGAAGTCCGTAAGGTACGCCATTTTGCCCACGCGGAATCCGAGCACGGGCTGAGTTCCGTGAATCGCAGGGATCGGCACAATCTTCACGCCAAAAAGCTCGAACGGTCCGTCAATCGTGTGCAACTCAATCTGCGGAAGCGTGGAGCCGGGTTGCGCCTCAGCGAAAATATAGGAGAACTGTCTCCGCAGAAGCTCGAGCGTATCCGTGGCCGCGTAGATCGGCACAGCGCCTCGCTGCTTCATATTGAATGGGCGAATGTCGTCGAGACCCATCACGTGGTCGGCGTGCCCGTGCGTGTAGATCACCGCATCCAGACGGTCAATCCCGGCGCGCATGGCCTGGAACCGGAAATCAGGCGTCGTATCGATCACCACATTGCGCCCGCCGTAGGCGAGCAGCACCGAAGGCCGCGTCCGCTTATCGTGCGGGATCGTTCGATTCGCACACGGCGCAGTGGCATCCGAGCGTCGGCACGCCCATGGATGTTCCCGAACCCAGCACGGTGAGTTGAAGTGAGGACATGAACGTCGAGAAATGATTTTACACGCTTGCGGTTGCAACTATCCAGGTGCGGGAAGGGAACTGGTAGGAGAGAAAAATCCTTCAGTCGCAACGCCCATTCGCCGCCACCGGCGGCTCAGGCTTGCCAACCCTAATCGGATTGGCAGATGACGACCCTGGTCGGATCGTCACTTCTTGGCGTTTTTCTTGGCCATTGCTTCGGCGGCCGCCTTCGAAATCTCCATGAACGTGAGCTTCAGGCTGCCGACCACTTCCATGAGCAGATCGTCGTCAGCCTTGGCGAGGTTGCCGCGCGTTTTCTCGCGCAACGCGTCGAGCATGTCGATCACCTCGCGCGCTCCTTCGAGATCGACATACGCCTGGCCGGTTTGCGGATCGGCCATGCCGCCCATCATCGCCGCAGCGTTGCGCGTCAGAAAATCCACCAGCATCTGAAAGCTGCGCGACGACGCGATTACCTCGGCGGGAGCCTCCAAAGCGCTGGCGCGGCAGCGTCCGACAGCCGCGGGAGGTGGCGCGGCCTTAGCCTTCGCGGCAGCTTGCGCGCTCGCGGCTCTTGCGGCCGCTTCTTCCTCGCGCCGCTCCTGCTCGACAGCGCCCTCGCGCAAATCTCCCGTTTCGGTGAAATGCCGCCGGTCTACGACCTTAAAGCCTTCTTCTTGCTTGGGATCAGCCACGCTCGAGGTCCTCTATTCTGATTGCCGCTTCTTGGCCGTGAAACAAAAGTCTAGCACCCGCATACGCTGGCCACAAGGCGCCCGGGCGCTATCACTTCGCGCCTATCGTGAAGGGCTTGCCCTTCTCGCCTACCTCGAAAATGAGGAGTTTCGCTGGCTCGAGTTTTGCTCAGGTTCCGAAGCACTCGGTGGACGTGCATGGCGGGCTCGTAGAAGAAATCACCCGCGTTGTAGGTTTTCGGCTGGTCCGGGTCGACTTGGTTCTCGATCGCTCCTTCGAGAATGTAAGCAAAAACCGGACCGATATGTTGGTGCGGAGGCGAAACTGTGCCAGGGGCGACGGTAAGGGTGATAAGCGGTCACTACAGGCGTCGGTTATGTCAGCCAGGGGTTCCTGCATTAGCGTTGTCATTCCCGAAGCGGACATGTTGGACATATGATCTTGGGAATTTTGTCGGGCCGGGAGTGTCTCCGCATGCAGGAGCGCACTGATGCTTCCAGAGAAAAACGCGGTGAGCGCGACGCCCAACGATGTGTTCATTTCGCGGCGAGTTATCATCACACAATTCTCCTTAGGGGAGGGTCCCCACAATCACATTCTCATTCTCGAAGCGCCAGATACGTCCGAGCAAGTCATCGCAGTATTCAGAACGATGCTCATGTTCCGGTTACGATCGTGCTACTGCTTGTGCCGGTTCTGGCAGGTGAAGCTGGCCGCGCTATTCGTGTCGCCCGCGCCCTTGTAGACGGCGTCCTCGGGGTAGGGGCAGAGCGGACGCGTCATCTGAACGCCCTTCGCCGGATTGCCGTCCACGAAACCGGTGGCGATAATCTGTTTCGGGGCGACGCCCTTCTCGACCCAATGGTCCAGTGCGCTAACGACGTCATGATCAGGATCCCGTTGCGCGGTCGTTAAGTTTCCGAAGACAGTCGCACCGACGCCACCCGCGCAATGGGACATTCCCGGCACCATAAACAGCCGATAGAAATCCCGTGTGGCGCCCATATCGCGCTCGCGAGCCGTCTTGCCCATCGTGGACTGCACGGACTCGAAATAATTGATGCTGTTCTGCGGCGGGATCGCAGCGTCGCCCCAACCGTGATACTGAATCAGTTTGCCGCCGCGCGCCTTGAACTTTCCGAGGTCCGGGATCGGTGGAGTTCAGAATTCCCGCCGTCTTGTCGTCGGCGGTTTTGACGTCGCTATCGAAGTTGAAGGTGTGGAAATCCCACTTCGGATCGTCGAAAACCATGTAGGCATAAAACGTGTTTCCGAAAAATGCCTGCAGTGTCGGCTGTCCCGGCACCGTTGCCCGAAATCCAAACTCGCCAGTTCGCCGGCACCGCTTCCGTGCCTGGTGAATAACCCGGAAAGATTTGCGCGCCCGTTCGCGGGTTCTTCGGTCCGCCGTAAATCTTGCGGACCGCCGCGACCTGCGGCTCCGTCAGGCAATCGGGACCGTCCGCGCCCTTGCATTGAACGACCTGCCGGATCGAAGTGGCAGCGCCGCGGATCGGCGATCACGCCGTCTTTCACGCCGTCGAGGGCATCGCACGCGGCGACGACGGCATTTTGAATCACCGGCAACTTATTCGGCGGAAGGTAGCTCGCAGGGTCATTTAGCAGAGCCTGCTCGGTCCAAATGGCGCCAACCAGCAAGTGAGTCCAGTTGTTCGCCGGCGCGCCGGCGACGATGCCGACGAAGTCATCCGGGAATCGCTGCGCCTCCATCAGAGCCTCGCGGCCGCCATCCGAGCAGCCCACGAAGTACGAACGTGCGAGATCTTTGCCGTAAAACGCGCGCGTGATCGCCTTGGCCTGCACCGAAGTTTCATGGACCGCGCGATAGCCGAAATCGACCAATTTCTCCGGGTGCCCCAGCGCCCACAAACCATTCGTCGCGCCAACGTGGCCATCGTCGGTGCCTGCGGTCGCGTAACCGCGCAGCAGCGGCTCCGCCATCGCGGACAAGGGAATCGTGCCAGCGAATCCGCCATTGCCGACTTGCTCGTACTTTCCATTCCAGCCTGTGTCTGGCAGCCAAAGTTCGAACTTGATCTCGGAATCGCTGGTAGGCTTCGCGACGCCAGCCACGCGGCAGAACGCCGGCAGCGCCTCTGTGGGCGCCGGCTGTCCGGGACCGGCGGGCGGCTTGAACGCGCCCGCCGCGACGGACGTCGCCGATGTGATCGTCGCATTCGTTAGCTCGAGACCGGTCAGGCTCTCGCAAGATTTCTGCGCGAAAGCCGGCGCAGCCGCCGCCGTGATCAAGACAAACAGACACGATAAGAATGCGACACGACGATTCATGGCAAGGCTCCTTCACTGAACGCCAGATTGCGTAGTCTGAGGGCGCAAGTATCTGACGCCTCAGCGCCCTTCGTCAATGAAACAGCGGACGGTGACCCGGTTCCGGTCCGCCGATACACTCTTTCCTTGTTAGGCGCGAATCGTCACTGTAAATTGGCGTGTCCGAAGTCATTGTCGCGGATCGGAGAGCGCGCGAATTCATCATGTCGGCACGAAAACAAACCTCGAAGCGCAAACGCAGGAAGGTCGCGCGGCGGCGCGCCGTGGCTAGTAGGGCCCGGATTGCGGTATCCGCGCGCGACCGGGCGGCAGGTAAATGGTTTGAGAAGCTCGTCGCGCTGCAAGCGCGGCTTCGCGGGCCGAACGGATGCCCGTGGGACCGCGAGCAGAGCCACGAATCGCTGCGGAAATTCCTGATCGAGGAAACATACGAGGTGCTGGACGCGATGGAGTCCGGCGACCCTCGCAAATTCTCCGGGGAGTTGGGCGATCTGCTCCTTCAGGTGGTGTTTCACTCAATTCTCGCCGAGGAGTCCGGCGGCTTCACCGTGTCGGACGTGATCGAGTCCGTGCACACAAAGATGGTCCGCCGACACCCGCACGTCTTTGGCAGTGCAAAGGCAGGGACATCCGCAGCGGTGTTGAAGAGTTGGGAGCAGATTAAAGCCGAGGAGCGCGCTGCAGAGGCGCACGGACCCGCGGCAACCTCGTCTCCCGACTCGATTCTAGGAGGCGTACCACGCTCGCTTCCAGCTGTGCTCGAGGCGTATCAGCTGACGCGCCGCGCGGCGCACGTTGGATTCGATTGGGAGAATCTCAACGGTATTTTCGACAAGCTCGATGAAGAGAAACGCGAGATCGAATCAACGCTGAAGTCAGTTACTCAGGAGCAAGTCAAAGCAAAGGCGCCTTCGCTGCACCTCGAAGAGGAAGTCGGCGACCTGCTTTTTGTCGGAGTGAACATCGCGCGATTCCTGGGCGTTGACCCGGAGATCGCATTGAGGAGCGCGAATCGCAAATTCAAGCAGCGATTTCAATGGATGGAATCCGCCGCGGCCCGCGAAGGCCGTCGCTTCGCCGATCTGCCACGCGAACGCATGGAAGAGCTATGGAATGAAGCGAAAACCGGAAGCAAACAATGACAGAATCGCTTCCCACGCACGATATTGACGTCCGCCACTGTTCGAATCTAGCGGAATACGAAGAATGCGTTCGCGTGGAACACGCCGTTTGGGGAGAAGGCATAGCCGTGCCCTCGGCGGTTTTCGTTGTCGCGCATCATACGGGCGGCCAGGTTGTGGGTGCGTTCCACGATGGCAAAATGGCCGGCTTTACGCTTGCCCTTGCCGCGATACGCGCTGGAAAATCATCTCTGCATTCGCACATGACGGCAGTCCTGCCGGAATTCCGCGACCGCGGCATTGGCCGCCGCCTGAAACTGTTTCAGAGGCAGGATGCGCTGAAGCGCGGCATCGACCTTATCGAATGGACTGTCGATCCACTCGACCTTAAGAACGCGCATTTCAATTTCGTTCGCCTGGGAGCTGTGGCCCGGCAATATATTCCGAATTGCTACGGCGTTACGGCCAGTCCGTTGCACGGCGGCCTGCCGACCGATCGGCTGGTCGCGGAATGGTGGCTGGACTCGGAGCGCGTGAAATTCATTCTCGCGGATGACGTGCGGCCGATGAAGGGTTCACCGGAACGCGTCGCGATTCCTACAAATCTCGTCGAAATCAAAAAGAACGATCGGGACGCGGCGGCGCGCGTGCAGGGCGAGGCCCGCGAGCAATTTCAGAAATGGTTCGCGAAGGGCTATGCGGCGACGGGCGTGGAATCGCGCGAAGGCGCGACGGATTATTTGCTCGAGCCGATCGCCGACGATTGACGGACTGCGGCTTCCGGAATTGGCAGGAAGCTGAAAGGCGAGAATGCGACTCAGGAAAATCACGCTTCGCGAAATTCATCTACGGCTTCTCTCGCCATTTCAGACCAGCTTTGGCACATCCGATCTGCGCCGCATCCTGCTCGTCGAGGCAGATATTGACGGCGTCGCTGCGTGGGGCGAGTCCACGGCGGGCGAGAATCCATACTATTCTTACGAAACTGTCGAGACCGCATGGCTGATCCTGCGCGACTACCTGTGGCCACTGCTGAAGGGAAGGGAAATCGCCGCAGCGTCCGAAGTGTGGGACTTGCTCGAACCCGTTCGCGGGCACAACATGGCCAAGGCCGCGATCGAAACCGCATTCTGGGACGCAGAAGCGAAGCAGAAAAACCTGCCGCTCGCAAAACTGCTTCGGCGGCACGCGCGATGAAATTCCGTGCGGAGTCTCCATCGGAATTCAGCCGACTATGGCTGGCCTCGTAGCGAAAGTGGACGAGGCGCTCGCCGCCGGTTATCAGCGAATCAAGATCAAAATCAAGCCGGGCCTCGACGTCGAGCCAGTTCGCGTGCTCCGCGAGAAATTTCCCCGCGTCCGGCTGATGGTGGACGCGAATTCCGCATATCGTTTGGAAGACGCGCCGCTGCTGAAAGCTCTCGATGCCTACTACCTGATCATGATCGAGCAGCCGCTCGGCTGGGACGACATTTTTTCCCACGCGCAACTTCAGCGCCAGCTTCAGACGCCTATTTGCCTCGATGAGTGCATTCACGACGTGGAGCACGCGCGCGCCGCGATCGAAACGCGCGCTTGCCAGATCATCAATATCAAGCTGGGTCGCGTCGGTGGCCACACCTCGGCTCGCCGCATTCACGATCTTGTGCCAGGCGAATTCGATTCCCGTGTGGTGCGGAGGGATGCTCGAATCTGGCATCGGCCGCGCGCACAATATTGCGATGTCCTCGCTCGCGAATTTCTCGCTGCCGGGCGATGTCTCGGCCAGCCGCCGCTACTGGGCCGAAGACATCATCGAACCGGAAGTCGAAGTGACGCGCCAAGGAACGATTCGCGTGCCCACCGCCCCCGGAATTGGCTACGAGCCGCGCCTCGACCGGATTGAATCGCTCACGAAGCGCCGCGAGGTTCTCGACTAGCACTTGACGCCAGCCCCCGCCTCATCGAACGGCGCCTCTGTGGCGCGCCCCAGTTCGTTTCTGCTGGCGATGGGGCTTGCGGCAGTACTCCTGGTCTGGTCGGTGAACTACATCGTCGGCAAGCTCACGCTGACGCACCTTGACGCGCTTACGCTCGCCTCATTCCGTTTTCAGCTTTCCGCCGCGCTATTGCTCGCGATTTATTTCAGCCGGCGCCGCCGCACGCCGCTGCGGGCCCGCGACGTTTGGACGTTCGTATATCTGGGATTTTTCGGCTTCGCCATAAATCAAGGCTGTTTCGTCCTCGGGCTTTCGCTCACCACGTCCCAGCACTCGGTCGTGATTATCTCCATGGGACCGATCCTTATACTTTTGCTCGCCAGCGCCCTGAAGCTCGAGAAGCTGACGACCGGGAAAGTCCTCGGAATGGTGATTTCCTTTTGCGGCGTGCTGATGCTTGAAACCGAGCACGGATCGCCACTGCACTCGCCGCTGTTGCTCGGCGATCTGGTCACTCTGGCTGGCGTACTGGGGTTTTCGGCTTATACCGTGCTCGGCAAGCGGGTCGCGGGATCGTACGACGCACTTTCGATGACCACATTCAACGCGACTGCCGCCGCATTGCTTTGGCTTCCTCTTGCGATCCGGCAGGGAACGCGACTCGATTGGAAAAGCGTTGGCTGGTCCGGATGGGTGGGATTGTTTTACATGGTCGCGTTCAGCGCCGTGGGGGGCTACGTGATTTTCTACTGGCTGCTGGGCCATATGGATGCGTCGCGCGTGGTCGTAGTTAACTATCTGCAGCCGGTCGTGGTGGTCCTGCTTTCAATTCCGCTTCTCGGCGAACATCCAACCGGGCATTTGCTGGCCAGCGGCGCGCTAGTGCTGGCCGGCGTGTACCTGGCCGAGCACGCTTCCGCGCGGGAACGATCGCGGAAATCTCAAAGCATCGAAATTGGCCACTGAGAACTAAAAAAGGCGGCGTCACGGCGACGCCGCCTTTCGTAGCGCAAAAACGCCTCAATAGTCTCGCCAACTACTACTTGGGCGGGGCTGGAAGCGTCATTTCACAGTCAATCTGGATCGCGATTTCATCACCCACCATTCCGGGATCGGCGCTGACGTGGAAATCCTGGCGATTGATCTTCGTGCTGGCGGCGAACCCGCGTCGCGTTCCCATGTGCGTGTCAATAGCGCTCGGTCCGGTGACGTCCAGCGTGACTTCCTTGGTCACATCCTTGATCGTGAGGTCGCCGGTGACCATGAGCTTGCCATCGCCCGCCTTGGTGATCTTCGTCGACTTAAAAGTGATGCTCGGGAACTTCGCGACGTCGAAGAAGTTCGGGCTCTTGAGGTCATCGTCACGTCGCGATACGCGCGTGTCCACGGAGCCGGCGTCTATGGTCACGTTGACGCGTCGACTTGGCTGACATCCGCATCATCAAGCACAACCTGTCCGCTGATCTTGGTGAATTCGCCCTGCACATTGGAAATGCCCAAGTGGCGGACCGTGAACTGAGCGTTGGAGTGCATTGGGTCGAGATTCCATGTGCTTGTCGCCGCAAGCGACGGCACCGCGAGTGCCGCCGCGAGTCCTGCCAGTACGAGAAACTTCTTCATCTCCAGCCTCCTCAGAATTGTTTTCAAATCCGGATTTCAATCGTTCGCGACGATGCTTTCGCCGCAGTAGAACTTGTTGGGAACCGCTCAACGGATCAGAGTTTCACCCCGGGAAGCGCCGGCCCGGCGAGAGTATATACCAGTTTTCCCAGTGGCCAGCCCATGTCGTTGCGCGCGGATGGTCGATTAAGGAAAACTCCAAAGCTCCGGTAGAGCGCGAAAGCCCTCGCGGTGTTCGACGCTGCTGCCGTAGAATCGCGTGCATCCAAACCGATTCTCGCTCAGCGGCTGTGAGAGATGAGGCAGGTCTTCTCATGGCCTCTGATCGTTCGCATTTTCATCGGCGCCGCCCCATTTCCTTAAAGCGGTCCGAAACGATGTCCGTTAATCGCCTAGGAACTTGGAATGCTAACGAGGATCTTCGTGCCGGAAGCGTTCGATTCGATTCGCATCTCGCCTTGGAACTGACGCACGCGTTCGCGCATGCCTCCGATGCCCACGCCCGATCCTCCCAGCTGAAGCTCGGCAAGCTTTTCGAGTGGCATGCCTTTACCATCGTCCGAAACCTCGATTGAAACGCCGTCTTGCACCCGCGCGATCCGGATGACGGCGCTTGTCGCATCGGAATGACGATGAATGTTCGTCAAGGACTCCTGCACCAGACGAAAGACAACCAATTCGACGTCCCGTGAAAGCCTTCCGAAGTCTTCGGGAATTCTCAGGTCGATACGTACTCCGCTGCGATCCGAAAGTCCTTGGGTGTACCAGGAGAGTGCGGACGCCAATCCAATTTCATCCAGCAGCGGCGGGTGTAAAAGGTAGGAAGTTGTCCTGATCTCCTGAGACAACTGCCGCACCATCTGCTCGGAAGCTTCAACGCGTTTCGCGATTTCGGGAGATTTTTCCTGGGTTTCTTGCATCAGCTGCGCCAGATTCATGTTGAGCACGGCTAATGTCTGGCCTGCGCTGTCGTGCAATTCTCGGGCAATGCGCCTGCGCTCCTCGTCCTGCACCTGCAGCAGACGCCGTGAAAGCTCTCGCATCTGCTCGGACTGCTTCATCAGATCCTTGCTTCGTTCTTCTAGCTGTCTGGTTCGCACCCGAACCTCTGCCTCCAGGCGTTCGGAAAGGGTGCGAAACTGTTCCGCCGATTCGCTGCGGAGTCTTGCCATCGCGAGATGTGATCCCACTCGAGCCACTATTTCGCGGGCGGAAAATGGCTTCACCAGATAGTCGTCGGCCCCGGCATCCAGCCCCTCCACGCGCGATTCTTCGCCGGCACGAGCGGAGAGCAGAATAAACGGAATGCTTTTCAAATCCTGATCGGCCCGCACAGCCCGTAACAGCTCAAAGCCATTCAATCGCGGCATCATGACGTCCGACAGGATCAGGTCTGGGCGCCGCTCATGCGCGCGCCGCAGCGCGGATTCGCCATCTGCCACGGCTTCGACTTCGTATTCGTCGCGCAGCAGCCGCCGGACGTACTCGCGCATGTCCGCGTTATCGTCAGCGAGCAGAATGCGGGAGCGGAGTTCGCGTTCCGGTTTGGACTGCCCGGCTGGTGCCGAATTTGAATCTACAGGCGCGGCTCGGACATCGTCGGCGACCTCTTCCTTTTCCGGCAGCCACCGGAGAGCCTCTTGCACGTATGCGTCGCCCCTCATTCCGGTCGAAGCCATGGTACGCGCGCCGCCGATTCGGTCAGCGGGTAAGTGGTCTTTGCCGAGTGGAATCGTCACTGTAAAAGCTGTGCCCCGATCCACTTCGCTTATGACGCGCACATCACCACCGTGGAGTTGCGCCAGTTCCTGCACGAGCGCGAGCCCGATTCCGCTGCCTTCATAGGAACGTCCTCGCGCACCTTTGACGCGGTGGAAACGCTCAAATAGTTGCGGAATTTCATCCGCCGGAATGCCCGTCCCAGTATCGCGGACCGTCATTTCAGCGGTTGAAGACACAAGCCGCAGCGAAACCTCGATCTCTCCCTCGAAAGTGAACTTGAAAGCATTGGAAAGGAGATTGAGGACGATCTTTTCCCACATCTCCCGGTCCACGTAGACCATCTCCGGCAGAGCCGGGCAGTCAATGACCAGCCGCATTCCTGCTCGTTCAATCGCGGAGCGGAATACGCTGGCGAGTTCTGCCGTCAGAGAACCCAGGTCGGTGGGTTCATACGAAGCCTGGATACGACCAGCCTCTATCCGCGAAAAGTCGAGCAGCGTGTTAACGAGTTTCAGGAGCCGGACGGAATTGCGAGTCGCCAATTCCAGACGCTCCCGATTCGAGGCGGATAGTCCTGTCGAATCCGCCAGCGCATCTTCCAGCGGTCCCATCATCAGCGTCAGCGGCGTGCGAAACTCGTGGCTGATATTCGCGAAAAATTGCGTTTTCAATTCATCGAGCTTCGCCAGTTCCTCGCGCTGCCGGGCAAGCTCGCGCTCCTGCGCCTTTTTTTCGGTGATGTCGCGTCCTTCCGCCGTGATGAACACCACGTTGCCTTGCTCGTCCTTCACTGGCATCAGGGACGCATCAATGATGATCGTCTCCTTGCCGCCGAAGCGGCCGTAGATTTCCGTATCCCAGCGAACGAATTCGCCTCGCGACGCGCGCGCTATCGAGTCTCTGAGCGTGGCATTAATCTCTTTCGAAACTTGCCACCAAAACGTTGTCCAGAAAGGCTTCCCCTCGACGTCGGAAAGCTTGATCCCGACTCCATCGAGCGCAACCTGATTGATTTCCAGAACCGTGCCCTCGGAATCGAGCAAGCCCACGAACTGAACCATGGAGTCGAGCGTGATTCGCGCGAGCTCCTGCCGATACCGTTCACGAGCCTTTCCGGCCGAGAGCCCGGTGCCACGGACGCCGACAAGCTTGAGCGGCGCAGATGAATTCGTCGTCATGTTAGGTTGAAGACTTCAACGCGAAGCGAGTCCCACTCGGTTCCCCCCTCCGCAACGCCATGCAAATGCGGGCGAGTCTAGAGCATTCCACAGCACGACCATATACAGCGTTTGCTGTACCGCCAATTCAGCGAACTCAGATTCCGCGATACAGCGTCAACCGGCCCGGCGAAATACCGAGATTTCAGCGGTCAACGACCTAAACTGGAGTTGACGAGCGAATCCTACGGCGGTTCAATGAACGTACCGCGATCGCGATTGACGAGTACTGCGGAGGAAGGGAGCTAAGCTGCATGGCCAAGGCGAAGGAGTTCACGGTAACGATCGAAGACAAACCCGGCGCCTTGGGGAAGTGCTTCCTCGCGCTGGCGAAACGTGGAGTGAACATTCTGGCTTTTCAGTCATTCGTCGAAGAGGGCGAGAGTCTGGCCCGATTCGTGGCGGATGATATGGCCGGCGCGAAGGCGGTGCTCGGCGGTTTGCACATGATCTTCGAGGAGACCAACGTCGCAGTAGTAAGGCTGCCACATCGTCCGGGCGCGCTGGGCCGCGCAGCCTCGCGATTGGGCGAAAATCAGATCAACATTGACTACACGTACTTTGGACTCGAGCCGGGCTCCGTGCTAGGGCTCGTGGTCTTCGGAGTCGACAACCTGAACAAGGCAGCGGATCTGTTGGACGAACTCGCTGCCGAAGATGCCTAACCTCCGCGCGCGACATCCGCTGGTCGTCCGCGATGCATTCGCCTTGATTGCAGTTTGAACCGCCGTTCCTTTCCAGACAGTCCTGCACTCGGGAGGGTAGTATGATTGAGTAGAGAAACGGAGAGTGAACCGTGGACATGCTCCTTCAACGAGAAGTTGCAGAAGCTGGGATTCGCCTTCGAAAAGCAATTTCACGCGTCGTCAACGAGGCGCCGGAATGTTTTGCACACAAAAACGGCAAGTGGTCTGTCGAGTTTCGGAATCCTGCCAGCGGCGAGAATATTATCGTCACCTATTCAGGTCCAACAATATCAGCGAAACGCGTTCGGAATAATTGATCGGTTCGCTGTGCAGCGTTCGTTCGAAGTGAAATCGCGGATCTGCCTCGAACGAACAAGACCTTTATGAGGCAGGCACGTAAGCATGTTACAATGGGATTGCGTTTGTTGCTCTTGTAACACCTTTAGATTCGATTGAAGGGGCTGCAAGCTTACACTTGCAGCCTTTTTTGTTGTACGGCTTGAGGCGGTCGAGAAGCACAAATAGCTCAAAAGAAAAGTAGGTACATCAGTGAGAGAACAAGGAACAGTGAAGTGGTTTAATGCGAGCAAGGGATTTGGGTTCATTCAGCGCCAGTCCGGCGAAGACGTTTTCGTCCATTTCTCCGCCATTCAAGGAGACGGTTACAAGTCTCTGAATGAAGGACAGGCTGTTGAATTTGAAGTCACGAAGGGTCCCAAGGGCTTACAGGCTGCGAACGTCACAGGCCTGTAGTCACTGAACGTGGGCTTCTCGCAACCGCGGGAGGCCCACGCTTTGGGCTGAGTCAAGTTCGGAACTCGCACAGCCAGATTCGACTCGTGTTAGTCATTCCTGCGCAAAATTCGCGGTCGCTCCTAACGTGCGAAGGTAAGAGTGTGGACTACAACTATAAAGGCTTCGCGATAAGTACCTCAGCTTCCCGGATAAATCAGCCCCCGAATGAAGCGTGGCGCCCGCTCTATCGGATCAATGGCAAAGACCAGAGCCAGGCCTGGACTCCGCGAGATCGCAACGTCATCTTTTCGACTGAGGAGAAAGCTAGCGCTGAAGCCGGGAAACGCGCCCAGTGGATGATCGATAATTCCCCACCCACGCCAACCGAGCCAAGATAGCCCCCTGTATCACCCTACAAAGTAGTAGCCCAAACGGTATTCAGCCGCATGCGGCAATGAATTACAATCCTCCAGCAGTCCGGCGTACCAGACGTCGAGCGTGAATCACAATCCGCACGCACCAAAGGAGACAATCTGCCATGGAACAGCGAACTTGGCTTCACGTCGTCGCATCCTCGATAATCTGTTTCGGATTGATTTTCGTGTTCGGTTCCTTGACCGCGGGCCGCGCCGGTTCCCGTACCGCGAGCGCGGTACGAACGGCGAAATGCACCATAGATATCGCGGACGGGAAAGAATCCGACTGCACTCTGATCAAAGCGAACGACGAATGGATTCTGTGGATGAATTCGTCTTCAACGCCCCGTTCCGTTCATTTCAAGTCCGATGAAAACCCGTTTAGTGAGAATAGTTGCTGGGATGTAGCGCCGGGCGCGCGGGCGCGGTCGGGACCGGCAGCCTTGAGTGCTAAAGCGAAGGCGTATGTCGCCCACACGTCCGACTTGCGTTGCGGTTCAAATTTTCCCTCTGCTGATCGCGGTTTACTTGCAGTGATCGTCCAATAGGGCGGTACCAGGACTACAGCAAACGCCTGATTGCCGGCCGCGATGCGCAGCGATATCGTCGTGATTGAGGTGTTTGCCGTGCGATGCCTCATGGAGACGGAAATGAAAGGTTCGCTCAAACGATCCTGTCCCCATTGCCGAAGTCAGGAGACTTCCCGTTCCCATCGGCGTGGCCTTATCGAGAAATACCTGCTGCCCTCCATTCGCGTGCGACCGTATCGGTGCGCCAGGTGCGATGCTCGTTTTTACGCTCTCTCGCAAGGCGAGGAACAGACTTCGTCAGCGACTACTAAGGTTGCTTGACTCCATTTCAGCAAGGAGATCACTCATGACCGAGCCAGCCCCGGACCGATGTGGAAAATGCGAAGCCGAGATTGATCCCACCCGCCGGATTGACTACACGTTAAAGGATGGCACAAGAGTTTGCGATTCCTGCTTTGTTAGAGGCACGGCCAGCCCGACGCGTCTTACCGGAGACCGACTGAGTTCGAGTCTCACGGCCTAACGACGGTGTCTCTCCGCTTATCTGAAGAATGAAGCACTACCTCCTCACTCAATCGCTGCAACTCCGTCAAGGATCTGCGCTACAACCAAGAAATCGGTCAAACCATCGTTCCAGAGGCGCTAAGACCTCAGTCCACAGGAATCGAATTGGCTTGGTCGAGCCCGATGGAATTAGCGCCTGCTTTTGCGATCACTTTTCCTTTTTGCGCTTCTCCGCATTTTTCTTTATGCTGTTTTGTGTTCGATAATTTCGGTGGCTGATACGCGGGAGGATTCATCCGATGTTGGTGCGATCTGCAGTAATCAGCGCAGTTGCGTTATTGCTTGCGGCGATTCCGTGCGCCGGTCAGGCGCCTTCAACAGCTGCTGCGCCGGCCACAGCGCAAGCGGCCGTTTCTCCCGAGCAGGCCAAACTTCTGAAGTCTGCGGAAGTATTCGTCCGGCATTTCTTCGGATGGGGAGACGACGTTAAAGTCGTGCTGGGCCCCCTTGGGCCGACCGTGTCGCCAAATTTCTATGTTGTCCCCATTCAGGTGACGTTGGGCGAGCAGACTCAAACTGGCGAAGTGTTCGTGAGCAAGGATGGCAAGACGCTTTTGCGCGGAGAAATGTACGACATGTCCACGGATCCCTTTGCGGTGAACCGCGCGAAGGCGCACCTCGAGGGTAATCCTTCGAAGGGCCCGGAAGACGCTCGCGTGACTCTTGTGGAGTTCAGCGATTTCCAATGCCCGCATTGCCGCGAGTTATACGAAGCGTTGAAAGCGGTTGAGGCCAAATATCCGCAGGTGCGCATCGTTTACAAGGATTTCCCGCTGAACTCCATTCATCCCTGGGCACAGACGGCCGCGCTTGGCGGACGTTGCGCGTTCGAGCAATCTCCGGCGGCCTTCTGGAAGGTTCACGATTCCATCTTCGACAATCAGGATGTGCTTTCCACCGAAAACGTCTGGGATAAGCTGGTGGAATTCGCCACGCAGGCAGGACTCAACGCGGATACGTTCAAGGCATGTCTTTCGTCGCCCGATGCGCAGAAGGCCGTTGATGCTAATCGCGCGGATGGCGTAGCCCTCGACGTGAATAGCACGCCTACCGTCTACGTAAACGGACGCCCGCTGATCGGCGGAGATGTCGAGACACTCGATCGCTTTATTGATTTCGAGCTGGCCGCCAAGAACTGACGACGCCGAAACGTCCAGCCGCAAGGCTGCGCCGCGAAACTAGGATTGTTTGGGCGCGGTTGCGTTCACTCGCCGGATCAATTCCTCGAGCTCACGCGCGGACAAGTCCTTGCCCTCGAAGTAAATGCTGCAGTTCAGGTCCGGAAATCCCATGCGCGTGACTTGCGCCGGAAGTTCCTCTCGACGTGTTTTCGGATCGCTACTCTTGATTGCTCGTAGCGCTTCGTACACGACTTTGTGGTCCGGATCCAGCCAGCGATAAACGGTTAATCGGCGAACGAGCTGATTCCAATCGCCAGCGGCACCCACACCGCTGCAGAGTGCTCGCAGTATTTGGCGTTCAATCACCGAAATCGTTTTGTCGGAAGGATTTTCGGGCATCGCGACCGCGCGGCCCATTGTAGCGGTTTCCGAAACATCCGGATCAGGAAGACGAGGCAGGAAAACACGCGAGTTTGCACTGGAGAAAATTCAGCGGAACCTGGAAGGAGGCAGCGATAACAGGGAGCCGGCTGCTCTAAGCAGCCGCGTGCGCGACCACAGGTCGGACAAAATCGATACGGTCGATCGTAGCAGCCACGCCAAAAATCGGAGTCAGCTCACCCTTGAGTTCAGAGATGCGCAGGACCTTGGCGCTCGCGCGAACCAGCACAGACGATCCGCGTTCCCGTTCCGTAGGCAGAGCAAACGTCAGCTCCATGCCCGTGCCAGGCTCAACTGCGACGCCTGAGTGAAAGTAAATTCCCGATCGCGAGATATCGCGAAGTTGGGCCATGTGGAATTCAGCAGGACGCAGGCGCGACGTGCAGACCTGCAGCGGAAGGTAAACCTCGTACCGTCTTGCTTTTCTACGCTCTCCCATGGGTCCCCCTTTGACTCTTTGTTAGATGCACGAACCCTGCCAGGCATCGAGGGGACACTTTCGTTGATTAGAAAGGATTTAGTAATTCTTGGAAGATGCCAAAATGAAATAAATCGAGGAAAAACTTCCTAGAGTGGGAAGTATCTGCATGGCAGAAAAATGTAGATAGTTCTAGGACTGGATAGTTCTATAACTCGCTGAATGACGGTCAGTTATAGCAGCGGCTCAATCAGAATTGACGTGCCTTCTGCTTCAGTAAGGATGCCCTTGCCGATCATCAATTTCACCAAACGAACCAGCGACGCATGATCTGTCCCGCGCGCATCACTGGGTTTGTTCGGCAGCATACGGTGAATCGTGGTGCGAGGAAGCTTGCTTTCCGCCAGTGAGTTCGGTGAGCCAGTTATCCAGCTCTTCGCGCTGTTGCGGCTCCATGGTCTCAAAGGCGATTCCCATTCCCAGTCCGGCTTGAGAATAGACCACAACGCCGCCTGTCTTAAACGGGGTCTTGCCCTTGTGGACCGTGACGTGGACGTTTGCGCCCACTGGAAAGGGAACCATGGTATCCACGAAGCAGCCGCCGGGGCCGAGATCCGTCGTGCGAGTCGAGAACTTGGCGCCTGAACCCAGTTCGACCACTTCGGCCGAGGCCGTGATTACGTGCCGATCGTTGCTTCGTCGTTCGGCTTCGCCCGTTCCGGTAGACTTGCCTCGAGATGGGGTCTTTTGCCCGTGGTCATACATGATTTTGGGTTCCTGCCTTCCCGTTTTCGCGTCGGTTTCCAGGCACCGCCATCAGCGGGCCAGCCGTCCGGCTACAAATCATTGTCTCCGTGGCGGCGGAGGAGTGACAAGCCCAATTGCCCGAGACCTTGCCCAAAAGCCAATCATCGGAGGGGGTGCCAGCGGTCAAACCAATCCACGTGTATGCCTTACAGAAGAAATCGAACCGCGATGCCACGGCTGTCGTTTTCGAGGTGCTCCAGGCGAACGATCGACGCGAGGAATTTCCTGTGTGCCGAGACCTTCTCGCCGAACGGGAACGTCACGATCAGCCGCATTCCCACAAAGTAGTGTGGCATGGCGCTCTTGAAATACAGGCCATCCCGCGTGAAATCCACTACCTGCCCCACATCCTCAATCTCGGCGAAACGCGCGTCAAATGGGCGCACGTGCACGGGCAAGCACACCTTCAGGCGCTTCCGGGTGCGCGCGTCTTCCGGTGTTTTCTGTGCTGGCTCGACCGACGGGCCTGAACTTAGGCCATGTTCCGGCGGCCATGTCGGTCCTGCGGGATGTGCTCATGTTCGAAGCTCAGGGTACATATCGCCTGTGTGCGCGCCAATAGGACCGGGGTACTATCAAGTTCCAGAAGGGCACTAGGGACGCTGCTGAATTCCCGCCGCTGTTTGCATCGAGAATCACCACACGAAGACTTCCTTGACACGGTAAGCTGCCGAGGGTAATTTAAGTGCGTCGAACGTCCTGCATCTCGGGACGCTCAGTGAACTGGACGCAAACACATGAACAGAGCCGGAAAACTCGATCTGCTTCCGCTCCAAATTGTAGTAGTAAAACTCGTGTGCGCGTCTCTGCCAGGAGGGCATCACTGAGCTGAGTAACAAGGAAGCAAAAGCTCACGAAACCCACCCGCCAGAGACGCTGGCAAGGTGGGTTTTATTTTTTCTGGCCGCAATTTGTAGCTGATTTGCAGGGAACTGAGGGGAGACGAAAATGGGCAGTGGCAAAGCGACTGAAAAGACCGGCATGAAGTCCGTCACAAAGCCGGCGCGAAATCCAGCGAGAAGGCCGGCGAAAAGCCGACGACGATGACCGGCGCGAGAATTCTGTGGGAGTGTCTGGAGCGCGAAGGCGTGAAGACCGTATTCGGCTATCCCGGCGGCGCGATTCTGCCTGCATACGACGCGCTGCGTCACAGCTCGATTCGCCACATTCTGGTGCGCCACGAACAGGGCGCCACGCACATGGCGGATGGTTACGCGCGCGCGACAGGCGAAGTTGGCGTCGCGGTCGCCACATCCGGCCCGGGCGCGACGAACATGGTCACCGGCATCGCCACGGCGATGATGGATTCCTCGCCCATCGTCTGCATCACCGGGCAGGTCGGCAGCAAGCTGCTCGGCTCCGACGCGTTTCAGGAAACCGACATCACCGGCGTCACGCTGCCGATCACCAAGCACAATTATCTGGTCACGCGCGCGGACGAAATCGCGCCCGCCGTCCGCGAAGCGATGTACGTCGCGAAATCCGGACGCCCGGGACCGGTGCTGATCGATATCACCAAGGACGCGCAGCAGAGCTCCTGCGAATTCGATTGGGAAGGCGCGGCGCCGAAGATGCGCGGATATCGGCCCGATCTTTCTCCCGCTAAGGAAGAGTACGAAAAGGCTCTGGAATTAATTCGGCACGCGAAGCGGCCGCTGATTCTGGCCGGCCACGGCATTCTCGTCTCGGGAGCGGAAGAGGAAGTGAAAGCGTTCGCGGAGCGCGCGTGCATTCCCGTGGCGCTGACGCTGCTCGGTCTCGGCACGCTGCCGGCTTCTCACTTCCTGAATCTCGGGCATGATGGGCATGCACGGCGAGGCGTGGGTGAACAAGACGATTCAGGAAGCGGACCTGCTGCTCGCGTTCGGCATGCGCTTCGACGATCGCGTGACCGGCAATCTGAAAACTTACGCGCCCAACGCGAAAAAGATTCACATTGATATCGATCCGGCCGAGATCAACAAGAACGTGAAGGTGGACGTCGCGCTCGTCGGCGACCTGCGCAAAATCCTGCTCGAACTGCTGCCGCGCATCGAACCCGGAAACCACACGGAGTGGATCGAATACATTCGCGGCCTGAAGGGCGATACCGCCGTTCGCGACATTCAGAATCTGCCCGACAACGGCCATCTCTACGCCGCGCACGTGATCAACGATCTGTGGCACGAGACGCGCGACCGCGACGCGATCATCGTCACCGACGTGGGCCAGCACCAGATGTGGGAGGCGCAGTATTACAAGCACGAGCGCCGCGTTCGCTGATCACTTCCGGCGGCCTGGGAACGATGGGATTCGCTTTGCCCGCGGCGATCGGCGCGAAAGTGGCGCGGCCGGATGCGGACGTGTGGGTGGTCGTGCGGCGACGGCGGCTTCCAGATGACCATGGCCGAGCTTGCCACCATCGTGCAGGAAAATCTGAAGGTGAATATCGCCATCATCAACAACGGCTATCTCGGAATGGTCCGCCAGTGGCAGGAATTTTTCTACGACCGCAATTACGAGGCGACGCCGCTGCTGAATCCGAATTTCGCGAAGCTCGGCGAGGCCTACGGAATTCGCAGCATCGTCGTACAGAAGCGCGCCGATGTGGTCCCGGCGGTGCGAGCGGCGCACGCGCACGATGGCCCGGTGCTGATCGATTTCAAGGTCGAGCAGGAAGACACGGTTTACCCGATGGTCGCGGCAGGCGCGGCGCTGAACGAAATGATTCGCCGGCCAAATCCGCTGGTCGAAACGGCCGAGGACGAATAGGACAGCCATGCTGCATACGATTGTCGTTTACGTGGAAAACAAGCCCGGAGTTCTGTCGCGCGTGGTGTCGCTGTTTCGCCGCCGCGCGTTCAATATTGATTCGCTCACCGTCGGCCGCACAGAAAAGCCCGAGGTCTCGCGCATGACGATTGTCACGGACGCGGACGAGGATCAGGCGCGCCGCATCGTCGCCAACGTCTACAAGCTTGTAAACGTGCTGCTGGTGGACGACGTGACGCACCACCCGGCGCTGCTGCGCGATCTCGCGCTCGTCAAGGTAGCCGCGACGCGCGAGACGCGTTCGCAGGTGCTTGAGCTGGCCACCGTATTTAAGGCGCGGGTGCTCGATATCGCGTCGGATTCGATCACGGTCGAAATGACGGGCGGCGAGGAAAAAGTCGACCGGCTTCCTCGAGCTGCTGCATCCGTTCGGCCTGCTCGAAGTGGTGCGCACCGGAATTGTAGCCATGCGCCGCGGCGCGAAATCTCCGTCCGTGGCAACGAAGGCCAAAGTCGTCGGCACCGTCGATGACGGCACCGTTTCCTACTCGGTGTAATAGATTGCGAAAGGGAAGTGCATTTTAGGGGGTCGGAGCTTCAGCTCCGACATAAATAGCTCGCTCTCAATGCGCTTTAGCGCCTGAGGACACTCTTCATTGTCTTTGTCCGAAGCTTACTGGGCCAAACCGCTACGCGGATTTTCTCTTGGCGGTTTTTGCTTTTGCGGCTGCCGGCTTGGGCCTGAGCGCCGCGAGGAACTCCTTCAGCGGCAGCGTGTTGATCACATCCTTCTTCTCGATCCAGCCGCGCCGCGCCGTTTCAACTCCGTATTTCATGAATTGAAGATTGCGCGTCGAGTGCGAGTCCGTTGAGATCACGATTTTCACGCCGCGCTGCTTGGCCATGCGCAGGTGAACGTCGCGCAGGTCCAGCCGATCCGGATACGCGTTGCACTCCATCGCGACGCCGTGTTTCGCGCACGCGTCGAGAACCGCTTCCATGTCGTATTCAAACGCTTCGCGCCGCAGAACCAGCCTGCCCGTGGGATGCGCGATGATCTGCGTGTACGGATTCTCGATCGCAGCCAGATACCGCTCCGTCATTTCCGCGCGCTCCATGTTCATGTAGGAGTGTATGGACGCGACCACCACGTCCAGCTCGGCAAGCACGTAGTCCTCGAGATCGAGCGTGCCGTCTTTCTTGATATCCACTTCGCTGCCGGCGAGCAGCGGATGCCCGGCACTTTCGCCGCGTGGATTTTCTTGATCTGCTCGAGCGTGCGCTTTTCGTCCAGGCCGTTCGCGACGGTCACGGCCTGCGAATGGTCGGTCAGCGCGATGTAGTCGTATCCCAGATCCTTCGCGGCCTGCCCCATTTCCTCGATCGAATTCTTTCCGTCCGACGCGGTCGTGTGCATTTGCAGGTCGCCGCGAATGTCATCGAGCGTCACGAGCTTCGGCAGCTTGCCTTGTTCGGCCGCCTCGATTTCGCCGGTCATTTCGCGCAGCTCAGGCTCGATATATGCCAGCTTCAGCTTCGAATAGATTTCCTCTTCGGTCTTGCTGGCGACGACCTTGCCGCCCTTGAGCGTCGTGAGCGCGTATTCGTTGAGCGTCCAGCCCATCTCGTTGGCGCGGCCGCGCAGCGCGACGTTGTGCGCCTTCGAGCCGGTGAAATAAAGCAGCGCCGCGCCGAAGCTTTTCTTTTCGAGCAGGCGCACGTCTACTTGCAGGCCGCTGCCAAGGATGAAAGCTGACTTTGTTTTCGCCGTGCGCCAGCTCCTGGTCGATTCCAGGATATTTCAGGATGTGCGCGGCGACAGCGTCCACATCTTTCTGCTTGTCGTGCCCGGGTCGCATGGTCACCAGCAGATCCAGATCACCGATGGTTTCGCGACCGCGGCGCAGGGAACCAGCAGGCGTCACGGACTCAACAGCCTCGCCGGCCTTCGTAATATAGGCGACCAGCTTCTGCGCTTCTTCGTCCGCGACGTTGATGCGGACGCGGCCTGATCCCGAAAGATTCTTGAACTGCCCCGCTGCCTTCAGGATGTTCTGCTCGCTCTTCTCCCCGAATCCCGGCAGGTCGCGGAGTTTGCCTTCCTTGCGCCAGCTTCTCCACGCCTTCCACCGTCGCGACCTTGAAATGGCTCCACAGAAACGCGACCTTCTTCGGGCCGAGCGATTGCAGGTCCAGCAGGTCCAGCAGAGTGGGCGGATATTTCTTCAGCAGCTTCTTGCGCAGGCTGTAGTCGCCGGTATCGAGAATTTCGCGGATGTGCTCGGCCATGCCGTCGCCGACGCCGGGCAATTCCTTCAGCTTCTTTCGGATCTTTGGCGAGGTCCTCGATGCGCTCGGGAATGTTATAGAGCAGCTCGGCTACTTTTTCGTAGCTGCGATAGCGGCCGATGATCGCGCCATCGATTTCGAGCAGTTGCGCCGTCTCGCGCAGAATCTTCGCGACGTCTTTATTTTCCATGTTTCTTTCCTTGGTTAAGCTTCACCCGCATGCCGCGCCGGCCTTTGGCTCTACTTTGGCCTTCACCGTAGTCGTTTTGCCCGCTCGAATCGTAACTTTCTTGGTCCACGGCAGATGAGCGCATCCTCCATTTCCATTTGAATCTTCGATATCGAGCTGATATGTGCCGGGGTGAATGTCCTCCAGTGCAAAGTGCCCGTCCGGGTCGCTGTTCTTCGAGGCAATCTCGGTTGTAGTCGCAGGGATTAGCAGCCGAACCTGGAATCCGGACTTCACTTGCGGAGTAATGACTCCGGCGAGTCGTCCGGACGTCGGCGTTTGGTCCTTTACTTGTCCCGGACCCGGCGCGCCAGCCATCGAGCCAATACCGCCCGCCATCATCAGGAGCAGCGCTAGCGTCAGGGTCGAAAACAAATGCCGTGCTCTCATGGACTAACTCCTTTTTCTCGCAGCGAACGTCGCATAAAACAAAATGCCCGATATCGTCTTCGAATCGACGATCTTTCCGGAGCGGATCCAGCGCATGGCTTCGCTCAGGCTGACAATTTTGCTCGTGATTCGTTCGTCGTCCTCCGGCTGAGCTTTTCCCTTCGTTAGACCCTCCGCCAGGAATAAGTCCATCCGCTCTCCGAGCAGTCCCGGTGACGGATAGAAACGTAGCAACTCTCGAACGCGCCGCGCCGTGTATCCGGTTTCCTCCAGCAACTCCCGGTGCGCGCCGGCGATTGCACTTTCGTTCGGCTCGTTGTGCCCCGCGACCAGTTCCCAGAGGTATTGTCCCGCGGCATGGCGATACTGGCGGATCAGCACGATTCGCCCGTCGGAAAGAACCGGTAGGACGACCACGGAGCCCGGATGCTCGATGATTTCGCGCGTCGTAATGATGCCGCCAGGCTCGGCTACGCGATCGCGCTTAAGCGTAAACACGCGCCCTCGAAATAGCACCTTGCTGCTGACCACTCTCGCCCGCTTCGCCTTCCCGCGCTTTCGATTCTTCACGCTCGCTCCTTGATGCCGTCGCTCGCGCAATTCTACCGCACACTCCGGCTTGCCGATCTCATGTTTCTTCAACGCCGGGCGGCAAGGTTCTTGCGTTTTCTTGTGCTTATCTGTGTTGATCTGTGTTTATCTGTGGCTTACCGGCTTTTGCTATACTCGCCGCAGGCGAATTCATGACGATCAATACAGTCATCGTGGACGACGAACGCCCCGCGCGCGAAGAGCTGCTGTACCTCCTGAAAGGCTTTCCCGAGGTAAACGTAGTCGCGATGGGCAAAAACGGGCTCGAAGCGGTCGCGCTGATCAAGGAGCATGATCCCGACCTGGTGTTCCTCGACGTACAGATGCCGGGGCTCGACGGCTTCGGCGTGATCAAGAAATTGGTCGAGCGCAAGCTGCGCATGCCGCAAATCGTTTTCGCCACGGCCTACGATCACTACGCCGTTCAGGCATTCGAAGTAAGCGCGGTGGATTACGTCCTCAAGCCATTTGACAAGACGCGCCTTGCGAAGGCCATCGAGCGCGCTAGGAAAATGATCGAGGCGCACACATCACCCGTGCAACGGCTCGAAACCCTGGTCAGCCAGCTCGGCGCGGACGTCCCGAAGCGCGGCGCGGCGCGCTCCGGTGAAGCTGCTGGTGAAATCGCAGTCGCGCATGATCCTGATTGACGCCGACGACATGATCTATGCCTCGATCCAGGATGGCTCGATCACGATTTTCTCGCGCGATACCGAAGGCGTGTCGAACTATCGCACCGTGGATGAGCTGATGGAGATGCTCGATCCCGGCGTTTTCTGGCGGCCGCACCGGTCGTATCTGATCAATATTAATCACATCAAGGAAGTGGTTCCGTGGTTCAAGTCGAGCTACATGCTGAAAATGAACGACAAAAGGGCCAGCGAAATTCCCGTTTCGCGCGCGCAAACCAAGCGCCTCCGCGAACTCCTGAAGCTTTAAGGCACGAGCGCGCGAAGAGTCTGTCATTCCGAGGCCGTAGTTTGGCCGAGGAATCTCTCTTCGTGTGACGTTCCCACCCAGCAGGCGTCCCGAAGTATGCTTCCTCAGGCGCAAATCGACTGCGGGCTGTCCACGGTCAGAGACGTTCGAAGTTGCGATACAAGCAAACGCCTGTTTGCGGAACTCGGAGAGCAATGTAACAATATGCCCATGCGAAAACATCTCATCATAGCGGCGGCAGCGATATCAGTTGGAATCATCTTTTTGGGTAGCACGTTGGGGAGTGTCCAGGCGCAACAAACGCCGGCGGCGAGCACTCCTGCAGCTAAGCCGTCCCCAGTACCGGCGGCGAAGGCCACTACTGCCACAACCGCGAAGCCTGCGGCGAAGCGCCGCTGCCGCTCCCGTCGCTTTAACGACCGACAAACAAAAAGACAGCTATGCGGTCGGGCTCAACATCGGGCGAAGCCTGAAGAAGCAGCCGGTCGATCTCGATACGCCCAGCGTGATTGCGGGGAATAAAGGACGCGCTGGCCGACAGCCAAGCCGCTCCTGACCGATGCCGAAATCGATGCGGCGCTCAAGCAGCTGCAGAGCCAGGTGCAGAAACAGCAGGACGCGGAAACGGCGAAAATAGGAGAGGCGAACATGAAGGAAGGCGCAGATTTTCTGGCAGCGAACAAGACAAAAGACGGCGTCGTCACCCTGCCCAGCGGTTTGCAGTACAAGATCGTAACCGCGGGCACCGGCGCGAAGCCGACCGCCAAAGACACAGTCGTATGCAATTATCGCGGCACGTTCATCAACGGTACGGAATTTGACAGCTCCTACAAGCGCGGCCAACCGGCTTCGTTTCCAGTCGGCGGCGTGATCAAGGGCTGGACCGAGGCGCTGCAACTGATGCCGGTCGGATCGAAATGGCAGCTGTTCGTGCCTCCCGATCTCGCTTACGGTGAGCGCGGAGCGGGCGGCGCGATTGGTCCGAACCAGACGCTCGTGTTTGACGTTGAATTGATCTCGATCAAGGGACAGAGTAGCCGGCGGCGCGCGGCGAGGCGCTTGCGGAGCGCGCGGCGGATTGTGCTAGCATCGGCCTTACCATTTTCCCTATTCACTTTTCCATTTTCTGCATCGGAGGATTCTCCTTAGAGTGGCGAAGCGCAAACGAGTCTTGAGCGGCATGCGGCCCACAGGGCGTCTCCATCTGGGCCATTTTTTTGGCGCTCTCCAGAACTGGCTCAAGCTTCAGGAAGAATTCGAGTGCTTCTTCTTCGTCGCCGATTGGCACGCGCTCACCACGCATTACGAGGACACCTCCTCGGTCGCTGAAAATACCCTGCAGGTCGCAATCGACTGGCTTTCGGTCGGCCTCGATCCCGCCAAATGCACGATGTTCATCCAGTCGAGCGTGCTGGAGCACGCCGAGCTGCAGCTGCTGCTTTCCATGATCACGCCGCTCTCATGGCTCGAACGCGTACCCACATACAAAGAACAGATCGAGAATTTGAAGGAGCGCGACCTCGGCACGTACGGCTTCCTCGGGTATCCGCTCCTGCAAGCCGCGGACATCGTGATGTACGGCGAGCCGAAGGTGGAACTGCTCGTGCCCGTCGGCGAAGATCAGGTCCCGCACGTCGAGCTGACGCGCGAAGTCGTTCGGCGATTTAACGCCACTTTGCTTCGAGGTTAAGACGATGATGCCCAGACGAAAAGCAAGATCGTCGGCGCTGTCGGCAGACGCTCGATCTGAGCAAAGCGACTCCGAGTACTCTCATCGATCGAGCCGCAATCGTCTCGATGAATGGGGCAGAGAATGCTGGCCTTGCTACATCGGCTCACGCCATTGACTACCGGCAGTCGGTAACTTTCGCGAAAGCGTCCGGAAGCATCGCAAGATTCATTACCGCAAGATATCTCGTCGAGCCGCAGCCACTGCTTACCGCAAACGCCGCGTCTGCCCGGACTCGACGGCCGCCGCATGGCGAAATCCTATGGCAACGCGATCTGGCTTTCCGATCCGCCCGACGAAGTGCGCGCCAAAGTTCGCAATATGCTGACCGATCCGCAGCGCGTGAAGCGCACCGATCCGGGCCGGCCCGAAATCTGTCCCGTCTTCGCGTGGCACAAATTGTTCTCGCCGGCAGAAATGGTCGTGCGGATCGACGGCGAGTGCCGCACCGCGGCGATCGGCTGCGTGGATTGCAAGAAGCTGATGGCGGAAAATCTGGTCACCTGGATCGAGCCTGTTCAGGCACGCCGCAAGGAATTCGAGGCGCATCCGCAGCGGGTTTGGGATATCCTCGACGCCGGCGGAAAGAAGGCCCACGCGACCGCGCGCCGAACCATGAAGCGCGTGCGGAATGCGATCTTCCGGTGGGACGAGGCGCGCAAGTCCGCCGGGGGAAACTGAATTGGCATCCGCGTCTCCATCACCCTATCGCATCAATTTGCCGGCGTACGAAGGCCCGCTCGATCTCCTGCTCGATCTGATTCGCAAGCAGGAGATGGACATCCACAATATCCCCATCGCCAAAGTCACCGAGCAGTATCTCGATTATCTCCACCAGCTCGAAAAGCTCGATATCGACGTCTCCGCCGATTTCATTTACATGGCCGCGACGCTGATCCACATCAAATCGAAGATGCTGCTGCCGGCCGATCCGCTGGCCGGACCCGAAGAGCAGGACCCGCGCGACGAGCTGGTCCACCGCCTGCTCGAGCACGAGAAATTCAAGAATGCCGCGCAGCTTCTGTATCAGAAGCAGCAGATCGAGGCGCACGTGTGGTCGCGTCCGGACCGCGCGCTCTATACCGGCGACGCGATCGAAGGCGAGATGGTGGTCTCGCTCGTCGATCTGATCAAGACGTTCCAGCAGGTCCTCGAGCGGCGCAAAGAAGTCACGAAGTTCGAGCTGCATCACGAAACCGTCACCATCGCGCAGATGATGGACCTGTTGCGCCAGCGCCTGATCGACATCCGACGATCCGATCTCGCTGATCGAGTTTTTTGAAACCTGCGCCACGCGCAATGCCATGATCGTGGCGCTGCTGGCCGTGCTCGAAATGGTTCGCATGCAGGCCGTAATTCTGGTGCAGTCGGAGCTTTTCGCGGACATCGGCCTGCGGAAGCACAAAATGTTTGACGCGGTTTTTGCCGGACCCGACGCCATGTCCAAAATCGAGGAGCAGTATTTATAGCTCAGCGCTGTTTCTTGTTGAGTTTGGTAGGGAGCGCTGCTTGCTGCGCCGCGGATTTAGGCAACGCCGAGGAATTAAGATGAACCCTGAAGAAGTTAAAGCTGCACTGGAAGCCATCATCTACGCCGCGGACGAGCCCGCGACGCTCGATCAGATCGCGCACGCCCTCGGCGTGGACAAAACCGTGGCGCGCGCGGCCCTCGATCTGCTGGTCGCTTCCTACCAGACCGACGAGCGCGGAATCGAAGTTCGCAAAGTCGCGGGCGGCTGGAAGTTTTATACCAAGCCGCAGCATCACGATGCGGTACGCAAATTCATCAAGAGCCTGCAGCCTCCGCTGCGGCTGACGATGCCTGCGCTGGAAACACTTGCGGTGATTGCCTACAAGCAGCCGGTCACCGTGCCGGAGATCAATGAGATCCGCGGCGTGCACGTTGGCGGCGTAATCAAGACGCTCCTCGAAAAGCGCCTGATCACCACCGCGGGACGCAAGGAAGTGATCGGCCGCCCGATCCTCTATCGCACATCGAAACAGTTCATGATGCGCTTCGGCCTCTCCGATCTGGACGAACTGCCGAGCCTGAAGGAATTCGAGCAGCTCGCGCAGGCCGCGCTCGGCTCCGACGCTGGAATCGCGCCGAATGAACCCGAAGAGGTCTCCGCCGCATCACAAGAATCGGTGGAGGCCGCGCAGATCAGGGAGTCCGGCGAGACGAACGACCTCGCCGAACTGGCGGACGATGCGCCGGAAAGTTCCGAACAAGCGCGAACCGCGGCTGCCGGCACTTCTGAGCGTTCGTAACAAATACTTCATGCGCATAGCAAAGATTCTCGCGGCCCTCGCGATGCTCGCTGCAGCCGCTGTGGCGCAAGCCCCTCCCGGGCCACAACAGAATCCTGCGCCAGCGCCACGGCAGAATCCGTCCGGGGTGCAACAAGCACCCACGCCCGCTCCTGCAGCCGCCAGCGCCATCAGGACCAATACGCGCCTGATAACCGTGGATGTGGTCGCCACCGACTCGCACGGAAAAGTGGTACGCGGTCTCAATCTTCAGGACTTTCAGCTCACCGAAGAGCACGCCGGACCGCAGAAGATCGTCAAATTCGAATTCGTGGATTCATCGGCGCCGCCTGCACCAGCCTCTCCCGGTGTACTAATGGCATCCGCGCCTCGCGCTCCCTACATGTACTCGAATCTCTTGCCGGATCGGATGCGTGTGCCGCCGACGGTGATGCTGATGGACGCTCTAAATACAGACATCCAGAACCAGTCGGTAGTTCACCAGCATATGTTGGCGCTGCTGAAGACACTGCCGCCCTCCACGCCGATCGCCGTGTTCGTCCTGGGCCATACCCTGCACGTGGTGCAGAGCTTCACCACGGACCCAGCTTTGCTGAGGGCGGCGGTGGACCACACGCTCCGAAGTCCGGACATCGACCAAAATCCGGAAGATGACGCGAATAGCCCGTCGAATATTGCACTGGCACAAAACAACGACACCGAGACTCCGTTCACCCAGGCTCTTGAGGACTTCGAGAAAACCGAATTCGAGGCCCAAATGTCCATTCGCGTGGACGAGACGACTGACGCGATGGTGTCCATCGCAAAATTCCTGGGCGGCTATCCGGGCAGAAAGAATCTTCTCTGGTTTTCGGAATCGTTTCCCGTATGGATCGAACCGACGCCTGAGACAGGCACCAATCCGTTTCTTGGAAGCGCCGTCTACACCGACAAAATTCGCAGTGCCGCTGACGCGCTCACCGATGCGCGTATCGCCGTTTATCCCGTGGATGCTCGGGGGCTTGCAACGAATCAGATCTACTCGGCCAACCAGAATCCACCTATGGATTCCAGGAACCTCAGAGGCGGCTTCGGAGGCCAAATTAATCGCGACAATAGCCAACGCCTGGACGCGCAGGCCACCATGGAACAATTCGCCGACGAGACTGGCGGGAAACCGTGCATCAATACCAACGATCTCTCGGGCTGCGTCCAGCAGGCATTGGACGATAGCTCGGCCTACTACGAATTGGCCTACTATCCCGAAAACGTCAAATGGGACGGTAGATTTCACAAGCTTACGGTTAAGAGCAACCAGCACGGCGTGAAGCTGCGCTATCGCAGCGGATATTTCGCGACCGTGCCGGACGCGCAGGCCAAGCAGACTCCCGCAAAGCTCCTGCAGCAGGCTTGCGTCGATCCGCTGCCCTCGACATCCATTTCTATGACCGCCGAGTCCCTTGCACCCAACCCAAATGCGAGCGGTGCTGGCGGCGCCCGATACTTGCTTACGATTTCGCCGAATACTCTTAGCCTGCCGCCCAGCGGCGTGAATCGTCAGCTGAATCTTCAAATGGCGATCTGCGAGTACGATCCCAAGGGCGCGTCGTTCCAATTCTTTCCACGCGACCTTTCGGAACCGGTGTCCGAAGCGGTGTATGAGAATTGGAAAGCGACGGGGATTCGCAACATTTTTGACTATGAAGCGAAGCCGGATAATCTCCGCCTGCGATTCGCCGTTCTGGATGTGCCGTCCGGGGCGATCGGCACCGTGGACGTGGCCGCGCATCCGCACGCGTTCGGCGAAATGCCGGTCGGCGCCGCGCCTCCATCGTCGGCGGCAGTACCTGCTTCAAACTCCGCGCCCAAACCTGCAGCTCCTCCGCCCACCCATATATCTTTCCGCGTGCCGTCTGGCGCGGCCAGCATGCTCGATTGGACCGGCGACAGCGTTTCGTATCATGGCGATATCAGCATTGATACCGGCGCGCGCGCGCTTTTTGGGAATCTCTTTGCGGACCGATATCACTGTGACGATGGAAAGTTGCTCCCCAACAACAGCAGTATTGCTCCAACGCCGAGCTTAATCCTCACGTTGAATAAACCGGGTGGCGCTCGCGCCGTGATTGACTTGAGCGGGAGCGTGCCCGCATATTCGGGAGACGTGCCGGTGGATTCGAGCGGCCGGGCGTTCTTCGATTACCTCTGGAAACTGAGCCATTGCCAGCAGCCGTAGTGCTTCGTCATCCGCGCCGTTTCCGTTAAGCTGTATGCCTAGCGGTTGGGAAGCCGCCAATTCCATGGAAGAACGCCTCCAAAAAATCATCGCCCGCGCGGGGATCACGTCGCGCCGCCGCGCCGAGGAAATGATCACCTCCGGCTTGATTACCGTGAACGGCCGCGTCGTCACCGAGCTGGGTACGAAGGCCGACGAAAAGCGCGATCACATCAAGGTTGCCGGAAAGCTGTTGCAGTCTGAATCGGAGCGCGTCTATCTGCTGCTGCACAAGCCCACCGAGTTTGTTTCGACGCTGAGCGATCCCGAGGGCCGGCCTTCGCTGCGCGATCTGCTCTACGGGATTCCCGAGCGTTTATTTCCTGTGGGGCGGCTCGAGTATCATTCGTCGGGGCTGGTGTTTCTGACGAACGATGGCGACCTGGCGAACCGCATCCTGCAGGCGCATAACCTTCCGCAAACCTACCAGATAAAACTCAAGACGCTGCTGACCTTCGCCGAAATTGAATCGCTGGCGCGGCTCACCGGCGCGCGCATCACCCGAATTCGCGGCAAGGACTCGCCCTGGTACGAAGTCACGCTTTCCGAAGCGCGCAGCGACGCGTTGCGCAACAGATTGTTTCAGACAGGGCACCCGGTCGAAAAAATCAAGCGCACGCGGATCGCGAACCTGGAACTCGATTCGTTGACCGCCGGGCATCGCCGCCTGGCAACTCCGGCGGAACTGGCGGCGCTTCGGCGTAAATTGGATGAGATTGCCTCCTTTCGCAAGACTGCGCCGCGCAAACGTTCCGTGCGAAAACCTCGCAAGTTCCTCCGCAAAACTTCCAGCTAACCGAGCTTTTCTTTTTGCCGAAATCCGGTATGATGCACCCATCTCGGGGGAGAATTCCCAACGCGGTTCATAGGGGCCATTTCAGGGAAGCGCGCGCTGCTGGTGCGCTCAGTTGTTGTGTGGGCGCCAACGGTCTCGCGATTTTGCCGCGTCCAGAATTGAAATGCAGTGAAAGGACATGAATGAGCAAGCTTTCTGAGAACTCCGATCCCAGCTCAAGTCGCCCGCCGGCGCCTGCCGCCGGCGACCCCGCCAGTGAAATTCTGAAAAACAGCAAAACCATCGCCGTCGTCGGTCTGTCCGGCCGCAGGCACCGGCCGAGTTACGGGGTGGCCGAGTATCTGCAATCCGCTGGATATCGCGTGATACCGGTGAACCCAGGTGAAAAGGAAGTTTTGGGCGAGAAGAGTTATGCGCGGTTGGAGGACATTCCCGAACGCGTGGACATCGTGGATATTTTTCGCCGCTCGGAGTTCGTTCCTGAGATCGTCGAATCGGCGATTCGAATCGGCGCGCGCGGGATATGGATGCAGGAAGGTGTGATCGATTCGCAGGCCGCCGAACGTGCACGCAGCGCCGGGCTATTCGTCATCATGAACGCTTGCATCCTGAAGGAACACATCAAGCGCTTCAGGCTGCACTAGGAATCTACCGGGCGTGTCGTCGATAATTTAGCCCGCACTGCATCTGCTATTGCAGCGCGTAGACCTTCAGCACACGCTTTCCTGGAATCGTGACCGCAATGGTTTGCCCATCGGGCGCGATTTGGAAATCGTGAAACTGCAAATCGTGCAGTATCGAAGCAAATGTCCCGTCGTAGAGCCCCACCCACAGCAGAATATTGGACCGATCGTCCGGTCCGCGCTTGAGTAGGATGCGCTTCTCGTCGCGGCTCCATCCAAAGCGACCGAAGCCGACGCGCACACGTAGTGCCTTGTCCGTCGGATGTAGCAGGTCAATGACGTTGATCCAGTCTCCATCCTCGAAATAGCCGATTTTTGTGCCCGAAGGCGAAAGGCTCAGGCTGCTTTGATAATTGTCGATCTCCGTGATTTCCGTAACGGTTTCTTTCAGCAGGTCGAGCTGAACAAGCGTCAGATGCCCGTGAAGGCTCAGATTATCCCCGATCGCAAACGCCCGATTTCGCTTGGCGTCCCAAATCACCATGCTGAAGGTGTGTCCCCCGAAGAGCGCGGTTGACTGGCCGTCCGACGGGCGTACGCGCATGATTGTGTAGGGCGGTCCTCCGGTCAAATAAACCACGGAGACGCCGTCGCCCAGCCACGTGCCGTTCGCTGCGCCTTCGATGAATCGTGTTTTCGAGCCGGCTACTTTGATCTCGTGGCCGTCCGCATCGAGCAGCGCGAGCGCTCTGCCTCCGCCAATGCCGGCGAGCGGCGGTTCATTCTCCGATTCGTCAAGGTCGCCCTTCTTCTTGTTGGTTTTGGCGTCCCAACCCGGAGGCGGCAGCTGCAGCGTCATATTCATGGCGATGTGCTGGCTGTCCGGCGACCACGCCAGCGAATCCACGCGGAATCCCTGGGGCGGGGGAATGGGCATGAATTTGTCGGCCTCGACGATCTTCCGCGCTTTGCCCGGGCCTGACGCCACCCATATATCGTCGTGCTCGATCACCAGGCGCTTGACGCCCTTAATGTGCGACACGGCGAACACGATAGAATTATCCGGCGCGATATCAAACGCCTGGCAATCCTCGTCAATAATGAACTTCGGAGTATCCTGTGCGTGCAGCAGTGCCGGAAGCAACAGAACGGCCGCGATCATTACGATCGACGCGACGCCCGCCGCCGACCGTGCCGCGATCCGTACGCTCTTCGGACTTGGATTCGAACCCGCCAGATTTTCCCTCACTCCCCGGTCCTCGTTCCTCGCGGCTTCGATTTGATCCGTCGAATTTCTTCCATTCTCTGGCGAATGCGCGCCTCAAAACCTTGGTCGGTAGGCTTGTAATACGTGCGGCCCGCCAGGCTTTCCGGCAGGCACGTCATGTCCGTCACTTTTTCCTCCGCGTCGTGCGCGTACTGATAGTCTTTTCCATACCCAAGGTTGCCCATCAGTCCCGTGACTGCATTTCTTAGATGCAGCGGAACCGGCTCCGCGATTGTACTTTGCAAGTCTTTATTGACGGCCCCATATCCCGTGTAAAGCGCATTCGATTTCGGAGCGAGCGACAAATAGACCGCCGCCTGCGCAAGCGCCAGATTGCCCTCGGGTGGGCCGATAAACTCGAAAGCCTCCTTCGCCGCGATCGTCACCGCCAGCGCGCCAGGCTCGGCCAATCCGATATCCTCGCTAGCCATACGCACCATGCGCCGCGCGAGATAAAGCGGATCTTCTCCGGATTCGAGCATGCGCGCCAGCCAGTAAAGCGCAGCGTCCGGATCGGAATTCCGCACCGATTTATGCAGCGCCGAGATCAGATTGAAATGCTCTTCGCCCGACTTGTCGTAAGGCAGCAGCTTCTTTTGCAGCACATCCTCTAGCCGCGCCTCCGACAGTACTCGTCGTCCATCCGCGCCAGGTTCCGTACCGAGGACAAGCGCTTCCAGCGTGTTGTATGCCGCGCGCGCGTCGCCATTCGCCAGCACCGCGATTCGCTCCAGGATTTGATCGCTGGCCTCTGCCTGTCTGAGCTCCGAGGCCACGTTCAGAATCTTCGATCGCGCGTCGCAGCAACTCGACGATTTGCCCCTCGGCGAGCGCCCGCAGCACGTACACCTTCATCCGCGAAAGCAGCGGCGCGATCACCTCAAACGACGGGTTCTCCGTGGTCGCGCCGATCAGCAGGATGTTCCCGGCCTCCACGTGCGGCAGAAACGCGTCCTGCTGCGCCCGATTGAACCGGTGCATTTCGTCCACGAACACGATCGTCCGGCGGCCGTATCGCCGCGCGCCCTCGGCCTTGGCCATCACTTCCTTGATTTCCTTGATTCCGGCCAGCACAGCGCTGAACGGTATGTATTCGCTTCTCGTGCGCTTCGCGATGATTCGCGCCAGGGTGGTTTTGCCGCATCCCGGAGGTCCCCACAGAAGCATCGACCCGAGCTCGTCGCGTTCAATCTGCGTGCGCAGCGGTTTGCCCGGGCCGAGCAGCTCCTCCTGTCCGATGAATTCATCGAGCGTTTGCGGACGCATCCGATCGGCCAGCGGACGTCCCGCTTGCGGCGCTTCTTCCGGCTCGATCGCGCGAAACAGACCCATCGTCTACGCCCTGCCCTTCGCGGCTGACATGCGCTGCCTCGCCGCCTCGTAAAGCACCAGCGACGCCGCCACTCCCGCATTCAGCGATTCAACCGTCGCGGCCATGGGAATCGAAATGATAGCGTCCGCGGCGCGTTCCACTTCCGCCGGAACGCCGCTGCTCTCATTGCCAACGAAAATCGCCGCCGCCTCCCGCAGATCGGCCTTTCCACCGCCGTTTCCATGCGCGGAAGACGCCGCGTAAATTTTCACCTTGGCCATTTTTAGTTGGGCGAGCAGCACCGGAATCGCGATGCCTCGCAGCACTGGCAACCTCAATGCAGAGCCAGCCGACGCGCGCAGCGCCTTAGGCGACCATGGATCGGCCGTACCTCGCGCAGCTACCGCGCCGGTCGCACCGAATGCTTCCGCCGACCGCAGTATCGTGCCTACGTTCCCGGGATCCTGCAGCGCCGCCAGCACGATTACCAGCGGGGAAATTTCGTTCATGGTGCCCGAACCGCGCAGGACGTCGTCAAATCCCCATTCGCGCTGTCGGAAAAGCGCGGCCACTCCCTGAGGAGCTATCCGTGCCGGCGACGCTTTCGAAAAGCTTGTCTGTGGTGCGCAGCACGCGCGATCGCGGAATTCCAGCCTCGCTTTCGCCCGCTGCATCGAGGATTCGTCTAGCCTCGCTGCTCGCCCAGCCTCGCTGACGAGCAGTGCCTCCGCCTCCAGCCCCGAGCGCAGCGCCTCCTCGACCAGTTTCGGTCCCTCGACGCCGATGAGATCGCCATCGTGCGGGCCGGTTCCGCGCAACGCGGCGCGAAACTGCTTCAGCCACTTATTGTCGCGGCTCGAAATTACGTCTGCCATTGGCGATCCGGCCCCTAGGCTAAACTAGATGGAACAGCGCTGGCAAACCGCTCGCCAGCGACAAGATACTTCTCAGGGGTCGCAGAAACTCCGACCCGCTAATCCGCGGCTCCGACGAGCGTACGGCGAAGCGCTCGACATCCGCCCCATGTGGAGTGCGGCGGCTTGCCGCCGCTGTTGGCCGCCCGGGCTTGCCCGGACGTGCTGCAATCGTGAGCCTTCGGCGCCACGACTCAACAAAGGAAACCGTGGCCAGTACCGCCGTCACTTTCCCGCGCGCTTGGTTGTCGCGCGCATAACATCTGGCGTTCGTGCGTCTTGCTTCCGCTGCGGCGGCTATGCTAATTTCCATTCGGGTCACGGCGCTGCGCGCCGATAACAAACATTGTCCTCCGAAATCCTCAAAATCTCTCCGGAAGCGCCCGAGTCGCACGTCATCGACTACGCCGCGAGTTTCATCCGGCGCGGGCGCGTGATCGCCATTCCGACCGACACGTTCTACGGCCTCTGCGCCGATCCATTTAATCTCTACGCCGTCGAGCGAGTGTTTCTGCTGAAGGGGCGCCCGGAAACGCGCGCGCTGCCGATCCTCGTCAATTCCATCGAGCAGGCAGTCACTCTCGCCCGCGACGTGCCCGACGCTTTTCTGACCCTCGCGCACAAATTCTGGCCGGGCGCGCTCACCCTGGTCGTCGAAGCGACGCATCGGCTTCCGCTCAAAGTGACTGGCAATACCGGCCGCGTGGCGCTGCGCTGGGCCGATTCGCGGATCGCCACGGCGCTCATTCAAGCAGCCGGAGGCCCCGTCACGGGCACGAGCGCGAATCTTTCGAGCCATCCTTCCTGCACGAATCCCGATCAGATCGTCGAGCAGCTCGGCGACCGCGTCCCGCTCATCCTCGACGCTGGCGACACCGGCGGCACTCTTGCCTCCACCATCGTCCGCATTGACGGCGACGATTGGTCCATCGCCCGCCAGGGCGCCATCCCGACGCGGAAATCCACCAAGCTTTCGCTTAATCGGCCGCGGTTCGCCGGCCGTTCGCGAAATTAGCGCCACTAAGCTTTGATGAACGTGATTGCTCCGCCGGTTGTAACGCGCTGATTTTCGCTAGCATTCATTTCAGCGTCATAGTGCTCAGGAAATCGTAGTCTCCTTCGGGCGGCATCTCGATTCCGGTCACGCGGCCTCGATGCACGCAGACGTTGTCGTTGTACCACAAGTTGATATACGGCTCGTCTACCGCGACGATCTTCTGAATCTCCGAAACGATGCGCTTTCCGCTTTGTCGCGGTCCATTTCCACGCGCTGCTGGTCAATCAGCGCATCGAGCGCGGGATTGCGGTAATGCCCGCGGTTAGCGCCATCCGGCGGCATCATCTTCGAGTTGAACACGTAGTCGAAAATATCCGGATCGTTGTTCGCGCCAATCCACCGCAGCGTATAGAGCTGAAAGCTTCCCTTTGCCGATGTCGGAAAGAAACGTCGCGTTTTCAAGCGGCCTCAGCTCGAGCGCCACGCCGACTTTGCTCCACTCGTCCGCCAGCGCCTCGCCCAGCAGCCTCGCGGATTCCTCCGTCGAAGTTTTCAGCGTCAGATGAATTCGAATGCCGTCCGCGCCGCGTGGAAATCCTGCCGCATCCAGCAGCATCTCCGCGCGGCGCCGGATCGTAGTCGTATTGCTGCACGTTTGGCTCGTACGCCCAATGATTCGGAGGCAGCAGACTCGACGCGGGCCGCGCCTGCCCGCGCAGCAGATAGCGAATCAGCGCCGCGCGGTCCGTGGCATAGGCCAGCGCCTGCCGCACCTCGCGATGCGCCAGAATCGGATCGTCGAAATTGAATGCTACATAGGCGAGCACCGTCCCGGGCTGATCCTCCGCGATCAAGTCCGGCTGTTTGGTCAGCGCCAAAACCATGTCCGGCGTCAGCGAATTCACTCCGCCGATATCCGCCGTGCCCTTGCGCAATTCCAGCGCGCGCACGATTGCCTCCGGCACCACCCGGAACCGCACGCGATCAATTTTCGGCGCGTCACCGAAGTAATCGGGATTCCGCTCCAGCACAATTTCTTCGTCCTGCTTCCATGCTGGCCACGCGGAAACGGCCCCGTGCCGATCGGATGCGTGCTTCACGTCCGCGCCGGAACCCGCGGCACGATTCCGAACGCCGACCTGTCCATGTTCCACAAGAAGGACGCGGAAGGTTCGCGCAAATGAAACACAACAGTTGCCTCGTCCGGCGCCTCGATCGACTGAATCAGCAGGAATCCTCCGCGCTTGGGTGAAGGCATGGCTCCCGAAAGAATCGAATCAAACGTGAACTTCACGTCCGCCGATGTGAACGCGCGGCCGTCGTGGAATTTCACGCCGCGCCGCAGATGAAACACGTACGTCACGCGGGTCGGGCGTTTCCCACGACGTAGCCAGGTCCGGAACGATGTTCATTTTCGCGTCGTGCGACACCAGACTATCGAAGATCAACCCGTCCAGGTGTTGCGACTGCGCGTCCGTCCCAATGCGCGGATCAAGATTGATCGGCATGGACTCGATCAGAAAATTCACCGTGTTTGGGTCATTCGCCTCGCGCGCTCTCCCGCATCCGGAAAGAAACGCGACCACCAAAACCGCGCACGCAAGCGCTCTTCGTCGCCAGCGATCGAGCTCCTTGGATGTTTGCGTAACGGGTAACAAATCTTTGCAGCTCGCGGCTTTACAAATTGGGGAAACCTGCGCGGTCGGCGATTCCTTCAGTGGTTGAAGCTCTCTGTTCCGAGCGCCGTAGGCGCGGCAGACGTTAGCCCAACCCGGAAGGGTTGGGAAACCAAGCCGTCGCCGTTCCAAGCGCCGTAGGTGCGACACATGTGCTGCCCCGAAAATCAACGATTCCCCCGAGGCTGGCAATTTCCCGGCGTGCGCGATCTTGCCGAGGACCACCGCATGCTTCGCGCCCGTCGCCGACGGAAGATTGCTCGGCCGCCCATGGTAGGTCTCATACGCCAGCAGCGCGAACCCAAACGCCTCCTTCGCTTCCGGCGGGACGCCGAACCGGCTTGCAGGAACCACCTCGATACCCGGCAGCGAAGCCGCCAGCTGCGCCATCATCAATGGATTGCGCGCTCCGCCTCCGGCCACAATTAGTTCCTCCACATGCGTGCGCGGCAAAATAAATCTGCGGAACGCATCGGCAATGGAGAGGGAAGTAAACACAGTCGTCGTGCGCACCAGGTCTGCGGGCCCGGCGTGATGCTGCTTGCCCCATGTGAGAAGGTTCTGCGCGTAGTCCTGTCCGAATTGTTCGCGCCCCGCTGATTTCGGCGGTTTCTTTCGAAGGTAGGGCTCGTGCATCAGCCGAATGAGCAACTCGGGAATCGTGCGCCCGCTCAGGGCGATGCGGGCGTCCTGGTCGAACTCCGCGCGGCCGTGCGTAGTCTGTTCGACCAGCGCATCCACGATCATGTTTCCCGGTCCGGTATCGAACGCGAACACGTCCTGCTGGTCGCGCGCCCGCCGGAATCACCGTCACGTTGGCGATCCCGCCGATATTCAGCGCCACGCGCCCGCGCGCGGCGTCGCCATAGAGCAGATAATCCGCGAACGGAATCAGCGGCGCTCCCTGTCCTCCGGCCGCCATGTCCGCGGGGCGAAAATCTCCGATCGTCGGAATTCCCGTGCGCTCGGCAATCAGACTGATGTCTCCCAAGCTGCAGCGTGGATGGGATTCGCACTTTGCCCTGAGAATCGGCCCGCCGTGCCCTGATGAAAAACCGTTTGTCCGTGCGAGCCGATCAGCGAAACATCCTTCAGTGGCACGCGCCATTTCTTGCAGGCCGCAATGGCCGCGCGCGCAAGCTCTTCGCCCAGCAGAAAATTCAGCTCGCTGATTTCCGCCGTAGTGGACGCCGCTCCGTTCGCAAGCCGCAGGATTCGCTCGCGCAGGTAGGGAGGGAAGGCAACGTGAAAATGGCCTTCAAGTTCAGCCGCAAGATTCGGGGGCGCGCCGGATACTCGCACGAGGGCGGCGTCAATTCCGTCCGCCGACGTGCCGGACATCATCCCGAGGACCCTCATCGCGCGGGCCGTCATATCGCACGCCTCACTGCAATTGTTTCTGGAGCGCAGCCAGTAGATTCAGCGCTTCCAGAGGCGTCAACTGATTCAAATCCGCGCCGCGCAATGCTTCCAGAACCGGCGCATCAATGGCAGTAAAGCTGACTTGCTGCGGCTCCGGCGGCGCCGCGCCCGGCGTTCCTCCGGGAGAAAGTTCGCGCGTCAGTTTCTGCTCGGCTGCGTTCGTGGCGCAGCAATATTTCCCGCGCCCGCACGATCACATCGTTAGGCAATCCAGCGAGCCGCGCCACTTCGATCCCATAGCTCTTGTCCGCGCTACCCGGCTCGACGCGCCGCAGAAACACGATTTCGCTCCCGGATTCCTCTACCGACACGTGAACGTTCTTCACTCCGGGCAACAATTGCTCGAGATCGGTCAGCTCGTGGTAGTGCGTCGCGAAAAGCGTTCTGGGCCGCGTGCCCGCGTGGAGCGATTCCACCACCGCCCACGCGAGCGATAGCCCGTCGAATGTGGCCGTCCCGCGTCCCACTTCATCCAGCAGCACCAGGCTTGCCGGAGTCGCCGTGTTCAGGATCGCCGCCACTTCGCTCATCTCGACCAGAAATGTTGACCGGCCGCGGGCCAGATTGTCCGACGCTCCGATACGCGTGAAAATCCGGTCAAGAAGCGGCAGTTTGGCTTCAACCGCGGGCACGAACGATCCCATTTGCGCGAGAATCGAAATCAGCGCCGTTTGCCGTAGGTATGTGGACTTGCCGCCCATGTTCGGTCCGGTAATGAGCAGCAGAAACGGCGATTCCTCGCCCAGGATAAGATCGTTCGGCACAAACCGCTCGCCGCGCTCCTCGAGCAGTTTCTCGATCACGGGGTGGCGTCCGCCCGCCACCATCAGCGATCCGCGCGGGCCTTTTCGCGCAACTTGTGTTTCCGTGAACTCGAGGACGCGAATAATTTCGCGCGGCCGCGATGCGCGCGAAATTCACCAGCACGTCGAGCTGCGCGATTGCCGCAGCCGAGCGCCGCATTCGGCCAGCCTCCCTCGCAATGGCCTCGCGAATTTCGCCGTAGAGTCGCCGTTCGATTTCAAGCGCGCGCTCCTCGGCGGAAAGCACCTTGCGTTCGTAGCCTGCCAGCTCGTTCGACGTGAACCGCTCCGCGTTCACGAGCGTCTGTTTGCGGTCGTAATCGGCAGGCACCAGAGCGAGATTCGGTTTCGACACTTCAATGTAGTAGCCGAACACCTGGTTGTAGCGGATCTTGAGCGACCCGATTCCCGTTCGCTTTCGCTCGCGATCCTCCATCGCAGCGATGGTTTGGCGCCCGTCGGTGAGGATGCTGCGCAATTCGTCGAGCTCGGCATGAAATCCTCGCCGAATCACTCCGGGGTCATTCGGCATGGCAGGCGGATCGTCGGCAATCGCGCGCGCGATGATGTCGCGCACGTCCGCAAGCTCATCCATCTGTTCGCGCAGCGCCCGCAGCCGGCCCTCGCCATGGTTTGTTTTTGGCGCGGCGGGCTCGGCCACGCGTTGTGTGGAAGAATCAGGAAGTTTAGGGGGTCGGAGCTTTAGCTCCGACAAAATTCCTGTCTCCTCATCAGGGGTTTTAACCCCTGAAGCGTCGACTTTGATTTTCTCCGCAATCTGCATTAGTCCGCGCACAATCGGAATTTTTTCAAGCGAGGCTCTCAGCGCCAGCAAATCTCGCGGCATCGCAATTCCCAGCGTGATGCGGCTCATCAATCGCTCGAGATCGAGGATTCCTTCGAGCTCGCTGTGTAGTTCTTCGCGCGCAATGGTGCGCGATTTCAGTTCCGCCACGGCATCGAGCCGCTCTTCGATCTCGGCCAGCGAAATCTCCGGCCGCAGAATCCAGGCACGCAGCAGGCGCGCGCCCATTCCCGTAGCCGTATCGTCAATCGCGCCGACCAGCGTTGCGGACGCGTCGTCTCCCGGCGCCGGCTCGACCAACTCCAGATTTCGCGCCGTGATCTGGTCGAGGATCATCGCGTTCTGTTGCTCGTAGTAGCCGATGCGGTCAAGGTGTTCGAGCCCAGTCCCTGCGGGACGCAGGCTCGGGACTTTTGCAGCGTCCTCCGAATTGCGCGCGCCGATTGCGGAAGTCTCGCGGAGATAATGAACGATCGCTCCCGCCGCTGCCGTTGCCTGCGGATGCCCGGTGAGCCCGAATCCCTCCAGCGCTACCACGCGAAAATGTGTCTCGAGTTGGCGCGTCGCGTAATTGCTCTCGAAAACCCAGTCATCGAGACGCGTCTCGACAGTCTTTCCCTGCGAATCCCACAGAGTCGGATTCGAGCGGCGGTCGTCGGGAAATAGTGTCGTCGGCCGCGCCAGCAATATTTCTCGCGGCCGCAATATTTCAAGCTCATCGCGCAGCCGCGCCTCGGCTTTGTCGCCGCCAAATTCGGTCGCGCGAAATTCGCCCGTCGAAAGGTCCACATACGCAAGCCCGATTCGCGTTTCCGTTTGGCGGCTGACCGCTCGCGCCGCTGCCTGCCGCCGCGGCGCTTGCCGCCGCGCTCCGCGCGACCGCCGCCAGGAAATTGTTCTCCTTGGGGTCCACGAGCGACGTGCCCATCGCTGTTCCCGGCGTCAGAACTCGAATCACCTCGCGCCGCACGAGTTTCTTGCCCGGGCCGGGCTCCTCCATCTGCTCGCAGATGGCGACTTTGTGCCCGGCGCGAATCAGCTTCGCGATGTAATTTTCAGCGGCATGGTAGGGAACTCCGCACATCGGCACCGGCTCGCCCTTTTCCTTGTTTCGCGCGGTAAGCGTGATCTGCAGGAGGCGCGAGGCCAGCACCGCGTCGTCGTAAAACAGCTCGTAGAAATCGCCCAGACGGAAAAGCAGCAGCGCCGTCGGGTGCTGCTTCTTCACGGCATGATACTGCTGCATCAACGGCGTGGTGGGTTCTGTCATAAACGCGCGCGATCTCCCGGCAGTGAAGCGATTATGCTGGCTAGCCCACGCCTTAGCAAGATTCTTCCTCCGCAGTTCCAGCCCTGCGCCGTCATCCGATCGCCGCGATCTTCGCTGCGTCTCCCTGCCATGAGTGTCTCAGCGAACGGCGCGGTGGGGTTTCCTCTTCTTCCTCTTCTTCCTCTGCGTTCTCTGCGTCTCTGCGGTGGATTTTCCGCTTCCTCGGTGATCTCTGTCCCTTCTCAGTGTTCTTTGTGTTTAGCTGGAATTGTAGAACTTGGCGTGCGCACGAATGACACGATTTCCCGACTTCAACGTGAACTCGTTTGCATCCGTGTCGCTACGTTATACTCAGCCATGCCCGCGCGCCGCCCAACCGTCCGCGAAACCGAAATCAAACTCCGCGTCACCGATCTCGCCGGCCTGCTTCGGAATATACGTAGCTTCTCGGTCCACTGCGATGGCCGAGTGTTCGAACGGAACACCCTCTTCGATACACCAGCCGAAGACCTCCGTCGCCGCGGCCGCCTACTGCGAGTTCGCATCGAGACACCTGCCGCCACACGCCTGATTCCCGGCGGCCGCGGCGCGGACGGTAATCACTTCGAAGATCTCCGGTTCCTGCGTCAACCGGCTCGCGTTACAAAGAAAAGCTCGAAAGGGAACTGGTCGCCCGATCGCGTCAAAATTGGCAGGCCAGCCTTCGCTCTCTCGGCTTTCGGCCCGGTTTCCGCTACGAGAAATTCCGGACGACCTTTCGCCTGCCCGGTCTCCATCTGGACCTCGACGAAACTCCGGTCGGCACCTACCTCGAACTAGAGGGCGCACCTACAACCATCGATCGCATCGCCCGTGCCCTCGGATTTTCGCCGCGGGAATACATTCGGAGCACGTATTGGCGACCTCAACGCAGCCGAATGCCGTCGTCGCGGCCAAATTCCTGGAAATATGCTGTTTCATGCGTAAAAAATTGGCAAAACGCGCACTCTACGCTTGACAAAGTTTCCGTCTGCCGTTACTAGTCGAACGGGGATAAACGCATCGTTATGGAATTCGCGTTCGCCCAATTCGGAGCCTGACGGTAGTCGCCGCGTCCGCCGTGGCGGGCAGCGTGCTTCTACTTTCGCGCTCGTTTTCGATCGCTGTTCCCGCGTTGTGCCTGAAGCGCGCCGTTTGCGTGCCGATTGGGTGTATGGGAACAGGGAGGCGAGGCCCGGCCTGAACTAAACCGAGGGCGGTTTTCCGTCTGCCCGTGGCCGGGTTGCGTTGCCGGTCCCGGGTTTTTTTTTGGCAATCCGACAAGGATTGCCACCCTGAGCGAGCAACGTGAGCCCAAGGGTCGTAGCGCTCGCCGCCGCTACCGCAAGTGGCATGAGCCGAGGGTCGTAGCGCTCGCCGCCGCTGCCGCAAATGGCATGAGCTCACGGACTTTGCAATAAAGCTCCCAGTGTCGACGGCAGTCGAGCCTGGGAGATAAAGGGAGTGATTTATGGTTCACGCAACCGAAATCCTGGGCGCCGAAACCTACGATTCATTCGGCAACTTCGTTGGACGCGTCAAGGAAATGTTCATCGTGCCGGACGAGCAGCCGAACCGCATCTCGCGTTTCCTGATCGGCCGCGGCCAGTATCGGCCGCTGGTGGCACGTTGCGACCAGATTGCCTCGGTGGCGCCCGGCCGCGTAAAGCTCACCACCGACGAATCGGCTCTCGATCTATACCATCCCAACGAAGCATGGCTCGCCGTTCAGAAGGACCTGCTCGACCAGCAGATCATTGACACCAACGGCCGCAAGGTCGTGCGAGTCAACGACGTCGAGCTCGCCGATCACCGAGTCAACGGCAATACGGAGCTTCGCATCACCCAGGTTGACGTGGGCCTGCCCGGCGCGGTTCGCCGACTGCTGCAGGGAATCGTCCCGCCGATGGGCATTCGCCGCATCCAGCAAAAGCTGCCCAAGCGGACAATTCTGTGGGAATTCGTCAATCTGATCGAGCCGGACCCGCTGCGCCGCGTCAAGCTGCGCATGTCCAGCGACAAGCTAGCTCTAGCTCCATCCGGCCGACCTCGCCGACATCATGGAGGAGATTTCGCCCGCCGAACGCCAGGCCATCATCGACTCGCTCGACGAGGAGACCGCCGCGGAAACCATCGCGGAACTCGACAAGCGCCTCCAGACGCAGGTCGTCGAAAAACTCGACACGGAGAAGGCTGCCGACATCATCGAGGAAATGAACCCGGACGAAGCTGCCGACTTGATTCAGAGCCTCGAGCCGTCGAAATCGAAGGAAGTTCTCGAGGAGATGGAGAACCGCGAGGCGAATGAAGTGAAGGAACTGATGCGCTTCGGCGAAGATACCGCGGGCGGCATGATGAACACCGAAATCGTTGTCGTCGGCGAAGATGCCACGCGCGGCGAGGTCGTGGACTACATTCGCTTCCATGATGTCTCGCTCGACCAGCTCGACAACGTCGTCCTGATCAACCGCGAGGCCGCGCTCGCCGGCACCGTGCCCGTCGCGCGGCTGATTCTCGCCGGCGGCGAGCAGCGCATGGCCGAGCTGGCGTTCGAGCCCATGCTTTCGGTGAAGCTCGACGCCAGCGACAAGGAAGTCTTCGAGATTTTTGACAAATACAATTTGCGCAGCCTGGCCGTGGTCAACGACGCGAACATACCTGTTGGCGCGATCACCGTAGACGACGTAGTAAGCCGCATGCGCGCGAAGCTCTAGATGCGGTGTTCAGTGGAGGCGCGAGGCTCAGTGGCAGTGCAGGGCCCGGTGGAAGTACGGGCGCAGTGGAAGTGCGGGGCTGAGGGGAGGCGCGAGCCTCAGTGAAAGTGCAGGGGCAGTGGCAGTGCAGGGCCCGGTGGAGGCCTGGGGCTTCTAGCCCCAGGAAAAGTTTCGAGTTCAATCCAGGGTTTTAACCCTGGGTTTCTTACCTAGCCATGAACACTTGGGGCATATTAACGGACACGATTTCCCGGCTCGCCAGCCGCGGAAAGGATTTCAACCGCCGCACGCGGACCATCCGCCGGCGGCTCGCGGTTTTTTTCGCCGTGGTCGGTCCCGGGCCTGATCACCTCCAACGTGGACAACGACGCCGGCGGAATCGCCGTGTACACCACCTCCGGCGCGCAATTCGGCTACGCGCTGTTGTGGTCGCTCATTCCCATGACCATCGCGCTCTACGTCAGCGGAGAAATGTGCGCCCGCATGGGCGTGGTCACCGGCAAGGGGCTTTCCGACCTGATCCGCGAGGAGTTCGGTTTCCGCTCCACGTTTTTCGTGATGACCGCCGCGTTCTTCGTGGACCTCAGCAACACCGTCGCGGAATTTGCCGGCGTCGCGGCTTCGATGCAGATCTTCCACATCAGCAAATACGTTTCGGTGCCGCTGGCGGCCATCGCCGTCTGGATTCTCGTCGTGCGCGGCAGCTATCGCCAGGTCGAAAAAATATTTCTCGTCGCCTGCGCGTTTTATCTCACTTACGCGGTTTCGGCTTTTCTCGCAAAGCCGGATTGGCTCGTCGCTGCCAAGGCAACCGTCGTGCCCAACGTTCACATGAACGCGCCGTACCTGCTGATGCTGATCGGTCTGATCGGCACCACGATTGCCCCCTGGCAATTTTTCTATATGCAGGCGGGCTTCGTCGAAAAGCGCATTGGGCCGCGCCAATACAAGCACGCGCGCATGGATGTTCTCGTCGGCAGCATCTCGTGCATGGCGATCGTGTTTTTCATTATCGTCTGCCTGCGCGGCCACGCTGAATCTTCATGGCATGACCAATATCACCGACGCCGGGCAGGCGGCCCAGGCGCTGGTGCCGCTGGCGGGGAAGTGGGCCGGCTATCTCTTTGCCTTTGGTTTGCTGAACGCTTCGCTTTTCGCGGCGTCCATCCTGCCGCTTTCCACCGCGCACGTGATCTGCGAAGGACTGGGTTTCGAGGCGGGCCTCGACCGGAAATTATAGGAAGCTCCGACGTTCTATTCGCTTTATACGTTGCTGATCGTCGTCGGCGCGGGCATCATCTTGATCCCGAAAGCGCCGCTGCTGAGGATTCTCGTTCTCTCGCAAGTCGCGAACGGCGTGTGGCTGCCGGTCGTTCTGATTTTCATTTTGCTTCTGATCAACCGCCGCGACCTCATGGGCGACCACGTCAACACGTTGACCTTCAACATCATCGCCTGGGGCTCCAGCATCATCATGATCATCCTGACCGTCGTGCTGGTCTACGTCTCGATCTTTGAACCAGCCGCCGCCGGCCTTTCCGGCTCGCTCCTCCCCCTGCATCACTAGCCTCCCGTGTGCCATTTTTCTCGGTAGGGGCGCTGCTCGCTGCGCCCGCCGTCGGTGTTGGTTTCGTAGCGCCGGCGTCTCGCCGGCTCTTTTCGCCTCGCGCCGTTGCTTTCGTAGCGGCCGCCTTTAGGCGGGCGCATTCTCTTGCTTTGCGCGGCCGCCTTTTCTTTGGTGGGGACGCTGCTCGCTGCGCCCGCTGTTGACGTTGGTTATGTAGCGCACGCCTTCTCGCCCTGAGGCCTCGCCAGCGGCTAGGCTGAAGGGCAGGCAGATTTTCTGCCTGGCACCTTACGTTCACCGCGGCTACAGTCCGCCTCACGAGGTTCACAATCTACGCACTCTGCTTGGCGGCAAACAGAACTCCCAAAACCCGGCTCTGCGGTCGAAGCGCCCACGAAGCAATCGCCAGAGCCGTGATGCTCAGCGTAACGGCAACGTGCCACGCCGGGTCGCCGGACGCCACATGCGACGCAGCCGCGCCCGTGAAATCGAAAAACGCGCCCGCATACGCCCATTCCTTAAGCCGAGGAAATCGCGGAACGAGCAAAGCGATCGCTCCTAGCACCTTCCAGAATCCCAGGATCGTGACGAAGTACACGGGGTACCCAAGGTGCACCATCCCGGCGACGGTGTCGCGCTGATGCGCAAGTTCCGTCAAACCTCCTGACACCAGCGACAACACGACCAGCGTGGTCGTGATCCAATAGCCGATAATTCTCATTTTCAATGTCGTGTCCTCCTCTGACTTTTCGTTCCGCGCAAAGTAGGCGGGCCCGTTCGGCGAAGTGACCTTACCACAATCGCTGGAGCCGCTTCGTCGAGCGCGGATCAAATCACAGATCAAAGTTGTATGATCCATTCCACATGACCGACCTTGATGACCAGTTCGGCGCCATCGACATCTACTTATTCGATCAGCTCCTCCGAAAGCGCATCACGCGCGGGATGCGGATTCTTGACGCAGGCTGCGGCGCTGGACGAAATCTCGTATACCTCCTCCGGGAGGGCTTTGAAGTATTTGGAGTGGATTCGGATCCTCGCGCCCATCGCGGCGACGCGTCACCTCGTCGCATCCCTCGCGCCACAATTGCCCGCAGACAACTTTCGCCTGGAAAGTATCGAAGCAATGTCCTTCCCGGACGCCTTCGCCGACGTCGTGATCAGCAGTGCCGTGCTCCACTTTGCCGCGAGCGACAATCATTTTCAGGCCATGCTGCAAGGCTCATGGCGTGTGTTGAAACCCGGAGGCCTCTTCTTTTGCCGCCTCGCTTCTTCGATTGGAATCGAGAATCAAATTCAGCGCATTGAAGGGCGCCGCTTCCAATTGCCCCACGGTTCCGAGCGTTACCTCGTTGACGAAGCGCTTCTGCTCAAGCTCACGGCAGAGTTGGGCGGACGGCTAGATGATCCTCTGAAGACGACGGTAGTACAGAACCAGCGCTCCATGACCACCTGGATCGTTCGGAAAAAACTCTAGCCCCGAATCGTCCCCTGGAGTAGTCCTGCGCTATTCCGATTAGCGCTGCCGGTTCCGGAACTAGATCGATAACTAAACGCTGGGTTTGTTGTAACATGGCTCCCGGGAGGTGGCACATGACACGCCACGTTTTCCCGATAGCGATCATTTCGCTGGCTACCCCGTTCACCTTCGTCGCCCTGCAAGCTCCTCGATTGGCTCAGACTCCTTTCGCGCTCACATCTCAACATATGCAGCAAGACCCGGGCGAAGCCGTACCCGATTCGTGCCCAGTTACAAAGCCTTCGGCCCATCCCTTCGTACCGCCGCTGCCTTATCCCAGGGAGGTCAGCGCTCAGTCCTTTTGGTTTGGTACCGACAAATTATGGACCCGGCTGCCCACGACGGGAACATGGACGCTGCGGCACTACAGGCCTGCCGACACGGCCTTTAGACAGAAGCTATTTTGGTGGCGCGAAGGATACGACTGGCGTAGTGATTCGGAACCTATGCTGACCATTACTGGCAAACGCTTGGACTCAACTGCTCCCCCTCTCGGCACCGACCAACATGCTAATGCCGGATGGGGAGACGACAAGAACCATGCGTTTATCGTTGCCGGTATTTTCATTCCGACGACGGGTTGCTGGGAGGTCACCGGGAACTTTGAAGACGCGAAGTTGACCTACGTTATCCGGGTCACTCAATAGCCCTCACACTCCTGGCGGTGCTCCAAGCCGACCTCTTCATTCAACGCCGGCTCGATTCGCGTCACGTTGCGCCTGATTAGTCGGAATGCCGGACTTCTCCGATCAGCGCGTTAATCCGGATGGAAGCTCTTATTCCAGGTTGCCGACTGCCTCGAAGTATCGTAAGAGTAGGGAACCGTGAACCACGCGCAAGCCCAAGTTTCAAGCTTCACTCGGCCATGCCGCAGTCCAGATCTTTGCCGCCAACGATCGCATCAACCAGGTCCTCATCGAAAATCTCGATCCCGCCGCATGGAGAGCCAAACCGCCCGGCAAGGCCGCCCCATCGCGGCGATCTTCACACACATGCACAATGTCCGCACCAAGTGGATCAGGCTTACAGCTCCGCACCTGAAAGTTCCGCCGCAACTCAATCGCGCTCATTGCACGCAGCGCCAGGCCGCTGCGGCATTGGCCCAGAGCGCCGCTCGTTGCCAGGAAATGCTAGCTGAAGCGTTGGACGGCGGCAGAAGCCGCATCGAAAAGTTTCTCAGAGATGGCTGGGCTAAGCCCTGGCCGGCTGGCCCGGAAATGCTGTGCTACATGCTTGTTCATGAAGCGCATCATCGCGGGCAAGTGTGCATGCTAGCGCATCAACTCGGATTCCCGCTGCCGCACAAGGTCGCATACGGGATCTGGAACTGGGAAAAGTTGTGGAAAGATTCCGGCTCGCCCGGCGGCCCCGGCTACAATTCCTAAGGAATCGCTCAAGGCCACACGCCGCACTTCGCCTTCGCGCGACCACCTCCAAATCGGAAGCAGCGCGGACAATTTAGCGGCGAAGGGTGGCTGAAAAATTACCCTGGCATGCGATGAGTCCCCTTGGTGACGGCAGTCTGCTGTCCCAAGAGTTTCTGCAACACGGGCCTGAGTTCTTCGGGATTCCTGCGGAGGTAAGTCAAAATATGGCGCCTCGCCTAACCAGTGCTACGTCCTCGCCGAGATTTCGGTCACGCTGAGATTGAAATGTAGCGCCGCGACCCTTTACCCCGGAGAACGAAGGGCAGCGGGCACATGTTCCTGCGCCTTTGCGTTGTTATCCTCCGACTAAGAACGGAAACTAGCTTCCGCGCAGACGATTTGGCTGTAAAGTCGATTCCGGCTAAGACGAAAACGGCTATTCCGGCTGAAAGGAGCCCGCGAGTGAACCTGCGTCCGATATCCGCGGCTGTCGTGCTCTGCCTGCCCCTAGTTTTTCAGGTGGCGTCTTCACAGGCAAGCCATACTGTCCGTTATCCGGAAAACATTCCGTTAGAGTACGACCGAAAGTTGTCCAACATGGGTTTTCCCAACCCGCTTCTCAAAGCCACTGTGCGTGGTCAAACCGCCTGGTTCATCATCGATACCGGCGCCAGTCAGCACACCTTCGCGTCCTGGCTGGTCGGCGCCAGCGGCCTTAAGAGTTTCGATTCGAACTCGACTGTGAGGGGTTCTACCGGTGTCGAATCGAAGATTAGGGTTGTCAGGGACGCCACTCTTCATCTGGATGGTCGTAACGGTGAGATTCCCCTCCGCCAGGCCATTGTCGTGGACTTTCCGAAAATTTTCGCAGAGCAGCGCATTGGCGGGCTCATATCTCCACAGCTATTAGCTCCAGCTGGAAAAGCCGCAGTGGTGGACCTTAACGTGCCACGTCTAACTTTTAGCTATCCGCCTGTACCTTCCGAAGAAACGCGCGTGTGTACCAACAGCAATTCGCAATTTATCAATAGACTCTATGCCGCCGAGGTGTCGGTCGGAAATGTAAAAGCGCTAGTCCTTGTTGACACGGGGGCGACGAGTACGGTCGTGACGGCTTCATCAGCGGTTGCAGCGTCGATTTCCGACCGGACTTTGGGAAATCGCAGAGTGCAAGGCGTCGGGGGAGATGTCACAATGACAGTCGAAACCAAACCTCTGGAAATTCATCTCGCTGGAACCAGCAGAATCCTGGCCCTTTCCGTCGGGGGGGCTCCGCAGTCTTGCGGTCCTGATGGTGTTCTTGGAATGGACGCGCTGCGTGGCTGTCTGCTCGCCTTGGGAGAATCAGTTTTTTCGTGGTCGTGCCGTTGAATTCCAGGGCAAAACCGTCTCCGGTTTCCTCGGAGATCGACTGACTTTTCCGCTTCAGTGTTGGATATTCTCTGGGCTAACTCCCGATTAGTCGGACTACGGACAGGTGCTCGATCGGAATTTCTATGACCGAAACCACACGCGCTGCTTGCCACAGCCGACTTTTTCTTACTGCCGGCGTGAACGGGTCCCTCACGCAGCAGTAAATTCACCACCTGTACGATTTCTGTACCTTGTCCCAGTTTCGTCCCTCGAAAAGAGTTTGTTACCGTGAGTCGGGGCCGTTTACGGCTTCGCTGCGGGATGCATCTGCACGACCGCCCTCTTGACGGGGGCCGGATGCTCTTTGAAAACCGACGATGCGACTAGCATCGGCGTCCCGAGCGACGATCGGGAGCGAGGGATCTCTCTTCCCTTACTCTCCGAAGCGATGCGACTAGCATCGGCGTCTCGAATGAGTCGGCCCGTCGTTTGGCGGAGGAGCGCGCACTTCGCGTCCCGGATGCGTTCGCGGGACGAGGGGTCTCTCTGTCGCATTTTACTCGACACACCTTGTCGAGCAAATTTCGAGCTAAGTCACTCAAAACAAAGAAACGGTGACGCCGCCAAGTGACACACTCTTTGCGGTCCGTGCGTCCCGTACGCCCTGAAGTAGGAAGGAATAGTTTCCGCGGGACGGAGGTTCGCAATCGAAGAATTAGCGTCCGAAAACTCAGCAGAAAACGGCGCAAATTACTCGACACACGTGCCGAGCAAATTTCTCCGCAAGTCCAACAAAACAAACGATTGGGGCATGCACCAAGTGACACTGAAAGCGAGGCCTCTTTTGTGGCGAATCACTCGTACCAGAGAGGGGCGCTTTTGGTACCCCCACCTTAGCCTGCGCCTCGCCATCGGTTTTACAGGAAACACCGGATCGCTTGTTCGAAGAGCCCGCGTTAGCTTGTAGTTGGCCCCCGGCCATTGCGAAGGGTGAAATGGCCAAGACGATTCTTATCACGGACGACAATGCGGTGGTTCGGAAGCTGTTGCGCCACTTGTTTGATTTCGACGACAACTACAAAGTTTGCGCGGAAGCGACCAATGGCCAGGAAGCGATTGCCCTCGCGTTGAGGCATCATCCCGACCTGATCGTCCTGGATTTGTCCATGCCCGTGATGAACGGAGCAGACGCGGCGAAGCAATTGAAGACGATGCTGCCCGCCATTCCGATAATTTTATTCACGCAATACGCCAATCTAGGCATTCACCTGCGAGGCGCGGATATGCCCGTTGACCGTATCGTGTCGAAAGGTGACGCCAAAGACCTGATTCGAACCGTCAGGGAACTCATTCCGGCCTGAATTGCCGTGAGCTTACGTGCGCTCTTTATTCAGGTCGACCAGCGAATTCCTCGAATCTTGAAGCTCTCGGCGTTCTTCGGCGGATACTTCTCCCTCGAGCGATGAACGATCCGCAATCGCCTTCTCAGCCGCCATAACGCGTTCGCCGAGCGTGTCGAAGTTCGTCTCTACCACCGCATCTCTATACAGCTTCCGCCATTGGTTCTCCATAAAAGACCTCCCAAGAAAACCTGACTCCGGCTCGTATCCGGTCCGGCATGGGAACAAAGGGAGCAACTGCAACCGGCCCCTCTCGCCACAAAGCATAGAAGTTTGCACCGGGGAATACTGGTCAATAGTGAACACAACCGATCACTTTTGACCACATCTGAGGATCACGAGAGTCCTGCTAAATAATCCGGATGGGCTCGATAGATTCAATGAATTGGACCATGTCAGCATGGCCCTGTATTTTGGCGCTGCTTGAGCCGACCGTGTTGATCGGCCATTTGTGACATCGCAGGCTGGGCGTATGAACGCCCCAGCCCACTGGACACCAAAAAACTATGAAAAAATACAAACTGGAATATATCTGGCTGGACGGAAAGAAACCCATTCCCGAGTTGCGAGGCAAGACCACGCTCAAGGAATTTGAGAAGCCGCCCACGCTTGCCGACCTGCCCCTGTGGGGTTTTGATGGCAGTTCCACCATGCAGGCCGAAGGGCACAAGTCCGACTGCATTTTGAAACCCGTATCGCTCTATCCGGACGCCGCACGCAAGGACGCTTATATCGTTCTCAGCGAAGTGATGCACCCGGACGGAACGCCCCATCCCACCAACATGCGCGCTACGATCGAGAACGACCCCGATCTGTGGCTCGGATTCGAGCAGGAATATTTTCTGTATAAAGACGGGCGCCCGCTCGGCTTCCCGTCAGACGGTTTTCCCAAGCCGCAGGGGCCGTACTACTGCGGTGTCGGATACAAATATATGGGCAACGTCGCCAGGCAAATTGTTGACGAGCATTTGGACCTCTGCCTCGCCGCCGGCATCAATCACGAAGGCATCAACGCCGAAGTCGCGAAGGGCCAGTGGGAATTTCAGATTTTCGCCAAAGGTTCCGCTAAAGCCGCGGACGATATGTGGACCGCTCGCTACCTGATGGCTCGCCTGTGTGAGAAATACGAAGTGGATTTTGAATTGTATTGCAAGCCGATCAAGGGCGATTGGAACGGTTCGGGCATGCATACCAACTTCTCGACGAAATACATGCGCGAAGTGGGTGGGAAGGATTATCTCGAGTCGCTAATGGCGGCGTTCGAAAAGCATATCCCCGAGCACATCGCCGTATATGGCCCGGACAATCATCTGCGCTTGACGGGTTTGCATGAAACGCAAGCCATCGACAAGTTCAGCTACGGTCTCTCGGATCGCGGCGCTTCCGTCCGGTTGCCCGTGAACTTCATCAAGAACGGTTACAAGGGCTACCTGGAAGATCGCCGTCCGAATTCCGAAGGCGATCCCTATCAGATCGTTTCGCGCATTCTGAAGACGATCAATACTGTCCCGAAGCCTGAGGTGGCGAGATCCGCCGCGGCTGATTAGGCGATTCACGAGTGCGGCCGGGCGATGCTTCGTCCCGGCCGCCACTCGATTTTAATTTATGGAAAATCAGCGGGCGGAATTAATCCGCGGGTGCGGCGCGGGTTTTGGCCCACTGGCGAATGGAATCGACTTCCTCCGCGCGAGTCACGCTCAGAGGCTGCGTCGAAAGAATTTCGGCGAGAATAATGTCTGTGGTCAGCTGTTGCTTCTCGGCAAACGCCGTGTAGAGTCCGGCGATAATCGCTTGCTCGATTTCCGCTCCTGAAAAGCCTTCGCTTGCCACGGCGAGTTTTAGTAAATCAAAAGTTGTCGCGTCGCGCCCTCGCTTCCTGAAGTGCAGTTCGAACAACGCAGCACGAACGTCAGCGGTGGGCAAATCCACGAAGAAGATCTCGTCGAATCGCCCCTTGCGCATCATCTCCGGAGGCAGCACGGTAATGTTGTTCGACGTCGCGGCCAGAAACACACCGCCTTCGCGGTCCTGCATCCACGTCAAGAGTGTCGCCAGCAGCCGCTGCGATAATCCCGCGTCCGCGTCGCCGCTGGAACCCGCGGACGCAAACGCTTTCTCGATCTCGTCAATCCACAGCACTATCGGCGAAAGCTTTTGCGCCAATTCCAGCGCCTTGTGCAGCCTCTTCTCGCTTTCGCCCACGTACTTGTCGTAGAGCGCGCCCGCATCCAGCCGCGCCAGCTCGAATCCCCATTCGCCGGCGACCGCCCGCGCAGCGAGACTCTTCCCGCATCCCTGCACTCCGGTAATCAAGATCCCCTTTGGCGGCACCAGGCCAAATCGCTCACCTTCGGGCGTCAACGCACTTTTGCGTTTCGCGATCCATTCGCGCAGCCGCTTCAGACCAGCTACGTCGGCAAACGAGGTGTCGCGCCGCACGATCTCGATCAATCCTTCGTTCTGCAGCGACTTGCGCTTTGCGTCGAGCACGTCATCCGGCAAGCCGGCGTCTGCGCGGCCCCGCGACAGAATGCACATTCGCAGCGTGCGCATGGCCTCTTCCTCAGAAAGCCCCGACAAGTTGCGCGCGACTTGCGCCATCCCCGCAGGGTCCAACGAAACAGCGATGCGCTGCTCTCGATTTACTTCAGCAAGCAGAGTTTTCACTCGCGGCAGCAATTCCTCCGCCGTGGGTAAGCTGAGTTGAAACGGCGCCGCTTCGGAGGCAAGCTCCGACGGCAATTGAATTGACGTCGCGCAAATCACGATTGCTCGACGCGCAGTCCTGAAGTTCTCGGCAAGATCCCGCAACCTGCGGCTGATTTTGTCGTTGTCGCAGTAGCGCGCAAAATCTTTGAGCAAAAATATGGCGTCGCCCGGAAGCAGGGGAATATTTGCCAGCGCCTGTTCCGGCTGCTCGGAGTTGTAAATCGGCGAGCCGTGGTACTTCGCCAGTCCCGTCGTGACGCTCCACTCATACAGCGGAGCGCTCAATTCCGTCGCAACATCGAGCAGCATTTGCTCAAAGCGTTCTTCTTCGGGAGTCTCGACAGTGATGATCGGGTGTCGCGAATTCACGAGCAAGCGCAGGTCGTCGTGCTGGTCGTGCCTGGCGGTTGCGTCCGGCACGCGCGATTGTCCGTTGATCGCGCTCGACGTGGCCGGTCTCCCGGACGATGGTGGCGCGGGAGCGTTGATGGGCCCTTTTAGATCTGGTGGCAAAGTTCTGTGCCTCGTTTAACGCGCAATGATGGAATGCTTCTCAAAAGAAATAATAGATGGCCTAGGGACAGGCTACCAAAATCACGATGAGTGGAACGCCGCTTTTGAAGTGGGCGACGCAAGCTTGTTAACGGACCCGTGAGACCCACTGATATTGTCCTCGGGCAATCTTGCGCGCGCGGAACGCGTATGCTACTTTCGCTCGCGGACGGTCCTTGAGCGCTTTCCCGTGAAAAACAACGAACTTTTCAAATCCGCCAGCCGCGAGGAAGCGGAACTTCTGGAAAAACTCGATCCGAAGCGGATGCCGAACCATCTCGCGGTGATTATGGACGGCAACGGGCGCTGGGCGGAGAAGCGGCATTTGCCGCGCGTGGCCGGGCATCGCGCCGGGGTGAAGGCCGCCAGGGAAGTGATCGAGACATGCGCGCGGCTGAAGCTGCCGTGCCTCACGCTGTACGCATTCTCGCTCGAGAATTGGCGTCGCCCGCAAGCGGAAGTAGATTTCCTGATGCGCCTGCTCCGCGAATATCTGAAGCGCGAGCTGCCGTCCATTCACAAGAACAACATTCGCCTACTGGTGATCGGCCGGTCCGCGCAACTTCCCGAAGCCGTGGGCAAAGATATCGCCGATGCGATGCGGCAGACCGCTAAGAATACCGGCATGAAACTGGTGGTCGCGCTCAACTACGGAGGGCGCGCCGAGCTGGCCGACGCGTTCAATGCCATGCTCGATCACGTGCGGACAAACGGCCTTTCTGCGTTTCGCGCCGACGAACAAACCATTTCCGATCATCTCTATACCGCGGGGCTGCCCGATCCCGACTTGCTGATTCGCACGAGCGGCGAAATGCGCGTGAGCAATTTTTTGCTCTGGCAGATTGCCTACGCGGAGATTTATGTGACCGAAGCACTCTGGCCCGATTTTTCGCGTACCAAGCTGCTGGAGGCGCTGGTGGATTTTCAGAAGCGCGAGCGCCGCTACGGCGGTCTCGGCGCGTTGCCGCCTGAGCATGACGCTCGGTCGAGGCGAGGTTAGAGCCGGATGCTTCTTCGAATTCTGACGGCTATCGTGCTGATCCCTGCCGTGGTGGCGCTGGTGTGGTGGGGACCGCCTATCGTGGTTTCGGGTGTGGCGGGGATCGTGGCGCTCGCGGCGATGCATGAATTCTTCACGCTCGGTGAACGCGTGGGGATGAGAGCATTCCGTAATTGGACGTTGCTTTGCGCTGCCGCGCTCTTTTACGCGCAATATGCCGCGGGGATGGTCGAAACGCGCTCGCTGAGCGGCGGGGCGTTGCTGATCCGGGATGCCGCGCGTGGGGCGATAACTGCCGAACTCGTGCTGCTGGTATTTCTGTTCGGCTCGGTCTGTATAGGGCTGGGCACGCGGCGTCCGCTGCAGGACATTTTGCCCGCGATAGGAATCAGCTCAGCAGGATTGTTGTTCATTGCGCTGCCGTTCAGCTATCTGGTCCGCGTCAACGAAATCGAGCGCGTCGGGCGCCAGCTCGTTCTATTCACTTTGTGCCTGATATGGGCGGGCGACATGCTGGCGTATTTTGTCGGCCGCTCGCTTGGGCACGTGCCCATGGCTCCTGCACTGAGCCCCAAGAAAACGTGGGAGGGAGCGATTGCCAATCTGGCTGCGTCACTGCTCGTGGCGGTTTTCTTCGGGCGCTGGATGCAGGTTGATACCAAAGACATGTTGGCGCTCGCCACACTGGCAAATATCGCGGGGCAAATGGGGGATTTGATCGAATCGGCGTACAAGCGCGGGGCAGTGGTGAAAGATTCTGGCACGCTGGTGCCGGGACATGGCGGGGTACTCGATCGGGTAGATAGCTTGATCCTGGCGGCGCCAGTCGTATGGATTGCCTGGCAGTGGATGGCGACGCGTTAGCAAAGACTGGGGAACGTGCAAATCCCACCGCAGATCGGCAAGAACCACTTACCGCACGCTTCGCCAACGCCGCTCAGTGCAGGGAGACGCAGGGAACGCAGAGAAAATCCTTAGGAAGTGCTTAAGACTTACCAGAGAGGACACGGAGAATTCACAGAGGGCACGGAGGAGGCGTGAGGCGCACTGTACCGCCCTCGCTTAATAACCCACTGGTGGCTGCACGCGATGGCTACGAGGCGACACCGAAGAGAGATCCCTCGCTGCGCTCGGGATGACAACAAATCGGGATGATAAATGTTCGAAATGGCGGCTAATCGGAGCGGCCGCCTGCGAATAGTCTGGCGATGCGCTACGAGGACGACGGCGCCGACGGTTGCGCCGGCGAGGCTGCCCCAAAATCCCCAGAGCGGGATACCGAGTTTGGTGAAAATCCAGCCGCCGACTACCGCGCCGATCAGCCCCAGGACCACGTTTACCACGCAGCCGAAGCCGCGACCACGCGTGATGTGCCCGGCGATCCATCCCGCCAGCAATCCAATGATGATCCAACCGATAAGTCCGCGATCGGAAACACCGAAGTAAAAGCCATTTTGCAGCAGGATAGCGACGAACGAGAAGGGAATCACTATGACAGCCTTTCCGGCTAGGCTGTCATCCCTGGCAGAAAATGTATCCCAGGCATTTATAAATCAGCTTTGCCGCGAGCAGATCGGACGCGTGGCCACCGGGATGGGGCAAGAGACCGACGACGTCCATCCCAACGATCTTCTTATGGTCGGCGACGGCGCGCAAGAGCGACGTCATCTGATACCAATCGAGGCCGCCGGGTTCCGGACTGCCCGTGGCCGGCATGATCGAAGGATCGAAGCCGCCGAGATCAATCGTGACATATACGCTAGGGCTAAGATCGCCGAGCACTTTCGCGATCCACGCCTTCAGAGGCACGCGGGCGATGTCCTTCGCCCAATAAACTTGTGTTTTCAGCTGCGGGATGGCGCGCGCTTCGTCCGCGGAGATCGAGCGGATGCCTACTTGCACTGCCGGGCACATTTCAACGACGCGGCGCATGGCGCACGCGGGGCTTGCGGGATAGCCCTGATATTCGTGGCGCAATTCAGCGTGGGCGCCGATGTGCAGCACGCAGAGATTCTTGTATTTTTTCGCCACGGCGGAAACGAGCGGCGGAGTGAGCGCATGCTCGCCTCCAAGCGCGACAGGGAACTTGTTGTCATCGAGCAAGCCGGTTTCAGCGGTGAAAAGCTCGGTGATTACCTCGCCCAGGCCGCCGTCCATGGTGTCGATGGGAGCGAGCGTGTGGATGCCAATTTCCTTGTAAGGCTCGAGCTGGAGCTCTTCGTCATAGAGTTCGAGATTGCGGCTGGCTGCCAGGATCGCGGCCGGTCCGTTGCGGGCGCCCTGCTGGTGCGAGGTGGTGCGCTCGAGCGGCACAGGAAAAATAACGGCGCGCGAGGATTCATAGCGCGAATACTCTTCTGGTATTCCGCAAAAGTTTTCGGGCGGGACAGGCGTATATCGGCTCATGGTCGGTTATGCGTCCTTCGGAAGTTCTCGGATGGCCGCTCACGGGCGGCGCCAGCTCTTTCGACGTTACCTGCGGGGATGATGAATGGCAAAAGAATATGGCCGGAACGCGGCGAATACTACACGGTCCGCACCTTGGCGGTGCTCGAGTCCATGCGCGCGGCAGGAAGCATTTTCCTCAAGGGCTAAAGCCCGGCTCATCTTGCGCGTTATGTCGGAGCTAAAGCTCCGACCCCCTAAAAAGCGGGAGAGGATGAACGGGCGCTGTCGATGCGAGACTGTTGCACGCGGTTCGCAGTCTTCCGGGAACGAAAAGCGGCAAACTGCAGAGCGGGGAACGGAGAGCTCAGTCGTCTTCGCCGAGCAGGATGGCTGCGGCGAGGACGGTGGTCCACAAGCCGCGCTTATCGCCCACGGCGGACTGCGTGATGTTCATGGTGCGAACGATTTTGTTCGAGATGCGATAGACTTCTTTTTTTTCGTCCCAGGAAAGATCGGGGTCAAACTCGACATTGAGCGTGGTCGCGAGCATTTCCGCGGCGAGTTCTTCGGTGTATTCGCCCGCAATCTCCTCGCTTTCGCCGAACGAATGATGTTCGGAGAGGTAACCGTACATGGATTTATCCGCGGGAAGCGCCAGTCCCACGCCTGCGGCGATCAACCGATGCGGCTCGCGCGTCTGATTCTCGCTGATGACGGTAAAAGCAACCTGGCCGGGCTTGAGGTGCTTGAGGCCTTCGCTGCGCGAGATCAGCTTGCAGGACGGCGGGAAAATCGAGGAGACGCGAACGATGTTGCATGCGGCAATGCCCGCATTACGCAGTGCGAGCTCGAAGCTCGACAGGCGTTCGCGGTGCTTTCCGACTCCCTTAGTAAGAAAAATGTTCTTCGCGACGAACGCCATGTTTCTTGCCGGAGTGCGGTGCCCCCTTAATATCCCGGTCGAAAAAAACCGCGCTCGAAAATTAGCAAGCGTGCGCAGCTATGTCAACTCATTTCACGTGTTTCGAAAATTACGGCAATGTGAACGGAGAGAAGACTTCGGAGTCCGCCAGGAATTTACTCTCTATTGCAGATGACGATGCACGGGGCGAGGGCGTCGGCGATCAATTTCAGCTCGCGAAGTTGAGGATGCGTGAAATCAGGGCCGGCATCGGTGATCGCCTTTCCTTTTCGGGACACCTGAAGAACACCGATGGCTTTTCCGGTCGAAAGAATTGGCGAACTCATGATTTTCTGAATGGGATCGCCGCGCTGTTCATCCGCGATGGGCACCGCTTCGAAGACGGATGCATGCGGAACTACTGAAAAGTGATTGATCAGCTCAGGCCGCTTTTCGCGCACGGTGCGTGCCGCCAGGGAATTGGTGCTCGATAGCGGAATTTGTCCGACAGTGCGCAGGTTATCGGGTGCGAGAAACCGCAGGGAGCGCCCGTCCGACGTGAGACCCATGATGGCGACTTCGTGAGGCTTCAATGCAAAGTTCTTACTGATTAATTCCAGGGCGCGAACGAGTTGAATCGGCTCGCTGTCGCCGCCTTTTCGCGCGACATCGGCAGCCCATTTCTTTAATTCGCCAATAAGTTCGCTAGCCATCGTCAGGTCTGTTTTTCTGGTCGCAAAGCCTACCACAGGATACTACCTGCCCGGATTTCAACAGAGCTTGTCTCGCAGGGTAAGTGCGCCGAATGCAACACCCGGATTGACACTTTTCGGTGTTTGAGCGACCCCGACTTGGAGCGTTCTGGTATAACCTTAGCCGGGGGCGGGATTTCGTAGGATTCGTGCGGCGTGTTTTAGCTCGCGCGAATTCGTTCATCACGTAGGCATATCTGGAGGCATTTTGTCGTCAGTCGTGATTGATGCTCAGTCCGAATTCACTGCCAGGGCCCGCGAACTGCATTTCCGCTCGCTGGTAATCGACACACACACCGATACCACGCAGCGCTTCATTTTTGGCGACTTCGATCTTGGCGCGCGCCACGCGGATGGATCGGTGGACATCCCCAGAATGCGCGAAGGCGGGCTGGACGCGATTTTTTTCGCGGTGTGGATCAAGGGCACGATTACGGGTCAAGCAGCTGTGGACCGGGCGCTCGCGCAGATCGAGGCGATTCGCCGGCAGGTGGCCGCACATCCGAATGATCTGGCGGCGGCGCGAACGGCGGCCGATATCCGGCGCGCGCGCGTGGCCGGGAAAATTGCCGTTCTGACCGCGATCGAAGGCGGGCAGATGATCAACGGCGACCTCGGCGTGCTGCGCAAATTCGCGGCGCTGGGCGTGAGCTATATGACGCTGACGCACGTGCAAAATACGGAGTGGGCGGACGCGTCAACCGCGAAACCCGCGCACAATGGGCTGAACGACTTCGGCAAACGGGCGATCAGGGAAATGAATCGCGTGGGAATGATTGTGGATGTGTCGCATGTGTCGGACAAGACGGTGTGGGACGTGCTGGCCGTGAGTGAAGCTCCCGTGTTTGCCTCGCATTCGTCATGTCAGGCACTGTGCAAGACGCCGCGCAACCTCTCTGATGAAATGATGAAAGCGCTTGCAGCCAAGGGGGGCGTGATCCAGATTAATTTTCACATGGGATTTCTCAGTCAGGCATTTCGCGACGCGGAAAAGGCGCAGCCGGAGCTATGGAAACAGATTGACGCCGAAGCGGAGAAGCGGTGCGGCGAAAATGACGCCTGCCAGATACTCGAATCGGATAAGATCATCCGCGGGTTCGTGGCGGAAGGTAGGTTGCCGCGCGTGGAGTGGACGCTGATCGTGGACCATATCGATCACGCGGTGAAGGTTGCGGGAATCGATCACGTCGGGCTCGGCTCCGATTTCGACGGCGCAGAGATGCCGTATGGCATGGAGGACGCGTCGTGCCTGCCGCGAATCACGGAAGCTCTGTTGCAGAAGGGATATTCGGAAACGGATATCGAGAAAATTCTGGGTGGCAACATGCTGCGTCTGATGCAAGATGTGGAGGCCGCAGCCAAGTCAAGGAGAGGGAACAACGCATGAAACGTCTTACCGCAACGATCTCACTTTGCATGATGGCCGTTTTTGCTCCGGCCGCGCTTGCAGGACAAGCTCCGGCGGCGCCCGCGGGACAAACGAGCTCAGCGACGCATCCAAGGACAACACATATGACCAGCGATCCCGCTTTGCTGCATCCGGCTACACTGACCGCGAAAGCGCCGGAGACTTATCAAGCGAAATTCACGACCACGAAGGGCGATTTCGTCGTCGAGGTTACGCGGGCCATGGGCTCCGCTGGGCGCGGACCGTTTTTACAATCTCGTGAAGCACGGTTTCTTCACGGACGCGGCGTTTTTCCGCAACGTGCCGGGATTTATCGTGCAGTTCGGATTGAGCGCGGATCCGGCGGTCAACAAGGTCTGGCAACACGCGAATATCAAGGACGATCCGGGCAAGCAGAGCAATGCTCCGGGCACGATCACGTTTGCCACAGCCGGCCCGAACACGCGCACCACGCAGCTTTTCATCAATTTCGGGAACAACACGTTTCTGGATAGCCAGGGATTTTCGCCTTTCGGCAAAGTAATCTCGGGCATGGACGTCGTTCAGAAACTTTACAACGGTTACGGCGAGCGTCCGGATCAGGGCGCGATCACGTCACAGGGGAAGGCGTATCTCGATAAGAATTTTCCCAACATTGACATGATCAAGTCAGCGACGATTGTCCCGCCCGCTGCGAACTGATTCTGCGTTGGGCCGGCCGGAGAATATTTTTCTGGCCGGCCTTCTCGCGTGAACTCCCAGCCCGCATGAGCGAGACTCAGGTCAACGAATTCGACGCACGGCCAATCGCCAGCGCTCGTGCCGGCGGGCGAGCGCTGACTGCAACATCCATTCTCGCGGGCCTGGCGTTTGCAAAGCTGCTTTTCCATTTTTCGGCGATTCGCCACTACGGATTTTTTCGCGACGAACTCTATTACATAGCTTGCGGCGAGCATCTCGCGTGGGGCTACGTGGACCAGCCGCCGCTGATTGCTTTGATCGCGTGGCTGTCGCGCCATCTACTGGGTAACTCGATTGTCTCCATTCGCCTGCTTCCGGTGCTGGCGGGCGCTGCCGTGGTATTCCTGACGGGCATCCTGGCGCGTGAGTTGGGCGGAGGGCGCTTCGCGCAATTTCTCGCTGCCGCGGCAATCCTGCTGGCGCCTGCATATCTTGCCTTCGACAGTTTCTTCTCGATGAACGCTTTCGAGCCGCTTTTGTGGCTGGCCTGCGCGTTGATCGTGGTGCGAATCGTGCGAGGCGCTTCGCCGCGGTTGTGGCTATTGTTCGGCGCGGTCGCGGGCGTGGGACTCGAAAACAAGCACACGATGCTGGTGATCGGTTTTGCGATTGTGGCTGGGCTGCTGCTTTCGGGTGAGCTGCAGGTGTTTCGGTCGCGCTGGATCTGGATTGGTGGCGCGATCGCGCTGGCGATATTTCTGCCGAACCTGCTTTGGGAATCGCGGCATGGCTGGCCGCAGATTGAAGTGGTGCGCAACGCGCAGCTTTACAAAAATATTCCGATTTCGCCGCTGCGCTTTTTCGGGGAACAGATCGTGTTTCTGCATCCTCTGGCGCTGCCGGTCTGGCTGGGTGGTTTGGCGTGGTGCTTCTTCGCGCGGGCAGGGAAGCCATTCCGCTTTCTCGGGTGGGCGTACCTGATCGTGCTGGCCGTGTTCATATTTTTCGGCGGAAAATCCTATTACGCGCTGCCGGTCTATCCGCTGCTGATGGCGGCGGGCGGTGTGGCGTTCGAGCAGTTCTCCGAATCAAATGAGCGGCGGTGGCTGCGAGCTGCGTTTCCGGCGCTGCTTGATTATTGGCGGATTGGTCGCGCTGCCGTTTGGAGTTCCGCTGCTCCCGATCGAAACTTTCATGCGCTATTCGACGTTTCTGCCGGCTGGCAAGCGTGGTGAAGGCGGAGCGCGACGCGGTGTACGCGCCGCTTCCGCAGCTCTATGCCGACATGTTTGGATGGGACACGATGGCGGAGACGGTCGCGCAGGTTTATCGCGGGCCTTCCTGCGGCGGATCGCGCGGATTGCGGAATTCTTGGAGGTAATTATGGCGAGGCCGGCGCGATCGACCATTACGGTCCGGCGCTCGGTTTGCCGAAAGCGCTGAGCGGGCACAACAGCTATTACTACTGGGGGCCGCGCGGCTATTCGGGCGCGTGCATGATTATTTTCGGCGAGCGCTCGGACGAGTTCATCAAATTGTTCGGCGATGTCCAGCTCGCTGCGACAATTACAAGTCCGCACGCCATGCCCAACGAGCAGAGCGTTCCGGTGTACGTGTGCCGCAAACCGATCGCTCCGCTTGCAGCCCTTTGGCCGCGATTCAAAATGATCATTTGAGAATGGCGCGGGAAGCTAACTGCGAAAGCGGACCACAGAGATCAGAGAGAAGGCACAGAGTCCACAGAGGAACCGAAAAGAGAGAAACGTAGGGCTCACCGCACCCTTCGCGAAGGCGCTCAGGGCAGGCGAGACGCAGAGGACCCGGAGAAAGACCCAGAGAAAGGCAAGATCGCACAAAACGGCGGCTAGGAGATGGCTTATTTCAAAGGCGCGCGGCGGGGGAAAAGCGCATCGAGTTCGAGCCGCGTCACGTCAAGGCCGGTGTCGGTGAGCTTCCGACTAACTTCTGATCCAAAACTCCGCACGATGCACAGCAAAACGCATTCGGTCGTCAGGATAGGCAGGTTGCGGTCCCCGACCGAGTCACGCGAAGGCGCGATTTCCTCTGCTTGCTTCAGCACGGCCGCGAGGGCGGCAGAGGGCCGAATCGCGGATTCCAGCGGCGTGGATTTCTTAAGCTTGGCGAACGGTTGCCAGCCTCGCCAGCGCTCGCCCTTGCGCCGCAGATCGTCGTAGAACTCGATCCAGGAATGCCACCGCTGCGGGGCTGATTCGGCAGATTCCGCGCAGAAAACTTTCGATTTCTTCGCGATTTTCCTCTTTCCAATATACCGAGAGGCGCTCCCAATTGGAGATGTACATTCCCGCGAGCAGGTCCGAGACCTCAATTACCTGAGATGCGCGGCTGTTCGCCAGCATGGACGCAAACGTCTCCGCCCGCGCCAAATCCAGCGTCAGCCGACGGGTGTCGAGCTCGTAGATGGCCACCGCCATTCGCCGGGAGAAGGCGGGAACGAGAGGACGTGGTCGCCGATTTGCGCCTGAATAGTTTCATCGCCTTTGCTTCACTCTGACACATAGTTTATCAGATTCAGATTCCGACCGATTGACCACCAGCCCTGCGCGGTTGCCCGCTTCTGCAACACGCTGTCTCGCGGCTATCGGCCTGTTTTCTTTATGACTTATTTACGGGTTTGGCGGAAAATACCGTTCGAGCAGCCAAGCGTTCTGGATTCGCCGCATCAGCTTTTTGGATTTGACGACTCGAAGACGGGCACGATACCCTTCCGGGGGAATTCGGGGTCGTTGCTGGTCCGGTCGCGCAAGCGATACAACATCAAGAATTTCCTTCGAGGAGCAGTTCATTCCAATTCAGAAGGAGCTTCATGTCTAACGAACTTCGCAACTTTTTGGCACTTACATATGGCGAGCTGGAAGATCTGAACATCAAGGCAAAGGATCAGCGCAAGAATCGCGTGGAAAGCCACAAGCTGCAGGAAGAGCGCTTGAAGTATCTGACCGACGAAAAGCGCATCAAGGCTGTGACGCTGTGTTTCAGCGACCTGGAAGGCCGCCTGCACATGCTCGACTACGACAAGAAGTTCCTGGTCAAGAGCTGGGACAACCTGACCTTCGACGGCTCCTCGATCCGCGGTTTCACGGCGCAGCGCGAAAGCGACTTGCGGCTGGGAATCGACTGGGGCGCGTTTTACTGGGCGCCATCGGATTTCTTCGGTTCCGGCAAAGTGCTCGTATTCGGCGAGGTGATCGAGAAGAAGGGCGGCCCGTACGCCGCGGATATTCGCGGCATCCTGAAGGCTTTTGCCGAAGCGAAGCACAAGAACGACGGATACACGCTGAACGCCGCAAACGAAATCGAAGGATTTCTTTTCAAGGGCGTGGACGCCGAACGCCACTACACCGAGACCGGGAAATTCGAGTACGTGAACACCGGCGGCTACTACCACTCGCTTCCGGGCGACGCCTCTGCGCACGTTCATTGATACGGTCGCGGAAGTGCAGCGCGCGATGGGCTTCCAGAACGAGAAGGACCACCCGGAAGTTGCGCCGTCGCAATTTGAAATCAACTACGGATACGGCGAAGTGGTGGCCGCGGCGGACCAGATTCAGCTCTACAAGCTGATCTGCCGCCAGGTGGCGACGAGCCTTGGCATGACCGCGTCGTTCCTGCCCAAGCCGGTGGTCGGCGTCAACGGAAGCGGCATGCACACCAACGTTTCCATCATGAAGGATGGCAAGAACCTCTTCTGGGATCCGAATGGCGAGGAAATGCTGTCGGCGCTCGGATGGGCGTTCGTGGACCGCATCCTGACGCATGGCAACGACATTTGCCTCGCGCTGAATCCCAGCGTGAACGCGTTCCGCCGGCTCGATCCGCACTTTGAAGCGCCCAACCAGATCATCGCATCGGCGGTTGACCGCGGATCGATGGTCCGCATCCCGATCGGAAACGACAAGAGCATGCGGGTGGAAGTTCGCTCGGTGGCTCCGGACGCCAATCCGTATCTGGTCCTCTACACGATTTTCAAGACGGGGATCGACGGAACCACAGCGAAGATTGCGAATCTTCGCCAGGCGAAGCGGTACCTGCCCGACAACATCTACACCGCGCTGGAGGATTTCCGGAAGGCGGAGTGGACGACCACGCTGCTCGGCGAGGACGTGAAGGGACGCTATGCGGACCTGAAACAGGCCTCCGCGGACCGCTGCGCCCGGTTGCTGGGCACGGTGGTGAAGGGACCCGAAATTCAGTTCCATCACGAAGTTTACAACCAGTTCCTCTGGAATCAGTTCTAGGTTCCGGATCGAGCCCGAAAAAGAAGAACGCCCCGGCCGGGATCCCAGCCGGGGCGTTTTCGATTTACGCACAGCGTGCAGCCGTGGTTGCAGCTTCACATGGATCTCACCGGCATTTTCACGACGTCATCGGACTGCGCCACTTCCTTGACGACGAATCCCTCCGCATATTTCACGCCGATCATACGGCCATAGTGTCGCGCCTGCAGGCTCATGCGTTCTTCGAGCTCGTCGAGCGGAAGCGACACCTTCGATTTCCGGTCGCGTTTCGGCGGGCGAAATTGCGATGCGTAGGCCAGAATCGCTTGCCGTCGCCGGTCGTATTGTTTGGTGATGTCCACTGCAAAGGTCGGCCGCACATCGGCATAGGCCGCCGCGTACAAAATCTTGAACGGGCGAAACGCTTCGCCCTCGAGCGGATAGTTCTTGAGCCCGGCCACAAAGCACGCTTCGTATCCGAGCCTCGCGGCCGTGTAGTGGTCCGGGTGGCGGCCCTCCCAGTAGGGAAGGATTACGGTATGCGGCTCGAACTCGCGGATTACTTCGGCGATCGCAGCCTTGTACTCGTCGGTGACCTGCAGGTGCGCGTCTGGCAGCGCCAAGATTGCGTCTCACCGCGGCGCCCATGATTTTTCCCGCGCGAGCCGCTTCCTTGAGCCGCGTTTCCGGAGTTCCGCGCGTGCCAGTTTCGCCGCGCGTGAGATCGAGAATGCCGGTGCGATAGCCCGCCTGCGCCATCTTGATCATGGTGCCGCCGCAGGTCAGCTCGACGTCGTCCGGATGCGGCGCAATCGCCAGCAAATCGAGTTTCATTCGTCCTCCGCTTCGCGATTATCAGATCGAGTGTAAGGCGATGCGGTTGCCTTCGCTATCGAGAACGATGGCGCGAAATCCGTGAGGAGCGATCGCCGACTTCGGCTGCAATATCTTGCCACCGTTGGGTTCAACTGCCGCAACAGCCTCGTCAAGTCGCCCGCCACAATTAAGGTATAGGAGCGGTCCCTTATCGGATGGCTCGCCGCCGGGCCCAGACCAAAGGCATCCGGTCGCTTCTCCGCTGGCTCCCGGAAGTAGTCCCATCGCCGCTCCCGGAAATTCCATCTTCTTTACCTCCGCGCCAAGTACCGCCGAATAGAAAGCAATAGCGCGGTCAATGTCAGTCACCGGTATGTCGCACCACACAATTTGATTTGCCATTTTGGCCTCCCAACGACAGGGAACGGAGCATACGGCAAGACGGTTTGGATTGTCCAGCAAGGCACAATCGGGTGGGTTTTTCGCGGGAGAAGCCCGATCCTCTAAAGCCGGCTGAGCGGCGGCACGCCAAAGTGCAGCCGGCCGGCATTTCCCGCGGTGTGATCATGCTGCATGGTGATGTGCGTTCGGATCACGGCGAGGTTGCGGAAGTAGCGGCCGAGCGGAGCGGTCTTGGCGGCGGCGGAGGTTCCGCTGGTGCGAAACATCAAATCAACGGCTTCCCAGCAGAGCCTGATGACTTGCTGCTCGATCTGCAGGAGTCTGCGGTCGTCCTCGTCGGTGAAGGGAACTTCCTCTTCGGCATCGCGCCGCGCGCGCTCTGTGAAATCCACGGCCATGTGCAGCAACGCGGCTTCGGCCGTGTCCACGAGCGATTGAGCTTCGCCAAAGTGGCGCTGATATTCGATCTCGGTCGACGCGAGCGTGAAACGGCGCGAAACTCGTCTTTTTGATCCGCAGAATTTCGTCGTAGAGGTCCAGCGCGCCGCGTCCGATCCCGACGGCTACCGCACAGACTTCAGAGACCAGCAGGGAAGTGATTCTGCCGCGGTACAGCGGATTCGCGTGCATCAGGCTCCCCGGGCGCGGATGGACGTAGTTGCCCTTGTCGTCGTAGACCAGAAGCACGCGGTGGTCGGGGACGAAGATTTCCTCGATTACGACGCGTCGCGAGCTGGTGCCCTGCATGCCGATGACGTGCCAATTGTCCACGATGCGATATTGATCGCGCGCAAAGACAATAAACGCGCCGAGGTCGGGAACCGTTGCATGGGGATTCTGGATCATGCAGCTGCCGATGAAATGCGTGGCCAAATCGCAACCCGACGTGTAATCCCATGCCCCCTTCACGCGGTATCCGCCGGGAACAGGCGCGGCCAATCCTCCCGGCATCGCCACGCTTGGAGCGCGGAATTCACCGCTGTCGCCGAATGCTTCGCGCTGGCCCGCCTCCGGAAACGACGACATCAGGAACGCGTGACCTGCGGTGAGCGCCAGCACCCAGCCGCTATCCGAACAGCCGCGCGAAACCGCGATCATCACTTTGAGGAAAGTCGGAAGGTCGAATTCGTATCCGCCGAAGACGCGCGGCTGGAGAATGCGATAGAAGCCGGCCTTGATGAATTGCGCGTTCGTATCTTCGGAGACCTGGCCGGCGGCTTCGCAGGCATTCTGGCGCTCGCGCAGCATCGGACGCATCGCTTCGGCGCGGCGGATGATCTCCGATGGAGTGAGATCGGGTTCCGGCGGCGAGATACCGCGACGCCGCCTTCGTTAGTTCGGACTTGGCCAAGGTGTCTCCCGCTAAGACTGGGCGATGAACCGGCGCATTATGGCCGAGCGGGCGCCGCCAAGCAATCGCCAGTGGCGAAATGGCGGGTGTCCGGCGAGGCCCGGCTAATGCTAATGTGTGCGTCTGCATTTCGGAGGGATCTCTCGTGCCGCAAAAACCGCTGGAAGGACAAGTTGCGCTGGTGACCGGCGCGGGGAAGCGCATCGGGCGGAGCATCGCGCTGCGGTTGGCCGCGGAGGGCGCTGCGGTCGCCGTGAATTATCAGGTCATCGAAAGCTGAAGCTGAATCCGTGGTGCGCGAGATTCAGGCGCTGTGGCGTGAAAGCTGTCGCGATTCAGGCGGACGTGTCGCAGCGCGCGGAAGTCGGCAAGCTTTTCGCGGCGGTCGAAAAGGAGTTCGGGCGGCTGGATATTCTCGTCAACAACACCGGAGAGTTTTTCGCCGCGAAATTCGAAGACATCACCGACGAGCAGTGGGACGGCATCATGAACGCCAACCTGAAATCGCAGTTTTTTTGCGCGCAGGCGGCGGCGCCGATCATGAAGCGACAGGGCCGCGGGCGAATCATCAATCTCGCGTCGCTCGGCGGATTGCTGCCGTGGCCCGCGTTACACGCACTACTGCGTGTCGAAAGCTGGCTCGATCATGCTGACGCGATGCATGGCGCGAGCGCTCGCGCCTGAGATTCTGGTGAACGCCATTGCGCCCGGCACAATCCAATTTCCCGGCGAGGCGCCGGACGAGGAATATATTCAGCGCGTGCCGCTGCATCGCACCGGCACTGGCGACGACATCGCCGCCGCCGCTGCCTATCTCGCGACCTCCGATTTCGTCACGGGGCAAGTTATGGTCGTGGATGGCGGCCGGACCCTCGTTTAGTTCTTCCAAAACCAAGGAGCGATTTGATGACAGCAAAGAATCCTTTCGATCTTAGCGGCCGAGTGGCGCTGGTCACCGGCGGAAATGGTGGTCTCGGCCGCAGCATGGCTCTCGGTTTTGCGAATGCAGGGGCGTCCGTCGCGATCTTTGGACGCAAAGAGGCGAAAAATGCGGCGGTGCTCGCGGAGCTCCAGTCGATCGGCGTTCGAGCGATGGCGCTGACCGTTGATATGACCAACGATCCGGAGCGCGACGCGGCTTTCGCTCAAGTCGAGAAGACGCTCGGACCCGTGCACATCGTGGTGAACAACGCTGGCGCGGGCGTGTTCAAGCCTGCCCTCGAAGAGACCAGGGAAGGGTGGCAGGAGATATCTGGACATCAACCTGACAGCGATGTTCCTGTTTTCGAAGACGGCGGCGCTTTCCATGTTGAAGCGGAAGGCCGGAAAGATCATCAATATCGCAAGCATGTACTCGCTATTTGGGTCGGGCGGGGTTCCCGCGTATAGCGCGTCGAAAGGCGCCGTGGTGCAACTCACCAAATCGCTCGCGATCGAGTTTGCCCCGCACCACATTCAGGTGAACGCGATTGTCCCGGGATTTTTTGAGACGGAATTACTGCGCCGATAAAGGCGATGCCTCTGTACCAGGAAGTTGTTCACAGGACGCCGGCGGGCCGCTGGGGAAATCCTGACGAGTGCGCGGGAGCTGCGGTGTTTCTCGCTGCGCCCGCCTCGGATTTCGTGACGGGCACGTCCGTCGTGGTTGACGGCGGCTATTCGATCTACTGAGCAGGCGAGAAAATCACTGGATTGAGTTCAAGGAGCGCGTATGCCGACTCTGATCGAAAAGCCGACACGATCGAAGCGGCGGGCACGAAACCAAAGATTATCGACGAATTCGTCGGGCGCGTGAATTCGAAGACCGAGGCGCTGAGCGTCGCGCACATGAAAAGTCCGGCGGGCTGGCTCGAGCCGGGGCAGACGCCGGAATTCGATGAATACACGGTCGTTCTGAAGGGCATGCTGCTCGTCACGCACAAGGGCGGAGCGATCGAAGTACGTCCCGGTCAGGCTGTGATCGCGCATCGCGGCGAGTGGATGCAGTATTCGACGCCCGACGGCGCCGAATATATCGCCGTTTGCCTGCCGGGGTTTTCTCCGAACACTGTTCATCGCGATTGAATCGTCGAACGCTCGCGCGATTGTTATTTGCAAAAACGGTTTTCTCGAATATTCTATTTGTGTTTGGGGGGCTTACAACAGAGTGGCGGATTCCTCGACTGTAAAGGGTCTGACTCGTTTCGGCAGTACGCAACGGCGCGATGCATGGTGGATCGAAAACCTGCCATTCATTATCGTCATAAGCGTCTTCGGTATTTACACCACGTGGCGGGCGTTCGAAGGCAAATTTTACGAGTGCTTTCAGCTGGGACTTCCGTATCTTTCGCCTTTTTATTCGCCGCTGATTGATCCGCAGCATCACTGGTGGCCGTTTTCTCCGGCGATTCTGATTCTGGCGGGCCCGCTGGGCTTCCGCACTACCTGCTACTACTACCGCAAGGCGATATTACCGCGGATTCTTGCTGGACCCTCCCGCTTGCGCGGTGGGCGAGGGCGGCGGCCGCAAATATCGCGGCGAGACGGCGTTTCCGTTCATCCTGCAGAACGTGCATCGCTACTTTTTCTACATCGCGGTGATATTCGTCGCGTTCCTCTGGTACGACGCGATCGTCGCATTCGATTTCGGCGGCAAATTCGGCATTGGCGTCGGCACGCTGGTGATGCTCGTGAACATCGTTCTGCTGACGATCTACACGTTTTCGTGCCACTCCTGCGCCATCTGATCGGCGGCAAGCTCGATTGCTTTTCCTGCGCGGCGCTCGGCGGGCCGCGGCATTCGGCGTGGAAGGGCGTCACGAAGCTCAACGAGCACCACATGTTCTGGGCCTGGGTGAGCATGATTTCCGTGGGCTTGACCGACCTCTACATCCGCCTGGTGGCCACCGGCGCGATAAGGACATCCGACTGCTGTGACGACTCCCCAAATACGAAACTCACGAACACGATGTATTGATCATCGGCGCGGGCGGCGCGGGCCTGCGCGCCGCGATCGAGGCGCTGGCGCAGGGCGCCAAGGTCGGCGTGGTGTGCAAGTCGCTGCTCGGCAAAGCGCACACCGTGATGGCCGAAGGCGGCCTTGCCGCCGCCATGGCCAACGTGGACAAGGCGGACAACTGGCGCACGCATTTCCGCGACACCATGCGCGGCGGAAAGCTTCTGAACAACTGGCGCATGGCGCAGCTTCACGCGCAGGAAGCGCCGGACCGCGTGCGCGAACTCGAACAATGGGGCGCGCTCTTCGACCGCACCGACGAGCGGCGAGATTCTGCAGCGCGCGTTCGGCGGCCACACCTTCAAGCGGCTTTGCCACGTGGGCGACCGCACCGGCCTGGAAATGATCCGCACGCTGCAGGATCGCGGCGTGCAGCTGGGCTTCGACGTTTTCATGGAGTGCACGATCACGCGGCTGCTGAAGGACGGCGACCGCGTCGCCGGCGCGTTCGGCTACTGGCGCGAGTCGGGCCGCTTCGTCATGTTCAAGGCGAAATCCGTCGTGATCGCCACGGGCGGCATCGGGAAATCCTGGAAGAGTCACCTCGAATTCGTGGGAGTGCACCGGCGACGGCATGGCGCTCGCGTACGAAGCCGGCGCCGAACTGCTGGACATGGAATTCGTGCAATTCCATCCGACGGGAATGGTATGGCCGCCGGGCGTGCAGGGAATTCTGGTTACCGAAGCCGTGCGCGGCGAAGGCGGCATCCTGCGCAACAAAAATGGCGAGCGCTTCATGGAGAAGTACGATCCGAAGCGCATGGAGCTTTCCACGCGCGACGTGGTGGCGCGCTCGATCTACACCGAAGTGAAGGAAGGGCGCGGCACTCCGCACGGCGGCGCGTTTCTCGATATTTCGCACAAGCCCGCCGAATACGTGAAGCGCAAGCTGCCCAGCATGTATCACCAGTTCAAGGAACTGGCGGACGTGGACATCACCAAGGGGCCGATGGAAGTCGGGCCGACCTGCCATTACGTGATGGGCGGAATTCGCGTGGACGCGGAAACCGGGCAATCGTCCGTGCCGGGGCTTTTCGCTGCTGGCGAAGCGGCGGGCGGGCTGCACGGCGCGAACCGGCTGGGCGGCAATTCTCTTTCGGATTTGCTGGTTTTCGGCCGCCGCGCCGGATTCGCCGCCGCGGAGCACGCGAAAAAGACGACGGCGCCATCGCTGAATGACGCGCAGATCGAAGAAGCCGAGCGCGAGGTGCTCGCGCCATTTGAGCGCAGCGAGGGCGAAAATCCTTACACGATCCATCACGATTTGCAGGACGTGATGCAGAAGCCTGGTCGGAATCTTCCGCACGGACGAGGATCTGCGACAGGCGCTCGTCGAACTGGAGAAACTGAAGGAGCGCGCGAAGAAGATGCACGTGGAAGGATCGCGCCTGTTCAATCCGGGCTGGCATTTGTCGCGCGACCTGCAGTGCATGCTGACGGTTTCCGAGGCGTGCACGCACGCGGCGCTGGCGCGCAAGGAAAGCCGCGGCGCGCACAGCCGCCTCGATTTCCCGAAGACGGAAGACGCGTGGGGCAAGAAGAACATCGTGATCGTGAAAAAGGGCGGCGCGATGACGCTGTTCGAAGTGCCGCGCGGCGATATGCCGGCCGAATTGACAGCAGATTCTGGCGGAAGACAAGTAGGAAGTAGCGGCAGAGAAGGCGGAGGCTTTTGATGGCAGACGCAACCTTGCGAGTGTTTCGGGGCGACCGGGAAGGCGGCGAGAGCGGTCGATTACAAGGTGCCCGTCACCGAAGGCATGGTCGTGCTCGACGCGATTCATTCGATTCAGGCGCATCAGGCGCCGGATCTGGCGGTGCGCTGGAATTGCAAGGCCGCGAAGTGCGGTTCGTGCTCCGCGGAAGTGAACGGAAGGCCGCGCCTGATGTGCAAGACGCGCATGGATTCGCTGCCGCTCGATCAAGCCCGTACCGTGTATCCGATGAAGGCGTTTCCGGTGATCAAGGACCTGGTCACTGACGTTTCCTGGAATTACAAGGTGAACAAGAAGATTCCGCCGTTCCAGCCGCGCCCGGGCGTCGAATGGAAGATGTATCAGCGGACGTGGACCGCGTGCAGGAATTCCGCAAGTGCATCGAGTGCTTCCTGTGCCAGAACGTCTGCCACGTTCTGCGCGACCACGATAAGAAGGAGCAGTTCGGCGGCCCGCGCTTCTTCGTTCGCACCGCGGGGCTGGAAATGCATCCGCTCGATGGCGCTGGATCGCACGCGAATGCTGAAGGAAGAACTCGGCATCGGCTTCTGCAACATCACCAAGTGCTGCACGGAAGTTTGCCCCGAGGAAATCCACATCACGGACAACGCGATCATTCCGCTGAAAGAGCGCGTCGTGGACGAGTTCTACGATCCGGTCACGATGATCGTGCGCAAGATATTCGGCGCGAAGAAGTCCTAACCCATTCGCGGCAACTGAATTTCACCGCTCGCCAGTTTCGCGATCAGATCGCGGTCCGCCTCCAGGAAATTCAGCTCCGGCAGCGACTTTCGGCTCGCGCCACTCAATCCGCTCGAATTCCAGATTTTTTACCTCGCGCGGGCGCGGCGCTGGCGGCGAAGAAGATCAGCTCGAATGGCACGCCCGTTTGCCGATATTGATGCTGCAGGCGATGCATTTCGGGTCCGATCGCGCGCCACGACGCCCAGTTCCTCCCGCAACTCCCGCGCAAGAGCAGCTTCCAGCGTCTCGCCAGCCTCGACTTTGCCGCCAGGAAATTCCCACATCAACTCGAATTTGGATCCGCGCGGCCGCTGGCACACCAGCAGCTTCCCTTCGAATTCGATCAGCGCGGCCACTACGGTCAGCACTTTTCTTTCTCCTGCTCTCCCTGCGTCCTCTGCGGCTCTGCGGTGAAGCTTTTGACCTTTCTTTTTTCCTATCGCCAAACAAAAACGCGCCGGAGAGCATTCGCTCCCCGGCGCGCTGGTTAAGTTCAGTATCGGCTACTGATCCGCCTTGCACCTTCGCGAGCGGCGGCTTCGGCATCTGCCAGATCAGCTTCGAGTCGTCGGCGCTGTGCGGGAAGAATTGCGCCGACTTCTTGCCGGAGGGCAGAAGCACGATATCCGCGCGGCGGTTGTAAGCCAGCCAATCGGCGCGCTTGTCCCTGAGCCGCGCCTTCGGCGGGGCGCTCGGGTTCGTGCTCTCGAGTGTGCTTGACGGTGGCCTTGTCGAGGGGCTGCTCCTTGCCATAGGCCGCGGTCTCGAACCTTGTCCGCCGAGATACCCTGGTCAACGAGGTACTGCTTGATCCGCTCGACGCGGCGTTCGCTCAGGTCCTGGTTAAAGGGCTTCGAGCCGCGTTCATCCGCATGGGCTTCCACCGACAGCTTCGCATCCGGATCGTATTCCAGATACTTCTTGAACCCGCCGGCCAGAGTGGCGAGAGCGAGCTGCTGGCTGCGGACGAGTCCGACCTGCGGGTTGCTGCTTGTCGGGATAATCCGTGGGATAGAAAATGCTCTGCAGCGTGACTGCCGGAATCGGCTCCACGGTGCCGGTGATGTGCATGCGCCGCCGTTTGCGTGGACGATCCGCCGCAGACGTTCGTGGCATTCAGCGTAAAGTTCTTCGTCTCGTCAATCGTGCGCGGCGAGCCGCCGTCCGGAACCTGCGAGGTATCCGCGGGTTCGGCCTTCACGGTTTCGTTGCCGTTCAGCTCAACCTTTTGGCCGTCCACGGTCACGCTATCAGCGTTCGAGGTCTGTCCAGGTCACCGTCGAAGAATCCTGTGTGATGACCTTCTCGCCGATCTTGCGGTAGTGAACTTCGGCCGGGTTCGCGGACATGCTGGCAACAACCATTGTATTGACGTTCACGGTGCTCGAGCCCTTCACCACTCCACCGGGCCCGGCCGACGAGAAGTCATACGTGGTCGTCGCGTGCGGCGAAACGGCTTGGCTGCCGCTCGATGCTACTGTGCCGATGCCGCTGATGTTGCCATCCACCGTTTCGGTCGTCTGCCATGTCAGAGTCGAGGATTGTCCGCAGTTGATGTTCGCGGCGGAGGAGCTGAAGCTGCCCGTCACGGGAGCCACGGCGATCTGCGCGCTGGCGATGCCGACCTTGAATCGCGGCACGTCTTTCATTTTCTCGCCGCGCGGCCAGTCAACCGTCTTCTGCGTGCCCTTGGCGAGGTCAACGATCACTTTCTTGTTCGCGACCACGGTTACATCGCCGGACCAGACATCCTTGCCGTGGTGCGTCACGGTGAGGTGGTGCGTGCCCGGGGGCAGCAGCAGGTTCTGGTGCCAGATCCAGTCAAAGTTCAACTCGTCCACGTGCCCGACGAAATAGGCCGGCGTTGTGCCATTGGAAAGGACCGCGGCGCGCTCGTCGCCCTTGAGCATTACGTCACCGAACGGGCCGGCGACCGTTCCGCCATAGGCCTCAAGCTTCACTTCGAGCGGCGTGGATTTGCCCGCTTCGATAGTGACGTCCTGCGTCGAAATTTTGTAGCCGTAGTTGACCACGACCACAGTGTGTTTGCCCGGGCTGAGGGGAATGGAACGGCTTCCTTCGCGGATACGCGCTTCCGTCCACGAAAACGTACGCCTGTTTCGGCGTGACCTTGATCTTCAGCTTCCCATCCTGGGCGAAGCCGGAAGTCGCAACCAGAGCGATGGCCATCGCAAGGGTGAAAAAGTATCCGAGTCGTCGCATCTGTAGTCTCTCCTGAAAAATATGTAGGCGAATTGGACGATGCCCCTCGCGCCCTGACGAGGAAGCATAGGCTAGGAACACAAAGGTATCTCCGTAAGCCTCTTTGTGTCAATCACATTCAGAGAAAAATGAAAGGCCGCGAAGTGTGCAAAATGGGACATTTCGAGCGCTGCGGCATCCGATGCGCACCTTGAGTGTTGGGCACTCTGCCTTATACTGTCGCTGATGTTCAACGACGCTGTGCTTGACCATTTTCGCAATCCCCACAATGCGGGCGAACTTCCCGATGCTACGGCGACGGTCGAAGTGACAAATCCTGTCTGCGGCGATGTGCTGCGGCTCGCTGTTCGTGTCGAATCCGGGCGGATCGCTAGCCGCGCGTTTCAAGACGCAGGGTTGCGTTGCGGCGATTGCGTCGAGTTCCGTGCTGACGGATCTGCTGAGCGGGAAAACGATCGCGGAAGCCCGTACCATTACGCCCGAGCAGATATCGGACGCTCTTGGCGGGCTTCCGCCCGCGTCACTTTCACGCTGCGCAGCTTTGCACGGATGTGGTTGCCGCGCTCGCTCGAAAACTCTTAGCGTGGAGGCATATGCTGAGTCCTAATGCTGGTCTGCGCGGCCCAGAGCGCGCTCGAGCGTCGCGGGATCGTTGATATTGAGGATCACGCCTTCTTCGTCCGTGGCGACTTCGCCGATGTCCGCAGCGTGCGCCCACACCACTTGTCTCGCGCCGACTTCGGGCGAAGCATCCAGCAATTCCTGATAAAGGCTCGCGCGAAAAATCGCGGGATGCCCGCGCCTTCCCTGAAACGTCGGCAGCACGATCGCCTTGCCGCTCGAAATCAAATTCCGCGATGAGCTTTGCGACCAGCTCCGCGGAAACGATCGGGTGGTCCACGGGGCAGAGAATCATTCCCTCCGTAGCGCCTTCGGGCAGGCTTCGAATCGCGGCTTGAATGGACGAGAGCTGCCCCTTCTCCCAATCCGCATTCACGACGATCTCCCCGGCGTGGGCGATTAATTTTTCGCTGATTTCAGTGGCGTGAGCTCCCACGACGATTCGAGTGATGCCGACGCGCGTCGTGGCGCGTCACTTCGAGCAAATGTTCGACGAACGTCTTGCCGCGGTAGGGAATCAGCGCCTTGGGAGCGCCCATGCGGCGCGATTCTCCGCCGGCGAGTATTACCGCTGCCAGGGGTCTTAAAGATTTTGGGGCGGCGCCACGATCGGTTTTTGGGCAGCGCGGATTTTGAGTCCCGCGAAATCAAACGGCGCGAGCGGTCGTCGAACGATTCATCACGGACTTGTGCGGCAGATTCTGCGCGTTGCGGCGCACGGCGATCAGTTCCGCCGCGATGCTGATGGCGATTTCCTCGGGCGTGAGCGCGCCGATATCGAGTCCCACCGGCGCGTGCACGCGCTCGAACTCTTCGCGGCGAATATCCTTCGCGTTCCAGCGCCTTGTAAACCGAAAGCACTTTGCGCTTGCTGCCGATCATGCCGATGTAGCGCGCGTCGGTTCGCACGGCCCACGCCAGCACGCGCATGTCGTCCTTGTGCCCGCGCGTCACGATCACCAGGTAGCTCGAGGCGTTCGGCTTGATCTTCTCGAACGCGTCTTCGTAGCTGGTGTAAATCTCGCCGCGCCATCGGGAAGCGCTCGGCATTGGCGAACGCTTCGCGGTCGTCCACGATGCCGATGCGCGAATCCCGCGGCGCTCGCCGCGCGCGCGACCGCCGATGAGACGTGCCCGCCGCCGAAAATGTAAAGCATCGGCTGCGGCAGAATCGGCTCGACGAAAATCTCCAGCGTGCCGCCGCAAATCAGTCCCGCATCGTATTCCGCTTCGTTGTTCAGGTTGAACGTCATCTTGCGCGGCTGCTCGACCTGCATCACTTCTTTTGCCGCCGCCCACACTTCCGCTTCCACGCAGCCGCCGCCGATTGTGCCGGCGATCGAGCCGTCCTCGCGCACCAGCATGCGCGAGCTTTCATAGCTCGGAATCGAGCCATTGGTGTGGACGATGGTCGCCAGCGCGCCGCGCTCGCCCGCCCGCCGCATCCGCACGATTTCTTCGAATAGGTCCATGCCGATTTGTCGAGCGTACTTTGCTCCGTCACCGGTGTCAATTCAATGTGCCCCGGGCGCTTGCCGGCTGGACACTGGACAAGAGCGATGCTAATTTATGCCGCGTTTCTATCGAGCGAGGATTTCCGATGAAAGCAGTGATTTTCTCCGAGCACGGCGGCCCCGAAGTTTTGCGCTATACCGATGTGCCTGAACCGGCCATTGGCGCGCGCGATGTCCTCATTCGCGTCCGCGCCTGCGCGCTTAATCATCTCGACCTATGGATTCGCAAGGGACTCCCCGGCAGGAACGTCCCGCTTCCGCACATTCCTGGCAGCGACATCTCCGGCGAAGTCGCGAAAATCGGCGAAGGCGTGACGAACGTCCGCGTCGGCGACAGAGTTTTGCTCGCGCCGGGAGTTTCCTGCGGGCAATGCGAACAGTGCATCGCCGGCCGCGACAGTTTCTGCAAGGAGTACGCGCTCTTCGGTTCCACGATACCGGGCGGCTACGCGCAATTCGTTCGCTCGCCCTCGGTCAACGTGATCCCGATTCCCGGCAATCTCACGTTCGAGGAAGCTGCCGCGATTCCACTCGTTTTTCTCACCGCATGGCACATGCTTTTCACGCGCGCGCAGCTTCGCCCGTCCGAAGAGGTGCTGGTGATCGCCGCGGGCAGCGGCGTGGGAAGCGCCGCGATTCAGATCGCGAAGGCGACGGGCGCGCGCGTGATCGCCACCGCCGGGTCCGAGCCGAAGCTCGCGAAAGCAAGAGAGCTTGGCGCCGACGAAACTCTGCTGCACACGGGAGAATTCGCGCGCGAAGTAAAGCGCCTGACAGGAGGGCGTGGTGTGGACGTTGTGTTCGAGCACGTCGGCCAAGCCACCTGGGAGCAGAGCGTCTTCAGCCTCAAGCCCGGCGGACGGCTGGTCACATGCGGCGCAACCACCGGCCCCGAGGGGAAGCTCAATATCAATTACGTCTTTTCGCGTCAGCTCTCGATTCTGGGTTCGTTCATGGGGAGCAAGTCTGAACTCTATTCCGCACTCGAACTATTCAAGCGCGGATTGCTTAAGCCTGTAATTGATATCGTGATGCCACTCGAGCGCGCCGCCGAAGCCCACAAGCGCCTCGAAAACCGCGAGCAATTCGGCAAGGTCGTCCTGTCGATCCCGTGATGCTGTTGATTAAGAATTGAATGTAGCGCCGCGGCCTTTAGCGCGGCATCCGCATGTGAATTGCTGTCGTAGGGGCACGGTCCGCCAATAATTTAGGGCGGATGCCCGGCGCTGATGCCCGGCAAACGTGCTTGGCGGTGCCGAGCCATCCCGGATAGCTGAACGCACCGGCGTGCGTGATGTGGAGTGCGGGAGCTTGCTCCCGCTGTATTCGGGCGAGGCTTGCCTCGCCCGATCCGAGGCGTCGGCCAATGCGGGGAGCACGCCCGGGCAAGCCCGTGCGGCAGACAGCGGCGGCAAGCCGCCGCACTCCACATGCGCTGTTCCATTACGAAAGCAGCGACGGGAACGAGGTTTTAGGGGCGCAGTCCGCCAATAATTCAGGGCGGACGCCCGGTGCCCGTGCTTGGCAACCAGCCGCCCATTCAGCAATTGCGTCTGGATAAGGTAGACTTGCTTTCCACAACGCCATGCGCCGCGAAAATGACGATCCGATCAGGATCGTCATCCCGAGGAGCAACGCGACGAGGGACCTCTCTTAGAGCGAAATAACATGCGCCGCGAAACCACTAGCGTCTCCCAAGAAGACTACCTGAAAGCGATCTGGGAGATTGTCCAGGAAGAGCAAATCCCAATCAGCGCGCGGCTGGCCGAAGATCTCAGCGTCACTCCTCCCGCCGTCACCGCCGCGCTGAAGCGCATGACTCGCGCCGGCTATCTTCACGTGCGGCGCGGCGGCCGCATCGAACTTTCCGCGAAGGGCAAGGGAGCGGCGCAGCATCTTGTTTTGCGCCATCGCCTCGCCGAAAAACTGCTCACTGAAATTATCGGCCTGGAATGGTCGCGCGCGCACGAAGAGGCCGAACGCCTCGAGCACGGCATCTCGCCCGAAGTTGCGCGGCTGCTTCTCGCGCGTTTTGGCCGCGACAGCCGCTGCCCGCACGGCGTGCCGCTTTTCGGCGGCATGTCGCGTCTCCGCCGCAAACACAGCGCCGTAAGACTCTCCGATACCGAAGTCGGCCACACCTACGAAATCCTGCGCGTCTACGAGAAGGATCCCGCGTTCCTCGAATTCCTCGAACAGCGCCACCTGCGTCCCACCGCGCGCGTCCGCGTGCTCGACCGCGAATATGACGAGACGATGTCGCTCACGGTCGCGGGCCACGGCTCCGGTCGCATCCATCTCGGCAAGCCCGCCACCGAGCGCCTCTGGGTGCGAAGATTGCTGTGATTCGTGGTTAGTGATTCGCGACTCGCGCCCTCCGCTCTAAAATTCAATTGTAGGTTTGTAGGTATCCGTGACGATCTCAAAGTCATGATAAGAATCGGTCGTGACGGTCAATTTCAAATTCTGCCCTGGTGCAAGTTCATGTCCTGAGAACCGGTACGTGAATGTCGTCTTGTAGACTCGGTCAGCCGTGACAGCCTCCTTTGGCATGTAGAACTTCCATGTCCGAATATTTGCTCGCGCGTCCCCTTGAAGGATTGAAGGACCAGCCAGGGTGCGAACCGATGTCACGTTGCCAGCTTGATCCAGAGTAAACTCAGCGTCCACTTCGCCCGTCATGCGAGCCGACCGGGCGATTGCTGAGTATCTAGGCATTTCCGCCGACCTTAGAATTGGCTCCGGTACTTGTTGACCGAATGAAGTTGAGGCCAGAGCGAGCGCGACAAATACCAGAGCGGGTCTCTTCATCGATTAACCCCCTAGACGGCCATGGTACGCTTGCGCGATCAGGATGTTCAACGCCCTGCGCTACTACTGGATCATCTCGAAAGGCCATCGCCTGACTCCGTGGAAATCGCCCTACATACAATGGCGCATGGAAACTTTCTTCGGCCACGAAGCCGCTAACCTCACCGCGAGCCAATTCTTCGCACTCATGTGGCGCGAGCGCGCCCGCATGGAGCGATTTCTCGCGTGGGTTGCCGATCAGCGCGCGGAGCTGCGATCTTCGAAGTGAGTGGTGCGCAAAATCGCATATCGGAGTAATCTCTCGGGCGTACATCGGGAGGTGCCGCCGTGCGAAAATCCCAAAAAGATTCGGTGAATCGCCGCGATTTTCTGAGGGCGGCCGCGGCGGGCACCGCCGCGCTCGTGGTCCATCCCGCCGCAGCGAACGCCGCGTCGCCAGAATCGCCGCGCACCGCCGGCGCTCCGCCGCTTTTGAAAGCACAGCCCGATGCGCCAGCGGGCGTCGAAGTGATGACCGTCGATCGCCCCGGCTCCGATTTCATGGTGGATGTTCTGAAGACTCTGAATTTCGAATATCTCTGCGCAAATCCCGGCAACACTTTCCGCAGCCTCCACGAATCGCTCATCAACTACGGCGGCAACAAGGCGCCCGAATTCATCACCTGCTGCCACGAAGAGTCTTCCGTCGCCATGGGCCACGGCTACGCGAAGATCGAAGGCAAGCCGCTGCTCGTTTGCGTTCACGGCACGGTTGGCTTGCAGCACGCTTCGATGGCGATTTACGACGCCTTCTGCGACCGCGTGCCCGTTTACATCATCCTCGGCAATTTCGGCGATACCGCCGAGCGTTTCGGCCAGGTGGATTGGACGCACAGCGCGCAGGATCCCGCCGCGATGATTCGCGATTACGTGAAATGGGACGACCGCCCTGTCTCGCTCCAGGGATTTTCGCGAATCGGCTGTGCGCGCCTACAAAATCGCGATGACTCCTCCGATGATGCCCGTCGCGCTGGTGGCGGACCACGAGTTGCAGGAATACGCGGTTCCCGATGGCGCGAATCTGAACGATACCGAAGCTCACGATGACGTCGCCGCCGGTGGGCGATTCCGGAGCCGTCGCGGAAGTCGCGCGGCTTCTGGTCGCCGCCGAGAATCCCGTGCTGGTCACGGACCGCGTCGCGCGCACTCCCGCCGGACTCGCGGGAATGATCGAGCTGGCCGAAACGCTGCAAGCGCCGGTGGTGGATCGCAATGGCCGCATGAATTTCCCCACGCGCCATCCGCTGAATCACACCGAGCGCGGCGGCGCGGCCATCGCGAACGCCGACGTGATCGCCGGACTCGAGCTCACCGATTTCTGGAGCACGGTGAACTCCGTGCGCGGCCAGGTTAATCCGGTGATGCAGCCCGGCCACAAAGCCCGGGCACGAAGCTCGTCAGCATCACCGCCAACGATCTGTACATGAAGAGCAATTATCAGGATTTCCAGCGATACGCGCCGGTGGATATCGCCATCGCCGCCGACGCCGAAGCCACGCTGCCGTCGCTCATCGAAGCAGTGAAGCGCCAGATCACGGACGACCGCAAGCGCACGTTCGCCGATCGCGGCGCAAAGCACGCCTCCGCGCATCAGCAGGCGATGAATGCGGGGCGCGAAGCCGCCGCCTCCGGATGGGACGCCACCCCGATCAGCACCGCGCGAATGTCCGCCGAAATTTGGGCGCAGATCAAGGACGAAGACTGGTCGCTGGTGTCGAATTGCCAGTTCGTCAGCCGCTGGCCGCTGCGCCTGTGGGATTTCAACAAGCACTATCACTACATCGGCGGCGAAGGCGGCTACGGCGTCGGCTACGGCGCGCCGGCCTCCGTCGGCGCGGCGCTCGCCAACCGAAAACACGGCCGCCTCACCGTCAGCATTCAGAACGACGGCGACCTGATGTATCGCGCCCGGCGTGCTATGGACCGCCGCGCACCATCGCATTCCGCTGCTGATCGTCATGCACAATAACCGCGCGTACCATCAGGAGCTGATGCAGGTGCAAATCATGGCGGACCGCCACAATCGCGGCATCACGAACGCGAGCATCGGCAGCGTGCTCGTCGATCCTCCGATTGATTTTTCGAAGCTCGCGCAGAGCATGGGCGTGCATGCCGAAGGTCCGATCAGCGATCCGAACGATCTGGCGCCGGCGATTCGCCGCGCGATCGAAGTGGTCAAGGGCGGCAATCCCGCGCTCGTGGATGTGCTAACTCAGCCCCGTTAACGATCGTTAAGGAGAAGCACGTGCGCAAACTTACTGTGCTTCGCATTCGCTTTCGCGCTGGCGCTGGCTGGCCGCTCCGTCGAAGCGCAGGCGCCCGCCGCGAAATCCGCCGATGCGTCCGCAGCGAGCATCGCCAACGGCAAGCGCGCCTTCACCAGCGCGGGCTGCGTGGCATGCCACGGCGCGCAAGGGCAGGGAACCGCAATGGGCATCCAGATTTCTCCGCCGCCGTTCGAGCTTCCCGCGCTGATCACCTACGTTCGCCAGCCCACGGGAAAGATGCCGCCGTTCTCCGCCGGAGCCGTCTCCGATCAGCAGCTTGGCGACATTTACGAATTCCTGAAATCCGTCGCCCCGCCACCGGCCGCCAGTGCAACGCTCACAGGCAACGCCGACAACGGCAAGAAACTTTTCGCTGCGTATGGCTGCTACGAATGCCACGGTCGCCAGGGTGCGGGCGCCAGCACCGGCCCGCGCATCGGTCCGCCTGCGATTACGCTCGCGGCGGTGCTTCGCTACGTTCGCGCGCCTACCGGCCAGATGCCGCCCTATACGGCGAAAGTCGTCGTCCGATCAGGATTTCACCGATATCTACACCTATCTCAAATCGTTGCCGCCTGCCTCCTTCCGCAGCGAGCATCCCGCTTCTAAATCAATAGAGCGCCCGACTCCCGGCCCGATTCTGTACTTCCGTACAGTAGTTCCCAGCGGCGCGCTGCGCGATAGTTCTCTTCAACACAAGCGTGCCCATCATGCGACGAATCCTTCTATTTCTTTTGCTCGGTGCGGCCCTGTTCCAGGCCAACTGCGCGGGTGTGACTGGCTCATCTTCCGGCAATCCGGGAAATCCCGGCGCGCCTCCTCCACCGCCTCCGCCGCCGGCTAAGGTCACCGTCGCGGTTTCGCCGAATCCAATTTCCGTTCGCGCGGGCCTCGCGCAGCCATTCACTGCGACGGTCACGGGATCGTCGAATATGTCCGTCACGTGGCAGGTCAATGGCGTCGCGGGTGGCGTCGCCTCGACCGGCACGATCAGCGCATCGGGTGTGTACACAGCGCCAGCCGCTTTGCCGAGCCCCAACACAGTTACCGTGCAGGCAGTCAGCATGGCTGATTCGAGCGCGGCCGGCCAAAGCGCCGTCACGCTTCTGAATCCGATTCCAGTGCTCGCCACCGTCTCGCCGATGACCGTTACTCAGGGCGCGATCTCGATCGTAGTCACGGGCAGCAATTTCGTGAGCGGCGCGCACGTGACGCTCGCCGGCTCGCCGCTCACCACAACTTTCTCGTCCTCGACGCGGCTTCAGGCCACCGGAACCGCCGCCACGGTAGGAATGTTCGCAGTCACTGTCGTCAATCCCGATCCGGGCAGCAGCGCCTCGAACGCAGTCAATCTGCAAGTGACTTCGTCGGGCGGTGGCAATCCTCCGCCGCCTCCGCCACCGCCGCCTCCTCCGCTCGCGTGCAGCGTGATGCAGCCGGGGCAGGGAGGCAGTCTCGGCGGATTCGTTCCGTTTCCTGCGGACAATCTGTGGAACAAGGACATCTCGAGCGCGCCCGTTGATCCGAATTCCGCCGCGCTGATCGGATTTCATTGGCGCGAGCGTGGGCTTGCATCCCGATTTTGGCGCGGGCGAATTTGACGGCTCGATCATCGGCATTCCGTATCAGGTGGTTGATTCGACGCAGGGTCCCGTCACCATCAACTTCACGGAGTTCGGCGACGAAAGCGATCCGGGTCCGATGCCGATTCCGCTGAACGCGCCGATCGAGGGAGATCCGAATCCGAGCGGCGATCAGCACGTGCTCATTCTCGACAATGCAAATTGCTGGCTCTACGAGCTGTACAACGCGTCTCCCAGTGGCTCGGCGTGGAACGCCGGCTCCTCCGCCGTCTGGGATTTGACTGCCGACGAGCAGCGCCCCTACACATGGACTTCAGCCGACGCCGCCGGGCTGCCGATTTTTCCGGGCCTCGCGCGCTACGACGAAGTCGCGGCCGGAGTGATCAACCATGCGCTGCGATTCACGCTGCAATCCAGCCGCGCTGCATTTACGCCGCCGGCCTCGCACTGGGCGGCTAACTCGTCGAACGCCAATGCCGCGCCGATGGGTATGCGTCTGCGCCTGAAGGCAAATTTCAATATCTCGGGATATTCCGCGGCGAATCAGGTGATCCTGACGGCGCTGAAGAAGTACGGCATGATCATGGCCGACAACGGCTCGAACATGTACATCAGCGGCGCGCCGGACGATCGCTGGAGCAACGACGATCTGCATAATCTCGGCGGCGTCACCAACCAGGATTTCGAAGTGATGGAAATGAATCCGATCTACACCACTGCGAACGTTCCCACGGGTGCTGCGCCGAACATCTCCAGCTTCACGGCGAGCTCGCAGTCCGTTTCCGCGGGAACTTCCGTCACGCTGAACTGGGCGGTTACTGGCGCGTCGTACCTGATCGTCTCGCCCGATATCGGCGCCACGCGCGGCACCAGCGTGGTCGTCACGCCATCGCAGTCCACCACGTACACGCTCTACGCCACGAACGCCTTCGGGCGCACCACGGCCACCGTCAACATCACCGTCCATTAAAAGTTTTCACTCCCGTGGAAGCAGCGGCGTCCCCTCGAATTTTGTTTCGGCGATGACAAAGCAGCGCGACAGGAGGTTTCGTAGGACAGATATTGTAGGCGCGACGGCCATGCCGCTGCGCCGGATCGTAGATGGCATGCCGTGCCCGGCGCAAGCTTATCCAGCGCTCGGCTTTTCTTAGTAGGGGCGTAGTCCGCCGCAGGCGGACCCGGTACGGCATCAGGAACCGCAGCCATGAGCACGGCGTCTCGCGCGATCGCCCCAGGGAATGGCGAGCCATCGTCAAGCATGTTTGCCGGGCATGACATGTGATGCCCCTACAAAATCACCGCGAATCGTCCACGGCGTACTTCGCAGGGTCTCTAGGGAACCGGCGGTAGGTTTCAAGTTCTAGGCGATGTGTACTGCGGATACGGTGGACGCTTCGCTCTGCAGAGCTGCGCCGACCTGGCGCACCAGAACATCCTTCGAGAAGGGCTTCTGCAGGAACGCAGCGCTGCCCGAGAAATCCTCGCCGCCTTCGTTTTGTTCGAGATATCCGGACATGAAAACCACTTTGAGGTCGGGACGAATGCTCTTCAGACGCTTGGCAAGTTCCGGCCCGCGCATTTTCGGCATCACGACGTCGGTGACCAGCACGTGAATCGGCTCGGCGAGAGTTTCGGCAATTTCGAGAGCCTTCTCTCCGTCGCTCGCGACAAATACGCGATATCCGGCAGTCGTCAAGAATTCGAATGCCAGCGTGCGCACGGCCTCTTCGTCCTCCGCGAGCAACACGGTTCCGGCCGCACGGCTCTTCGGCGCTGCCAGTTCTTCCGTCGGATACGGTGTAATGTCCTGCTCCACGCGCGGTAGATACACTTCGAAGCGGCTTCCTTCACCGATCGTCGTATCCACCCAGATGAATCCGCCGCTCTGCTTCACGACGCCATAGACAGTCGCCAGACCAAGCCCCGTTCCTTTTCCCGATTCCTTCGTGGTGAAGAACGGCTCGAAAATGCGCGCCTTCGTCTCGGGAGTCATGCCGTGGCCCGTGTCGCTCACCGCCAGCATCACGTAGAAGCCGGGCTCGAGGTTCGGACGAGCCTTGGCCATTTCCGGATCGATCTGCACGTTCTTCGTTTCGATTGTCAACTTCCCGCCGCGCGGCATGGCGTCGGAGGCGTTTACGGCCAAATTCAAAAGCACCTGTTCGATTTGGCCGGTGTCCGCTTTTATCCGGCCCAGCGACTCGCCCGCGCGAAACGTAAATTCGATATCTTCATGGACCAGCCGCTTAAGCAGCTTGTACATGTCCGCGACCAGCGAATTCATGTCGAATACCGTGGGCTCCAGCGCTTGCCGCCGGCTGAACGCCAGCATCTGGCGCGTGAGCGAAGCGGCGCGGTCCGCAGCCTTGCGAATCTGCTGGCCGCTGCCGAGAAGCGGGTCTTTCACCGGAAGCCGCTCGATGATGAGTTCCGAGTGACCCTTGATTACGGTCAGCAAGTTATTGAAATCGTGTGCGACACCGCCGGCCAGCCGACCGAGAGCTTCCATCTTCTGCGACTGCCGAAGTTCTTCCTCGAGCTGGCGCTTCTGCGCTTCGTTTTTCTGAAGCGTGCCGCGCATCTGATCGAACGCGCGCGTGAGGTGCGCGACTTCGTCCCCGCCGCGGGCCTCGACCGGAAACGTAAAATCGCCGCGCTCCAGGGCTTGAACGCCCTTATCGAGATTCGCAAGCGGACGCGTGAACGTGTCGGAAATTAGAAGCGCGAGGTACGCGCCGATGGCCAGCGCCAACGCGGCTAATCCGGCCAACAACTCATTCAGTTCGCCGAGGAATTCTTCCGCTTGTGCGTACGATTTCAATGCGATCAATCGCGCGGCTGGTCCGTCGCCATCCGTGAGTCCGACGGAGATCGCATAAAATTGCTTGTCCGCAATGCGAATCTCCCCGGACGCCTGCAGTTCGTGCGACTGCTTGCCCAGATCATGCTCGTCAAGAGGACCCATCGTGCTGGTGACAATGTCCCCGTTGTAGCTGAAGGCCAGGTCGGCGGAATGGCTGCGGTCGAGATTGTGTACGGCGGTGTAGTTGATTTCGCGGCCGACGACCACTGTGGCCAACTGCGGCGCATCCTCGGAGGGGCGCCGCTGAACCGGCTGCACAGCCACCTGATAAAGAACGCCGCCCGCGTACCACCAATCAGACTTATTTTTCTTAGCCAGCGAGCCAATTAGAAGCTGTTGCGCCATGGCCGATGTGAAGCGCGGATTCGTGGTGTGCAGAGTCGTAATCTGGTGATTGTCATCCGCAAGAACGACCAGGTCGCTGCCGTCTGTTTCGAAGGGATTGTCGGTTGATTGCTGAAAGGTGTCCTGGTCCAGGGCGGTCAGGTCCGCGAATGTTGCCAGCAGGTCAGCTTTGCGGTCCAGCGCCAGTTGATGCTCGTGAATCACGGCCATGAACGTTAGAACCGAGGTCTGTGTCTCGGCCACGATTTCCTGCTGTAGATGCTTTTTCGCGACGTGGCGTACCGCAAGCAGCGTGACGCAGCTCAGCGCGGCGATAATCACCACGAATGAAAGCACGAGCTTCGTGCGCAGCCTGAGGTTGGACGTTTTAGCCAGCGTCAGCGTCATTGTGTGAGAGATAGCGCCGGGCCTGCCTTGCCCACTGATGGCGCTGTTTTCCCCACCCACAAGGTAGCTGTCGCGACCACCTGTACCAATGGTCTGCCCGTACCTTCGCACAGGTACTTCCGATCTATCGGAGTTTGTTCGCCCCGGGCTGCCTATGCGGATGTGTCTGTAAATGGGGGCTTTAGAGGAATGGAATTGTTAGGTGGGAATGTGAGGTGGACGGGGAAGCCCGCCGAGTAGGCGGTACTATCCTATGGTTCAGCTACCGATCGGCATAGAAGCCGTCTCTGGCTTGCACCGTTAGGTCTTTCTGCTTGGTCGTCAGCTCGAGCCTGTGATATCCGAGGGCGTCGTCCATGCCCTCCGGGGTGTACCCGATGCTGTACTGATTGCGCAGCTCCTCCTCGATTTGCGCGAAGATCTTATCAATCGGGAGTTTTTTCGATACCTCGAACATCCGGGCGCCAGTTTCCTTGGAAATTCGGGCGAGAACTTTCTTGCCGTCCGGGCGATCCTCTTCTGGTGGGCGTCTGTGACCACCTCCACCGCCGCCTCCGCCCCCGCCACCCATCGGCCCACCACCTCCCATGGGTCCGCCTCCGCCCATGCCGATGCGGGGACCTCGATAACCGCCGCCACCACCGCCTTGTTCATCATGGTCGGCGAAAAGGATCGAATAGACCAACGTGTCGCTCCGCTGGGCGGCTTCGATGGAATCTTCGAGCGATTTCTTGCTGCCGCGATCCACGCCGTCCGAGAGAATGATGAGCGCCTTGTGCCCTTGCTCTTTTTTCATCACTTCGTTTGACGCGAGGTACACCGCGTCGTAAAGCAAAGTGCCGGCGCCGCCTCTCCCGTGGGATCCATGTCCGTATCCGCCCGAGTTTCCTCCGCCATCGTCCGGAGTCTCCAGCAACTCGAGCGAATCCTGCAATTTCTTGTGCGAAGTCGTGACGTCCTGCAGCATCTCGACTTCGCGGTCGAAGTGAATTACGAATGCTCTGTCTTTGTCCTCGTGCAGCGTGTGGTCGAGAAAACTGTAACTTGCGGTGCGCTCCGCGGCCAGCACGTGCCGCTGGCTGAGGCTGGTGTCAACGAGCAAGCCGACGGTCAGCGGAAGATCATTTTCCTGGATGAAATATTTGATCGTCTGAGGATTGCCATCTTCGGTCAGAACAAAATCGTCCTTGGTGAGATTGCGTACGATTTCGGCTTTCTTGTTGCGCACGGTGGCAAGCACGTTGACGACTTTTACGACGCTTTTGATATCGGGCTTCGGTTGGTCCAGCTTGGGCTGGTCCTGTTTCGGCTGGTCCTGAGGCGGTTTGGCTGCGGTGAGGGAGGGAACGAGCGCGAACGGAAGCAAGAGCAAGAGAAATTTTCGGCGGGTGCGTTTACGCACACCAAAGCTGTGGGAAATTGTGGCGCCGCTTTTTGCAACTCGCATTAATTTCATTCTACCCGGAAGACTGGGGCACAAATGATCTTTGGTGAAAATGAAAGCCGGCCGCGATTGCATCAGGCAATCGCAGCCGGCCGAATCTGGTGCTTACTGGCTGGGCGGAGCCTGGCCTTGCGGCTTCGCCTGTGAAGCGGATCCGCGCTGCCCGCCAGATCCCATACCACGAGGTCCGCGAGGGCTACGCGGTCCCGCGTCGCCTCCGCGCCCTCGGCGGTCACGCATGATTTGTTTAAGTTTGTCGCGCTGCGCTGGCGTGAGCGCAGCCCGCGCGTTCAGGCGGTAGTCAATTGCGGATTTTTGAAACGCCAATCGCGACGTGCTGATTTCCTGCAGCTTCGCGTCGATTGCCGCACGATCCGGTTTGTCGGCTGCGAGCAGATCCCGCAAATCAATCTGCTTTACCTGGAGATCGGCCCTGCTACGAATCGCGGTCTTCCGGAAGTCCGATTCCTGCTGGCGAATCGTCGCGGCTTGTTCCGCGCTGACGCCGAGCTGCTCGCGGATATCAGGGTTGCTCAGCAACCGACTGAGACCAAATTCCCGCCCGCGCATGCCTCGACCGCGCATGCCTCTGCCGCGGTTCCACGTCCCGCGGCCGCCGCCGTCGCGATCGCCGCGGTTCCAGTTTCCGCCGTCGTTTCCGCGATTCCATCCTCCTCCGTCGCGCCCGGGACCGCCGCGTCCCATGCCGCCGCGATGGCCCATGCCGTCCGACGGGCCAGAATTATCTGGCGGCGGACCTTGTGGATCGCCCTGAGCGAAAATCGGGGAACAACTGAGAACCAGAGCCAATGCGATGAGCGCAGCTTTCGAGTGAACTTGCACGTGTTTCTCCTTCTGCATTTGATGTGCGGTCGTGCTTACTCTATGGATTCCATTCAGAGGGCCCGAAAGTTCCAGGTCTTTTTGCTCGATGGGCGAAAAATGCCGGAGCGGGTTAGAGCGCTTCGAGGCTGCGTTTCATGGCTTGTTCAAATTCGGCAAAGTATTGGCCGATGATGGTCAGATCAAATTTCCGGAGAATCTGTTCTTTTCGTTCGCGGGCCAGCAGGAATTCGAAGGCGCGGTGCACCAGCTCGGTTGGCGCGACTTTCTTGCCTGAAATGCGTTCGTATTCCGACGTCTTCATCGTGACGACGTGAGACGTTTCGCTGTTGCCTTCGGTCACGCGGACATGAAACTCGTCCGGGGCCGTTTGTTCGACTTCGATCTTCGCAGCCATCGTCTATTCGCGCCTCAGATCGAGTCGAGCGCCTGCTCGAAATCGCTCAGCAGGTCGCGCCAGTGCTCGATGCCTACCGACACTCGCACCAGGCCGTCGGTGATTCCGGCCTGCGCGAATTCCTCTTCCGTGAATCCGGAATGCGTGGTGGTTTTCGGATGGCAGGCGAGCGTTTCGACGCCGCCGAGCGAGACGGCGTTCATGGCGATCTGCAGGTGGCGCAGGAAATCGAACGCGGCGGCCTTGCCGCCCTTCAGTTCCAGAGAAAACATCGCGCCGGGATAGTCGCACTGAGCGTTGTAGATTTTCTTCTGATCGGGGTCGGTGAAAAGCGTCGGATAGTAGACGCGATTTGTTTTGGGGTGTTCCGCCAGGTGTTCCGCGATTCGCTGCGCGTTCTTGCTCTGCCGAGTCATGCGCAGGCCGACAGTTGGCAAGCGCCCGGTCAGCATCCAACACTCATCCGGCTGAAGAATCGTGCCGAAGAGGCCGCGCATCGGAGCGATTTTCTTGATTAATTTCGCGTCCTTCGCCAGCGCGATTCCGGCGAGCATGTCGCTCAAGCCGGAAAGATATTTCGTTCCGGAATAAACGACGAGATCGGCTCCGAGAGACAGCGGATGCTGGAATGTGGGGCCGAGCAGCGTGTTGTCCACCATCACCAGCGGGCGCGACGCGCCTTTTGCGATCTTCAAAGCGGCGACGGCGTCGCAGACTTGCGCGAATATCCGTCATGATCAGCGTGGGATTCGCTGGGGTCTCAAGCAACACCGCGCCGAGATCCGGCGCGGAGGCAATCGCGCCGGCGATCAAATCGGCGCGCCAGCCGAAAACAGGAATGCCAGTGACGCCCCACTTTTCAAGATAATCCTGAATGAAATGCTGCGTGCCGCCGTAAATCGGAATCGTATAGACGACGGATTGTCCCGGATGCAGGAAAGTGAGCAGCGACGTCATGATCGCGGACATGCCGGAATTGAACGCGAGCGCGGCGGTGGCGTCCGCTTCGAGGTGCACGATCTGGTCCTGGAGAATTTGCGCGTTCGGGTGATTGAAGCGCGAGTAGATCAGGTCGGTCCCTTCGCCTTCGGAAATCTGCGCGCGGCCGGACGAAATGTTGAAGGCGCGCTCCGCCGCTTCGGGCGTCGGAAACACATAGGTCGAGCTTCGGAAAACGGCGGGGCGCGCGGAGCCAACGGACAGTGTCGGGTCGAAACCGTGCGTCAGCACTTTGGTGCTCGGTCTCAAGGGCTGCGATTCGCGGCGGTCGCCCGGATTGCTAGGACTCATGGAGGAATCTCCTCTCCATCTTTATAGCACCGAAGCGCGCGGATTTTTCGAGGGGCGTGGCGCGAGTGGTGAGGAGAGAGAAAAACCGCTCCCGGGAGGGACAGGCGGCACAAAATGTGAGGGCCTGGAGAATTGGCGATTAGAACGGGCGCCGATCTTTTGTATCCAATGACTTAGGCTGGATTCTAATAACGGGATATAGCGATTCGTTTGGCGATTAGACGGACGCGACTGCTGGTTGCTCGACAGTGGTCTGGCGGGAGGCAACGACGCAGACGCGCGGATGCGCCGTCCCATCGTTGGCTTCGTGCTCGTGACGGCGAATCTCGTCTCTGTCATTTCAATACTCCAGTTTTAGGCTGCCACGATGGGAGATGCGCCGCAACTGTGCCGAAGGATAGCGGAAGTACAGGTGGAACCGATGGGCGCGAGCGAACAAAAAAGAAAGGAAAAAACGCGATGTTTGCTGAAACCACACGCGCGAAATGGACGGGCCCTTTTTCCCGGCGCAATCGCGCTAGTCTGAAACTAGACGGAAGTAGTTCACCTTGCGTGAGAACCGGGAGGAATTGCAGTGGCGCAGGCGCGTACAACGGGACGTTTTCGCGATTCGAGAGTGGTTCAGGTGGGAGTTGCCGGACTGCTGCTCGGATCGGGGCCGCTGCTGGTGGCTGTCGTGATCAGCCATCTGAAGGGCGATCCAAATCCGAACCCGGTCGGCCCCGGGATTTTGTGTGGCTTTACGTTTACGCCCTCACTGATTTGCCTCGTGATCGGTTTGATCAAGGTTTCCCTGCAGAGGAAAACCACCACACGCTTCGGCCCAGGCGCGTAATATTCGCCTATCGAATCTTGCGGATTGAAGTCTAATGCCGTGAAGTATTCGAACACGCGTCAGGGAAGGACCCGCGATGAGCGATCCCCAGGAATATCCGTACGTCACACTGCTCGACGTGCATTACAAACCGCTGGAGATTGTTGACGTAAAGGCGCTCGCGGATGCGTGCACTCATAAGTGGTTCAACCAGACGCTTTGCGAAGTGAATGGCTCCGTCGTGCGGCTTGGTGTCGTCGAAGGGGAATATCATTGGCACAAGCACGACAATGATGACGAGTTCTTCTACGTGGTTGAAGGGCAATTGCTGATTGATCTGGAGGGCCGGACGGTCGAACTGAATCCCAGGCAAGGATTCGTCGTTCCGAAGGCGGTCTTGCATCGCACGCGCGCGTTGCGGCGCACCGTGATTCTGATGGTCGAGAATGCCGGGATTATTCCGACAGGGAATTAGCATCTTTCCGTGATGGCTGGACAAACTTTACTGCGCAGAAAGGATAGACGATGAAACTCAAACTCATGGGCGTCTTTGTGGACGATCAAGACAAGGCGCTGAAGTTCTACACCGAAGTTCTGGGCTTCGTTAAGAAAATGGACTTCCCGATGGGGAAGTTTAGATGGCTCACGGTTGTCTCCCCGGAAGAACCGGAGGGGATGCAACTGGTTCTCGAACCCAACGACAATCCGGCGGCGAAAACCTATCAGCAAGCGATCGTTCAGCAGGGGAAACCCGCGGCTTTGTTCTTCGTCGCGGACGTCCAAGCGGAGTACGCGAGGATAAAGAAGCTCGGCGCGACGTTTACGATGGAGCCAACCAAAGTTACGGGATCAACGATCGCGGTGCTTGATGATACGTGCGGCAATCTTATTCAGATCCGCAGAATGGCAGAAATCTAGGCTGAGTAGCGGATCAGCCGCGCCCGTGGGTGAAAGGATGGGCCACCCGCCGTACTTTCGTCTTCTTCGTCCGATGTTTCAGGCAACGTCGAGCCTAAAACCGTAACTGATGGTTAGGGCGAGCGAATGGCGGCATTAAGTTGGCCGCCAGATTCCGGTGAGATTCATTCAAGCTGGCGAAGACCTTAGCGGTCACGCGAAGCTTGACCTTTGCAGCGCATCCAGACGGCAAAAGCGTTTTCGTCGAGTGTTCCCGCGGCGAGGCTCGGTACCGATTGCGCAGCGTCTTCTTCGCTGGCCGCGAATCGATATCCGTTAATTTGCGACCAATCAGTCTCGCAGGTAGGAATGGAGACACGGGCCGGGGAAGTGAAGCACGTCCAACGATCGAATCCCGTGCGTTATGTTGCCATCGAGCTGCTGAAGAGTAAGACTCACCGGAAGAGCAACTCTTGGATGGTTACGCTAAACAATTCCGACGGTCGTACGCGAGTCGGTCCATGGCTGAGGCGCACGTTGAACTTTTTGCCGTATAATCGCAAATGACATCATGCCCTAATGTTTCTAGGTTCACCCAAAAGTCGAGATTGCAGTTCGGACATACTAGCTCGAGGTGTACGCGAAACACGCGCCTGGCCAGGAGATAATCAAACGTACTGCTTGGCGTAAGCTGTGCCCCATCGATAAAAAGGGAAGGGAAATTCGTTAACTTTCGATCGGGACCCAATCTGGAGATGGCTTTCGTGGCAGCGCCTCGAGTGAAGATTGAAGAGGTCCGATTTTTCGGCCAGATCACGGATCAGCCGGCCTTGAACACGCGGACCTGAAGCCCGCCAATGGTTGGATCATTCGACGGGCGAGAAGACGCGCATGGTTTAGCGCGGAGGGCGAAAAGTTCGAAGAATTTTACGATCAGCTCTTCAGTTTGAAGCGCACGGAAGGAAAGGTCAGAGGTGTCGGCGGAGGCGATGATACCGAAACCGTCCCGTTGGACCTAAATGCGCTCATCCGACCAACAAGCGGCGGTAGTAATCGCTCACTTGGAAGGAAGGGGTTCGAAACGTCTTGCGAGGTCGGCCGAAACTGTCTCGGCCTAACTCCGACGACGACGTGGCTGCCAAACGGCTCGCCATTCGAACTGAACGGTTTTTCTGGAAGCTGAAAGGTGATCAGAGACCGGCTTCGATAGTCGCTGAGGTTGCCTAAGGGAGACCGAGGGGTCGAGTGCATCAGGGGTGGGGCGAATGGAACCGCGAACTGGTGGATTTCGCCACCTATAACGGTGTCACCGAAATCGCCGTCGACATACTGAGGCATTCCCGGTTTCGACCAAACACCTACGGGTCGGGGAGGGCGGCCCGGCGTGTGGTCACTATTCCGAATTGCTTTGACATACTGATCCCTTGAAGGTGACAGCCTTTTTGAGTGCGAAGGATCGAAAAAGAGTAAGTCAATATTGGAGGCGCGGAGGTTCCAGAAGTTCACGACGTCTTCAAAATTGTCTGCGCGACCAAGTAGAATCCGTCATCGTTTCGAGGTGCATCCCCCACCAGTTCGGTGTTTGTGATGTAGGAGTGTGTAACGCTCGCAAACGCGCCGTGCGGTCGCTTCAATCGGAGCCGATGTCACTTTCTTGGCGCCGAAGACGGCTGGAAGGCGTCATAGGCGGAACTGATACTCCGAGCGTAGAGTAGAACCGAATTCGACCTTGAAAGACGTCAGCAATGAGTGGCCTCCCATGTTTAACAAGTGTCGCACTCGTCGCATTGCAATGGTTGAGCCCTTAACGTATTTCTCGTATACGTAAAGGGCGGAACTTGAGATGTCGAGGAAAGGCGGGACCTTGCCCGAACCGGTTTCCTCAAAAAAGTCGGCCTCGCCCGGAAACCGAGTCCAGCGGAGGTGCCGAACAGAATCAACAAAAGCGGTAGTCGTAGCGTCGCTCGTTACGGGATACAGAACGTCAACGCGAAACCGGTCGGCCAAGGCTTTGCCGTCAACGCTCCCGCCCACCGGGATAATTGGGTTATAACGGCCACCCCAAAGAACGTGCGTCCAATGCAGAGCTCTACGGACGTCATCGAGATTTCCGTGCCGGCCGCACCAAGCGATGCGGACCGGGCGATAGTAATAGCTAGATTGATGGTACTCATCTCATCGAATGATAGAGGCGTTAGTGCTGAAGTCAAGTAACGGAAATGCGAAACGGCCCATGGAACAAATGCGCCAGGGGCGGCGCCGCGCGAGTCACGAAGGGGCGTATAATTGCGTTTAGCGGCGACGCGAGATGCCAACCCTCAAGATTCCCGGCGAGACTTCCAAGCTTCACGAAGCGCGGTGGTGGGACGCTGAGCCGAACGGCAAGGTGCACTGCTACCTTTGTCCGCGGCACTGCCATATTGGCGAGGGGCAGGCGGGGTTCTGCTTTATTCGCGCGAACGAGGGCGGCAAGCTTTACAGCCTCGGGTACGCGCATCCCGCCGCGATGCAGATTGATCCCATCGAGAAGAAACCGCTGAACCATTTTCTGCCGGGGACGCGCGTATTTTCGATGGGGACGGCCGGATGCAACATGGGCTGCTTCTTCTGCCAGAACTGGGACATTTCGAAATCGCGCGCGGATCAGGTGCGGTCGTCGTACGTGCCGCCGGAGGACGTGGTGATGCTGGCGATCCGCAACGGCTGCCCGACGATTGCGTTCACGTACAACGAGCCGACGATCTGGGGCGAATACGTCATAGACATTTGTGATGCGGCGAAGGAGCACGGCATCAAAACGGTGATGGTGTCGAACGGCTACATCACGCGCGAGGCGTTTCACGATGTTTACGACCACATTGACGCCGCGAATATTGACCTGAAGGCGTTCACCGAGACTTTCTACGGGCGCACCACGCTGACGCATCTGCAGCCGGTGCTGGATACGCTGACGTGGCTGAAGAACGAAACGAATGTGTGGGTCGAGATCACGAACCTGATTATCCCGACGCTGAACGACGCGCCCGCGGAGACACGCGCGCTGGCGGAATGGATTCTCGAGAATCTCGGGCCGGATGTGCCGCTGCACTTCACGGCGTTTCATCCCGATTTCAAATTGCGCGACAAGCCGAAGACGCCTCCGGAGACGCTTCACGCGGCGCGCGCGGCGGCGCTCGAAGTGGGATTGCGTTACGTCTATGAAGGCAACATCTATAGTGATGGCGCGCACACGTCGTGCCCGTCGTGCAAGGCGATGCTGATTCGCCGGTCGTGGCATGATGTGGAGGAGAATCGTCTGGTGGACGGATGCTGCCCGAAATGCGGGCTTGCGATTCCGGGGCGCTGGGCGAATTCGTCGGGTGGAGTTGATGCGCAATCGTTGCGCAAGGCGGAGTCGGTTGCGGCCGGGCGGTATGGGGAGTTGAATCCTCTAATGGCACTCGTGGCGGCAGCGTCGTTTCTGAGCGAGCAGCGGTATCAGGATTACACCGCCGAGCAGCATGCGGTGTGGGCGGAATTGGTGCGCCGGCGGCGGCCGGACATCGAAGCTTTTGCGTGCCGCGAGTTTCTGGATGGCTACAAAATCATCGGACTCGCGGATGACCGGCTGCCGGATCTGAGTGCCATTTCAGCGCGACTGAAGCCGAGGACGGGATGGAGCGCTACTCCGGTGAGCGGATTCCTGCCGAGCGACGCGTTCTTCGAAATGCTTGACGCGCGAATGTTTCCGACGACGACCTGGCTGCGCAGCCGGGATTCGCTCGGATACACGCCCGAGCCCGATATTTTCCACGACGTGTTTGGTCACGTGCCGATGCACGCGCACAAGGTGTTCGCGGATTTTCTGCAGCACTACGGCAGCGTCTGCGCACGGATCAAGGACAAGGAAGCGCTCGAGCGCCTCGGCAGGCTTTTCTGGTACACGGTGGAGTTTGGCCTGATCCGCGAGGGCGCGCAGGTGAAGATGTACGGCAGCGGCATCATCAGCTCGCAGAACGAGTGCAGCAACGTGATGGACGGCGGCTGCCAGGTGCGCGATTTCAACCTTGATGAAGTGTTGGCGACGCCGGTGAAGGTGGACAGCATTCACCATTTGCTCTTTGCTATTGAAAGCTTCGAGCAGATTTATGAGGCGATGCGCGAGGCTGAGACGCGCGTGCTGGCGAGGTCGTAAGTAAGTCGACAGGGCGCTCGCCCGCGCAAATCCTTCGTCCCGAATCCCGGATGCTGAACGCTCGCTGAATGGCGCAGATTACGCCAAGCATTTGCGCCGGGCACGAGCATGCCGTGCCCCTACGAAACCGTTGCCGAGAGGTCGAGGCGATGTTTTATGGCGCGAATGGATCGTTGTAGCGGCTGAGTTCGACTCCGCTTCCCACCGGCAGCAGCACCGTGTCAATCTTCGGCTTCGTCCGCACATGTTTGCGATATTTCAGGGCGCCTTCGCGGTAGTCCTCCGGCAGGAGCATATTGTCCGCGGCGATGAACGCGCCGGGCGAAAGCTTCGGATAAAAAAGATCGAGGCAGGGGATGTACAGCTCTTTCCAGAGATCCACGAGCACGAAATCAAAAGGACCCGGAAGCGACGCGATCGTTTCGAGCGCGTCGCCGAGGCGAAATTCAACATGCGCGGCGAGGCCGGCCTTCGCGAGCATGTTGCGCGCGTAGTCCTGCTTGTAGTCGGCTTTATCGAGCGTGATGAGCTTTCCGCCGGTCGCACGCGCTGCTTCCGCGAGCCATACGGTCGAGTAGCCGTACGAGGTGCCGAGTTCGAGGATGGTTTTGGCTTTGATGCTCTTGGCCAGAATGTTGAGCAGCTGGCCGGTCGCGGGGCCGACGGCGATGAGGAATTCGTCGCGGCGGTCGAGCCACTTGTCCATCCCGGTCTGATCCCGGAGCTTATGCTCTTCGGCGCCGCGCTTTTCGTATTCCGCGAGCACACCTGCAATTGCCGCATCCATATGTAGAGTCCTTTGAGTTCAGTTCGCGGATTTTGCGAGGAACTGCCGCATGGCCGCAGCGATTTCGACTACGTGCGTTTCGGTCGCGAAATGTCCCGTATCCAGAAATTGGACCGTGGCGTTCGGAATGTCACGCCGGAATGCTTCCGCGCCCGGCGGGATGAAAAACGGATCGTTCTTGCCCCAGATCGCGAGCAACGGCGGCTTCGATTTGCGGAAATACTCCTGAAACTTCGGGTAGAGCTTCACGTTGTTGGCGTAATCGAGAAACAGATCGAGCTGGATATCCATGTTGCCGGGCCGCGCGATCATCGCAGCGTCGAGCGTGTAGCCCTCCGGGGCCATCACGTTCGGGTCCGGGACTCCCACGGTATATTGCCAGCGAATTCCATCAGGGCCGAGAGCCTGATGGACCGTCTCGCGATTTTCGGAAGTGGGTTCTCGCCAATATTTCCGGATGGGAGCCCATGCGTCGCCCAGGCCTTCTTCGTAGGCGTTGCCGTTTTGCGAGACGATCGCCGTGACGCGCTCCGGGCGCGCCATCGCCAAGCGAAAGCCCGTGGGCGCGCCATAGTCGAAGACGTAGAGCGCGTAACGCTTCAGTTGCAGCGCGTCGGTGAAGGCGATGATCGTCTGCGCCAACGCGTCGAATGTGTATTTGTAATGGCGCTTGTCGGGGACATCGGTGAAGCCGAATCCTGGGAGGTCGGGAGCAATCACGCGATACCGGTCGGCGAGGCGGGGAATCAACTCGCGGTACATAAATGAGGAAGCAGGGAATCCATGCAGCAGAAGCACTACCGGCGCATTGGGGGCGCCGGCCTCCCGGTAGAACACAGTCACGCCATCGGCTTCGACGCGATGGATGGAGGTGTGCGGCACGAGCGGTTTTTCGTCCATGGGATTTGCAAGTATAGCCGGAGCTACCCCGCCCAGCGCAACAAGGCCGGCACTTGTCGTAACAAAAGTTCGGCGATTCATTCAGTCCCCCCCTGTATGGCGCTTGGAATTACAACACGAGAGGTTGTGATCGCCAAGGCTCCGCCGAGCGCGGGAAACCTGCGTGTGTCAAATGTGGAATAGCCGTCTAGACGGGCAGTGATCCGGCGCAACACGCGGGAAAAATGGCGGGGACGACGAGACTCGAACTCGCGACCTCTGCCGTGACAGGGCAGCGTTCTAACCGACTGAACTACGTCCCCGCTGTGTTTGCGCCAACTGGTGGGCGATCACGGATTTGAACCGCGGACCTTCCGGGTGTAAACCGGACGCTCTAACCGCTGAGCTAACCGCCCTGTGGTCATCGTAGCAGAACCCGGATACCACAGGCTAGAGCTTAAACGCCTCCGAAAAAGCGTCTCGATCGTAAAGCTGCACGCTGGATCGCGTGGCGACGGGCGTTTTCAAACTTCGCGCCGCACCCTTCGCTCACCCAAATGAAAGCTAAGAAGTTCTCGCGCGCGGCCGATGCCATTTTTGGGCAGCCTGTACGTTGGTACAGCGGCAAAAAATAGCCTGTACGAAGGTACAGGTTTTCGTGCGACGTGTTGGATGTTAGCAGATTCACCACGAAGCCCGCACCGGGTTCCCAATTTCTACAGGGCCACATGCTACTCTGCCAATTCCGGTGGTTCTAGTACCCCGGATGCCATAACCATGTCTTCTCGACTCGGTGAAATACTCGTTAAAGACAGCCTGATCTCAGCAGATCAGCTTAAGCAGGCGCTCGACTACCAGAAAAAGAATGGTGGCCGGCTTGGAACTTGCCTGGTGAAGCTGGGTCTGGTGAGCGATGACGATATCACCGCAGTTCTTTCCCGCCAGTACGGCGTTCCGTCCATCAACCTGAAATTCTACGAAGTGGATCCCGCGGTGATCAAGCTGGTGCCGCAGGAAACGGCGGTCCGCTACCAGATCGTGCCGCTATCGCGCGTGGGTTCGACCCTGACGATTGCGATGACGGACCCGACGAACGTGTTCGCCATGGACGACATCAAGTTCATGACGGGATTCAATGTCGAGCCAGTGGTCGCGTCCGAGACCGCGATCAGCGAAGCAATTCACAAATTCTATGGCGATGTCGAGAGCGTTGAAGAGCTCGACAAGGTAATGAAGGACCTGACTGGCGACGAGACGGATGCCCTCGAGCTGGCTGCCGAAGAAACCGAGATGGACCTCGCCAGCCTGTCGAAGGCGGCCGAAGAGGCGCCCATCATCAAGCTGTGTAACCTGATTCTTACCGACGCGGTCAAGCGGGGTGCGAGCGACATTCACGTGGAGCCTTACGAAAAGGAGTTCCGCGTCCGGTTCCGTATCGACGGAATTTTGCAGAACGTGATGGCCCCGCCACTGAAGCTGAAAGATGCGATGACCAGCCGCATGAAGATCATGTCGAAGCTGGACATCAGCGAAAAGCGGCTGCCGCAAGACGGCCGCATCATGATCAAGTACCTGAAGGACGGCAAGAAGAAGGAATTGGACTTTCGCGTTTCGACCGTCCCCACGCTGTTCGGCGAAAAGATCGTGCTCCGGTTGCTGGATAAGGAAAACCTCCGCCTGGACATGACGAAGCTCGGATTCGAGCCCGAGGCGCTGGCGAAATTCGAACGGCAGATTCTGAAGCCTTACGGCATGGTGCTGGTCACCGGTCCGACGGGTTCCGGAAAGACGAACACCTTATATTCCTCCGTCGCTCGGCTGAACACGCCGGAGACGAACATTATGACCGCCGAGGATCCGGTCGAATTCCAGCTCCCCGGAATCAACCAGGTTCAGATGAAGGAGCAGATCGGGCTGAATTTCGCGTCCGCGCTCCGCGCCTTCCTGCGGCAAGACCCCAACATCATCCTGGTCGGCGAAATTAGAGACTTCGAGACCGCTGAAATCGCGGTAAAGGCCGCGCTCACCGGTCACATGGTGCTTTCAACGCTGCACACGAATGATGCTCCTTCGACGATCAGCCGATTAATGAACATGGGTATCGAGCCATTTCTCGTGGCGACCTCGGTGAACCTGATCTGCGCGCAGCGGCTGGTTCGCCGCATCTGCGTGCAGTGCAAGGAACCTCTGCAGATTCAGGCTCCGGCGCTTATTGAGGCGGGGTACTCGGCGGACGAGGCGGCGAAGACCACGGTGCAGCACGGCAAGGGCTGCGCGACCTGCAACAACACCGGCTATAAGGGCCGCGTCGGACTTTACGAGGTAATGGAAATCAACGACGAGTTGCGCGAGTTGATTCTCGTCGGTGCTTCGGCATTGGAAATCAAGAAGAAAGCCCTAGAGCAGGGAATGATCACGCTGCGGCGGAGCGGACTCCAGAAAGTGGCGCTGGGCCAGACGACTATGGAAGAAGTGTTACGCGAAACAGTTCTGTAAGAGGAGAAGAAAATGCCTGGGATTACACTGAGCGAACTTCTGAAGAAAATGCTGGAGCTGTCAGGGCAGCGACTTGCACCTGTCGACGAATAGCGCGCCGCGCGTCCGCGTCCACGGCAAACTGCGCCCGCTCGACATGCCGCCCCTGACCGCGGCGGACACCAAGGCGCTGGCGTACAGCGTGCTGACCGACGTGCAGAAGCACCGGCTCGAGGAAAATCTGGAACTCGACTTCTCGTTCGGCTTGAAGAGCCTGGCGCGCTTCCGCGGCAACATCTTCCATCAGCGCGGCGCCGTGGCGGCTGTCTTCCGTACGATTCCGTGGGAAATCAAGACTTTCGATGCGCTCGGTCTTCCCGCAGTCGTTCGCGGGCTGTGCGACAAGCCGCGCGGACTCGTGCTCGTCACCGGTCCGACGGGATCGGGCAAATCCACCACGCTGGCCGCGATGCTCGACAAGATCAACAACGAACGCGAAGAGCACATGATCACGATCGAGGACCCGATCGAGTTCCTGCACAACCACAAAAAGTGCCTGGTCAACCAGCGCGAAGTTCACTCGGATACGCATTCGTTCGCGAACTCACTCCGCGCTGCTTTGCGCGAAGACCCCGACGTGGTGCTGATCGGCGAAATGCGCGACCTGGAAACGATTGAATCGGCGCTGCGCATCGCTGAAACAGGCCACTTGACCTTCGCTACGCTGCACACGAATTCGGCGGTATCCACCATCAACCGTATCGTGGACGTCTTCCCGGCGCACCAGCAGCCGCAGGTTCGCGCCCAGCTTTCCATGGTGCTGGAAGGAATTCTTTGCCAATCGTTGCTGCCCAGGCCCGACGGCCGCGGTCGCGCGATGGTGATGGAAGTCCTGGTCCCCACCGCCGCGATTCGCAACCTGATCCGCGAAGACAAAATTCACCAGATTTATTCCGCGATGCAAACGGGCACGGGGCAGACCGGAATGCAGACGTTTAACCAGAGCCTTGCGAATGCTTTTTCTCAGAAGTTAATCACTTTGGAAACGGCTCTTGCGAGATCTTCGAATCCGGATGAATTACAGGATTTAATTAACCGAGGGGTGACTTCGCCGCCAGTCGGCGGCCGGGTTCCAGTGCGGCGATAATCGAATAGGGAGGTAACAGTCATGCCGGTATTTACATATCGGGGAATCAACCGCATGGGTACCACCGTTGCGGGCGAACGCGAAGCCGACAGCAAGGCGGCGCTGCAGGCCATGCTGCGGCGGGAGAACATCAACGTCAGCAAGCTCTCCGAGAAGGGGAAGGAGTTCAATATCCCCACGTTCGGCGCCGGCGTCGACCAGAAGGAACTCGCGATTTTCACGCGCCAGTTCTCCGTCATGATCGATGCCGGCTTGCCTCTCGTCCAGTGCCTCGAAATTCTGGCCGGGCAGCAGGAGAACAAGACCTTTCAAAAGATTCTCAACAGCGTCCGAGCTTCCGTGGAAGGCGGCGCCACTCTGTCGGCGTCCATGAAGCAGCACGAAAAGGTCTTTGACGCTCTCTACTACAACATGGTGGAGGCGGGCGAGACGGGCGGTATCCTGGACACGATTCTGCAGCGCCTTTCGTTGTACATCGAAAAGAACGTCAAACTGAAGCGCGCCGTGAAGTCCGCCATGATTTATCCGGTGGCGGTGTTGAGCATCGCGGCCGGCGTGATCATCCTTCTGCTTTGGAAGGTCGTCCCGATTTTCATCACGTTGTTCAACGGCTTGGGCGCGGACTTGCCGCTTCCGACGCGCATCGTCATCGCGCTGAGCAATTTCGTGGGCAGCATTTACGGATTCCTGATTCTCGTATTCGTCGTTGGCGCCGGCGTAGCGCTCAAATTTTGGTACGAGACGCCACAGGGCCGGATGGCCATCGACAGGCTCCTATTGAAGGCTCCCGTGGTCGGCATGGTGCTGCGGAAAATCGCCGTGGCGCGATTCACGCGAACGCTGGGAACGCTGATTTCCAGCGGCGTGCCTATTCTCGAAGGCTTGGACATCACGGCCCGCACGTCGGGCAATGCCGTCATCGAACGAGCCATCTCGCATGACGCGCAAAGCCGTCGAGGCCGGGCGCTCGCTGGTTGATCCGCTGAAGGAAACGGAAGTTTTTCCGGGCATGGTGACGCAGATGATCGGCGTCGGCGAACAGACCGGCGCGATGGACGCGATGCTTTCGAAAATCGCCGATTTCTACGAGGACGAAGTGGACGCGGCCGTGAAAGACATGCTGACGGCTATCGAGCCGATCATGATTGTTTTCCTCGGCGTGGTCGTCGGCGGCGTGGTTATTTCGATGTATCTGCCGCTGTTCTCGTTGATCGGCAAACTGGCCGGACACTAAACACACCGCGCTTCGGCCTGGTGCTTAAAGAGGGGTGGCGGGCGCGAGTCCGCCGCCTGCCATCGGGACCGAGCGGGCTGCAGAAAACATCAGCGAATCTGAAATGGAATTCACGCCTAGTGTGAGCGAATGGCTGCCCTTGCTGGGCCGTGTTCGCTTTCTGATTATCACCTTTCTTCTGGTGGTGTTCGTCGCGGTCCGCCAGTGGACCACCGTCTCGTTTCCCGTCGCAACGCTGTTCATCCTCGGGGCCACTTGGTACGCCCTCGCGACAATCTTTGTAGTCTCGCAGCGCAAACTTCCGGGATTCAAATGGCACGCCGCCATTCAGATGGTCATCGATCTGGCGATGATCACGGGCGTGGTGTATTCCAGCGGCGCTCAGGACAGCTACTTCATCTCGCTCTATCTGCTGGCAATTCTGATGGGGAGCATTCTATTTTCCCGGCGGGGCGCGTTTCTCGTGGCGGGTGCGAGCTTTGCTTTGCTCGGATGCGTGGTCGAGCTCACTTACTACGGCATGATCCCGCGAACAGCGACCACGCTGCCAGGCGCGCGGGAACTTGAATCCTGGCTTGGGAGCAATTTCTTCGCATTTTTCGCCGTGGCTTATCTCGGCAGCCTGCTGGCGCAGACCATCCGCAGAAAAGGCGTCGAGCTTGAAGAAAAAAGCGAGGAACTGAAGGATCTGCAGGCCTTCAACCGGGACATCATCGAGTCAATGCGCGGCGGCCTGCTGACGACCGATCTTGATGGCCGCATCTTGCTGGTGAATCGCTCTGGAGCTGAAATGACTGGGCAAGGATTCGGCGTGCTTCGTGGCGAGAATGTCGCTGACGTCTTTCCGGGATTTTGGCCAGTCGAAAGTGACGAGCAGGGAACTCCGCTCGCGTTGCGCAAAGAGATCGAATTCCGCACCGCGGCCGGGAACATCCGCTTTCTGGGGCTGTCGATTTCCCCATTGCGTACCGGTCAGAACGAAGCTGGGGGCTTCGTATTCAACTTTCAAGACCTGACGGAACTGAAACGTCTCGAAAGGGAAGTGTTCAACAAAGAGCGCATGGCCGCTCTGGGCCGGCTGTCGGCCGCCATTGCGCATGAGATACGGCAGCCCCTTACGGCGATGACGGGCGCGCTCAAGGAACTGGCACGCCTGGCGCCGCTCGAGGATGATGACAAGAAGCTGGTGCAGATTGTCAGCAGGGAATCGCAGCGCCTGAACCAAATTATTACCGAGTTTCTGGACTATTCACGTGAGAAGTCCTATTCGTTCACGGATCTGGATATCGTCGCCCTGATCGAAGAGACGCTGCTACTGATCGAGCGAAACGCCTCAGCTTCGGGCAAAGTACGCATCGAACGCGATTTTCCGACGGGAAAGCTTCGCGCTCATGTGGACCGCGACGCGATGAAGCAGGTTTTTTGGAATCTTTGCAACAACTCCCTGCGCGCCATGCCCGATGGAGGTGTGTTGACGGTAAGCCTCGAAGCCATTGCGGATTCTGTACGAATTTCGATCCGCGACACCGGTACAGGTTTTGACCCGCGCTCGACGGCAAGGATATTCGAGCCGTTTCAGTCCGGATTCGCCGGCGGCACTGGGCTTGGCCTCGCCATCGTCTATCAGATTTTGCAGGCGCACAAAAGCCAGATTCGCGTGGACACGGAGCCGGGCCTCGGCACGGAATTCGTGGTCGAAATTCCGCGGTCGGCACGCGCAGCCACACGCACGGCTCCACGTTCCATCACAGACATCCCGCGATCTGGCGCGCCGCCTGGTAGGAAAGGCATAGTTCCCATGGCCCACCTACTAATCGTTGACGACGAGCGGTCCATTTGCGAATTGCTTGAAATCAGCTTCCGCAAAGAAGGCCACAAGGTCGAAGTGGCGACAAATGGCGAAGCGGCGAAGCGCCTGCTGGCGTCACGGATTTTCGACATCGTCGTTTCCGACATCTGCATGCCCGACATGAACGGCGTGGATCTGCTGCGGTATGCGAAGGAAGTATCGCCCGCGACCACTTTTATTCTGATTACCGGCGTGCCTACGATTGACACGGCGATTTCCGCGGTGAATTTCGGCGCGGATCGTTACGTGATCAAGGGCGATCGGCTGCTCGACGAGCTGCGCCCGGCCGTTCAGCAGGTTGCCGAAAGCCTCGCACTGAAAAAGGAGGCGGGGTACCTACGGCGCGAGCTTCGACGGCTCACGGGCCTGGACCATATGATTGGCACCAGCCCGAAGATGCGAGCCATTTTCGAACTAATTCAAAACATTGCTCCGCAGCCCAGCCGTGTTTTGATCACCGGTGAGAGCGGCACGGGCAAGGAACTAGTCGCGCGTGCGATCCATGAAAACAGCGCTCGCGCGAAGAATCCTTTCATCACGATCAACTGCGGAGCTTTTCCAGAGACTCTGCTCGAATCCGAGCTGTTTGGCTATGTGAAGGGCGCGTTCACCGGCGCAAACGAAAACCGGCACGGACTTTTCCATGCGGCGCACGGTGGCACGCTTTTCATGGACGAAATCGGAAACATGAGCGTCACCATGCAGGTGAAGCTCTATCGCGTTCTTCAAGAGGGCAAGGTTCGCGCGATCGGCAGCACTGAAGAAACCGACGTAGACGTGCGCATCATCGCCGCGACGAACAAGGACCTCGCCAAGGAAATCGCCGAGGAGCGATTCCGCGAGGACTTGTACTATCGTCTGAGCGTTATTCCGATTCATCTTCCGCCGCTGCGCGAACGCCGGGACGATATTCCGCTGCTGGCGCGCGAGTTTCTGGGCCGCTTCGCCAAATCCATGACGAAGAAGATTGACGGAATCGAGCCCGAAGCAATGCGCCGCCTGGAAGTTTACGACTGGCCCGGAAACGTTCGCGAGCTTGAAAACACCATTGAACGCGCCGTGGCTCTGGAAAGCGGCAACCGGATCTCCGTGGATGCGCTCCCCGAGCGAATCCAGAAGCACTTTCAGGAGTCCGTGCCTCATGCATCGAACAACGGGAACCACGCCTGCCTGCCAGCAGGAAGGCCTAAGCCTGGAGGAGCATATCCAGGGGCTGGAGCGCTCGTACCTGCTGGCCGCTCTGGAGCGATCTGGAGGCGTCCGTACGCAGGCTGCGACACTGCTTAAGATGTCCTACCGCTCTTTCCGCCATTACGCGAAGAAATATGGTGTGTAGCGCAGCTAATTGCTCTGAGAGCCTTTCGGGTCTGACTAGAGCAGCAAATTCCAGCCGTTTTTGTCACTTCCGATAGGCAATAAGTGTCAACTTTCGATGGCGATGTCCCGGATTGAGGCATCTGACGAGCGCTCGATGCCCATCGATTCTAGGTGTCCGTATGTTATTGAGAACTGAGCAGTATACCGTCCAATAGTGTCGCGAGAGTAAGCCCGGTAGCTCGGCGTGGCATCTCCCTTGCAATATATGTGAGCGTACCCCGCCAGGGAGTACAAATCGAGATTCGGAGCAATGCTCCTAGGAGAGACAATGAATAAGAAACAGAAGGGCTTTTCACTTATCGAATTGCTGATCGTCGTGGCGATCATTTTGATCATCGCGGCCATCGCAATTCCGAACCTGCTTCGCGCCCGCATGGCGGCCAACGAGGCGTCCGCGGTTGGAACCGTCCGCACGATCGTTACTGCCGAAATAAGCTACTCGAGCACTTACAACTCGGGCTTCTCGGCGACGCTAGCTCAGTTGGGCGGTGCGACACCTTGTACTGCGGCAGCCGCAACGGCGTGCTTGGTCGATAACCTCATCGCGACTGGCGGCCCGAAGAGCGGATATAACGTGGCTGCTCTGGGTAGCGCTCCGGTGAACGGAGTTATCAACACCTTCGGTGCGAGCGCGTGGCCAGTGGCACTGGGCTCGACCGGCGGACGTACGTTCTGCTCGGACGAGTCCGGCGTGGTTCGCGTTAATGTGGCCGGCGCAGCGATGGCCGCACCGACCGACACTGGGTGCCAGGCACTTCCGTCACTCCAGTAGTTTTGGCATAACCCGAGGCGGGAAGGAACCGATGGTTCCTTCCCGCCTTTTCTTTTTTCTTTCGATGATGGACCACCAGGAATATGGGAGGAACGAGCGAATCATGCCATACGCGCTCCAGCTAACCTGGAAGACAACCTACAGCCGCACAGTTGCCCGCAATGCCTCTCACGATCCGAGTGCTTCTGGCCAACTTGTTCGTTTCTGCCAGTCTGCCAGTGCCTGAGAACGGCGGATTTGGCTGTTTCCGTCGTATCTGATAAGCAGAAAGTGTCAACCTCATAGGCAGTATGCCGAGACCAGGAAATGAACGGGACGCGAAGCGGATCCGGTCATAGCTGTAAGTCATTGAAAGCGAGATGTATACTGCCATTGTATCGTGGGAGTAAACGCGTGGCTCTTGGCTGGCATCTGTCTTGCAATATAACATCGCGTACGCCCCGCCAGGGAGTACAAATCGAGTTTCGGAGCAATGCTCCTAGGAGAGACAATGAATAAGAAACAGAAGGGCTTCTCACTTATCGAATTGCTGATCGTCGTGGCGATCATTTTGATCATCGCGGCCATCGCAATTCCGAACCTGCTTCGCGCCCGCATGGCGGCCAACGAATCGTCTGCGGTCGGAACGATCCGCACGCTGGTGACTGCCGAAATAACCTACTCGAGCACTTACAACTCGGGCTTCTCGGCGACGCTAGCTCAGTTGGGCGGTGCGACACCTTGCACTGCGGCAGCCGCAACGGCGTGCTTGGTCGATAACCTCATCGCGACTGGCGGCCCGAAGAGCGGATATAACGTGGCTGCTCTGGGTAGCGCTCCGGTGAACGGAGTTATCAACACCTTCGGTGCGAGCGCGTGGCCAGTGGCACTGGGCTCGACCGGCGGACGTACGTTCTGCTCGGACGAGTCCGGCGTGGTTCGCGTTGATGTGGCCGGCGCAGCGATGGCCGCACCGACCGACACTGGGTGCCAGGCACTTCCGTCACTCCAGTAGTTTTGGCATAACCCGAGGCGGGAAGGAACCGATGGTTCCTTCCCCCTTTTTTTTCCAAGGCGGCGCGCTAAAATTAAATGGCGATTCCGGTCATGCCCAATCCAGTGATCTTACTCAAAACGAACCGTCAGCAGTCGACACACGGGGGATTCTCGTTGATCGAACTTCTCATCGTGGTTGCGATCATCCTGGTTCTAGCGGCGCTGGCGATTCCCAGCTTGCTGCATTCGCGCATAGCTGCGAACGAGGCAGCGGCAGTCGCGAATGTACGGTCGCTGACAACCGCGTCCTTGATCTACAACACAACCTATAGAAACGGCTACCCTCCCACCCTTGCGAGTCTGGGCGGGGGACCCATTCCAACGTGCGATCAGGCGAGCTTGATTGATGCAGTCATCGCCGTCGCTCCGAGTCAGAAAAGTGGTTTCGCGTTTGAATACGTGGGCCAGAGCGCAGAGGCAATCGCGGCGCCGGGTTGCGGCGCGCCCGGTTTCGATGGTTACTTGGTTAGCGCGGTCCCGGTCAACCCGGGCATCACCGGCGTGCGAAGCTTTTGCAGCGATACGCCCGGAATAATTCATTACGATCCCACGGGGAAGGCGCCGGCTTCCCCTGCGGCCTGCGACGCTTTGTCGCCTCTATAGTAGTCGGATCGCACGGATTTTCTTCTTGGCCGCGGCTGTGGCCGGCTTTTTTCCTGCTAGACTGAAGATATGCCCCTCGCATTTCTGGCCGCCCTTCTCTCCGCGCTTTTGGCTCCCCAGGCCGGTGTAAACAAGGTTCGCGCCGCCCTGGAAGCGCGCTACCAGCATGCGCGCACCCTGCGGGCGGATTTCTTCGAGCGATACACGGACGGAAACGGCGGAGCATCGTCGGAATCGGGAACGGTTTATTTTTCGCGGCCGGGCCGCATGCGTTGGGAGTACGAATCTCCGGAACAAAAGCTCTTCATTGTGGACGGCACAAACGTGTGGTTTTACGTGCCTGCGGACCACACCGCGAGCCGCGCCAAGCTGAAGGAAAGCTCGGATTGGCGCACTCCGCTGGCGCTTCTCACGGGCAAGGCCGACCTAACGAAGCTCTGCCGCTCGATTCAGCTCGTTGGTCCTGATGCCGAGAAGGGGACTCAGCTTGATGAGCAGCCGGTGCCGGCCGCCAATTCGGTTCTATCTTGCGTGCCGCGAGAAGCATCAGGCAGTGACGCATCACCCCAAGTGTTATTTGAGACCGACCCGGATGCTCACCTTGTTCGCGTGCTGATTCGCGAACCCGGTCACGTGGAAACCGAATTTCGATTTGGCAACTGGGAAGAAAACGCGCGTGATACCCGAAATCAAATTTCATTTCCAGCCGCCGCCCGGTGTGGCAATCGTTGACGAAGAATCTCTCGCGGGCGAGATTCGCTGACGGCGATCGGCCGCTCAATCCTTCAAGAACGCAGTCGCATCCCGTAGAAATGTATCCAGTTGATCGTGATGCACCCAGTGTCCGGCGTTCGGCACTTCCACGAGTCGCGCATTGCGAATAGCCTTTTTCCGCGGATCAGTCTCCGGCACGGGGAAAAAGCTCTCAAGCCCCCAGAAAAATAGTATCGGGCAGGTGATCTGGCTATAGAGCTCGACGCAATCCTCGATGCGATGCCCATAGGGCGGAAATACGCGCGCGTAATTGTCGAACTTCCACACCAGCGATCCGTCGGCGTCCCAATTGGTGCCGTGCAGCGTCAAGTGTCGTGCTACCTCGTCCGAGAGATGCGGATTGGCTTCCTTCATTCGCGCCACGGCGGCGGCGATGCTGGGGTACGTTTTCGGCAGGCGCTTTTCGACCTTGCGGACGGATTCGATCCAATAACGCATCTGCTGCGACGCCGGCCCGTGCACTTTGCTGCTTTCGGGCACGCCCAAGCCCTTCGATGGAGATGGCCTTGCGCACGCGCTCCGGGAATACGCCGGAGTAATTCAACACGATCATCCCGCCGAGCGAATGTCCGATCAGGCGAATGGGGAACTCATTGATGATATCGAGCAGCGCCGAGAGATCGAGAACGTGTTCGACCAGACTGTACATCGCTCCCGGCGCCCATGCGCTGTTCCCGTGGCCTCGCAGATCGAGCGCGTAGACGTGATAGTGCTCGCGCAACGAGCGCGCTACCCAATCCCAGTTGCGCGCGTGATCCAGGCCGCCATGCACCAGTACCAGCGCGGGCTTTCCGTCCTGGCCGTAGTCCCAGAATTGCAGTTTCAATCGGTCGGAATAGAAGAAGTGCGAGATTGGTTCCATTGAGCTTGGGGATGTCCTAGGAGATTGAATTCTGAAATCCAGGCGCGACTTTATCACAGCTGCCTGCCCATCCGATTGCCTTCGGTCGCGTTGAGGGCAGCACACCATTCTTGCGGTTGTCACATCCTAATTGGCGGGCTGTTTTCCCGGCTTCAGCCCCACTCTAAAAAGGGTATGCTAGGCTTTCGGCGAATCGCCCCCTCGCGGGCGGCGCGCCCATACACAACAATGGCCGATTTCCTATGCAAAGTCGGGGATGCCTCAGGCCGGGTTTATCAACAGGTCGAGACGGCGCAGTCCGAGGATGAAGCCAGGCAGAAGCTCACCGATCGCGGCTTCTATGTTTTTTCCGTTCGCAATCAGTTCGACCTACTGGCGCGATTCGGCCGGGTCAGCCGCGACCGGAAGATACGCCCCGCTGATTTCCTGATCTTCAACCAGCAATTCAACACACTCGTTCGCGCGGGTCTGCCCATTCTGAGGGCTCTCGATCTGCTCGCGGAACGCGCGGCCGCTGCCCGTCTCCGGCCGATTCTGGAGGACGTCAGGCAGCGAGTGCGTGCCGGCGCTCTGCTTTCAGAGGCAATGGCTGCCCAGGGCTCGTTCCCTCCGGTATACATCACGGTAATTGCGGCGGGTGAACGCAGCGGAAACCTCACCGGCGTTTTGGAGCAGTACATCTCCTACCTGCGCGTCACAACCGGTTTCCGCAGCCGCTTGATTACGGCGCTGATTTATCCCGTTGTCCTGGTCGCGGTTGCGATCATCGTTGTCACCTACCTGTCCACGTACGCGCTTCCGCAGTTCGCCGATCTCTATAAGCAGTTGAATGTGCCTCTGCCAACGAGCACTAGAATCCTGCTTGAGATCGCGTTGCCCCTTCGCGATTATTTCTTAACTTTCGTCGTCCTGATTTTCGTTGCGGCCTCCGGGCTGTTTCTTTGGACGCGTTCCGAGCGCGGAGCGATCGCGATCGATCGGCTCAAACCCCGCATTCCGATCTTCGGAGACATCTGGATCAAGGCGCAGATAGCACAATTCGTGCGCACTCTCTCGACGCTGCTTGGCGGTGGCACACCTCTCGTCCCAGCGTTGCGCACCTCGGCGGCGGCCATCGGCAGCCCGCTGATCGCAACTTCTGTTGAGCAGGCGTCCGAGCGAGTCAAGGAAGGGCAGACGCTGCACTTGAGCCTTGCGGAAACGAAGCTTGTTCCCGGCCTGGCGCTTGAGATGATTGAGGTTGGCGAAGCTTCGGGCGCGCTTTCGGCGATGCTCACGAGCGTGGCCGAATTCTACGAGGAAGAAGTGGATACGCGTCTGCAGCGCACGCTCTCGTGGATACCTATCGTCATTTTGGTCGTCATGGCCGTTGTGATAGGCTTCATTTTGATCTCCCTGTATCTGCCCATGTTTTCCCTCCAGGTAGGTTCGGTGGGAGGATAGGACTCGATGGCCACACCCATAAGCAATCCGGCAGGCGGCAATGTGCCGGACGATGCCTCGGAGCGGGAACAGGCCAGACGTCTGGCCGAACGCTACCGCTGTGCCTTTGTAGACCTGACGGAGCAGCGGATTGACCCCGAGCTTTTCCGCAGCATTCCGGCTGAATTGATGTTTCGCTACCACTTTGTGCCGCTGGCAGCCCACGATTCCACGCTTGTCGTGGCGATGGTGGACCCCAGCCAGTTGCAGCAGACCGACGAGCTTGCTCTTCTCCTCGGCAAGCGTCTTCAGATCAAGGTCGCGACCGCCTCGCAAATCGGAGATCTGCTGAAACGCACCGAGCAGTCGCAGCGCGTGCTGGATCAGGCTACTGAAGGATTCACGATTCAGGTGGTCGGCGATGAAGTAGACAGCGACGAAAATATCACGATGGACAAGCTCACGGCCGATTCGGGCGTGAGCCCCGTGGTTCGTCTGGTGGACACCGTAATCTTTACGGCCCTGGAGCGGCGCGCGAGCGATATTCACATCGAGACGCGGAATTCTGAAGTGGTCGTGAAGTACCGCATTGACGGCGTGTTGCAATTTGCCATGCAGCCGATGGCCAAGGAATTTCACGCCACGATTCTGTCGCGCATCAAGGTGATGAGCGAGCTCGACATCGCCGAGCGCCGCGTGCCACAGGACGGCCGCTTCCGCGTTCGCTACAAGGGCCGTTTCGTGGATTTCCGCGTATCCATCATGCCTTCGGTGCACGGCGAGGATGCCGTTCTTCGCGTCCTTGACAAAGAAACGCTCAGCGAGAAATTCCGCAACCTAACGCTCGACGTGGTCGGCTTTGACCACGAAGAGGTCACGCGCTTCCGCCGTTACATTCACGAGCCGTACGGAATGGTTCTGGTCACCGGGCCCTACCGGATCGGGAAAGACGACGACGCTATACGCGGCCATCAACGAGATCAAGAACGACGAGGACAAGATCATCACCATTGAAGATCCCGTCGAATACCAGGTTCGCGGCATCACCCAGATTCCCGTGAATGAAAAAAAGGGCCTGACCTTTGCCCGCGGCCTTCGCTCGATTTTGCGGCACGACCCGGACAAGATCATGGTTGGCGAAATTCGCGACCAGGAGACGGCGCAGATCGCTATCAATTCGGCTCTTACGGGACACCTTGTGTTTACCACGGTTCACGCCAACAACGTGACCGATGTGATCGGACGATTCATCAACATGGGTGTCGAGCCTTACAACTTCGTGTCGGCGCTTAACTGCATCATGGCGCAGCGGCTCGTGCGCGTGGTTTGTGAAAGCTGCAAGAAAAAAGTCACCTACGACGCTTCAGTGCTGAAGGAATCCGGTCTCGATGCGGCTGAATGGGCCGGATTCCAGTTTTCCGAAGGAGTCGGATGCCTGGAATGTTCGGGCAGCGGATACCGGGGCCGCACAGCCATTACCGAGTTGCTCGATCTTTCCGATCACATTCGCGAAATGATCATTGATCGCCGTCCGACGTCGGAAATCAAGCGCGCCGCGAGAGAAGGCGGCATGACATTTTTGCGCGACTCCGGATTGCGAAAAGTCCGCGCCGGGCTTACAACTCTTCGCGAGATCAACAAGGTGACGTTCCTTGACTAGCTTGACGTCCTCAAACAGCGTTACGAACCAGTTTTACCGCGTGGGTCTGGTCGGGCGAATTGACCGCTGGCTGCACGCGATGCCGCATCCGTCGCTTGTCGTCGAGATAGCAGCGCAGCACGTGGCCGCGGCCCGCTGGGGTAAGCGTCGCGGTCAACTCGACGGCGCGGCGGTGGAAGCGTTGCCTGCGGGCGCGGTGATGCCGTCCACGGTTGAAACCAACATTACGCAGCCGGACGCGGTTCGGACGGCGCTCCGCCGGGTATTCACGCGGATTCCAGATCGCGGGCGCGCCAATCGCGTTACTGGTCCCGGACCTCGCCGTTCGCGTTTTCATTTTGCCATTCGATAATCTGCCGCGAAAGTCCAACGACGCTTTGCCGCTGCTGCGCTGGCGGTTGAAGAAAAGCGTGCCATTCGACGTGGATGAAACTGTCGTCTCCTGGAACCGGCAGGACGGGCGCGATGGGAATCTGGAAGTTGTTATCGCCGTGGCGAGGCAGCAGATCGTGCGGGAATACGAGCAAATCGTCGAGTCTCTCGGCGCGCACGCCGGAGTGGTGCTGGGCTCGACGCTGGCCACGTTGCCGCTTCTGGAAGAGCGCGGTTCCACGCTGCTCGTTCGCCTCTGCGGGAAAATGCTGACCACGGTCGTTACCAACGGCCCGAACCTGTGCGTATATCGTTCCACCGAGATGCATGCCGAAGCGAAGCTGCTTGAACCGCAGGCCGTGCTCGACGAGGTTTTTCCCGCCGTGGCCTATTATCAGGACACTTGGGGCGCGACGCTCGACCGCGCGCGGCTTACTGGATTCGGCGATAAGGAAGCGATCTTCGGACGTGCACTGGCCGAAGAATTGAAAATCAATGCCGGGCCAATCGGCGATGCCGAAAGCGTGCAGGGCCTTGAGGCCTCCGCGAAGGACCTCGTGAGCCATGGCCTCGATGCACTGGCGGGCTGGATGATGAATGGAAGGCCCTGAGAGCCGCAATATTTTGACGACCGATAAATGAGACTACAGCTCAATCTCGCCACAGCGCCTCAGCCGAACAATCGGCCGTTCCTAGCCTTTTCGGCGGTGCTTGGAACGGTTGGCGTCCTGGCGCTTGCGCTGCTTTCACTCGCTGCGTTCAGGTCGTGGCACGCCAATCGGGAGCTGCATGCCGATATGTCTCGGTGGGAATGCTTCGATCCGGACGGATCAACAGCGGCAGCGCGAGCTGGCCACGGACTTTCGCGGGCAAGCGGCGCAGCAGGTTCTCGGCCGCTCCGCTTTCCTGAACTCACTGATTGACGAGCGCAGCTTTCCCTGGACGAAAATCTTCATGGATCTCGAGCAGACGCTTCCGCCGGGCGTGCGTGTCGTCAGCATCTCTCCCCGGCTTGTAAACGGGCGCGCAGAGGTGACGCTGGAAATAGGCGCCACCAACGACGAGGGTAAGATTCAATTTCTGCAGGCGATCGAGAAATCGAAAATGTTTTCGGGGATGGTGGTCGCCAGCGAGCGGCGTTCGGACGCTCCGACTTCACCGGATAAGATCGTGCTGAACCTTACAGTCTGGTACTCGACTGCCTACGATGTAGCTCCGCCGCTCACCCCTGTAACCGCTCCGCGCAAGTAAGTGATCGCGCTCGCGCGCTGGTCACGAATCCTTGCCTTTTTCTTTTTCCCAAGCAAGGACCTGCTTCTCCATTTCGTCCAGAAGCCCGCTCATCTCCGCGGTTTTGACTGGCTGCCAGCTGGCTTCAGGCTGGGTTGACATGCACTTCCAGCTGTCGCCTCGCCGCTGATAAAGCACAGCAGGCAGCATTCGCTCAAAGCAGAAGAACGCCCTCTGATGCAGATCGAATAACCAGGTCTGAGATTCATCAAACAAGCCGCCACCCAGCACGAGAAGCGGTGTCTTGCCTTCGAGAACTGTAATTGTGTTTTTCACTCGCACCACCTGCCACGACGCATCGGCGGCAGAATAGCACGACGATTCCGGGCTGGAATAGTAAACGTTTCCTGCGGGACACGCCGCGAGTGGGTTTTCTACTTGGCCGAATGTTGATCGGGTTTCAGTGGTATCTCCAGGTTGTGATTGAGCACCTGACTGTGATGCAGCAATATTCGTGCCTGTTCAATGGCTTCGACAGCGCCGATTCTTTCTCTCGTTGCTTCCGGTAAGAGCAATAAAACGCCCGCAAGCGACCAGATGCAGTTCTCCAGCTTCACCATTCGATCGGCTACTTGAGGAGAGGACGATTGCGCTTTGACGACCGCATCCAGTTCCACTTCTCCGGGGGCAACCTCTGCCACTAGCTCCACGACGGGAATATCCTCGTCGAGCCTCGGAACGTGCGCGACCGGAAACATCGGAATTTTGTCTGCCATGGGAATTGTTTACGCGCTTTTCATCGGAGCGTCAAGAACCGGCCTGGACTGTCGCGGAGGCAAGCGTTTAGGCTCCCGGTGCCACGACTTGGAACTCTTGCCGCAGGCAATGGGGCGGCGCGAAAACGACTGGCAACCGGAACCCTCTACTTTCGCATATAATATAGGGGTGAGAAACTGCGCCCATGCTTCAGGTAAGGCGACCCGGGAATCAAAGCGTGCGGGGAGCGCCCAGCTCTCGAAAGCCCTTATAATCATTGAAGAAATCATGGGCTACCCGGCCCCCATCGAAACGTAGCAGACGATATGACCGTGAAGATCACATGGCAGTCCTGGAAGATATGGCTGGGAGTCGCGCTGGCTCTCGTTTTGGCGCTGGACCTTGCCCTCGCGGGCTACCTTTGGCACGCCTCGTACCAGCAGCCGGAGGCGCTGCGTATCGAGCGCGACAACCTGGCGCTCGAAGCCAAGAAACTGAGGGCCGATGTGGATCGCGGCAACAAAATCCGCGCCGACCTTCCGCAAGCGGGGAAGGATTGCGACGCCTTCTATCAGCAGTCGTTTCTGGATTCGCCGACGGGCTATTCGCGCATCGAGTCCGATCTTGGCGAGATCGCGACGAAGTCGGGCGTGAAAATCTCCGGTTACACGTTTAAGCAGAAAGCGCTGAAGGATCGCGGCGTCACCGAGGTCCAAATCACCACGGCCCTCGACGCCGACTATCCCGCAGTCATTCAATTTATCAACGGGCTGGAGCGTTCGAAAAACTTTTATTTGCTGGATAGCCTGCACCTGAGTTCGGTTTCCACAGGCGGAATCCGGCTCGATCTCGATCTGCATACATATTTCAGGACCTGAGCGATGACGAAACGAACGCAGATTTACGTTCTGGCGGGGCTGATTGGCCTGCTCCTCGTCGTCGCGTATTTTTACGTGTTCAAAACCTCAGTGCCCGGCCTCCCGGGCGTGCTCGCCGCCGACACAAAATTCGAACCGCTCGATGTGCAGGAGCCGAGTCTTCGACTCGATCAGCTCGACAGGCTGCGCAAGCTTGAATATTCGGGCTCGCACAGGAATATTTTTGTCGCCGGCGCCCCGCCGCCTCCTAAGGCGGTTGCGGGTGAGGCTGCGGCTAACGTGCGGCCTTTCGTGGGCCCGAAGCTGCCCCCTCCGCCTCCGCCACTGCAGATTCCCGCGGAATTTTTCGGCTATGCCTCGCAGACGAAGTCCGGAAGGCGCGTTGCGTTCTTCACCAGCGGCGATGATGTTCTGGTTGTCGCCGAGGGCGACAGATTCCTGAACGCGTTCCGCCTGGTTCATATTGGCAATGAATCCGCCGAGGTCGAGGAAGTCTCCACTGGCCGTCATGCGATGGTTCCGCTCGTCCAGCCGCCGGACCAAGCCGGTCCCGCTCAATGATCGCCGAACCCAGTCACGCAATACCGCGCGCCGAGGAAGTCCGCGCCAATATATCGGAGCGATCTGGCGACCGGTCGGGCGAATCCGGCTACGCTTTTTTGATGGTGATGTTCCTGGTTCTGGTGATGGTCATCGGCTCGCAGGTTGCGCTGCAAAACGTGTATACGCAAGGACGTCGGCTGCGCGAGGACGACATGATCTGGCGCGGCAACCAATATGCTCGCGCCATTCGCCTCTTCTACCGCAAGACCGGCCATTATCCGCAATCGCTCGATGATTTGAAGACCGGCCTGCCCGATCTTCATTTCCTGCGATCCGAGGCCTACAAGGATCCGACGAACAGCGCAGAGGATGGCGCCTGGCGCTTGATCTATGTCAATGCCTCGGGCCAGATCATCGGCAGCGTTCGCTACGCCTCGCTGCAGCAGATGGCGCTGATGGATTTGAATGGCGGCCAGATACCCACTGTGGCAACCGCCGGGTCCATCGGCACGCCGGTTTCCAGCATGGCCTCGCCATCGGGTGCGAGCGGTGAGAACAACCCAAACGCGCCAACAACTGCGCCCGGTGGGAACGCTTCGGGTCAGCCCCCTGCCGGCTCGCAGGCTCCTGCTCCCAGCCAATCCGCGTCAGCCTTTCAGCCTGTAAATCCGTTGGCGACTCTGAAACCGACTGGCCCGGTTGATGGTCCCGTGCTCGGTGCTTTTCTCACTGGCGTCGGCGGCGGGACGAAGTCCGACGCGCTTTCGATCAAGGTTTACAACTTCGGAAAGAAATACAAAGACTGGGAATTCATTTGGAATCCTCTGGAGGATCAAGCACGCGCTGCCCAGCAGGCGCTATCCGGCGGAGGAGGGCAGGTGCCCGGTCAACCGGGAAGTACGCTTGGAATCGGAATGCCAAGTCCGGGCGCAGGCGCTCCCGGCTTCGGCGGATCGATTGTGCCGCCTACCTCGCAGCCCCAGCCGCAAAATTAGTAGGAGCCGCCATTGTACGACAATCCCAATCTCGGTCCTCCCCCGCGCAAAGGAATGAGCATTTACGTCGTTGCGACGCTAGTAGTCTTTGTACTGGCTGCGGCATATCTAGGGATTGTGTTTTACTCGCGCTGGCACGGGGACAAAGTGATGCAAGAGCAGGCGGCCGCCGCAAAGCGCGACGATGCTAAAAAAACCTTCGAAGGAATGGGCGGCGATCGCTTCGATATTCTGAGGTTTTTTCCGTACCCTGGTGAAATTAAGCGCGGCGATTCCACGATGCTCTGCTACGGTGTATCGAATGCAAAGTCCGTAACTCTGGAGCCGCAAGCGAACGCCGTTTGGCCCGCGTTTGAACGCTGCATCACTGTGTCGCCGAAAAAGACCACGACATATACTTTCACCGCGACTGACGCGGCCGGCAACACGAAGTCCGCCAAAGTTACCGTCCAGGTGGATTAGCGGCGCAGCGTAACGGCGCCCCGAAATCCCTCGATTGCATCATTCGCCCTTCGGTTCCCACAGTTCGACGCGATTTCCTTCCGGGTCCATCGCCCAGGCGAACCGGCCGTTGGATTCGTCGCCGATTTTGTCGTCCACCTTCACGCCTTCGTTCCGGAGTTGTCCGAGGAGCCGGTCGAGGTTTGCCACGCGAAAGTTCATCATGAACGAGGCGCTGCTCGGCTCGAAATATTTCGTGTTGGTGGGGAAAATAGACCACACCGTCACGCCCTTCTGGTCGGGACGATCTTTGTCGCGCCACTCGAACATGCTGAACTGTGGCGCGTTGTCTCCCTTTCCCCCTGCTATGAGTCCGATTCCGAGATGCACGCGATACCACTCGGCGAGTTTCGCCGGATTCTGCGCCTTGATGAAAAATCCACCGACGCCCGTGACCCGGGCCTCGTCCTTTTCGCCGCGCGATCCCCGCGCGGATTGCACCGCCATCCCCAAGGCAAAGCTGAGCACGATCGCGCACGGTATCCATATGCCAGTTCTCATGGTTCCTCCATGGCCGCAGTCTGCGACCGGCACAACGTTATCTCACAGGACGGCGCCAAGGTAGCTCAGGTTGGAAAAACCGACGTGGCCAGCGGATATTTGGCCTTTCCGCCGTTCGTCGCCCATCTGCACTTAATCGAAAAGTGAGCAAAATTGAACAGACTCCTACCGTGGATCTTCCCTAGTATGTAGGTGCTCCGCGAACGCCTCCCCACCGGTGGAGTAAACCCATCGAGATCCTACCAGCGAAAGCTTACCCACTGGAGGCCCGGAATGAAGCACGCAGATCAAAGCTCGGAAGATGCGTTCGAGGAAGATCGCCCATTGGTCTTCGGATCTGCCGCAGCGGCGCTTGAGCCTAACTCCTCTTCGACACCGTTCCTGAATCCGCGAAGCCAGCCTTTAAGGGGGCACGTCGCTAGCCGTTTGATAAACCGGCACAAATTATCTCAGGCGCTCGCTGTTGTCCCTGCCCAGGGAAATGCCTTTCCGCCCGACGTCTGGGATCGCCGTGAGAACATTTATTCCGGCTGGACGCCCGTAAAAAACAGACTCAGAACATTTTTGCTGCGTTTGACCTACTCGCTCGCATACAACTTTGCCGCGCCTGCGGTCTTCTCTCGCCAGCCGTTTGTGCGATATCCCTATATGTACCGGCCCTCTGAGATCATGGAGCTCACGAAGCAACTCCTGTCCGTCGAAGTGCCTGGAGTTGCGGTCGAAGTGGGCTGCAACCAGGGTTGGACGACCTGCTTTCTGGTTGAAGCCCTCGCGGAGCGGGGAGTTCAGCGCGAATACGTTTGCATTGATACATTCACCGGCTTTACCCCCAGCGACGTTGCCGTTGAATACAACAGTCGTGGCAAGGCCGCCGGTACCTATGACGGCAATTTTGTGATCAACGATCGCCGATGGCTCGAAGCGTCGATGAACCGCTCCGGTTACTCTAATGTGAGCGTGCACGAGGCCGATGCGACAACGTTCGATTATGGAGGGCTTGGCAAAATCGCTTTCGCGCTCATTGATCTTGACCTGTACAGGCCGGTGAAAGAGTCGCTGACACGCATCATCCCACACATGGCGAAGGGCGGGACGATCGTAATTGACGATTGCGACAGTGCAAAGGACTCACCGTGGGACGGGGCCCGCCAGGCATTTCTGGAGTTCTGCAACCAACGAAACGTGAAGCCGGAAATAGCCTGCCGGAAACTGGGAATCATCCGTACCTGACGTCCCATCAATGCTATCGAGGGCGGACGCCGTACCCTTCGATTTCGTAAACTGCTTCAATTCGCTCCGTCTGCTCCATTGCAAACCTCCGCGCCAAGGTGCAAAATGAGCGGGTAGGGAATTGCACGACGCGCTCGTTCAGGAGCTGCTCTTAACTATGTCCGTGGAACTCGCGAAGGGCGTCACACTCGAAACGCCGGGCCAGGATGAAAATTTCCTGAAGGACGAAGGCATTCTCTTCGCCTCGCTCGACAAAGTGGTCAACTGGGCGCGCCGCAGCTCGATCTGGCCGATGTCCTTTGGCCTTGCATGCTGCGCGATCGAGATGATGTCCATGGCCGCCTCGCGCTACGATATTTCGCGCTTTGGCGCCGAGGTTTTTCGAGGTTCGCCGCGCCAGTCCGACCTGATGATCATTGCCGGCCGCGTTTCGCAGAAGATGGCGCCAATTATCAAGCAGCTGTACGCGCAAATGCCCGAACCCAAGTGGGCAATCTCGATGGGCGCCTGCGCCACTTCCGGCGGCGTGTTCAATAATTACGCCATCGTGCAGGGCGTGAACCAGGTGATCCCGATTGACGTGTACGTGCCCGGCTGCCCGCCTCGTCCCGAGGCGCTTCTCTACGCCGTTTTTCAGCTTCAGAAAAAAATCGACGCCGACCGAGGCAGTTTCCTCCGCTCGATGAATTTCACCAAGAGCTGACGATCCGACCAGGATCGGCATCCCGAAGCCGACGGCGTTGGTCGGCTGAAGGATCTCTCCTGGGAATTGCAATTGTTGATGAGCGCTTTTTGCGGCGCGGCAATACGAATTAATCCACAGACCGGTACGATATCCAGGGAGAAAAATGAAAATGAATCACTACGGTGGGAAAGAACTGGCTGCAGCGTTTCGCACGGTCCGCAAGAACACGATTCAAACGGCGGAAGACATTCCAGAGAACAAGTACGACTTCAAGGCGACGCCCGATACCAGGACCATCGCGCAAACTCTGGTTCACATTGCGTTTGGACCTGAATTCGCCTTCGCGGTTCACGCCGATAAGATTACCGATATGACGAAACTGAATTTTCCGGAACTGATGCAGAGAATCGGCGCGGAAGAAGCAAAGGTTCGAACCAAGGCCGAGATCATAGTCGTCCTGAAAACCCAGGGCGAACGCTTTGCGTCGTTTGTCGAGGTCCTGCCGGATTCGTTCCTCGCCGAAGTCTTGACGATGCCGCCCGGCGGCTCTCCCACGACAAGAACGCGATTCGACATGCTGATGGCTGCCAAAGAGCACGAAATGCACCACCGCGGCCAACTGATGCTGCTCGAACGCATGGTCGGCGTGGTCCCGCATCTGACGCGACAGCGGCAAGCACAGATGGCAGCGCGGGCACAGGCGGCGGAAGTGCAAAAGAAGTAAGCGCGCCAGCCGCGCGTCAAACCCGGAACGTGTGTGAGGCGTTCCGGGTCTGGCTCAGTGACCTCTACCCGTCTCCTCTGACTTCTGCTGTGCCGCCGTCAAATTCCACGACGCTTCCCGGCGCAAATTGTTCCCGTCGCACATAGCCCATGCCAATCGCTGGCTTTGCGTTCGGCGAAAATGACGCGCTGGTCACGAACCCGATCTCCGCTCCGCCAGCGCGCAGCTTCGTCCCGGGAGGCGGGGGCGCAACCGTTGAAAACTTCAGTCCCACGCGCTTGCGGTTCACGTGCCCTCGCGTCCGCACGCGCTCCACGATCTCCTGCCCGGTGTAGCAGCCCTTGTTGAAGCTGATGTGCGTGTTTTCGAGCGCCGCCTCGTGCGGAATCATCCCGTCGTTGAAATCAACAGGGAACCACGGCACATCGGCCTCGAGACGTAGCGCGTTTAAAGCTCCCATTCCGATTGGGTCGCCGCCGTGCGCTCGTACGCCCGCCAGCAGTTTCTCCCAGAGCGGCGCAAGGCAATCTCGCCCAGCAATGAACTCCGCACCCAATTCGCCGAAATGCGAACGCCGCACCAGCTGGCACGCGATGCCTTCGACAGTTACATCTCGAATGGACATATCAGGCAGCTCGGAGAGTTTCACGCCGCAAGCCTGCTCGACAATCGCCGCCAGCGCGCGGCCCTTCGAGCGCAAAGCTTCCCATCCGGTCCGTCAGGTCTTCGATCTTCACCTGCGATCCGATTACATATTTCTTGAGTAGCGCAATGGTCTGTTCCCGGAGCGAAGCGTGCGTTAGAACCAGCAGCTTTTCCGGCAGCGCATACACTTCGAGTTCGGCCTGTATTCGCCCTTGCGGATTCAGCAGGAGCGCCAGCGTCCCTTGTCCGATCTCGAGAGCCTGAATGTTGTTCGATGAAATCGCGTGCAGGTATTTCACGCGGTCGCGGCCGGTCAGCGCAAGAATTGCGTTCCAGTTTGTATCAAATAACGCGACGCTTTCCCGGGCGGCGCCGTACTCGCGCTCGAGGTCCGCGTACGCCTCCGGCAGCGCGCGCCCGGCAAATTCACCCATGCGCGCCCCAGCCGCGCGATGCGCCTCGATTAACGGTGTTTCGGTAGACAATGTTTTCTCTCCGCGCCCATGTTATCAGATGTAATTGGACGTGCTTCTATCCGCGTAGGTCCTATAGGACGCCACGACCACGGTGTTTACTCCGCTTCCTCGGCATATTCGTCAAGCACCGTGTCTGACAGGTGCGACAGATGTTTTTGCGCAGCAAGCTGACGGAGGTTATCGTACGAGAGATACGTGCAACTGTCCGCGAGAGGGCCTTTTTCAAGTAAGGAGAAAACCGGTCGCCGGATTTCTTGGAAAACCTTGTCTCTCTTCTCCTCGGGGGCCACGATATGGAGCTTGATATCCATATTGGGCTGGAGAGCCAACAGATCTGCCATTCGCAGAATCCCGGAATACACGGAGGTCGTGTGTTCAACCTCAAAAGCGCGCACAATTGACCGTCCCCGAAGCCATATGACATCGATCTGCTCGATGGTTCGAAGTGTTGTGTCGTCGTAATTGAGTGGCAGCCGCTCGAGAAGTTTGTTCCCCTCGCCTTTCCACTCTTTCAAAACGCCGCCGCGGTCAGAACGGGGAATCCAGATTGACATCCCCATTTGAACGCCGATGGTCGCAATCAACGCCTGGATGCGAATGGATTCACGTGTTTCCGTCTCCGGAACGACTTCCGTCGTCTCAAGCGCGTGAGAGTCTTCGGGGACGGAAACTGTGATGACTTTGTCTGAACGGTTCACAGTATGCATTGCTAGTTTTCGTGCTTCGGCTTCATCGAGCGGGTAGGGTTTACCGCCGGCCGCCTGCGCCTTGAGCTTTTCCACGAGAAAGCGACCGTCCTGATCGTCTAGGCGCACCAGACTGCTGCGAACCTTTCCTGTCCATGCAGTCGAGCCCTTCGAAATACCGTGGGTAAACGAGAGGCCAGTCCAGATGGTGTCGTCGTGGATTGGGATGCCCATAGCAATATCCAGCCAGAGAACCGGCCTTACGCGGAACCGCACCACGAAGGGATCGTTCTCGGCAAAAAAAATGGGCTTGTTGTCCATGAATGGCCCCTCGATGACCTCTAGCAATCCGAACCAACGCGACAGGCGCGTAAGATAGCAAACGAAAACGTCCCCGCGTTTGATTCTGTCAGCCATGTTTTTGTGGCGAAGACGGAATCCGGAAATGTCTCGCGGAGATCGCGCGAAGGCCTCGTATGTTTCCGGCGAAAATAGGTCGATATAGAACGCCATTTGCTTTTGCCCCAATCCGGCAGCTGCGCTTGCGCCGAGCCACCATTGGCCATGAAGCGCTTACACTATTAAGCAACTATCAAACTCCGATTATATAACGCCCCGATCCGAAATTAATCGACGGCAGCGCCGCATTGCCTGGGCCTCTCCGTGTGGCATCGTGTGTTAAATTTGTAAGATTCCAATGACTCTCGGCGTTTACATTCAAGTTCCGTTCTGCCAGACGCGTTGCACGTACTGCAATTTCCACACCGGCGTGGTCTCCCGCGACCGCTATGAACCATACGCGGACGCGATCTGCCGGGAAATTGCGACCTATGACCTCCGCTCCGGGCCGAAGGTGGACACCGTGTACTTCGGCGGAGGCACGCCAAGCCTTCTCGATCCGGTGCTGCTCGCGCGGATTCTCGACGTTCTCCGCCAATCGAGCGGCGCGGAACTTACCGAAGTCACGCTCGAGGCTGATCCCGAAACAATCACGCCGCAGAAGGCTTCCGCATGGCTAGCGGCCGGATTCAATCGCGTCAGCCTGGGCTCGCAATCTTTCAATGATTCCGAACTCAAGGCCGCAGGGCGCATGCATCGTCGCGAGGATATTTATCGTGCCGCCGATTTTCTCCGCGCGGCCGGGTTTCGCAATATCAGCATGGACCTGATCGCGGGCCTCGCGCACCAGACGCGCGAATCGTGGGAGTCGTCGGTCGGCCAGCTACTGCGCATTTTTCCCGAGCACGTTTCGGTCTACATGCTCGAAGTGGACGAAGACAGCCGCCTCGGTAAGGAAGTGCTCGCGAGCGGCAGCCGCTACGGTGCGTCCGACATTCCGGACGACGACGCCATGGCCGATTTTTACGATTATGCCGCGCAGCGTTTCGTCACTGCCGGTTACGACCACTATGAAATTTCCAACTGGGGCCTGCCTGGCCGCCATTCGCAGCACAATCTGAAATATTGGCGTCGCGAGCCCTATCTCGGCCTCGGCGCTGGCGCCCATTCGTTCGACGGCCTCTCGCGCTGGGCCAACGTCCACGAGCCTGCACGTTACGTCACGCTGCTCGATCGCGGCGGTTCCGTGCGCGAGCAAATGGAAACCGTCCTGCCGCCGTACGCGCTGCAGGAGGAGTTTTACCTCGGCCTGCGTCAGCTCGACGGCATAGACTTCGCCAGGATCGAGCGCGACTACGAACCTCTTTTGAGCGACCGGCTAGCCATACTGCGCGAGCGCATCGACCAGCTGCGCTCGAATGGCTTCATCGAAGTGGACGGTCCGCGCCTCCGCATCGCGCCCGACCGCCTCACGGTCTCGAACGAAATTTTCGTGCAGCTGCTGGCGTGACGCAGCGGTACCCACGGGTTCCGCGTTGGTTTCTCTGTGAACTCGGCGCCTGCTCCGCGCTCTCTGCGTCTCTGCGGTGGGTCTTGCGCTCTTGTCCGGATTTAGAGTGATGAGCTGTAGTTCTTGCAGCCTGAAACAACGGCGGGGAATCAGTTCTCGAGGCCCAGCCCGCGAATCTTAGTAAGCAGAGTCTTGTACGACACGCCAAGCTTCTCGGCCGCGCGCGTCTTGTTCCATTTCGATTCGCGCAGCGCATTCTGAATTTTGAATCGCTCCACATGGGCGACGGCGCGCTGCGACACTTCGTCGAGCGGCCCTTCCCAGCGGAAACTGCTCTTCGAGCATTCCGTCCGGCAATTCCTCGCGGCGTGGGCTTTGCGGCAGGCAATTGCAGCGCCTCCGAATCGATTTCCGGCGCCGTTGGCCAGAATCGCCGCGCGCTCGATGGCGTTCTGCAATTCGCGGACGTTTCCCGGCCACGGATAAGTTCGCAGACGCGCGCGCGCGTCAGCGGTCAATTTCAACGCCGGCTTGCGGAATTCGCGCTTGAAGCGTTCGAGAAAATGTTCCGCGAGCAGCAGCACATCGTCGCCGCGATCGCGCAGCGGCGGAATCGTGATGGGCACGGCCGAGATGCGGAAATAGAGATCTTCGCGAAACGATTTGTCAGCCACAGCCGCGCGCAAATCCTTGTTCGTCGCGGTCACGATGCGCACGTTCGCTTCGATTTCCTGCGTTCCGCCGACGCGCTCGAATCGCCGCTCTTCGAGCACGCGCAGCAGCTTGCTCTGAATCGCCAGCGGCAGCTCGCCAATTTCGTCGAGAAAGAGCGTGCCGCGGTGCGCGAGTTCGAGCTTGCCCATTTTCCGCGCGCCCGCGCCGGTGTACGCGCCGCGCTCGTGCCCGAATAGCTCGTTTTCCACCAGCCCTTCGGGAATCGCCGCGCAGTTCAGCGCCACAAACGGCTGCTCGGCCCGCGGGCTCAAATGATGAATGGCGCGCGCGAAAAGCTCCTTGCCCGTGCCGCTTTCGCCCAGCAGCAGCACGGTCGAATCGGTCGCCGCCACGCGCTGCGTCATATGGCTCGCGTCTTTCATCGACGGGATGTTCGCCCACGATCCGCGGAAATCCGTAGCGCGCCGCATATTCCTCGCGCAGCAGCAAATTTTCGCGCAGCAATTCCTGCTGCTTCGCCGCCGCGTTCGAGCAGCAGGTTCAGATGATCGAGATCCACCGGCTTCTGGATGAAATCGAACGCGCCTTCCTTCATCGCCGTCACGGCTTCTTCCACCGAGCCATACGCCGTCATGATGATCACCGGCAGGGTCGGCTCCGCGCGGCGCGCTTCGCGCAGCACATCAATTCCGGAATTTCCGGGAAGTTTCAGATCGGTGAGGACCATCAGGTAGCGCCGCGCGCGGACTTTCTCGATGGCAGCATTTCCGTCGGGCGCTTCTTCGACCGCATAACCCGCCGCGTTCGAGCGCCTTGCGCAGCATCGCGCGCAGCTCGGCTTTATCTTCGACCAGTAGGACGGGTTCCATTGCGTGAAGCTTCTAGCGCGCCCAGCCAGAATCGCCGCCGGACTTGCGCAGAGCGTCTTCGGCGTCGTCAATGGCTTGCTGGTCGGCTTCGATCTGCTTGAGCTTTTGCGTCGATGTCGGCAGTCTTTTTGTTGATGTCGTCGCGCGTCAGTTCCTGCTGCATTGCCTTCATTGGATCGCTGTAGTTCTGCAAGTCTAGAACGCCCAGCTCGCGCTGCATCACGTCGAGGTCTTCCTGATCTCGCGCCAGCTTCGCGCGCAACTCGGCGAATTTCTCGCGCCAGGCCTTTTCGCCGTTCCCGCTCGCCGCTTCTTCGAATCGTCCTTATCGGCCGTATCCGCCGTCGTCATGCTTGTCGGACGCAGTCCCCTCCGACTGTCGAGATTCCCCCGGTTGTCGGCAGATTGTCGTTCGTGAAGACGTTGGCGGCTTGCTCGCGTCTTTCTTCGCTTCGCGCGCTTTCCGCGCTGCGTCGGCAAGAGAATCCTGCTGCGGGGCGGGGCGCGGTCACGGTCGTGCTCGTTGTGCTGGCGGAATTCGTCGCGCCGGTCGCCGCGGCCGCGTTCGATTGCGCGGGCGTTTGCGACTGGTTCTCCTGCGAAGGCTTAGGATCGGCGCCTTGGCACCATCCGCTGGCCGGAACGCCAGGATCGCCGCTACCGCGGCCAACAATGTGCATTCTGCGCATGGCTACGCCTCCCGGAACGCGGTGATCCCCGCGCCCAGTACAGTTTAGATGCGTGCTGCCTGTGAGGGGAATAGAGACGGTGAAGTCTCCTGCCGCAAAGGTAACCACAGCAGGAATTCGGCCCCGCCGCTGGGACCGGTTGCGCGCCTCGATGCTGCCGCCGTGCTGTAGCGCCACTTTCTGCACCACGGCCAGGCCGAGCCCGGTGCCTTCGGATTTCGTCGTATAGAACGGCAGAAAATTTTCTGCAGATCGTGTTCCGGAATGCCCGGGCCGTTGTCCGCCACGCAGATGCGCTGCCATTTCCGGCCGCCAAGTTCTTCGAGTGTTCCCGAAATCGTCACGCGCGCCGACTTTCCGCCGTCGCTCGCGGATTCCGCTCCGTTGCGCGCCAGATTCAGCAGCGCCTGCCGCAGCAGCGCCTCGTCGCCGGGCAGTTCCAGGAACGTTCCCTCGTACGCGAACTCGCACCCGGGCAGCGACTCTTGCAGCTCCTCGGCCAGGCGCTCGACCAGCGGCTGCCATCGCCACCGTTTCGTAGCAGATTTCGAGCGGCTTCGCGAACCGCAGGAATTCCGTGACCACGTGAGTCAGTGCGCGCGTCTGGTCGAGTATCTGCTCCGCCGAATCGCGCGTGTCGCCTGGCTTGGACTTCGCTGCGAATCATCTGCGCGTAGCCGGAAATCGTCGCGAGCGCATTCTTGAATTCGTGCGCGATGCCCGCGGACATTTCGCCCAGCGCCGCCAGATTTTCCTTCCAGCGAATCTGTTTTTGCAGCGCGGTCAGCTCGGTCAGATCGCTCATCAGGCACAGCGCGCCGCTCACCTTCATTTCCGGCGTTCTCGGCGGGTCGGACACGTGCCGCCGCACGGCCATTCGCGCGTGCCGGTAGATCGGCGAAATCGTCACGCCCAGCCGCCGGACTTCGCCCTCCGTCGTCAGATGCTCCACTTCGCCGCGCTGAAATGTTTTTCCGTCGCGCAGGCAAGCCGTCAGCATCTGCGAGAGCTCCGAATCGTCTCCCAGAATTTCCTTGTACGAGCGATAGCGCAGCGGCCGCAGCGCCCAGCGCCTCTTCCGCCGCGGGATTCGACGAGCTGATCGCTCCCGTCGCGCTCACGAGCAGCAGGCCGGTGGGCATGTTGCGCGTCACTTCTTCCGTCATGCGCTCGGATTCCTGCGCGCGTTCCTGCGCCAGCACGTGCAGCCGCGCGAGTTCTTTTTCCTGCGTGCGCAGCTTTTCGATCACGCCCTGCATGGACGCGGCCATGAAAGCCGACGCATTCTCCGCGTCGCCATTTGATTTCTGCCAATCCGTTCGCGATGCCGCCGTCTCACTGTGCAGGAATTTTCGCACTACCAGAACGAGCGCCAGCAGCGCCCCGAGCAGCAGCGACGAGCATCACGACGGCATCCGCCAGCCCGATCGCTGGGACGGCCGGATGGACGGGCGGCAGATTCATCGCCTGGCCTCTATTTGGCGAAAGATCATTCGCGCATCTCTCATCGCACCATCATCAGGGAGTGGTACCAATTCACTACCGGCGTGCCGAAAAACATCACCAGCACCGCGGCCATACCCAGGAAACGTTCCGAACGGCAGCTCGTAGTCCGAATCTTTGCGACGCGCCAGTCATGAACGCCAGCCCCAGCACGCTGCCCAGCACCGAGCCCGCGAAGATCGTCAGCAGCGTCCGCTTCAGGCCCAGAAATGCCCCGGCCATCAGCATCATCTTCACGTCGCCCAAGCCCATTCCTTCGCGCCCGCGCAGCCGGAAATAGACTTCCGCCACCAGCCACAGCAGTCCGCCCCCGAAAGCCGCGCCGAGCAGCGCGTCCGCCAACGAAATCACCGGCGCCGGGGGAGGGAAGTCGAACATGCGATTCGCGAGCCACAGCGCGGTGCCGTCCGAAGGCTTCGTCACAAGGCTCAGCAGCAGCCCAGCCGCGAACCCGGTATAGTTCACCACGTCCGGCAGAATTCTCTCGCGCAGGTCCGTGAACACCAGCACGATCATCAGCGCCGAAAAAATTGCCCACTTCAGCGCCTCGGTCGTCAGCCCAAATGCGTAGTAGCAGCCCAGAAAAGCAGCGCCGTCAGCAACTCGACCGCCGGATACATCGCCGAGATTTTCGTCTTGCACGACGCGGCACTTCCCGCCGAGCAACAGCCAGCTCACCACCGGAATGTTGTCCCACGGGCGAATCGCCGCGCCGCATTTCGGGCACGCCGACGCGGGCATCACGATCGATTTCCGCCCCGGAATCCGCACGATGCAGACGTTCAGGAAGCTGCCAATGATCAGCCCGAAAAGAGCCGCGAATATGCCGATCAAGTATGAGGGAGCCACAATTGAATTTTGCCACATCGCCCTGCGCCACACGCGCCAGCCCCGTGCAGTCGTGCCCGACTGCTAACGCATCGTAGTCCGCATCTCCGAACGAAAGGGTTTTTGGCATTCGTAGGGGCGCAGTCCGCCAATAATTTAGGGCGGATGCCCGGCACGCATCCTTGGCGCGCGGTCGCCATCCATCTCGATAGCTCCAATGTGATCGATTCTCCCGCTCTTCCGTGTGTCCCCACCCGTTCAGTCTGCCCTGAGGTCTCCCCGCAATGCCTCTTCTTGACACAGAGTACTTTGCAGTATAAAGTGAATCCAGGAGGCTGATATATGTCGTTAATCGCCAAGACCGGATCGTTTGTCTCAAAGTTTTGGTGCTCGTACTTCCTCGCCAACCGCCTGGATCCCCAAGAAATGCCTTGGGACGATCCCTACACGCTCTCTGCCGTCGAACATCGCGCGATCCAGCACTCGATCCAGCAATTCCAGCTGGGAGAGGGCTCCGAGGGCCGCCGGTTGCTCGATCGTGGCCGTGCGTATTCCCGAGCCGTAAGCGATTCGCACTTTTCGGACGCGCTTTCTCTCTTCATCAAGGAAGAGCAGCGCCACAGCGCGCATCTGCTGCGCTTCATGCAACGGCAGGGAATCCCTGAACTTTCGTCACACTGGGTGGATTCCGTGTTTCGCCGGCTGCGCGTTCTGGCTGGATTGGAATTGTCCCTCAGGGTGTTGGTGACTGCGGAGATTATCGCGGTGCCGTACTACCGCGCGCTTGGACGTGCCACGGCGTCGCGGCTTCTGGGGGCGATCAGCGACCGAATCCTGCAGGACGAAGCTGCGCATTTGAAATTTCAGTCCTCGATGCTATCGAGACTGGGAACGCAGCGGCATCCGGCGCTGCGTAAGTTGATCTCTCGGATTCATCGGCTCTTTTTGGTCGGAACATCGTTCATTGTGTGGATCGAACACGGCAGCGTATTTCGCGCCGCGGGCTACGCCTTCAAGGAATTCGCACTGGAAGCTCTCTGGGAATTCGCCGCGCTCGAATCACCGCCGCACCATGCGATCAACAATCGACTTGTCGCGAGCCATCCGCAATTGCCGTCGTAGAGTTTCCTTCGGGCCGGCAAATATCGGGCGAGTTTTCCGCATGTGTCAGGTGCCCCATCCTTCGCGCCGCGAAGGGCGGGGGTTTCTAACTTGTGCTTTTCTCTGCGTTTTCTGCGCCTCTGCGGTGAGTTTTCAGCCAGCGTGTCCCACCTGTACTGTTTCTATCCCTCCGCACAGTCGCGGCGCAACTCCCGCCATGTCAGTCTGAAACTGGAGTATTGAAATGACAGAGAGGAGATTCGCCGTGACGAGCACGAAGCCCACGATGGGACGGCGGATTCCCGCGTCTGCGCCGCTGCCTCTCACCAGATCAGTGCCGAGCAATTACCACTCAGCTTCGTCTACTCGCGAACCTAATCGCCAAATCCCGCTAGTAGAGTCCAGCGTAAGCCTTTGGAAACAAATGATCGATGCCAGTTCTAATCGCCAATTAATGTGGGCGGCGCTGTTTTCCTGTGGGCTGCAACGAGAGACTCCGCGCCGAAATTACTCGACACACCCTGTCGAGCAAATATCAGCGCAACTCGCTGAAAACAAACGCCGACGACCCTCGCCAAGTGACACACAAAACGAGGGGTCCGTCGCCAGTTTCGACTCCGGTTTCAGTCGCGCGCCGCGTAAGGTATATTCATTTCCTCGCCCAATGCCATCCTGGTACGAAAAAAGAATCCGCCGCTACGAGCAGATGCGCTTCGACCAGGAACCTAAGCGCCGCACGCTTGCATTCGGATGGGGCATCGAGCACGTCGGGGGCGGCGCAAACGACGCAAATCCCCGCGCTTTCGTCAACCGTTACGTGGCGAACGCCGTCGCGCACAGCGATGATTGGTTTTCCGTGGAGGCGGCAACTGACTACGCGCTGGCAGACAACGTCCTTACGTTCACCAGCGCCATTGCCTCGCCTTGGGCTGCAAACAATCGCGTCCACGCGCAATTCTTTCCCGCGCAAAAAAAAGGACCTGCGGTAGTCGTTCTCGCGCAATGGAACGCGCGCTGGGAGGAGCAGCAAAATGTCTGCCTTTGGCTGAACAGGCTCGGCCTGACGGCGGTGAAGATGAGTCTCCCGTATCACGACCGTCGCGCGATTCCCGAACATCCGCGCGCCGATCATCTGGTCGGCCCAAACATCGGACTCACGATGCAGGCGGGCCGCCAGGCTGTGCTCGATGTTCGCCGGACATTGCGCTGGCTCGAGCAGCAGGGCTACGGTCCGCTTGGACTGCTGGGCACGAGCATCGGCTCCGCGATTGGATTCATTACCATGTGCCACGAGCCCGCCGTACAGGCCGCAGCGTTCCTGCATGCCTCGACGTACTTTGGCGATGTCGTCGCCACCGGCCTTACGACCAAAACCGTGTGGGACCCGATTTCCGCAGCCGGGGTCTCGCATGACGAACTGAGGCACTTCTGGTCGCCGATCAGCCCGTTTCCATACATCGCGCGCCTGACCGAAGCGAAAAAGAAACTTCTGCTCATCACCGCGCGCTACGACCCGACATTCTGGCCCGAATACACGGACGCGCTGCTCGCGAAGCTCCGCGCCGAGCGCGTTCCTTTCGAGGGGATGTCTCTTCCGTGCGGGCACTACTCGCTGGGCGTGAAGCCCTTCAGCTACATCGCCGGCCACCGCTTCGGCAAATTCCTGCAGAAAGCGCTGACGAAATGAAAAGTCGGGTCGCCGTCTGGAGTGCCTTTCGTAGGGGCACGGCATGCCGTGCCCGGCGCAGTTCCTTGGCTCGACGCATTCCATCCGACTGCTATGCGAGCGCGAGAGCTTTCTCTGTGCCCCCCGTGCCTTCTCTGTGTACTCTGTGTTTATGTTCCGCAGTTGAACCTGCAGTGGGTCTTGCTTTTTCTTTCACCGAAGCAACGCGGCGAACGATCCCTTGTCCACTTCCCGCGCGACGGCTTCGATATCCGGCGCGAGCGAACGATCCGCGTCCACGGCCGGGGAAAGCGTCCTGGACGATGTCGTACGCCTTACGCGTCTCAGGTCCCGGCCGCAGCGGCGCGAGGAGATCAATCCCTTGGCACGCCGCGAGCAATTCGATCGCGAGAATATTTCGCAGATTCTCGAGCATCGGTTCCAGCCGCCGCGCGCCGCCCATTCCCATCGAGACGTAATCTTCCTGATTCGCGGAGGTGGGAATCGAGTCCACCGAATGCGGAGCGGCGAGCGGCTTCAATTCACTCGCGAGCGCTGCAGCCGTAACTTGCAGAATCATGAAACCGGAATTCAGTCCTGCGTGGCGAACCAGAAACGCGGGTAACTGGCTGGTCTGCGGATTGGTCATCTGCTCGATGCGCCGCTCGGAGATTCCTCCGAGAGTCGCGAGCGCGACGGCCATCTGATCGGCGGCCATCGCCAGCGGCTGGCCGTGAAAATTGCCGCCACTGATCACCTCACCGGAACCCGCACGGGAACCCGCGCCGCGTCTCTTGCGTGATTTCTTGCGTGACAAAGACGAGTGGATTGTCCGTTGCGCTGTTGAGCTCAATCGTGAGCGTCGCGCGAATCTGAGCGAGCGCGTCGCGGACCGCTCCGTGCACTTGCGGAGCGCAGCGCAGGCTGTAGGGGTCCTGCACGCGCGGGTCCCTGTCGGGCGAGCGATGAGATTCGCGGATTTCGCTTCCGCGGTTCAGCCGCTCGATGTTGCGCGCGGTGATCGCGTGGCCCGGATGCGGCCGCACTCCGGCGATGCGCGCATCGAATGCGGCGGGGCTGCCGCGCAGCGCATCCAGCGAAAGCGCCGCCGCAACGTCCGCCGTGTCCACGGCAATTTCGGCTTCGCGCAACGCGAGAGCAGCGAGCGCGAGCATCGCCTGCGTGCCGTTGAGCATCGCGAGGCCTTCTTTTGCTTCGAGCACCAGAGGCGCGATTCCGGCCGCGCGCATCGCTTCGGCGCCGGTCATCGCGCGGCCTTTGAGGATTGCGCGACCCTCGCCAATCGCGACCTGCGCGAGATGCGCGAGCGGCGCGAGATCACCCGACGCTCCCACGGAGCCTTGCGATGGAATCACGGGATGCACGCCACGATTTAGCATCGCGACCAGCGTTTCCGCGACGATGGGACGCACGCCAGAAAAGCCTTTGGCGATGGCGTTGGCACGCAACGCGAGCATGGCGCGCGTGGCGTGCTCGCCGAGCGGCGCGCCAACACCGCACGCGTGGCTGCGCACCAGGTTGAGTTGAAGCTGGCGAATTTCGTCGCGCGAGATGCGCGTCGAAGCCATTTTGCCGAAGCCTGTGTTGACGCCGTAGACGGCGGTGTCAGCCTCGACCAGGCGTTCGATCACGGCACGCGAGGCGTTCATGCGTTCGCGCGCCGCGGGAGGAATTTCGGCTTCGGCGCCATCGAAGACGATGCGGTAGAGATCCTCGAGCGTGAGGCCGTTCGCCGTCGACGGGGATGCGCGTCACGTCTGGACGCCTGTGCCGATCACGATTTCGAGCGGCATCGTCAGAACTTTGCCATCGGAGAGGTTTCGCAAGCCGGCGAAAATCTCGGCTTCTGCTTTGGCGCGGGTTTCCGGCGTCAGCTTCGCGATCAGCGGGCGGAACGGCGCGGCCACTTCCGTGAATTGCTGCCAGTACGCCTCGGGCGTTCCTTCCCATTGGCCTGTGAAGGTCCGCACTTCCTCGCGCACGTCCGCGAATCCCGCGGCTTTAAGCCGGCTTTCGAGCAGCCCGCGCTCGCCAAACATGAACGCATGTGGCGCGTCGGGATCGGGCGTCGGAGCTTCGACGTACTTCATCAGCACGCCAATCGTCGCGCCCAGGAACGGCTGCTCGCGCTTGCCCCACACGACGAACGAGACGCGGCCGCCCGGCTTCAAGACTCGCCGGCATTCGCGAAATGCCTTCACCTGCTCGGGGAAAAACATTACGCCGAACCTGCAGGAGACGACATCGAACGACGCGTCAGGGAAGGGAAGAGCCTCGGCATCTGCCACGCGGAATTCCATGTTGCGCAGACCCTTCGATTTCGCCAGTTCTTCCGCGAGGCCAATCATTCCCGGTCCGAGATCGGTTGCGATCACGTGGCCAAACGGCCCTACAGCCTCCGCAATCGCCAGTGCGGGATCGCCCACGCCGCTCGCCAGGTCGAGCACATGCATTCCAGGGCGGAGTTGCGCGGCCTCGAGGACCGCGGCGGTGGCGCCGAGAGTGAATGCGGAAAGTGGCCCGTGCCACTTCCGCCAGGCGGCGACAGTCTGCTCGTCGGTCCATTCCTGACGAAGCTTTTCGCGCCATCGTTCAATTTTGGCGGGATCGGGTGCGCTCATCGGTGCTCCTTGGTCGCGGGACTCCTTTTTCCGTTGGGATGGGCGGCGTTGTCAGAGTGGCCCGGTGAGAAATACTTGCGATACTTTTCGGGTAGCGATTTCGGGCGGCCACGATGATCGCAAATCACGTGCGTTGTTTCGCCGGTGGCGAGCAGCTCGTCTGACGGCTGGCGCAGAACTTCGTAGGCGAAGCGCAGCGTGCGCTTCTCAAAACGCGTCACGCGTGTGCGGACGATGAGAATGTCGTCGAAACGCGCCGGGCGCTTGTAGCGGCAGGATGCTTCGGCGACGACGATCAATGTATCGTCCTCGCTCTCCATCTGCTTGTACTCGAAGCCGAGATGGCGGCAAAGCTCGACGCGCCCGACTTCAAACCATGTGAAATAGTTTCCGTGATAAACGACTCCCATCTGGTCGGTTTCGGCGTAGCGAACTCGCACTGTGGCGTCGGCGAAGTCTTTCATGAAGTTTATTGTTTGCCCCATTTTGGCGTGCGCTTTTCAAGGAACGCGGAAACGCCCTCGCGAAAATCAGGAGTCGAGCGAATCTCTGCATTGGCTTCAAGGGCAACTTCAAGCTCGGCGCGGATCGCCGCGCGGTCGAAGTTCAGGAGCAGCTTCTTGGTTTGCGCGATGGCCGTGGGGCTGGCCGCGAGTAGTAGACCGGCGATCTCGTGCGCGCGCTCCATCAAAGTCTCCCGGGGAACAACCTCCGTGATCAATCCCATGCGCAGAGCTTCGGCAGCTTCAATAATTCGCCCCGTGAGCAGCAAATCGCGGACCTGCCGGTCGCCGATGCGGCGCCGCAGAAACACGGCGACCAGCGCGGGCATAAACCCCAGCTTTACCTCGGTATAACCGAATTTGGCCTCCGGAACAGCGATGGTGAAGTCGGCGAGGGTGGCAATCCCGCATCCGCCGGCAATCGCCGCGCCGTTCACCGCCGCGATGATGGGCTTGGGGAAGCTGTGCAGCCTGTACAACAGCTTTGTGACCCGCCGCGCATCTTCGAGATTTTTCTGCTGGGTTTGCCGGGCGATGTGCTGCAGCTCGTCGAGGTCCATCCCGGCGCAGAAAGCCTTGCCAGAGCCGGTGATGATGACGACGCGCGCGGGGCCTTCTTCCGCCTGTTGCAGGGCGCCGAGCAGGTCCGTGATCATTTGCGCGGAGATGGCGTTGCGCTTCTCGGGCACGGTCAGCGCAATTGTGGCGATGCCTTCCTCGCACTGATAGGTCAGGGTTGGGTAGCCCACGATTCAAGTCCTTTGGCAGCCACAGATGAACACAGATAAACACTGATGGGGAGAAAAATCAAAGGCATCCGCACCTAATTCGGCTTGGCGGCTTCGGCCTGATGCGCGTACTTTTCGCGCAGCTCGCCGGTGATGGCGCAGGCGATGGCGAGCGACTTCGCGTCAATTCCAGTCGCAACGCCGCGCGCCGCAAGCGTCGTCAAAACCGCCTCGGTGGGGATATTGCCCACGAGCCGGTCGCCTGCGAATGGGCAACCGCCCAGCCCGGTGAGCGCGCCATCGAACCGCCGGCAACCGGCCTCGTATGCGGCGAGCACCTTTGCCGCCGCGCCGTCCGGACGGCTGTGCAAGTGCACGCCGATCTCGAGGCCCGCGACGCAGTCTTTCACGGCGCGGTAGAGGTGCGCGACATCTTCCGGCGACGCCGTGCCCACCGTGTCTGCGAGCGAAACGGTCCGCACGCCTACGTCCTTCAGCCACACGAGCGCGTCCTCGACGATTTCCGTGCCCCAGGGTTCGTCGTACGGATTGCCGAAGGCCATCGAAACGTAAACGACGAGTTTTCGACCGGCCGCTTTGGTTTGGCGCTGGAGCTGTCCGACCAGATTGCGCGACTCCAACTTCGACATGTTCGCGTTGGCGCGTCGGAAGTAGGCCGAGATCGAATAGGGGTAGCCAATCGTGGTCACGCCAGGAGCGGCGAGCGCGCGCTCGAGGCCTTGCTCGTTAACGACGATGCCGATGATGTCCGGCGCTTCGCCGGACGGTAGCCTGGTTTGACTCAAATGCTCCATCACGGCTTCGCTGTCAGCCATTTGGGGCACGTGCTTGGGCGAGACGAAGCTTAGGGCGTCAATGTGCGAAAAGCCAAGCGAGACAAGTCGCCTCAGGTATTCGACTTTCTTCTCAGTCGGGATGATTTCGGTGAGGCCCTGCCACGCGTCACGCGGACACTCCACTATGGTCACGGATTCGGTCATGGTTTCTTTCGTTTGATCCAGCGCACAAAGTCGAAGACGAAGAGCGAAACGCCCAGCAAAGTCGAGAGTAACGCGGTCCAGCCAATCACCTTTATGTACGTCGGTGTCGGCCACGCGACTGAGCCTAGTTCGTAACCAAACCACGCAGAGTCGCGCAAGGCTGTAAAGAGCCGCCAGTAGGCCACCCAGGCGACGCCGGCAACTGACAAGACAGGAATAGCCCGTATCCGCATCAGGTTTGTAGAACGCCAGTCCTAAACTCGGCGACGTGCGGATTTAGTGCGGCGCTTTCGAGCGCCTCGATCAGAGCTTCGCGCGTGCGCGCCGGGTCGATGATGGCGTCCACCCAAAGGCGAGCGGCGGCGTAGCGCGCGTCGGTCTGGCGTTCGTAGGTCGAGCGAATCGTTTCGTACAGCTCTTTCTTGTCCTTCTCGGTAAGCTTTTTCCCTTCGCGTTCGAGCTGCTTGATTTTGAGCTCGACGAGAGTGCCCGCGGCGGATTCGCCGCTCATCACGGCATAGCGCGCCAGAGGCCAGGCGAAAATGAATCGCGGGTCGTAGGCCTTGCCGCACATGGCGTAGTGGCCGGCGCCGAAGGTGCCGCCGCAGATCACCACGATCTTCGGCACCACGCTATTGGCAACGGCGTTGACCATTTTCGCGCCCGCGCGAATGATTCCGCTCCATTCGGCTTCCTTGCCGACCATGAAGCCGTTCACGTCGTGCAGGAAAATCAGCGGGACGAGATTCTGGTTGCAGTCGAGGATGAAGCGAGCGGCTTTGTCCGCGGACTCGGTGTAGATCACGCCGCCGAATTCGATGCGCTTGTCGCCCGTGCCAGGCACGGTGACGTTGACGCTCTTTTTCTGGTTCGCGACGATGCCGACAGCCCAGCCGCCGATGCGCGCATATCCGCAGAGAACGGTTTGGCCGCGCTCGGCGCGATACTCCTCGAATTCGCTGCCGTCCACGATGCGCGCGATCACCTCGCGCATGTCGTACTGCTTCGATGAATCGCCGGCGACGATGCCGTAAAGCTCATCGGCGGGATAGGCGGGCGGCTTCGATGGTTTGTGATCGAACGGCGCACCGGGCTGGTGGCCCATTTTGTCAACCAGCGCGCGCACGCGGCGGAGGCAGGAGTCGTCGTCCGGCTCGCGGAAATCGACGGTGCCGCTGGTCTGCGCGTGCATTTTGGCGCCGCCGAGATCTTCGAGAGAAGTTTTCTGGCCAATAGCCGTTTGCACCAAGGCCGGACCCGCGAGAAAGAGTCCGCTGCCTTCGGTCATCAGAATGTGATCGCACATCACGGGGAGATACGCACCGCCTGCGACGCAAAGTCCCATGATCGCGGCAATTTGAGGAATGCCCATCGCGCTCATCACGGCGTTGTTGCGAAAAACTCGCCCGAAATCGTCGGTATCCGGAAAGACGTCCTCCTGCAGCGGCAGGAAAACGCCGCCTGAGTCCACCAGATAGATCGTCGGAATGCGGTTTTCAATGGCGATATTTTGAGCGCGGATAACTTTCTTTGCGGTGAGGGGGAAAAACGCGCCGGCTTTCACGGTGGCGTCGTTGGCGATGATCATCACGCGGCGCCCCTCGACGAGGCCGAGGCCGGTAATCGTGCCGGCAGCGGGGCGCCGCCCCATTCCTGGTACATTTCGTGCGCGGCGTAGATGCCCAACTCGAAGAATTCGGTCTTGGGGTCGATTAGCTTCGCGATGCGTTCGCGGGCCGTGAGACGATTTTTCTTGTGCTGGCCTTCGATGGACTTCGCGCCGCCGCCCTGGCGAATCTTTTCCTCTTCGTTCTTAATCTGGGTGAGGCGATCCACCATCGCGCGGCTATTCTGCTGGAACGCCGGCGACTTGCGATCCAGGTGGGTTTCGATGACCGATTCTTTCACTTGATGCTCCGGCGCGGAAATTTCGAGAAGCGGCATTGTATCACTCAGGGATGGTTTTAACGCCCGCGAGGGAAGCAAGATGGCGGGGGAAAAATCTCAAGACTCACCGCAGAGGCGCAGAGGACGCAGAGAAGGACCAGAGAAGCTCTGGATTGCCATGTGCAAGCGGATTATGCTGCTGCGACGCGCTGGCGGATGAAGTCTACAATGGCTTGCGTTGTCGTCCCGGGAAGAAAAATTTCCGCTATTCCTGACTTCTTAAGATCGGCGATATCGGCCTCAGGAATGATGCCGCCGATCAGGACGGTTACGTCGGTCATGCCTTTGGCGCGCAATAGCTCCATCAGGCGGGCGCAGATCGTGTTGTGCGCGCCGGACAGAATCGAAAGGCCGATTACGTCAACGTCTTCCTGAATGGCGGCGGAGGCGATCATCTCGGGCGTCTGGCGCAGGCCGGTGTAGATCACTTCCATGCCTGCGTCGCGGAGGGCGCGGGCAATTACTTTGGCGCCGCGGTCGTGGCCATCGAGGCCGGGCTTGGCAATCAGGACGCGTATCTTCTTTTCGGGCATCGGTGGCGATTTCTCTGTGAACTCTGTGCCTGCTCAGTGTTCTCTGTGTTTCAGCTCTTGCTCCGTCCAATCACAGCGCAAAACGCCGAATTCCATCTCTGAGTATTGGCACATTGAAGTTTATCAACAGGCCGAGGCGGCAGCCCGAGAGCCTTAAATAAGTTAGCACGATTGCCTCGTGAACCGGAGCGAACCCCTCAACGGCCTTTAATTCCACGACCACCTTGCCATCAACGAGAAAATCCATGCGATAGCCACACTCGAGTTTTACGTCTTTGTAGACGACGGGTGATGGCTTTTGCCGCTCGAACGGGATTCCGCGAACAACAAACTCCCGGGCCAAGCATTCCTCGTATGCGGATTCGAGTAAACCCGGACCGAGGAGTCTGTGAACCTCGATGGCGGCACCGATGATTGCGTGCGTGAGGTCGTTGTCTGGCATGAGTTAGTTCTGGAGGCGGAATTTACCACAGAGTTCACAGAGAAGGCACAGAGACCACAGAGAAAGCGTGGAAACGCAGGAAAACCCGAAAATCAAAGGCTGAAATCTGAGATCTGAAATCGTTTTTGAGCTACGTGATGGCGACTTCCTGGTAGACGCCGAAGGGTTGGCGGAGGGCGTCGCAGATTTCGCCGAGGGTGGCGTACGCTTTCACGGCTTCGAAAAGGTGAGGCATGAGGTTTTCGGCGCCGGCGGCGGCGTGGCGCAATGAATTCAGGCGGCGTTCGACTTCGGCGTTCGAGCGATCGGCGCGCAGTTTACGAAGGCGATCAGCCTGGCGGCGACCGACCGTTTCGTCAATGTGCAGAGTTTCGATCGGCTTTTTCGTCCACGATGTAATCGTTCACTCCGACGATGATCTTTTCCTTGCGATCAACCGCGACCTGATAACGATAAGCAGCGTCGGCGATTTCGCGCTGCGGGAAGCCGCGCTCGATGGCCGCGACCATTCCGCCGAGGGCGTCGATTTTCTCGATGTAATCGAGGGCGCCGCGCTCGATTTCGTTCGTCAGCGTCTCGACGAAATACGATCCGCCAAACGGGTCGGCTGTGTTCGTGACGCCGCTTTCGTACGCGATGATCTGCTGAGTGCGCAGGGCTATCGTGGCGGCGGATTCGGTGGGCAGCGCCCAAGCTTCGTCGAGTGAATTGGTGTGCAGGGATTGCGTGCCGCCGAGAACCGCTGCGAGCGCCTGCACGGCGGTGCGCACGACGTTGTTGTAAGGCTGCTGCGCGGTGAGCGAGCAGCCGGCGGTCTGCGTATGAAAGCGCAGCGCCCACGAGCGAGGATTCTTTGCGCCGAAGCGTTCGCGCATCACGCTCTGCCAGATGCGGCGCGCGGCGCGGTACTTGGCGAGCTCCTCGAAGAAATCATTGTGGGCGTTGAAGAAAAACGAAAGCCGCGGCGCGAAATCGTCCACCTGCATTCCGCGGCGAAGACAGTGGTCCACGTACTCGATGCCGTCGCGCAGTGTGAAAGCCAGCTCCTGAATCGCGGTCGAGCCAGCTTCGCGGATGTGATAGCCGCTGATCGAGATGGGATTGAACTTCGGCGTGTGCTTGGCGCCGAATTCGATCGTGTCGGTGACAATGCGCATCGAAGGTTCGGGCGGGTAGATATATTCCTTCTGCGCGATATATTCCTTGAGGATGTCGTTTTGCAGCGTGCCGGAGATTTTGCGCCAGTCGGCGCCCTGCTTTTCGGCTACAGCGAGATACATCGCCCAGATTGGCGCGGCCGGCGAATTGATGGTCATCGAAGTGGTGACGTCGGCGAGAGGGATCTGGTCGAAGAGAGCTTCCATGTCCGCGAGGGAACTGATGGCGACGCCGCATTTGCCGACTTCGCCTTCGGCGAGCGGGTGGTCGGAGTCGTAGCCCATCAGCGTGGGAAGATCGAAAGCGACGGAGATGCCGGTCTGGCCCTGCGCGAGAAGATAGCGGAAGCGGCGATTGGTGTCGTCCGCGGAGCCGAAACCGGCGAACTGGCGCATGGTCCACAGGCGATCGCGGTACATCGCAGGGTGAATGCCGCGCGTATAGGGCGGTGAGCCGGGCACGCCGAGGTCGCGGTCCGGATTCCAGTCCGCGAGATCGGCCTGAGTATAGAGACGCTGGATCGGATAGCTTGAGACGGTCGTGAAATCAGCGGCGCGGTCGGGAGATTTTGCGAGCGTGGGCTTTAGCGATTTTTCTTCCCAGGCGCGTTCGGCGGGCGAAGGTTTTCGCGTGGACCCGAAAGCGGGAACGGTCGCAGCCTTCCGCGCTTTCTCATCCATCACACGTCACCTCGCGGTCTTGCCCAGCGATGCTACCGATGGCCGGCCTGGGCGTCCGTATCCGGCGTGCCAGGGATATTCGGCGCGCTGGAGCCAGGAGTGACACCCTTGATCGCGTCGGCCACCGTGATGTTGTGCACATCGAGCGTGCGGCCCATGGCCTGATTGAAGTTCAGCTCGGCCTCGATCAGGTTGATGCGATCGCGCAGTTCGGTTCCTTCGGCGGCCGTCAGCAATTGCTGCTTCTGGATGACGGTGAAAGCTGTCGAGGTGCCGAGCTGGAGTTTTTTCACTTCGTCATCATAGCTCTGCTGCGCGAAGACTCGAGCTTCTTCGGCGGCGGTGATCGCTGCACGGTCCTGAACGAGCGTAATCAAAGCCTGGCGCACGTTGAGCACGATGGTGTTCTGCGTTTGCAGATACTGGACTTCCTGCTCGCGCTCGTTGAGCTGCGCGGTGGCGTTATTCGCCTGAGCAGCGCGGTTGCGGATTGGCAGAGTCAGATTGATTCCGGCCTCGAGAGTCGGATACTTCCCTTTGATCATGGCGTACAGATCGTCGCTCAAGCCGTGGTGAACCGGAGTTCCCGGAGCGGTAATTCCGGTGCCGGAAACGCCGATGGGAATGGTGCCCACCGGAATCGTGCCGTCCGGAAGGACGTCCCCGGGCAAGAAAATCGGGCTTTCCGCTATGAACGCACCCGTGGGCGTCTGTGGCGTGTTGACGCCCGCTAAGGCCGGCCGCCTGGTACTCGCCGAAGAGATTGAGCGTGGGCAAGAGTAAGTTCCTGGTCGCTTTCACTTCGACGCCGGCGTTTTTCAGGTTCAGCGCGGCCTGCTGGAGCTCGGGCCTTTTCTGCCAGGCTTCCTTCACGGCGTCGTTCAGCGAAATATTCTCGATATTGGGATTGAAAATGGTCGTTGTGGGAATAATTTCAAGTCCGTTCAGGGTGTCGGAAAGAGGATCCTTCGTGATCGCAACGAGCAAAGTGGTTTCGTCGAGCAATTGAGTTGTCTGCGCCTGAACGAGAGCCTGCTGGTCGGTGGCGAGCTGAGATTGCGCGGTGATCACGTCCAGAGGGGCCATCGTGCCGATCTCAAGCTGTTTTTTATTGTTGTTGTAGAGCTGCTGGTCAGCCGCGACAGCGACTTGTTCGACTTTCACATTCTCGCGGGCGAATACAAGTTCCCAATAATCGGTGGCAACTTGCGTGACAGTGGTGATTACCTGCTGGGCAAACTGGGATTCCCCAACTTTCACGGTATTTTTCGCCTCGATGATATAGCGCGTATTGGGGATTCGGCCGAACCCGTTCAAGAGAGGCTGGGTCAGCTCGACTGTCATCGTGGATTGTTCGTACGGATTAAAAAGATCGAATCCGCCAAAGTTTGTGGATTCGCGGGCGTTATTGAAAGTCACCTGAGCTTGCGTACCCGTCCAGAATCCCTGCGTGTAGCCGAAGTTCGCCGTGGTCACATGGTTGGTGAGGCCGACGGGAGTGGTGATTGCGGTTGCCACCCCGGCGAACAAAGGGTTGTTGATGGGCGTGGTCGCTTGCTCGAGCGAGAGCGTGCTGGTGACGACAGGGTCAAATACAATCCTGCCATTGACGCCGGACTTGGCGAGCAAGAGGCTTGCCTCGTTCAGCCAGGGAACGTATCGCTCGACTGCGATCGCGAGATTATTCTCCAGGCCGAGCGAGACTGCATCCTCCAAACTGAGGTTCAGCTTGCCATCCTGAATCAGTTGATTGATACGCGGTGTGTTCACCAGCTCCGGCTTCGCGACTTTCATCGGCGTGTAGGGCGCAATCAGGTTTGGGAACCAGGAGTTGGGTTTGGAATAGTCCCTACTACTGGCGACTCCCAAGTTTCGGGTCGGCGCGACCGGAGGTCCCTGGGTCGCCGTAGGAGGTTGATATTGGGGAGGGGGCGGCAGCACGCCCGGCGTCTGCTCCGACTGAGCTGGAGGCGGAGCCGCCTGTTGGTCTTGAGCGTAAACAGGCGAAACCATCAGCGAAGCCGCCGTCGCGATCACCATGACTGCATGCGTAAACCTTCCACTCATCTTGTTTTTCCTCTCCATTGAATCAGCGATTCCAGGTGTGCGCATAGCCACAACCTATTGAAACGTGTGCGGAGCGCAATTTGTTTCAAAAACAATCTCTCCGGTGGTACGGCGGCCAAGCGTCTCCCGTTGGTATTCGACGTGTCAGGCGGGAATTCGGGCAGCCTCAGATATCTATTCCGGGAAAATTCCGTGTGCGTTCACACACGCAGACATGTGAGTGTAGCATCGGGCTAAGATCGTGACAATTGCGGTTGCGACGACTTTCGATGGCGAGAGACACGAAAAGCGGGTCAAAACTTACCGCACCCTTCCTGCGTCGGGGCAGGGAGACGCAGAGAAAGGCTTAAGGCTTACCACAGAGGACGCAGAGAAGGCACAGAGATCACGGAGAAAGCTCTTGATCAAATGGCGTCCCGATCGCGGCTTTGCTGTGCCTCCCGACGATGCCCTGATACATTTTCCACGCCGAGCGCGTAATTACAGATAGCACGGCAGGGTTCGAGCTCGCCGATCTAGTAGCTGGGAGCTGATAAGTCGGCGGCGGCGCGTTGACACTTGCATTTGTGCGCTCTACCATGGCCGAGTCCGCTGAAGTCGCTCATGCCCACCCACTCGTCAACCAAACAAATTGGGTTCCGGATGCGCGCGATCGCATTGGCGGTGTTCTTTGCGCTACTCATTTGCGCCGGTGACAGGGTCGCGTCAGCTCAAACGGTTGATCAGGTTGCGCCGCAGGTCAAGGCAACCGGATATGTGACGGATCTTGCGCGTGTGCTTAGCGCGTCCGGGCGCGAACAGCTGACGGCTCTTTGCATAGAAGTTGACCAGAAGACGCAGGCGCAAATCGCCGTCGTCACCATTAAATCCCTTGGTGATCAGCCAATCGAAGACTATTCGCACACCCTGGCAGAGCGTCTCGGTCTGGGGCCAAAGGGTCAGGGACGTGGCGTCTTAATTCTATTCGCGATTGACGACCACAAAGATCGTATCGAAGTCGGGTACACCCTTGAGCCGATTTTGCCCGATGGGAAGAATGGAGACTTTCTACGCGAGGCTATGCCCGATTTGCGCGCTAATAATTATGACGGTGCGCTTTATCTGGTGACGCGAAGAGTGGCGGACGTAATCGCCGCTGACAAGGGCGTCACTTTGACAGGTTCTTCGCCTTCAGCTTCTGAGGAGGGAAGGGGAGTGCAACGGATTCCTCCTTTCGTCATCCCGCTGATCATTTTTGTTGTTTTTTTCTTGCTCAGGAGCATAGGGGGAGGCGGCAGAGGCGGCGGTAGCGGGTGGTGGATCTGGCCTCTGATTGGCATGGGAATGGGTGGCGGGGGCCGGGGCGGCGGTGGGTTCGGCGGAGGAGGCGGCGGCGGAGGTGGAGGATTCGGTGGGTTTGGGGGCGGGGGTTTTGGCGGAGGTGGAGGCTTTGGAGGCGGTGGCGCAAGCGGCAGCTGGTGACCCGCATCAGAGCAGCTCTTCTGGTTGTGCAACGAGGTGGTTTAGCACATGGAAACGAAACTGAGTGAGTTGGTGGCGCGGCTGAAGTCGGCGGCGGGCGAGAATTTGAAGGCCGTGGTGCTTTACGGTTCTGCGGTGACAGGCGAGTTCCAGGAGAAGCATTCGGACCTGAACATACTGTGCATCGTCGAGCGCGCCACGGTCGTCGAGCTTGAGCGCCTTCACGGCGTCGCGGAATGGTGGGTGGGGCAGAAAAACCCCGCACCGCTCATTCTTACGCACGACGAGCTGGTCCGGTCGGCGGATGTGTTTGCGATCGAGCTGCTGGACATGAAACACCATCACCGGATGCTTTTGGGCGCGGATTTTCTGGAACAGATGGAAGTGCCGCTTCGATTGCACCGGCTGCAGGTCGAACGGGAGCTGCGAACGAATTGGCTGCGCTTGCGCCAGGGGATCCTCGCTGCTCCGCCAAAGAAGAAGGCGCATCTTGGCATCATGTTGTCGTCAGTGGCTGTATTCTGCACGCTGTTCAGGCATGCCTTGATCGCGCTGGGCCAACCCGAAGCGCACAGCAAGCGGGAAGCTGTCGATGGGGCCGCCGCTTTGACCGGAGCAGATGCGTCCGGATTTCACAGTGTTCTGGAATTCCGCGCAGGAAAGCGGAAGGAAAAAGACATTGATATCGAGGCGGCGATGCAGACGTATCTCGAATTTGTGGAAGTGGTGACCAACGAAGTAGATCGGCGGCTCGAAACTTCCTAGGGCGTTGCAGCGTACTGAAGTGAGGAGAGCGTCATTGAAGGGCGATCTCATTGGTGTGAGCGGCCAGAAGGGTTGTCCTCAGAGGCTAAAGCCCCACTGATCCGGGGCGGGTTATGTCGGAGCTAAAGCTCCGACCTCCTAAACAGCGGGAAACGCTGTTCGCCCAGGGACCGGGTTACGGCATTGCTTGCAGTTGCCATCGGTTGAGATGTGATAGATTTTTGGCGGAGGGGGCTCATGAAGATATTTCTCGGAATTGTCGCAGTCCTGGTGGTCCTGGCGTTGCTATTTGGCGGCATGTACGTTTCGCGCCGCAACCAGATGGTCACGTTGAACGAGTCGGTGAAGTCCGATTGGGCGCAGGTGGACGTTGTGCTTCAGCGCCGCTCCGACCTGATCCCGAATCTCGTGGAGACTGTGAAGGGATTCGCCGCACATGAGGAAACCGTATACAACGACATCGCCCAGGCGCGCGCAGCTCTGGGTGGCGCGCAGACTCCGAAGGACAAGATCGCCGCGAACGGCCAGCTCGACGGCGCGCTCAGCCGCTTGCTGCTGATCGTCGAGAATTATCCGCAACTCAAGTCGAACGAGAATTTTCTGAAGCTTCAAGACGAGCTGGCAGGAACCGAGAATCGCATCGCGGTCGAGCGCAAGCGGTACGACGACGCCATTCAGGCGTATAACACGTACATCACGCTCTTCCCGAACAACGTCATCGCAGGGATGTCCGGATTCCAGCGAAACGACGCCTACTTCGCGGCTACAGAAGCATCACGCGCTGTACCGAAGGTCCAGTTTGCCGCTCCTGTAACTCACTAAATGCGGGCAGCGAATGGGAGATCTGGCTTAGCGATTGCCAGGTCTCCGGTGAACGCCGCCGATTAAACCGCGCAGCCTTTGCCAGCTCTACGGATATGTGTCTTATCGGTACTGTTTTGCATTGCAAGCAGCGCGTTTTTCTCCCAAAAGTGTGCGGCTTTCATCGCTAGCATTTCGGTATGGCGCATAGAACCAGACGCAGACACCGCTCGGAGCACTTCGACGCGAGCGACCCTTCCGTTCACATGCTGGCGCTGCCGAGCTCGCGCCCTCCGCTCCGAAACTGGTGCGTGGTCGCTATTGTGACGGGAACCATGCTGGCGCTCGCAATAGTCGGTCTTGGGAACTTGATATTCTGAGGTCGAAGGGCTGGCCGGCCCCGCGCGATTAGCCATGCAGCTATAATTCGCTTCGATCCGTGACGGTGTTGCCCTCGAAGCCTCTGCTGACAATCAAACTGTTCTCCCGCAGATCCTGATAGACCTCGCGGAAGGACTGAACCAACGAAGTTTCATGGTAGGGAACGCCATGCGAGGCGCAATAAGATCTGACTATCTTCTGAACCTCTCGCAGTTTGTTCGCCGGCATCGTGGGAAACAGGTGGTGTTCAATTTGGCAGGTCAAACCACCCGTGGCGTAATCGATTCCGGGGTGGTTCTTGATGTTCCGACTGGTGAGTACCTGTTCGCGCAGAAAATTTGCCGCCTTGGCGCCTTGCAGCAGAGGCATGCCCTGATGATTAGGAGCGAATATCAGAGTCAAATACAGCCCCAGGAACGCCTGTTGAACCAGAAAAAACAGGATCGCGTGCGGCCAACCCAGAAGGAGACAGAGCAGACCAAAAAACCAGCACGCGTGCAGAACAAGGAAGCCGACCTCAATGACGGGATGCGCGACCTTGTTACGCATCAGGAATCGAGCGCTGTCAACTTTCAATACAAAAGCCTCAAGCAAAGACAATGGGAAGAAGCAGAGATGCTGGTATTTCACGGAGAGACGCGCCAGCCCGTGCTTCGTGGCTGCCTGATCCTTCGTAAATGCGAACGGCAGGATATCCACATCGGGATCGGCAGTAACGTGGTTCGGTGAGCAATGGTGGAGATTGTGCTTGCGCAGCCACCAGCTGTAACTAAATCCGAGCAGGAGATTGGAATGAATGAGGCCGAGGGCCTCGTTTCCAGCCGGCCCGCTGAAAATCTCCTGATGGCCCGCGTCGTGAACGATAAATCCCAGTTGAGCAAAAACGAACGCGAGGAAGGCGGCATTGAAGAGTTCGGCCCATGGATTGTGAAATGTTTTTATCAGCAGGAAGGCGCTAACAAGCAGGACGAAGTTGAGGAGCATTTTCCAGAGGTAATATGCCGGCTGCTTCGCCAATAGCCCGCTCTGCCGCACGATACCGAGTAATTCGCGAAATTCGTCGCCAGCCGCCGATTGCATCGCTTCCTTTACACTCCCGAATTGTTACCTACGTTTCCAGCGGTGCAGGTTCCGCGGACACGGACGTCAAATGGTTGATAAAAGGCCGACGCCGATGGTTCTAGTCAGGTTGGTAGGTCGCACTTGAAAATAGTGACTCAAGAACCCACGTCAAATCTGGTCAATTTGGAACACTTTTCGTAAGCGTCCATCGTGCTGTTAAATTAACAGTATTCGCGCCGAGACCGGCAAGGAAATTTCCACGAAGTTCCATTCCCGCGCGTCATCTCGAAGCGGACTTAGTGCAAATTGCTGACGATGTAGAGTACGGACGAATATCTAGGGGTTTGATAGGCGTAATATTTGAGGTCGGGAGTCGCGACCATTTGCGATCCATCGCGCGCGTCCGATTTCAGTTGTTTCCACGGTGTGCGGCGGCCGGAAGCAAGGTCCACCAGCGTGAGCGTGATCGCACGTCCATTTGCCTGCTCCATTAATAACGACTTGCCGCTCTCGGCAAAACGGATGGGAAACTCGGAGTCCTCCACTCCTTGCAGGGATACGGGCTGACTCCCATTCAAGCGATACAGAGAGATACCACCGTGCTCTCTTCGGAGGGCCAACACTTGGCCGTCCGGAGAAAGTTTGGGGAAAGAGTTACGCGTGCCAGCGAGCACTAGTTCCGGCGATCCTCCGGCAATTGGCTGGCGGTAGACGTTCCAGCCGTTTTGTGCAGTCTGGGCTTCATACGCGATGAAGCGACCGTCGTCTGACCACGAAAGGTGGTCAAAGGCAACGAGACCAGACGTCGGCAGCTCCTTTGCTTCACCGGGGAGGATTGGTTGCACGAGCAGCTTATGGGATGACCGAATCGCGACAAGAACCCGTGTACCGTCCGGCGCAACAGTCGGCAGCCCGGCGCCAAGGCTGACAGGAGCTGAGCCATCCGTGGAACGGAAGTAACCTTGGCTCTCACCCGCCAGGGACCAGACTTCTCCTTCCTCCGCAAAACTGATGGTGCGCCCGTCGGAGGAGATCGCCGTCGGAGTCGTGTCGTCCAGCCACGAGTAGGGATGATCTTCCTTGTCACCCGGGAAGAAGCCCAGGAGCTGATTGCGCCAGTTCTCGCGGCTCATCAGGACGCGGCCGTCGCTGGAAATGTCGTGCAGACGAATGGAGGGCATGACCAGCAGGGTTCTTTCCTTGCCAGAGAGCGTAACGGCACGAATCGAATCGGCCCAGCCGGTGCGAGCGGAATTTGACGCGAACCAAATCTCCTTTCCGTTCGGGCTCCATGCGAGACCTTCAATGCTTAGCCAGCCTTTCGAAAGTACGGTTCGCTTGCCGCTTAGATCAATCGTCTCGATCGATCCGTCATCGAATGCGGTGTTTGGATGGTTTTCAAAGGCGACCACGGTTCCGTCTGGAGAAAATTTCGGGCGAGCCAACCAACCGGCTTTCTGCTGATACAACACGTGGCCTGGAGGAAATTCGAGCGTAGCTCCTTCGGCGGAAACTTTCGACACCACAAGTTGCTGTCCGTCAGGACTCCAGTCGGCGTACGCAATATGCCCGGCAAGATCGCGAGGCGAACCGCCCGCCAGACTCACGGTCGCCAAAGTGCCGCCGCACTCCAGCAGGAAAACATGTTCGCAATTCCGGAGAATCGCCAGTTGGTCAGTAGAAGAGAGGTCCGCGACGGTTGCGGAGGGAATTCCCAAATTCCTCGATTCGGGACTGCCCACGCGATACATAGAAATTTGTCGTGGCTCCTTTTCCCATTCACCACTGTAGACGACGGTCTTGCCGTCGTGGGAGAAGCGCGCGGCACCGAGCTCTCCGTCACGATACGTGACCGTCGCGTACTGCGGTTCAAGCTTGTCTCCCATGGGGACAAACAATGCACCTCCGACAAGAATGACCAGAGCGAGGACTGCGGCGATGGCCCAGGGAAGGATTCTCGTCAGGGCTTTCGGTGCTGGGGCTGCAGCTTGCGATTGCGCGGCGGACTGCGAGCCCCCTTCGGCGACCCATTTCAATTCCAGTCTTACATCGCGCGAGGACTGGAAGCGATCGTCGGGATTTTTCTCGAGGCAGGTAACTACGACGCGCTCGAACCCCGGCGGGGTGAGCGGCTGGATGGCCGAGATAGGCTCCGGAATCTTTTCCAAAATCGCGTTGGCCACGCTGAGCTGGCTTTTGCCGTCAAATGGGCGCTTGCCAGCTGCCATTTCATAGAGGACCGCGCCCAGTGCGAAGAGGTCGGATCGCGCGTCCGCATCCTTGCCCTCAATTTGCTCGGGCGACATGTACTGGATGGTGCCCATCATCTGACCGGCGGTGGTCAGAGGCGACACGGGACTGGGTCCGCTTATGGTCTGAGCGGCGGAAAGGAGCGGCGCGGTCGAGTTTCCAGCCGGGCTGCCACCAAGGGCGGCCTTCGCGAGGCCAAAGTCCATTAGCTTGGCGCCGCCTTTTGTCAGCATGATGTTGCCAGGCTTCAAATCGCGGTGGATGATGCCCGAGCGGTGGGCAACATCGAGGGCCTCGCACACTTCCATCCCGATTTTCAGCGTCTCTTTCAGAGGGAGAGGACCTTTTCGCAATCGCTCGGCCAGGGATTCTCCCTCTAAATACTCCATCACCAAGAAATCCGTGCCGTCTTGATGCCCGACGTCATGCAACGTGCAGATGCGCGGATGATTCAGCGAAGAAATGGCGCGAGCTTCGCGGTCGAAGCGCTCTTTCAGTTGCGGATCTGACGAAAGATGCGACGGCAGGATCTTGATTGCGACTTCGCGTCCGAGCCGGGTGTCCTTCGCGCGATACACCTCGCCCATCCCGCCGGCGCCAAGCGGAGCAGCGATCTCATAGGGTCCCAGTTTTGTGCCGGAAACGAGTGGCATATCGGGCCGTGATTATAACCTTACTGGCCCCCACTCCTGATAAGCGAGATTGTCGGAGATGTGTTTTATTGTCGCCTGCGATGAGGGACTGACTCCGTACCGGCGAAGGTCGACGACTTTCCGATGAGCTGATGACCGCATCGGCTTGACCGCGGTTGGCGCGGCGCGCTACGCTATTTCCCGGCCGCCAAACTTGATGAAACAAACCGTACGAATCGCCGGAGGGATCAACGAACTCTTCGGCACGCTCGATGAAAACCTGAAATTTCTCGAATCCACCCTGCACGTCACCACACATCTGAAAGATCACGACATGGAAATCGAGGGCGAGCCCGCGCAAGTGGAGCGCGCCGCGCGCCTACTGGGCGCGTACAACGAGCGCGTCCTCGAAGGGCGCATTCCCACGAGCCAGGAAGTGAAGGCGCTGCTGCGGACGGCCGCGGATCAGCCCGTCTCGACGCTGCATGGCGCATTCTCGCCTTCACATAAGCGCGCGCTGGGCAAAAAAAGCGTGGTGCCGAAAAGCGCGAACCAGAAGCGCTACATCGAGGCCCTGGAAACCTACGACATGGTTTTCGCCATCGGCCCGGGCGGGACGGGCAAGACATATCTTGCCGTCGCGCTGGCCGTGTCGGCGCTGCTGTCGAAGCAAGTGAACCGGATTATCCTCGCGCGGCCGGCCGTCGAGGCAGGCGAGAGGCTGGGCTTTCTTCCCGGGACGCTTCAGGAGAAGGTTGATCCGTACATGCGACCGCTTTATGACGCGCTTCACGATCTGCTCGAGGCGGACAAGCTCGAGAGCTTCCTCGAGAAGGGAATCATCGAAGTTGCGCCGCTGGCGTTCATGCGCGGCCGGACGCTGAACGATTCATTCGTGATTCTGGACGAAGCGCAGAACACGACCAGCGAGCAGATGAAGATGTTTCTCACGCGGCTGGGATTCAATTCCAAGGCGGTAATCACCGGTGACGTGACGCAGATTGATTTGCCGGATTCGCGCAAGTCGGGGCTGGTGGAAGCGATTGAAGTGGTCGGTGAGATCGAAGGCATCTCGTTCGTTTATTTCGACGAACGCGACGTGGTGCGCCACAACCTGGTGCAGCGGATCATCAAGGCGTACGAGGAACACACCGGCGCCCACGGAAGCGGTGCGAACTCGGGGCGACCTGCGCGCGCGGCTGTCGCCAATCCGCCTGGCGAAAATCGATCCCGCGAATAGCCACTCAGGGTAAAATCCCACTTTCATTTCGTGCTTCACTGCGGTCATAACACGTTCGAACATGACGACAACACTTGAAAACTGGGCTGCGCAAGTCCGCGCAGGAGACGTGCGCGCAATCTCGCGCGCCGTTTCGGCGATCGAGAACCGGTCGAGCGAAGCCGAGGCGTTGCTGCGAGAGCTTTTTGCATTCACGGGACGCGCGTGGCGAGTCGGCGTTACTGGGGCGCCCGGCACAGGGAAAAGCACGCTGGTGGATCGGCTGGCGGCGCACTATCGCGGCGAGAAGAAGAGTGTTGGCATCATCGCGGTGGATCCGTCGAGCCCTTTTACCGGCGGCGCGATCCTGGGCGACCGCGTCCGCATGCAGGGTCACGCGGGCGACGAGGGAATTTTTATCCGGTCCATGGCCACGCGCGGATATCTGGGCGGGCTCGCGCAATCTACGGGCGACACGGCGCTGCTGTTGGACGCCGCGGGCAAGGACATGATCCTGGTCGAGACAGTGGGAGTGGGGCAGGGCGAGATTGAAATCGTACGGCTGGCGGATTGCACGGTTGTGGTGCTGGTGCCGGGCATGGGCGACGACGTGCAGAGCCTGAAGGCCGGGCTAATGGAGATTGCGGATATTTTCGTGATCAACAAATCCGATCGAGAAGGCGCGGGGCGCTTTGAAGAACAGCTCGGCGCTATCTTGCAGATCGTCCCGGACCGCGGCGGGTGGACGCCCTCCGGTGGTTCGCACGGTCGCGACCGAAAATCAAGGCGTCGGCGAACTCGCGCGGCAAATCGCTCTGTTTCGCGAGCATGTGAACAAGGCGCAGGACCGGCCGGCGCGGGAACTCGCGTATTGGAAGGAATGGCTGCTGCGACTGGTTGAGACGCGCTTGGTTGAGCGAGTGCTGGGCGATCGCGCGAGCTCGGCGGCATTCGAGAAAATTGCCGCGGAAGTGGCCGCGCGAAAGAAAGATCCGTACGCCGCCGTGAACGAAATTCTCGCAAGGGGCGGCGCGTGAAACTCGGCGATCTGGAATTCCACATCATTTCTGCCGGGCACGTGCTGCTCGATGGCGGCGCGATGTTCGGCGTGATTCCGCGCCCGCTGTGGGAAAAGAAGATGCAGCCGGACGCGCGCAACCGCATCACGCTTTCGATGAATTGTTTGCTGATTCACGCGGGCGGGAAACGGATTCTGGTCGAGACCGGCGCGGGCGACAAAATGAACGCGAAGGCGCGCGAAATTTATGGCCTCGACGGTCCATTTCTCGAGGATGAGTTGCGCGGTTACGGCTTGCGCCCGGAGGATATCGACATCGTCCTGAACACGCATCTGCATTTCGACCATTGCGGCGGCAACACCCGCGTCGAGAAAGACAAGGTCGTGCCCATGTTCCCGAATGCGCGATACATGGTGCGGCGCGGGGAATTCGAACACGCTATGAATCCGAACGAGCGCGACCGCGCGAGCTATTTCCCGGAAAATTACGCGCCGGTTCGAGACCGCCGGAATGTTTACGCTTCTCGATGGGGATGGTGAAATTGCGCCCGGCGTCGAAGTGATCGAGCTTCCCGGCCACACCGCCCATATGCAGGGCGTGAAGCTGACCGGCGGGGGAAAGACGGCTTTTCTTTTCGCGGATCTGGTGCCGACGACGGCGCATCTCCCGATTCCGTGGATTATGGGTTACGATCTTTACCCGATGACGACGCTGGAAAATAAGAAGCGATGGATTCCCGAAGTCGTTCGGGAGGGCTGGCTCGCTCTTTTCGCGCACGACGCTCGCGTCCCTGCCGCCTATCTGCGCGAGCGCAACGGCCAATGGGAAGCTGAGCCGGTGACGGTAGATTAGCCGCAGGCAAATTGCAGGAGCGTGAATGGCGAAGGCGAAGAAGTCCAGGACTGCGCGGCGAAAAAAGAGGCGATCAAGACCGCCATTATCGGCGGCAGCGGCCTCTACCAGATGGCGGGACTGACGGACACGCGCGAGGTCCGCGTGAAGACGCCGTTCGGCGATCCGTCCGACGCAATCGTCGTCGGGACGCTCGAAGGCCAGCGCGTCGCGTTTCTATCGCGCCACGGCCGCGGCCATCGCTTCTCGCCAAGCGAAATCAACTATCGCGCAAACATATTGCGCCTTGAAAATGCTTGGGCGCCGAACGGATTATTTCCGTCAGCGCCGTCGGATCGCTTCGAGAGGACCTGCCGCCGCTTGACTTCCTGATCCCGGACCAGTTTTTCGACCGCACGCGCGGCCGCATCTCCACTTTTTTCAGCGACGGCATCGTCGCGCACGTCGGTTTCGACAAGCCCACGTGTCCAGCGCTTTCCGCGCATCTGGCGACGGCGTGCGACCGGACGGGAATCAAGGCGCATCGCGGCGGCACGTACGTTTGCATGGAAGGCCCGGCGTTTTCGACCATCGCCGAGTCGCACACTTACCGCCAGCTGCGCTTCGACGTGATCGGCATGACCGGCGTCACCGAAGCCAAACTCGCGCGTGAAGCGGAACTCTGCTACGCTACCGTCGCTTTGATCACCGATTACGATTGCTGGCACCCGCAGCACGATGCCGTCACGCTGAACGAAATCCTCGCCAACATGGGGCGCAATACGGAAAACGTGCAGCGCGCGATTCGCGAGGCAGTGCGCTCGCTGAGCGGCGAACGAAGCTGCAAATGCGGCGCGGCGCTCGCGCACGCGATTGTCACAGATCGCAAAGTGATTCCGGCCGCGACGAAGAAGCGCCTCGCGCCGATCATCGGCAAGTACATCTCGTAGGGGCCCCTTGCGATCGGCCACCTTCAACTGAGACGCCTGCTATTCAGCAAAGACGCAGAACTGCTCAACGCGGCCTGCTAAAAAACTGGGAGAGATCATGTCACTTTTGGTCGTGGGGTCGGTCGCATTCGATGGCATTGAAACCCCGCACGGTAAGGTTGACCGCACGCTCGGAGGCGCCGCGAGCTATTTCGCTCTTGCCGCCAGCCACTTCGCGCCGGTCCGGTTGGTTGCGGTAGTTGGCGAGGATTTCACGGCGAAGGACGAGGCTATTTTCCGCGGCCGCAAGATCGATCTGGCGGGACTGGAACACGCCAAGGGGAAATCGTTCTTCTGGGCCGGCCGCTACAGCCAGAATATGAACGAGCGAACGACGCTGACGACCGAGCTGAACGTCTTCGCCGATTTTCATCCGACACTCCCGGCAGCCTATGTTGATTCGTCCTTCATATTTCTTGGCAATATCCAGCCCAAGCTGCAGAGCTCCGTTCTCGATCAGATTCGCGGCAAGCCGAAAGTCGTTGGCCTCGACACGATGAACTATTGGATTGGGGACTTCAACGCGGAGCTTCGCGAAACGCTGAAATCCGTCGACATCTTGACGATCAACGACGACGAAACGCGCCAACTGACTGGCGAGCACAATTTATTTCGCGCAGCCAAGCAGATATTCAAGATGGGTCCGACGACGCTGATCATCAAGCGGGGCGAACACGGCGCGATCATGATCCACAAGAATTTCGTGTTTTCGGTACCGGCATATCCGCTTGAGGAAGTGCGCGATCCCACCGGTGCGGGCGACACATTCGCGGGCGGCTTTATGGGCTACCTCGCGGGCAAAGGGCGCGTGAACGAGCAAACGTTGCGCGCGGCGATGGTGTACGGTTCGGTGCTGGCTAGCTTCACGGTCGAACGATTCGGAGTGGAACGGCTAGCGAAGGTCACCAAGAAAGAGATCACGGCGCGCGCGCGCCTCTTCTCCAAGCTGACGTCGTTCAAGCTTTAGGCCTAAATTGGGCCGAGCATGGAGTCGGGGACACTATGCTTTATGATCTGAATACCTACGTTGTTGGCCGACTTCTGCTCGCAGCGGTCCTGGGTGGAATCGTGGGCCTCGAGCGCGAACTGCGCCATAAACCGGCGGGGCTGCGCACGAACATGCTCATTTCGCTCGGCGCCGCTCTTTTTACGATCATCTCGTGGCAGATGGCGAACATCTCCGGTGGGGACCACACACGCATTGCAGCGCAGATCATCACTGGAATCGGATTTATTGGCGCTGGCGTGGTGATTCGCGAGCGCGGCGCGGTGCTGGGAATCACGAGCGCCGCTACGATCTTCGTGATCGCGGCTGTCGGGATGGCATGCGGGGCCGGGATGCCGGTTACGGCGATTTTTACCACGCTGTTACTTTTGGTGGCTCTCGTTCTGCTTGGCGTTGCCGAGGATCGTTTCGGCCTCCATAGCCAACTCACGACCTTTCGCATCACCGCTGCCGACCAAGCCGGGATGATCGAGCGCGTGCACGATATCGCATCACAAATGGGCATCTCGCTCCGACGCTGGCAAAGTCACAAGTCTTCGGACGGCTACGTCGTTGAATTCGACGCGGACGTTACGATGCCGAAGGAGCGCGAGCTACTTTCGAAGCTGGGTGCTTTGCACGCTCACTGCGAGGCCCACTCGTTGCGCTGATAGGCGGGCGTCTGGAAGCCAACCATTCGCGTTGTTCCTGAATCCGAGTTGACGTGCCGCGGGCCAGGGTGCTATCAATCTTGCTTAATTAGCAGGGGATTTGCAGACGGTCTGTAGTGTTCCTCGTACCGCGTTCCCGGCTGCTGGCGCCGAGCGGCTTCGGGATCCCCGTTTCGAAACTTTCTAGGAGGTTGGCTTTGAAGCGTTCGCGCTGGGTTGCGTTCACGTCGGTTGCGGTGGGATTGTTGCTGCTGGGAAGCTGCGGCGGCGGCCAGAAAATACCTCCGTTCAATGCCACGCCAACGGTAACAGGCTTTTTCCCGTCAAACGTTACCGCCGGAAGCCAGGGTTTCACCATGTCCGTCACGGGAACGGGCTTCATCTCCAATTCTCAGGGAGTGACATTCATCAATTGGAACGGCTCTCCGCGTTCGACGACCTTCAATCTCACGACAGGCCAGCTCTCGGTTCAGATCTTCGCGTCCGATGTCGCCACAGCGAATTCGATCGGCATCACGGCCACGAACCCAATACCGGGTGGCGGGACGTCTCAAGTGATTCCTCCCGGAGACATTTTTACGGTCGTGCAGCCGCAAGCCGGTTTGACGATTGCATCACTCGATCCGACAAGCGCGATGGCCGGGGGCGCGGATTTCATGATCACAGTGAATGGAACAGGCTTTGCCACCAGCGACGTAGTACTTTGGAATGGGAGCCCGCGCGTGACCACGATCGCGCCGATGAATGCCACTACTGCCACGGCTCAAATCACTCGTGACGACATTGCCAGTGTCGGGACGGCGAGCGTTGCGGTGAGCCAGCCCAATCAGGTGATTGCTACGCCGTCGCTCGGTTTTCCGATGACCGGCCCGAATAGTTCAACGCCATCGCTTTCATCGCTTTCGCCGTCGAGCGCGACTCACGGCGCCGGCGATTTCGAGATGAGACTGAACGGATCCGGATTCGGGCCAAATTCATTTGTCGAGTGGAACGGAAGCTTTATCGCGACCGCATTTATCAGCCCCTCGGAGCTGGTGGCGTATATTCCGGCGGCCGAGATTGCGAACATGGGTTCGGCAACCGTAACGGTGACGAATCCAGCGCCTGGAGGGGGCACTTCGTCAACCGTGATGTTCACGATCAACTGAGCTGAATTCCCGATTTCATCTCTTAACTCTTAACTGCCGCCATCGTTTCTGCGGCTAGACTCGTCTCCTCAAATTCCTTATTCTCGATTGCATCAGATGCCGCCACCTCTCAAGCCACCTGCTCTGCGCCCTGGCGATGGAATTCGAATTCTTTCGCTGGCGAGCCCCGTCCAAATCGATCACCTGCAGAAGGGATGCGAGGAACTGGTGCGCCTGGGCTATGCGCCGGAAACCGATCGGGAAAGCGTGTTGGCGAGCGAAGGATTCTTCGCGGGATCGGCCGCTAATCGCCTTGCTGCGCTGAAAGAAGCCCTCTCGGAGGAGTCGACGCGCGCGATTTTTTGTTCGCGTGGCGGATATGGATCGAGCTATCTGCTTGAGGGCCTGACGGCGGCGCCGGGTGCGCCCAAAATCCTGCTTGGCGCGAGCGACATCACCGCGCTTCAGATATTTCTTTGGCAGAAATTTCGATGGGTCACGTTCTACGGCCCGATGGTCGCGTCGAATTTCGATCGCGGTGCGGGCGCGTCCCACGGGTACGACCGCGTGAGCTTTACGCGCGCCCTCACGGAGACGAAGCAGGGTTGGCACCTCGATCTTTCCGGCGAGGCGCTCGCGCCCGGAACCGGCACTGGTGTGCTTCTGGGAGGCTGCCTGACGCTTGTGGAGTCCACGCTGGGCACTCCGTGGGAAATCGACACGCGCGGGGCGATCTTGGTTCTGGAGGATCGCGGGATGAAGCCTTACCAGGTGGATCGCGCTCTGACGCATCTCCGGCAAGCGGGGAAGTTTGAGGGGATCGCTGGAATCATTCTCGGAGATTTTCCGGAATGCGACGCGCCGATGGGATCGGAAGCTGTGGTGGATGTCGCGCTTCGAATTCTGGGATCGCGGAACGTGCCGCTAGTTTGGGGCGCGCCTATTGGACATACATCGCGCGCGATGTTGACGTTGCCGCTGGGCGTTCGCGCCGAGCTTTCGGCCACCGGGCCTGGCGTGCTTCGAATTCTCGAACCGGCGTGTGCATCGTGAGCGGCGGGGCCAACAAGCTGGCTGTGCGCCACATTCATCTTGCTTGGGATCGCTGGCGCTGCGATGGCTCCGGTTGCAGGCATGCTGAAGGAGCGCGGATTCCACGTTACCGGCTCGGACGTAAACGTCTATCCGCCCGCTTCGACGCTGCTCGATTCGCTGGGAATTCCGTGGAACGAAGGGTACCGGGAAGAGAATCTGAAGCCCATGCCGGATCTCGCGGTGATCGGCAATGCGATTTCGCGCGGCAATCCGGAAGTGGAACGCATCCTCGACGATCGAATTCCTTACTGCTCGATGCCGCAGCTGCTCGAGGAATATTTTCTTCCGGGGCGAACTTCGATCGTCGTCGCCGGGACACACGGCAAAACGACGACCACGGCCATGCTCGCATGGATTTTTCAGACTGCCGGGCGGCGGCCCGACTTCCTGATCGGCGGCGTTGCGCCGAATTTCGGCGACCGCAGCTACGGCCTTGGGGGCGGCGAAGAGTTCATCATCGAAGGAGACGAATACGACACGGCTTTCTTCGACAAGGGGCCGAAATTTCTGCACTACCATCCGGCGGAGTTGATTCTTACGTCTCTAGAATTCGACCACGCCGATATTTATCCCGATCTAGCGTCCATCGCGCTTCAGTTTCGGCGGCTCGTGAATCTGGTTCCGCGCCGCGGTCGCATCTTGATCTGGGGCGAAAGTCCGGAACTGAAGGAAGTGACCGCTAAGGCGTTTTGCCCGGTTGAAACTTTTGGCCTAACCCCGGAGTGTGATTGGTGCGCGGGCGACATACAGTGGCACGACGAGGCTACGGAATTTCGCGTGGCCTACCGTGGCAACGAAGTCGCGCGCATCCGGATTCCCGTGGCCGGGCGGCACAATGTTCTCGACGCTCTCGCGGCGATCGCGCTGGCGTACGGCCGCGGCGTGGAATGCGACGCGATCGAGCGCGCGCTCGCCACGTTTCAAAGCGTGCGCCGGCGCATGGAGATCAAGGGCGAAGCGGGCGGCGTGCTGGTTGTCGAGGATTTTGCGCACCACCCGACGGCCATTCGCCTGACGCTCGAGGCAGCTCGCACCCGATGGCCGGGACGGAAAATATGGGCGGCCGTCGAGCCGCGATCGAACACCATGCGCCGAAAGATCTTTCAAAATGACTTGTCGCGACGCGCTTGCGCTCGCAGATGTAGTGCTTTTCGGGCCCGTGAATCGCGCCCAGATGCTGGCGGAGCACGACCGCCTGTCGCCCGAGACGATTTGCGAGTCGCTGCAAACTCGCGGGCGCACGGCGAAGGCGTTGGCCTCCGCGGATGAAATAGCGGGCGCATTTGGCCGCGGGCGCGAAATCGGGCGATTTGGTGCTGATCATGTCCAACGGCGGATTTGACGGCTTGACTGCCAAGCTGCTTGAAAAAATGAAAGCGCGCGCGGTGCGCGAGAAGATGATGTCAATCGGTCCTGAGGTCGGCAGTCGTATTGGTTCAATGCTGGCGGTCGCTGTTCGGCCCGCGACCGCTACGATCCGCTATTCGGTGTCGTTCGATCATCCTGAGAAGCATCTTTTTCACGTGACTATGACGATTCCGGTCGAAGCGCGGAGCGACACCGTCGTCGCAATGCCCGCCTGGAACGCGCTCTATCAGGTTCGAGATTTTGCGATGCGGATCCGCGACGTCAAAGCCATCTGCAATTCGTCTACGCGCACTCCGGTGCAGGTGCGGCAATTGGACAAGGACACATGGCGCGTAGGTCCTGTCTGCTCCTTGCGAGCCGGATGGCAGGAACGGTTTCGAAATCAGTTATTCGATTCAATGGGACGATGCTGGTCCATTCAACTCGCAATTGAACGAGCACCACGCCTTCATCAATCTCGCCGAGATCCTGATGTATGTGCCCGATCGCCGTGCTGAAGACACGCAAGTGACACTTGAAAACGTGCCAGGCGGATGGAATGTGGCCTCCGAACTCGCGGCGGGAACTCGAGCCGGCTACTTTCGTCGCGCCGAGCTACGACGCGCTTGTTGACGCGCCCGTGGAAGCAGGGAAGTTCGAAGAATTCAAATTCGAAAGCGGAGGAGCGAATTTCCGGGTAATCGTTGACGCGGCGAACTGGAACCGAGGTCACCTGGAAAATGCGCTGCGGCGAATCACGGCGTACGAGCTTCAGCTGATGGGCGGAGCGCCGTTTCAGGAGTTCGCATTCTTTTTCCACATCGGGCCGGAGGCGGCAGTCGGCGCGGGAGGCATGGAGCACATCGAACTCGACGGTAATTGGGGACACATCCATCGAGGGCGCGTCGTCCGTGGCGGCACACGAATTCTTTCATGTCTGGAACGTGAAGCGCATCCGCCCGCAGGACCTCGAGCCCGTTGATTACACCAAGGAACAGTACACGCGCGCGCTTTGGTTCGCCGAAGGCGTTACGGATACGTACAGTGCGTTCACCCTCGAGCGCACTGGGCTGTGGTCGAAGCGGCAGTTCTACGACGATCTGTCGTCGCAAATCGAACGGGTGGAATCGCATCCCGCGCACGAGTGGCAGAGTGCGGAGGAATCGAGTCTCGAAGCGTGGTTTGAAAAATATGACGCTTACAACACTCCGGATCGAAGCATCTCGTATTACGACAAGGGGCAGATTCTGGGCGACATGCTTGATCTCGCGATTCGCGATGCAACCGACAACCACAAATCTCTGGACGATGTTCTCCGGCTGATGAACGAGAAATATGCGAAGCAGGGCAAGTTCTACGAGGAGACCAAGGATATTCGCGCCGCGGTCGAAGAAGTCGCCGGCAAGAGTTTCGAGGAGTTCTTTCGCCGCTACGTTTCCGGCGTTGACGAGATTCCGTACAACGATTTTCTAGGGAATCGCCGGCCTGCAGCTCAAAACCGATGCCGGCTATTCCATTTCCGAAATCTCCCATCCAACGACCGTCAGCGCCGCATCCGCGAGGGCCTTCTCCATGGCTCAACGGACTGAGACGCCGATCGCGGGATGCCCAGCTGCCGGTTTCAGGTCGTGCGTAATGTGTGCTTCGCATGATCCGAACTCTGCTCCTCGGTCTTGTTTTCGCGGTCGCGATAGTTTTGGTGCTTCCGTGGCTGATTCTTTGGAGCGTAATCATTGGCAACGCCGACTCAATGTACGCGACTTGCAATGAAAGTGGTGCGCGCTGGGAAACCGTATTGTGGGAATTCGCGTTCGCGTGGAGGGACTTGAAAATATTCCGCCAGGCGCGTGCGTTTTTATCTCCAATCATGTGTCCAATGCTGATGCGCTCGCATTTACTCCCGCCATTCCGCGGCGCGTGGCCATTCTGATCAAGCAGGAGCTTTTCCGCATCCCCATTTTTCCACCGGAATGCGCCGGGCACAGTTTATTCCGGTGGACCGATCCGACAGGGAAGCGGCGGCAGCGAGCATTGACGTTGCCGTTCGAACGCTCAAAGAAGGCCTGTCCTTTGCCATATTCGCGGAAGGAACTCGCAGCGCGGATGGGCACCTGCGCCCATTTCAAGAGGGGCGCATTCACGATAGCGATCCAAGCCGGAGCGCCCATCGTGCCCGTGTCCATTTCAGGGACACTCGCACTGATGAAAAAGGGTGACTGGATAATCCGTCCGGGAGAAGCGGTGGTCCGCTTCGGCCCTGCGGTGGATTCTTCGACGTACACGATGGATCGGCGCGGGGAATTGCTCGCACGGGTGCAGGCGATCGTCGCCGCCAGTCTGCCGCCCGAACAGCAGCCTGATCGTTCGTTTGCCGCGCGCTACTCCGGAGACGCCCTCCTAGCGCTCGCTGGTATACTCCTCTGCGATGGCTGGGAAACTAATCCACGAAGTAATTCCCGTGGGCATGTTGCAGTGCAACTGCTCGATTCTGGGCGATCCTGCGACAGGCGAAGCCATCGTCGTGGACCCCGGCGACGAAGTCGAGCGCATCCTCGGAGATCATTCGGCGGCACGGCCTGAAGGTCCGCAGCATCGTGAGCACGCATACTCACATTGATCACGTAGGCGGACTCGCCGGACTCCATCACGCGACCGGCGCGCCGGTCTTGATCCACGAGGCAGATCTCGAGCTTGTACACAGAATCTCGACGAGCAGGCGCAGTGGCTCGGCGTTCCCACTCCCGCCATGATGCGCATCCAGGATTTCGTGAAGGAAGGCGACACGCTGCGCTGGGGCGGGTACGAGGCGCGTGTGCTGCACACTCCGGGCCATACGCAGGGAAGCATCAGCTTGGTCGTAGATGCGAGCTCTGTCCCGCCTGGCCGCGCAAACTTCTGGCTCGGACAGTGATTCTTTCACTGCGGCGCGGCTTCTGGCAGGAGACACGCTGTTCCATGGCTCCATCGGCCGCACGGATCTTCCGGGAGGGTCGTACCCGCAGATTATATCTTCCATCCGCGAAAAGCTTTTGACGCTTCCAGACGGGCTCGTCGTATATCCCGGCCATGGCGACACGACGACGATAGGCGCCGAGCGCGAGTTCAATCCATTCTTGCGTTAGCGGTTTTTTCACCTGGCGCGAGATTGAAGTCACGCAGAGCGGATGCTATCTTCTGCGGCGCTGACCAACGCCGTCCGGCAAAAGGGGGATCCGAACTATGAGGAATTCGCGAATCCTGAATCGCGGGCATTTCGCACGTTTGGGATACTTGCTGCTCGCAGGCGCTTTGCTGTCACCGCATTGTCGCGCGAGCGCAGCAGGCCGCTGCGGCGCGGATTCAGCGCCTCGAGGACATCGAGGAAATTCGCACGGTGCTGACCGACTACGGACGCTACCTTGACGCGCACGATTTGGTGGCGTACTCGCATCTGTTCGCGGCAGACGGGGAATGGGTCGGCGGATTCGGCACGGGCAAAGGGCCTGCGGGGATTCAGGCGCTTATGGAGAAGAATCTGGGTGTCACTGCGAAGGGCAAGCCGGGCTCGACCTATCACCTTCTGACCAATTTCCTGATTGACGTGCAGGGCGATACAGCCACGGCGTGGTCGCGATGGAATTTCGTCGTGACCAGCGCGGACAACAAGCCCACGATCATGTACGGCGGCCACTACGACGACACCCTTGTCCGGGAAAACGGCCACTGGAAGTTCAAGCGCCGCGTGGCAGTCAACGACATCCCGCACTCCGATCCGCCCGAAACAAAATAAGCGCAGCCGAAAGCCGCAGCGATCGCGAGCGGCCAAATTGGCATGGTCCTAGGACCATCTATTGTGCGCTGGGGAACACAGTGCTCCCGAGTTCGCTTTACTCCCCGGCGAGCGCGCTGGATAATCACGCCGGTCGTCCATATGTCGCAGCGCCGCTTGCGTTGCTGGTGGGTTGGAACCTACAGTATCGGATGGGGGAGTTGTCGCTTTCGGCCATACTGATCGCATTCGAGCGACAATCGCTCGAGCGAGAATTCCGTCCTTGAGTCGTTTTCCGCGCGAGCGCGAGCTGTTTTCCAAGTGGGCCGCCATTCAATTTGCGGGGTGATCCAGACATGAGACGTTCTGATCTAGTGCGACATGCGACGAAGGGCAAGGCAGTGCGGACATCGCAGATTGTTTTCGGCGAGAGGCAGCACCTATTGCGCGTGCTCGATTCGGTGGAGCGCAGCGCTTTGCCGGCTGCACGGCTTGACCAGGAGCGCCGCGTGATCGAGCAGTTGATTCACGCCCGCACGCAGGAGCTTAATCGCATCAACCCGGGCTGGGATGAAAAAGTCGGCGTGGTCCTGAGCGCGGAAGTGAAGCCGGACGCGCTCGACCAACTGTCGCGCCAGGCTCCCAAGGAAGATTTTTATCTGCTGCGCCTGATCAGCGAGCATCCGAAAGTCGCCGCGAAGACGCTTGCGCGGCTTTCGCATCACCCCTATTCCGCGATCCGCGAGAATATCGCGCGCCATCCCAACAGCGACGCGCCAACGCTCTCGCGGCTCAGCCGCGACCGTACGCAGCCGCTTTGGTATTTAGTGGCATTCAATCCCAACGCACCGGCCCCGCTCCGCAAGAAACTGCAAGAGCGCATGCGCCGACTCGGCGAAAAATCAGCAACGCAATAGATTGGAACGTTGGATAGCGGGGTAGATGTGCGGGACGCGTGTTCCCAAACGCAACCACACTAACGCCCTCCCGTGAGAATTCGAATCGAGGCGGCCGATCACGCGTGGACGAGATCGGATCGCTTCAGCGTGGGAAGTGCTTTAATCGATTTTCCTGCCTTTTCCTGAGCGATGCGAAGTTCGTATAGACTCTGGAGATTGAGCCAAAACTGCGCGTTCATGCCAAAGAAGTGACCCAGGCGCAGGGCGGTGTCGCCCGTGATGGAGCGCGTTCCATTCAAAATCTGCGTAACTCGATTGGTGGGCACGCCGATTTTTCGCGCGAGCTCCGCCGCGCTCATGTCCAGCGCCTCCAGCTCTTCGGCAAGGTGCTCACCTGGATGGATAGCGGTAATTGGCATCGCGATTCTCCTAATGATAATCGACAATCTCTACGTCTGACGGTCCCAACGATCGGTCCAGCCATTCGAAGCAAATGCGCCATTGATCATTGATCCGAATGCTGTACTGACCTTTGCGATCGCCCCTCAGGGCTTCAAATCGATTGCCGGGCAGTGCGGCAAGGTCTCTCAATGATGTGGCGGACTCGAGACGGTCTAGTTTCAGGCGCGCAGACCGTTCAAAACCAGAAAATGCTTTGACGCGTTTTCCGGCAGCAAAATCCGTAGTCTGCTTGTCCCGATATCCGACAACCATCGAAGGTCAGAATAGGGTCAATTATGCGTTACGTCAAGCGTAACGAGGGAGCGGGTTGCGATAGCGCCAACACTCCATTAGAGGGTCAGTTGCGTGAAGGTGCTGCTAGGTCCGCGGCTAGGTTTGCCGTGATGCGCCGGACGTAGTTCTGCGTTTCGGGGAAGGGCGGGACGCCACCGTAGCGGTCCACCATTTCCGGCCCCGCGTTGTACGCCGCGAGAGCGAAGCGGACGTTTCCCTTGTAGCGGGCGAGGAGATCCTTTAAGTAGTGAGTGCCCGCCTCGATATTCTGAGCGGGGTCAAAGACATTCACCACTGCGTAACGGACCGCAGTTTCCGGCATCAACTGCATCAAGCCGAGGGCACGCTTCCTCGAAACCGCCTTGGCATCGAAATTCGACTCGGCCGCGATAACGTGCGCGATCAGGTTTGCGTCCACGCTATGCTTTTGCGCCGACGCGTGAATCAAGTCGGCGTAGCGCAAGCTGAGGTCGGCGTCGGCGGGTGGCGGAGCGGGGAATTGATCCTCCGGTTCGACATCAATCAATTCGCTCGCGGCGATATTGACTACTCCGCCCGAGACGGAAAGGCGCACGCGGTCGCCATCAAGCTGGTATCCCGTTACGTGAAGGCGCGCGCCGGACCGCAGCACTGCATAGTCAGCGCTAGCCGCTGGTGCCAGGATCGCGACGGTGGCCAGCAAAGAGAATATTGCGATGATGCGGTGAGTCATCCGGACCTATGGCTTCGCCGGTGCATTTGCGGGTGGCCTTTGCGCGCTCGCTGGCGGCACGATGCCATTGTCGCGCAGATATTCGACTACCTGACCGTAATGGTCCATCGAGTGCGCACAGGCAAAGATGGCGAGAGCAGCCCGCGTGTTCAGGAATGGAACAGCGGCGTCTTTCATCGGCGCGACGGCGTTATCTGCGCTGATGGTTGCAATGGCTTTGTGGGCGTGCGCGAAGGAGTCCTTCAGGTACTGAACGATCTGAGCTTTGGTCTGAATGGCGTCCGGTCCATTGGAACCGATGCCCTCGTCTGGCGCCACAGGTGCGGTCTCGCCTAGGATCGAACCGAAGAAGCGGTCATTGACCGTTGCGACGTGTTTCACTTGCTGCGCGAACGTGCGCACGCCCTTAAACTCGCCGTTCGTGGGCGCAAACGAATATTTGTCTTCGGGCATGGCCTGGGCCAAGCCGACGAACTCTCGCTCGATGATCGTGACCTGGAAATCGAGAACCGAGGTAATTGACGGCGGCCCCTGAGGCATTGGAGGCCGGCCGCCACCCTCTTGCGCTGATACTGCGGTTCCTGCGATCAAGCTGCTCAACAACAGAATCCCGACTCCGAGACACAATTTCATGGCATTGCCCCCTTTGGTTTGCAAATCGCGATTTCCTGCGACCCACCCTGTCTAGCTGATTCGAAGAACGTGTCTGTGAATTGCGGCGGCCACGCCTGCTTGCTCGTTCGAGAGCGTAACGCTCCACCCGAGTGTTTTCAACTCTGGAACGCTATTGGCCATCACCACCGGTAAACCTGCATATTCTAACATTTCGCGGTCGTTCCAGTTATCACCGATGGCCATGATGTTTTCTCGATGGATGCCGCGAAGGCGCGCCAATTCAGCCAGAGCCACGCCTTTGTTCACGCCGCGCGCCAGCACGTCGAGCATGGAAAGATTTCTATGCGGATATTCCGTGAGAGCGAGCGTAAATCCTTGCGCTAGCGGGAGTGCTTCGAGCGCCTTCTGGGCCCGATTGATTCGCACGCAATCGTCGAGGAACAGGATCTCCACGGGATCGCCCTCGTCAAGGCACGCCGTGAGCGGCGCGACCTCCACTACTTGTTCGCGATGCTTCCGCAGGTATTCACCTACGAAGGGTCCGTCCCAATCCACTTGCTCGAAAACGATTTGCTTCGCGGAGGGACGATCGAAGATCACTCCCGCGCACGAACGGAATTCGGCGGTCGCCTCCAGCGCCTGCCGGGCAGTACCAGCGGGCAGCAATTTGCGGTAATGCGTTTCGCCCGCTGGGGATTTGATTAACGCGCCGTTGCTGACAATCAGGTGTGCATCGCAGGCGAGCTCTCCGGCGATGGAACGCGCGGAATCGTAACGGCGTCCGGTAACGATGACAATCTCGATACCTCGCGTTGCCGCTTCCTCAATGGCGCGGGCGTTCTGCGCCGGGAGGTTCGCGTGGCCGTCGAGCAGCGTCCCGTCCAGGTCCATCGCGATCAGTTGTATTGGCACACGTCCATTGTACCGTGCGGTATCCTCGAAAGGTCCGTCGCTCCGAAATTTCGTCGCGAAGCAACGGCGCGCAGCACGCGATCAAGCCAGCCTACCGGGAGTGCGCTGTGAGGAAGCGCGCTGTGTTCGACAGCTATGAGCCCCAGTCTCAAGATTTGGTACACGGTTTACCAGAGCGTGCCCAAGGAACATTCAGAGCAATCGAGGCCTAGAGGACAACCCAGCGACCGCGGCGTGTCCTCGCGGCCGTAAATCTCGCCGTGGCCTCCGCCAAGATTGCGCCTCTCTTGAGTTTGAAGTGAAGAGGGCGATGCGGGTATGTCCGCAATGGGACAGATATCGGGAGCGATACCTGTCACTGTGTTATCTGCAAGTATGGAGATATCACGGAGGATTCATGAGCTCTTGGCGTTCCAAGGTTTTGTCTTTGCTGTTAGCTCTGATTGCAGTTTCTGCGGTTGCAAGTGTGGCCAGCGCAGCCCCTGGGTACCACCGTCGTCATCACCGGCACCATCATCACCACCACCACGCGCTAATTGTGGTGCGCTAGGTCGAAAAGGCGCATACACCTCTGGACAGTATACGGGAGTTCGTGAGGGACGCGGGCAAGCTTCAGGCGGACACTGGTCGCCTGAGGCCGGTTTTCTCGGACGCACATTTAATGTCTCCGCGATTGCGCGTTCGGAGGCGAGAGCCTTGACCATCCGCAGGGCTGCGCGTAACTCCATCGCAAGGAGCTGAGCAGGCACGCATTTAGTTTGGGGTGCGGCAGTCCTCGTGGAGCCTCGCGCCATCCAAATTTCGTTGAGATGTAGCGTCGCGTAAAGAATCGCCGAAACTCGATTGGCGGGGTTGCACGCGTTTGCTAGACTGGGAATCATAGTGGGCGTGTAGCTCAGTTGGGAGAGCGCCTCGTTCGCAACGAGGAGGCCGCCGGTTCGAGCCCGGCCACGTCCACCACGGTTCCCCAGCCGTAACCCGACATCATTAGTCCCGACGCGTACGAGCCCCGAAAATATACCGCGGAGTCGCGCTACCGGAGGTTGCGGATTATCGAGCTTGGTGTAACATGTGTGAACAAGTGACTTGGCCATACGGTTCCTGATCGGCCTCCAAGAAAGGTGTGACGCTGTGATCATTCATGCTTCCATTCCGGCTGACGACCCGGAGCGGGTCGCCCGTGTGATCGCGGAACTTTGGCGTGGGGAGAGCTTTCCATTTTTCGCGGGAACCTTCATGGCCATGGCGGGCGACGATCGCGGCACTCAGATTGAAGTAGCGCCACGAGGTAATGAGATCGTTCCGGCGGAGAATATGATGGCGTTTCAGGTCAACAATTCTCCTTCGCCGCACACGGAGGTACATCTTAACGTCCAAACTCCGCTTAGCGTGGATGAGGCGCTGGTGATCGCGAAGCGCGAAGGCTGGACGGCGCGCGTTTGCGATCGCGGCGGCGCGTTCAAAGTGTTGGAGTTCTGGCTTGAAAACAAGTTTATGCTGGAGCTGATGACGGAAGCTGAGACGAAGCGCTACAGAAGCATCATGAGCCCGGCGAAGCTTCGCGCAATGATGGCGGCACGACCGGCCGGATAAAAGTTCTTACTTCGACTTCTGCAACAGACATAAACGTCAGCAGTTCGGAATGAGGCGCCGATTTACCGGATGATTTCGAGTTCTGGATCGGTGGCCAAACTCGGCTCCTTGCGTTTCGCCTTATTCGCCTTGCTCGAAGCGATCAACGATGAGATATCGTTGGATTGCTCCAGCAAGTCCGCCAGAAGAAGCCGCAAGTTTCCAGGGTTCGTAGAGTAGGAAAGCCCCGCCTCGATGTCAATCACGCCCGTGCGAATCATCTTTTCGATCTCGTCGTCGAAGCACTGCATTCCCTCGGTGGACCCGTCGCGCATCGCATCGAGCAGGGTTTTTCCCTCGCCCTCGCCCCTTTGCACATATTCGCGCGTGCGCAACGTTGCTTTTAGGATTTCAAACGCGGCTACGCGGCCCGTGCCGTCTTGCCTGGGAATCAGGCGCTGCGAGACGATGTAACGAAAGCTTTTGGCAAGGCGCATCCGTACCGCGTTTTGGTCTCCCAGGGCAAATGCTCCGATGATCCGTTCGACCGTCTTGGACGCATCAATCGTGTGCAAAGTTGAATAAACCAGGTGTCCCGTCTCCGCCGCCTCGAGGGCTACTTCGATCGTCTCCCGATCACGCATCTCACCCACCAGAATGAGTTTTGGCGCTTGCCGAAGTGCCGCGCGCAAAGCCAGGGCGAAGCTCGGAGCGTCGCTATGCAATTCCCGCTGATGGACCGTGGATCGCTTGTGCATGTGGAGAAATTCGATAGGGTCCTCGATGGTGATGATGTGGCAGGACTTCTCTTCGTTGATCTTGTTCACGAGCGCTGCGAGCGTTGAGGACTTGCCGCTGCCGGTCGGCCCGGTGACCAGCACGATTCCGGGTCGCAGCTCGGCCGCGTCGGTAAGGTGCGCGGGGAGGCCCAGCGCCTTAAAGTCGGGGATGTCGGTGGCGATGACGCGCATGACGATCGCGCAGCTTCCTCGCTGCGTGAAAATGTTAACGCGGAAGCGAGATACTTTGGGCACGCTGTAGGAAATATCGCACGAGCCGTCCACCCTAAGCTTTTCCACGGCATGCGCGCTATGGCCGATGAGGTCGCCGGCGATCCGCGCGGTGTCCTCGGGGGTGAGAATTCCAACGCCCGCAATTTTTAGTTGCGTAAGCTGCCCGCTAATTTCCACCTGCGGAGCGCGGCCGGGAGAAAAGATCAAATCGCTGATTTTCTCCGAAGCGCGAAGCATCGTGGCGATGATGGTCGCTGTCGGTACGGGTGCAGCGGCTGCAACGGGCTTGGTGGCGGGTGCGGAAGACGCCGGCGGCTGTGGCTGAGTGGAACCCATGGGCTTCTCCTAAGAATGTTTTCGTGCACTGGTCCGAAAGGAGAGGACCCGGGTACGTTTAGCAGGAACCAGTATGAACGACGGTCACGCGACAGAGCTGGCGAACGTAGGGCAGGTGTCCTCAAACGATTAGCGTCGGCAGCCCCCTGAACGTTACCGAGCCGGGGCGAAACTCCCACGAATCGGAGGGTATTCGCGGTCGGCTCGCTGAAAAAAAGATTGCGCCGTCAGGTCGAATTTGTCTTACTATCGAGTTACTGTGGTGGCGATGGCAACACGTCCCGAGACCTGTAGCGGCACCGGGTGGGCCGGTGAATGCGACACGCTGCCAGGCCGAATTCCTGCTCCAAGGTACGTTCCGCGCAAGGCTGCCGCCGTTCTCTCTTTTGTTCTTCTGGCAGCAAGTGTCGCGATGGCGCAGCACGGATCGCCTCCGTCGCAGCATCCGGCGCCCGTAAGCCAAGTCCCTTCAATTGTGCCCGATCCGTTTGCGGCCTTGGATATGGCACAGCCGAGTGATACTCCATTCTTGCAGGCGGACACCGGTAAGATTATTGACTCTGAGTGGTGCAATTCCTGGACGGAATCCGGAGTTCACAGTCCCACCGTAAGCGCGAAGCGACTCGCGGTGCCCGGCAAAGCGACGAGCGAATACCAGAAAGCCTGTGGGGCATTTAAAGGCAAGAAGTTATCCGATGCCGAGCAACACTTGCGCAAGGCGATCGACGCCTACCCCGATTATTCCGCCGCCTGGGTCGTGCTTGGGCAGGTATTGGAATCGGAGGACAAAAAAGACCAGGCTGAGGCGGCCTGCTCGAAGGCCGTAGAACGTCGATCCGGGATATGTGGCTTCGTACCTTTGCCTGTCAGAATTCGCCGCGAATGACAGCGACTGGGCGAAGGTGGCAAAGCTGTCTGGACAAGCGCTGGCGCTTGATCCAATCGGCAATCCCTACGCGCTCTATTACGCAGCAGCGGCTGGATTGCATTTCAATCAATTGTCCCAAGCCGAAATGCACGCGCAGTCCGCCGTGAAATTGGACGAGTGGAATCACTTGCCGGAGCTGCATTTGCTGCTCGCGCAAATTTATAGAGCGGCGGGAAATGTCGTTGGGGAGACGGTCCAACTGCGCGAGTTCTTGAAGCTGGCGGGCAATTCCAAAGACGCGCCGAGGGCGAGGACCCTCCTCGCCCAGGTCGAGACGCAGCCGGCCAAAGGTCAGCCCGAGAAAGTTTCGACTCAGACTGACCGGCCCGCGAAGTAGAAGCCTGCCCGACCATCCTCATGAAACCTTAGAAGACGACATCCGCAAGATCACCAACGGGGCGGAGAACCGCTCCCGAGGATGCGTAGCGAGGTCACGTTTGCGATAAGGCCGTTAGGAGCTAGGGGCGGCCGCTCGTTGCACTCGTTTCGCGTTCGGCTACGATCTTTCGGGCATTCGCGTAGAGCGCTTTTGCCTGCGGGATCGACGCAACGGCTTTTTCCAACTGCGGATCGTTCTCAAGCGCAACGCGATAGCCGTCGTTGAGTCCGAATACGGTGGTGAATACCTCGCGCTTGATCTCCCATTTCAGCCACGGAAGATTTTGCTGGATGTCGGGCTCGGTGACCTGGATGTGCTGGTCGGCCAGATATTTCCTGAATTGCGCGATCACTGCGTCATCCACTACGAAGTCCTTTGTGATGTCGGGTTTTTCGCCAAGATAGAAGCGCACGAAATCGCCCACGCCCTGTGGCAGGGGATAGAAGACGCCCGCGCCTCTCGAGCAACGTCTCGAAGTCATCCGGCTTCGGAGCGGCGACAGACGACATCCGGCGTGATTCCGCCCTGGCCGTACACCTGGCGTCCGGTGTCGGTCAACTTCACTTCAGGCGCTTGCGGCGGCTGCGGATTGTAGTGGTAGTCGTAGAGCGTTTGATTCTTGTAGTCGCGCTGGATCAGGCGTCCGCTCGGAGTGTAATAGCGCGCCGTGGTCAGCAGCAGCGCGGTGTCCTCGCTCAGCGGGAACTGCGTTTGCACCAAACCCTTTCCAAAGCTTGTTTCGCCCACGATCAGTCCGCGGTCATGGTCCTGAATCGCGCCGGAGACAATTTCCGAAGCCGATGCGCTCTGTCCGTTGACGAGCACGATCAGCGGCACCTCGATGCCCTGATTTCCACGCACCGCGTAATAGGGGCGCTCCGGTGAAGATCGCCCGCGGTGGGACACCACCAGTTCGTTCTTGTCCAGGAACATGTCGCACATGCCCACGGCTTGATTCAGCAGGCCGCCGCCATTGTTCCGAAGATCGATGATCAGTCCATCCAGCTTCGAAACGTCGAGCTGTTTCAGCGCGTCCGTCAGGTCGCTGTCGGTCGTTTCGTTGAATGTGGAGACGCGCACGTATCCGATTCCGGGCTTCACCATCTCGGAAAATTCCACGCCGGGTCGGGGAATTTCGTCGCGCACCACGGTTACTTCGATCGGTTTGTCCCAACCTTCGCGTCCGAGCGAAATGTGAACCGGGGTTCCCTTGGCGCCCTTCAGCAGGTCGGCCACTTCGGTGGTCGTCAGTCCGGTGCAGGATTTTCCGTCAACCTTCAGGATCGTATCGCCGGGGCGAATTCCAGCCTTGTACGCGGGCGAATTAACGAAGGGCGCCTGAACGACAGTCTGATTCTCGCGTTGCGCGACTACCATGCCCACACCGTAATATTTGCCTTCTTGCTCCTCGCGGAAGAGCGCGTACTGCTTCGGATCGAAGAAGTTCGAATGAGGATCGAGCACGTGCAGCATTCCGGGGATCGCGCCGTCATAGATAACTTTATCGGTGTCCACGGGATCGGCATAGTTGCGCTCGACCACGGAAAGCACGCGCGTGAAAGTCTTCACGGAATCTTGCGTGTCGTCCGAACTCGACGCAGTCGCGCTGGCCTGCGGGGCCGAAGAAGCCTCCGAGCCCGGCGGACACAGCCAGGACCAGCACCAGCAACAGAATTCCGCGCGCTGGCGAACCGGAAGATTCCGAAGTTTTCGCCTGATCGCTCGGATACTTGATGTGATGTTGGCATCATCGCCTCTCTTCGCCTCGAAAGCTCAGTATAGCACAGAGCTTTCGGTCGTTTGACACGCTCGGAAGCCTCTTCTATGATGCAAAAACGGCCTGCGAGATGGCCGCAGACTCCCGAATGCTCAGCATCCCGCATCTAATTGTAATCTTTGTCGTTGCTCTGGTTGTCTTCGGCCCTGAGAAGATTCCCGAGCTGGCGCGCAACCTCGGAAAAATCATGGCGGAATTCCGGCGCGTCACGGGCGACCTGCGTTCAACTTTTGAAGGTCATCTGCGCGATCTGGAGCGCGAAGCAGATACCCGGCGGATTGCCGCCCCAGCCGCAGCGCCGGCAGCCGCTATGATGCCTACCGCTGCGCCTGCCGCGGTGCCGGGCCCGACGCGGAACCTGCGCCTGCGTCGCCCGGAACCGTTCCCTCGAATCCGCCGAACGCGGCAGCAATCGCGAATCCAGACGGCAACGATCCCGCTTCGGCTGCGACGAATGCTTGCTCCCGAGCCCGCCAGATCCCATGCACGACCCATATCTGATGCACATGGACTTTCCCAGAACCGATTCTTCAGACGAGTCCCAGTCCATCTGAGCCCGAGCACAAAACCGAACGAGTGACCGATGGCGACCGCCGCACCTCCTGAGCGCACGCAGCGATCGCGCGCCGAGGAAGAATCCGGCGCGGCGATGTCGTTCTTCGATCATCTGGTCGAGCTGCGCAAGCGTCTGATCAGCGCGCTGTCCGCCGTCGGCGTCGGCATGATCGTCGGCCTGCTCGTCTCCAAGCGCTTCATCAATTTCATCGTCCAGCCGATGCTGGTCGCGCTCCGCGCAAATCATCTGGAAGACAAGCTCTACTACACGAGCCCCGCTGGTTACGTGGGGCTATACATCAACCTGGGCCTGTATCTGGGCATCGTGCTCGCCATGCCGTGGGTGCTGTATCAAATTTGGCTTTTCGTCGCTCCCGGACTTTACAAGCATGAGCGGCGCGCCACGGCCAGTTTCATCGTTTCCGCGATGCTCCTTTTTCTCTGCGGCATTTGCGTCGGATACTTCGGGCTGCTGCCGCTGGTGCTCACGCGAGTGATCGGTTTCGCGGGCGATGGGCCGATCAGCCCGCTCATCAGCGTCAACGAATATTTCAGTCTGATCTTGGTCGTGCTGCTGGGCCTGGGCGTTATCTTCGAGCTGCCGGTTGTGGTCTTTATCCTGTCGCTCTTCGGCATCGTGACGCCGAAATTTCTGCTCACGAATTTTCGCTACGCGATGCTCGCCATCACGGTTCTGGCCGCCATCGTGACGCCCACGCCGGACGCCACGACGATGCTGATTTTCATGGCTCCGATGCTCGTGCTCTACTTTGTTAGTGTTCTGGTGTCGTATGTTGTCCTGCGGCGCAAGCGCGCCCGAGCGCTCGCTGATGAGGGGGCAAAATAGTGCGCTCCGACAGACGCGGGGTGAAATCGTCCTGCTTTGCGCTGGCCGCCCTGGCGGCGCTATTTGCAGGAGCGTGCAGCCGCGATTCCGCACGGCCGCGCGCCGCTGCTAGCGCCTCTTCTTCCGCAGCCGCGGCGCCCGCATCTCCGGCGCGGATCGTGATCCCTCCCGCCGACGCCGCGCCTCCTGCTGCCCAGACGGGCGGCTTCGACGGCGCAAAAGCTTACGACGAGGTTGCGAAACTGGTCGCGTTCGGCCCGCATCCGCCGGCGACCGACGGGATCCATGCCGTGCAGAAGTACATTCACTCGCAGTTGGAAGGCTTCGGCTGCGCTGTGGATGAGGACGACTTCAACGCGCAGACGGATTTGGGCACGATGGCGATGAAAAACATCGTCGCTAAGATTTCCGGCACAGGGCAGGGGGTTATTCTGCTGCTCACGCACTACGATACGAAACGCGTGGATAATTTTGTGGGCGCTGAGGACGCGGGCTCCTCGACCGGCCTGATGCTCGAAATGGCGCGGATTCTTTGCGGTCGCCCCAAGCAGGCGAATGCCGTCTGGATTGCATTTCTCGACGGAGAAGAGACGCAGGCACATTTCGATTGGGTGCAGTCGGATAGCGTCTACGGCAGCCGCGAATTAGCCGCGCGCCTGGCGCTTTCGGGCGAGGCCAAGCGTGTGCGCGCGGCGATCCTCGCGGATATGGTCGGCCAATACAATCTGCGCATCATGCGCGAGTCAGACTCGACAAAATGGCTGACCGACCTGATTTGGCGCACTGCAGCGCATCTTGGGTATCAGGACATTTTCACGTCGAAAGAAAGCCAGATAGACGACGACCATCAACCGTTTCTGAAGCGTGGAATTCCGGCCGCAGACATCATTGAACTCGAGGGGTACATTGATCTTGGCTACTGGCACACGTCGCAGGACACGCTCGACAAAATTAGTCCGCGCAACCTCGCGATCGTCGGCCACGTGATTCTCGAAACCGTGAACCAACTTCAAAAGCGCTGAGGAGTCTCGGCTTTGAGGCGTAAGTGCGGCCTTGGGGACTGTAACCCGGCGGCTGTTGCCGTTCGCGAGTGAGCTATGCTCTTCGCGGTCCGCTCAAGACCCGCACCGGTAACATGATAATTCCGCGAACCAGTTCCAGCGCCCCATCCACGGCAATTCCGACAATCCGGAACGGCAACAATATCAACCAAACGATCGGATAGAGCACCAGGGCAAGCAGCGCAAGTGGCCAGCACAGAAATAGTAAGAGACACCACAGAATGAAAGTAGCCATGCCGGTTGGTTGACCTCCCATTCATATATACGCAGGCGAGTGCTAATGAGTTGCAAGGTACGCCCGGATTGAAAGAAGTGGCGTTTGGGAACTGTGCTACATTTTTACCGCGATCATGCCGACAATTAAGGTGAAGAGCTCGGCGCGGTTCCTACGCGGTGATTTGCGCGCCGGGAGCGCTCGCTCGCGCCGGGTCACTTACTTCGCGCATGGGCAATTCAGGCGACACTTTCGTTCTTTCCTCACCGAAAGTCTGGCGCCATTGCGGGCGGGCGATCGCGGCGAAGATTCCGGGCCGCGCGGCACGCCGTCCGATCCTGTTCGACGACCGCGAGTCCAGCAAGAATCTGGAAACCGTCGAGGCCATCGCACGCCAACTCGTTCGGGCCGGCGCCGACCGCCAAGCCACGATCATTGCCGTCGGCGGCGGGGTGGTGGGCGACGTCGCAGGTTTTGCGGCGGCAACGTACCTCCGAGGGGTTCGGCTCGTTCACATTCCCACAACTCTCGTTGCTCAGGTTGATAGCGCCGTCGGCGGGAAAACGGGCGTCAATCTTCCGGAAGGGAAAAATCTTGTCGGCGCATTTTATCCGCCGAAGGCGGTGATTGCGGATCCCGCTTTGCTTGCGACTTTTCCTCACCGCGAGTACCGCTCCGGACTCTACGAAGTGATCAAGTACGGCGCGATCGCCGATCGCGAGCTGTTTGCATTCCTCGAGCGGCGTATGCCTGCGCTGTTGCGCCGAGATCCGGCGTCGTTGGGCTGGGTAATTTCGCGTTCGATCGCGATAAAGGCGCGTGTAGTCAGCGAAGATGAACGCGAAGGCGGCCTGCGCCAGATTTTGAATTTCGGACACACACTTGGCCACGCCCTCGAGGCTGCCACGAGCTATCGCGTGTTTCTTCATGGAGAAGCGATTGCCTGGGGAATGATCGCGGCTTCCATGATGGCTCTCTCGACGAACCGTCTGCCGCTGATGGATGCATTTCGCATCGTCCGTCTCATTGCGTCGGTGGGCCCGTTGCCGACGGTGCCCGCGATTCCAGGCGCCAAGCTGCGCGCGATTCTGGCGGGCGACAAGAAATCGCGCGGCGGGCGCGTGCTCTGGGTGTTCCCGCGCAAGATAGGCAAGACTGATTGGGGAATCGAAGTCCCTTGGTCGCTGGTCGCGAAAACCGCGCGCAGTCTTCCCGAAATCATGAACGAAGCGCAGAACGGCGCGGAACGCGTCGGCGCCAAGCACAGGAAATCTTGAGCAGCCGGCCCATATGGCGATGACTGCGCAAAAAACGGCGCCGCTTCCGGGCACGCGACCACGCGGCGCTACGGACGAACTCGACGCCTCGTCGCGCGTTCGCGATATGTTCACGCGCATCGCCCCGCGCTACGATTTCCTGAATCATCTTCTCTCGTTTTCGCTCGACCGCAGTCTGGCGCCGGCGCACCGCGGAGATTTTCTTGCATATTCTGGGCCGCCCGGAAGCTCGCGTCCTCGATCTCTGCTGCGGCACGGGCGACCTGACGTTCGCGCTCGATCGCGCCAGGTCCGCTACGCTCGAGTCCCTCGCGGAGCGCGATTGCCAATTTATCGGAAGCGATTTCGTTGAAGCCAATGCTCAGGCGGGCGCGCGAGAAGGCCAGTCGCGGCGGGCGCGACGCTCTTTTTGCTGCTGCCGACGCGCTGCATCTTCCGTTCGCGGATGCGAGCTTCGATCTGGTCACCACCGCGTTCGGATTTCGCAATCTGGCGAACTACGAGGACGGACTCCGCGAATTCGCGCGTGTCCTGCGGCGGAACGGGGAACTGGGAATCCTCGAATTTACGGAGCCTGGCGCGGGTCCGATGGCGGGACTCTTCCGATTCTACTTTCGGCAAATTCTTCCGCGCATCGGCGGGGCGATTTCCGGCGACAAGGAAGCCTACGCGTATCTTCCCGGGTCCGTATCGAAGTTCCCATCGCCTCCAGAACTCGCCGCGCTGATGCTCAGGACCGGCTTCAGCGACGTACGCATCGTCTCCTGGAATTTCGGCACCGTGATTCTGCACTATGCTCGACGGTCCTAGCGGCGTTGTCGCCTTATTTCCGTCGGCTTGAATTCCCAATTCCGATTTCCGAACTTCGCTCGGTCTCAGGTATTATTACCTCGACATGTCCACAGCAGCTGCACCGCAAGCCGTGATTGATCTTCGCAGCGACACCGTTACGCGCCCCACTCCGGCGATGCGCCGCGCCATGGCCGAAGCCGAAGTCGGCGACGACGTGTACGCTGAGGATCCGACGGTCAATCGCCTGCAGGCTCGCGCCGCGGAAATTTTCGGCCGGGAGGCCGCGCTTTTTTTCCCATCCGGCTCGATGGCGAATCTCACCGCGATCAAGACCTGGACGCGCCCCGGCATGGAAGTGATCTGCGAGGCGCAGGCGCATATTTATCTGTACGAAATGGCCGGAGTGGCGGCCATTGCCGGCTGCATGCCGAACACCGTGCCCGCGCCGAGCGGTACGCTGACTTGGGATTTGATCGAGCCTCTGATTCGGCCACACATCTACTACCGATCGCAGACCGCGCTGATCGAACTGGAAAATACACACAACATGCACGGCGGCACGGTCTATCCGCCCGAAATTTCCGACGACATCTGCGAGCGCGCGCACGCCGTCGGTCTCCCCGTGCATCTCGATGGCGCGCGCATTTTCAACGCCTCGGTCGCGCTCGGGCGCGGCGTCGCGGACATCACCGCGCAAATTCGATTCGGTGATGTTCTGCCTTTCGAAGGGACTCGGGCGCTCCCGTTGGCTCGATGCTGGTCGGCTCGCGCGACTTCATTGACAAGGCACGCGTCACGCGCAAGCTTCTCGGCGGCGGCATGCGCCAGGCAGGCATACTCGCGGCGGCCGGTCTGATCGCGCTCGAAGAGACGCCGAAGATTCTCCATCGTGACCACGAGAACGCGCGTCACCTGGCCGAAGGCCTTGCCAAGATTCCCGGCGTTTCGATCGATCCGAAGAAAGTCGTCACAAACATTTTGATATTCGACGTCGCGCCCTCCGGCTTCACCGCCGGCGATGTCTGCGCGGCGCTCGCGAAGCACGGTGTCCTCTGCGGCGCGACGGGCAAATCCACGATTCGCATGGTCACGCATTACGACGTGGATCGCGCCGCGATTGATCGCGCCCTCGCCGCCATCGCCACTGTGCTCGCCGCTCGCGCGTCGCCTAGCTACCTGTCTCGAGGCGGTGATTCGGCGCTTCCTCGTCCTACGCAGCCACCTCTCTGTGTTTCGCTTTCAAGTGCTCGCCGCGGCTTGCTAAAATATGATCTGTGAGAGAAAGGGACGCACACTCTTGAGAATCCGGCCCGTTGTGTTGTTGCTTTGCATCGTCTCTCGGAATCATCGGCTGCAGCAAGAAAGAATCCGACGAATCCGCCGAGCCGCCTGCACCCACCGCTGTCGTTGACCCATCCACCGCCGGTTCCATCTCAGGCTACGGTAAGACTTGACGGCGCGCCTCCCAAATTCAAGGCCGATCGACATGTCCGCCGAAGCGGCGTGCGTGCAAGCGAACTCGTCGCCCGTGGTTCCTCAGATCGTCGTCACTGGCGCCCACGGCGCACTCGCGAACGCGGTCGTATACGTGAAATCGGGCCTCGGCAGCTACCGCTTCGATATTCCTTCTACTCCCGTCGTTCTCGATCAGAAGGGCTGCATGTACGAGCCGCGTAGTTCTCGCCGTGATGGCGCGACAGCCGTTTGAAGTCCACAACGAGGACCAGACGATTCACAACGTTCACCCGATGCCGCGCGAGAATCGCGCCTGGAACAAATCCGAGCCGGTCGGCGATCCGCCGATCGAGGCGAATTTCACGAAGCCCGAGCTGGCGATCCCGATAGCCTGCAACATCCATCCGTGGATGCGCGCGTTCATGTTCGTTTTCGCGCACCCGTATTTCGCGATCACGCCGAAAACCGGCGATTTCGAGCTGAAGGGCATTCCTCCCGGCACGTACGTGATCGAGGCGTGGCAGGAACGCTTCGGTTTTCAGGACCAGACCGTCACGCTCGGCCCACACGAAAACAAATCGATCTCCTTTACTTTCGTTTCCGAAAAGTCTAAATAACCTATTAGGCCCCAATTTCGAGTTGCATCGGAGCACCGGCGATGAATCGCAAATATTGGTGTTACTTCGGTATCGTTCAGGTTCTTGGCCTGCTGGGCTACTTCGAAGCGATGTATCTATTGCAAGACGGTCTGGTTTGGCTCTTCTCGTTGTGTCTTCTTTTGCCGGGTAGTTTGGTTTTCCTGCCCGGAATGTTGTACGCGGCCTTCCAACCCTCGCCTGCTCACGTGGTGGAAACGCCAGTCCTTCCCCTCTACATTGCGACCTTTGGCTTGAATATTCTCTTTTTCTACTTTTTGCTCCGCGTGCTTGCTGGACGTACAAGCGCAAAGCTCGCAGGCCGGTTCCGGGTCTCTTGACATCGCCTTGCGGACGGGTGTCTATTGCCGTGTCATCCTTAGCGTTGTCGCGCAAACGACAGGCCGAGGAGGATGCGCACGGGGGCGCGACAGCCAATCTAGTGCGTTGAGAGCCCGGCGGATTCGTCTTGCTGCCAGGAGGCAGATTGATGGCAAGGGTCATCAACGTAGAAGACGTTCCGATGGTCGAGCGGCCTAACATTCGCGAGGGTACTTTGCGTTCGCGCCGCCTGCTGACCGGCGAGCCGGGCACGCCGGGGAATTTCTCCCTGCAGCTTTCTTCCACGCCCACGTATTTTTCGCCGCGGCATCGGCATAATTTCGATCAGGTGAGATATCAACTTTCGGGCGACTTCGATTTCTCGACGGATGGCGCGATGAAGCCCGGTTCGGTTGCATATTTTCCGGAAGGCACATATTACGGGCCACAATCGTGCCCGACCGGCAGCGAGACTCTGGTCTTGCAATTCGGCGGCGCCAGTCGAAGCGGCTACATTTCCGCCGAGCAACACGAGCAGGCGTCTGCCGAACTCGCGAAGCACGGAACCTTTGCGAAGGGCGTATACACGCGCCTCAAGCCCGATGGCAGCAAGATCAACAAGGACGCTTACGAAGCCGTCTGGGAACAGGTGAACGGACGTCCGCTCGAGTATCCCGGCCAGCGCTATCTGCGTCCTGTTTTCATGGACCCTGAGAAGTTCGATTGGCTGCCGGTGGCGGATCAGGCCGGCGTGAGCTGGAAGCATCTCGGCGAGTTCTCCGAGCGGCGCACGCGACTCTCGCTTTACAAGATCGCGCCGGGCGCATCGTTGCGGCTCGCCGACAACTCAATTTATTTTGTGTCCGTGGGATCCGGCGCCGTCGGTGCCGCGCATTTCGGTCCGCATGCCACAATCCACGTCGGCCCTGGCGAGCAGGGAAGCGTGAAAGCTAGCGAGCCGGTCGAGATGTTGCATCTCAGATTACCCTGTTTCTCCTGATATTTGCCCGCGACGATGCCTGTTACTTTCGAAAACGTTCGCAAGATCGCGCTATCGCTCGAAAACGTCGAGGAAGGCAGGTCCTACGGGACAGCGGCATTCAAAGTGCGCGGCGCTCTTTTTCTGCGACTGAAGGAGGACGGCGACTCGCTGGTTGTCCGGGCGGATTTCGAGCAGCGAGATGCCTTGATTGCCGAGGATCCCGCCACGTACTACATCACCGACCACTATTTAAAATATGAGTGGATGCTCGTTCGCCTGTCGCATGTTCATCCTGACGCAATGCGCGGCCTGATGCGCATGGCGTGGCGCTCGGCGGCCGCGGCTGCATGGACGAAACGGCGGACCTCTCGCCCGCGGAGTGCATCTCGGCGATGATTGCAGGTGTTGCCACAGGATTTGAAGCCGATATAAAATCGCCCGCCAGTTCAGGAGGGAAAACAATGAAGAGTCGTCGGACGTCGATTGGAGTCGCTGCAATCACGATCGTTTTGTTGTTCGTCGCCGGAAGCGTCCGGCTTTCCAGTGCGCAGGACGGCGGCGCCATGAGGCAGAAGCCGACCGAAGCGCAACTGCTCGATCTGCAGAAGCAGTTCGAGGATGCCAGCATCGCAGCCGATGCCGCGAAAGTTTCGGCGCTGATGTCCGACGACGCCATCTTCGTTCACGGCAGCGGCGCAGTGCAAACGAAAGCCGAGTACATAAGCTCGCTGACCAGCGGGCAATTGAAGGTTTCCACTTATCAAATGATCGGCGGGAAGGTCGTGTTCTTCCGCGGTGGCGCGGTGGTTTCCGGGCCAACCGAAATTTCAGTCGTGGCCCCGGGTGGCGCACCGCCGCGCACTCTGCGTCTGCTCATCTCGACTGTGTGGATCGAAAAGCCCTCCGGATGGCAGGTCGTTCTGAATCAGGGCACGAACATAGCGCCTCCGCCTGCGGCCCGCGGCTCACTAAATGGATTTGTGTGTCCATTTCTCGTGTGCGGAATCAAACTGTCTTGACGGGGAAGAGATCGGTGGAGGGAGACCCATGATGTTTCACTATAACTTGAGCAACTTATGACAGTCATCGCAGTGGTCGCCGCGATGATTTTGATCGCGGGCAGCACTCATCGCGCTGGGGCGCAATCGTCCCAGTCATCCACCACCCAGAAAGATCTGGTGGATATGCAGAAGAAATTCCAAGACCTTACGGTGGCAGGCGATTCCGCAGGCGTCTCGGCCCTAATGTCCGACGAAGCGATCTTCATTCACGGTAACGGCGCGGCGCAGTCCAAGGCTGAGATTCTTGACGGCGATGTCCACCGGCCAACTGGCTTTTTCCGTATACGAGTTGAAGGATCCCAAGGTCGTCATATTTGACGGCGGGGCGATTGTTTCCGGCCTAGTTGACATTGCTTTCAAAGCCGCCCCGGGCTCGCAGGCGCCTCCCCGTGTCATTCACATGCGTGGTTCGTCCGTGTGGGTGCAACGACCTTCAGGATGGAAGCTCATTCTCGATCAGGACACGACAATACCCGCACCACCTCCACCCGTGGCTGCTTCGCCAGCTGCTCCTGCTGCTCCCGCGACGCACTAGCCTCGTCGTTAACACAGCGATTGCGTTCAGACTAGCCCATTGTCCGGGTTCGAGAACTCTTTGCGTTTTCTCGGCTCGGTATTTACAATGTAAAGTCCTTCGCACTCGTGATGTCGCCAAATCAAACTCAAACGTCTCGCGGCGTTTACCGCTTCGCGGTGGCAACTTCGTGCTGCACGATTTTGCTATTGATGGCTGGCGCGCTGGTGACCAGCAACGACGCTGCTGATTCCGTTCCCGATTGGCCGCTGGCTTACGGGCGGATCATTCCTCCGTTGATCGGCGGCATACGGTTCGAGTACACGCATCGCGTGTTCTCGCAGGGATCGTTTCGATTCTCACGTTATCCTCGCTGTGTGGCTTCAGTTTTCGGAGCGTCGTCCGCTTGCTCGGCGGCTTGGCTGGACCGCGCTCGGCCTGGTGCTGGCGCAGGCGGCGCTCGGCGGGTTCCGCGTGTTTGAAGGATTCCCCTCGATTTCCGCGACCGCGCACGCAACGCTCGCGCAGATATTTTTCATCACCGTCGTCGGCCTTTCGCTGTATCTCAGTCCGTGGTGGCAGAGCGAGCTGCGAGACCGATCGAGGATCATGGTCGCCGCGCCTGCGCGCTGCTGGCAGCGTGGATGACGGCTTGCGATTCTGGTGCAGCTCGATTCTCGGCGCTGCTTTCCGCCACGGGGCATTCGGCATCGATCCGCATCTAGTCGGCGCGGGCGTCGTCACGGTCATGGTGATTTGGGCAGGGGCTGACAGCCAAGCGCCGGTTTCGCGAGGTACGCGATCTGCGTCGCGCGCACGATTCTGCTGCACTCGTTCTTCGGGATTCAGATTTTGCTTGGTTGCGCGGCCTGGTGGGCGGTGAACTGCCGCAGCCGATCGCGGTCCAGCCGACGTTCGTGTATGTGATTCTCACCGTGGCGCACGTTCTTGGCGGCGCGCTCACTCTGGCGGCGCGGTGATTTTCACGCTCGACTGTTTCGGCTGATTCCGTCGGTCGTGTTCCGCTGGCGCGGATTCCAGAGATCGGTGAAACACGCGCCCGAAAGGGCAGGGACGTAGCGCGATGAACGAACTCCGCGTCACCGCGCTTTCGGGATTCGAAAGGCCTTGGGCGTACGTCACGCTCACCAAGCCAGACGTTACTTTTCTGGTAGTGATCACGACAGTCGCGGGTTTTTATCTCGGCTCGCGCGGACCGCTCGATTGGCCGCTGCTGCTCCATACGCTGGGCGGCACGTTGCTGGTCGCCGGGGGGACGGCTGCGCTGAATCAATACATCGAGCGCGAAATGGATTCGCTGATGCGCCGCACGGCCGCGCGCCCTCTTCCGTCGGGGCTGCTGCAGCCACGCGAAGTGCTGATTTTCGGCATCAGCACGATCGTTGTTGGCATCGCGTGGCTTCTGCTCGCTGTGAACTGGCTTGCAGCGCTTGTCGCCCTGTCCACGAGCGTCTTGTATCTCGGCCTTTACACGCCGCTCAAGACGCGCACTACTCTCTCGACCGCCGTCGGCGCGATTCCCGGAGCGCTGCCTCCGCTGATTGGCTGGGCTGCGGCGCGCGGTTCGCTTTCGCTTGGCGGCTGGGTGCTCTTCGCGATTCTATTTTTCTGGCAGTTCCCGCACTTCATGGCGATTGCGTGGATCTACCGCGAGGACTACGCGCGCGCCGGCATACAGATGCTTCCAGTTGTAGACAAGAAGGGCGACGCGACGTTTCGGCAGATCATTACCACGTCCGCAATTTTGGTGTGGGTCAGCGCGCTTCCGTTCGTCGTGGGCATGGCGGGCGTCCCATACTTTTTCGGAGCGCTCGCACTGGGAATGATTCTGCTGCAGGTGGGACTGTGGGCCAACCGTTCGAGAACGAACGTTCGCGCCAAATGGCTGATGCACGCCACAGTGGCGCACATACCGATTTTGCTTCTGTGGCTGGTGCTCGATCGTTTGATTACGCGATGAGCCTAGGCATTCCCATCGAGTCCCTTCCCAAGCTCAATGCTTCACTGAATGGGGCCGCGACCCTTTTTCTCGTGCTCGGATTTATCTCTATCCGGAGCGGGAAGATTCGCTACCACCGCTTCTGCATGATCGTGGCGTTCCTGTGTTCCACGGTTTTCCTGGGTTCGTACGTTTACTTCCACCTACACGCGGGAGTGATTCGCTTCGGTGGGCAGGGTTGGATTCGGACCGTTTATCTCTCTATCCTGATTCCGCACACGATTCTGGCGATCGTTATCGTGCCGCTGATTCTGATCACGCTCTCGCGCGCTTTGCGCGATCAGTTCTGTCGCCATCGGGCGATTGCCCGCTGGACGCTGCCTCTGTGGCTTTTCGTTTCGGTTACCGGCGTTATCGTTTACTGGCTGCTTTACATCGCATACACGCCGGTCTGGCCCGGTGGGTTTGGTTCGTAACCCTCTATTTCGGTCTTGTTGAAAAGAAAGATCCTTCAGTCGGCCAAAAAACGAACCGCCGCCTTCAGGATGACGATCCTGGTCGGATCGTCACTTGTAGGAGACGACGGCTTGGCCGTTCTGGATCTGGATGTCGCTGATATCGGCGGGCAGCTTGAGCTTTTCGCGATTATCGGGCGACGACATCATTTTCGTGACGACCGCATCGAGCATTGACTGCGGCAGAGGCAGGGAACCGAGCTTTCCAGCGACCGGTATAAACTTCATGTAGCCGTCCTGCGAGCCCAGATGTCCATCGAGCTCGAGCGACAGATCCTTCCCGTGAAAATCGAAGACGACGTGGGCTTTAACGAGGTCGCCCTCCATATCCACCTGCACGTCTTTCACCGACGATTGTACCTGCTCGATGGTTGCGGCATCATTACTCGAAAGCGCGGCCATTGCGCCCGCGTTTGGGTCAACAGGGGCTCCGGTTGCAGGCGCTGCGCCCGATGCTGAGGGCGGCGCTGGCACTGTTGTGGAGGAGCCTCCCATTTGCAGATTTTGCTGCAGATAGGAGTTCAACTCCGTGGAATCGAGCTGGACTTGCGCTGGCTGGCCGGCAGCCTTGGCCTGATCGGCTGCGGCGAACTTCTGTTCGGCGCGCGACGCGGCGCCTGGATCGTTCGGCACGTTCGGAGGAGGCGACTTGCGTAGCACGAGCGCTAACGTCAACACGAGGCCGGCGGCAGCACCCCAGCTCAAAATCTTGTAGAGAGTTTTGTATAGCGCGGGGTTCGACATCGGACCTCCTCTTCGAACTCCAGTCTAGCAATTGCGGCCGTTGGCGGCAGATGGCTGGCAACGGGGCGTCGCCTATCGTCCACTGGCCACAAGGGCAGGGGAGTGTTGGCAGCGACTCTAGAGGGTTACACTCTTTTCTACAAAAGTGTGGCCGCTGTTACGCCCAGGTATTAACCCCAAGGTAGCAGGGAGTAGCAGCCGCGTTGACACCTTTGGCGGCCATACCCAAACTTGAATCACGCCAGTGCGGCTTCGGCTCGCGGCAAGTTCAGATTCCACCCTTGGGTACGGGCGGCGGATGCTATCAATCCCTCTCAACTCGGCGAAAAGCGCACGGATGCAATGCGCTGCGGTGCTGCTGGCGCTTTTCCTGGCGTCGGCGCTTTCCGCCCAATCGGATTCTCAGGATCAAAATACTGACGCGATCAGCGCCGTGCCGATCCTATCCGCAGGTATGGCCTACAACACATTCTTCCAGGGTGGGACGCCGAATCTCCATCCGCTGGTCTCACCCGTAGTTCTGATACCGATTGGCCAGAAATGGCTGATTGAATCCCGCGATACATTTGAAATCAACCTCGCTCCGGTTCTGGGCGAAACCGGCTATAAAGGCGCCCTGGAAAAAGAAGTTGATTACCTTCAGTTGGATTACATCGCCAACCCCTACATGACGTTCACGGTTGGGAGATTCTTGACGCCATTCGGTGTCTACAACGAGCGGCTCTATCCCGTCTGGATCCGCGATTTGCAAAGCGACCCGCTGATTCTGCCGATCTCGACCGGACCAAGCGGCGCGGGCACAGGCGCGATGATACGCGGCGGATTCAAGGCGACGCCGAAGATGGAAATCAATTACGCGACCTATTTCTCGACTTTGAGCACGGACAATCCACTCGATTCGAATCGAAACGTTGGAGCGCGCGCGGGCATATTCCTGCCGGGGCCGCGCCTCGAAGTGGGCGGATCATTTCAGCGTTTACTGCAAGATGATCGGTCGAATGCCTTCGGATTTCATTTTGCCTGGCAGCCGCCGGCCCTGCCGCTCGATATCCGCGCAGAATTTGCCCGATCGCACAACGGAAGCGGCTATTGGGTCGAATCGGCGTACCGACTTAGCCAGGTACCGATTTTGCGCGACGAAATGAGGCGCGTGCAGCTAGTCGCGCGAATGCAGCAGTTCTACGTTGGCAAAGTGCCTGATGAAGACCTGCCGCCGGTGAACACGAACATGTTCGAATTTGGCTTGAACTACTACTTCCGCGATGATCTCAGGTTCGTGACCAGCTACGGGCGCCAGTTCGCACCGGAAGATGGAAATTTGAACGTGTGGACGCTTGGCATCACATACCGCTTTGTGCTTCCGGTCGGACATGGGGACATCCAGTGACGAACCTGCGCGTCACTCTTTCGGGTGTGTTGGTCGTGGCCGCCGCAACGCTGGCGTTTGCGGCATCGTCGTCGGGCCAGCAGAATGCTAAGTCTACGCCCGCGGCGAGTTCAACGGCCACGGCTTCGGCCAGTCAACAAGACGACGCAACCTTGCGGCTGGAGGGCGAAAAAAGATTTCGCGCGAATTGTGGACGTTGCCACCAATCGCCCCACAAGTTCCCACCGCGAATGATAATGACGATCGAGCGGCACATGCGGGTACGAGCAACGCTCACGGATGAGGACATGCGGCTGATTGTTCGCTACTTGACGCAGTAGGGAACCCGCAGTCTGGGCCAGGAGAACATCTTGAATTCGAGCGCGGTGCGGCAAACTCTGTTGACCGTTGCGGCGACGTTCTTGGCTCTTGGGCCGCAGACTGCACCGCTGCAGGCCCCGCGCGTGGTCGAGATCCTGGCCGATCACGATAGCCGGTTCAAGATAACCGGACAGAAGGAGCCGGTCATCACTGTCCACGCCGGCGAACTCGTGACTTTGCGAATCACGGCCATCAAGGCCAAGGAGCACAATCGGGATGGCTCGATTCACGGTTTCTCGCTGCTCCGTGCAAAAGATAGATCGCGCGTGCCCGGATGGGATTTCTTGCTCAGGCCCGGCGCGCAGGAATTCATGCTTAATGCTCCGTCTGAGCCTGGCGAATACGTCGTAGTTTGCACGGTTATTTGCAGCTCCGAGCACGAAGGCATGCACATGCGGTTTGTCGTGCTGCCGTAATCGCAAGCGCCCGGGCAATTAGAATCCGAGGAGAAGAAAAATGACAAGCAGGAAATCAGGAATTGCAATAATGGTGATGGTCCTGGCTGTTGCCGTTGGCTGCATCGCGGGGGCCAATCCGGAGCAAATATTCAAAGGAGAAATTGGGGACTCGCAGTGCGCGCTCAACGTTCATTCGCTGAGCCGCTCCCACGACGAAATGCTGCAGAAAAAGTCCATCGGGAGCACGGCGGCCGACTGTGCGCGTTACTGCGTGAAGAATCTGGGCGGCGTCTTCGTGCTGCAGGTGAAAGACAAAGTCTATAAGCTCGACAATCAGGATCTGGCGAACAAGAACGCGGGGCTGAAGGTCAAGGTAACCGGAGTCCTCGATCGGGCGACGAATACAATCGCGGTGCGCTCGATGGAGCCAATTAAGTAGCGCGGCTTCGGGAACCTTGCGGCGAGCCTCGACGCCAGCTATCTGCTGGCGGCTTATTTCTCGATGGTTCGAATTACTGCGTCCGTGAATTCCATGGTTGTTGCGGTCCCGCCGACGTCTCGCGTTAGCGATTTTGCTTCGCGATATACCTTGTGGAGAGAGCATTCGATCCGGCCAGCGGCTTTTGCCTCGTCGAGGTAAACCAGCATCAGGATCGCGCTCATTAGCAGTGCGGTGGGATTGGCTATTCCTTGACCGGCGATATCGGGCGCAGTGCCGTGAACGGCCTCGAAGATCGCCACGTTTTCACCGACGTTCGCGCTCGGCACCACGCCCAGTCCGCCAACGAGTCCCGCCGCCAGGTCGCTCATGATGTCGCCGTACAGATTCGTGAGCAGCAGCATGTCGTATTGGGTGGGCTTCAGCACCATCTGCATGCAGGCGTTGTCGATGATGAGCTCTTTGTATTCGATATCCGGGTATTCGGTCGCGACTTTGCGGATGGACGTGAGGAACAGGCCGTCCGACATCTTCATAATGTTCGCTTTGTGGATTCCGTGAATCTTCTTGCGACTCCACCTGCGAGCGTACTCAAATGCGAAGCGCGCAATTCGCGTGGAAGCTCTTTCGGTGATGATCTTCAGGCTTTCGACCACGCCGGGCACCACTTCATGTTCGAGGCCGGCGTAGAGATCCTCGGTGTTTTCGCGAATGAGGACCATGTCCACGTTCTGAAATCTTGATTGGACGCCCTCAAGATTTTTCACGGGGCGCACATTGGCGTAAAGGTCGAGTGCTTTGCGCAAGCCGACGTTGATGCTTGGCGGTCCCGATACCACTCCTGTCGCGAGTGGTCCCTTCAGGGCTACGCCCGTCTTACGAATGGCTTCGACCACGCCGGAATGCATGAAATCGACGCCGCGGCGTTCGAGGTCGCCGCGCGCCGCCGTCGCTTCCCAATCGATCGAAACGCCTGCAGCGTCAATGATCCGCTGTACCGCTTCGGAAACTTCTGGGCCAATCCCGTCGCCGGGAATCAATGTGACTGTATGTTTCATATGATTCGGTTAGTTTATTGGTTTTAGCGCCAGTTGTCGCGGCCTCTCCGTGGCTTTGGCTTCCATTTCATTACTGGTCCGGGCGGCCGATTCACCAATGTCGCCTTGCCCAGAGGATGTGCCGAGCCGATGTTTGTGGCTCTCTTAGTGTAGAATCTTGCCAAAATTATGCCACTTCAGAAGAACACCCGTTTGGGCCCCTATGAGATTCTTGCGCCGATTGGCGCGGGCGGGATGGGCGAGGTTTACCGCGCGCAAGATTCCAAGCTCGGCCGCGATGTGGCACTGAAAGTCCTGCCGGAAGCTTTCGCGCGCGACGCCGAGCGCATGGCGCGCTTTCAACGCGAAGCAAAAGTACTCGCCTCCCTGAATCATCCCAACATTGCTTCCATTTATGGCCTCGAAGACTCCGGCAGCACGCATGCATTAGTGATGGAGTTGGTCGAAGGGCCGACGCTGGCCGACCGTGTTCGCGCGAGCTCGATTTCGATCGATGAAGCGCTGCACATTGCGAAGCAGATTTGCGAAGCTCTGGAATACGCACACGAGCACGGGATCGTGCACCGGGATTTGAAGCCCGCCAACGTGAAAGTGACGAACGACGACGCGGTGAAGGTGCTCGATTTCGGTCTCGCGAAAGCTTTGGAGGGCGACGCATCCTCAAGCGACATCGCCAATTCACCGACCATGAGCCGCGCGGCGACCCTGGCGGGAGTTTTGCTGGGGACGGCCGCCTATATGTCGCCCGAGCAGGCGAAGGGCAAGGCGGTGGACCGACGCGCGGACATCTGGGCATTCGGCTGCGTCCTGTATGAAATGCTGACAGGGAAGATGGCGTTTCGCGGCGAGACTGTTACCGACACGCTGGCGGCGGTGATTCGCGCGGACCCCGATTGGTCCCAGCTTCCCGCGACAACGCCGATCCGAGTCCGCGTGCTTTTGCAGCGCTGCTTGCAGAAGGATCCGAAACAACGATTGCAAGCGATCGGCGACGCGCGCATTTCGCTTGAGGAAGTTCTGTCGGGCGCCGCGGACCCGACGCTGGCCGCTTCAGCCGCGCGGCCGGCAACTCAGCGCTGGCTGTGGCCCGGCGTAGCCGTTGTATTCGCGGTGCTTGCGATCGGTGGTTTGCTGGCATTCCTCGATTTGCGCCCGAAGACTCCGGCGGGCCAAGCCATGCGCTTCGAGATTCCTTTACCGGAAGGTGTCCGAGCTGGCGGAGGTCTCGCTTTGTCGCCCGATGGCCATAAGCTGGCGTTCATCGGCACCGCCGCCGATGGTTTGCCTCGCATTTGGGTGAGGTCGCTTGAAACAGTTGAGGCGCATCCCCTTGACGGTACGGAAGGCGCGAATGGAATGATCTTTTGGTCGCCGGACAGCCGTTATATAGCGTTCCCGACGCCCAACAAACTCAAGCGAATTGACTCCTCGGGCGGTCCTTCCCTGACCGTTTGCGATACGCCCTCGGTTTTGGGAGGGGCGTGGAGTCGTGACGACGAGATCATTTTCGGATCCTACCTCGGAGTCATGAGGGTGCCCGCGTCGGGCGGCTCCGCTTCCAGACTCACAACGGGCGTGGGTGATGCCCTTCCATACTTCTTGCCGGATGATCGCCATTTTGTCTACTTGCGTGCACCATTGGGAGGAACCGAATCGGGTATTTACGTGGGTTCCATGGACGCCAAGCCGCAAGACCAGTCTACCGACAAGCTTCTGGCCGACATCTCCGCAGGTGTTTACGCGCCATCTTCGGACCCGGCTGTCGGGTACCTGGTATTTGTGCGCGGTGGCACAGGCCCCGGGGCATTCGGCACGTTGATGGCTCAACCTTTCGATACACGGCGCCTCAAGCTAACAGGTGATGCCGTCCCGTTCGCAGAGAAGGTTCCCAATGTAAGTTTCTCGGCCTCGTCCACAGGTGTTCTCGTCTTCTTGAAAGGACTTGTAAGTGTGACGGCGGGCGGGGCCAGGGGCGTTATTCAAGGCCAGCTGACGTGGTTCGACCGCGACGGAAAAACTCTCGGAGTCGTCGGAGATCCCGGATTTTATCGCTCCCTGGCGCTTTCGCCTGACGGAACGCGAGTCGCCTTCGACCGCTCCGACCCTCAAAACTCAGGTACCAGGAATCTGTGGCTCTACGAATTTGTGCGCGGTGTCACCACGCGGTTCACGTTCGGATCGGCGTGGGACGGTTACCCGGTCTGGTCCCATGACGGTACCCTCATCGCATTCGCTTCCAATCGGAACGGGTCGTTTGATTTGTATCAGAAGCCCTCGAATCTGGCCGGCGAGGACGAGCTTTTGTTCAAGTCGGCCGATAATAAAGTGTCCAGCAGTTGGTCCCCTGACGGCCGTTTTTTGCTGTTTTTCAACCCCATTCCTCCGAATCGGGAATGGCTGCTTCCGATGGCGGGCCGGGTGGAAGAACGCCAACCCATACTGCTGGACCATTCCGACTTCAACGAGGCTGCCGGCCGCTTTTCTCCGGATGGCCGCTGGGTCGCGTATGCGTCGTCGGAATCCGGAAAATTCGAAGTGTATGTTCGGCCATTCGACAGCTCCTCCGTAGGAGGCGCACCTTCGGCTGCGGCAACATCGATTGCCGGCAAATGGATGGTGTCGAAAGACGGCGGAAACACTCCCCTCTGGCGCAGTGACGGCAAGGAGCTTTTCTATCTTGGTGCAAACGGAACCGCGATGGCGGTAGCAGTGAATACCAGCGGTGTGTTTCAGGCCGGAATTCCGAAAGCGCTGTTCAAGGTGCCCAATGGTGTGATCTTTTGGGATGCCTCCGCAGATGGCAAGAAGTTTCTGATGGCGGCCCCGTCAGGCGTGAACCCGCTCGCGCAAGAACCGTTTACGGTCATGCTGGACTGGCAGGTGGGGTTGAAGAAGTGAATCCTACCTCCGGCGCCAAACATCTTATGGGGTAGGCGCAAATTGCTGGGCCTTGAGTTTGCGGCGGCAGTTCCTCAAAAGGCAAGCAACGCGGCCGATGATGGTTATTCGCGCCGGGGCCAAATCTGTTATAATGACTTTGGAATCATGGTGCGCGGATGAGACGTACCCCGCGCAATCCTGGGAGGTCAAAATGTCGGTTCAATTGACACCGGTAGCGATCACGAAGGTAAAAGAGATTTTGTCGTCGCAGACGCCAATGCCGACGGGCCTGCGCGTGGCCGTGGTTGGCGGCGGCTGTTCGGGCTTCAGCTACAAAATGGCCTTTGAGAATCAGGTCAACGAGGCCAGCGACAACGTATATGAATTCGACGGGCTAAAGGTCCTCGTGGACCAGATGAGCGAGATGTATCTCGACGGAATCTCCATCGACTACATTGAGACTCTCGAAGGCGCGGGCTTCAAGTTTAACAATCCGAACGTGAAGAGCACCTGCGGATGCGGCAGTTCGTTCACTGTCTAAGCACGCTGGAATCGACACTTTCATTTCTATGGCTCCCGAGGGTAAAACCTTCGGGAGCCTTCTTTTTTTGCTAGAACGGTCAGCGCCCGTGATTGAAAACCAATCGCGCGAACCGTATGCTAGCTGGTCCCTATGAAGATTGCGTTAGCACAATTCAATCCGACTGTCGGTGATTTCGAAGGTAATCGAGCGCGAATCCTCGAAGTGGCGCGAGAGGCGAAATCCGGCGGCGCCGATATGGCGATCTTTTCCGAACTGTGCATTTGCGGTTATCCTCCGCAGGATTTGATCGAGCGTCCTTCGTTTGCCGAGCGTAATCAGACCGAACTGCTGCGTCTCGCGAAGGACATTCCGCTTCCTTCGCTCGTCGGTTTCGTCGGCAAGGCGCAGGACAATACGGGAAAGCCCGTGGCCAATTCCGCTGCGTTGATCGCTGGCGGCAAAATCCTTTTCGAGCAGCGCAAGATGCTGTTGCCCACGTACGATGTTTTCGATGAGACCCGCTACTTTCAGCCTGCGACAATCCAGCACGCGTTTAAATTCGGCTCCGACACGCTCGGCGTAACCATCTGCGAGGATAGCTGGAACGACAAGAGCTTCTGGCCCGAGCGCCTCTACGATCGCGATCCGGTGGCGGAGCTCGTGAGCAAGGGAAGCACGCTGATCCTGAACATTTCGTCATCCCCGTACACGCTGGGGAAGCGCGGGCTCCGCCACGATATGTTGGGCGCCGTGGCGAGAGATCGCGGAGTGCCGGTCGTTTACGTGAATCAAGTCGGAGGCAATGACAGCCTGATTTTCGACGGATCGAGCGTGGCCTTCACGCCGGACGGGCGCGTGGCGGCGCTGGCGAAATCATTCGACGAGGACCTGATCTATTTTGACAGCGTGACAGGGAAGGGCGATATTCGCTCCGAAATGGAGGACGAATACGAGGCAGCATACCGAGCACTGGTAATCGGGACTCGCGACTACGTCCGCAAGTGCGGCTTTCGAAGGGTTGTGATCGGCCTCAGCGGGGGGATCGATTCCGCTCTAGTGGCAGTCATCGCGGCGGACGCGCTGGGCGCGGAAAACGTTCTCGCAGTTGCGATGCCAGGGCCGTATTCCTCCGATGCGAGCTTGCGCGACGCACAGCGCATTGCCCAGAATCTGGGGATTGAGTTGATCGTGCTGCCCATCACTGAAACGTTTGCAAGCTACAAAGGCGCCCTGGCGAGCACCTTTGCTGGCCGGCCCGAAGACGTAACCGAGGAAAATATTCAGGCGCGCATTCGCGGCAATTTCCTGATGGCGCTTTCGAACAAGTTCGGCTCGCTGGTGCTGAGCACTGGGAACAAATCCGAGACGGCTGTGGGGTATTGCACGCTGTACGGCGACATGGCAGGCGGGCTGGCGGTGATCTCCGACGTTCCCAAAACCATGGTTTATGACTTGGCGAGGTATATTAACCGCGTGAAGGCGAGAATTCCCCAAGAAGTGCTGCTGAAGGTCCCGACCGCCGAGCTTCGCCCACATCAGACCGACCAGGACACGCTGCCACGCTACGAAGACCTGGACCGAATCCTCAAGGCCTACGTGGAAGACTTGCAGGATCCTGCTCAGATTGCAGAGGAGTGCCTTCTGCCTCTGGAGCTCGTTCGCGCTGTCGCCATGCAAGTTGATCGAAGCGAATACAAGAGGAAGCAGGCGCCGCCGGGGCTTAAAGTAACCTCAAAGGCATTCAGCGTCGGGCGACGATTTCCGCTGGCACAGAAGTATTCGGTCTAGCCCTACCGCCTTACACTCCCAGGACGTTCACGAGTTCCCGGACGGAAGCCGCTGATTTATCGAGCGCAGCTTTGTCTTCGGGCGAGAGCTTTACCTCGATGATCTGCTCGACGCCATTCGCGCCCAGCTTCACGGGCACGCCTACAAAGAGTCCTTTGATTCCGTACTCGCCTTCGAGATAGACCGCGCAGGGAAGAATCTTCTTCTTGTCCTTGAGGATGGCCTCGACCATTTGCACCGCTGCGGCCGATGGAGCGTAATATGCAGAGCCAGTCTTCAGCAGGTTGACGATTTCCGCGCCGCCTTTTCGCGTGCGCGCGATGATGGCATCAAGTTTTTCTTTAGATATCAATTCGGGGAGGGGAATTCCCGCCACCGTTGAGTAGCGCGCAAGAGGAACCATATCATCGCCGTGGCCGCCAAGGACGAAGGAGTGCACATTCTCAACCGATACATTCAATTCCGCCGCGACAAATGCACTCATGCGGGCAGAGTCTAAGACGCCGGCCATTCCCAGGACGCGATTCTTCGGGAAGCCGCTGATCTTGAATGCCGCCTGCGCCATGGCGTCGAGCGGATTGGTAACGACGATCAGAATCGCTTTGGGCGATAGCTTGACGACAGCTTCAACCACCGCTTTAATGACGTCGTAGTTCGCCTTCAGCAAATCGTCGCGGCTCATGCCGGGCTTACGCGGAAATCCGGCCGTGATCACGATGACGTCACTATTGGCAGTTTCTTTGTAGTCGCCGCCAGCCGTGGAGATGCCGGCCGCGTGCGCGTCGGTTCCAAGGATCGGTGCGGATTCCGCCATGTCGAGCGCCTTGCCTGCAGGCACGCCATCGAGGATATCGGTCAGCACGACGTCGGCGAGACCAGCGTCATGTATTCGTTGAGCTGTCGTCGAGCCGACAAACCCGCCGCCCACAACTGTCACTTTCTTACGCATTCGAGCTTCCCCTTAAATTGAAACCGAATTTGTTCGTTTGGACGTCACGGTCAGCGACCGCCCGGCACATGCATGTTTTCGATAATCGCGGAGGCAAAGTCCGCCGTGCCGAGCTTTCGTGGCGCCGGGCATGAGCCGCTCCAAATCGTAAGTGACGCGCTTCTGTTGCACGGTACGCGCGATGCCGCCCTCGATTAACTCGGCCACTTCGTTCCAGCCCATGAAGTCGAACATCATCGAGCCGGAGAAGATCACCGAACTCGGATTGATGACATCCTTATCGGCATATTTCGGCGCGGTGCCGTGCGTGGCTTCAAAGCAGCCGTAGCCGTCGCCAATATTGGCGCCCGGCGCCATTCCGAGGCCGCCGATCTGCGCGGCGCACGCGTCGGAAATATAGTCGCCGTTCAGATTGGGCGTGGCGAAGACCTGATACTCGTCGGCGCGCGTCAGCACCTGCTGGAAAACGGAATCAGCGATGCGGTCGTTGATCAGAATCTTTTTCTTCCATTGACCGCCGCCGTGCGTAGCCCAGATCGTGTCCAACACGTTTTTTACTTCGGCGTACATCTGCTTTTTGAAATCGTCCGTGGCCTGATCGAGGCCGGGCTCAATCATAGCGGCGTTTTTCTCGATGCTGAGGCCCGCGTCGTGGTCCTTATTGCCGAGAATCCAGCTCTCGCGTTCGGTGACGACCTGCTGGCGGAATTCCTCAGTGGCCAGCTCGTAGCCCCAGTCGCGAAACGCGCCTTCGGTGAACTTCATGATATTGCCCTTGTGGACGAGCGTGACCACCGTGCGCCCTTTTTCAATGGCATGCTGAATAGCGCGCCGTACCAGGCGCTTGGTGCCAGTCGGCGAGATCGGCTTGATGCCGATGCCGGAATCCAGGCGGACAGATTTCTTGGTACCTTTCAGCATATCGTTGTTCAAGAAGTCGATGAGCTTCTTCACCTCAGGCGTGCCAGACTTCCATTCGATTCCGGCATAGACGTCCTCGGTGTTTTCGCGAAATATCACGACGTTCATCCGCTCGGGGTGTCGCACAGGCGATGGCACGCCCTCGATATAGCGCACGGGGCGCACGCAGGCGTAAAGATCGAGCAGTTGGCGCAGCGTAACATTCAGCGAGCGAATGCCGCCGCCGACGGGAGTGGTGAGCGGGCCTTTGATCGCGACACGAAAGTCGCGGATGGCGTCAACGGAATCCTGCGGGAGCCAGTCCTTGAATTGATTGAACGATTTCTCGCCAGCGAAAATTTCGAGCCACGCGATTTTCTTTTTGCCGCCGTAGGCTTTCTCAACCGCCGCGTCGAACACGCGCTCTCGACGCCTTCCAGATGTCGCGTCCCGTGCCGTCGCCTTCGATGAAGGGAATCACTGGCTGGTCCGGAACGATGAACTTGCCGTCGGTGTATTCGATTACTTTGCCGTTCGACGGAACCGGAACTCCGTTATAAGAACTCTTCATGAATCTCCACCCCCCTGAGCCGCCAAACCTTCGTTGGAACGAAATACCTTAACACAGTCGCCGCTGCGGTTGCAGGGGCGAACCGGGAGCAACGCAGGAATTCCGAAGCTTCTGGGAACGTTTCGATTCAACCGCGGACCTGCGCGAATGCGGGAGGATACTCGCTCGCTGATGTTCGCTGGAGATCCAGAAATCTTTTAAAGCTTCACTTAAAGGCGGTCTCCGGTCTGTCGACACGCAAAAGAATTCAACTGCGCCTCGAAGTGTCGGCAAGTCGACGCCATACGCGTCTTCCAGAATTAGCTCGGTACTACTTCGCGCGTTTCTTGAACCCTTGAGCAATCATTGAAATCGAATAGACCTGGGCTGCGTTGGCGACTTCATTTCCCTGGGAATCTTTGGCCCCTCTCGCCAAGATAAAAAGCGTCTTCTTGTCGTGACCGGAGAATGCCACGCTGATCACGCCGCGGGGCGTCGGGATCAGCCCCAGATATTTTCCATCCGGGCCTAGCACCTGAACGCCTGGGCCGGTGGTCACATAGATTCGTCCCGCCGCGTCAATCGTGCTGCCGTCACCGAACCCGCCGCCTTCGAGTTTGCCGAATTCGCGCTGATTCGTGAGCGAGCTGTCCGGCTGTACATCGAAGGCCGCGATCGTTGCGCCATTCGTCACGTAGAGCGTTTTTTCGTCTGTGCTAAGGATGATCCCGTTCGTGTGAAGATTGTCGCCGTATTTGGTTACCTGGCCGCTGGCACTCGCGTAGAAAAGCCCTCCCATCGTGAAATACGCGCCGCCTTTGCTATCGGCCACCAGATCGTTGAGAACGATGCCGATGCAATCCATGGGATCGCCCTGGTAGCTATTGGCAAGAGTTTTGTGAGTCGGCGTGAGCTGCACCAGAGAAGGATTCACGCCCCGTTCGTGCGATAAACAGCGCACCCTTGGTATTCATCGAGAGCGCACCACCGGTATTCGTATCTGAGTAGACGACGGAAGCGTTGCCATTCTTGTCGACCTTTACGACTGCGCTGCTGTCGTTCTGCGCAATCAGCAGGTCACCGTCGGGTGAGCCGATGATACCGTCACCATTGTTCCCGAGTTCTTGCCAGACGAATTTCCATTGCTGTCCTGCGGCGATGACGCCGGGAATCTCGGCGATGGTGACGTCCCTTGGGCCTGGTGCGGGCGCGGGAGGAGCACCTTGGGCAGGCGCGCCCGGTGGGCGCTGCGCGGGCGGAGGCGGATTCTTGCAAGCGGCTAGCACTGCGGCTTCTTTAGGGTCTTGAGAAGCCTGCAGCGAATGCAGCGCGCCCGCGGGCAATGGAGTAGCGGGTGGGATCTGACTCTGACCCAATGCGAACGTCGACCCGAAAAACGCAAAAGAAATCACAAGTGTTACTTTCACTCTCATATTTCCCCCAAGATATCAGGCAATCAGCAGGAAAGTTATCGGACCCACTGAAGCCGGACCGAATCTGCAGAATATAACGTCAAACTTCCATTCATTTTCATTGAACTCGCCCATAAGCTGGGGCGCGGCCGACGAGCCGCACAATACCAGCGATCAGTACCCCAAGCAAGAAACCACCTACGTGAGCCCACCATGCCACGCCCCCCGCACTCTTCATCCCCAGCGAACTGACGCCGCTCAAGAAATTCATCAGGAACCAGATGCCGATGAATACCCACGCCGAGATGCGCGCCGTGAAAAATATGATCAGCAACGGTATCAGCGTCAGGATGCGCGATCGCGGAAAAAACACGATATATGCGCCCAGGACGCCCGAAATCGCGCCGCTCGCTCCGAGCGAGGGAAGACGAGATCCCCACGAGAAGAGTACTTGCGCCGCGCCTGACCCGATCCCGCACACAAGATAAAACAACAAAAAGCCGAATGGTCCGAACTGCTCCTCGACGTTGCCCCCGAAAACCCAGAGAAACCACATGTTGCCAATAATATGGAGAAAACCGCCATGCAGAAACATGCATGTGAATAGCGGCAGGAAGGCCTCCAGTGGCGTGTAGCGGTGCCCCTCAAGCGCCAGTTGAATGTGCTGCGGCGTAAGGGCGTACAATTTGATGAACGCCTCCGCCGCCGCGGGCGGAAGCGTGATCTGATGAGCGAACACGACGATATTTGCCGCAATCAATAGCAGCGTCACTATGGGGAAGGTGCGCCGGGGATTGAGATCCTTGAGCGGTATCACGAGTTGACTGCCGCCGACTCAATCGCGGCACGGGATGCCGCGATCAAGGATTCTTGCGAGTAGGCGAGCTCGGATCGCTTTCCGGTTTTGCGCAATGCCGCGATATGGTCCAGAGACGCGATTCCACCGCGAGCTCCCGGTGCTGTGCAATTCAGCGCCGCTGCCGCGCAGCTGAACTCAAGTATTTCTTCCATTTCCCAATCACGCACCAGCCCGTACACAAAGGCTCCGTGAAAAATATCGCCCGCGCCCGTCGTGTCTACGGCTTTCACCTGGAAGCCGGGGCAGAGAAGGAATCTGTTGCCGTCCCAAGCGAGAACGCCGAGCCGGCCAAGCGTGGCGGCCGTCAAGCGGCACTTGAACTTGTGGAAAATATCAGGAAGCGACTTCAATAATTCCTTCTCGCTAGTTAGCCGTTCAGGAAAATTCTTCGGACGCGATGACAAAATCCACATAGTCAAGTAACACTTCAACGTCAGGATATCTATTGTCGAAGTCGCCCACAACTGGAATTTGTCCTTCGCGAGCCCAGCGTGCGGCTTGTGTCGCTGCTTCGGTATCGTGCCCATCCACCAGCAGGATGCGCGACCCGGCAATCCATTCCTGTTGCAGATCTCCCGGACGGAGCGCTATTTGTGGATCGCGTTTCCAGAGTACGGTCCGCTCACCGGAAAGCTGGTCGACGAGGATATAGGATGACTGACTCATTGCATCCGGGCGCGACGATCCAGCGGGTCTCGACTCCTTCGCGTTGCATCTCCTCCATTTGGAGTTTTCCAGCCGAGTCGTCTCCGATTTTTCCCACATAACGGGCGGAGAGGCCCCATCGCCGGCATGCAACGATCGCGCTCGCGACTTGGCCGCCAGGCATCACGTCAGCCGAAAGCAGTTCCACCTTTGAATCGAGGGTGGGGAAGTGCGGCAAGCGGATGATCGTATCCGTGGCGTTGATTCCAACGCCCACAACGTCAACGCTCGGCAGTGCATTCGCAGGATTCATTTCGCGAACACTCTAGCTGACCTGCGAGAATTTTGAAATGATCGCGCCGAAAATTCGACATAGCGCCGTTTATCAATTGCGCCGCGTGGCTCGCTGTGGTAAAAAAAATAGTCCCGCTTCGTGCCGCGCGCGCGGCCTGTTCGTGTTCCAGTGAAATTGGAACTTTAGTCCGCCCGCAGGTCGACACGCCGACACTTCAGATGCCACTTCATGAATCCGAAGCCATCGTCCTGCAGCGCTACAACCTGGGCGAGGCCGACCGGCTGGTCAGTTTCTTGTCGCGCACGATGGGGCGCGTTCGCGGGGTAGCTGCGGGCTCGCGGAAAACGAAGAGCCGGTTCGGCTCAACCTCGAGAAGCTTTCGCACATTCGCATCTGGTTCTTCGAGCGCGAGACGCGCGACTTGGTGCGCATCAGCCAGTGCGAAATGATCGAATCGTTTCTCGATGTATTTCGCGACTATCCATCGAGCGTCGCGCTGGCACTGTTCTCCGAGATCACCGAGTCGGTGTTGCCGGAGCGAGAGGCCTCCGACGCGAATTTTCGCCTGCTTTTGTTGGCTGCGCAAACGGTGAAGCGCACGGGAAAGACGGAAATACCGCTGGCGTATTTCGCTTTGTGGACGGTGAAGCTTGGCGGCTGGCTGCCCGCGCTCGATCACTGCGCATTCTGCGGCCAGGCGGTTACCGACGAAGTGGGAGCATATTTTTCGCCCAGCGCATCTGCAATTGCGTGCGGCAAATGCAGGAAGCCCGGTATGCGAGTAATATCAACGGCCGCGATCTTGATGGCGCGAAGGATGCTCGGCGAGCGGCTTGATCGTTTGAGTCAGGATGCCACGCCGGAACCGGCTGCGGCCCGTGCCGCGAGGGAGCTGACGAATGCAATGCTCGATATGATCGAACACCAAATCGATCGCAAGCTGAAATCTCGAGAACTTCTGGAGCTCCGGTCTGATGCCTCAAAAACCAAGTCCGAAAGCAAAGCGTGAAACCGTGAAGCTGAAAGGCCTCACGTTTCAAGATCTTCTACTAAAGCTTGAACATTACTGGACGTCGCGCGATTGCATTCTGCAGCAGCCCTACGACATTGAAGTGGGCGCCGGCACAATGCATCCGGAAACATTTCTGCGAGTCCTTGGTCCCGATCCATACCGCGTCGTTTACGCGCAGCCGAGCCGGCGCCCGGCCGACGGTCGCTACGGCGAAAATCCCAACCGTCTCTACAAGCACACACAACTTCAAGTGATACTCAAACCATCGCCCGCGAATATTCAGGACCTCTATCTTGCAAGTCTCGCCGCAGTCGGAATCAACCTGAAGGAGCACGACATTCGCTTCGAGGAAGACAACTGGGAATCGCCAACGCTCGGCGCGTGGGGAATCGGCTGGCAAGTGTTGCTCGACGGGCTCGAGATCACGCAGTTCACCTATTTCCAGCAGTGTGGCGGAGTGGATCTCGATCCGATTTCGGTCGAGCTGACTTATGGGCTCGACCGCATCGCTGCATATCTGCAGGGCGTGGACAACGTTTTCGACGTGCGCTGGTCGAATAGCATGACGTATCGCCAGGTGCGTCTTGCCGAAGAGCAGCAATTTTCGGCGTACAGCTTCGATCATGCGGATACCGCGTCAACGCGAAAGCAGTTCGATCTGAATGAAGCGGAAGCCGCGCGCCTTCTGGCGGCGTACGATGGTTTGAAGGGCGCGGCCAAGGAACGATTTCCGGTGCTGCAAGCCTACGACCTGTGCTTGAAGTGCTCGCACTTTTTCAATTTACTTGATGCGCGCGGCGCGATTTCCGTGACCGAGCGAGCGGGAATGATTGCGCGCGTGCGCAAGCTTGCGACGCACGTGGCGCGCGCCTGGCTCGACCAACGCGCGGCGATTCAGATGCCGGCTGAGGTGAGCGCATGAAATCTCGCGGAGATCTTCTATTCGAGATCGGCTGCGAAGAAATTCCTGCTGGCATGATCTTGAAAGCATCGCAAGAACTTAAAGCAATACTTGTGAAGCATCTTTCGGCAAACGCTCTTGTCGACGAGCCGACAGCTCAAGCGTCAATTGAAACATTCGGCGCGCCGCGAAGACTCGTTGCGATTGCTCGAAATATTCAACTAAAACAGGAAGATGTGACGCGTGAAATTAGCGGGCCTCCAAAATCTGTCGCATTCGACGCAGCAGGGCAGCCCACACGCGCCGCTCTGAGCTTTGCCGAAAAGCAGGGTATCCCAGTTTCGAAACTCACGATCGCAACCACACCGAAGGGCGATTACGTTGTCGCCAAGCAGCTCGTCCACGGAAGAACCGCCGCGGAAATCCTAAAAGAAGTTCTGCCGGAGGCCATTCGGGAGATTTCCTGGCCGCGCTCGATGATTTGGACGGGCGCGCAGAGCCCGCGATTCATTCGGCCGATTCGTTGGATCGTCGCGCTCCTCGACGGCAAGATCGTGCCGTTTTCTTATGCCGACGTTACGGGCGGGGAACCACACCGACGGCCATCGATTTCTCGGCAAGAGGAACATTCCGGTTACCGGGCCGCGCGACTACGAGGCAAAGCTCAAGAAAAACTTCGTAATATGCAGACCGGATGCGCGCCGAAAGAAAATTGAATCTGAGCTGCGCAAGTTAACGACTCCCAAGGCGTTGCGCACCCACGAAGACGCCGGCCTTCTCGAGCTCGTGACATACCTGAATGAGTGTCCCAGCGTAATTCTTGGCAAATTCGATCCCGCCTTCCTGTCGCTTCCGGACGAGATACTTATCACCGTGATGCGCGGGCATCAGAAATATTTCGCCGTCGAAAGCCGTAATGGTGACCTTGCCCCGCATTTCCTTGCTGTCATCAATCTTCCGCGCGATCCCAAGGGCCTGATTCGCGCAGGGCACGAACGCGTGTTGCGGGCGCGGTTTGCGGATGCACGATTTTTCTGGGAGACGGATCAAAAGACGAAGCTTGGTGATTATTTGCCGAAGCTTGCGGCCGTCACATACGAACGTCGGCTGGGAAGCTATGGTGACAAAGTCGAGCGCATGCGGTCGCTCGCGCGCTGGCTTTCCGAACAATGGTTCTCCGGCGGAATCGCGCAGGCGGACGTGGCTGGATCGGACCGCGCCGCGGAGCTTGCGAAATGTGATCTGGTCACGGAGATGGTCGGCGAGTTTGCCGAGCTGCAGGGAATCGTTGGCGGACTTTACGCTCGTGCGCAAGGCGAGCCGGATGAAATTGCCTGGGCGGTTTACGATCAATACAAGCCGCTCGGGCTGGATGATCCGTTGCCGCGCAATTTGACCGGCTGCGCGGTTGCGCTCGCGGACAAACTGGATTCGCTCGTTGCATGTTTTGCTGTCGGCGCGATTCCCACAGGTTCAAGTGATCCTTTCGCTTTGCGGCGGGCCGCGCTTGGCATCGTGAAGATAATTCTCGAGAAGAATTTGCCGCTGTCGCTTTCTGCCGCGATATCAGCAGCTGCGAAATCGCTCAACGAGCACGCCCCGAGGATCGAGGCCTCGGACGCGGTCCAAAAGCAGGTCCTCGATTTTCTGCTCGAGCGAGCGCGGTACATTCTTCGCGAGCGGCGGGGATACGCCTACGACGAAATCAACGCGGCGTTCGCAGCTGGTGCGGACGATCTCGGTGATGCAGTCGAGCGCGTCGCTGCGGTGAAGGCCATCCGCGACACGAAGAACTTCGCGCCTCTGGCCGCAAGCTTCAAGCGCATCCGAAACATTCTGGAGAAGTCCGCTGGGAAAGGCGACAAGGGACAAGGAGCAGTGAAGCAGGAATTGCTGAGGGACGCGGCTGAGCTTCAACTTCACACCGTGGTGCAGAGAATTGGCGAGGAGGCCACAAGGTTAAAGAAAGAGAAGAAGTATCGGAAGGCGCTCGAGAAAATTTCGGAGCTGCGCCCGGCCGTGGATTTTTTCTTCGACAAAGTTCTAGTGATGGTTGAAGACGAAGATCTTCGCAGAAATCGGATCGCACTGCTCGGAACTTTGTTAAAGGAATTTTCGACCATCGCGGATTTCTCGGAACTGGGCAGTGAGGACGCAAAATAAGTCCGATCAACAATTACATGAGCTATCGGCGCGCCGACAAAATGAGTCGAGCAATCTGACGCCAGACATAAAGTTAAGGAGCGAAATGAAATACGTTTATTTTTTCGGGGCGGGAAAAGCGGACGGCACTGGCGACATGAGAGACCTCCTCGGCGGCAAGGGCGCGGGTCTTGCGGAGATGACGCGCATCGGGCTGCCGGTTCCGGCCGGATTCACGATCACCACTGAGACCTGCGACTACTACTTGAAGCACGCCCATAAGTATCCGAAGGAACTGCGCGCGGAAGTGGCGAAGAATGTGGCGCGCCTCGAGAAACTCACCAAGAAAAAACTCGGCGACGCGAAGGATCCGCTGCTGGTAAGCGTGCGCTCCGGCTCGGCGCGCTCGATGCCGGGCATGATGGAGACGATTCTTAACCTCGGATTGAACGAGAAGTCCGTCGAAGGCCTCGCGAAGGCCACCGGAAACGAGCGATTCGCCTGGGATGCCTATCGCCGGCTTCGTGCAGATGTATTCGAGCGTCGTGATCGGCCTTCCCAAGGAAGAACTCGAGATTCGGCTGCGCAATATGAAGAATAAACTCGGCGTGAAGGACGATACCCAGGTCACCGCGGAGGGCTGGCGCGAGCTCGTGGGCGAGTACAAGGCCTACTTCAAGGAGAAAACCGGGAAGGACTTTCCCGAAGATCCGATCGAGCAGCTTTGGGGCGCGATTGGCGCGGTGTTTGAGTCATGGATGGGCGAGAAGGCCGTCACCTACCGGCGCGTCGAGAAAATTACCGGACTGCTAGGCACGGCGTAAACGTCGTGCAGATGGTGTTCGGCAACACCGGAGACGATTCCGGCACCGGCGTTTGTTTCACGCGCGATCCCTCCACCGGCGAGAAGATCTTCTTTGGCGATTTCCTGCTCAACGCGCAGGGCGAGGACGTGGTGGCCGGAATTCGCACGCCCATGCACCTGAGCGAACTCTCAAAGCTGATGCCGAAGGTCTACAAGCAACTCGAGCGCGTCCGCGAGAAACTCGAAAAGCATTATCGCGACATGCAGGACATGGAGTTCACGGTCGAGCGCGGCAAGCTGTACATGCTGCAGACGCGCACGGGCAAGCGCTCGCCGAGCTGCGGCATTTCGGATCGCCGTGGACATGGCGAACGAGAAGCTGATTAAAGTTGAAGAAGCACTTGAACGAATTAAGTCCGAGGATATCGAGCGGCTTTTTTATCCCGTGCTCGATCCGAAGCTCGCGCGAGCGGAACTTGCCAGCCGGAAACTCGCCGAGGGAATCAATGCCGTCCCGGGAGCGGCGGTTGGCAAGGCCGTCTTCACCGCGGAAGAGGCGGAGGCATGGGCAGCGCGCGGAGAAAAAGTGATTCTGGTCCGGCGCGAAACCAGCCCGGAAGATGTGGGCGGAATGTACGTGGCGCAGGGAATTCTCACCGCCACGGGCGGGAAGACCAGCCACGCCGCCGTGGTGGCGCGCGGTTGGGGCAAGTGCTGCATCGTGGGCGCGGAGAAGATTGACATCGATGCGCGCGCGAAAAAGATGACCGTCGGCGGGCGTACCGTCAGCGAAGGCGAATGGATCACGCTCGATGGCGGCGATGGATCGGTTTACTACGGGTCAAATCGATCTGATTCGCCCGGAACCTCCGAAAGCGTATGAAACACTGCTGAAATGGGCCGATAAGGTGCGAAAGCTCGGCGTGCGCACCAACGCGGACACGCCGCGCGATGCGCGACTGGCGCGCGAAATGGGCGCCGAAGGCATCGGACTTTGCCGCACCGAGCACATGTTCTTCAAGGATTTCGAGCAGCCGGAAAAGAGCATCGAGCGGCAGGACGCGATCCAGGAAATGATCCTGGCGGACGCGCCGGAGGCGCGACGCAAGGCTCTCGCCAAGCTGCTGCCATTCCAGCGCCGCGACTTCATCGGAATCTTCGAGGCAATGAACGGTCTGCCGGTCACAATTCGCCTGATCGATCCGCCGCTGCACGAGTTCGTTCCGCACGAGCGGGCCAAGCAGGAGGAGCTGGCGAAGAAGATCGGCATTCCCGTGGAAGCCGTGGTTCGGCGCGTGGAACAATTGCACGAAGCGAACCCGATGCTGGGCCATCGCGGATGCAGGCTGGCGATCACCTATCCTGAGATTCTGGAGATGCAGGTTCGAGCGATAATCGAAGCGGCGATCGATTGCCAGAAGCGCGGCATTAAAGTGTTACCTGAGATCATGATTCCGCTCACTCTGGACAAGAAAGAGCTTCAGATTCTTGAGGTGCTCACGCGTCGAGTGGCGAGTGACATTATTTCGAAGTCTAAAGTGAAACTTGAGTATCTGGTTGGCACGATGATCGAGCTTCCGCGCGCCGCGCTGCTTGCCGGCGAGATCGCCGAGGTCGCTGAGTTCTTCTCATTCGGCACAAACGACCTGACGCAAACGACCATGGGGCTTTCCCGCGACGATGCGGGGCGGTTCCTGCCCGAGTATGTGGACCAGACGAAAGCGGCGATTTTCAAGGAAGATCCGTTCCAGACGCTGGATGTCGCAGGGCGTGGGAATGTTGATCGAGTGGGCCATCGAGCGTGGACGCCAGACGCGCCCCAAGCTGAAGATCGGAATCTGCGGGGAACACGGCGGGGACGCGGAGAGCGTGAAGTTCTGCCACGGAGTGGGGATGAACTACGTCAGCGCGTCGCCGTTCCGCGTGCCGATCGCGCGTTTGGCGGCGGCTCAAGCTGTAATTGAAGCGAAACGGAAGAGAAAGTAAGCAAGTCAGGACGCGTTGCATTGAAGCAAGCCCACAGCGCCTCGAAAGAATCATCATTGCTCCTCCGGGTGCGGCGCGAATTGTGCCGTCTCGGTCGATCCTCGCAGAGCACTTGGCGCGCAGGCTTACATGAAGTCGTCCATGCCGTATCACGGTGTGCCGACGGAACTTCTGCGCTCGACCTGCAAAATCGCATTCGCCGACCTCGGATTCTCCACGCGCGCGGAGTGGCGCGATGGGGTGTTGGACCTATGGCGCGGGGCGAAATTTCGTGAAGAGCGATACGCGGCGATTGCGCTGGCTGGAGATAAACGTGCCGCTAAGTTTCAGACTCCCTCAGTGATGTCGCTCTACGAAGAAATCATCGTGACGGGCGCCTGGTGGGATTACGTGGACGACGTTGCGTCGCATCGCGTTGGGCCGATTCTGCGCGATTATCCCGCGCCAATGAAAAAGAAGATGCTCGCATGGAGCAAGTCGGCGAACATGTGGAAGCGCCGTACGTCGATTATCTGCCAGCTCGGATTCAAACAGAATACTGATCTCGATTTGCTCTACGCGTGCATCGAACCATCCCTCAATTCAAATGAGTTCTTCCTGCGCAAGGCGATTGGCTGGGCATTGCGCCAATATGCCTGGACCAATCCGAGAGAAGTAAAGCGTTACGCGCGTCAGAACAAGCATCGGCTCAGTGGTCTAAGCTATCGCGAAGCGCTCAAGAACGTCTAAGGTAACGCGCCGCGGATAGCGCGAGCGAGGGGCGATGAAATTACTTTCGTTTGTGTTGCTAGTTCTTCTGCCGGCCTTACTTGCTCCCCTGGCAATCGTGACGAATGCACAGAGTTCCTCCGCCCCAGTCGCTCTTTCCGATGCGGATGAGGTCCGGGCGGGCGCGGTGCTGGCCGCGAAATACATATCGATGAAGGGATTGGCACCGACTCCGCAGATCATCAAGATCGAAGCATATCTTCAGAAGGTGGGCGACAGGGTCGCCTCGCATGCGCAACGAAAGCTTCCATACCGATTTCACTTCGATCCCGATCCCACATTCAAAAGCGCTGTCGGCTTGCCAGGCGGGCAAGTCTTCGTTGGTGGCGGCATTCTGACGTACATGGACACAGAGGATCAATTGGCCGCCGTGCTCGGGCATGAGATTGAACACATCGCCCTTAGCCAATGTCGCGCTCGGCTGGTTCAGGAAATGGCCAACGAGCATATCTACGCCGCCGATTTCGATAAGCTCGATCTCGATCCGTTTATGCCGGGTTACGGGCACGACGGCGAATTCGCTGCTGACCGTGAGGGAGTTAGGCTAGCGATGAAAGCGGGCTACTCCGCCAATGCGGCGGTGAAATTGTTGCAGATGTTTGTGTTAATGGGCCAGCAGATGCCAAATACGCCTTCGGAAGCGAAATCGAATCTGGAAGCTCGAATAGCGCAGATCAGGACTCTAGCTGCATCGCAGAAACCTTCCCCGGCTGAAAAACCGCTGGCTTTGCCTCAGTAGTTTTGAGCGGCAACGCAAATAGTCGTTACGTCGGCATCTTCAGGAAAAAATAGACGCCGAGAAAGCCGAAAATGGCGTCAGGCGCCCAGGCAGCAAGCAGCGGAGGTAACTGGCCGGCGGAGCCCATCGCCTCAAATAGCGCCGCCGTAGACCAGTAGATGACTCCGATTCCCACCGCCACAGCAAGGCCGCCAACCGCCCCTCGCGTGCCCACCAGGAATGCAAAAGGCGCGCCGAGAAACACAATAATCGCGGCAATCATCGGGAAAGCGAATTTCTTGTGCCATTGGACGGAAAGACGTGCCGTGTCGAATCCCGCCTGCCTGAGGCTGGCAATGTACTCGCCGAGTTGCCTCCAGTTCATCTGAAACGATTGCCGCACTTCTCGGCGGAAGTAACCGGGCGGTTCGGTCAACTCGGCAATCGTGGTCGCCTTGAACGGCTCATATCGCGCGACCTGCCCATCGCTGCCAAAATCCCGAACCCATCCTCCGGTCAGAATCCATGCGTTTTCGCTCGGCTCCCAAGTCGCGCGCGTGGCGAAAATCCTGCGGTGCACCTGGAATGTGTTTGGATCAAGCTCGAAAACGTTCAATCCGCCGAAGAGCTGCCGGTCGGAATCGAAAAGCTCGTAATTATAGATCTTGGAGTTCTCGCCGAAGATCCATTGCCGCGCCGGCTCGAAGTAGGTTTGCGCCGGGCGTCCCTTGATTTCGTTGCGAAGCGCGTCTTGGCGCTGATTCGCGTACGGGAGAAATGTGTTGTCGAGAAGAAAGAGTCCGCCGGAAACTACAAGTCCTGCAAGAAGCAGCGGAAGAACGAGCCGGTAGAGGCTGACACCGCTGGCCTTCAGCGCGATCACTTCATTGTTCTTTGCGAGGATCGCGAGGCTGACCAGGGTCGCCACCAGCGTCGCTAAAGGCGCGAGTTGATAAACCATAAGCGGCACCAAGTAGCGGAAATAACTCAGGACGGTAAGTGCTCCGACGTGATTGCGGGCGATGTCCCCAAGCAGATCGAAGAGCGTGAATGCGTCAAAGATCAAGACAAAGGCCGCGAGCAACACAAAAAAGTAATAAAAGAATTGCTGGAGCAGATAGACGTCAATCAGCATCGGGAAGGCCATGGCCCTGCTGGCGGCGAGTGCTTGGCGAAGCCCAACGCCGGACCTTGGCGCGGTCACGAAACCGTTGGACGCGACAGACTGAGCGGGCTTGCGCGTATGCCTCCAGAGCGATTCAAGCCACGCCAGGATCGCATTCGGTCTGCGAATGTTCTCGACGCGGGCCAGCATGATCAATCCGATGATGATTGCGACGATGTTGCCCGCCCACACGCCGACAAAGGGCGAGATACGCCCCTGCGCGGCCAAATGATCGCCCGACACGAAAAGAAAATAGTATCCGCCCACCAGGACCAGCGTCAGGATCAGCCCACCCGCGCGTCCTCCGCGCCGCGGTCGCACACCCATGGGCACACCGAGAAGAGCAAAAACGAGACACGCCGCCGGAAACGCGATTCGCCGTTGGAACTCGACCCGAGAAGTACGCCAACTTGGTCCGTTGTCGGTCAGCAGTGATCCGACGGGTTTTTCCGCGACGGACAGGGCACTATTTTTCAGCGGCGAGGTCGCGCCCGAGATGTCGACGGGGATGTCGGTTTCGCCGAATGTCGTGACGCTGTATTGATCGGGTGTGTGCTGGTCGTACTCGTGAGTGCTGCCGCTTCCCAGGTGAAGGTCAATCTGGTGCTGCGCGGAGTTGGTAATAATTTGGGCTTCTTCGGCGATCGTCACCGAGGACTGCTGCGAGTGGTCGCCCGACTGCGGGATAAGACCTGACGTCGCGCCAGGCGCGGACGCCAGGAAAACTCCACGCCAGCGCGTCGCAGCGGCTTCGACGTCTTGCACGTATAATATGAACTTCGGAAAGCGCTCATCAAACACGCGCGGTTGGACGGCAAAAGGCGCTTGAGAAGAAAGAAGCTGTTGCTGGAGACGGCCCGCGGTGCGCAGAGCCAGCGGGCTGAGCCAAAAAGTAGTCGCGAGGGTTCCACCCGCGGCGAAGAAAGCAACGATGCCGATTGGCAAGAGCAGGCGTCGAAGACTGACGCCGGAAGCGTGCAGCGCAACGATTTCGCTGTCCGCCGAAAGCCGCCCGAGCCCGATGAGCACGCCAACCAGGACTCCAATAGGAAACGTAAAACCGAGGCCCGGCGGAATCGTGCAGAGAAAAAGAAGGCACACCGTCCACATACTGCCCGAATGCCGGACGACGAGGTCCATCAGGCGCACCAGCTGCGGGACGAAGAATACAAAAGTGAAGACGGCGAGGCCCAGGATGCCGTGGGAGACAACTTCGCGTGCAATGTATCGATCGAGAAGGCGCATAGCAGCGCGAGGCACATTCTAGCACCCGGAGAACCGGATTGAGCCGAGTAAACCTCGTAATCCTTTGGCACATGCACCAGCCGCAATATCGTGACCCGGCCACCGGGCAATACGTGCTTCCGTGGACGCGGCTGCACGCTTTGAAGGATTACTGGGGAATGGTGAAAATACTGGAGGAATTCCCGCGAGTTCACGCCACGTTCAATGTTGTTCCCCTGCTTGCGGAACAGATCGAGGAATACGCCAGCGGTCGATTCAAGGAGCCGTGGTTCGATATCGCATTCGCCCCGGCCGAGTCGTTGTCTCCGAATCAGAAGCGCGAGGCGCTGGAGCGCGCGTTTCAGGTGAATGAGAATCTGGTTCGACGCTGGCCGAGATTCGGCGAGCTGGAATCGCAAACGCGTTCCGGCGGAGCGGAAGCGTGTGTGGCGCACTGGGGCCCGCGGGAGTGGCGGGATTTGCAGGTGCTTTCGCAGCTCGCGTGGATGGACGAGGAGTATCTGGAAAAAGATCCCGCGGTTCGGGCGCTCTCCGAAAAAGGAAAGAACTTCACCGAAGAAGATAAAACTGTTTTGATGGACAGGCAGCATGAGTTGCTCGCAATGGTCCTCCCCGAATATCGAATGGCCGCAGCCCGCGGTCAGATCGAAATTTCGACAACGCCGTACTACCATCCCATTCTCCCGCTGCTCTGCGATTCCGACATTGCGCGCGTGGCCAATGAACACACCCCGTTGCCCCAGCCCGCGTTCCGATATCCGGAGGATGCGCGAGAACAACTCGTGCGAGCACGGCAGTTTCATGAACGCACATTCGGAAAGCCTCCGGCGGGGCTGTGGCCATCGGAAGGTTCGGTCTCCGATCAGGCGCTGGAGATTGCGGCCGATCTCGGATTTCGGTGGTTTGCCACGGATGAAGGTGTGCTAGGGCGCACCAAGAATATCGGCTTCTGGCGCGACGCCTCCGGATACCCGGAGAACGGCCCGGAGCTTTATACGCCGTGGATATTCAAGCGCGGCGAACGCGAAATGATGGGATTCTTCCGCGATCACTATTTGTCGGATCTTGTGGGGTTCGTTTACAGCCGCATGGGAGCGGAAGCGGCGGCGGACGATCTGCATCGCCGGATCCGCGCGATCGGCGACCGCGAGCCCGAAGGGCGCACGGCAACCGTAAGCTTGATCCTCGATGGCGAAAATGCCTGGGAATATTATCCCGGTAACGGCAGGGAATTCCTGCGGCGCTTTTACGAACGCATCTCCGGCGACGAAGAAATCCAGGCGCTGACGATGAGCGAGGCAATCGCAGCGGTTCCCGATCCTCCGCGCCTGGAAGGAATTTTCCCCGCTTCATGGATCAGTGCGAATTTCGACGTTTGGATCGGTCACTCGGAAGATGTCCGCGCGTGGGATCTGCTGCGCGACGCGCGAGCGGCGTTCGAGCGCGCGAAGGAGCGCGGCGGACTGAGAAGCTCCGACGACGCCCGGAGAATGGACGCCCGCAGGGAAGCGAGCCTACGAAGCGGTGCTCGCTGCGGAAGGAAGCGATTGGTGCTGGTGGTACGGTCCGGAGCACGGCTCGTCCAACGACGCGGATTTCGACCGGCTTTATCGCAAGCACCTGACCGACATTTACAACGCGATCGGCGAACCGGTGCCTGATGCTCTGGCACAGCCGATCAAGCATGCCCCGGAAGGCGCGCGGCGCGAGGTGCCCACCGCGTATCTGGATGTTCAGGTTGACGGCCGCGAGAGCAGCTATTTCGAGTGGCTAGGCGCGGGGCTTTATGCCACCGATCGCCGCAGCTCCGCCATGCACGGGCGCCAGTACGTCTTGGGAGATTTTCACTATGGATTTGGACCCGAGCATCTTTGGCTGCGCGTGGATCCGATTGCCGAAGCCATTGCAAAGATGCCTGAGTTCCAGTTGCGGCTGACGGTTTGGGATTCGCGCGAGACGCGGATTACGTTGCGCGTGGAAGAAGGGAAGCTCAGCGGATACGTTGTCGAGCATGACGGTTTGTGCCTGCTCCGCCCGCAGGCGGTTGTTTCGGCGGCGTACGGAAAAATCATGGAATTGGGTCTGGCGCGCGAACTGTTTGATCTCCACGGGAGGCGCGAACTTCTGCTGAGCATCGCGCTATGGAAGGGCGGACTGCCGGTGGACGTTCTGCCGGTCGAGGGCATGCTCGAAGTGGCCCTCGGTGAAGAGAATTGGGCCTGGGAACGCGAGCCGCTAAGCAGTTAGCCGTAGTTATACGGATAGACATTTGCAACCCGCCGCGGGATAGTCAACGCGTCCCTTTGTAAGGGACGATCCGAAATCAAAACTACTAATCGCAGTTGGCTCGGCTGTATTTGAGCCGCCCAACCTGGCAACGAGAAAACGTTCTCGTTCCCGGAAGAGGGCCTAATGAAATTCAAGCTGCCTGTCGTGTGCCTTCTGGCGCTAGCCGGAAGCGCAGGCATTTTTCTTCGCGGCGCGAATAAGGCGCCATGGTCCGCTTCAAGCCCACCGCTACCCTTCAGGTTCTCCCGCAAAGACCCGGATCAAAACACGACAACCAGAACTGTGTTCGCACGTCCGTCTGATCCGCCGGAACGGTTTCGTCCAGTATGGATCAGATCGTCGGCCGAACACGCCAAACGCCCCTCAACTCCCGGCGTGGCGAAATTTTCCATCCCAATGACATTTGAACCAAACGTCGGTCAAGCAGGCGATGGCGTACAATTTTTTGGCCGAGGCAAAGGATTAACGGTCCTTTTGACGGACCAGGAGGTCGCTGTGCGCGTCGCGCCGGCATCGGGACAGTCAGAGCGGCATGCTCGTACTCCGCGTGGCTGGCGGCAATGGTTTCCATTGGAAGGGCGAAGAAAAACTTCGCGCGGAGAGCAATTATTTTGTGGGTAACGATTCACAAAAGTGGCATACGGCCGTGCCACATTTCGCGCGCGCGGAAACCGCCAGCGCTGCTCCCGGAGTTGGCATGGCAGTCTATGGCAACGAAGATGGAGTCGAATACGATCTGCGAGTCGCGCCTGGAGCTGACGTTTCGAAGCTGCGGTTGACGCTGGCCGGCGCCGAGAACCTGCGCGTTGATGCCGCCGGCGATTTGCTGATGAACGTCTCCGGCGACGAAGTGAGAATGAAAAAGCCCAGGGTCTACGAAGCGCCGCATACGGGCTGGCACTCGTCGCGTTCCCGCCATCGAGGGGCTCTGGGTGCGCGCAGGGCCAGGAAAGTATTCGCCTCATCAGACACAGCGAGCGCGAAAAGTACGATTGGGAGACGCTCAACATAAGCCGCGACGACACCCCAATCCCTGTACTGCCCGAACGCCGGGCGGCACGCAGACATCCACGGCGCAGAGGGGAACTCCGTGCCTTGGCCAGCCGGCCACTCATGTCGCAGTCTCCTGCGAAGACCCAAAGGCGAATGATTGACGGCAGCTACATCATCGAAGCGGATGGCTCAATCGGATTCGAAGTCGGTCCGCACGATCCGACTGCCACGCTGGTCGTGGATCCGTCGTTATCGGTCACGTACGCCACATTCCTAGGAGGGGCGGGAACCGACACGGCTTCAAGTATCGCTCTGGATGCGTCGGGGAAGATTTATGTCGGTGGAACTACGACCTCGACGTCATTTTCGGGCGCGCCCGCCAAAAGGCTCGGCCCCGCGGATGGCCCGGCGGAATTCTTCATCGCCAAAATCGATCCGACATTGACCGGCGCAAGCTCACTGATCTATCTCACATTTTTCGGCGGCAGCGGAACGCAATCCGGAGGCCTGATCGCCGTGGATGCATCCGGCGATGTGGCGATTACGGGAACGACGACGGCGACAGATTTTCCCGTGACTGATACGACCACGCCCACAAGCGCGCTGGCGACCGGAGATGGAAACGATGTGGTCGTGAGCGAGATCGGTCCGGCCGGCAACACTCTTATATTTTCGACGCTCTTCGGCGGGAGCGGGGCGGAATCCCAAAGCGGGCCCGGAGGAATTGCGCTTGATAGCAAAGGTGATGTCTACATCGCTTCCGACGTGCATACCACGCTGATCGATTCGGCCTCGGCGGATTTGCCCGTGACCGCGTCGGCATTTCAGACCGTCTGGGACGGAGAGCCTGGCGACGCTTTTCTCGCAATCTTCCAACCGCCTGCCAATGCGGGCGGAGCGGCGGTCCTGAAATATTGCACCTACCTGGGAACAAATTCGGTCAACGAGCCGGGCGTCGGAGGCATTGCGGTGGACATATCCGGAAACGCCTACATCGCTGGATTCACGTCGAGCGGTGGTACTCCCTTTCCCACGAAGAACGCGATTCAAGCCACCTATGGCGGCGGCTCATCAGATGCGTTTCTGATGAAGATCGCCCCCGTAGCTAGCGGCGCTACTGATCTGGTCTATGCGACGTTGCTCGGCGGCTCGGCCATAGATCGGGCTCTCGCGGTCGCTCTCGATTCCGCAAACCCGCCGAATGCCTACGTCGCAGGGACAACGCAGTCTCCCGATTTTCCGACCGATGGAACCGTCGGAGCGTATCAGGCTGCACTTCACCCGGGTGCCACGGCGAATGCATTCCTTTCAGTTGTATCGCAGAACGCGATTACGGGCCAGTCAGCGCTCGCATACTCCACATATTTGGGCGGATCGCAAAGAGACGCTGGAAGCTCGGTGGCTGTGGCGGCGTTGAACGCGATCTACTTGATAGGCGCGACGACGTCACCCGATTTGCCATGGCACAACAATCTGCAGCCCTTCAATGGCGGCGGTGACGCGTTCGTCGCCAAGTTCGACCCGACGTTGCCGGGAGCTGCCTCTTTGATCTTCGTGACGCCGCTCGGCGGGACGTCGCCAGTGGGAGGAACGGCGAGTGCGTCGGGGAGTGCCGTTGCGGCGGATAGCGCAGGGCATGTGTACGTCGCAGGAACTTCCACGTCGGGAGACTTTCCCACGGCAGTCACCACGGAAGCTGCCTTGAACGGTTTTCAGGCGGCGTGCGCCAGCTGCTCGATGGCGCCTCCACTGGCCGATGCGTTCCTCGCGGAGATTGCCGAGAGCTCTACGCCGATGCCAAGCGTCTTTTTCAACGTCGGACATGCGATTTTTGCTTCCGGCACGATCGGGACGCCAAGCTCGCCGGAACCAATTGCCGTGTTCAACGGTGGAGATGCGAGCCTCACAATTTCAGACATAGAAATCGGCGGGCCCAGCGCCGGCGATTTTTCGCTCATGGGCGGCGGCGCGTGCTTCACGCAGGCGATTGCGCCAGGGCCCACGGTCAAGTGCTCATTCGAAGTCGGATTTACGCCCTCTACCCCCGGACCGGAAAATGCCGTCGTCACAGTTTTTGACAACGCGCCGGGAAGCCCGCAAATTCTCGAACTCGTGGCCGCAGGCCAGGCGCCACTTGCCACGGTTTCTCCTCTAATTTTGGATTTCGGAAACCAACCAGAGAACTCCGCGAGCGCCGCTCAAACCATTACGCTCACCAACGCGGGCAGCCAGAATCTGACGATCGCGAATGTAATCGAGAGTGGCCCGGACGCGGTGCAATTCTCTCCTGTCCCGGGAGGTGGTCCCGGAACTCTATCCTGTCAGAACGGCATCGTCTTGATGTCAGGAGGCCAGTGCGTCGCCACGTTCACATTCGACCCGAATTCGCAAAGAACTTTTAACGCGGCCGTGAATTTTGTCGATAGCTCAGCGGGCGTCACAAATGCGGAGCAAAGTGTGGCGCTGACCGGGGTCGGAACCGTGACTTCGCCGACCGCGACACTTACGGCATCGTCTCTCAGTTTCGGAAGCGAAAATGTTGGTAGTAAGAGCGGCGCGCAAAGCGTCACATTAATGAACAACGGCAGCGCTACACTCGATATTGCGAGTATCGCCGTCACGGGAGTCAACGCGGCTGACTTTGCGATCGCAACTACCGGGACCGCTTGCCCGGTCGGAGGCGGTACCCTGGTCGTGGGGACGAGTTGCTCGGTGGCAGTCCAACTTACGCCGCAAACTGCGGGCGCGAAAAATGCCAGCCTTACCTTCGCGGACAACGCCCCCGCCAACCCCCAGCAAGTGACACTCTCCGGAATAGCAACTGCGGCGGCTTCGCTGCAGGTGTCTCCGCCGAGCCTGACATTCACGGCGCAGAGCGAGGGATCTCTCAGCGCGCCACAAAATGTAACGATTTCGAATTCCGGCGGCGCGTCTGCGGAGATTTCAGGGATCGCGGTTTCGGGTCCGAACGCGAGCGATTTTTCTTCGCCGGCGTCCTGTACGCCGAATCCAGTGGCGGCGGGAAAGACTTGCCAAATAGGTGTTACGTTCACGCCCGCAACAACGACTCCGGGAATCCGCTCAGCCATTCTCAGCGTGCCAACAGCCACTCCCCCGACGATTGCGCTCACCGGAACGGCCACTCAAGCCGGAATCTCCCTGCCGACGAGCGTAAATTTCGGAAGTCAGTTGGCGGGCGGCGCGGGAGGCATGCCGACAGCCATCACGGTGACAAACAGCAGCTCCGGTCCGTTCGCCGGGCGCATTGATGGTTTCATCTCTCGCTCGAACGGGACCAAACGCAGGCGATTTTGTGATCGCGAACGGCGGCGACGGCTGCACAGGCCAAACGACGGCGCCCGCCGGCACGTGCACGATCCAAGTTGCATTTAAGCCACTGCAATCAGCGACCTGTGGTGCGAACGGCGGGTCCAGAAGCGCGATACTTGGTTTGAACGATAACGCTCCAGGCAGCCCCCAGGGCATTCCACTCAGCGGCACGGCGTCAGATTTTTGTATCTCCTCTTCGCCGGGCCAAGCCGTTGTCGAGCCAATTACGGCCGGCCAATCTGCTACCTACTTGCTTGAGATTAATTCATCGGCTGCGTTTACCGGCTCGGCGGCCTTGTCATGCGCCGCTCCTCCCGCGCTCCTGGGCACTTGTACGATCACCACCACGCCTGCCAGCAGCCCCACCGTCGTACAGATCAGTCCAGCCATTCCCGGCCAGTTTCAGGTGGTGGTCACTTCAACGCCGCTGACCGTAGCTGGCGCATTTCCGTTACCGCGCGGAACGCCGAATTGGACGCGGCACAACCAAATCCTTTGGATCGCTAGTCTACTTTTGGGAGTCTGCGTGATTTGGATGACGGGTCGCATTCGGTCGTCCGTCGCCAGGCTTGGTCAGGTGGCTACATTGCTGGCGATGTTGGCAGTAGCGATCGCCGCCTGTGGCGGAGGAAGTAGTCCCGCAGCCCCTTCCGATCCCACGCCAGGCAGTCCGGCTGGCACGTACACGATCACGGTGACAGCAACAGTGACTCCAGCGGGACAACCAAGCGTGACGCGTGCGTTTCCATTGAGCCTGACTGTTGAGTAGGCACGAGCATGCCGAATTCGGAGTAGTTCGATCTGGCGTAAAGGAATCAGAATACTTTGATGGCTAAATCTTGAGGTTGCGGTCCCGTCGGAATCAGCGTGATCAATCCCGAGGTCTCAGCCCGGACGATGGCGAGTTCGTCAGACGAGGTGTCCACGACAACGAGGATATCGTCGCCCGGTGTGAGCTGGCAGTTGCGCGGTGCCTGGCCGACAGAAATCGGCCGCGCCACTTGGCGAATATTGATTGCGACCGGTACCACATGTCCGGCCGCCGGGTCCGAAACGTAAAGAGTTGAAGCGTCCGCGGTCATCGCCGCGGCGGCAGGGGACATTCCCAGAAGCAAAAAGTCGCCGACTTCGTTAGTTTGCGTGTTCACGATGAGCAGACCGTGGGCGTCGCTCGACGGGATATAGAGCTCACCGCCATCGGGCTTCAAGACAAGCGCGCCGGGCGTGCCATCCAGCGCAAGATTGGCCACGAGTACATTTCGCTTCAAATCCACCACGGAGATCTGATTCTTCGAGCCTGACGTCACAAACGCTTTTGTGTTGTCAGGAAGTATTACGATCTGCTCGGGGTCTGGTGCGACGGGAATCGTGGCGCGTAGCGCGAGCGACTCGGCGTCGAGTACCGACACAGTCGAATCGTCACGATTGGAAACCACGACTGTTTTGCCGTCCGGCGAAACGCGGGCAATCCAGGGACGCCTTCCTGCGCGCCCCCGCGCCGCGACCCCGCGCGTCGCGCAGTCGATGGCTACGATCGTGTTCGATCCGGAGGCGGCAACATACGCACGCGAGCCATCCGGCGAAAAATCCAGCGCATAGGGAGTGGCGCCGACAGGAATGCGCGCGGCGATTCGATTCGTGGTTGTGTCCAGAACCCAGGCGTATCCGCCCGCCGAACTTAGCCCCCAGATTTCCTTGCGAGTCGGATGGGCGCGAATGCCGGTTGGACCGGCCCCGACGGGGATGGTGGCAGCGGGGGAGAGCTTTACCAAGTCGATCGCGGTGACGGTGCCATCGCCGGTATTGCCGACGTATGCGAAAAGATGAAGCCCCGGACGCAGAAACGAAGGACGGAGCTCAAGAGCCACTTCGCGGGCAGCCAAGCCGACCAGCAAAATCAATAGGATGACAAGCCGGTAATTGACGCGGATTTTCAATTCAGTGTGCGGCCGAGGACTGCTGCGATGTCCCGAGATTCGCGCATAAGCTGAGTGAATTCCTCGGGCAGAATGGACTGCGGCCCGTCCGATAGAGCGCGCGCGGGATCATGGTGTACCTCGACCAGGATGCCGTCCGCGCCCACAGCGACAGCCGCGCGCGAAAGTGGCAGCACTTTGTTGCGTCGGCCTGTGCCGTGGGACGGGTCCACGACGATGGGCAAGTGACTCAGCCGCTGCACGGCGGGTACAACGCTAAGGTCGAGTGTATTGCGGGTGTGGTCCGTAAAGGTGCGCACGCCCCGCTCGCACAGGATCACGTTGTAGTTCCCCTCGGACATAATGTACTCGGCTGCCATCAGCAATTCGTCGAGCGTTGCCGACATGCCTCGCTTCAGCAATACAGGCTTGCGCGCCCGCCCCGCGCGCTTCAAAAGCGAAAAGTTCTGCATGTTCCGGGCGCCGATCTGAATCACATCCGCGTATTTCTCCACCAGATCGAGCGACTCGTGGTCAATCGCCTCGGTGATTACGCCGAGGCCAAATTTGTCGCGCACTTCCGCGAGGATTTTCAGTCCCTCCTCGCCCATCCCCTGAAAACTGTACGGCGACGTGCGCGGTTTGTAAGCTCCTCCGCGGAATAGCCGCGCTCCGGAAGCGCGAATCCCTTCAGCGATGGTGAAAGCCTGCTCGCGCGATTCAATGGCGCAGGGACCGGCCACCATGCCGATCGCCTTGCCGCCGAAGCTCACTTCGCCGGACGGCGTCGGAATGCGCACGATGGTGTTTTCAGGTTTGAGTTCGCGTCCGACGAGCTTGTAGGGTTTGCTGACGGCAATGCATTCGACCACGCCCGGCATCGATTCGAGCGAGCCGGTTTCCACCGCGCCGCTATTGCCCGTGATGCCGATCGCCGTGCGCGCCGCTCCGGGCATCGCATGGGCGCGAAATCCGAGTGACTCGATTCGCTCGCATACGGCGCGAACCTGTTCCTCGGTCGCATTCGATTGCATCACCACGAGCATGGATGGCTCTCCTGAGCTAACGCGAAACGCAAAGTTTAGCTTATTACCTACCAACGAGGCAAAGACGCTCTACCGCCAAGGGATCGCAGGGAAGGGGCATTTTGGAGGCGCGGGGCGGGATCGAACCGCCGATAAAGGTTTTGCAGACCTTTGCCTTACCACTTGGCGACCGCGCCCCGGTCACGAACCTTATCGAGGGCAACTGCGAGATGAAATCATAGCACTCCCGCTCCAGAATTTTCCACCTGCGTTGATCCCGTCCGCGCGATCTATCCGCCTTCATTTCGCGGCCTTTGCGCGCGCGGCGACTTTCCGATAAAATGAACGCCTTACCACACGGACAACCTGAGGGAATGGCGGAAGAAAATTACAGGACTGAACTGACTTTTGACGCGGCTGACGAATATCGTCCGGAACCCACTCCCGCACCTGAAATTCCCGCATGGAAAGATGGCAGCGTCCGGATTGGAATCCACACGTCCATTGCCGGAGATATCGCTGGCGCGCTGGATATTGCGCACGGCTTGGGTGCAAACGCGCTGCAGATATTCTCCTCGAGCCCCCGAATGTGGGGTCACGGAAGCTCCAGAATCGCCGAGAGCGACGCCGCGCGATTTTGCGTTCGTCGGAGGGAATTGCAACTCGGTCCACTCGTGATTCACGGCAATTACCTGATCAATCTGGCCTCGCCAAATCCGGTACTCCGCACGCGTTCGATACAAGCATTTCATCAGGAAATTGTGCGGGCCTTGGCGCTGGGCGCGGACTACCTGGTGATTCACCCGGGCAGCGGGCTGGGGGCCAGCGTCGAATCGTCCATCGCGGCGGTTGCCTTTGGGATTAAGCAAGCGTCGCGAGGATTGAAATTCGGTGACCTGCACATCCTGCTCGAAAATACGGCCGGGCAGGGAAGTTCGCTCGGTTCGAAGTTTGAGGAATTGAAGGCGATCCTGGACGCCTGCCCCGATTTGCCGCTCGGCGTATGCATTGACACGGCGCACACCTTCGCCGCTGGGTGGAGTATCCATACCGAGGAGGGTTTGCAGTTCGCTCTGCGCGACATTGACCGAACCGTTGGTCTCGATCGGGTCAAGGTATTACACGTGAACGATTCGAAGACACCGCTTGGGTCGCGCGTGGACCGGCACGAGAATATCGGGAAAGGCCTGATCGGATTGAAAGCCTTCGGCAGAATTCTGAATCATCCGCTGCTCGCAAAATGCGCTTTCATCCTCGAAACACCGATTGATAAGCCGGGTGACGACAAGCGCAACGTTGCGGCTCTGTGGAAACTCACCGGGCGCGTGGTGCGCGCCAGTGGGCCCGGCATGAAGCCGCGGCCGCACAAAAGGACTAAGGTACGCGCGATCAAGATTGGAAAGCGCACGAGCAAAAGATCACGGGGGAAGTGAACTTGGCCGATTACGATTCACAGCGGATCGAAGCGAAATGGCAGCATGTTTGGGACGAGCAAGGCGCGTTTCACGCGCAGGATGGCGATGCTTCCCGCCCGAAATATTATCTGCTCGAAATGCTGCCCTATCCTTCCGGAACGTTGCACATGGGCCACATGCGCAATTACACCATCGGCGACGCCGTGGCGCGCTACAAGTGGATGTGTGGATACAACGTGCTGCATCCCATGGGCTGGGATGCTTTCGGACTGCCGGCGGAAAACGCAGCGATCAAGAATGGAATTCATCCCCGCGACTGGACAAACGAGAACATTCAGGAATTTCGTCGCGTCTTGAAGCGCTTCGGGTTCAGCTACGACTGGCGCCGCGAAATCTCCACATGTGAGCCGGAATACTACAAATGGAACCAGTGGTTTTTCCTGCGCATGCTCGAGAAGGGAATCGCCTACCGCAAAAAGAGCAAGGTGAACTGGTGTCCCGAGTGCCTCACCGTTCTGGCCAATGAACAGGTCATTGACGGCTTTTGCTGGCGGCATGAGACGACGCCCGTCGAGCAGAAAGAACTCGAACAGTGGTTCTTCCGGATCACGAAATATTCCGACGAGTTGTTGGAGGATATGGCGCAGCTCGCGTCGGGTTGGCCCGAGCGCGTCCTCGTAATGCAGCGAAACTGGATTGGGAAATCGCAAGGGACGCGAGTGCGTTTCGACGTCGCGGGAATGCCCGAAACCAACCTCGAGGTTTTCACTACGCGCGTGGACACGATATACGGGGCCTCGGCGATAGTTGTAGCTGCCGGGCATCCGCAGTTGGGCAAATTGCTCGAAGGTGTGCCGGGCCGATCCGCGATGGAAGGTCAGCTCAAGGCCATGCGGCAGAAAAGCATGCGCGCCGCCGATATCGCTACGGCAGAGAAGGAAGGATTCTTCACCGGCCGCTTCGCGTTGAATCCGTTTTCCGGCGAGCAAGTTCCGATCTGGGTCGCGAATTTCGTGCTCGCGGAATACGGCACAGGCGCTGTGATGTGTGTTCCCGCTCACGATCAACGCGACTACGAATTCGCCGATAAATACGGCCTGCCAGTGAAGATTGTGATTCAGCCCATGCAGGGAGTGCCGCTGCGGCCAGATCGAATGATTGAAGCTTACACCGAGCATGGCCGGCTAGCAGATTCAGGGCCGTACACCGGGCTCACTACCGACCAAGCCATCGAGAAAATGACGGCCGACGCCGCAGCGAAAAAAAATGGAGTGGGCGAGACAACCTATCGGCTGAAAGACTGGGGCGTATCGAGGCAGCGTTACTGGGGCACGCCGATCCCCGTCATTTACTGCGATACGGACGGCATGGTTCCGGTCCCGGACGACCAACTGCCCGTTCGTTTGCCGGAGAAATTGGCGATCGCGACGGCGGGGCAGTCGCCGCTCGCAAGCGTGCCGGAATTCGTAAACACGAAATGTCCAAAATGCGGCGGGCCTGCACGGCGGGAGACCGACACCATGGACACGTTCGTTGACTCCTCCTGGTATTTCTATCGTTACACCGACCCGCACAATGAAAAGGCGCCCTACGACCAGCAGAAAGCCTTCTACTGGTTTCCCATTGACCAGTACGTCGGAGGAATCACTCACGCGATCTTGCACCTGCTGTACTCCCGATTTTTCTGCAAAGTGATGCGCGACCTGGGACTGGTGAAGCACGACGAGCCGATCGCACGACTGTTCACGCAAGGGATGGTGCAAAAGGGCGGAGTGGCCATGTCGAAATCGCGCGGTAATGTGGTCGGCGCCATAGACATGGCCGATAAATACGGCTGCGATACAGGACGGATGTATACCCTTTTCGCGGCGCCGCCTGAAAAAGATCTCGAATGGAGCGAGCAGGGGATTGAAGGCTCGTCGCGTTTTCTGAATCGAATATACCGGTTGGTGGAGAAGCACGCGGAACGCCTGCGCGGAGTTTCGATTGACTGGGATTCGCCCACCGATATGCCTCAGGCGACCGCCAAGGAGAAAATCCTGGTCCGGCGGACGCATCAGACACTCAAGCGCGTGACCAACGATTTCGAGGTGCGCTGGCATTTCAACACCTCAATCGCACTCATCATGGAATTGGTTAACGAACTTCACGCCCAGGAGCCGCTCGATCAGGATGTCTCGCCCACGATCCTGAAACGAGTTCTGGCGTTGACAGTGCTGATGCTCTCGCCCATGACTCCGCACATCGCCGAAGAGATGTGGGAGATGCTCGGGAATTCGAGCACAATCTCACGGCAGAAGTGGCCTACGTACCGCGAGGACCTGACCCGGGAAGATCAGATCGAAATCATCATTCAGATCAATGGGCGATTGCGCAGCAAGATGCTGGTGGATGCAAATCTGAGCGAGGACGAGACCATCGACCGCGCCCGGAACGACCCTCGCATCGCCCCGCTGCTGGTGGGCAAGGAAATCCTGAAGATCGTGGCTGTGCCGAAAAAACTCGTGAATATTGTGCTGAGGTAACAACAGTTTCCTTTACGGGTGCCAGCATTGCTAATCGATCTATCGCTATTCGCGCAAAGTAAGAACAATAAGAAACACTAAGAGACTGAAAGCGCATGACGGAGAGATAATGGCGCCAAATCCCGGAGCCGCAGCGACAGCGAGAGAGCATGGAGGCATGGTGAGCACGAAACACGGAATCGTCGTGCTGGATTTTGGCGGGCAGTATACACAACTGATCGCGCGCCGCATCCGCGAGCAACAGGTGTTTTCCGCGATCCTTCCGTGCACGGCCAGCGTCGCGGAGATTCGCGCGCAGGAACCCGTCGGAATCGTGCTGTCCGGCGGCCCTAGTTCTGTCTATGACAAAGATGCTCCCGTATGCGATCCGAAAATGCTCGATTTGGGAGTGCCCGTCCTCGGCATCTGCTACGGCATGCAGTGGCTCGCGCACTCGCTCGGAGGAAGGGTTGAACGCGCCGACCGCCGCGAATACGGCCGCGCACAACTCGATATCGAGCGAGACTCCAAGCTATTTGCCGGTGTTCCTGCGCAATTGAGCGTGTGGAATAGCCATGGAGATCACGTCGTCGGTTTGCCTTCTGGATTTCACGTGACCGCGCGGACGAATAACGCCGTGGCGGCAGTCGAAAATCCTGCATCCCAATTTTACGGCGTGGAATTTCATCCCGAAGTAAACCATACCGAGCGCGGGACCGACATTTTGCGCAATTTCGTCTTCGCCGTTTGCGGAGCCAAGCAGAATTGGGATCGTGCAGGATTTATCGCCGAAACCGTCGAGTCGATCCGTAAGCAGACGGAAGGCGCGCGGGCAATCTGCGCGCTCAGCGGCGGAGTCGATTCGACGGTCGCGGCGGCGCTGGTACATCGCGCGATGGGCGACCGGCTGACCAACGTGTTCGTGGACACGGGCCTGTTACGTCGCGATGAATTTCGGGACACGCTCGAAATGCTTCGCGCGCGTTTGGGATTGAACGTAATCGGGGTGGACGCGTCCGAGCGATTTCTCGGAAAGTTGGCAGGCGTCACCGACCCCGAGCAGAAGCGCAAAATTATCGGCAGCGAGTTCATCGCCGTATTTGCTGAAGAGCAGCGCAAGCTTCTTGCCGGAGCGGAAGCGGGTTTGCCCGTCAAGTTTCTCGTTCAAGGCACTCTGTATCCTGACGTGATCGAATCCGTATCCGTTAAGGGCCCGTCCGCGGTAATCAAGTCACATCACAACGTCGGCGGACTGCCGAAAGACATGCCCTTCGCCCTCATTGAACCGTTGCGTGATCTTTTCAAGGACGAAGTCCGACAAGATCGGTCGCGAGATGGGACTGCCCGAAGAAGTTCTGGTGAAGCAGCCGTTCCCAGGACCTGGGCTCGCCGTCCGACTTCTCGGCGCAATCACACGCGAAAAGCTTGAGACTCTGCGCGCCGCGGACGCAGTCGTCGTCGAGGAAATTCGGCGCGTGGGTCTCTATGAGAAGACTTGGCAGGCCTTCGCTGTGCTGCTGCCGGTGCAGAGCGTGGGCGTGATGGGCGACGACCGCACTTACGCGGACACAATTGCGGTGCGCGTGGTTGATTCTCTCGACGCTATGACTGCCGATTGGACCCGCCTGCCGATGGAAGTGCTCGAAAGAATTTCGGTTCGAATCGTGAACGAAGTTCCCGGCGTGAATCGCGTGGTCTACGATATCAGTTCGAAGCCGCCAAGCACGATTGAGTGGGAGTAGGGAATTACTCCAGACGCACAGGCTTGCACCAGCGCAATTAGTTCTCGCGTGCGGGTGCAAGTCTTAATGGGCAAAAAGGTTCTGGGAACTTAATTGTGCGAACGACTGCCTAGCGGTTGGCCATCTTCTGGGCCATGTAAAGAAGCAAGCGACGATCGCCTTCTTCGATCTTGCCCAGCAGGCGGCGGAAGCGTCCCAGGTAGCGGGCGTCCTTGCCGGTGCTGCCCCAGGCGATATCATCTGCACTCTTCCGCTTAGGAAGATTTGGCAGCACGGGCGGCTCTTCGCCGTCGTAGAAGAGTTGGTAAAGCGGGACTTCCATCGCTCTCGCCAACTTCTCAAGTGTCTCAATCGCCGGCACTGTGTGGCCGTTTTCGACGCGCGAAATGTAGCAGCGGAGCAAGCCCGTGCGCTTTTCAACGTCGCCCTGGGAGAGTTTTTTGGTTTCACGTAGCAGTCGGATCCTGTCGCCGATTATCATGGCGGGTATTGTCACATGGACCAGCTAGGCCCGCAAGAAAAAATTGAAACACGCGTGGGAATTTTCGGCGTAACCTAAAGCCAATGGCGGACGTCCCAAAGACTATGGTGGCTAGCGCCCCGGCGCTCACGCTTCCTCTGGACCGAAAGGGAAGGAAGGAAGAAGACAGAGAACTGGTGCGACTGTCTCAAAGTGGAACTGAGACAGCGTTCGAGGAATTGGTGCGTCGCCATCAGCAGCGCGTCTTTGCTTTAGTCGGCGGCATCCTGCGCCGGCCCGAAGATGTAGAGGACGTTGCACAGCAGGTTTTCCTCAAGGCGTATCTCGGCATCAAGCGGTTTGACCAGCGGGCTGCATTTTCGACCTGGCTCTATAAGATCGCGGTCAACGAATGCTGGGATTACTTGAGGAAGAAAAAAGTTCGGCCGCTGGTATATGAAGCAGACTTATCCGAGGAGCAGGTTTCGCGGTTGGACGGTATTGTCTCCGCGGACCGGCCGCCGGAAAGCTCGAGCGCGCGAGCCGAATCGCGTCAGATTCTCGAACGGATGCTTGCAACCTTGCCGGAGCAGGATCGGGAACTGTTGGTATTAAAAGAAATGGAAGGGTTTTCTGTGCAGGAGTTGGCCGAAATTCTCAATCTCAACGTGAACACGGTGAAAGTGCGGCTGTTCCGCGCACGCGGCCGAATCATGGACGTTTATCGGCGCCGGATGGATCCTGGCGGTAAGACAGCTGGGGCCCACTCAGCGCAAAGGAAAGGGTAAAAGCCATGGCAACGGACACGGAGTTCGGAAATACAAGCTGTACGAAATATGAAGCGTTATTGGAGGATTACCTCGACGGGGCGCTGAGCACCGATGCCGCCAAGTCTGCCGAGCAGCATTGGCAGAGTTGCGAGGCGTGTCGCGCCGCGCTTGAGCAGGCTGCATTGAGCGTCCGCCTGCTTCGCCTGGCTGGCCCGTCAGATGGTCCAGGACCGGCATTTGCGCGGACCGTGATGGCGCGAATTCGCGCCGCGGAGCAAGACCGGGCGACGGAGCGAGCTGGTTTCTGGCAGCCGGTTGTGCGTCTGGGCTGGCGATTTGCGGCGACCGCGACAATCGTTCTCGGCGCTCTGGTTTCGTACGACGCGGGCTGGGGGCATCGGTCGCAACCCAACGGACCTACTGCACGTCTTATTGGTGTCAGTGATATTTTCGCTCCAGACCCGGTGAATGCTCCGGCAAATAGGGACGAAGTTTTGATGATGGTGGCGGAAACCAATCATGCGAACTAACAACGCTCGACTCGAAGCGGCCGCGCTGGTGTTTGTCGTTTTTGTGCTGGGGATACTGCTGGGAGGCGTTGGCAGCCATCTCTGGGACGAGCGCGTCGAGGGGCAGGTGCAGGCGCAGACGGCCGCGCAGTTGAACCTCAAGCCGACGCGCAATCAGAGAGTGAACGATCTCACGCAGAGGCTGCAGCTGACTCCGGAGCAGCAGAAGCAGGTCGCTGCGGCGATTGACGACACCCTTTCGAAATGGCAGACGCTGTACGCGCCGCTCGATGCGCCGCAGAGAGCAGATTCGGCAGCAGGGCAGGGCCAGCATCCGCGCGGTTCTTACGACCCGACCAGCAGATCAAATTCGACGATTTCCTGAAGCAGCTGGACGAGCAGCGAAAGAAAGACGCGAGCAACCACTAGGATCGCTCTCCCGTTCCTTCGCAATTTTCGGTTGGATTAACCGCACCCCGCGCCACGTCATGAACGACTCCGCCACCACATCGACCAACGCCTCCCAACTGCTCCGGTCAGTAGCGCGACGGATAACATTCCCACGATCCGACTGGACGGCGTTCACAAGACCTACGACCTCGGTGAAATTCACGTCCACGCACTGCGCGGAGTCTCGATGGAAATCCACCCGGGAGAATTTGTCGCGGTGATGGGTTCCTCCGGTTCGGGAAAATCGACGCTGATGAATATTCTCGGCTGCCTCGATAAGCCCACGCGCGGGCATTATTTCCTCGACGGGAAGGATGTCTCGGGGCTTACGAAATCCGAGCTCGCAAAAATCCGCAGCCGCAAGATCGGGTTTGTGTTTCAGCAATTCAATTTCCTGTCGCGGACTTCGGCGCTTGAAAACGTGGAGTTGCCCACAATCTATGCGGGCATTCCCATCGAGGAACGCCAGCGCCGCGCCGAGGCAGCTCTCAAGCGCGTCGGCCTTGCCGATCGCTCGGGCCATTTTCCATCGCAGCTTTCCGGAGGGCAGCAGCAGCGCGTGGCCATCGCTCGCGCGTTGGTGAACAATCCGTCGCTTTTGCTCGCTGATGAGCCGACCGGGAACCTGGACAGCCGGACCAGCATCGAGATCATGGACATTTTGCAGAAGCTAAACGATGAGCAGGGCCTCACCGTCGTGATCGTCACGCATGAGCCGGATATCGCGCAATATGCGAAGAGGGCGCTGGAATTTCGCGACGGCAAGATGATCAAGGACGTGCAGATTCAGCGCCGCTCGATTGCTGCGGAAATTCTGCCGACTCTGCCTACGCTCGATGATGACGACGACGATGAAACGATAGCAGGTGGAGCCGCGGAAACCGGCTAGGAGGCCACTCCGAACGTGTGTCGCGAGTAAGTCTCGAGCAAGACTGCCGACAGTGCACGGTCAGCGCGATCCGATTTCAAGCCTAAGTCTAGAAGGGAATATCTTCGTCGGAAATCTCGGGGCCCGAGGATGGTTCTTCGAGCGACGGCCCGGCAACATCGAAATCCGCATCGGCGGAGCGACCGTGACCAGTCGCGGCGCCAGAACCGCCGCCGGCGCTTGCTCCCGCAGCGGCGCCTTCCGCGCGCGAAGTCAGCATACGCATCACGCTCCCGACGATTTCGGTGGTCGTGCGTTTCTGGCCGTCGCGCTTATCTTCCCATTGGCGCGTCTGGATGCGGCCTTCGACGTACACCAGCATGCCCTTTTTCAGATACTGCTGCGCGATCTCAGCCAGCTTTCCCCACAGCACGATGCGGTGCCATTCGGTGCGCTTCTGGCGTTCGCCGGCGCGGTCCTTGAAAGTTTCATCGGTCGCAAGCGTGAAATTCGCGACGGCCTGCCCGCCGGAGGTAAATCGCGTTTCTGGATCGCGCCCGAGGCGCCCAACCAGGATTGCTTTGTTGACTGACATGGGCAGGAGTATATCAGAAAGCCTGGATTCAACAGAACGGTTGGGCTGTCCGAAGCGCTGCTACGGCCGCCGTGCCCCGAGGACGCAATTTTGATATCATCCGCCCGCGAAGGTCAATCGAACACTTGGAGGTACAGCCGTGAGTGAAGCGCAGAATTTCAAAAACCACGCGAAATTCTTCCCCCCATTTCATTTTGTGGTGCTTCCTGTTTTGCTGGTGAATTTCGTTTGGCACATCTATCGTCTGGTACGCGCGTTTTCAGCGGGTACGGTGATTTCGTTTCTGGTTTCCGTCGCGCTGGTCCTGCTCGCCTTCAGCGCCCGGATGATGGTTCTGGCGGTTCAGGATCGCGTGATTCGTCTCGAAATGCGCTTGCGTATGCAGCAAGTGTTGCCGGCGGACTTGCGTCCCAGAATTCCGGAATTCGCGGTGGGTCAGCTGGTGGCGCTGCGATTTGCGAGCGATGCGGAGCTGCCGGATCTGGCCCGAAAAGTCTTGCAGGACAAAATCACAGACCGCAAAGCGATCAAGCAGCTGGTCCGGGACTGGCAGCCCGACAACGTTCGCGCATAACAGAGCGAGACTGGCCTTCCCTAGCGCGTGGCGGCGGGCCGCCGGGCGCCGCACCAAGCTCCCGTAGCTTCGCCTGCGCGCGTCGCGCTTCATCCGACCCAGCGAAGCGGCGTTCCACTTCTCGCAGGTCCCGTATTCCGCTCGCCTTCATTCCCAGTTCGAGTTCGGCCATGGCTTTCTTCAGTAGGGAGGCGGGCAGTTTAAAGCTCTTCGGATAGTTCGTCAGCACAGTCTCGTAGGATGCGATGGCTCCCTTGAAATCGTCCTGCGCGTAAGCTATTTCGCCAAGATAGAAAGTCGCATTGGACGCCAGGTCATTCGAAGGAAAATTTTGATGTAGTCCGAGAACTCTTGTCGCGCAAGGTCGTACTTCCCGCCAGTTAGGTCCCGCAGTCCGTTTTGATACAGCGTGTCCGCGGAAATCGGCGCGGGTGCTGCCGCAGGCGGGGAACCACCGTCCGTGCTTGGCCCGGGATTGGTGTTCGCGGGCACTGTGCCGGTCGTCGGAGCCACCGGATACCTTTGCGTCAATGCTCTGCAGCAGGTTCTGTACGTCCGTCAACTGCTGCGAAAGCTTTGCCACGCGCGCCTGCACATCCTGCATATTGTCGGAGAGTCCCTGAGTCTGCTGCGTCATGCTGTCAATGCGCGCGCCCGTGTTAGCCTGCACTTCCTGCACCGATTTTTGCACCGAACTCATTTCGCCGTTAAGTTTGTTAACGGAATCGAGCGACTGCTGGACGAGCGTCCTTATCGCGGCGTTGTTGCCATCCACCGTGCTGCGAAGGTCCTGCTGGCCCTGCAGAATTTGTGCCACCTGCTGCTGGAGCTCGATCATTTCTTTCGAGACGGCGCCTGCGGGCTGAGGAGCGAACAGGGTCCCGCCGAGTGCGCCGCAAAATACTGCCGCAAGTACCAGCGCGAGCCATCGTGTACGCAAGGGAATGCCTCCTTGAAGAACTCGACCGATTCCGGTCTGCGGCGGTGGTCCCACCGCGACTGCGCCGGCCTGCGTCACCGATGAAGCGAACTCCATCGCTGACGCGGGCGCGAGCGGACTCTTAGTGTGATAGGACGAAATGCGCGCGACGGTTTTGCTGCCAGCACGATTCGTCATGTTCGGTGCAGAACGGACGCTCTTTGCCCCAGCTCGTGGTTTCCATCCGGTCAGCCGAAATACCCAGCGAAATCAGATAATTCTTCGCTGCCTCGGCGCGCCGTTGCCCGAGGCCGAGGTTGTATTCCGTCGAGCCGCGCTCATCGCAGTGGCCCTCGATTGAAACGTGAACCTGCGGATACGATCGCAGAAACTCCGCATCCTTGGTTAGCACGGCGCGCGCGTCGTCGCGAAGGTCGGATTTATCGAGTTCAAAATATGCGTCCTTGACGTTTTGCTCAAATAGATCGCCGACTCCCGGCTGCGATTTCGGCGGAGCCATAGCTGTCGGGGCGGAGCCGCCGACGTTTACGCTGGCAGTGGCGGTAGCGGTGCCGCCGGGACCCGTGGCCGTAATCGTGTAATGTCGTGGTCTCCGTCGGATTCACCGGAGTCGAGCCTTGCGGCGCGACCTTTCCGACGCCGGGTTCAATGTCCAGATCAGTGGCGTTCGTGGATGACCAGGAAAGCGTCACCGTTTGGCCCGGGATTCACCGACGGCGGCGAAGCGTTCAGCGTCACCGTTGGTTGCAGTGCTGGCGCTGGAGGCGGCGCGGGCGGGGTTGACGCCACTTTTTTATTGCAGCCGCCAACAACGGCAGCAAGAGCTACGAGGCCGAACAGCATCGTGAATTTGCGAAAGGTTCTGTGGTGCATGAACTGCCTCCTTCGGCGCCGCCGCGAGGGCTTTGCGGATTCGCCGTGAATGAATTTACTCTTTTTTCTACATAATATGGCTTCCGACATTTACAAAATCCCGTCCTGCTATTTCGACGACCAACTGGGCGATTCGTTCTGCCCTTCGAATGTCAGTTGGTGAGGTTGGCTGCCATCGGCCAGCATGGACCATATTTGCCGTGTTCCGGTGCGCGTCGATTCGAAAACAAGATGCCGCCGTCGGGGGCCCAGCTCGGCCGTTCGTTGCGCCCCGCATCGCGCGTCAGCTCCACCAGCTGCCGGCTCACAATGTCCATAGCGTAGATATCGTAGTTGCCGCTCGGGCGTCGCCAGCTAAATGCAAGCAATTGTCCATTCGGTGACCATGCGGGGTCGATCACGTAGCCCATATCCGGCAAATTTAATTTCTCGACATCCGATCCGTCGGAGTTCGCAAGATAAAGTACCGGCGATGCCTCCGCGGTCGCTCACGAACGCCATTTGCTTGCCGGTCTTCGGATTCCATGCAGGCGACGTGCTAACTCCCGCCGCAAACGTGATGCGGTGCAGATGCGTTCCGTCCGGCATCGGATACGTAAATTTCCGGGTCGCCGTTCAGGCTGGACATGAACGCGATCTCCGATGCCGTCCGGCGACCATGCGGGCGATCCATTCGTTCCGCGATATCGCGGGAACGCAATCAAGCGGTCGGAGGCGGTCGAGTAGATGCAGATCTGCGCGGATGTAACGCCGCGGTACGGCGCAAAGCACGTAAACGCGATGCGCGTAGCGTCCGGCGACCAGCGCGGTGTAAGCGCGATCGATTTCAGATGCGTGAGTTGCTGCTGATTCGCGCCGTCATAATCCATCACCCATATTTCTTTGTTGCCGTTCCGCGCGCTCGACATAGGCAATTTTGGTCTGCGCGATGCCGGGCTGCCCGCCGCTCAGCACGCCGATAATATCGTCCGCAAACTGATGCGCCATGCGCCTCGCGTCGGCATCTGTCGCTGCGCCGCGGTAGATTTTCTGCAGCGCCAGCGGTGCCGCCGGATTGTGCACGTCAGCCAGATATCCCGCGAAAGCGATGCCCGATGCGTCCGTGGAAAGATTGCCGTACGCCACCATGTACGCGCTCGCCGGAGCCGCGGCCCAATCCTGCGGCCTTCAGTTCGCTCGGCTGGCCCGGCGCCTGCAGTTGGATAGAAGCTGGGACTGACCATGTCCACGATGCCGGAATAGTCCAGGTCGGCCCACACGCACGTCGTGAAAGGTCTTAGGCAGCGGCTGTGCGAACGTCGAACGCGCCGACAGTGTCGGGCAGCGCCAGCCGCGCCTTCGTTACTCCGAGGCCCGTGCCAGTCTTGAACCAATCCTGCGCCGCCGAGGGTCGTGAGCATGCGAATAATGCCAACGCCGCAACAAGAATAAGCCTCGAAAATGACAGCGATGTAAACGTCCGTATTACCAATGGGCACCTCTTATGATTGCCGTCGCGACAAAGTTAGATGATCCTATTTGCATTCAAGTCTTTCCTAATTTTAATAATGTTCCAGCGCGCTTCCTGCTCTAGTTCTCCGCGGCCAAACTACCTATCGATGAAAATCAAACCAGAACTCCACATTCACGCTCGAACCCGAATATTCTGCCGGCAGCCGGGCAAGCGGGCTCGAGTCCTGCACCGCGCGGGTCGCCGAACTGTCCACCGAGCTATTGTTGCTCGACTGCGTCATCTGAATGTTGGTCACTGTGCCGTCGCGCAGAATCGTGAACGTGACCACGACGCGCGGCGCCGTAGTCATGCTCGGGTCCACAGTCGATTGCGAGCCAATTGCCGCTGATGCGCCGCTGTACCGCCTCGACGTACCACGAAAATCGCGAGCCGAAATCGCCACCCGCCGTACCCGTAAATCCAAGTCCGGCTTGCGTCGTGCCCGCGCCGAGCGCGAAAGAAGTCGTCGGTACCGTCGGAGTGCCGCCTCCGCCATAGGGAACGCATTCGGAGGCGGTGGCGTCGGATTCTCCAGAACCTTCGAAGGCCGCGTAACGTATTTCGGCGGCTTGTTCTTCTCGAATTTCGGTATCGGCGATCGCGTCGGGCGCGGGCTTCGGTGCCGGCGCGGGCTCGGCCTTGAACAGCCCCTTCGATTCATCCACCACGCGATTCGGCGACACCACATCGGGCGGGGAAGCGGAATCGCCGGCACGTTGCCAACAAGTCCCACGGTGATCGAGCCTCCCGGCGGCCGCCCCAGTCCGATTCGCTGGCCATAGAAATACGCATAGAGGATCGGCCAGCACGCAAAGCGTCACATGCACAATCAGCGAAATCTGTACGAAAGCGCTTCAGCGATCGTCCGGCGATCGATTTGCGGCGAGCGCCGTCATTTCACTGCGCCTGCCGGTCGTTCGCTGAGCGGCTGCGTCACCACGCTCACATTTTGAATTCCCGCCTGGCGCAGCGCGTCAACCACCGTCGCCCAGCTTCCAAACGGAACGCGTTTCATCGCAGCGCACGTAAACGGCCTGATGCTTCGGATCCTTGCGACTGCGCCACAACCTGCTGCCCGATCTCGTGAATGTTCACCGGCTTGTCATTCAGATACACGCGCTGTCCGCGGTCAATGGTCACGACCATCCGCACTTCGGTCAGTTCTTTCACCGTTTTCGTTTTCGGCACATCCACTTCGATGCCGGACTGCAGAATCGGCGCCGTAATCATGAAAATAATCAGCAGCACCAGCACCACGTCAATGAACGGCACCATATTGATTTCGGAAAGCGACGTGCCGGTCTGGCGTTCGATGGATGGCATGGCGGTTGTCTACGAGTTGTACAGCGTCTCGACTTTCGATACGAATTCCGCGGCGAAATCGTTCATCCGCGATGCAACGCCGCGAATGCCGTGAAGGTAGTGGTTGTAAGCGATCAGCGCCGGAATCGCGGCGAATAGCCCCGCAGCCGTCGTGACCAGCGCCTCGGCAATTCCGGGCGCAACGGCGCGCAGGCTTGCCGCGCCCGCGTCACCCAGACCCGCGAACGCGTCCATCACGCCCCATACCGTGCCAAACAATCCAATAAAGGGTGAAACCGATGCGATCGTCGCCAGCGTGGACATTCCTTTTTCCAGGCGGCGCACTTCTTCTCCCGCGGCCACCTGCATCTCGACGCCGACTGCGCTCGCGTTCCTCAACTTGCCGGCAGCAGCCGCGCCGCACTCGGGGATTTGCGTCCGCCGATCTGCGATTCGAGTTCGCGATATCCCGCCGCATAGACCGAAATCAGCGGAGTTCCGCCCACGCCGGCTCGCAGCGTGTTCGGATCGGAAAGTCCGCGGCCCGCGCGAAACATTTGCAGAAATTTCGACGTCTTGCTGTCGAGTCCGCCCAGCTGAGAATATTTTTGGAGAATTAACGCCCAGGAGAAAATGGAAAGTAGCAGAAGTATTCCGAGGATAACTCTTGCCACCCCACTCGTCTGTTCCAGAAGAGTGAGGGGGCTGGCAAAAAGAAGCAGCGCCAGGCCAGAAATTGGTTCCCCCTTGAAATAAGAAGATTTTGCCGGGCAAAACTACCGTAGCACACGCACTCAGCAGATTCAAACTTATCAGACGCAGCCCGAAAGATTTAGGCTGCCTGAAACGACACACCGGACGATTCCGATTGTCGCGAGAATTTCATAGTCAGTTCGCCCGCATCTGTGTTATTTATTCCGCGTGTCTTGCGAAACTTGCTTCACTTCATTCCAATTTCATATCTCTCTGCATAAATTCTTCCGGCTCTTGAACTACACGGCCAGTTACTTTTAGCCGCATTTCGTCACGCGAACGCTCACCCGTTACGGGTGTTTTCAATCTCGAATTCTGGGCCAAGGAGATTCCATGAGCGCGCCTGAAGACACGGTCGGGAAGTCCCATCACGTCCTTCGTGAAGCATCACTATCGCCATTTCAACGCGGCCGTGGTGATCGACGCCTCGGAAGCCTACGTGAAGCATCTCTCGAGCGGCGGCAAGATGTTCGTCACGCTCGCGGGCGCGATGAGCACGGCGGAGCTGGGCCTTTCGCTCGCCGAGATGATCCGCCAGGACAAAGTTCACGGAATCTGCTGCACCGGCGCCAATCTGGAAGAGGACGTTTACAATCTCGTCGCCCACGATCATTACAAGCGCGTGCCGCATTACCGCCACCTCTCGCCCGCGGAGGAAGTCGAACTGCTCGAACATCACCTGAATCGCGTCACCGACACGTGCATCCCCGAAGAAGAAGCCATGCGCCGCATCGAGCGCGCGATCATGGAGGATTGGTACGCCGCGGACAAATCCTCGCAGCGATTTTTTCCGCACGAATTTCTTTTCAAGGTTCTGCTGTCGGGAAAGCTGAAGCAGTTTTACCAGATCGATCCCAAAGACAGCTGGATGATGGCCGCCGCCGAAAAGAATCTTCCGATGTTCGTTCCCGGCTGGGAGGATTCCACGCTTGGCAACATGTTCGCGGCGCAGGTGATCGGCGGCAACGTGAAAGACTGCGACCACCATGCGCGGCGGGATCGAGTACATGATCGAGCTGGCTCGCTGGTACACCGAGACGGCCACGAAAACGCCGCTCGGCTTCTTCCAGATCGGCGGCGGCATCGCCGGAGATTTTCCCATCTGCGTCGTCCCCATGCTTCACCAGGATTTGAAGCGCCCCAACGTTCCGCTCTGGGCCTATTTTTGCCAGATCAGCGATTCGACCACGAGCTACGGCTCCTATTCCGGCGCCGTCCCCAACGAAAAAATCACCTGGGGCAAGCTCAGCGTGGACACTCCGCGATTCGTCATCGAATCGGACGCCACCATCGTCGCCCCGCTGATTTTCGCCTACGTTCTGGGCTGGTAGCGCTCCAATCGTGGTTCGGTAGATCGGCGCGCCTCGCCCTCGGCGAAGCGAAGATGCGTCCCTCTGGCTCTTTGCGGCTGTGCTAGACTGAGACCACGAGTAATGAATCAAGCGTTTTCGATATCTCTCTGCGAATCTCTGCGTCTCTGCGGCGCACGGCCCTGTCGCTCGCCAAGTCGCATGGCGAGCTCTGTGCTCTCGAAAACGCCGAGCAAGCCTTCGACATTGGATCGCCCTCGCGGGCGTCGAGAAGCTTCCGCAGGAACGGTTCGCAGGCAAACGGCAAGTCTTTCTTCATCGAGACCTTCGGCTGCCAGATGAACGTCCACGACGCCGAGAAAGTCGCCGGCGTGTTCCTCGCTCGCGGATATCACGCCGCGCAAAGCATCGCGGAAGCGGACGTCATGCTCTACAACACCTGCTCGATCCGCGAAAAGGCCGCGCAGAAAGTTTTCTCGCGCCTCGGCGCATGGCGGGGAATCGCCGACGGCAAAATCATCGGCGTGATCGGCTGTCTGGCCCAGCAGGAAGGCGAAGACATTTTCGAGCGCGCGCCGTGGGTCAGTCTGGTCTGCGGCTCGGCAAGCTACCGAAAACTTCCCGCAGATGGTGGCCGAGACTGGAAGCCGGCGGCCGCCGCGTGATGGGCCTCGATCTCGACACGGACGAGACTTTCGAAACCGAAATCACCCGCCGCGACAATCCGCTTCGAGCCTACGTGACCATCATCGAAGGCTGCGACTACGCCTGCTCCTATTGCGTCGTGCCGCATACGCGCGGGCCGGAGCGCAGCCGCCCAAGCGACGCCGTTCTCTCCGAGGCGCGCCGCCTGGCCGAAGCCGGTTACACCGAAATTCAGTTGCTGGGCCAGACCGTGAATTCCTACCGCGATCCATCGCTCGCGCGCGCTGAGTTTCGTCGAACTGCTGCGCGAAGTCGCATCAGTCGAAGGAATCCGCCGCGTCCGATTCACCACCTCGCACCCGAATGACTTTCATCGCGAGATTGTCGAAGCAATTGATTCGACTCCTGCGCTCTGCGATCACATCCATCTGCCCGTGCAGTCTGGCTCGACCCGCCTTCTCGGTGCGATGCGGCGCACGTATACGCGCGATGAATATCTCGAAAAGATTTCCTGGATTCGTGCCGCGCGCCGGCCCATCAGCATCACCACGGACATCATCGTCGGCTTCCCCGGCGAGACCGAAAAAGAATTCGAGGAGTCGGTCACTCTGCTCGATGCGGTCGGCTACGACGGAGTCTACGCATTCACCTATTCGCCGCGTCCGAATACGACGGCTTCGACCATGCCCGATGCGATTCCGGAAGTCGAGAAGTCGCGCCGCCTCACCATTCTGCAGGATCGCCAGCGCCAGATTCAGATCGAGCGCAACAACAGACTAGTCGGCACGACCTTCGAGCTACTCGTGGACACGCATCACGCGGCGCGCGGGCAATGGGCTGGACGCACCACCAGCAACTTGATCGTTAATTTCACTTCGCCGCGTCAAAATCTTCTGGGAGAATACGTTCAAGCGCGCGTCACGCGCGCCGCGCCGTTCAGTCTCGTCGGCGAGCAGATAATCTGACGAAGCGGAGGCCACCATGGAACTCGAAGTCAAAATTCGGGGCCTGATGATGGACCCCGCGACCAACACTCCCGTAGTGGTCCTCCAGGAAACGCACGGAACCGGAGTTCTGCCCATTTGGGTTGGAGTCCCGGAAGCCCAGGCCATCGCCCGCGAAATCGAAAAAATCGAAGCGCCGCGCCCGCAGACTCACGATCTTCTGAAAAATGTCCTGATCGGCCTGGACGTCCACGTTCAAAAAGTAGTCGTCTCCGATTTGAAAGAAGACACCTTCTACGCTCTGATCTGGATGGAGCGCGACGGCCAGACCATGTCCATGGATTCGCGCCCGAGCGACGCGCTGGCGCTCGCCCTGCGCCTCGATTGCCCGATTTATCGTCGAAGATCAAGTCCTGAAGAATTCGACCAAATCCGGCGTCGTCTCCGAGAAAAGCTCCAACGAAGAATTGCGCAAATGGCTCGAGGGTCTGAACGACGACGATCTCGGCCGCTACAAGATGTAGGATCGCGCGTGCCTTTCTTTTCACGTCTCCGTCGTGTCTCGCAACTCAGCTCGGCCGTTGCTGTTTTCGCATTAGCTCTCGCCGCGCAGACTTCCACGCCGCACACGAGCGGCGGCATCCCCATGAGCGAGGAAAAGCATCATCACTTCGTTTTTGGAAATCAGTACGTGAACATATACTTCGTCGAGATTCCGCCGCACGAAACCACGCTCCTCCATCATCACAGTCTCCCGTACATTTCCGTCCCGCCCGGCGGCCCCGACGCACCGCCGCAACCCTCGGTGTCCGCCAGTTCCGGATCAGCCGCGCCCGCACCTCGCGTGAGTTACGCCGATGGCGATTTTTCCCATGCCGTGACAAACTCCGGCGAGGTAGTCGTTCGCAATGTTGCCGTCGAACTCATTCGCGAGCAGGGAACTGTTCGGAGTGGCTGCGCAGCAGTCGTTCGCGATGCGCTCCGTAAGGTGTGCAGCGTGCCCGACTTAACCGTGGCGAATCCCGTTAGACACTTTCGGCTGTTCGATACCGACGAAGTCCTCGTCGAGTCCTGGGATCTCGGTCCCGGTGTCACAACTCCGCCACTCGACGATGGCATGGACATGTTGATCGCGGGACTGACTGACGTAAGTATTACCGGCAATTTCGGAATCGATTCCGCAAATGCGCTCAGAGGTGGGGAACTGTGGGTGCCGGCCGGATCCAAACCAGTCTTCAAAACCGCGTCCGATCGCGGCGGCCACTTCATTGCGATTACATTCAAGGACAGCGCGCCGCCTTCTCATTAGCGAAACCTAGGGCACGCGGTCTCAGAACTTGATGATTTGCAAGTAGTGATATTTCTTCAGGAAGACGCCCGCGATTCCTGACATCGAATCCTGCGCGCAGTGTTGCATTATTCCCGGTCGCAGGCTCTTCCGCATCGACGCCAGAATTCCAAACATCGCGCCGTATACCGTGATCACGACCACGCCTTTGAGCCCCTGGTATAGGTGCGCCGCGCCGAATACCGCCGACTGCAATACGACCCCCGCAATCACGTTTCCGGTCCACGCCGTAAACTGCCGCTGCAGGTATCCGCGGAAAATGACTTCTTCGCAGAATCCCGCAACGCACGACAAAAGAACAAATACGATCGCCTCCGTTGCCGTCTCCGGAAGCAGAAATTTCGCCGCCTCCATTCCGCTGAAATGCAGCTCGTGGGACATCACGACCAGCACCCCGACCACGACAATCCAGAAGAGCAGGGCGATTCCCACATCTCTCCAAAAATCCCTGAAGCGCAACCATTTTCCGCCAATGATTTCGCGAATCGTTACCTTGTACCGCCTCAATCCAAAGAACCAGACATACCCAAGCAAAAACAATTCGTATGCGATCGTGGAAATGTAGAGAATCATCCGGCGTGGTAGGTGAGCGCCCTTAGCCAGTTGCGGTTGCCCCTGGAGAATGGCGAGGCCCAGCAAAATCGCCACGAATAGGACCGTGTGCCATATGCCGGCAACCGGTGTCACTCGGTCAGTTGGGACAATCTCCTGCGATGCTGGGTTCTCGATTTCGCCGTTTGCCATGTGACCTTTCGCTTCCGTTTGTTGCGCTGGAGTGTACCAATTCCAACCCCAGCCTCAAAGCTCGCGGAATTAAAGCGTGTCTGGAATGCGTGGGGCAGGCGCAACTGCACAGTTGTTTAGGGGGAGCTTCAGCTCTGGCACAAAGTACGTACGCCAAGAAGGGCCTTAGCCCCTGAGAACCAGCGCTTGCTACGCTAGCTCAAATTAGGAGACTACCGAAACCAGAGCACCATCCGGAATGCGTGGCGCGGGCGCGCGGGTAAGGTTGTCTAGGGGGTCGGAGCTTCAGCTCCGACATAAACGAAACGCGCGAAGCGCGTCCCAATGCGCTGCGTTTGTCGCAGCAAGTACTCGAATGGGCGAGGCGCCGCCGCGTCAGTTCGCGCTTTCAAATCGGAATGTCACTGAACTAGCTGCAGCACCGGGTGGCGCGTCAAATTTCCCTTGCGTTGATCACGCCACAATAGGTAGAGTGGGCGCTAGTCGTAGTGGCGAAAGGGCTACCGGGCTCCATATATGGGCCTGGGGTTGCCATCCGGCGGAGTGAGGGCTAACGGTTTGACCTGCGTCCTGTCTATTGCCAATCAAAAGGGCGGCGTCGGGAAGACCACTACATCTATCAACTTAGCCGCTGCGCTCGCCGTCAAAAAGAAAAGAACCCTCCTGATTGATCTCGACCCGCAATCCAACGCCACGATCGCGTTTTTCTCCTCGGACGAAATTCAGAGCACCATGTACGACATTTTCGCCGAGCACCCGACCGAAATGGCGAAAATTATTCGCCCGACGAAAGACCCGAATCTTCACGTCGCGCCCGCGCGTCTCGCGCTCGCCAGGCTTGAGCAGCAGCTCGCCGGAGCATTCGACGCGCCCTTTAAACTCAAAGACGCGCTCGCGCCCATTCTGAAGAATTACGACTACATCGTGCTCGATACTCCGCCTGCGCTGGGTATTCTCACCGTCAACGCGCTCGTGGCTTCCACGCATCTGCTCGTGCCGATTCAAGCGGCCTATTTCGCCATCGAGGGTACCGACGACCTGCTCGAAACTTACGGCCGAATTCGCGCCCGGCCTAACCCTGGACTAAAAGTCCTCGGCGTGGTGATCACCCTTTTCGATAAGCGCACGAACATCTCGCGCGATACGCACGAACAGATTCGCGCTACGTTCGGGAACGCGCTTGTTCAAGACGCGCATCAGCAAGAACGTCCGCCTGGAGGAAAGCCCGGCGTACAAGGAAACCGATTTTTACGTACGCGCCGAAATCTTCCGGCGCCGAAGAATACAAAAAGCTCGCACAGGAGGTATTACAACGTGTCGAAGAGGATCGGGTTGCCCGTCACTCTCAAGATGCGGCATGACGCGCATTACGTCGAAACGCTGACCAGCTTTAGCGGCGCGTCCATCGGGCGAATGATCCCGATTGATAAGATTCGGCCCAATCCCGATCAGCCGCGCAAGAACATCGGCGACGTCCGCGAATTGTCCGATTCAATCCGCGAAAAGGGCGTCCTCGAGCCGCTGCTGGTTCGCTACATGCCGCGCGAGGACATGTATTACATCATCTCCGGCGAGCGCCGCTTCCACGCATCGCAGGCCGCCGGCCTGCACGAGCTGCCCTGCATCGAAAAAATCGCGGACGACGCGGAAACTCTCGAACTCGCGCTGATCGAAAATCTTCAGCGCAAGGACCTCACTCCGTTCGAGGAAGCCGACGGCCTGCAGCGCCTGGCGGATCAATTCGATTACACGCACGACGATATCGCCAAGAAAATCGGCCGCGCGCGTTCCTCCGTCACCGAAACCATGTCACTTCGCGTGATTCCGGACGATGTCCGCCGCGCCTGCGTGGAAAAGGGAGTTGCGTCGAAGTCGCTGCTGCTTCAGGTCTCGCGCCAGCCCAGCGAGAAAAAGATGCGCGAGATGGTCCAGCGCATCGTGCAGGGTGGGTTGACGCGCGACGAAGCCCGCCGAGCCCGCAAGGACGAAACCGAATCCGCGCCGCGTCCTCAGCCCTTCAATTTCGACTTCCAATCGGATGACGGCTCGTTCCGCGTGCGCCTGCAGTTCCGCAAGAGCCACGTCAGCGACGAAGAGCTTGCCGCCGCCCTGCGCACGGTCCTGCGCCGCATCGAATCCGGCTCGCTTTCATCCTCCGCCGCCTGATTCACTCGAAGTGACACCTCACGGCGGTTTCGTTGGGGGCACGGCATGCCGTGCCCGGCGCAAGTGCTTGGCAAGCCGTCTCCATCTGCTTCGCTTGCTGTCAATCAATGGTGTTCGTCGTATCGATTTCGTAGGGGCACCCGCCGCGGCGGGTGCCCGGCGCGAGTGCTTGCCAATGCTTCGCCTATCCATCAATTGTGCCGCCGAAGGATGTTTGTACCGCCGGCGTCTCGCCGGCTCTTCTTCGGTGTGAATGTCGGCTACGAAAGCTTCGCCGACAGTTCCACGAAATCCGCTGCCACCACATCAAATCCAGCCAGCGTCTCAGCCGACGCCGGCGTAGGCTTCCTATCTGGCCCACTCTCAAGCGGCCGCGGCACGTAACCCGTTTTCAATCCCAGCGCTTTCGCCGCGTTCAAATCCAGCGGATGCGCCGCCACCATCATTACCTCGCTTGGCTTGCAACTAAGCAGGTCCACCGCGCCCAGATATACTTCGCGGTCCGGCTTGAAATGGTGAAACAGATCCGAGCCAAACACGGTGTCCCAAGGCAGCCCCGCGAACTTTGCCATCTCCACGAGCAGCGAAACATTCCCGTTTGACAGCGTCGCAATAATAAAATTCTTCTTCAACAGCGTCAGCCCCTGAACCGCATCCGGCCACCCGCTCAGCCGATGCCACACGGTATTCCAATGCTCCTTCTCCTCTTCGGTCAGCCCCGTGATGTTGTACTGCTTCAGCAAATCATCCAGGATCATCCGATGCAGGTCGTCCAGCTTCATCCAGGGCAGCGTGCCCTTGCGCACTTTGTCCATGGACGGCCCGTATCCCGCGCGCCATTGATCGGCGAATTTGCCCCAGTCAATTTGAAGATTCTTCGCCTGCCCCCATTGTGTCGCCTCGCGAATAATCGATCCGCGCCAATCCACCACCGTCCCGAACGTGTCGAAGACCAGCGCCTTCACTCCCAGCGGATTCGCGCCCGTCGCGCGTGACGGCCCCGCCATCGCCACCGAATCCGTCATGCCTGCGCTCGTCATCGCCGCCAATCCTCCCAGCGCAACCGGCATTCCCAAAAAATCGCGTCTTCGCATTTATCGTTCACCCTCAAAGCGCCGGAGGCGCGGTTGTAGTTAGTCCGGCACGGAGTGAAACGAAGTGCCGGGATCCCAATGCAGTGATTACAAAGTCCCGGAGGGACGATTGAACGCCGCAGCCAACGCGAGCGCCGCCCGATCCGGCAAATAAGACGGGCGGCGCTGTGGGAGGGGTACAGCCGCTGCCAATCGAAGTCCTAGCGGCCTGTTGAAACTTCGCCGTGTTCGTTGTACGTCCCGAACTTCTGCGCGATTGGTTTCAGCGTGGGGTAAAACTGCACGAACGAGTGCTCGACTGCGGCGTTGTCCTCGTGGCACTGCCAGCAAGCCGGTTTCGGATTCGCAGTGGCGGCCTTGTCGGCGTCGCCAAAATTGAAGTATGCCCACTTATCCGGGAATCGTGACGAGTCCTTCACCTCGACCGCGAGCCCCATCAAGTCCGTCTGAAAGTGCCCGGTCTTGTTGATCGAGCCCTTGGTCTGCTGGTCCCGTTCTTCGAGCACGAACCACGTCTTCTCCGGCCATTTCCCGCTCGCGACAAACTGCCGGTAGGCCCACTGCGGCACGAAAACGTTCGTGAACATTTCGTGGCTCCCCGGCGCCGGGTTGTAGTTCATCCCCAACCCGGACGACAGGTAGATCCACTCGCGGTATCCTCCGGGACGCACAAGCTTGTCACCCGAGTACTGCGGCTTCGGGGAATCAGCCTCGGTGGCCGCGGAGCGTGTCTCCACCGCTCCGATCGTCGCAATAGCCACCGCGAGTGCCGCGCACGCCAAGAGCGATTTTCCGCATGGTTCCTCCTAATGGACCGAATTCCGCAGTTGCTCGGCCCTTCGTTCCACCGTTGGACGCACGAATCCAAGAATGGGCGTTCGTCGTCGGCAAATAGTCGAAAAGGTGCGCAGCAGGCCAGCGCCGGAGCGCTTATCCCCGAGGCTATTTGAACTCGCGGCGCGTCCGCCTACATGCCCTTCGGCGAATTGTAAATTGTCTCAATCCACGCGTCAGCGCTTACGAACGTCCCCGAATACTTCTGCCACGGCGCCAGGATCTTCTCGCTCTTCATCTTTTCGAGCGTCTCGTGGTTAGCCATGGCCTTCTGCACCACGGCAAGCGTGTCCTTCATCATCTTTGTGTACTCGCGGAGGTCGTCCATCGTCGCGAGTTCTCCGTGCCCCGGAATCACCTTCGCACCCGCAGGCAGCGTGGACGTCACCTTCTCGCACGCCGCGATCATCCCCTGCACGCTCCCGCCGGCATTTACGTCAACGAAAGGAAACCCGTATCGAACGAACTCGTCGCCCATATGCACCACGTTGTTCTTCGAGAAATAAACGACCGCGTCGCCGTCCGTATGCGCCGCCGGAAAGTGCATCACGCGAATTTCCTCGCCATTCAGATATACGCTGACGTGATCGTCGAACGTAATAATCGGCAGCGAAGCTTTCGGCTGCGGGGGCTGCTTGATGTTGATAGCTCCGCCGGGACCATTCCCGATCGTGCTGCCGTTCTCCAGCCGCTTCCGCAGGTTTTCGTTGGTGATGATCGTCGCACCGCGCGCAGCCCACGCGACATTCCCGTCCGAATGATCGCTGTGATAGTGCGTGTTGATCGCAAACCGAACGGGCTTGTCCGTGATGCCTATGCCTTTAAGCGCCGCCTGAATCTTATCGGCCAGTGGCGAATACTCGGTGTCCACGATAAGTATCCCGTCATCTCCCAGCGACGCCGCGATATTTCCGCCTGCGCCCTGCAGCATGTAAACATTCCCGGAAACCTTCGTGACCTTGATCTCAACCTTCGAGAAATCCGGCGCCTGTTGAGCACGCGCGATCCCAGGCAACAGAAGTAGCAACGCAGCAAATAAAAAGTTTCGTAGCATCAGTGTCCTCACCCCCAGTGAAGTGCCGGAATCTTACCACCGAAACATCGTCACGTTCCCATACGCACACTGGGAATCAATCTCTTCCTCGGTCCTGGAGTTTTCTCTGCGTCCTCTGCGTCCTCTGCGCCTCTGCGGTGAATCGTTCTTTTTGTGCCCTCGATCCGATCTCTGTGTTCTCTGTTGTAATTCTTCCGGTTCAGTTTTTGCCTCCGAAGTCTCCACTCCCAACCAGACTGTGGACTGGTATCCTATTCTCGTCATGGAATTGACGTCCCAACAGCTCGCGATTCTCAACCGCCTCCAAACGAGCGGCTTCGAGATCGTCGCCTTTCCGATGTACGAGAGTTACGTCGGTGTGCGAAGAGGGAACTGCGGCGCGTTGCTCACGCCTGCCGGCCCCGGCGCTTTCGCGCTCTACGGCGAGCCGTCCTACCTCGTCGGCGGAGGTCTTAGCGCCCGTACCATCCAATCCGACGGCAACTGGTTCGTCCGCAAAAAGGACAAGCTCGAAGTCACGCCAGACCGCACCGCCGAGCTGGATGCCTTCGCCGCCGAACTGGTCAACGCCCTCTTGCCCGTGGCGTAACGCCCGATCGGCCTTGGTAGGGGCACGGCATGCCGTGCCCGGCAATGATCCTTGGCTCCATTCTGCCATTCACCGGTTCTTGACGTTGCTCGCCGCATCCACCAGCGCCGCCGTCAGTTCAGCAGGCATATCCAGCATCACAAGCGGCCTGACCGAAGCCGCACAATCTCCACCGAACAGGTGGCATGCCGCGCCACACCTTCAGACACGCTTCCCATCAAAAAGTGCGCCATTCCTTTTCGTCCGTGCGCACCGACCACGATCAAGTCAGCGCGCCACTTGGAGGCGATGTCCACGATTTTGGATTTAGGATCGCCTTGCTCGACGGATGTCGTCGCTCGCAGACCCTTGGAACGTAGTTCTTGTGCCGTGCCTGCGACCAATGCTTCCGCGTGCTTCGATTCCGCCTCCCATGCCACATCCAGGTCGGCCTCGTAGCCGCCCATCTCCCGGTTTACCAGGAGCGACGGCGGCTCAATAACGTGCAGCACGCGGACTTGCGTGCCCCGCGATCGCCCTCGCGCGATTACCGCTAGCGTCGCGGCTTTCGAGTATTTGGAACCATCAATTGCAAGCAGAATTTTCATGTTGCGTCTCTCCGAACAGCCTTCAGTCGTGCCTTGCGAAAGCCCGTTGACTGCGAAGTGGGCCAATCGAACCGAAAAGTCCTCGGACAGTTTGTTCGTGGATTCTTAGCGCGTGGATACAGGGAGCAGTTCTTCCCAATATGGCTCGTAGCCGTAGTGAGTGAAGATACTCGAACCCCACCTTGGATCGGCCATGTCCGGCCAATTGTCTTTGTGGAACCCTGGTGCGTTTTCCATGCGAGCCTTATCTACATGGAGGACGGCGCGCTTCTCCGTCAGGTCAAAATGGAATGCATTCCACGGAATGGCGAAATATTTATCGCCCATCCCGAGAAAACCACCAAAGGACAGCACCGCGTAAGCGATGCGTCCCGCGCCGGCGTCCAGAACCAAGTCTTCGATCTTGCCCAAATCCTCGTTTTGCGAGTTGACCACATTTGAGCCGATCACAATGCTTTTCGCCGACACGATGTCGCCGTATCTTACTATTCTTGGTTCGCCCATTTCCGTTTCCTCCCGGGATAGGATTGCGCGATGCTTGACCGGAGCTTCTGTTTTGAATTCCCATTTGACCCGTATCTCAAGAACGCGTTTTCAGTTTGAAAGCCGAGTCAACCAAGGCTAAGAGCCTTCCTGAATCGTGTCTGTCCAAAATTGGACATTTTGCCGGTGTGCAACCCTCTAAGATGCACGGAGCATGGCCACAGAGAACGGTCCAACGCGCACCGCAATCATTGAAAAGACCGAGGAGCATTCGTGATAGTCCAAGAACTTTCAGCCAAAGAGAGCTCGGAGATTTTGCAAGGCATGAGCCTTGGCAGACTGGCGTGCGCTCGAGACAATCAACCGTACATAATTCCAATTCGGTTTGCGGCGGACGATCGCTGCCTTTGTCTCTACGGCTTTTCCACAGTCGGAAAGAAAGTCGAGTGGATGCGCGCCAACCCATTGGTATGCGTCGAAGCCGACCAGATCACAAATTCTGACCAATGGGTCAGTATCGTTGCTTCCGGCAAGTACGAGGAGTTGCCCGGCAACATCGAATGGCAGAGTGTGCGCACCGTTGCCCACGATCTCTTGAAACAGAAAGCCATGTGGTGGGAACCGGGATATGCGACAACCATTCTTCAGAACGGTGCGCATCGATCTCTCGATCCGCTGTATTTTCGCATCCACATCGTGGAGATCAGTGGCCGTCGAGGAATCCCCGGCGCATCTACAGGAAATTAAGGAAACGTAAGCGTCAATTTTACCCTCTGCGCGATCTTCGCATGTCGTCCCACGCTTTCAAGTCCGCAGGCGCGTCACCTCGCCGCATCCAGCAGCGCCGCCGTTAGTTCCGCAGGCATGTCCAACATCACGTCGTGACCGCACGCCATGCTAAAGGTTTTCCATCCCTTTGCCTTTGCGCGCTCGTAGAACTGTCCAAATGGCGATCCCTCGAATCGTGACGCCACGATGTATGTCACATTTTTCACGGCGTCAATTCCGCCGCTCAACCGAAGAGGCTGGTCAAATGTCGCCAGCGGATGCATCGTGCATTGACGATTCATCCACGCCGCATCCTTCGCGTTGACGTGGAACCTCTCGGCTGAAATAGGCGGCACCTTCCATCCGTCGCCATGAATCTTCGCAGCCTCGCGCTGCGCGTTCTGTTGTTCCGGCGGCAGCGTGTCGTGCAGGCTCTGCCCGTTTTCCGGCACAAACGCATCCAGATAGACCAGCGAACCGATCCGCTCCGGGACGCGGTCCGCCGCTCCCCTAACCACGATTCCGCCGTAGGAGTGCCCGCACAGGACAACGTTCGACAGTTCTTCCCATCGAATAGATTCACCACGTCCAGAATGTGCGTTTCCAAATCGACCTGAGGCGACAGCAGATGCGACCGCTCTCCCACCCCCGTCAGCGTCGGCGTGAAAACCTCATGCCCTTGCGCCTCAAGCGCCTTGCGCACGCGCTTCCAGCACCAGCTTCCGTGCCACGCGCCGTGAACCAGAACAAATGTGCTCATCGCTCACCCCTATCGTCGATCGAAAATCGCGCCCATCATGCCACGCTCGGCTTTCTGAAGCGACTCTGATTGCCCGTTGCCTCGCCATAATGCGCTCTGGCGAACGCAAGAGCATCCTGCCGCCTCCTCGCCCTAAGGCCCCGCCGGTGGCGACACCGAACGGGTAACGATTGGGCACGCACTGTGCCGGTTATCTGCTCGTTCGATTATTCTTGAAAGACAAGGATCGCTTGATTTGACATCACGGGAGCTAGTGAAGAACTTCATCATCATCGTCGCGCTCCTCTTTCTAGGGTTGGCTGCGAGTGCTGGCTGGCAGATTGGTTCTGTCTATCTGGCGCATATCGAGCACCAAAGCGACCTCAAGGACCTTTCGTCGCTCACGGGTATGCGAATCGGCTTGGTCAACCCGCGATCGGATGACGAAACTGAAGAACTCGTAATCGCCAAAGCTGCCGAACGCGGCATACATCTCGAACCTGAGCAGATCAACATCGAGGCCATCGGCGAGGGGGTCGACGAGAAAATCTACGTCTCGACCGAATACGACGTTCGCATGGACGTACTCGGCACTCCCTGGACGAAACACTTCACCGCAGACAGCCCGCGCCGCTAGCCTGACGTTTTAGTTCGAAGCCTCTCGGTCTAGCCCCAAGAAGTCCACAGGGATCCGCGCTTGCACTCCGGCTCCCCTGTACTAAGATGGTCTTGTGAAGATCATGAACCAGAATTTGAACGAAAGCGCGGGCCGATCCGGACCCTCCGCGCCGCGCGAGTTTGGGCGCGGCCCCTCCGTTTCTCTCGCCTCGCGACATCGGTCATCACAGCGGGGACCTACAGCCCAGGCGCCCAATGAGGGAAGCCGAACCGGGGCGACGGCGCCTGCCCAGGGCCTCGCCTGCTTGATTTTGGCCCGTCCTTATCGGGCGATTTATGGCGCCTTTACTCGACACACGGTGCCAAGTAATTTTCGCCCTAACTCATTGAAAACAAACGAAACGTGCGCTCGCCAAGTGACACACTTTTTGAGGGGTGCATATGACGGAAAATAGGAAGTCCCAAGTAGCCACCCGTGACCCTTATGACGTTATTTGCATCGGCGCCGGACCCACAGGCCTCGCGTGCGCCATCGAAGCCACACGCGCCGGGATGCGCGCTCTCGTCATAGACAAGGGCTCCCTTTGCAACTCGCTCTACCACTATCCGATCAACATGCTTTTTTTCACCACGCCCGAGCGCATGGAAATCGGCGACCTCCCGATGACCACTACCGGTGGCAAGCCAACTCGCGCCGAAGCTCTGAAATATTACCGTCGCGCCGTCGAGCACTGCGGACTCGACACGCGTCTTTATGAGCGCGTCGAACGGATCGGCGGCAAGGACGGAGCATTCTTCATCGAGACGCTCGCCGAATCCGGCGCCCGCCACGAATATCGCGGCAAGAAAATTATCATCGCCACGGGTTACTACGATCGCCCCAACCGTCTCGGAATTCCCGGTGAAGATCTCCCGCACGTCTCCCACTATTTCACCGACGCCCATCCATACTGGAATCAGGACGTCGTCGTGATCGGCGGCAAAAACTCTGCCGCTGAAGCAGCTCTCGATCTCTTTCGTGGCGGCGCGCGTGTGACGCTTGTTCACAGGCAGCCCGAGATGGGCAAGACATTGAAGTATTGGGTCAAACCCGACATCGAAAATCGCATCCGCGCCGGCGAAGTGAAGGCGCTGTTCTCAACGGACGTCACGCGCATCGAGCCTGGAAAGGTTTGGGTGAAAAACTCCGGTCCCGAGAAAAGCATTCCCGCCGACCAGGTTTTTGCGATGACGGGCTACCATCCCGATTTCGATTTCCTCGAGCAGCAGGGAATTCGCCTCGATCCGGAAACCCGCCGCCCCGAGGCCAATCCCGACAGCCTCGAAACCAACCTCCCAGGCATTTACGTCGCGGGAGTTGTCGTCGGTGGTCTGAAAACCTCCGACATCTTCATCGAGAATGGCCGCTTTCACGGCCGCCAGATAATTTCAGCCATGACGGGCAAAGGCAAGCTTCCCGAACCCGCCCCCGTCGCGCCACCCGGAGAATGACGACCTACATCTCGAGGCTCCTGCTGAAATGCGAGCAGCGCCGAAATGAAAAATTTGCTAAAGTGAAGACCTTATGGCATCGATCGTAAGGGAAGTTGGCGAAGTATTCGTGACGCTCGTGAAGGGCTTCAGCGTCACGTTCCGCACGATGTTTAAGAAGACGACGACGGAAAGCTATCCGGACGTTCCGGCCAGCGTCCAGCCCCGTTATCGCGGTATCCACGTCCTGCAGCGCGACGAAAACGGATTCGAGAAATGCGTAGGCTGTTTCTTGTGCGCTGCGGCCTGTCCCGCGAATTGTATTTACATCGAAGCTGCGGAAAACACGGACGCGCAGCGCATCTCCGCGGGTGAGCGCTACGCCAGCGTCTACAACATTGACTATTCCCGGTGTATTTTTTGCGGCTACTGCGTCGAAGCCTGCCCCACCGACGCCATAACGCACGGGCACAGCATCGACCTCGCTCCGTACGACATCAACGCAATGATCTATCGGAAAGAACAACTCCTGGAACCCTGGCCTCCGCGAACATCGGCCTCCTGACCATCTGAATCTTTGTCACCGGCCGCTGTCGTGTCTCACGATGTCTTTCAGCCAATATGCCCAGCTATCGTAACGGCCAGCGGATTCGCCGTGACGTTTGAATTATGACGCCCCAGGTCGCTACCGCGATCTCCTTTGCCAGCGTTCCCGTCCTCGCCCGCGAGTGTACGTCGCGACGTCATTCGAGGCGCCGCAGAAGCAGTTATCCGCGCTCTCCGCTGCATACAACTCCTGCGACTTCTTTTCCGCAGCGAAACGGTCGGAGCGTACGAAGAGCAATTTCCGCATGGCCTTCTTTCTGCTGCAGCACGTCCGGCCGTGCGGATTACCGTCTCGTCCATAACGATTCTTGGAATTTGTCCTGTTGCGTCGGCCGACGGATTTACCGCCGGCGACCAGAATCGTTCTCCAGCGACAGCCCGCTCCCAGCCCGTAACGCGGCGCGAGTACAAAAGTCAGCGTCCACGCCGGCGTTCGTGCCCCATACGATGTCCGTGCGATCAAGCGGCATCGCCCATATCCTCCGCGGCACCAGCGCCTGAGCGATCAATGGGCTTCGCGATTCTCGTGCCTTGTGCTTGGGGTCGCGGAACCGCATTCGCTTGCAGTTCTCCAGAATTGACTTTCGCTCGCGTTTGGGAAAATTGGCAAGCTGGCAGGCGTGGCGCATGAAGGGCACGAATTGTATCAGCCGCATCGCCGCAGAATCACAGGCAGCCCAGGATACCTCGACAGTCGCCGAGCCATGCGCCTTCTCATACGATTTCGACTCCGAGTCGCAGTGCAAGGGATAATCAAGTCAGACGAATCGAGACGGTCGACGTGTCGGGCACCCGACAATCGGCGCGAGCGCGAAGACTTTCAGTTCCGATGTCCCATATTGTTGAATCTGCCTCGCGCGATTCCACGATGCTTGATGCGAAACGTCGCCTTGCGTCTCTTCGTTATAGAAAACATCTGCAGAACCGCGCGCATCCGGCAATATAAGCGATCGCTCTTTAGTCCGCTCCACCATCAACACCACCATATTCGCGCGAATGAATAGCTTATGTTCGGGAGGTGAGGTTAAGTGAAGTGCGACGGAGTGAGAAGACGCTGGCGATGTCGACGTGTTCACGGCGGTCGGCGTGGATCTCGAGAGAGGTACTCGGCGACCACGCGGGGCCGTAGACGCAGCGTTGCGGCGAGACACCACGCCGGTCGCGAAGCGCGACCGAGCGTTGCTGTAGGTGAGGCCTTCGGCGAGACGTCGATCCGGCCCGCGCGCCGTTAGCGCAAACGCTGAGCATTTCGAAGCCGTCCGGCCAACACTGGACGGCGATGCTCGCACTTTTCGAGGCTACGCGGCGCCAGACGCGATTTGCGCGGACGTATGGTGAAAAGCTCACCGCGAGAAGCGCTGCCATATAGGGCGCCAGGGTCTCATTGCGTCTGACCATTGGGAAGGCTTTGTCGTCGTGCGGCGCGGCCACGCGCCGAGCGGATTGGAATTCGGCGCCGCCGGACAAAATAGAACGCTAAGGCGTCGCATGGAGCACGCGCGCGGCAGGGAACGGGAGATTCGGCGGTGCTGGGGAAGCGAGAGAGTGAGGACGTTGTGAATAACGTTCGCGGGCCACGGAATCTGGAATTTGCTGCTGCTGGAGCGCGAGCGTGAGATCGCAATTGCAGGCGCCACGGATTAAGAGCTGCTCCAGAGCAGATTGTCCGCCGCAGGATGTTTCGCACCGGCGAAATCATCAGGCTCGAGCGGGTAGCATTCGGCCGCTCGTCACGGACGCGATGATGCGCGTCTCTGCCGCGGCTGCCGTGGCGAACGACTATATCGCCGCCAACCCAGGATCATCGCGCGAGGATGCCAATTCCGTTGTGCCCGCGTCGGATTCCATTCGGCGAACATTTCACCTTTCTTTGCTGATGCGATCGCTGTGTCGCGCAAGTCACAGGAGCACTCGTAGGGGCGATGTTGTTCTCGGGCGCGCGATTTCCCAATGCAATGCGGGTCCTGGCGGCCGTGACCCTGAAGGCGCGGGCTTGGGTGGCGAGACCGGAGCGCGCGCATTGGGCGAGGTAATTGCCGAGCGCGATGGGGGCAATGAGGGAATTGCTTTCGGAGATTTTCGTAGGGCTGATCGAGTAGCCGCGACGACTGCCACGGCGTGTGATCGAAACTCGGGAAGGGCTCGGCGATGGCGATGCGCTCGGATGGTGACATGCAGCGAAGCTCTTCCCGAGCGACGGCGAGGTACTCTCGCGACATTTCCGCCGAGCCGCGCAGCAAGAGCGTGGCTTGGGTCGCATGTGCAGCGCGTTCGGGCGAGCGAGGACGGCGGACAGCAGTGGCCCTTTCCGCCCACGGCGGACTCAGGAAAAATCACACTCCAAATTAATTGTGTCGGCCGCTGCGCGGTGCTCTTGGTTGAAGCGCGGCGATGCGGCGCCGGGCGTAGTGGCGCCACACCCCTGCGAAGAGAAAACACCGTTCACGCACCGTCGCGCTCCTCCTGGGAGGGTAGCCAACCTTTTGCCGGGCACACCCCGCCAGAAATCGGCGCGGCGAGCGCGCCATGCCCCTACGCAAGCACCGACCATTTTCCGCAGCACCGGCTATCTGACCGCGCGGTCCCGTGTCACAGCGGGGCAACAGCGCGGCGGCAGCGGCGGCACGAGACCGCGCAGTGCAAAAACGCGACGGAGCGGCATGACGGCCCGACAACGCGAATCGACGATGCAACGACGCGGCCAATCGGCACGCGGGTGGCGCTCGAAACGATGCGTGGGGAAGCATGCGCCAGGCCAACGACGGCTGCGGCGTGGAGAGCTGTCATCCGGCTCGTTGCGCGCGCAAATGTTGGATTGGGTAGCCTGGCTGCGCGTGAAGAGCGCGCGGCGATAACTGAATTGGCAAAGGTCCCTCTCGAGCCACTTCGCGCCGTCGCGTGGTTACAACGTTACGAGCGGTACGCCGCAGCGCGTGAGGAAGGCGCGTCGGGTATTTCTCCGCTGCCACGCTGTTCCGATTTGTTGCCGATTTCGCGCAAGGCGATTCGACGAGATTGTCGGCGTCGCCGAGATGCATTGCTGCCGCTCGCGCGAGGGACATCGAACGAGACGAAATCTCCGAGAGCGGCCCTATTAAGCGCGGAAGTAATTTCTCGGTCGGACGCGACTCTTTTCTTACTTTGGAACCGCGGTCGGCGCGTTGATGGCCGCCAGAATCCGCGAGCTGAGCTTGCGGGCGTCCTCCCACAAAACTGCGAATGCGTGGCTTCGTTTGCGGCGGCGCCATTTGCTTATTGCGCTTCGTCGGCAGCGCGCGCGCATGGTGCGGCTGCGGATCGCACTCAGATAGAGTTCCAATCGGCGGCGCGGAAGATTCCGGCAAAAACGCAATCGCGAGCTGCTCGAATTGCGGTGGCGCCGGCACAGCCTCCAGGATCGGCTCCGGAGCGTCCACAGCCGTATCCTGCGCGCGCCGCCATTCGAGGATTGAGCGCGCGAGCCGCGCATCAACCTCGGACTCGATCCATTCGTTCAGAATTTCCTGAAACTCCTTGCGCAAATTCGCCGCAAGGTTCAATCGCGACAGTTCAACGGATTCCAGCGACATCTGCGAACAGGTCGCCAAGTAATCGAGCGGCGGACGGGTGACGCTCATGAAATTGCCTCCGGTGCTTTTGACCCCCAAGAGCACGAGGGACGAATTTGCCGGCGCATAGTAGCACTCACAGTAAGTAGCGCAATGGTACCCGAGTAGCAGTACCGCGATTCCGATCGAAGCGCGAGACGAGTCGCGGCGGAGGGAGCGATGCACTGCAACCGAGTCGCCGTGGTTTCCGCGGGGAACTACGAACGCAATTGCCGCACGCAGCAGGAGTTGCTCGCGAAGCGTCGCAGATACAACCGACTCTACATGCGCAGTTGGCGCGCCGATCCGAGGCATCAGGCATACGAACGCGCGAATCGCGAGCGGTGGCATTACGAACGCAAATTGCGCAGCGCGCAGCGCAATCACGATCCGTACTTCGACGATCGCGGAGAGCTTGTGTGCGGCTTTTGCCGCAAGACTCCAGTGGTGACGCGTGTGCAGCGCCTGGAAATTCGGGACTACGCGCCGCGCGGGTATGTAGAAGTTCGCGTTCCGTACTGCGGCGAGTGCTGATGCGGCTGAAAACGCGTCGCGAGAAATATTTCGCCGGCAATGGACGATCGGCGTTCAAGTGATGAGAGGCAAAGACTATAACGCGGGCTTGCGCGGCGTGCTTTTCGAAGCGCGGCATCACCGGCGAATGGGCGCGGCGGTGTGGCTCTACGGCTGGCTGGTGCTGCGGCAGACTCATCAGCACGGCGATCTTGGCTGGGTGCTAGGAGGGTCTCCTATTAGTTATCGGGAAATTGAAGAGGAGACAGGATTTAACTGCCGCACTCTGGAGCGATGGATGCACACGCTGCGTCGCCACGGGTATGTCGAAACCGAAGCGGCGCCCGCCGGCGTAATCGTGCGGATCACCAAAGCGAAGAAATTTCCACAGGGTGGCCGCAATTCTGCGTACGGGATACGCAAAGTTGCGGGGGGTGCCACGCAAAGATGCGTACCGAATGGGTCCAATCCCGAATGGAATCATCAGACTGCGAGCCGGATAGGTAGTTCATCTGTAGCTGGATCACAAGAAAAACAAATACAGGCAAATGCGCGTGTGAATTTCCACAGCGCAAATCAAAAGCAACAACTCGAAAGCGAAAACCCAACACCAACTTCTTCCGGTTTAAGTCAGACCCAACAGCCCGAACGAAACGCGGAGCCGGCTTTTGCGGCCGGGCCGCATTTGCAGCAGCAAAACAAATTCTTTCTTGAAGCGCGTCTGCGGCAGCAATTGATTCGCGCGGAACGCGAAGACGCTGTGCGGCGCGAACTCGCCGTGGGCAGCGGTCCGGAGGTCAGACGTTCATGAGAGCGCGTGCGAAATTGCGATTGCGCAGGGAAGTGGGGCACGGCGGAATGATTCCGCCGGGCTGGCGACTCGCCTGGTACGAGCCGCGTCGGCGAATCGGCGTGTATTACCCATCGCCGCTGCACTGGGTACTGCGCGCGTTGCGCGAATTTCTCTATCGCGTGCGCGTTGCGATGCGAGCGCCCGAAATCGAATGCACGCAGGTATTCGAGATGCAGCGCACGCATCGCGACCGCGTCCGCATGGCGGACGAATACGCGCGCGGATATCTGATCGGCTGGCGCGAATGTTTTCACGCGTGTCTCGCGGCCGTCGAGGAGGAACTCACGCGCTCGGACGACGTGTGGGAGATTGGCGCGCTGCTCGCCGAGGCGCCGAAGCTGCCGAAGGACAATTGACGATCCGACCAGGATCGTCATCCCGAGGGCGCAACGCGCCCGAGGGATCTTTCGCATCTCGCAACGCGAAGATTGCAAGTGGGGTTTGACTCAAGCCGAGCCGTGCACGAATGCGTGCAGCACGTCCCGGCAAGCCGGGACGGCAGACAGCGGCGGCAAGCCGCCGCACTCCACATGAGCGGCGCCACCCGCGCGGCATTCGTCCACAAAACATCTTCGGTTGGTGCGACGAGGCGCTACGAACCCTGCGCCAGAACGAATTGCGTGGCAGATGGCGAATGGTCGCCACGGTCGTTTGCCGGCCACGGCATGCCGTGCCCCCACGAAATCGATTCGATGCGTGATCAAGCACCAAGCACGTGCGAGCAGCGCTCTAGTCATCAGCCACTCGCGGGTGAAAAGCGAACACACCTATGAAAGCTACCGACGTATTCGACGAATGCCACGGGCGCTACCGCGGGCTGCGCGAATGGCTCACTGATTCGACGGGCTCGGTGCGGTCGCTTGATTTCGAGAAGCCTTCGGCGGGATATCTGTGGCGGCCGGACCGCGCGCGCGCGTGCGACTACGTCGCGGATTTCGAGCGCATCGGGCGCCACGCGCTGCGCCGTTCGGAATGGAAGGGAAGACTGAAATTATTTAACGTTTATTTCGTGCGCGGCGCGGATTACCGTCGCGCGGTCCGCATGGTAGGAGTGGCCGAGGGAACGTTTGACTATTGGTATCGCGAAGTGAAGCGCGCGATCGGCGCGGAGTTTTCGCGCACTGGGCTGTACCCGCCGTCGCGGTATTTCAATTCTCGCTAGTAGGCGCCTGCGGATTATTTTGCAGAGGGACTGTGGTACGCCGATTATCGGCCGCGTTCTTTTTTCGAGCCGATCAGGAAATTGCGGATCAGGGGAATGCCGAGCGTGAACGGAATAAAGAGGACATTCTTCATCAGGCTCGAACGCTGTTCCAGGCGATCGCGAGCCGCATCGGATTCGTTTTTCTTGCCGGAGACGACCGCGTTGATATATTTCAGGAAGTCCACGCCGCACTTGTCGCACTGGCCGCCGTGCCGCTGTTCATGTTTGCAGGAAGGGCATTCGTAGCGCAGGGTGGCGTGGCATCGCGGACAGAATCGCGCGATGTCGCGCGCCTCAGCGCTGCATTTCGGGCAGTTCATACGCCCATTTTACCGGGAGGCGAGCCCGCGCGCGGCGCGGAGACGAGCGCGTGCGCTCACACGGTTAACACTGGCCGCGCGGGCAGGCGAAAGCCGGCGCAGCACGGGTTGGGACGTTCACGCAATCGCGCAGGCGATTCGCGGAGCATATGTTCTTTTCGTAGGGGCACCCCCGCCAATAATTCGGGGCGGGCGCCCGGCGCGGCATTCCGTGGCGCAACCATGAGCACGGCGTGGCGAGCGGGAATGTCGCGCGGAATTGCGAACAATCGCCAAGCACGTTCGTCCGGCACGATGTATCGTGCCCCTACAAATCGTGGCCGCGACGTCACCATAATCTCCGGCTCATTACCAGCACAGCCCATGTGGAGTGCGGCGGCTTGCCGCCGCTGTTTTTGGGCGAAGCAAGCTTCGCCCAATCCTCGGAGGCAATAGAGGCTCGTTATTGTCTCCGCCGGCATTTTTCCGGAGCGGGCTCTCGGGGCAGCTGATTGCAGCACGTCTCGGCAAGCCGGGACGGCATACAGCGGCGGCCCTTCGGCTTCGCTCAGGACAAGCAAGCCGCCGCACTCCACATGACGCGGAGATGCCACGAACCAGAGGCGAATGGCGCGATCCCGCCAAGTTCGTTTGCCGGGCATCCGCCCTGAATTATTGGCGGATTGCCCCTACAAAACCTGCGGGCGCCGTGGTTTTACCAGCGGGGGCGGAAGCGGATGTTCGGCGAGTAGCCGGGAGCTTTCGGCGTGTTGCCGTCGCGGCTGTTGCGCGAAGGGTCGCCGGCGCGCGCGGGTGCGGCTTGTTCCTTGGCCTGGCGCGTTGGCGCGAGCAATCGCACGACGTGGCCGAGGCGTTCCTGGCGATACGGTTTCGCGATGCAGACAACCGCGCCCAGCGAATGCGCGTTCGCGTAATCGCTCGGATACGCGGAGCTGGTCATCAACATCACGGGAACGGTTTGTAGCCGCGGCGTCGACTTGACGTACGCACAAAGCTCGTAACCCGGCAGATCTTCGCCTTCGATTTCGGCAATCAGCAGAGCGGGCGTAAACATTTCCAGCACATGATGCGCTTCAGCCGCGCTGCTGAGCGCGATCACTTCGTAACCTTCGCCCGTCAAATATGATTTCAACGACTCGCGCAGCGCCGCATCTTTATCAACTGCGACGACGAGCGGCTTCTTCAGGCCAAGCTCGGACGAGTACAAGGTTTCCGCGGCAGGATTCGCATCGAGCTTTTTCCCGCCGGAATCCACAAGATCCTCGGTGGCGCCGGAGCGCAGCACAATCGCGATGGAGTAGCGGCCGTCGTCCAATTTCGCGACGCGCGCAACGCGGCCCGACTGCTCGGCCTGCACTGCAACGGGCGACTTGCTGTACGGAAACGTGACCGCTACGATCATGCCGATTTCAAACGCGGAGTTCTTCGTCGCGAAAAGCAGGCCACCGCGGGAAACGTCCAGCGTGGTCGAAATTTCGTCCGGGCCGCCTTCGGTGAGGTCCAGCCTGCGCACGCGCACGGGCGCGGAAATCAGCGCGCGACGCCGGCAGCGGCGTTCGCCACGGGAAGCTGCTCCGCTCGCACCCGCATTCGCATCGCACGGGGCTGCGTCTGAGGTCGCGCCGGTCAGCGATACGTCCGGAATGCTGCTGAAATCTGTGGGGCGGTTGCTGCCCTGATTTTGTTCGGGGATCGAGAATTCAAACGTGTCGCTCATTCTGTGTGGCCTCGTGTTCTATGCGTGCGTGTCCGAAGGGAAACAATAGCAAACAGGGCGCCGCAAGCGCAGTAGAGGCAAAGTCACATTCGCGCAGTACCGGGGACGAGCGTTTCGGCGGTACTTCCGTACTACCGCCCAGCTGGTACCGGGCCATTTGGAAGCGGATCGCCTCCGCGCAGGTCGGCGCGAATGCGCAATAGCCTCTGCGACAGGTGTGCCTTCGTAGGGGTCCGCCCGAATTATTAACGGACTGCGCCCGGCGAACGTGCTTGGCGAGATCTCGCCATTCGCCTCGGGTTCGTGGCATCTCCACATGGGCTGTGCTGGTAATGAGCCGGAGATTATGGCGACGTCGCGGCCACGCTTTGTAGGGGCACCCGCCAATAATTTGGGGCGGGTGCCCGGCAAACGAACTTGGCGAGATCTCGCGATTCGCCTGGGGTTCGTGGCATCTCCGCGTCATGTGGAGTGCGGCGGCTCGCCGCCGCTGTATGCCGTCCCGGCTTGCCGGGACGTGCTGCAATCGTGTGCTCGAGAGGCCGCATCTGGAAAATGCCGGCGGAGACAATAACGAGCCTCTATTGCCTCCGAGGATTGGGCGAAGCAAGCTTCGCCCAAAAACAGCGGCGGCAAGCCGCCGCACTCCACATGAGCTATCTATTTGGCGACGCAGTGCTCGTAACGGATCGGGTGCGATGCCGCGCCGGGCGCAGCAAGCAGCGCCCCCTACGAATTCTTTGCCGGATGGGCGGCGCTTCGCCAAGCATCATCGCCGGGCATCCGCCCTGAATTATTGGCGGACCGTGCCCCTACGAAGAAAAACCTGCGACTCGCCGCGCGCTACTTATCCCATACTGAGCGCATGCCGTAGGGAACTGCCCATGACAAGCCTTCGATCTCGCGGATTTTGCCGTTCTCGATTTTGAATAATTGCGGCTGGATGTAGCTGATCGGGCGCAGGAATTCGCGCGGTACCGCGACGTTGCCCACGCCGCCAACCGCAACCGACTTCACGTTGCCGCGGTTGTCGAATACGGCGACATTGAGCACAAGGCCCTGATCCTCGTCCACGACCAGCAAGCGCCGGTCGCGCGGCTTCATGAGCGCGGTAAAGAATCCGCGGTCGATTTCGCCCGCGCAGCTCTGGCTGAAAAATCGAAACCCAGGCTGCGCCGGATCGGCCACAGGGCCAGCGGAATTCCCGGTGGCGTCCATGCCATTCTCGCGGCGCGAACATTTATCGGCGAACGCCACCGCGGATCCTTTACCCTGCGCGACACCGTCGAAATAACTCTGTGTCGCGGCAACCAATTGATCGCGTGACGTCTGCCCAGCGCCGGCCACTGGCTCGAGCAGCGCGACATCCGGCGACACAAACGCCTTCGGATCGAGCCCATCAATCAGTTTTGGCGTCATGATGCCGGCCGTGTTCACGGCGAGTCCGCCCGTTACGGGCCGCAGCTCCTCGCGCGACGTGATCACTTCCACCTCGGTAACGCGGCGGTCCTGCACCTTGAATCGCACGGCCATCACGCCGAGCAGCGTTCCGTTGTACTCGCTGAAGTCGCCGTAGAATCCGACTGTGCCCTTCGACGGATCCGCCAGATACACGCGATACGTGCCGCGCCGCGAGAACGTCTTCCACATGCCCTCGCCGGGCTTCACGATCTGCCCGTTCTCCGTGTATTTAATTTCCGGCGCCATGGCGACGCCGTAAGGATTGTGCATTCCCAACGCGCCGAAAAATTGGTCCACGAATCCATAGAGGCATTCGCGATCGCATGGGCTGGAACCTGCGGGAACCGCCGGCGGCGGCGCGATCACGCATGACTTGCATTCATCGGGCGTTGCCGCAAAGCCGCGCGGCGAAGCGATTCCGAGCACGACGATTGCCAGCAACGCCAGAAGGGAAGCAAGGCGCGTATGGTGTGTAGCGCCGGCTTGTCCTGAGCGAAGCCGAAGGGCGTCCCGCCGGCGTTTTTGTGCGGCGCTGGCATCGCAGAAATTCGCCGGCGAGACGCCGGCGCTACAATTCGTGCGATCGCGCGGACCGCTCGACGAATGGCGCGGCATCGCCAAGGTTATTTGCCGGGCACGGCATGCCGTGCCCCTACGAAACCAATCTCCGCTCGCAGCTCGCAAAATATTGTCAAGTGTTCGCATGATGGTCTCCCGTGCCTACGGCTTTACGTAAGGCGAAGTAATGTTGAATGGGACTTCGTACATGGTCATTTCGATCAGCCGAATCGTGCCGTTTTCCACGCGATACGCTTCGTTCGACATGTTCGTGCGCGGCGTCATGAAATACGGCGGCACTTTCCACACGCGCCCGTCGGTCAGGCGCATCTCCGTGATCGTGCCGTCGAAATCGAGAAACGCCGACGCCAGAATCGCGCCGCGTTCGACGTCCACCACCAGGTAGCGCCGGTCGCGGCATCCCGTGGTGAATCCGAGGAAACCTAGCTCGTACTGCTTCTTGCACGGCATCATCGCGAAATCGCCAACATTCTGATCGGCGTGCCCGTAGTTTTGCGGGCGTGGCTGGTTCGTGGTGTAGACGCCATCTTCAGTGCGCTCGCAATCGTCGGTGAACGCGTAAACGCCACGCCCGTCATTTTTCGAAATCGCTTCGTAATACATGTACGCAGCCTGCTCCAGAGCCTCGCGCGTCTGCCTCAGCTCCGGGCGAATCGGTTGCAGCCATAGATCCTTCGGCTTTCCGGCTTTTTCGTACGCGGCCGCTCCGCGCGGATCGTGCGCGAAAAACTGCTCAGCCTCGGTGATCTCGCGATTTACGACCTTGAGCCGCACGATCAGAATTCCCGCGATATCGTTTTCGTAGACCACGCAGATGCAGCCGACGTCGCCGCGCTCGGGATCGGCGAAGTAGTGCCGGTACGTGCCGAGCGAGCTCATCGTTCCCCAGAGCGCGTCGCCGATCTGCAGCGGGACGTTATCCTGCGTAAATCTCACGGTCGAAGCGAGCGGCGCGTGCGATGGATCGTGCGCGACCATTGCCTCGAGGTAGCGCAGCGTGATCGCCTCCAGGCACGCGCGATCGCATGCCGCGCCGCTGCTTGCAGCGGGCGTAGCCGATTTCGACGAAGTCTGCGCGTGGAGCGACGGAACGCAGACAGCTGCAATCATCGCCGCCGCGAGCGCGACCGATGCGAGCCGCGCAGAAATTTGACCGATTCGCGTACACGCCAGTTTTCTCAATTTCGTGCTCCTTTTCGTGAATGGCCTGCGCTTCTCGCCAGACGCTCGTGCAAACGCAAAATGTCGGCGACCCTGAAGTTCAAATTCGAATCCCGCCCGACAGCATGAATCGGATACGTACTCCGATTTGGCCGCCAAAGTTGTATCACGATTCCCGCGTAGCGCAGCCTTCGGTTTTATCATTGACGCCGTCGCCCACGCGAGACGGTTTCGCAGGGGCATGGTCCGCCGCGGCGGATCCGGCAAACGTGCTTGGCCGGCGTTAGCCATTCGCTGAGGATCAATCGCTCGCGACGCGTTGTTTGTAATCGTTCTGATGTGGCGCCGCGCCAAAGAACAATCCACCCGTCGCCACGCGCTGTCGCATACCTCCGCGCCATGTGGAGTGCGGCGGCTTGCCGCCGCTGTCTGCCGTCCCGGCTTGCCGGGACGTGCTGCAATCGTGACCCGCGCAACGGCGCCTCTTGGATTTTGAGGAAAGGAAAAGCCCGCCTCCGAAATCGCCTCCGAGGATTGCGCGAAGCAAGCTTCGCCCAAAAACAGCGGCGGCGAGCCGCCGCACTCCACATGGGCTGTGCCTGCCGCGACGCGTTGCTCGTGGTTGATTTGGTGTGACGCCAAACCGGGCGCCGCCCGGCGAACGACCTTGGCGATACGCTGCCAGTCAACTTCGATCGTCCGCAGAGTATGTTTGTAACGCCGGCTTGTCCTGAGCGAAGTCGAAGGGCATCTTGCCGGCGAATTTGACTCGTGTCAGCGCGGCGCCACGAAAACCGTGCCGTGGTCTGCGCTTCTCCGATGTGCAACAATTGTTCGCTTAACATTGACGCGCGCGAATTACGTGATTCGTTGCGCGCAAATTGTCGCGGAGAAGGGAATCAATGCCTGGCGGGAAATCGTATCGCCTGTCCGTGCTGGATGTCTCACCGGTGGCGTCGGGCTCGACAAGCTCGGACGCGCTGCGCAACACGCTCGACCTCGCGCAGCTTGCCGACCGGCTGGGCTTCACGCGCTACTGGCTGGCCGAACATCACAACACGCCGCTGATCGCCAGCTCCGCGCCGGAAATCATGATCGGCCACGTTGCCTCGGCCACGACAAATATCCGCGTCGGCTCCGGCGGCATGATGCTGCCGAATCACACGCCACTGAAAGTTGCGGAGACGTTTCGCGTCCTCGAGGCGCTGCATCCCGGCCGCGTGGATCTCGGCATCGGACGCGCGCCCGGCACGGACCCGCTCACGGCGCTCGCGCTGCGTCGTTCCCGCGAGCTGCTCGGCGCCGATGATTTTCCCGCGCGCCTTTACGACCTGCTCTCGTTTCTCGATCACGGTTTTCCGCAGGGGCACGCGCTCGAACGCATTCGCGCGATGCCGGACGACGTCCCCATGCCGGACGTATGGCTGCTCGGCTCGAGCGATTTTTCCGCCGCACTTTCCGCGCAGATGGGACTGCGATTCGCTTTCGCGCACCACATTGCGCCGTGGCCGGCAGTCGGCGCGCTGCGTCTTTACCGCGACACTTTTCAGCCGTCGGAATATTTGAAGCAGCCGGAAGCGCTGGTCGGCGTCTCGGTGGTCTGCGCGGAAACGGAAGCGCGCGCCGAAGAACTCGCGCGGCCCCTCGCGCTCACGCTGCTCCGATTTCGCTCAGGTAAAATGGGCCGCTTCCCGAGCATCGAGGAAGCCACGAATTACAAATTTTCGCCCGAGGAGCTGCAGATCGTCGAGATGAACCGCGACCGCTCGTTCGTCGGCACACCCGCGAAGGTGCACGCGCAGCTGACGGCTCTCGCCGAGCAGTGCCGCGTGGACGAAATCATGATCACCACGATGACCCACGAACACGCCGACCGCCGCCGCTCGTACGAGCTGTTGGCGGAAGCCTTCGGCCTCGTCCCGGTTTCGTAGGAGGCAATCCGCCGCTGGCGGATGCCCGGCAAACATCCTGGGCAACGCGCTGCCGATTCAGCAACGGTTTCGTAGGGGCATGGCATGCCATGCCCGGTGCGGCATCACACGGAATCAACCACGAGTAAAGCGTCACGGCAGGCACAGCGCCTGTGGAGTGCGGCGGCTTGCCGCCGCTGTTTTTGGGCGAAGCTTGCTTCGCCCAATCCTCGCAGGCGATAGACGCTCGGAACTTTCTGCGCGGGCATTTTGGCAAGACATCCTTTCACTGCACGCGATTGCAGCACGTCCCGGCAAGACGGGACGGCAAACAGCGGCGGCAAGCCGCCGCACTCCACATGAGGCGGATGGGCGGCATCCAGCCAAGGCGACTCGGCCGCTCGCGGTCGGTATTTCGAGGTTTTCCTCGCGCTTTCGGCTCCCCAAACTCGCGATTTTGCCTGCCAAACCGCCCGTTGTTTTCCGATTTGTTTCGTGATATTATCTCCATGCGTTTGTTGCTCTTGTGCCGCTTTTGACGCGTCTCACAAGGCTGCCGGATGAGGTATCCGTCGGCCTTATTTTTTGGGGGGCCGGGCAAGCGGGGGCACAGATAGCCTTCAGGGCGACTAACCGTCGTCTTATGAATTAATTAGGAGCAGTAAAGTGGCTACAGAACAGGGAACAGTCAAGTGGTTCAATGCAGCGAAGGGGTACGGTTTCATCCAGCGCCAGTCCGGTGAGGACGTTTTCGTACACTTCTCGGCGATCCAGTCCGAGGGTTACAAGAGCCTCAACGAAGGACAGGCCGTCGAGTTCGAAGTGAAGCAGGGTCCGAAGGGTTTGCAGGCCGAGAGCGTCACAGCCCTCTAAAACCTGTCAGGACGTCACCGCTTTATCGAAATCCTAGGAGGCAACGTGCAGACTCTCGGTGAGGGCCAGGCTATTCGTCACGACCAATACGGTCTTGGCGTCGTTACTGAATCGAACGGTGAACGCACCACGATTGATTTCGATAATCACGGCGTGAAGAAATTCGTCACTTCCATCTGGAGCGCGGAATTGATCGGCGAACCACCCGCGGAACGTCCCACGAAGCGTCGCGGCCGTCGCAAGACCGTCAAAAAAGCGTCGTAAGCGAAACCCGGCAGGGAATTCCAGCCCACAAAAACAACGAAGCATCGAATTCAGACGGCCCCCGCCACGCCCAGCGTCGGGGGCCGTTCTTATTTGCGCGCGAATGGTTTGTAGGGGCACGATATATCGTGCCCGGCAATCATGCTTGGCGCGACGTTCCCCATTAATCTCTCGTGCCGCTCGCCTGATACCATGTGGAGTGCGGCGGCTTGCCGCCGCTGTTTGCCGTCCCGGCTTGCCGGGACGTGCTGCAATCGCCTGCCCCAAGAGGAATCCTTTGCAAAAGACGGGCGAGAAAATGCCGCGCGCCTGTCGTCTCCGAGGATTGGGCGAAGCAAGCTTCGCCCAACAACAGCGGCGGCAAGCCGCCGCACTCCACATGGGCTGTGCCTGCCGCGACGCATTGCTCGTGGTTGATTTGGAGTGATGCCCCGCCGGGAATCTGCCCTGAATTGTTGGCGGAATGTGCCCCTACCGGGAAACTTCCGCTTACGGCGCGATCAAATTGCTGCGGATCGCGTAGCGGATCAGTTCGCTGAAGCTGGTGAAACTCATTTTGTGCATGATGTGATTGCGATGGCTTTCAACCGTCCGCGTGGAGACTCCCAGCGCGCCGGCCACCTCTTTGTTACTTTTTCCTTCGGCGAGAAGCTGCACCACCTGCATCTCCCGCTCCGTGAGCGGAGATTTCGGCTGTCCGTCTTCGTCGAGGCCTGGATCCGGCGGCCCATCCACGAAAATCTGCGCCATGGCGTTGGCCAGCTTGCTCGTGAAAAACGGCTGATGTCGCCGCACGCGGTCAATCGCCTCGAGCAGTTCCGAATCCGCGTCCGTTTTGAGCATATAGCCGATCGCGCCGGAGCGAATCACTTCGCGCGCGAGCTCCTCGGAAAAATGCATGCTCAAAACGAGAACGTCGGTTGTCGGCGAGCACTCCTTCACGGCGGCCGTGACTTCGAGCCCGTTCATCTCCGGCATGGTCAGGTCGAGCAGGAGCAGATCCGGCTTGGCCTTCTTCACCAGATCCACCGCCGCAAGACCGTCGCAAGCCTCGCCATACACTTCGATATCGTGCTGCGTCTCCAGAATCGCGCGCAGCCCGCGACGCACCACCGGATGGTCGTCCACCACAACCACTCGGTACAGCGGGCCACGCTTGGACGGGAGTCCGGTCATCAGCGGCGACCCCAGCGGAGGGAGCGCTCCGCCGTCCGTGTCTCCCGCGGAAATCTTCACTCGATCTTTCACCTGTGCCATCCAATCGGACGACTCCTGTGGGCGTTCACGATACATCGGTGCCGCGTTACGCCCAGGGCGCCATCGCATAAATGCGCGACAACTTACTCTTTGGTTAACGCTTCGCCGAGATTTTAGCGCCACTGCTTGCAATTGCAAGCGAGCTGCATCGGTAGTGCCCGCAGTTCGCGCGTCAGTATTGTTCCGGATTGAACCAAGCCCACCATCGGTGCGAGCCGCTAAGAGTACTGGAACGCAATAATCCCGCTAATCTTCCTGCCCGCCTTTCCCGATAGAGAAATTGTGGAACGCGAGGAAATTGACCGTTCGAGAAACGTCATGTGGAGTGCGGCGGCTTGCCGCCGCTGTTTGCCGCGCGGGCTTGCCCGTGCGTGCTGCAAAGGCGACCGAAAGGTCGAGCGAATCAAGCTTCGCGAGTCGGATTGACGAGCGGCGAAATACAACGGGACAAGCTTCCGCACTCCACATGAGCAGCAGCGATTGCTCGCGAGTCGCCGGTGGTTTCGATTGGACGGGCAGAAAGAGGAATGGCCATGGTTATAACCGCAATGCGAATTTTGGTGGCAGGCGTGATTCCGACCGTCGCGCTCGAAATGCTTCGGCGTTTCGGTGACCGAGGATGGGGGTCGCGCCAGATGGTGACGCTGCAGCAGGCGCGCGAACAATTGGAAACCTACGATTTCGACGTGGTGCTCGCGACGGAGACTCTGTGCGACGGGCGCGGCTACGATCTCGCTGATTCGGTAACGCGGCACAAGCGAACGCTGCTCGTCGGCGTGGCGCTTTCCGAAAGCTGCCTGTGGCTGCCCGTGGTCGAACGCGGCGTGGGCGTGCTGGGCAGGCGCGCGCTGAATTCACAGATGCTCGAAACGGAAATGGAGAAACTATTGAGGGCGAGCGCGCTGGATAACGTTCGCGAAATTTCAAGCAGAGCCACTTTCGCGGGCGCGCGGTCTGGTCCGCAGCGCTCGACTCCATTTCAAAGCGCAATCGCGACGCCCGGCCCCACAATCCTGCGGCGCAAATACAGAGACCGGAAATTCGAATCGGCGTGAAAGCCAGGAGCGCTGCCGTGAAGACATACGCGGTCGTGGAAACAGCCGCCGCCGGCCGCAACGCAGCCCGCAAACGCGACTCGCGCGGGTCACGACACGCTCAGCGCGATTGCATCACGCTGAGCGACGCGACTGATTGTTTGCTCGAAGCCTACGATTGCGTCGCACGGCGCGCCTACGAACACTTTCTCGAGCGAGGCCCACGCCCCGGAGGCGAGCTGGCGGACTGGCTGAACGCTGAGCGCGAACTTCTGCTGGGATTCACGATCCACGTCGAGCACGCAACGCAGTTTGTTTACGCGATGGCAAGCATTCCGGGCGCTACCGCCGCGCGGCTCGAGGTTGGCGTGGAGTCGCGCTGGCTGGTGATCCTCGCGCAAACATCGCGTCCCGCGCAGGTGCGCCGCGACGAAGCAGTCGCGGGCGTCACGCGCAGCTTCGATCTCGGCCTCGCGATTAGCCGCGGCAAATCGCCGAGCGCCGGTGCAAATAGCGGCAGGGAATCGCGCGTTGGCGTGACCCGCGCGATTGACTCGCCGATTGTCGCTTCGCGGGCGCCGAACTTACGCGTGCCAGACTCGGGTGTGGATCATCCGCGCGGGGCCGATACGCGGACGATCGAGCCGCGCGTGCCCGATTCGCGTGTGAATGATCCGCGCGGGATTGACACGCGAAACATCGAGCCGCGAGTGCCAGACTCGCGCCTGGACGATCGCGGCCCATCGAAATCCGTCTGTATCCTCGAATTGCCCGCCACGGTGGACCCGGCCCTCTCGATCGCAATTCTCTCGGATGGCCTGCTCGCCATCCGCATGCCCAAAATCAATTCCCGCAACTGAGCCGCTCGGCGTTAACCAACGCCAAGCTCCGGGTTTCTCTTCGTAGGGGTCCGCCCGAATTATTGGCGGACTGCGCCCGGCGCGGATGCTTGCCGAAACTTCACCACTCGCGCCGGTGTCGCCGTTGATGTCGTGGGGGCACGATACATCCTGCCCGGCAAAAATCCTTCGCGTCGTCGCACCGTTCCAGCTTGATTTAGTATCTGCGCAGCTCATGTGGAGTGCGGCGGCTTGCCGCCGCTGTATGCCGCACGGGCTTGCCCGGGCGTGCACCACGCATTTGCCAGCTCCTCGGATCGGGCCGCGCAAGCCTCGCGACTTGGGTTGACGTCCAGCGAAATACAGCGGAGGCAAACTCCTGCGCTCCACGTAGCCTCGAGCAACGCTGACCCCAGGCGAATGGGCTCAAGATTGCCAAGCATCCGCGCCGGGCATCCGCCCTGAGTTGTTGGCGGACCGTGCCCCTACGAAACCTGCGGCCTGGCCAGCGCTTTTCTCGCGACGTGCCACCACAGCGCCGCGCCCGCGATCATCGACACAACGCTCGCCGCCTGCGCGTTCGACATTCCGAAAAACGATCGAGGATTGATGCGAATGAACTCCACGAGAAAGCGCGCGACGCCCGTGAGAATCAGATACGCCGCGAAGACGCTGCCCGGACGCAACGCATCGCCCGCGCGTCGCGCAGTCAACTGCCGCGTGCCCATCCGCCACAAAATCCACGCGATCGCGCACGCCGCAATCAATTCGTAAATCGGAGTGGGATGCACGCGGTCGGTCGTTGGCACGAGCCCGTTCGGGAAACTCATGCCCCACGGAAGGGTAGTGGGCGTGCCGTAATCGCCGTCGCCGGAAAGCAGGCACCCGATGCGCCCGACGCCGTAGCCGATCGCCGCGGCCGCCGAGCCTGCGTCAAAAACTTCGAGCAGCGGAAATTTGTTTCGACGCGCCAGCCACACGAAAGCCGCGAATCCCGCGATCAGTCCGCCGAACCACGCGAGCCCGTAGCGGCTCAGCAGCTGCCCGAGCGGATCGGCGAAAAGCTCGCGCGGCGTTTCGAGCACGTGATAAAGCTTCGCGCCCACGATTCCGATCAGCGCCGGAACCGCGACGAACATTTCCGCCGTGGTCGTGTCCTTGGCCGCCAGCCCGCGCCGCGCCATGTCCGCGCGCAGCACGTAGTACGCGACGACCATCGCCGCCGCGATCATCAGCCCGAATGTCGGCACCAGAATCGGCCCGAATCGTAGAAACGGAATCATCGCGCGCCAGTATATCCGATTCGAAACGCTGCCGCCCTCCGCGCCAACCGCACGGCGTAGCAAGGGCCGTCTCGATTGGCTCACACGCGCAGCACGTCCCGGCAAGCCGGGACGGCATACAGCGGCGGCAAGCCGCCGCACTCCACACGGGGCTTGCTCGTGGTTTCCTGCGGGGAGTACACTCGCGCCAAATTTATGGCGGCCTGGCCCCACGCTCCGTCCCATCGCGTCACCGAACGCGGAACCTACATGGTCACTGCGGCAACGTACGGCAAGCAGCCGCTGTTCGCCTCGAGGTCGCGCCTGAACTTCTTGTGCGAGACTCTTCTGCAAATGTGCTCGGACAACGGCTGGAAATTTCAGGCTTGGTCTGTCTTTCCCAATCACTATCATTTCGTCGCCGAATCCGATTCGCCCGCCAACCTATCGAGCACGATCAGGCGAGTCCATTCGCTCACCGCTCACGCGTTGAACGAACGAGACCAGCAACCCGGCCGCAAGGTCTGGTTTCAGTATTGGGATACGCTGCTGACTCATCAGAATTCCTATTTGGCTCGCCTGCGATACGTCCACGAAAATGCGGTACATCACGGCGTCGTCGCCCGCGCGGCGAATTACCCCTGGTGCTCGGCAACGTGGTTCGAACTGAAAGCCAAGCCTGCTTTTCGCAACACCGTGTTCGGCCAACCGTACGATCGAATCTCCGTACCGGACTCATTCGAAGTCGCGATCAAGCTGTAACGTCGCGCTCGGTACAGCTCATGTGGAGTGCGGCGGCTTGCCGCCGCTGTACGCCGGCCCGGCTTGCCGGGACGTGCTGCAAGCATTCGCATGCACCTCGTGTTTGGCCAAGCGAAGCTTGCCCAGGCAGGGGCATGAGAACTCTCCGCACTGAAAAGTTCGACGCTTTGCGGCGGGATTGTTGCCTCTGTGGCTCGTATCCCTGCAACCTCGGGGTGCAGTGCAGCGTCTAATGGTGTAGGATCACTGAAACGTAACCGTTGCCTCGACCGGCACTGCGAGGTGCGAAAATGACGCGCTCAAATCCATACCGTTCGGTCGTCACACAAATCGTCGTCGGAGCTTTGGCCGCACTCGTACTGGTGTTTGCGCCCTCCGCGGCATTCGCGCAGCACGGCGGCGGACACTCGGGCGGTGGTGGTGGCGGACACATGGGCGGCGGTGGCGGAGGCGGTCACTTCGGTGGAGGCGGTTTCGGCGGCGGAAGCCATTCGTCCGGAGGCGCGCACGCATCCAGGCCCGCCCCAGCGCATTCGAACCCAACGCCGGCGCGATCCGCGCCCGTCACAACTGCGCGGCCTCCCGTCGCGACATCCACAACTACGAATACGACAGTCGGCGGATCAAACGCGCGCCCATCGCTTTTCGGCGCGCCGGTAACGGCCGGCACTGGCGCGAACTCCGCAGTCGAGGGGCACACCGAGAACGCCGCGCCGCGCACCAACGTCATCGGATTCCCGCCAACTGAATCGCACGCGTGGCCATCCGCGCCGGCGCGCTCCGGTCCAGCGACCTTTTCCGGCCAGGGCCACCAGATCTGGCAGGACGCGCCCTCGCGCGGCACCAACAACATGGTAACGGCCGCGCCTGGGGCAACGAATCGTTCGCTTTTCGGCTCCACGCGCACGACGGCGGTGCACGCGCGTCCCGTGCCGCCGCACAGAGTTTTTCTCGGGCCCGGAGCGACGCCGATTATTTTCGTGCCCGTGTTCGGTTTCTACGGCAACGGTTTCGGCTGCGACCCGTTCTTCAATTGGGGATTTAACCAGTGGAATTGCGGCGGGCTCGGATTGGGTTACGGCTTCGGATATGGATTCGGATACGGCTTCGGCGGCTATGGCGGTTACTACGGCTCAGGCTTCGGCGGCTACGACAATTCCGGTTCGGGTTACGATGGCTCGTCCACGATAGCGAACTCGCCCGACAACGCCTTCGGTCCGACTGACTCCACAAATCTCGCGGTCGAAAATTCGAACGCGCCCGCGAATGGCGATTTGTCCTCGCCGGATGCAAATTCAAATTCGTCTGTCGCCGCTGCGCCGGCGCCCGCTCCTTCGACCACCACGATTTACCTGAAGGACGGCTCGAACTACGAAGTGATGAGCTACTGGCTCGACGCCGGCAAGCTGCACTACATCACGAATTACGGCGGCGAGACCTCGATTGATATGAGCCAGCTCGATCTGCAGCGCACGGTAGACGAAAACGCGCAGCACGGCGTTGACTTCACGCTCCGCCCCGCGCCGGCAACACCTGCTCCCGCGCCGGATGCAGCGCCCGCCGCGACGCAGGATGCAACGCCGTCACCGAATGCAGGCGGTGCAGCGCAACCTGCGAACACGCAGCCCGCTCCTCAGCAATAATTCGCACAAGCGCAATCCTACGCGCATGCGAAGGTTTGCCTTCGCAGGGGCACGATATATCGTGCCCGGCGCAAGACCTTGCCGCTACATCAGCCATCAGTCTCGATCGTCCGCCCACGCCGGTTTCGTAGGGGCACGGTCCGCCAATAAGTTGGGGCGGATGCCCGGCGCCGATGCTTGCCGCGATGCCGCCCATCAATCTCGATCATCCACGCGCGAAGCCTTCGTAGCACCGGCGTCCCGCCGGCGAATTTCCGCGCGCCTTCCGCGAATCAAAAACGCCAGCGAGATGCTGGCGCTACAACCCCGTCGTCGCCTTTGGATTTTCTTCGTAGGGGCACGGCATGCCGTGCCCGGCGAAGATCCTTGGCAACCGGCAGCCACTCATCGTCAGCGTTTCGCTCGGCAGAGCGCATGTGGAGTGCGGCGGCTTGCCGCCGCTGTTTTCGGGCGAGGCTTGCCTCGCCCGATCCGAGGTGAACGCAAGCGCGCGGAGTGCGCGCAGGCACGCTTCGGCAGCGACGAGTGGGTTAAGGTTGCAGCACGTCCCGGCAAGCCGGGACGGCAAACAGCGGCGGCAAGCCGCCGCACTCCACACGGTGCGGATATTTGGCCCGATGCTTCCTCGGAACGCCGCGCGCCTTGGACGATTTTTCTTTACACGAATAACCACTTGACACGAACGCTGCAAGCGCGTAGAAATTTTATCGTTATCCTCGTTGTGTGCCCGCGCAGCTTTTCTTGGAAATTACCGTTTCGCCGCCAAACTGATTTCGCACGTTTCCTCTTCTGTCTAGGTTTCTCTGCGTTCTCTGCGTCTCTGCGGTAATGCTTTTGTTTTGCCCTGCTCGCCTCGCCACCAACCATTCGCCTCAGGAGCTTCCATGCCGAACTACAACGCACAGGTACCGCCCTACTCGATTTTCCCCGGCGACGTCGCGCTCGCATTCAATAGCGAAGCGCCCGCCGCCGGACAGGCCAGCCAGCAATTCGCCCTGCCAAGCTACGCGGGCTTTCCCGAAAACGGCCGCACGATCCGCTGGCAGACGATCTACGGTACAGCGCCCTCGGCCGTCAGCATCGTCCTGCAAACCGCGATGACCGACGCCGATGCGCAATACACGACGATCGACACGTCCGCGGCCACCGGCGGGGAAGCGCGCACCGTCACCGGCGTTCGCGGCAATTTCGTCCGCGCCAAAGTAATCTCGATCACCGGCGGCGCCGGCATCATCGTGCAAATCCTCGGCTAGCCAATTGCGGTATGATGGTGGCGCAGTCTGGGGAACTGGCCTGGCTCGACGCTTTGCTTTCGGCGTGGCAGTGATTGCGGCGTGCGCGATTTTCGCGGCCGCGCAATCCAGCCGCGCGCAAAATCAAACGCCAGCGCCGGGAACACCGCCAGCAACGCAATCGTCGGCGCAAACTCCAGCGCAGACTCCGCCGCCGGAAACCACGCACGGCCAGCACACCGTCACGGTCACTTTCGATTACGATTTCGGGCTGACGCCGGCCTGCACCAAGAAAATTATCAAGAGCTGCGTGCAACAGTTCGTCGCGTACGATATTTCCGCCGGCGCGAAGCAGGCTTCGTTTCTATTTCCGATTCCGCTTCCCGCGAATCCCGTGGGCGCAGTCAAGGGAATCACCGCCACCAGCCCGAAGCTCGATTTCGAATCGGGCAAGCATTTAATTTCCGTAACCGCGCAGGGCCCCGACGGCCACCAATCCAAGAAAAGCGTCTGCAGCACCTGGATCGTGATTCCGTAGCGATTGTTCCGTGGCGCATGGCCGATCGTGAGCCATGGGCACGACGTCGCAGCAGGCACAGCCCATCTGGAGTGCGGCGGCTTGCCGCCGCTGTCTGCCGTCCCGGCTTGCCGGGACGTGCTGCACGCATTCGCACACGCCGAACGAATCGGCTAATGCAACCTCGACCGCGTCGAGACTCGCCGCTGAATTTACCGCGTACTCCAACGACGACTCATCCTCCGCAGGCGAGGCAAGCCTCGCCTGCAATACGGCGGCGGCCCTTCGACTTCGCTCAGGACAAGCAAGCCGCCGCACTCCACACGGCGCCGAATCTTACGCGGCGCAAATTAATCCTTTCTGTCGCCGTAAGCTTTCGCGCCCGCCTCCGACACCAAACCTCGCCCTAATCCCCATGCCTATCTGCGTCGCACTCGTGCAATCCCGCGCGTCCGCTGCGATCTGGGATCGCTGCACGTACCGCGCGCTCCGCGGCGACCGCTTCTGCGCCGATCATCGCCACGCGCTCGACGGCGCCGTGATGGGATTCCTCGACACGAAAGAATATCGCCATGCCCAGGAAAAGTACCGGCACAAAGCGCGACGACAAGCAATCCGCAACGCCAAAAAAAAGCCCCGCCGCCGGCCGCGGACAAAAACGAAAGACGAAAGCCTCGCCGCCGGAAAACTCCGCGATCCCCGAACAGCCCTCGAAGATTTTTTCCGACCTGATGAAGCGCCGTGAAGGCCCTCCCGGCCCGCGCATCGCCATCGGCGACGCGCTCCGCGAGCGCGGCCTCGACGAATACACCATCGCCGACACCTACGTGCACGTGATCGCCAAATTGACGGCGTCGGATTCCGATGGTGGCGGCGTTCAGAAACTTCTCGTGGACGTGCTGAAGGAATGTTCGCGCCAGATCGAGACGTCGCAGCCGCCCATGCGCTCGGCCAATCCCGACGCGCCCGTGATCGTGCAGCTGGTTCACACCGTAGCCCGCCCCGCCCGCGCCGCACTGCCGCCCGCCCCCGATTCGTAGCGCCGGTATCCTGCCGGCGAATTTGATTTTTCCCGTAGGGGCACCCGCCCTTAATTATTGGCGGGTGCCCGGTGCGGCATCGCGAACGGGAGGCCACGAGCACAGCGTCACGGGCGGTGATTTCGCGACAGATGGCGAGTCATCGCCAAGCACTTTTGCCGGGTCCGCCGCGGCGGACCATGCCCCTACAAAAGCATCTTCCGCGATGGCCAGCACTATTTGGGAAACAGACTCAAGGGGGGCGGAGGCGCCATGGCCTCTTCGAGGGTGATCTCGGGGAATGCCAGCTTGCAGGTAATATAGCCGCCAAAGTATCCGAGCATAATCAGAAAACCCGGCGCCGACCTGAATGGAGCATTGCCCAGGAAGAAACCCAGCGACCCGAGAACAAACAGAGAAAACACGCTCGCGCGATAAGAGCTCCGCGGCGACCAATCCCGCATCTGCGCCACATGCGCAACGATCGCGCCCCACGACGCCGCAAATACCGCCGAGACGCAAAGAAGAGCACACGCCATACCAACGCGGCCAATCATGTCAGCCGGCTTGTGCAGGGACATGATCCAGATCAGCCCGGAAGCACCGGCCAGCAATCCGGCGACAACCCCGACCTTTTGACGCGACGTTGGTTCCTTCACACTCACAATAGCTCCACGATATAACGAAGTAAGTACTTGCGGCAAGGGGAACGACGCCGTCAACATCCCGCCCGTCATCCGCCTCGGGTTCTTCTCCGTAGGAGTCCGCCCCGAATTATTGGCGGACTGTGCCCGCGAACATTCTTGGCGATGTCGTGCCATTCGCCACCTTGATCGCGCCAGCGCAGGGTTTGTAGCGCCGGCATCCTGCCGGCGTTTTTAGATTTCTCGGCTGCGACCAAATTCGCCGGCGAGACGCCGGCGCTACAACTTCCTCACTCCGGATGTTTTCTCCATCTTCCATTTTCACTTTTCCATTTTCCGCATCCCCAAGGAGCCATCATGACCTCACCGACCACGCCGACGACGGGCACGACCGCGTCCACCACCGGCGCCAGCAGAAAAACAATCGGCTACATCGTGCAGCTCGGCGGTATCGCCGCGTTCGCGCTCGGAGCGATTTTCAGCCTCCACCACATCCCGATCGGCGCATCGTTCGTCGGCGGCGCCGCCGCGTATTACGTCGGCGAGAAAATCCGCGCGCTGTCTTAAATTCACGCTGAGACTTCGTAAGGGGTCCGCCCCGAGTTATTGGCGGACTACGCCCGGCGAAAGTGCTTGAGGACTCTTTGCCATTCAGCGCGGCCGAACCGGCCGCAGGATTAGAGCCGAAACAATCGCCAATGCGTCCGGGTGCATGTGGCACGCGGAGAAATGTGCCGCACCGGGCGTAGTAGGAAGGGCTCCCAGGTCGACGGTTAGTCGAGCCTGGGAGATCAGGCACGCCCCTACAACGGCTCTCCAAAATGGTCACCGTCACATCCGGCGTCGAACGCTTTCTGCACGACGCCCAATCCGCTAACGCGCGCGCGAACGAGAACACTCCCGCCTCCGAGACCGCACGCCCGGACGAAACCGCGTCGCGCGAACGCCAGCGAACCCGCTCCCACGGCGCAGGTAGCTCCTACGGCCGAAACAACGTCAGCCTCTGCGGCCTTCCAAATCTCGCTCGGGTACACGGCGTTTCCGAAGCAGCAGGAATTTCACACTTCGCCCGCGAAATATCGTCTCTTCGGCGGCGCGGCCGGCCCGGGCAAATCGAAAGCGCTGCTGATGGAGGCGATCATCCAGGCGCACGAAACGCCGAACTCCAACACGCTGCTGCTGCGCCGCACATTTCCCGAACTCGAGCAATCGCTGCTGCATTATTTCCGCCGCGACGTCCCGCGCGAGCTGTACAAGAACTTCCAGGAATCGAAGCACCTGGTCACCTGGCAGAACGGCTCGACCACGCGCTTCGGCTACTGCCAGAACGAGAACGACGTCTACCAATATCAGGGCGCGGAATTTCTTTTCATCGGCATCGACGAGCTGACGCTTTTCACGCTGCGCCAGTGGCAATTCCTCACCAGCCGCAACCGGTGTCCCGTGCCCGGCGCGTTTCCGTGCATGGCCGCGGCGACGAATCCCGGCAACATCGGCCACGCCTGGGTGAAATCGCTGTGGATTGACAAGCAGCCCGCGCCCGGCATGGAAAATCCCGCGGAGTACGATCCCGCCGATTACGATTTCATTCCCGCGCGCGTCACCGACAATCCGATTTACGCGGGCGACGAGCATTATCTGAAGACTTTGCGCGCGCTGCCGTCGCATTTGCGGCGCGCGTTTCTCGATGGCGATTGGGACGTTTTCGCCGGCCAATATTTCGACAAATTCGATTACGCGCGCCACGTCGTGCGCGCCGAAGACCATTGATTGGAAGCCGTGGTGGCCGCGCTGGATCTCGGTCGATTGGGGCTTCGAGCACCCCTCCGCCGCGTACTGGCACGCGTCAGCGCCGGGGGCCTTCAGCCGCGTGCCGCAATCGCGCATTGGCCACGAGCACGAAGTTGCGACAGGCACAGCCCCTGTGGAGTGCGGCGGCTTGCCGCCGCTGTATGCCGTCCCGGCTTGCCGGGACGTGCTCCCCGCATCTGCAAAAGCCAACGAATCCGCCGATGCAATCCCGACCGCGTCAAGCCTCGCCGCTGAATTCATCGCGCGCTCCACTTCCGACGCAGCCTCCGCAGGCGAGGCAAGCCTCACCTGCAATACAGCGGCGGCCCTTCGACTTCGCTCAGGACAAGCAAGCCGCCGCACTCCACATGGCGCCGAGGCGTCGCGCGATCCCACCCACGTGCCTGGCGCCGAGGTTGTTTGTACCGCCGGCGTCCCGCCGGCGAATTTGACTTTTGCTGCCGCGGTGGAAGGGCAGCGCTTCAGCCCTGCCACAAATGACCGGCGCGAAGCGCCTTCCACCCTGCCGGAGGCGCCGTTTCCTTCGCGGCCGCAGCAGCGGACGACGGGTCCCGGTTTCGCTTTTCCGGGCGCGCCAGCCGGGAAGAGAGATCCCTCGGGCGCGGTGCGCCCTCGGGATGACAATGCTAGTCGCATTGTCACCTACCGCGAATACGTAACCCGCCGCACGCCGCCGCGCGAACTCGCGCGCGAAATCATCGCCCGTTCGCAACTCAGCGGACGCGAATCCTCCGCATCGGCCGATCCCGCCACCTCGCGCGAAAAAATCGACGCGATCTACCTCTCGCCCGACGCCTTCGCACGCCGCACCGACGAAGCCTCCATCGCCGAGCAGATGGGCGACGTCTTCGCCGCCGCCGGCTTCCCGCGCCCGATTCCCGCGGACGACGACCGCGTCGGCGGATGGATGCTGATGTACCAAATGCTCGATGCCGGCGAGTGGGTCCTCACCGACAATTGCATCGAGCTGCTGCGCACGCTGCCGAATCTGGTGCGCGATTCGGCGCGCGTCGAGGACGTAGAAAAAATGGACGGCGACGATCCCGCCGACGCCGCGCGCTACGGCCTGAAATCGCGCTACGGCGCGCATCACGGCAGCGGATCGAGCGACCGCCGCATGCCGCTCGCCGACCGCCTCGCCGCCCGCGTCGTCTCCGCCGACCCCACCATCCGCGCCATGCAAGCCCGCAAAGCCCAAATCGAGGAAACCCGCGGCACCCAGCCAGTAAAATTCCCCCACCGCCGCCGCTACCGCGACAGTCCGTGATTCGTGATTCTCATTAATAGCGGACGATATCGTGGACGATAAGAAACTCAAGAATTACTGCATCGGCCATGGTTAAATGCCCACATGAAAGCGTTGGCGTTGTATTTGGTCGCGGGCATCGCGACTGGACTACGTTTCTTCGGCCAGATCATGCTGGCGGTATGGGGAACGCCGACCATCCGGCTATACAACGTATCAGTCGTGGGTTCCGTATTGCTCATTGTCGCGGCCATAATCGCTCCGTTTAGGCAACAATTGGCGGCAAGGATTGCGCTCACCGGTTGCGTCGCCGCGTGGGTTTTCTATATTCCCGCATTGATCTATAGCTTCCGGGCCCTCATGACCGCGACTTATGTGGCGGCATCATCTGTTCTATGCGACACCTGCGAGATTTTCTGGTCGAGGTCTGTTTGAATTGGCTGCTGTCTTATGTCCCGGGATAATTTTGTTCCTCGTCACCGCATACGCCGTCAAACACGTTCCCAATCAGCCGCAGACACCGTAACTGATAGGCTTCCCGAACGATCATGAACATTTCCGAAATCTGGCGGAGAATTACGTCCACGCGACAGACACGCGCGCTGGAATCCGAACTCGCGCATGCGCGCGCTGAGATCGTCCTCTTGCGCGCGGAAAATCGCGCGTTGCTGAATTCGATTCTCGGAATCGCGGGCATGCCGCCGATTCCTCCAACCACCTTCACTGCGCCGTCCCCCGCAGCCGGTCATTCCGAGTCTCCGACGCCTTACAGCGGCGGCGACGAAATCCTCTCGACGCCCACCGCCTCCTCTCCCCAAACGGCCGCCCCGAGCGATTCGTCGTCCCGACAGTCTGAGACTCGGAATGACTCCCACCTTTCTCCGTCGTCTCCGGCTATGCGCCTCGCCACGCCGATCCGCCGCCGTTCGTGGCACCAGATCAATCGCATGCTCGAGTTGCAATCCTCGATAACGAAAGATCGCGCGACTAGGGGCGCAGTCCGCCGCGGCGGACCCGGCGATATTTCTTGGCGCGATCCCGCCATTCGCGCGCTTCCAGCCCACCTCGGACCTGTGGAGTGCGGCGGCTTGCCGCCGCTGTATGCCGTCCCGGCTTGCCGGACGTGCTCCCCGCATTCGCACGGGCCAACGAATCACGCAATGCAAACCCGGCCGCGTCGAGTCTCGCCGCTGAACTCACCGCGCGCTCCAACGACGACTCATCCTCCGCAGGCGAGGCGACCTCACCTGCAATACAGCGGCGGCAAGCCGCCGCACTCCAAATAGGCGACGCCGTCTGTCACGTCGTGCTCAGAGCCGACGATTGGCGCAGCATGCCGCGCCCGGTGCCGCATTCCAGAGATTCGCTACATGCGCGATTCTACTTGCGAACTGCTGTTGCAGCTGACTTCGCGGACCATCGCTGCGAAATAGCTGGCGGATCTCGCCAAGCACTTTCGCCGAGCATGGCATGCTATGCCCCTACAAAACCTGATCGGAGACACCATGCCATTCATCAACGGGCGTTATCACGTAAATCCAGCGATGGGACAGGCGCTCGAAGCCGCGCGCGAGGCCGAAGCAGCGCTCCTCGCGTTGCAGCAGCAAGCGCGCAGGAATTCCGGCGACGCGTCCACCAGCGCGCCCGGTGACGATAGCGCCGATCCCGAAAATCCTTCCGCGGCAGACGCACAGCCAGGCGACGGCCCGATTCATCACGTGGAGATCGAGGCCACCGAAGTCGATTCCGAGCCATTCCGGCCGCGCCACGCGCGGCTTCGTCGCCCGCGTGCATCGCGCCGCGCCTTCGGCTTCCGTTGTCATTCCGAGGAGCAACGCGACGAGGGATCTCTCCTCCGGCGCGGCAAGAGAGATCCCTCTCTTCGCTCGGGATGACAGCGCTCCAATGGCTCGGCCAGCGCCTCCGCCAGAAACGCACGTATTCTCCAGTCACGGCGACCTCGTGAATTTCCTCCGCGAAGCGCTGGCGAAAGATTCATCGCAACGCTGACGCGTGCCGCCGTTTCTTCGTAGGGGCACGATATATCGTGCCCGGCGCAAATTCTTGGCGGGGCGCTGCGCATCCATCATCGTCTTCGTAGGGGCATGGTTCGCCGCGGCGGACCCGGCGATATTTCTTGGCGCGATCCTGCCATTAGGCGCCGCTCCGGCCGAACTCGGACCATGTGGAGTGCGGCGGCTTGCCGCCGCTGTCTTTAGCACCGGAGCTTGCATCCGGCGCGAATGGGCGAGGCGCGAGTCTCGCCCAATTCAAAGCGTTGCGCACAATTGCAGCACGTCCCGGCAAGCCGGGACGGCACACAGCGGCGGCCCTTCGACTTCGCTCAGGACAAGCAAGCCGCCGCACTCCACATGAGGCGACGCTGTCTGTCGCGTCGTGCATGTGGCGGGATCACAGGAATGCCGCACCGGGCACAGCATGCTGTGCCCCTACAAAATTTGCTCCTATTTTGCGTCGCGACGAATGCGCCCTTTCGCGATCGGCGCGCCTCCTCATTCCCGCGCAATGGTCTAGAATGCACATGAGAGGGAACTCGCACGTGGGCACATGGAACGCGCCGGAGGGGCATTCGCGTCACGGGCACCGTGTCCGGCGGCGGGGGATGTCGGCGTCCGCGCCGGCGTTCGTGCGCTATACGGTGCTCGGACTCGCGGCCGTGCTGGTGATCACGCTCGGATGGCGCGGCGTTCGCTGGACGATGCATCCTCCCGCGCGCCGGATTTCCAACGCACCGCTCGCGGATGCGAACGCGCCGGGCGGCGACAATTCCGCCGACGCCTCTCCATGGGAACGCGATTTTAATTACGCGCTGGCGTCAGCCACCACGGACGCCGAGACGGGAAATTATTCTGCCGCCGAGATCAGCGTGGATCGCGCGGAGAATTTCGTCACCGTGGCGCGACTGCAATCGCGTACCGCGGACCCGCAATTGTTCGTCATCGCGCTCGCGAAATTGGATCGCATATTGATGCAGCGCCCGGACGACGCGCGCCTGCTCGAGCACGTCACGCTCGCGCGGATTTCGCTGGCGGAGCTGGCGTCGGCGCAGGCGACCGCTCCAAATGCGAGCCCGGCCGCGGATTCGCCTCGAGGTTCGCACAGCACTCACGTTTCGATCACCGGACCGCGCGAAGTCGCATCGGGCGAGACGCTCGATCCCAAGACTTTCCGCGGGAGCTACCTCGACGCGTCGCTGATGCCGGACACGGCGGAGATCCTGCTGCCGCCGTTCACGCGCGCTTTCACCGACAACATTCGCGTTGAGAATTTGACCATCGAGGGCGCGGCGCAAACGCTTGATGGAATTCGCTGGCGCAACATGACGTTCATCGGCACGCGCCTGCGATACGAGGGCGGGGAACTCGACCTGCAGAACGTTCACTTCGTGCGCTGCCGCTTCGGCTTCGTGTCCGATGAACGCGGCGCGCGCCTAGCCGACGCCATCGCCCTCGGCCACACATCCTTCAGCAGCAAATAATTCGGCGTTGTCCGGTGTCGGTGCGCGAGAAGTCAAATTCGCCGGCGGGACGCCGGCGCTACACACATTCACGGGGCGAAGCTTTTGTAGCGCCAGCGTCTCGCTGGCGTTTTGGCCTTTTATCTTGCGCCGAGGCCAGGAAACCTGCGCTCGCTCTTTTTGCGTCCCACGCGTGCGCTTTAGTAGTGGCTGCGATGAAACAGATGGTCGCTGACGCTGGGCCAGAATTCGTTGTAGGCGTTGCTGGCCATGCGCGCGCCGAAACCTTCGACCGTGCGGATCGCGGCGTCGCCGTTGTCAGCCTGGCTATCGGGGCGCCATGTGTTCGAAAGCCAGTTGCTGCCGGGAATCGCCATGTAGCGCGCGTACGCGGGATGATAATTTCCGTCGCGGCCGCGGGCAACGAAAGTCAGCTTGACCACATTCTTCACGCGCGCGCCAAAGCTTTCGTCCGGCACGCGAAAATAGCGCGGGTCTTCTCCCCAGAGCGAGCCGAGCGTTGCTTCCATGGTGTTGCTCACCGCCGCGCCCGCGAGCAGAATGCCGGCGCGCTTGCCAAATCCGTCCCAGTGCGGGCCGTCTACCTTCGGCACGTTTCTCGCGGTCTCGATGGCGGCATAAACTCCATCGCCCAGGATGCGCTGCGGCTCAACCGTGTTCCTGAGCACCCATCCCAAGCGCTGCGTGCCCGTGATCGGCTCGTAGATGGCATTTTGCACCTGATTGTTCGAGTTCGAATTCGGAGCCTGCGGATTCTGCGGCCCCGACTGGCTGGACGCAGCGGTCTGGCCGGGCTGCACGTTATGCGGCTGCGCCGAATTTGACGTCGCCGAAACCGGCTGTGTGCTTGCGCCGCCCGCACCCGCAGCGCCCTGGGCGCGGGAAATGGTCGCGGACGCTAGACACATCGCCATCGCAAACGCGAGTGCCGCCGCACATCCAAAATATCGAGTCGAAGATAAAGTCGCCACGTCGAACGCTCCTGTCGGGGTGATCCTTTTGGGCGTAAATAGGAGCGCAAGATTAGCAGCAATGCCGCCGTTGTGGAAATGGTTCTTTCGTCTCAGCTATCGGCAGCTGTTCCGTCGTGGCACATAATGCTGTGCCCAGTGCATGCGCTTGGCGACAATCCCGCACGTCAGGCAACGGTTTCGTAGGGGCACGGTCCGCCGCGGCGGACCCGGCAAACTTCCTTGGCTCGACGCAGCCCATTCAGCGCCGACCGTCGCCAACTGCGCGTCTGTGGAGTGCGGCGGCTTGCTTGTCCTGAGCGAAGTCGAAGGGCCGCCGCTGTCTTGCAGTCGAGGCTTGCCTCGACTGCGTAGGTAGCTTCACCAATTCCGTATCCGATAATTTCAACGCCGCTGGGTTACGCGCCGGAAGCCTAGGCAGCGTGAACGATTCCTCGCTGGGAGCACGATTGCAGCACGTCCCGGCAAGCCGGGCCGGCATACAGCGGCGGCAAGCCGCCGCACTCCACATGCCTTCCATTATGCAGCTTACTTGGTAATGGAAACGCGCCGGGGTTTCCGCAGTCCGCAATGCGCGCAGGCACGGCCAGAGCCGACGTCGAAGAGTTTTCCCGGGAAATTCTTCCCGCATCTGGGGCATGGATAACGGAGCCGACGGTAGCCGGTGTACACGAACAGAATCCCAAAGCAACACGCAAAGAAGGTCGTGGCGTGAGACACCCACGTCGGCGACAAGAATTTCGAAGTTATCTCTGCCAACACCCAGAGCGCCGGTATAAAAGCAAGAAACTCCACGAACGCCAGCAGAACCATCTTGGTATCGCGAATCTCGATCCTCGCCCATTCCTGTTCGTATTCAGCCAATGGCTCACCAATCCGACGCCTGCAGTAGAGTTTGCCCAGCATATCCCAAGCGAGAAACGATGCCCACACAGACACCTGTTCCGAAAGCCGACCCGTCAATCGTCCCGACTGAAGGCCCGGTCCCGGCCGCGTCCGCAGGCTCACCGTTCGGCCTCAACAACGAACAATCTCCCCGACCGCCTGCAGGAAGCTCTGCGCCGGCTCGTATTCCAATTCTCGACCGAATCGGAAGCCTCGCGCCGCCAGGAAATCCGCCGCATCAAGCAGGCGCACCAATTCTGGCGCGGCCTGCAATACATGTGGTGGAGCGAGCGCGACCAGAACTGGCACCTCCCGTTCGAGCAGAAGCTGGTGAACAACAGCTCGGTCGAGGACATGCCGCGCTACGAATTCGTCACCAATATTTATCAGGCGTTCGGACTGTCGCTCGTCTCGGTGCTCTCGCAGGACGTGCCGCGCGTGCGATTTTTCCCCTCGTCCGCGCAGGCCGAAGAGGACGTCGCCGCCGCGAAAGCCGCCACCGAAGTCGCGGGACTCGTCGAGCGCAATAATCGCATCGGCAACCTGATCGTCGAGGAAGCGTTTAATTTGTGGACCGACGGCAAAGTCGGCGCGTACGTGCGCTTCGTCGTGGACGGCCAGCGCTTCGGATTTCATCCCGAAACGGAAATCGCCGCGCGCGAGGTGAAGCTCGGCAATGACGTGTACGTCTGCCCCGATTGCGGCGCGGAGTGCGATGTTAGTAGCGCCGGCGGTAACCGCGCCTATGCGCCCACCTCACCTTCGCCTGTCATTCCGAGGCCCGGCGAAGCCGCATGGGCCGAGGAATCTGCTCTTCAGCCTGGAGACGCCGAAAAGCAAGAGCAGATCCCTCGCTCCGCTCGGGATGACAGCTCTCAAAACATTTCGCCCAACTGCTCTCAATGCGGCGCGCTGCTCACCGAAGAAGACTTCGTCGCGGCGGAAACGATCACCGTGCCCGCGGCGCAAACGCGCCTCCGCGTGCCGAATGGCCAGGAAGTGATCACCATCGTCGGCGGCCTGGAATTGAAAACTCCGCCGTGGGCCAACGACTCGCACGAATATCCGTACATCCAATGGAATATGGAGGTGCACCAGGCCCGGCTGCGCGCCGCCTATCCGCACGCCGCCGACAAAATCGGCTCGCCCGTCGCCAGCGGCATGCAGGAATACGAACGCCTCGCGCGCCTCGCGCAATCGCAGGGCGGCCCGCTCACCGAAGGCGGCGACTTCAATCCGAATCTGATCACGTTCCAGCGCACCTGGCTGCGCCCCTGGGCGTTTTTCGCGCTGGACGACAAATCTCTGCGCGACGAGCTGCTCCAACTATTTCCCGACGGCGCGTACGTCGCGTTCGCCGGCGACGCCTACTGCGAATCGCGCAATGAAAATATGGACGATCACTGGCGCGTCCTCCACGCGCTGCCCGGCGACGGATCGAGCGGACGTCCCGCGCTCGGCGATTCGCTGATCAGCGTGCAGGAGCGATTCAACACGCTCTCGAATTTGCAGATCGAAACCTACGAATACGGCATCCCGCCGATTTACGCCGATAGCGAAGTGCTCGATTTCGATTCGCTGCAAAATCAGACCGCCGAGCCCGGCGCGCACTATCCCGCGCGCGCCAAGCCCGGCCAGTCGCTTGCCTCGGGATTCTTTCAGCCCGAGCCCGCGCAAGTTCCGCCCGATCTGGCGCAGCACGCCGCGAATTTGATGGGACCGATCGCGCAATTTCTGACCGGCGCGTTTCCGGCGCTTTTCGGCGGCGCGATGACGAACAACGACACCGCCGCCGGATATTCCATGGCGCGCGATCAAGCCATGGGCCGCATCGGCCTGGTCTGGCGCCGCATGAAATTCTTTCACGCCGATATCATGCTGCTCGCCGTGGATTGTTTCCGCAGGAATCGCCCGAACGATGTGGAAGTCACGCTGCTCGGCGCGGGCGCCGCCTTCGAATCAAAATGGATTCGCCTCGCCGACCTGAAAGGGAATTTCTTCAGCTATCCCGAAACCGACGAGCAGTATCCGACGCTGTGGTCGCAGCAGCGCGCCGTGCTGATGCAGCTGATGAGCAATCCCGATCCGCAGATTCAGTCCGTGCTGGCGCATCCCGAAAATATGGCGCTGATCAAGCGCATGATCGGCCTCGAAGAATTCGTAATCCCGGACGAGGAGTCGCGCACCAAGCAATACCGCGAAATCGCGCAAATGGTCGGCGAAGCGCCGGTCGTCGTCCGCCAGGGAGAAGGTGTCGTAGGGGCACAGTCGCCCGCGGGGTTTCCTTCCGGGTCTGTCATTCCGAGGCCCGGCGAAGCCGCATGGGCCGAGGAATCTGCTCTTCATCCCAATAACCGCCAGAAGCAAGAGCAGATCCCTCGCTCCGCTCGGGATGACAACTCTCCCGGACAGCCCGCCGGCGCCGCTCTCGAGCTGACGCTGCCAACGATCATGCCCGACGAATTCGCGGACAATCACGCCACCGAGCTCGAAATCTGCATGCGCTGGTTTTCGTCGGACGCGGGGCAGGTGGCGAAAATCGAGGCCCCGCTGGGTTACGCAAACGTGCGCGCCCACGCCATGTTCCACCGCGAATTCCTGCTGAAGCAGCAGCGCACCGCTGCCCAGGCGCAGCAGGGAAGCGCGGCGGCAGGGCCGGGGCCGACATCGCGGTGATAAAGTGGCAAGATTGCGCGGGAACGGACTATCCTAGCGCGAGCTGCTCGCGCCGACGAAGTTGCCCCTTACTCCCACGGCCGCTTCGGTGGACGCGGCGGCAGAAATTCGACGCTGAGAGTTATATGCGATGATGTCGGTTTGCCGCCCAATCGCGCGGGCTCAAATTGCCACAAACCGAGCGCGCGTTCCGCTTCGCGTTGCAGCGCTCGCGGTCCGGACAACACCTTCGTGTCCGCGACGTTTCCTTTTTCGTTGATCGTGACGTCCATCGTCACGACTCCATCCAACTCCATGTCCTTCGCCCAATGGCGGCAAAGTCGGCTGAGGCTGTGACAGAACCATTGCGGGAACCATTGGAGAGGCGCCTGCGGCGTCTTGTTTTCGGTCCCTTAGCCGCGCAGCGTCCGAATCCGCAGCAGCATCGCTGCGATTCGGGGCCCTGCGGACTTCGGCGGGTACGCGCAGCGCAGCCGTCGCTTTCTGAGCAGGAACGACTATTGGTTGCGGTGCGTTCGCCGACGCTGTCGCCGCGGGAGCGGGTGATGCGTCCGGCGTCGCCGGATTCGCGGCCGGTGCCGGCGCCGCTGTCGGCTGTGCCGGCGCGGATGCCACGGGCACGTCGGCCGGATGAATAAATATGCCGCGCACCGCGTGCCAGACGAAAAACAGCGCTACCGCGATCAGTGCCGCCACGCCGATCGTCGCGTAGGTCGCGTTTTTTCCGGTCGTGAGCTTATCCAGAAAGCGTCGCCTTCGTCCAAACCGGCTTCGAATCGCTCGCATCCTGCGATCTCAGCTCGCTCCTTCCACCGCGTCCTTTGTCCGCCCTTGCCCGCGTCCCTTGCCGCGGCGTCGCGCTGAATTTTTTCCGCCTGCTTTTCCTTGAACGCGGCGAATTTCGCGAGTCGCGCCTCCCGCTCCATCAGCGCCGACAGATGCTTCTGATCCTTCTCGTTTTCCGGTTCCGCGCTCGTGTCTGGAGTGGCGGCGGCAACCGACATTTGCTTCAGCGCCGCGTCAATTTGCTCGCCCGTCGGTTCCGTTGGATTCGAATTCGTTGTCACCGCCGGCTCAAAATCAGGAACGGGGACTACAGGCGCGGCGGACGGGTCCGGAGCCATCTCATGCGCGGGCATCAGTTCTTCGCGCAGAGGCAGCCGGACCTTGTCCGGGCGCCATCATGTTCGTCGGGTTAATTTTCGAGGTGCTCGAGCTCATCATCGCGAGCATGTCGTCGGCAGGCGCTGCAGGCTGCTCGGTCGCGGCAGGTTGCTCGGCGGCTGATTCGAGATTCTGCGCGGGAGTGCCGGTGCGCAGGGCAGTCGGGTCCCAGAACAGGGGATCAGAGGTCGTGAATTCCAGGTCCGTGAAGCCCGGTTCGTTTTCCGGCGGCGCCTCGACCACTTTGCACAGGATTTCTCGCCCGTTCTGCTGGTTGTGGATGAAAACGGTCTGCCCGACGGCCAGCTTGGAGTGCAGGTTCAGTACGGCGCCATTGTCGAATACGAGCGTGGTCGTCGCGTTCTCTTTGAATAGCTCGCGGTGACCCGTCTCGTCGACGGTCTTCGCCCCTTGGAGTATGAGCGGAACCTCCAGGGCCTGCGCTTGGGCAATCCGCGCGGCGTCAGGCATGCGTGTGCGCCCCGCGGATCGAAAGTCGTTTCATTGGCATTGTGTCCCTTTTGGGGACAGCTCCCCCGGCAGCTCTTATTTTGGAGGCCAGCGACTCCGGCCACAATAGTCCCGCAAGGGCTAGTTGCTGGAGAGTTACTCCGTAGGCCATGGGAAAAGCGCGGGTTAGAGGGGTACTAAAACTAGGTGTCGAATGCAGGCAGCTGCTGCGTCATGCAATGGATCGTGCCGAGGCCGAGGACCAGGTCGCGGCAATAAATTGGCACGATTTCGCGATTGGGGAAGAGCGCGGCAAGTTTTTCGAGCGCGATGCGGTCGGCGGGATCGTTGAACGTGGGCACGAGCACGATTTTGTTCGCGATGTAGAAATTCGCGTAGCTCGCGGGCAGGCGCTGTCCGTCGAACCACACTGGTTCGGGCATCGGCAGCGTCTCGACGCGCAGCGGGCGCCCGTCCTGATCCTTCATCGCGCGCAGGCGCACAAGATTTTCCATCAGCGGCCTGTGATTTTCTTCGGCGGGATCGTCCTCGACCACGGTGACCACGGTTGACGCGTCCACGAACCGCGCGAGATCGTCCACATGCCCGTGCGTGTCGTCGCCCGCGATTCCGCGCCCGAGCCACAGTACGTTCGTGACGCCGAGATAACGGCGAAAGATTTCCGCGTAATCCTCGCGCGTGAATCCGGGATTACGCTCCTGCACGTTGCTCAGCAGGCACTCCTCGGTCGTCAGCAGCGTGCCGCGGCCATTTACGTCAATCGAGCCGCCCTCAAGCACCACGCGCCGGCCTTTGTGCTCCGGCAGAGTCACGCGCGTCGCGCCCGAGGTGGTGTTTCCCCGTAGGGGCACAACATGCTGTGCCCGGTGAACGTGCTTGGCTATCCGTTGCCCATCCATCTCGATCGCCACGCGCCCGACGACCTTCGCATCCTTCTTGTAATCGTCATACTTCGCCCAGCCATTGAAAGCGAAATTCAGCAGCGTCGTTTTTTCTTTTGCGTTGTCATCCCGAGCGGAGCGAGGGATCTCTCTTGCAGCGCCGGAAGAGAGATTCCTCGTCGCTTCGCTCCTCGGAATGACAAGCGATCCGGGAGACTCGACAACGCCAATCGGCCCGGAATCGCGCATCCATCCGCGATCGGTGGGCACGTGAAAGAACCTGATAGCGTCGATCGTCGCGCCGGATTTCCGCAGCATCGCCTTCACGCGCGATTCCGCAGCGCGATTCTCGACGAGCAGGTTGACGCGCTCCACGCGCGACAAATGCCTCACAATTTCCGCGAACGCCCACGGAATCGGCGCGAATTTCCCCGGCCAGTCGGTGAGTTCATGCGGCCAGCCGAGCCAGGTCGCCTCGTGCGGCTCCCATTCGGCAGGCATGCGAAAAGCGCTCTGAGTTGGTTCAGAAATCGCGCCACTCCTGCGCACAGGCGAGAGGGATGCTTCCTCTGTGGTCTCTGTGCCTTCTCGGTGCCCTCTGTGGTTCAGTTCCGTTCGGTTTTTCCGCCGCATTCACCACAGAGGCCACAGAGAACTTCGCACAGAGCACACAGAGAAATCTCTCGGGGACACAAATCACTTCCCCAGCCAGCGGCTGAGGATTGGCTGGTACGCGTCCACCCGGCGATCGCGCAGGAAAGGCCAATTGCGGCGAGTCTCTTCGCTCTTCGCGGGATCGCATTCGACCACGAGGATTTCCTCTTTGTCCTGTGCGGCTTCGGCGACCATCTGCCCAAACGGGTCGGCGACAAACGAATTTCCCCAGAAATCGAGACCCGTGTCGCTGCTCGTGTGTGACGCTGTCGAGCCCGCTACTACCGGATTCCCTTCGAAGCCAACGCGATTCACCACCGCGACGTACACTCCGTTGGCAATCGCGTGAGAGCGCTGAATCGTCTTCCATGCGTCGAGCTGCGCCGCGCCGAATTCCGCTTTCTCGGCCGGATGCCAGCCAATGCTCGTAGGATAAAAAATCACCTGCGCGCCGCCCAGCGCCACCGCGCGCGAGCCTTCCGGATACCACTGGTCCCAGCAAATCTGCACGCCGATGCGGCCGACGTGCGTGTCGAACGTCGGAAAGCCGAGATCGCCCGGCGTGAAGTAAAATTTCTCGTAGTAGAGCGGATCGTCCGGGATGTGCATCTTGCGATATTTGCCGAGGAACGATCCGTCGGCGTCAATCACCGCGCAGGTGTTGTGGTAAAGGCCGGCTGCGCGACGCTCGAAGAGGGAAGCAACGATCGCGACTTTGTTTTCTTGCGCCACGCCCATTAGCACATCGGTCGTGGGCCCGGGAAACGATTCCGCGAGATTGAACAGGTCGGGATTTTCGGTGCGGCAGAAATATTCGCCGCGAAAAAGCTCGTCCATGCAGACGATTTGCGCGCCCCGCTTCGCCGCCTCCCGTATTTTCTCGACGGCCCGCGCAAGATTGTCCTCGGCGTTTTTCGTCGAGCGCATTTGAATTAGGCCGAGAGTGAACTTGTCGTGCATCGCGCACAATCCTATCACGAGACAGAACCGAAATAATTACCGCAGAGACGCAGAGAATGCAGAGCAGATCAGGAAGTGAGGACGGAATTTCAGAGCGGAATTATAAAACGTGCACCAGTTTTCGCCTTCGTAGAGGTATAGTCTGCCGATAAGTCGGACGGCGCCCGGCAAGCGAACCTGGCGCGATCGAGCCATGCACCGAACATCCTCACCGCCTCGGCTCATGTGGAGTGCGGCGGCTTGCCGCCGCTGTCGGCCGTCCCGGCTTGCCGGGACGTGCTCCGCGCATTTGCGAACGCCAGCGATTCGGGCAATGCATGCTCGACCAGATCGAGCCTCGGCGTTGAAGTCATCGCGCACTCCAATTCCGACGTAACCTCCGCAGGCGAGGCAAGCCTCACCTGCAATACAGCGGCGGCAAGCCGCCGCACTCCACATGCGCGGCGCCGGAGCAAAAGCGTTGGTAATGGCGATGTAGGAACGGGTCGCGGTGCTACCATAAGCCGCGAATGGGGGTGCGCGGCCGGCGCATGAGCCTCGCAATTTATCTTCTCGCTGCCCTCGGCTGTCTCGGCGCGTTCGATACGCTCTATTACCACGAATGGCGCGCGAAACTTCCGGCGCTCGGCCGCGCAGCGCATTCGGAATTGCAACTTCACGCATGGCGGGACTTCGTCTACGCAATTTTGTTCGCGACTCTGCCGTGGTTTGCCTGGCAAGGCCGATGGGCCATGGCGTTGGCGGCGCTGCTGCTGATCGAAGTCGTGCTGACGTTATGGGATTTCGTGGTGGAGGATTGGATCCGCAAGCCGCTTGGCGGACTCTACGCCGGCGAGCGCATCATGCACGCCATCATGGGAATTATTTACGGCGCGATGCTGGCGAAATTATTCCCCACGCTGTGGAGCTGGCTATCCATGCCGACCGCGCTGATCAAATCGTTACCTGAAATTCCAGAAGCGCTGCGATGGGCGATGCTGCTGATGGCTGCGGGAGTGTTTCTTTCGGGCGTGCGCGATTTCTGCGCGTCGTACGGATGGCGGGGCAGCGCATGGCCCTGGACATCCAGAGCTGGCGGCTGAAGCCCGCGTTACAGCGAGCGTTCGACGTTGCTGCTTGAGAAGCGCGAGGCGCCGTACACGCTTTTCAGCGTTGGCGGCGGCGCGACCAGCCGAACCACATGCTGCAGCCGCTCGGGCTGAAATGGCTTGGCCATGCAGACGACCGCGCCCAGCTGATGGCTCGCCGAATAATCCGCGGGCTGCGCGGAGCGCGTCAGCAGAATCACAGGCACGCGCTGCAGGCGTTCGTTGCGCTTGATGATCAGGCAGAGGTCGTGGCCGGACATGTCCGTCGCCTCGACTTCCGCGATGAATACCGACGGCGTGGTGGTGCGCAACACTTCCAGAGCTTCCTGCGCGGTGGGCACGATGATGACGGTGTATCCGTCCTGCGTCAGCATGTTGCGCATGATTTCCGCGGTTCGCGTGTCCGGCTCGACCGCCAGCACGATGGATTGCTCCTTCGCCATCGCCGGCAATCCCGCGCCGGCCATGCCCGCGTCCATCGCTGGACCCGTGGCGCCCTTGCGATCCGACTTCGCGTCAGCCTTTGCCGTGTGAAATTGCACGGCCACGGTGAATTTCCCGCCCGGCAATTCGGCCACGCGCACGATGTCCGCAACTTGCGCGGTATTCAGCGCCTGCGCCGCAGTCGAAAATGGAAACGTGACGCTGAGCTGCTGGCCCTTCCAATAGCCCGCGTGCTTGGCCGTGAAGAGCAGGCCATCGCGCGACACGTCAATGCTCATGCAAATTTCTTCGAAGGGTTCGGGGGAGTTGACGGCCTTGACGTGAACTTGCGCGGAGATTTTCGCGCGGCGTCTGCGGCGTCGCTCGATGGCACTGGCCTGGGCTTTTGCGGCGGCTGCGTCTGCTTTTGCTTTTTCTTCTGTTGCGGAAATCGTCGAGCTCATGCCATCACCTCAGATTTGTTGCGGGCCGTATCCATTCTCCAGGACAGCCGCGTGGCTTCCCCCGCTGTCACTAATTTATCGGGAACAGGCATCGCGCGAAATAGTACCTTCGTTACAATTTGCTCAGTCTTGCGCAGGCGAGCACACGCCGTAACCGGCGTGTTCACAGCACGTTGCGGGCGTGCGTTAGCACTCGTAGTGCATTTCCGGCACTACGCGTCGCCGCGTTCGCGCAGAAGTAAACGTATTCGCCGCGCATATGACCGGGCATCGAATGCGCGCCGCGGCGATCGGTATTTTTTCGTACGGGCCTGCCGATGCCCACTTCGCCCGCTGTGCGCGTGGCACTGATTCGCCACATGCGTGGAGTCACAGCCGAGACAACTAATGTGGAGTGCGGCGGCTTGCCGCCGCTGTATTGCAGGCGAGGCTTGCCTCGCCTGCGGAGAGAAATTCGGAATTGAAGTGCTCAATAAATTCAGCGCCGAGGCTCGACCCGGTCGAGCTTGCATCGCTCGATGGATTGATCTTGGCTGATGTGTGGAGCACGTCCCGGCAAGCCGGGACGGCAAACAGCGGCGGCAAGCCGCCGCACTCCACATAACGCGAGCGCGACGCGGGATCGCGCCGATCTTGACTGATTTCGTAGCGGCCACCTTCAGGTAGCCATCTTTCGCGGCGTTCAAATTGGAGAGAATGCCGGCCTTCCGGCCGGCGCTACGTAACCCGCCCCGAATAGGTGGCAGCGAGCCAAGTTCGTTTGCCGGGCACGGCATGCCGTGCCCCTACAAAACCGCTGAAAGCTTCGCACTCCACATAACGCGATCGCGCCGATCTTGCACTGGTTTCGTAGCGGCACCTTCAGGTGGCCAGCTTTCGCTCGCACCTTTCTTCGGCAATCCATCGCACCACGGAGGTTTTCATAATGGCACCTGTGTCCACAGCAACACGTGAATCGCCCGTGTCACCGAATGACCGCGCGCAATCGCCAGCGCATCGGTCCGCGCAGAGGCACCACACACAACACGGGACGCCCGATTCCCGCGCGCAGCATCGCGCACAGCATCCGACGACGAAATTCTCGGCCTCGATTCCGATGTTCGTGCCGCCGGCGCCACAAAAACTGCGGCGCATCCAGCACCCGCGCCCAATTCCTCTACGTTGTCATCCCGACAGAGGGCCGACGTTTGGCCCGACGAGGGACCTGCTGTAAGTGGTGATGATGACCCATGGCGCGAAGACGCATCTTCGCCTTCGTCCTCGTCGGCGCAAGATCAGCAGGATGGTACCGACGCCGAGCACGCAGCCGAACCCGAAGCTTTGCGCGCAACGCTCGACGCCAATCCCGAGCTCCGTCGCGCATGGGACGACGCGCAAGCCTACCGCGAATCGTTCGCATCTCCTGACGAGGCTCGCACTGCGACCTCGCTTCTCGCCGATCTCGACCGCATGGACGCGCTTTTCTTCTCGCGCCGCCCCGAAGATCACGCGGAGCTCGCGCGCGCCGTCGCAAGCCTCGACCCCGCGGCGTTCGCGTCGCTCGCGCAAGCAATGGCGGGATTAGCCACCGGCTCCGCGAACGCACCTCGATCATCAACACAAGATGGTTTCGTAGGGGCACGGCATGCCGTGCCCGGTGAGGCGTCACCACCCGCTGGCCAGGTGCACGACGTCTCGCGCGGAGATTTTCCGACAAATGGCAATGATCCCGCCAAGATTGATCGCCGGGCATGGCATGCCATGCCCCTAGAACCCCAACAGCCCGTCGCCGCGCAAGGGCGCTACGCAACCCACCGCGGCGCAAACCGAATTCTTCCACGCGACAAACGCCGCTGCTGTCGAAGGCGTGCTCGACGCAATCGAAACGCAGGTCGAGCGGCTGCTTCCGGAGGGCGTCTCGAAATCGGCACGCAATCGCGTCGTGGGCGAAATCTATCGCGAGCTCGATACGACTCTGCGCTCGAATCGCCAGCTCGCGCAGCAAATGCGCGACGCGTTCCGCTCAGGCGCGCTGGACGCGGACCACCAGCACGCGCTCGTCTCGCTCGTCACCGGACGCGCGCGCCAGGCGCTGCCCGGCGTCGCGAAACGCGTCCTCAACGAGTGGACTTCGACCGTCGTCGCCGCGAATCAGGATCGCCGCACGCGCCAGCGCGCCGCCGAGCGCCGCGTGGATATCGCCGGCTCCGGCGGCACGGGCAGCGACGGCCCGCGCTCGATGACTCCCCGCGAAGTTGATTACAGGCGCATGTCCGACGCCGACATTTTGAATTTGTGATCAGCAGGATTTGCGACAGAGCGGAGAACGCGCAGTGAACCATCGGTTTCGTAGCGGGATCCGCCCCGAATTCATTGGGCGTAGACTGTAGCCCGGCAAACGTGCTTGGCGCGATCCGGCGATCCCCTGTGCTCGACCGCTCACATGCGCCGTCACGGCGGCGTCATTCGCCGACTGCCACAGCGAACCAGAACAGCAGCGTGGCGATCGCGCAAACGAGCGCATGCCACCGCACCGAGCTTGTTCGCCAGACGCCACCCAGCGCGAACGCCGTCGCCGACAGCGATAACACTGCGGCCAGCCTGAATATATTGATCAGTCGCGGATCGTGATAGCCAAAGCCGCCGGCCGAACTCGCGTACATCATGGACACGAACGCCAAAACGACGGAAGCGGTGGCGAAAGCAAAACCAACGAAGGACAAAACGGGGAACAGCGTCCGAGGCTTGGGACGCCGGAACCAGCGCACCCAGCCCCAAATCAGCAGCGCCGGAACGCCCGCATATTCGAAAATTACAAACGCCGCCGAAGCGATCGATTCCGCGAGGCCGTGCATGTGTCCGCCGCCGACGGCATTATCCTTCACCGCGCCGAAAAATTCATACGCATTCGGGCGCCGATAACCTCAGGCTCTATTTTGTTACCGGAATTCCCGCGGGGATGGGCATCACGTGTTCGTATTCGATTGGCTTGCCGCCGCACGAGCGCTTGGGAAACTTGGCATCGGGAAACCACGCAGCCAAAGTCTTGTCTATGCTTCCGAGATACTTCCCGTTTAACAGGAGCGGGGCATCAAAGCCTTGCGGCAAAACAGGAGCCATTGAATACGGGCTCTCGAGTAAGTCGTCGATCGCTTTAGATTCTTTACGCAAGGGCGCCCAGTCTTTCACGTGCCCGTTCGTGTCCACGAGGACGTAATACATGACCATGGCGCCCGGCGCTCGCATTGTGAAAAATGGGCTCGCTGGTCCGGCGGTCGGTTCCTTTACTTCTTCCTTCAAGCACCAGTCGCGAACCACTGCCCCCGCCGGAGCTTCCAGCGCACTCTCGATCCCTTCTTGAGGAACCGCCACAAACTCGAGGCGAATGTCCATCGTTTCGTCTAATTGGCGGGTGGCAAAATGCCGGGGGTAGCGCTTCTCGCCCACGGAAACGAAATCGCTTTGCTCCCCGGAATGCAGGAAGCCCACGTAACGCAGGGTGCCCACCTGCTGCCCGCTCGAATCTAGGCAGGCCGTTTGCTTGAGCGACAGGCTAGCCTCCGATTCAATGCAGACGCGTTGCTCGCCATCCATAGGCATCATTTGGATCCTCTTCGCTTTGAGGTTCCACGCGTATGGTTTTTCGTGATCAGGAAGCAAGACGCCTCGAATACTGTGTAGCGGCAGTACCGTTCCGAAATTCGTTCGCAAGTTGATAATCTTGTCGCGGTTAACGATTTCAGTTTCCGATCCGACGCCATCCAGTTTGAGATCCTCGCGCGAGCGGTCGGGAGCCAGCCACAGCATTTCGTACGTGCCGTCGGTCGAGCTGCCCGCCAGATCGTAGTGAACTCTCGCGACAAAATGAAAGGGAGGCGATCCCGGCGAACGCAGATCCATCGCGCTGAAGCCTTTTTGCAGGATTGACGCGACTTCGCTCTTTGAAGGCAGCGATTGCGCTGCAGCGGAGAAGGCTGCGGTGAAAAACGACAGCGCGGCAAGCGCAATGAGTATGCGTCGCATGTCTTAACGCACACGCTAACATCGCGAGCGGCGCCCGACAAGTTGCTTGGCAACAGTGGGCCATCCAACCTGCATTCGGCTCGCCTCGGACCATGTGGAGTGCGGCGGCTTGCCGCCGCTGTTTGCCGTCCCGGCTTGCCGGGACGTGCTCCACGCTTCTGTACCAGCCAATAAATAGTGGCGAACGCAATTCCGACCGTGTCGGGTCTCGACGTTGAAACCACCAGGCGCTCCAATTCCGACGAAACCTCCGCAGGCGAGGCAAGCCTCGCCTGCAATACGGCGGCGGCAAGCCGCCGCACTCCACATAGGCTGTACTCGTGCGACATACTCGTGCGGAGTTTAATCTTGTAAGGGCAATCCGCCGTAGGCCGATGCCCGGCAAACCTACTCGGCAAGACACCGGCAATTTTCCGCCGAGTTCGTAGAGGCATGCCATGCCCGGCGATAATTCTTAGCTCGATCGTGCCATTAGGCGCCCGCCCGGCCCACCTCGACCAATATGGAGTGCGGCGGCTTGCCGCCGCTGTCTCTAGTGCCGGAGCTCGCTCCGGCACGGTGGGCGAGTCTTGCCTCGCCCAATTCGTGAGGCACCGCGAATAATTGCAGCACGTCCCGGCAAGCCGGGACGGCATACAGCGGCGGCAAGCCGCCGCACTCCACAGTTCTCCGCGCGCAATCGCGCACTTGGCTCGTGTTTCCCAAGCGCCGCACCGGGTCCGCCGCGGCGGACCATGCCCCTACAAAACCGGTGACAGCCGCACGGCCCAGCCGATTCTTCTCGCATTCGTCCGTAAAGGACACCCGCCTTCGCGCTACGCGCTTCGGCGCGGCACGCCCGCTCTAGCCACTCGTCACTAGTCACTCGCCACTGATCACCAATCACTATTCTCGAATTTCCATCCAAAGGGGAACCCAATCACATGGCACAGATGCAGAACGCGCAATCGGTTGCGCTGCAACTGGAAAAGGTCCGCGACAAACTTCCGCTGCTCTACGAGCGGGACGACATCTTGCTGACCATGATCCAGCAGCGCGGCGACGTGGAACGCGTCAGCTCACGCAACATGCGGCTTCCGCTGCAAATCCGTCCGGGAGGCAAGGCCGGCCTCGCGAATATGGACGGCGGCGACCTCGGCCGCGGTTCCGGAACGCATCTACGACGTCGCGCAAGTGACGCCGGTATTTTTCCGGGACGCGGTTGAAATCACCAAGCTCGTCGAATACGCCAGCAACGCGCCCGACAAAGCCGTCGAGAACGCCGCCAAGCGCGAAGTGAAAAACGCGATGGCGCAGTTCCGCGCGTTTCTCGACAAGGTGATGCAGACCAACGGCAACGGCGTGCTCGGCACCATCGGCACGATCACCACGAGCGGCCTGCCGTCCGGCGTGGCCGCGCAATTCGCGATGGCGAAGCCGCCCGGCGCGCAGCTTTTCTACTACAACCAGACCGTGCAGGTGTACGACCCGACGCTCACCACCAATCGCGGCTCGGCCAACGTGCTTCTCGTGGATCCGTTCAATTCGCTGATCCAGGTGGACGCGCTGCCCGCAGGCACTGCCGCGAACGACGTGATCGTCCACGACGGCCTCACCGGCGCGCAGCCCACTTCGCTTTTCGGCATCCTTTATCACCAGTCGAACGCGACCACCGGCACATGGCTGAACCTGAACCGCGCGACGTATCCGGTGGAACTCGCCACGCCGCGCGTCAACGGCAACAACTCAGCGCTCACTCCGGGCGCCGTGCGTCTCGCGATCAACAAGGTGCGGAAATCCCTCGGCTCGAATCAGGTGAGCAAGCTGATCGCGTACACTTCGCTCGAGCAGGAGCATCAGTGGGAGCAGCTCGGCGTCACGATTTCTCAAATCATCAAGGAGGGAGCGGGCGGGCGCGCGAGCGATCTCGACTTGCTCTTCACCGGCGAGAAGTCCATGGCGGGCGTGCCGATCAAATCGAGCATCAACGCGAATCAGTCGCGCGTGGATTTCCTCGACCTCTCGCACTGGGGACGCGCCGTCATGCAGGACATTGATTTCTACGATGTCGGCGGCCAAACCGTGTTCCCGATTTACGGCGCAAGCGGCGGCCTCGCTTCGGCGTACATCTTTTACTTCGTCACCGGATTCCAGGTGTGGAACGAGTCGCCGCGCAGCGGCGCGTACATCGACAACCTGGCCATCCCCACCGGTTACTAGTTGCCTTCGTAGCGGCCGCCTTCAGGCGGGCGCCTTTCGCCGCGTTCCGCTCGGGGAAAACGCCGGCCTGAAGGCCGCCGCTACGAAACCTTCTCCTATTTTTCTCGTAGGGGTCCGCCGCGGCGGACCCGGCGCAGATGCTTGACGGGATTCAAACCATCCAGCGATCGGTGTTTCAGCGCGCGCGTATGGCTCGACTTCGCCAAGCACGTTTGCCGGGCACGGCATGCCGTGCCCCTACAAAACCTTGTTCCCGTCGCTGCTTTCGTAATGACACAGCGCATGTGGAGTGCGGCGGCTTGCCGCCGCTGTATTCGGGCGAGGCTCGCCTCGCCCGATCCGGGGTGTTCGCAAACGAGTAAGTCCTGCCCACGCGAGCATCAGCGGAAACGAATTGTTGACGATTGCAGCACGTCCCGGCAAGCCGGAACGGCAAACAGCGGCGGCAAGCCGCCGCACTCCACACGGTTTGAGGCCGGGCGGATGCGAGATGGATGGTTGCGATGCGCCATGCATCTACGCCTGGTCCGCCGCGGCGGCCCCCTAGAAATCCATTTCTCCCCGCTTGTTTTGCTTCGGCGGGAAATGCGTTGCGTGCCTTACCGCTTGCCAAGAAGAACGTACGCGAAAGCCGCGGCAAACGTAGGCGCAGCGAAAAGCGCTAACAATCCGAGTGCGATGAGGAAGCCCCGCCACCCGCGGGTCCTGCACAAATAATACGGAACGGCCACGGGCCATGCGAAGAACACAAACGCGTCGAATTCAAAAGGCGCGTGATACTCGCGGGCCATCCGGTCCGCGCGTACCCAGCCGACCAAAATCACCACGAACCCAAATAGCCACAGCGGTCCCGAAAGCTCGCCTTCCATCAGTGAGCCGCGAGACGCGACTACTGAAAGGCCAATTGCATAAATCGCTGTCAGCACGAGCAGAGCAATTTCGTACGGCAATGTTGATCGGCGAAGAGTATTCATGAATACAAGTCTCGCCTTCGATCATCCGCGCTCAGCGCACGATGACGGGCGTAAGATCGTATGCCTGCAGCATTATTGTCAAGTTATCTATGCCGGCCGCGCAAATCAGCTCGCGTGTTTCCTCGGTGTTGACCACACGCACTCTGCGGCGATAACATTCCGGGCCTCGACACGAGAACGATCGCGCGGAGGCTCGTTGGCATGAACGTGAAATTATCTTGGGGAACGGCGGCGCTGCTATTCGCCGCGGCGCTCGCGGCTCCGGCCGCTTCGGCGCAGCAGGGCACGGGCGCATTTCAATGCATCGCCACCGCCGTGGTTCCCGGCAGCTCGCATGCCACGATCTACGTGAGCGGGATGGTGCCTGGTGACCAGAGCCAGCGCGTCGCGATGAGCAACGCCTGGTCGGCATACGTCCGCGGGGCGTACCCGCAGGAGAACTTTTCGACGACCCTTTGCAATCCCGGCACCGCTGACCCGGCCAATCAGCAGCGCGTCATCGCCGCCGAACAAAACGCCTGGCAGAGAGCCGGAATGCAAGTCGTATTCGTGAATTGGCAGCCGGGGCAACAGCCGGGAAACAACGCGCCCAAAGCCGACACGAATCCCTACGCGACAACGGAACCTCCCAAGGACGCCGCGCCCAAGAAAGACGCTCCGCCCGCCGACGCGCAGAACGCTCCGCCGCCGGCCGATCCGGGTCCGCAACCGCGCACCTCGTATTGCTACTCGGACGAAAAAAAGCCGACCATCTATTTCAGCGACGCCTTCGACACAGTTGATCTGCCGAACCCCAACGCCTGGGCCAACGGGTTCGCGAAGTTTCTCACGCACGAAATACTCGTACAAGGGAACTGTGACTTGCAAGGACGGCGACACGGTTTTCAACGTGCAGAGCACGATTCGCGACCAGAAGGACGCCCTGCAAGGGAAGCAGGCCGTTGATACCGAATGGACGTATGAACCGCCCGCCCCCGGCGATCCCGCCGCAGCGGACGCAGCCGCACCCGCCGCAACGCCCGCGCCGAAGAAAACGACGACTCACAAGGCGAACTGAAGCAACGCGCCGCGCTCGCTTGGCGTCGCGTTCACTGTCCGCCTCCGCTTTGGCGATAGCACAGCGCATGTGGAGTGCGGCGGCTTGCTTGTCCTGAGCGAAGCCGAAGGGCCGCCGCTGTTTGACGTCCCGGCTTGCCGGGACGTACTGCAATCGCCAACCATTTGTTTCCGGTTCGGCTCGAGTGGGCGGAACTTACTCCTTTGCGAACGCTCCGGATCGGGCGAGGCAAGCCTCGCCCGAATACAGCGGCGGCAAGCCGCCGCACTCCACATGGTTCGAGGCGCGCGACATCCGAAGTGAATGGCTGCATTCCGCCAAGCGTACGCCCCGGGGCGTCGTCCGCCAATAATTCGGGGCGTGCCCTTTATGAAATCATTCTCGGCATCGCAAAATAAAAAGGGCGGCCTTTCGGCCGCCCCTGAACTCCCGTACGCACCACGATTTGCGCCGCGCTTGTTGTTATCTTTTTTCGCCGTGCTCGCCGCCGTGTCCGCCATTCGGATGCGCGTCGGTTTTGCCATTGTGCTTGTCGCGATTGATTTCGTGGCTCTCGTGATTCTGCTGATGCTCGATGTGATTGTGCTCGGCGCCGGTCAGATGTCCGCCATTCGCCGCACGGTCGGCATGAGCCTCGTTGTGGATGTTGGTTTCCTGATGTTCGACGTGGTTGGTTTCACCCCGCGTCATCTGTCCGGAGTGAGCTCCCTGATTGATGCGATTCTGCTGGCGATCCTGACGCGCGTTCACGCCCATGCCTTCCGGGTGCGACGGCGTCCCGTGGTTAACCGACGCATAATTGCTGCGGTCAACTCGCGCGGAACGCTGGTGCGAGATCTGGCCAGGCGTCCGGCCAAGATGCTCTTCGTGCGCCCAGCCACGTTCTTCGGCGCTCGGGCTCCTCTCGATTCCACCATGCCCGTTCCAGCTGACTCGGCTGCCCTCGCCTCCGTGAATGAAGGTGCGATCTTCGTAGACGCCGTGGAAGCCGGGGCCTACGTGCCACGCCGCGGTGTTATATCGGAAGGCGCCGCCTTCCCAGCGTCCGCCGTAGAAGCCGGAGCCGCCGTAGCCGAATCCGTAATTAACTCCGCCGTAGAATCCGACGTGCGGTCCCCAATACCCGCGATGCCAGCCGTAGAGGCCGCCTGCGAATCCCCAGTAGCCGGGAGTCCAAAGGAAACCGACTCGCGGAGGCGCAACCCAAACGCCGGGAGTCCAGTAGTAGCCTGTGTCGCCATAAGCCCAGAAGCCGGGCGTCCAAAGGAATCCTTCTTGCGGGCAGGGCGGCTGCTCGTACACCGGAATCGGTGGGGGAGCAGTGGTGATCGAAACCCCGACGGCAACCTGCGCGTGCGACGCGACAGGCATTGCGATCGCTATGGTGAACAGCAGCGCGAAGAATACAAGATGACGAGCCTTCAGGAACGTTCGCATGTATGGAATCCTCCATTTTCCCGCCCCTTCTGCCGAATTCAAGACGGCAGGTTGGGAGCGCACGGCTTATGAAAAAGTATGATGCAAATCGGGCATCGGCGGACACAAAAGCTGCGCCGCCATATCCAATAGGTTAAACCCGGCACCCTCGAAAAAGTTGCGCCTGTCTGGAGGCCTACCGCGATGGAATTCCTCAGGGCGTTTTGAAAGGTATGTCGCGAGAAGGATTACTCGCCATGCGCCCGATCGTTGAGCCCAGACGGAAGTTAAATCGAAATAGGAGAGCCCGTCCGTGCGCCCCACCGTGAAGCAAACACTCGCACCAAACTCTTACCGAAGGCAGGCGTACTTACCGCGCGGACTGACGCTACGGAACTGCCTTCGCGCAAAATGATCGCCCGGTTGTCGGATCTCAAATTTCAGACCACTCCCTGGGCTGTCCCTTCCGGGAGAAACGTCGTTTTGGAAAATGGTCCCATTAGCGCCGCATTAGAGCTAGCTGCGTTCACGTCGGGTGGCACGGGCATATTGCTTTGTAGGTTTGGACGATGGTCGCATTTTCCGCTAGCCGCGATCAGGCCTTTGAGTCTCCGGCGATCCACGCGCACTCGAATTCTTTTTCGGATCGGTCGCTTGAGCCGCGTTCAGACTTTGCCCTCGCGTCGCACAAGTTAGGGTCAAGACCGCGACGACGAGCACAGCGGAAGCAACTGGCGAAATCAGTTCGGGTATTCATCGCACGTCCTCCGCGGAGAAAACCGCGCTACTTCGGTGTTCCCAGCATAAACGCCCAATCGGCGGCGTAGGCGGGATCGCCATTCGCATCGCGCGGCGTCGAACGCTCGGACACCATGCTGCCGTGATAGACATCCACGCCGGCCGGAGATTTCACCCCGGGATTCGGCTCGAGCGTCAGCACGCGAATGTGATCGGGCGGAATCTTGAGCGCCACATAGGCCAGCTTCATCGCGGCAGCGTTGGACTCTTTCGCGTGATACGCGGCGTACCAGCGGTTCATCGGCGTCGCGCTCCGCGACGTGATCCACGGCGCCCACTGCTTCGTGCCTTCGGTGCGATCCCACGCGCCGGAAAGATTGATCACGCGATACACGGATTTTTTCTTCGCGATGTACGCCGCCACTCCGCCGCCCTGCGAGTGTCCGGCGACCGCAATGCGCGACCACGCCGGCGCGCCGTCGTGCAGATACTGGCCCCAGCCTTCGGCGTGGTGATTCGCGTCGAGATAAACGAGCAGCTTGGTGAGCCGGTTGACCACAGACTCGGCGGGCAGGTCGTCAATATCCTTGCTGGTGCCGTCGCCAAAAATGCGCGTGCCGCGAAATCGGTCCGCGCACGAAGGATCGGGCTTCGGCCCGCAAGTCTGCGGGTCGGAAACGCCGTTGTCGTACATCAATCCGATCACGCGATAGCCGGCCGTCGCCGCGGCCTGGATAAATAGCCAGCCGCTCATCGGCGTGCCGCCCGTGCCGGAAAACCAGACGAGCAGCGGCGCGTTGCGCGCGACGTCGCGTTTGTAAACGATCAGGTTATTCGCGGTGAACCGCGTCACCGCCGGGTCGGCTTCGGTCGGCGAGACGCCATACGCCACGCCGACAGCAAACGGCGGAATTTCCATCTCGGGCGCGACGGCGCTGGTCGCGGGCGGCGCTTGCTGCGCGGACGATGGCGTGGCAGCGTTCATCGCGGGCGTGGAGGTTGGCTGCTGCGGGGGTTGCGCGAAGCTGCTGGCGCAAGCGGCGCATGCGCTGACGAAAAACGCCGCGCAGAAAACAAATCGCAACGTGCGTGATGCAAAGCGTGGTTTGTTCATGGCGGCAAGAGTTTACCGCGAGAGGTGCGTCAGGAGAAGGGAAGAGCGTGCAGGCGGACAGCGCGGTTTCGTAGCGCCGGCATCTTGCCGGCGAATCTCGTTTTCGGTGGCGCCGCACAAAATCGCCGGCGGGACGCCGGCGCTACAACTGCGACGCCGAGCCGGTTGTCGCCGTGACGCACCGCCAGAATTGCGGCCGTTACTTCGGCTGCGTGAAAATCGGACGGCTGGCCATCCGAAGTTCGTGCGGAGTCGGCTGTTTCTTCTTCGGCTTCTTGGTTTCGCGTTTCTTTGCGTCTTTATTTCCCATGAATTAATTGTGCCACGGAGTGCGCGACTTGGCTAGACCCGCGCGCACCATTCGCCCAGGAATTTTCTTTGTTGGGACACCCGCCTGAGGCGGGTGCCCGGCGCAAATGCTTGACGCAGCGCTGCCAATCCGCCTCCGGCCGTTTCCCGTAGGGGCGTAGCACTGCTACGCCCGGCGCCGATGCTTGGCGACGCCGTGCCATTCGCCTCCCGTTTCGTAGGGGTCCGCCGCGGCGGACCGTGCCCGGCGCAGATGCTTGACGCAGCGCTGCCAATCCGCCTCCGGCCGTTTCCCGTAGGGGCGTAGCACTGCTACGCCCGGCGCCGATGCTTGGCTACGCCGTGCCATTCGCCTCCCGTTTCGTAGGGGTCCGCCGCGGCGGACCGTGCCCGGCGCAGATGCTTGACGCAGCGCTGCCAATCCGCCTCCGGCCGTTTCCCGTAGGGGCGTAGCACTGCTACGCCCGGCGCCAATGCTTGGCGACGCCGTGCCATTCGCCTCCCGTTTCGCAGGAGTCCGTCGCGGCGGACCATGCCCGGCGCAGATGCTTGCCCATATGCCGCCCATCCAGCAACGGTATGTAGCGCCAGTTTGTCCTGAGCGAGGCCGAAGGGCCACCTGCTGGCGTTTTTCTCAAATTTGGGTGTAGCGAAAAGCGTCCAGCTGAAGACGGCCGCTACGAAGCCATCACCGTCAGGTTTTAATGTAGCGCCGTGCTTCAGCACGGCATTCTTCTTTGCAACGTGCCGCGCTAAAGCCCGCGGCGCTACATTCAAGTCTCTTAGCACCGGGTGGTGGGAAGCGGGCTCGGAGTGGCGAGGCGTCGCCAAGCATGTGCGCCGGGCATCCGCCCCAAATTATTGGCGGACCGTGCCCCTACAAAATCAACGGCACACTCGTTGCCATTGACCGTGTTGACCCTCTCCCTCCACCGGGAGTAACATCGCCGATGGTTGCACGATCAGCAGGGAACTGGACGCGCGGAGGTCACCATGAATGCTTCGATGAAACTGTCCGCTGCGATGAAAATGTCGGTTGCGATGGCGGCTTTGCTCGCCGCGCTGGCTTTCAGCGCGCCGACCGTGCGCGCGCAGGAAGATCTCGCGGCCGTGGATCCCAGCATTGTCGCGCAGCCTGCGCCGCCGACTGTCGCTCCCGAAGCCGTGCTGAAGATGGTGCAGGAGAAAGATCCCACCATCGCGCTGGTGGACACGCAGCCCGTGGACGGCTACGCCGAAGGACACATTCCCGGCGCCATCAATTATCCCTGGGTGATGCGCGTGAAAATTTTTCCGATCAGCCTGCCGCGCAATAAGACGCTGATCATGTACGGCTCCTGCCCGCACGATACCGAAGACCTGATTCGCCAGCTCGCGGAGTTCGGCTACACGAACATCAAAGTGATGGACGGCGGCTGGTACAAATGGGTCGCGCTGAAATATCCCGCCGCAGGGAAAGGCGAGAATCCTTCGTCCCAACCGGCAGTCGCGCAGAACGCCGCGGCAAGCCAGACCGATAAACCAGCCCCGCGCTAAAGGCAGCGAGCGTTCCCCAGCAGAAAGCTAGGTGGTTGAATGGGCGCCCTGGAAAAATTCCCCCGCATCACGCCGTTCCTCTGGTTCGATTCAAACGCCGAAGAAGCTGTCGAGTTTTATCTCACGGTATTCAAGAATTCGCGCCGTCTCGACGAACTGCACAACAACGTGGACGAAAGCCGAATACCGAAGGGCAGCATCCTGACCATCGCTTTTGAGCTCGACGGCCAGAAGTTTACCGCGCTCAATGGCGGCCCGAACTACAAGTTCACCAACGCAATCTCGTTTGTCGTGCGCTGCGATTCGCAGGAGGAAGTGGATTATTACTGGTCAAAGCTTTCCGCCGGCGGAACCGAAATTCAATGCGGATGGCTGCAGGACAAGTATGGACTGGCCTGGCAGATCGTCCCCGCGCGGCTGCCTGATCTCGTAAAGAACCCGAAAGCGATGCAGGCCATGCTTCAGATGAAGAAGCTCGACATCGCCGAGCTCGAGCGCGCCGCAAAATCGTGAGCGCTAGGCCCATTCGAGCTTCAAAGGAACAACAAACCAGAACATTCGAACTACGAACGATGCGAAGATCCGAGGACGCATATGCCCAAAACAGTGCGATTCGACGATTAGGGCTGTGGGAATCCTGTGGATAACCTGTTGACGATCAATCGCGTTACGTTATAATATCGGTTACGAGATCGTCCCATTCACTGGTAACAGTGAGTGGCCCCGACCTCCTTCGTGGGGTCGGGTTTTTTATCGCTAAATATGTTTTCTTCGTTGATGGCTTCAATCTGTACCACGCGTTGGACTACACGCAGGATGGGCCAAATCACTTCCGATATAGAAGATTCAAATGGCTAAATCTTTACAGGCTCGCCAGCCTCTACGTAGGTCGGCTCGACACACTCGATAAGGTACTCCTTTTTACAGCGCTTGCTACCTGGGATGCCGGGAAGGTTGCAAGACACAAACTGTTTATTGGGGCGAACGAGAGTGTGGGCGTCGAAGTAGTCTATGGCGAGTTCAAGCGCAAAGATAAACACTGTCACGTTTGTAAGGGGAAGTATCAAACCTTCGAAGAAAAACAAACCGACGTGAATATCGCACTGAGCCTGTTTCGACTGGCCGTTACAGATCAATATGACCGTGCCGTGATTGTTTCGGGCGATACGGACCTGATTCCGGCCATCAAAGCGGTGCGGTCCACATTCCCGCACAAGCAGATTGGTGTAATTCTTCCGATCGGAAGATCCTCTGGAGATCTGTTAAAACATGCCGATTTCAGGTTTAAGATGCGGGAGCATCATTTGGTCTCGAGCCGCTTTTCAGATCAGATCGTCTTACCCGATAGATCAACCCTGGATTGCCCCGCGACGTGGCTATAGAACGCACCCTGGCACGGCCATTAGATTTCACCCCTTTTGCTAGTAAAGTGCACAATGACGCTTCGCCCGATCACGCAAGGCCTTCGCGCACTCCTCCGACCGTGTCACGCCTTATCATTGCCTGACTACCAGAGGCCTTGAGCGCGCCCCAAAATCATGATCGGGCGCGAACAATTTCAAGGATCGGAAGGACGCTGTAGCGCCCGCCCCACCTCAAGAACAGCCCCGTTCGGAATCTTCACTGTCATCCCGTATCCCGTGGCCTGACTAACGTCGCAACTGTGCGAATGTGAACAGCGCGCACACGCGTCCCGCGTGCACAATTCTCTCTGTATCTCATTGCCTCCGGTGCAGCGGTGTGCCGCGAGCGACACCACAAGGGAGAATCAAAATGAAGAAGTCTCTAATGATTAGCGCGGCGCTACTAGGGCTGCTTATTGCCGGCTGCAACGTCACTCCGGCAGCGCCGGGACCGGCGGGACCTGCGGGAGCCACCGGACAACAGGGCGTGACGGGCGCGACGGGTGATCAGGGCGCGACGGGTGATCAGGGCGTGACGGGAGATCAGGGCGTATCCGGCGATCAAGGTCGAATGGGAGACCGGGGCCACGACGGAGATCGGGGCCGCACTGGGGATCAAGGCCGGGATGGACAGACCGGGGACCAGGGACAACGAGGTCAAGCTGCGCCATGTCCTGCCGGCGAACATCGCTACACCAATTCCAATGGCAACGTGATTTGCGTAAGGGACAACTAATTTCCTGACGTGAATTTCGCTGTCTAACTTCGATTGAGGAAAAAAGAGGGGGGAGCGGATTTGCTTCTTCCCCCTCGGAATTGCTGGCTTCGATCGCGGGCTGCTCTACGGTATTTGGGTTCTGATCGCGACGGGTATGCCGTCACCGGTTTTGTCCACGCGGATTTTGTCGGAGGTTATGTAGATTCGCGAGGCGCCTTTGATTACCACAATTTCCACGCTGCCATACGGGCACGCAGTGGTATCCCCGTTGCCATGCAGATCCACAACGGCCGGGTTTTTCGCGGATTTCTCGCACAGACTCAGACGAATGGGGCCCGAATAGGCATCGGCGAGGGTCACTGTGACGACCGTAGGCAAACTCTTGGCCGCACAGGACGCCAACAACATTGAAAGTGCGATTGCCGCACCGAGGTAATATTTCACCGGGCCTCCGAGCGAATCCGCCACAGCAATTAATAACCATTCGGAGCGGTATAGCAAGCGAATCTCGTTCGGCGCGGGCCGCTTATTTCGGGTGGCCCAGCCGGGGAGCCCGTCTCAGAAGCACACTAACGCAGCCCAGTCGGCGCGAACGCCATGCGGATTTCTCGACGATTCGCCTGGAGCGAGGGCTTTCTAGGTAAAGCGGCGCCACCAACGTCGAGGGTCACCGTCAACGTGATCTTCCGTGTCGGGGAGTTCGTTGCTCTTGTCGGGTGAAGTAAGCACTTCGCGCGCCGAGGCAGCGTCTTCCTCGCGGACCAGAATTTTGAACCCCGCGCCGGACCACGCGAGGTGTTCGCGCATTCCTCCGGCCGTGTCACCCTGGATCATTGCTTGAATGCCGGAAGCTTGGAGCGCACCTTTGGCCAGTTCCGCCTCCAGGCGATCACCGTACGCCCTCACGACAACCAGGTTCGCGTGCTCCATGATTATCTGGCCAAATTTTACTGCTGAATCTCGATTTTGGCGTAGCTGATTCTGACTTGCTCGTATGCCTCGTGCGCATCGCCTTCGGTGTCGCCGGCGCGGATCGAGACGACCATCGCGCCGGTCAACTTATTATGCGTCGCAGTCGGTACCCGATTCGCTGTAAGAAACAGCAGCCGAGTCCTTACGTAAGAGAGACCGCGAACCAAGCAGTTCTTTCGGGGGACTAGTACGAGCTAGTACCACCATCTAATGAAAATAAAGCACTTAGCGCGGACCGATTTGGTGGGCGACGTGCGCCTTACCTGCTTAGCTGTGACGCTACAGCGGAGGCGAAACAGGAGGGCAATCATGTTTGACGAACTGCTGGTTTCGGGACACACGTCTGAAATGGCGCACACGCGCAAGCCCTGGTCGGTAGGTCTCGCCGTGATCATTCAGTCGGCGATTCTCGGCACGATCCTGCTGATACCGCTGATTTATACGCAGACGCTGCCCCACGCGATGATCAATACGTTTCTGGTCGCGCCGCCGCCACCCGCGCCGCCACCTCCGCCGCAACAGGCCGTGGTAAAGCAGGTGCAGCCGAAGACTTTCGCGGTGAACCGCATGGTGGCGCCTACAATGATCCCAAAGCAGGTGGAGATCGCGAAGGACGAAGCGCCGCCGTCCGTGGTCGGCGTCTGACACGGCGGGAGTACCCGGCGGAACGGGCGACGTGCTGGGCGGAATCGGCACGGGAGCAGCGCCACCGCCGCCGCCGTCAGCCGCCACACCGAACCGCATTAGGGTCGGCGGCGACGTGCAATCTGCGTCGCTGTTGAAGCAGATCACGCCGGAATATCCGGGCATAGCCAAGTCGGCCCACGTTTCGGGTACGGTGACCCTGCGCGCCATCATCTCGAAGGACGGCTCGATCGAGAAGCTCGAGTACGTGTCCGGACCGCCGCTGCTGATGGCGTCTGCGATTCGTGCAGTGAGAGAGTGGAGATACCGTCCGACGATGCTGAACGGCCAGCCGGTGGAAGTCGATACGACCGTGCAGGTGGTTTTCTCTCTCGTGTAACAGCAAGCAGGGAACTCAGGCGGCGCGGCCCCCAGAAAGCGGCCGCTCCGCCACCCGAGCCTACTGCTGAATCTCAATCTTCGCGTAGCTGATTCTCACTTGCTCGAGCGCCTCGTGCGTGCCGCCTCCGGTGTCGCCGGCGCGGACCGAGACGACCATTGCGTCGGTCAGCTTGTAGTGCGTCGCGGGGTCGCCGCCGGGCGTCGTTACCACGATGTCGATTTCCGGGAAATGCTGATGGCTCGTGAAGGCTCCCAGCAGCGCGAGCGACGACTTGTCCATTTCCTTCACCAGAGTCACCGGCCTGTGCACGGCCCTGTCGTCGGCGGCGCTGCGGGCTGCATTTGACTCGTCCGCCATCGAGGCGATTTGCGGCGCGGAAGGCATGGACGCCGAGCGCAGCGGAATCCAGCCATTGAAATGCGGGTCCGTAGATTCACCGGCGACCTGCCCGTGAGCCGTAAGCGCGCGCATATATCCGCCGGTCTGCGCGCGTGCCGCGGCGCCAAGCAGGAAGCTCGTGCTCACAATCAGGATTGGCGCAACGAAATCTAGCGCGCGGCGCATTCCCAGGTTTCCGTGTGAAGTCATGCTGTCCCTCCAAATCATCCGCTTGCTTCGATTGTCTTACGAATCCTCAGGCTTGCAACCCTTCCGTGATCAGAGTGCTACGCGAAACGCACGAGGCGCCCGCCTCGATTCAGACGCGCGTCCGGCAAGCCGGCGGCAACAATCGCTACGGCGAGCCGAACTTCCGCGTGGTGTGGGGAGGCTCGAGGCTCACATGGATTGGCGGCCGATGGACGGATCGCGACGCGCACGGGAACGTGATCCGCGAGGCGGTCGAGCTGCGGCAAGTGCCGAAATATCTGCCGCTCGAGCGCTGGCACATCGAGCGATGGACGCCGCCGGAATTTTACGGCTCGCCGGAGCTGTGGCGCGAGCAGACCACCGAAACCGAGGACGGAATACGCGTCCCGGCGCTGGGGCCGTATCCCGCGCGCGGCGAATACGAACATTGCTTCACGCTGGAAAGCGCCGAGGGCGAGTTCGTCGCGCTGACGCCCGCGGCATCGGACTGGATCGTGCGCGCAATTGAATGGTCGCGCCGCCAGCCGCGCCAGGCGAAACGCCTCGCGCTCGCCGCGCGTGAATCCGCCCGCGAACGGGAGTTCGATCGCGCCGCCGACGAAATCCTCGAGAGTCCGTGACGCAGCGACCGGCTTTTCCATTGAATCGGCCGCCTTCGTTGTATATCGTGAGCCCCGAATGCAAACCGGCAGCCACGGTCTGAAGCGCGAATTGCGCCTGCGGGACCTCGTCCCGATGCAGATCGCGATTGTCACCTACCTCGGCTGGATCGGCTTCGCCGCAAAACAAGGCGCCACGCAGGTAGCCTTGTGGTTTTTGGCAATTCTTTTCTTCTACCTGCCGCTTGCGGTCGTCGTTATCAAACTAAGCCGCGAGATCCCGGTTGAGGGAGGCGTGTACCAGTGGGTTAAAACCGGATTTTCTCCGTTCGCCGCGTACATTGCCGCGTGGAATCTCACGATTTACGCGCTGTTCGCGTTCGCCACGGTCGGTTCGGTGCTCGCCGAGGGTTTTGCGCACGCGGCCGGCCCGCGCGGCGCGTGGATGGGAACCAACAGATGGTTTGCCGTGGCTGTGATGGCCACCGCCTGCCTGATCGCTTACGCGTTCAACGCGCGTGGATTAAGGATCGCGAAGTTTTGGAGCAGTGCCGGAACCGCGGCGACCGTGGTGGCTTTTGTCGCCCTCATGTTTCTGCTGGCAAAGGCGTGGCTGACGCACGCCCCACTCGCGCACAATTCCTTTTCGCTCGCCCTCCCCGCGTTTTCGATTCTTACGCTCAACGTATTCACAAAAATGGCCATCGGCGCGCTCAGTGGATTCGATAGCTCGGCCGTCTTCGCGGAGGAATGTCGCAAGCCGGAAAACGACGTCTCGCGCTCCGTGCTGGTCGCTGCGCCCCTGATCGCGTTGATGTATATCCTGGGAACCAGTGCAATGCTGGCCTACGTCGAACCGGCGCAGGCCGAGCTCGCCAGCCCGGTCGTGCAAGCCATGCAAGCCGGGTTCGGAGTTCGCGGCGTCGGCGGGGCCCTCACGATTCTCGCAACCGCCGCAATATCCATTGCCTTCGTCGCCGCGATGGTGATTTTCGTCGGCGCCATCGCGCGCTTGCCCATGGTCGTTGGGTGGGACGGCCTGTTACCCCCCTGGTGGAGCGAACTTCATCCGCGCTTTCGCACTCCCACCAAAGCGATCGGCTGCGTGGTTGTCTCCATCCTGGCCCTCAGCATCTTGATGCTCGTCGGCGCAGGCAACGAAGAGGCCGTGCAGGTCGGAATCGCCGCATCGAACGCCGGGCTCGCCCTGGTTTACACCCTGCTCTTCGGCGTCGCGCTGTTCGGATTTCGTGCGATACCCGTGAATCTCGGAATGGGCGTGCGTCTGGCTGCGTTCCCGGCATTGCTGGTCTCCCTTGTTGCTCTCGCGCTTGAAATGTTTCCGCTCGGCGCAGTAGCCAACACGGCAATCTTTGGAATGAAGGTCGCCGCCACCGTCATTGGCGCTAATGCCCTCGGCGCATATCTCTACTGGCTCGGTGTCCGCCGGTCCGGGCGTCGCAACGCAATGGCCGGCGAAACGTAGCGTCATCAGCTAGCCGTCCGGCACAAAACGCCTCGGCGTGGTGTCAATTGATTGAGACGCCAAGGAGACTCTTCATGGGAATGGCAGGTGGCGCAGAGAAAACCGGGCCGGTCGCGGATCCCAATATCGTTCCGCTGATTGATGTGCTGCTGGTGCTCATCATCATCTTCATGGTGATCGCGCCGAAAGTGCCCGGGGGATTGCCGACCGTTATTCCCCAGCCTCACCCGCCACTTTCCGCGCCTGAAAATCCAAGTACGATCGTCGTGCAGGTAATACCCGGCGGAAAACTCATGATTAACCGTGATCCGAGCGACTGGAATGCGCTTGGTCCACGCCTCTCGGACATTTTCAAGGAGCGCGCCGAAAAAGTGGCCTTCGTGAGGGGCTCCGATGACGTTCCATTCGCGGAGATCGCTCGAGCGATTGACATCATGCGTGGCGCGGGGATCGTGCACGTAGGCCTGATCACGCCTGCAACAACTTCCGACGAATAGCCCTGCGCGCTGCCCGGGAATTTATCTCGAGATGGTTAAGTTGCCGGCTTTGAGGTGTGGCCGGTCCGAGGTCAAAGTTACCGCAGTTGGTGTTGCAGCATGCCGAGAAATTCGCGCGGCGGGCCGTGAAAGGGCAGGCGCTTCGCCGGCGCGCCGTTGGCGAACTGCCGCCGCCGGAAACTCCGACGACAAATCCAGTGTGGACACGCCATTGCCCGTGATAATCGCAACCACGTCATCGGCGCCATCCATAACAAGCGAGTCGTACACGGTCGGCAATTGAATGGGCAGCTGAACGCGATTCACGAGCCGCCCCGTTTGCACGTCTACCAGATCAATGCCATCTGTGAGCGGCTGAAAGAAAACGCTGCCATCCATGCTCAATTTCTGACCGATGGTCTTAGCCGGCAGCCACGTCTCCCGATCCGCGTAGGCCAAAAATCCGAATGGATTCAGATTGGAATCGGTGAAATATCCGTTCACCGCGACCGTGCTTCCATCGGCGGACATCGTCATCTCAGGATCGCCGCCTTCGTCAACGCTGACGGAAGGCGCCTCGATCATGTTCCCAGTTGCCGTGTCCACGGAAAATGCAATTCCTTCGATCTGCGAAAACACGCGGGATTGATCGGGCGTCAGAAACACGCGGATGAATGCGTCGTAAGGTGCTCCGTCCCCGATATCGGGGTAATCGGACGTCACGCCCGACGTCGTGTTCAGACTGTGAAATCCTCGCGCGCCGTCTCCCTGCACATCGTTCGTGGCGAAATAAACCATGCCGTTATCCAGGATCACCAGCCCGCACGGCGCGAGCCCCGAATCAACATTTTGCGGCAGCATGAAGGTCTGCGCGGAGCTCGGGTTGGTCGGATTGAGCACGTAGATTTTTTCGTCGCCATAATCGGCCACGGCCAGCTTCGAGCCATCGGGAGAAAGAGCGATGCCGAGCAACAGGGTATTGGCGCCGACGTTCGGAAGTGTGATCGCCGATTGCCAGGCTCCCGAGGTCAGCGAGAGAACTTGAATCTTCGCGGTGTCCGTAAAGTAATAGAGGCCGCGGTGCGGATCGTAAACGCCGGCCTGCAAGCTCGCTCCGGGCAATGGATACGACGTCAGGGCGGGTGAATAATGAAATGCGCCCGTCGCCGTTGTTGAGCCGTTGGCTGTACTCACGGTGATGTCAGCCGGTCCTGCGGCGCCCGATGGCACCTTAAATACCAAAGTCTCCACAGAGTAGGGATACGGGATGATCGGCGGATTCGTGAATAGCTCGGTGACTGGCGCAGACTTTCCTCCCACGGTTACCTGCACGTCGGCCGGTGACTGCCCGAATCCATATCCGACGACCGCTCCGATCGCGGCGCCGCTCGAAGGCGCCGCATTCGAGACGACCTCCACAATCGCCGGGCCATAACTGAACGCCTCCGGCATGATCGAAACGACTTTATTCGAGAAAACCGCCGCCACATCCGCTACCGTCCCCGTCGAAGCGGGCGGAGTCGTTCCTACGATCGGCGGAAAAGCGTTGGATAGCGTGACGCTCGCGTTGACCAGCGCCGCATTTCCGAGATAGGCCGCCGTCAAACTGGGAAACGTGGTTTCGTCTTCGCTGGCGTTGTCTGTCGGCACCTGCACCGCGGTGCCGCCGGCGGCCGGTCCAGTATCGGGTGTGATGAAACCCAGCCCAAGATTCGGCGCGACCGGCATTGGCTGCAGCTGGTTTCCGTCCACGAACGAAACTCCGTGACCGATCGGTCCGACGATCAAGCCAGTTTCGTCCATCGCGCCGGGAACGATCGTTTCCTGCAGATCAACGACTTTATAGTTGGGGACCCAGCCGACCGCCGCGAAACTCGTCGTGTCGTACGCAAGCAGGTGGTTGCCACTGTCAATGGCGTAAAGCTTCGTGCCATCCCGGCTCATCATTGCGCCATAGATTCCCGGCGAAGCCGCTGCCTGAAACGTTCCCAGCTGCTGAAGAGTTGATGCGTCGAACACGCCGACGGCGCCACTCTCGCTGGTGACGAAAAATCGTTTCCCGTCCGGCGTGGGACTGATCTCGCTGATCAAGTCCGCCGAAAACAGTTTCACCGTTCCCTGAGAAGTGTTTGTATCGTACGAGCACAAGTTCTCACTCGAGATGCCGGCCGCCAGAATCTTCGTCCGGTCGCCGCTCACCGCGAACGCACCGACGTTCCCGATAAAGCAGGCCCCGGTAGTGTTGTTATCAACGAGCGTGTTGTTCGTTGGATTCCAGATGGCGAAATCAAGATAACCGTCCACGCCCAGTCCGCCCGTGCCTCCCAGCAGGGCAAGGTCGCCGTTGGAGAGCAAAAACGCTTCGGTTGCCTGGAATCCGCTCGGCCCGATGCTCGCGGTCGGTGTCCGTGTGACCACTTGCATCAGCGCCGGATCAATCTGATAGATGTCCCCGACCAGGGTGCCTGCGTAGATCTTCGTGTCGTCGGGTGAAATGTCCAGTCCCCACGCGCTCGGGACCACGATTTTGCCGATCTCTACTTCCTGCGTGGCGTCGAACACGTCAATTCGATCCTGGAAAGGATTGCTTACAAAGAATCGCTTGTCCCTGGCGTCGTAAACCGTGAAATGGGGCGGCGCAAATTGCAGAGCGTTCGGATTGTAGAAGGAGTCGGTCCTGATGTAGCGCGCGCGAATCGCCGGGTGCGCTGCGGTGACCGCCAGCGAAACGACCAACGGCACGGACTGTTCGTGGGTCAGGGCCCCTGAGACGCCGGTCATCGTCAGGGTCGTGGAAAGTCCCACGGCCGTGCTCGGCGCGGAAAATTGCACTGGTGATTCCGCGCCGGACGCAAGCGTAAAGCTTGTGGTGCTGGCCGTTACTTCCGCCGGCACTCCGGTGATGGTGACATCAACCTGGCCGGTGAATCCGTTCAGGGGCGTAATGGAGACGGTCACAGGTTCCTGGCCGCCTGGGCTGAGACCTACGGTAGACGGGCTCACGACCAGTTTGAAGTCCGCAGGCGGCGGTGGCGGAGGAGGCGGAGAATTGCCGCCGCCGTTACCGCTGCTTCCGCCCCCGCACGCAGAGAGAGCGCCCAGTACCAGGATGGCTAGAACAAGTTGTAGCTGACGCATCGTTTTGCCGGAAATTGCGGGCCTTAATCTCGCGCACCCCGTATCGGTTGTCAAGGTACTTATCTAGGAGATTACTGGCGCTGGGACCGGCAAAACCCTCCATACCGCGGCGATATGTGCACTACGAGGAAAAATCGACGGAGCCGTGCAGCACCTTCAACAAAATGATGCCGCCGAAAATGGCGAGGACGATGCTGAGCAGCGTGCCGATCAGGAAATATTCGGCGAAGCGGCCGGACTTCATCTCCTGGTAGCGAACGATGGATTTTGCGGTGAGCACCAGGCCGATTGTCGCCGGCGAGCGCATGATCACCGCGGTGAGGATAAGGATTCGCTCCAGCCAGCCGATGTACATGCCGGCATTTTGCAAATGCTCCGAGGTTTCATCGGCCATTCGCGGCAGATCCCGGATCAGGGATTTCGTCAGATAGCGGACAACGTACCCTCCTGAAAATATCGTCGCGACGTAGACAACGAGGACGGCGAGTATTTTCGTGTAGTCCGGCTGGAACATCCGAAGATCGGTCGTGATTTCTTGCGCGGGAATGTGCGCGTACACGACGACCGCGATCGCAATCGTGATCGCGTGCAGGACCTGATCAACGAGGAAGGGAATGATGCCGTCGAAAAGCCGCCCGGATTTCGTGAGCAGCAATTTGCCCCAGTCAATCACAAGATGCACCGAGGTGAGGATGAGAAGAATCGAGTGAAAACGCGGGCTCAGCAGATTTGACGGGGCGACTACGGCAATGACCACCACGATCGCCAGATAATGCAGCAGCCCGTGATACAAATAGCCGCTGACCTGGCCTTTCTTTTTGCGTGCGATCAGGGAATTCGACTGGAGCAGGAAATCCGCGACCAGGTGACCAAGCAAGAAGCTTAGAAGCATTTGCATAAATTTGTACAATCTAAGCCGATTGTACGAATTCGTACAATCAGTCCCATTCGTCCTGCAGAATCGCTTTCATCGTGCCGGCGACTTCGGCGAGCTGCCAGTAACTGCCCCTCTTCAGATTTCGCGAGGCCGTGGATATATCCAGATGCAGGCTGCGGGCGGTGCGATCCACGCGCCCTTTCGTAAAATACGCTTCCATGGTGCGCCACTGCGCGTCGGTCACGTCCAGAAGCAGCGTGTCGTTCAGTCCATACACCAGATTCGCGATCCGATCAAAGGATTTTCGCGCCGACCGGAACGCGGTGAGCGTGCGATAGCGATAAAGCGATCCGCGCTTCACTTCCTCGATTGCCTGGCGCGCGAAGATAAAAGCCCCACCGCCGAGCCGGTTCACGGGCGTGCGAATCGGCCCGCGAATGTCTCCGATTCCCACTCCAATCCGCAAGCTGAAAGGCCGCAGCCGGCGCCTGAGATCGAGGATCAGTTCCGGAAGCGCGCCGATGCGCGAAAGCACAACCTGAAACTCATCTCCGGCCGTCACCGCGTACGGCACGCGAATCCACTTTTCGCGCAGATGCGCCTGGGTGGCGCGCGTAAGCTTGGCGCCCAGCAGCGCACGCAGGCGCGGCTCGCGGCGGGAATGAATCACGTCCGCAATAAGAATGCCCGAGGTGCGTTTCATCGTTTGTACTCCTATGTACAACCAGAGCTGATTGTACAAATACGTACAATCACCTGTAAAGCCCAAAAGCAGGCCCGCGTGCCCGAACTACATCCCCGAAAGGAAACTCCCTTGCCCACTGAAACACAATCCGCAGCGCACTTCGCACAAAGCGACGTTCCGCGCCCGCTTTCGCATTTCGGCAGCGGCCGGCGCGAGACCGTCATCGACACGCAGCCGAAGGGCGATACCGCCGCGACCGCCGCGATCGCTTCCATCTCCGATCAGGACTGGTACATCTCGCGCACCCACGGCGTCTATCACATTCCCGCGTGCCCGAAACCATCTTCGGAGTCGCCTCACTCGTACGCGCTGCTGCTGATCACCTCGCGCGGCGACGTGATTGATATCGGCGACGGCCGCCGTCTTCCGTTCTCGATTTCCGCGCGCGAAATTGCCGACGATCTTCTGCAGGACTTGCACGACCACGGCATTTTCGTCTGCGCCGGCGCGCGGCCCACGCCCGAGGAGCTCACCGCCGCCACTACGCGCCGCGACGCCTACTATCACCGCTTGATCTCCGAGGGTGACACGCTTTGGGCGCGCGGCCATTCCTTCCGCGAGATTTCGGACCTGCATCGTCGCGCGGCGATGACCATCGGAGTCGAGCGCGAGTGGGCCTACGTCCCCATGCGGTTGATGGATTGCCCAGCGTGCGGCGAGAAGGTCAAGTCCGGCGTCGCCGTCTGCAAGCATTGCCGCGCGATCCTCGACGCGGAGAAAGCCGCGCAGCACGGTCTGGGCCGTGGCGGGGCGGGATCTCAGGCCGCCACGCCGGCCGCAAATCCCACGCCGCGAAAATAAAGCCGCTGGTTGTATGGAACGCGGCGCCATCCGCAAAGATACGGACAATTCTCAGCGTGCCCGCGAACCGCCGCGGACTTACAATTCCTCGCGGGACGTATTGGCACGCATGAAAGGGAAGGGAACGCGACGATGAAGATTGCGACGATCACCGGATTTTCCTCTGTTGGTGCACAACGTTGTCTGCCCAGTGCGACATTTCCCGGGCCAGCGGGGTGCACGATCGCGCGTTCGCGCGCGCACGCCACAAGTGCGCGCGCATTCCGTGCGACGACCGCGGTGGTTTTCGCACTCCTCGCGTTGGCCGCGCTCGCGCCTTCCGCTGGCGCCCAAGGCTCGCGCAAGGACGACGTCGTCCTTGGCACAACCGGGCATCCGGTTTCGGGCGCAACTGTGCGCGTATGCCAGGCGGGCGCGACGGGCACGCCGTGCACTCCGCTGGCGGCGCTTTTCACCGACGCGACGATGACGGTGTCGTCGCCGAATCCGTTCCAGGCTGACGGCCTCGGCAATTATCACTTTTATGCCCCGGCAGCGCGCTACGTGGTGCAGATTACCGGCCCAGGCATCACCGGCACGATCACGAATCCGGACGTGATTCTTCCCGCGGATATTTCCTCCGGGCTTTCCGGCAGCAATATTTCAGCGTTCGGCCTCACTCTCGGCGGAAATCTTACCGTCGCCGGAAACGCCACGATCAGCGGAACGCTTACGGCCACTGGATTCAATCCGGGCGTGCTCACGCCCACGACCTTACAGGTCAGCGGCAACGGCTGCTTTGGAGGGCCGCGCCCTTACATTGACGTGACCTGCCCACCCTTCGGCGCGAAAGGTGACGGCACAACCGACGACACCGCCGCGATCACCAGCGCGATCAACACTGCGTGCGCCACTGTCATCGGCGGCTCGATCACCGTGCCGGACGTAGTGTTTCCCGCGGGCCGATACGTTGTGGATCAAACGCAGGGATCCTCGACCACTCCCGATCTGCCTTCTTGCGCGGGACTTCGCATTCGCGGACTTGGCAATGGCGCGCTGATGACTTTCGCCACGCCCGCGCAGGCTTACATCGGCATAGCGCCGGGCGCGAGCCCCAGCGCCGCGCCGGTCTTCTCGTTGCTGAACCAATCGAATCCCAGCATGACGTTCGAGGACGTCGCTATTGACGCCTACAACCAGGCGATCTGGGCGAACAACGCCGTCGGCCTCACCCTGACGAACACATGCCTTCGCGTGAGGACCACCGGGCAGGCGGACAACACGCCGCTGAAACTCACCAACGTTTTCAATTTCTGGATGAACAAAGGCTGCCTGGAAACACTCGCCACTGGTGGCTCAACGACCAACGGCACGCTGCCAGTCTCCATTTGGGACGGCGAAAATAATGGCAGCTCGACGCCCGCCGTCTATATCGCGCGCATGCAGGACGTAACTCTGGCCGGCGGACCCATTCTCTATATCCAGCGATTCAGCACCGGGAATTGTTCGGTGGACTGGGTCTTCCGCAACATTCTGCGCGAAGCGTCCACTACCGATTTTCTTGACATCACAGCGACCGGCAGCAACACGGTGTGCATGGGCGAGATCACAGTTGACCATTTTCAGGATTCCGACACCGGGAATCCCACCGCGGCGCTGATCAACGACAGCGCACCGGGCACTCTGAGTGGCGTGACGATCAATCATGCAACGTCCGCGGGCGGCGGATTTCTGGGGCGAGAGATTGTGATGTCCGGTACGCCATCGCTGCAGTCGCTCGACCACGTTTTCATCACCGGCTGCAATTCTTTCTGCGGCGAAGGAGTCTATGACGGCAGCGGAAATCCGCTGGGGCCGGCGACAATCCAAAATGCGACGGGCTTCGATTATCTCGTCAATACCGCGGACAACTCACGGCTGCGCACGGACGTGTTTCAGCCGGGGGATGGCGCGAACCACGGGCCGGCCGCGCGCTTCACCGCCGGCGGGTCCACATTTGCAACGCTCGCGATGGATCCTGCGCAGGGTGTGCTATTTGGAAATGGCGCGAGCTACGGATGGACCTCCCAGCTTTTGCAATCGAGCCAGCAAACGATTGACGTCGGATTTTCGACCACGCTGCCGCCAACGGGCGTGACCGCGACTCCGGCCAGCGGCGGCACGCTCGCCAACGGAACTTACTATTATTTCGTTTCGCCGGAATTTGGCGGAGGCAGCTGCGCGACGGCATCCGTGGGCGCGCCTTCGCTGGTTTCCGCCGGTGCGAACACCACCACAGGAAACGATCAAGTGAACATTTCCTGGACGCTACCTCCCGCTGCCGCCGCGACGCTCGCCGGATTCTGCGTATTTCGCAACACGCTGCCGTCCACATTCGGCACGCAGACGGGCATCTTTGTTTCGGGCGCGACTTCCACCAGCGTGACCGATACCGGCGCGAATTTTGGTCCCGCAGCGGGCAGTGGCATCGAGATCAATCACATGCAGGCGTTCCACCGGTTCACGCCCACCTCGCTCGGCGTCAACACCACGAATCCGCAATTCAATCTCGACGTGAACGGCTCGGCCGCCGTGAATTCGCTGAACGGCGTGCAGAAAGCCGAGCGCTTTCCCGGCTCGGACGCCGCCGCGAAAATCAACGCCTGCCTCACCGCCGCGAGCACCACCAGCGGAGTCTGCGACGCGTACGGAATGACCGGCACGCTCACGGGATCGTCGCACATCCAGATTCCGGCCGGCACCACCCTGTTGTGGGGACACGCGCAGCTCACCATCAACGACACAACCAACAACGACGCCGTCGAATTGCTCGGCGACGGCAGCTCGCTCATCAGCTACCAGGAAAGCGGCGCCGGCACCATTCCGCGCGCGGATTCCAGCGGCTTCATCGCCTGCCAGCCCGCCGGATGCACCGCGGTGAAAAATCCGAACGCCGCCACGCGCAACGTGGATTGGGTGCACATCAGCGGAATGTATTTGAAAGCGACGGGCGCCAGCTCTACGGTTCTGAATCTCACCAGCGTCGGCCACGCCGATATCGAAAACAATCGCTTCGTGATGGGCACGGGCGGCGCTTCCTACGGGATTTTCGGCGACACGTCCACCGGCGGCTTCGATTCCACGAACACGCTGATCAAGCACAATGAATTCGATCCGCAGTTTCAGAACGACCGCTGCCTGCATCTCGCGGGCATTTTCAACGTGGTCGAGATGGAGCAGAACACCTGCATCCTGCCGGCGGCCAATACCGGCACGGTCTGCTTCGAGCTGGCCAAGGATTCCGGCAGCAACTATCCGAACAACGACGAATTCTACGGCAACGATTGCGAAGGCTCGACCACATCCTTCGGCCAGATCGGCTACAACATCATCAACGCGGATAGCGTCACCATCGGACCCAACAATCGCTGCGAAAATGTTTACAACTGCTTCCAATTTCCGGTGGACGGCAGCGCCGTCGGCATTCACATCCTCGATCCGTACATTTCCGTTTCCGCGAATTCGGTGGTCAAGGCGAACGAGCCTTCTACTTCGCAGGTCGCGATCGATAATAACGGCCCGAACTGGCTGCCCTCGATGCACTTCGGCATGAACGATCTCGCGGGGCGAAATTTGCTTGGCAACGCCGCGTTCGAGGGATGGTCCAGCGCGACTGCGCTCTACTATTGGGGCGGCGTCAGCGGCACGAACATCAACCAGGCCGGCAGCGGCATCTACGCGCAAAATACCAGCGCGGGAACTCCGGCGGACGCGACCACGCAAGGCACGTTCAACGTGAAAATCGGCGACAACGCCACCGCCGGGCTGGGCGTGAACTCCGGCTGCATTCAGGTGGACGCGACGATGAACTACACGCTCGCGTTTCGCATCGCCGCTTCCTCGACGGGCATCAACTTCCGCCCCGGATTCCGCTTCTACTCCGATGCGAATTGCACCGAAGCTAACAAAATCACCAGCGTCGCCACGAATGCGCGCGTGCTCACACCCGCGAATTATTCAGGAACGTCCGTGCTGATTGGCACCGGCCCGAACTGGCAGAGCAGCAACGCGTCGCTCACCTACAACAACGGGATCACCTGCAATTGCAACGTCACAGGTTCGGATTGGCAAGTCGCTACGGCAAGCACGTGGACACCTACGCGCAATTTCGCGATCACGTTCCGCGTGCCCAACGCGTACTCCAGCTCGACGACCGTCGCGCAATCCATGCGCGTCTTTTTCCTCGAAAATACCGCGGCGAATCCGAACCAGATTTTCGTGGACGACGCGGTGCTTAGCCAGGGGCCGGTCAGCAACAGCGTTCCGCTCACTGCCGCAGTTTCCGATAGCGTGAATCCCACGGTGTACGGAAATCTCAACGTGAATGGCACGCTCACCGTTGGTTCGCTGCCCTCCACGCAGACTACCGGCACGCCCGTAGCAGGGAACTGCGCGGCGTTCGCTTCGACCACCACGAACGTGCAGGATTCCGGCTCGCCCTGCCCGACGCTCTTCACCAAATTCGCGATGGGATTTCTTTCGGCAGGGCAGGGGCCCAGCGCGGCGAACGCCGTGGACGTTTCGGTGATCTATCTGCCGAACATTCAGTTCTCGAAGCTCACGGTGGACGTCTCGACCACGGATGCGAGCACCAGCGATTTTTACAGCTGGGCGATCACGGACGCTTCCGGCAACGTGAAATGCTCGATCACCGCCGTGAACATTACCGCGGGCGGCGCAAGCGACCAATCGTGCACGCAGGGAACCGTGACGCTCCCCGCCGGCGCGTACGTCTTCGCGTTCACCGGCAACTCCACCACGGGAAAAATCGCCTATAGCGGCACCGCGCCCCTCGCGCTTTCGAGCGCCGTCTCAAGCTCCACCAGCGCCAGCGGCGCAATCACGTTCCCGATCGCAGTTCCCACCGCCGGCGTAACCTACAGCGGCTACGGCCTCCCCGCGATTATTTTGCATTAGCGCTCGCGGCGTTGTTGCTTCTCTCTTCGTAGGGGCACAGCATGCTGTGCCCGGTAATCTTGCTTCGCAATGATCCCGTCAACACCCTCGGTTTCCGCCCGCCTATGGTTAGCGGCCTATGACTTTCGCGTCGTAGACGATTTTGCCGCCGACGAGCGTCAGCACCGATTCCGTTTTCGGCAGCTCAGGAATCGGCACGGTGAAAATATCCTGCGAGAGCACGGCGAGGTCGGCCAGTTTGCCCGGCTCGAGGCTGCCTTTTTCCTTCTCCGCGAATTCGGCGTAAGCGGAGGTCAACGTATACGCTGTCACGGCCTGTTCGCGCGTTATGGCTTCGGACGGTCTGCCCGGATCAATGCACGCCATCATGATGTTGAGGTAAGGATTCATCGGCCCGTCCGAGCCAATCGCCACCGGAATTCCCGCCGCGATCAGCGAGCGAAACGGCTGGCTTTCCTTGAACCCAGGCGACGCGGGGCCGGATAGCAAGCGAGGATCGAAATGCGTCGGATTCTGCACCACGACGATGCCCATTTCCTTCGCGCGTGGAACCAAATCCGGGAACAGCCCGTCGCCGTGCTCGAATCGCACGCGCTTGCCGTGCCACACTTTTCTTTCCGCCGGTGGCATCCATCGCGTCGAGCATCGCCGCCGCCGATGGGTACCCGGACGTATGGAACATCAATGGGCCGCCGTTGGCGAGCGACTCGCGCAGCATCGCTTCCATTTCCTTTTCGGAGAAGGTCAGCGGCAAATGTCGGACTCCGTAATCGGGCAGCTCGCCCGCGGGCACCGACGGCACCTTGCGCGGAGTCAGCGTATTTTCAAGCGGCACGCCATCCAGCAACCACTTCGTGCCGTCGACGGTGATCAAAGCGCTGGGATGATGCGGGACGGAGAGTCCTTCTCGCGTGTCGCGCCCGGCGGGCGTTGTCCCGGGCATGCGCATGATGCGAATGCGAATCGGAGTCGGCGTTGCCTCAAACAATTTCACCGCGCGTCCGGGCTCGATCGCGTCGGACATGTCCTGCGTGGTCGTGATGCCGAATCTCACCGCTTGCGCGAAAAACTCGCGCAGTTGCTCGGTGGCTTCCGCGTCGCTGGGCATCGTCCCGAGCTTGCGCTCCAAATTCAGCACAGCATATTCGCGGAGGACACCGGTGAGCTTTCCGGCGGCTGACCGTTCGTATCGCCCGCCCACGGGATCCTTTTGGTCTTCGCGGATGCCGGCCTTCGCCAGAGCGGCGCTGTTCATCAGCACCGCGTGCCCAGTGAGCGTCGTGAGGATCACGGGATGATCGGGAGCAGATCTGGTCGAGCGCATCGCGCGCGACGGACGTATCGTGAAAAACAATGGGCCCGATATCCCCGTAAATAAACGTACCTTTTGGCAATATGGCGACATACGCGGCGATCACCGGCTTCAACTGCGCCCACGTGAGATCTGTAATTCTGAAATTCAGATGCACCACGCCAGCCGGATCGAGCCCGATGTGGTTGTGCGCGTCGTTGATTCCGGGAATCACGGTGCGACCGCCGAGATCAATCTGCCGCGTCTGCGGCCCGGCGAGCGCTTTGATTTTCGCGGAATCGCCCGTGGCGACGATGCGTTCGCCGCGAATCGCGAGCGCCTGCACGTAGGGATGCGCGGCGTCGCTCGTGAATATCTTGCCGTTGAGCAGCACGAGATCTGGCGCGGAATCCTGCGCCCCGACTTGCACGCACGCGATTGCTGCAAGCGCAGCAAGCGCCAGCATGACAAGCCGCATTCTCAGTTTGCGTTTCGACATGACTCTCCTATACGGTCGGCGGACGAGTGATTCGAAAAACAACTCTGTCCCGGCCGTCGGGGCCGAGTCCGTGATCCCGCGCGAACGCCGCCGATTTTCTCCACCGCTTTCTGCGAGCGGAAATTCTCCGTGCCCACGACAAAGATCACGTTCGCCACAAACCGGAACGCGTGCCGCAACATCAGCTGCTTCATTTCGCCGTTGTAGACGCCGCCCCAGTGTGATCTGGCCAGGAACGTCCAGCCGATCTCGATCTCGCTTTTCTCTTCGTCGTATCCGTGGAAACGGGACGTGCCGATGATTCGGCCATCCTGACGGTCAATTACGACGAGCGTTCCGCCCGATTCCAGCGCCTCGCGGAAAAACTCCTTGAAAACCTCTTCCTTGTATCTTTCGCGGTTCGGATGCTGTTCCCAGATGAGTGGATCGGAACTTACCGCGTACAGTGCATCGTAGTCTTCCGCTCGCAGGGGCCTAAGCTCGATAAGCTCGCCCTTCAAGACGGGTTGTAATTCAAATCGCATTTGTGGCCTGTCCGGGTTCCCCGCGCTCGCGGCGCGAGATTTCGTTCGACGATAAGCGCGCCATTGTAACGCGAGCCGCGCCTCCGCTCTTGGGTTTGTAGGGGCGCAGGACCTTGGCACCTCGCCGACGATCCTGCAATGGTTTCGTAGGGGCACGGTCCGCCAATAATGCTGGGCGGATGCCCGGCGAACGACCTTGGCTGTGCTCCAATGACGCCGCAACGTTTTCGCAGGGACGCGGTCCGCCAATAATTCGGGACGGATGCCCAGCGAACATGTTTGGCGCTGTACCGCCCATCCATCTGGGTTTCCGCCCGACGCCGGTGTCGTAGCGCCGGCATCTTGCCGGCGGTTTTGGCCGCGGGCACCGAAATTCAAAAACGCCAGCGAGACGCTGGCGTTACTAAACCGTTGCTCGTAGCGAATGCCCGGTGCGAATGCTTGCGTGATGCTGCCCATCAAGCTCGATCGCCCGTCGGCGCCGCGTATCTGGAGTGCGGCGGCTTGCCGCCGCTGTATGCCGTCCCGGCTTGCCGGGACGTGCTGCAAGATCGAGCCAATCACGGATTCCGACGGTTGCCGGGGCGCGACTTGCGCACGTTCTCACTCCTCGGATCGGGCGAGGCAAGCCTCGCCCGAATACAGCGGCGGCAAGCCGCCGCACTCCACATCCCGATTGCCGCCTGTACAATTTCTGCATAATTTCACCAATCGCAAGAAACCTCGCAATGATCCATATACCTGAATCCGCACATCTCTGGGCGCTGTTCGCGGCCGGCCACGGCCTGCACGTCCTGAAACGCGCGAGCCTTTCCGCGGGATCGAAAATCTCGGGAACAAAATCGCGCGTGGACTGGCTGCGCACCAACGCGCTGAATCTCGGAATACGCCTGTTCGTGAACGCCGCGGGATTTTCCTACTGGGTTGCGCATCCGGACGCGGCCACGCAAATGATTCACACGTTCGGCATCCCGTTCAATCTCACGATCGAGCCGGGCCACGCCACCGCCGCGATGTTCGGCCTGTCAGGCGACAGCATGGTGGACTGGGCCGCCGCGAAAGTGCCATTCCTGCAGAAGGAAATTCCGCCGAGTAGCAGCGCATGTGATTGCCAGGATGGTATGCGTGACCCGAACGGAAGCCTATGGCGACACAGTGCCAAGCTTCTGCGGCGGCACGGCATGCCGTGCCCCTACGAAAAGAATGTATCGGTGCTGAAGGGTTTGTAGCGCCAGCGTCTCGCTGGCGTTCTTGAATCGCGGGCACCGCGCAGAAATTCGCCGGCGAGACGCCGGCGCTACTAAGGCGCGCGAGAAATGGCTCGCGAAGTCGCAGGGCACGCCACGCTCGCCCCGCCGATTGCTGGCGGGCCGTGCCCGGCGCGGTATAGTGTTTGTTTCGCGACATGCTAACGCGGCAATCTGCAGAAGCCTGTGGAGTGCGGCGGCTTGCCGCCGCTGTATGCCGTCCCGGCTTGCCGGGACGTGCTCCACGCAGTCGCGAACGTTTCCGGTCGGGCAAAGCAATCCTCATAACCTCAGGTCGCAGCGTCGAAGTGATCGCTGATTCGAATGTCACGGTCTCCTTCGCAGGCGAGGCAAGCCCGCCTGCACTACAGCGGGGCAAGCCGCCGCACTTCACATGATCCGCGGCGAGGCGCGCGCGGTAAGTATTTGGCTCCAGCGTCGCCACGCATCGTCCCCGAGCGAGCGGTGCTACGCCCCTACGAAGAAAAATCGACGACAGCGGCCGTCCGCCGCGTACCGCAGGCCGCCAATCACCAGTCGCGGTCATCAGTCACCGATCTCCAGCCACTAGCCACTCGTCACTCGCCACTGAAGTTTTCCCCGGAGGCACACATGCCCGTCGTACCCACAACGGCGTATTCGCAGGCGGAAGACGCGCTGAATCTGGCGCGCGCGCTGGTCAACGACACGGCGGGCGCGGTCTTCACCGACACGCTGCTGATGCCGCTGCTGAACTCCGCCTATCGCGGCCTGCAGCGCGAGCTCGCGGAAAATGGCGTCAGCGTGCTGGCCGAGCAGCAGGATCTGGCGCTCGCGACCGATCCCGTCAGCGGCATCACGCCCACGGAAATCAGCGACGTCTCCAGCCCGCAGCTTCCGACCGACTGCCTCGCGCCGCACATGCTCTGGGAGCGCGCCACCTCCAACACCACGGACGTCTTCGTGCCCATGGAGAAATTCACGAGCGGCGGCGGGATGCTGAACCTGCAGCCGAGCAGCTATCTGCGATTGTGGGAATGGCGCGAGGACAAAGTGAATCTGATCGGCGCGACGCAGGCGATCACCGTCCGCATCCGCTACGAAAAAGTGCTGCCGCTGCTCACGCTGGGCACCGATCCCGTGCAGATTCGCTCGGCGACCGATCCGCTCGGGTTCGCCACGGCGGCGCTGGCGGCGCGTTCGCGCGGCGCGCGCGCACTCGCGCAGGACTTGCTGGGCACCGCGCAGATGGCGACTGAAAACCTGATCGAGCGCTACGTTCGCCCGGAGCAGACCAAGGGACGCCGCCGCATGCCCTACAGCTATCACCGCCGCATCGTGTATCTGTAGCGCCCCAAGTTTGAAGTTGCGGCAGGCACAGCTCATGTGGAGTGCGGCGGCTTGCCGCCGCTGTTTTTGGGCGAAGCTTGCTTCGCCCAATCCGGGGCTTGTCCACATGCGCACAACACGCCTCGGCAACCGTCAGGAACCTCGATTGGCACGATATTGCAGCACGTCCCGGCAAGCCGGGACGGCATACAGCGGCGGCAAGCCGCCGCACTCCACATGAGCGGCGCCGACCGGTCGGATTTTGTAGCGCCGGCATCCTGCCGGCGAATTTGACGTTCGCGCTCTGAGGAATTCAAAAACGCCAGCGAGACGCTGGCGCTACAACTCCTTCGCCGCCGTTGCATTTTCTTCGCGGGGGCGTCCGCCGCGGCGGACGCCCCTACGAAACCGCTGCGACTGATATTGGATTTGCCGAGCACGAGCACCGCGCCGGCCTGCGGGGAAGAATGCGGCGGTCCGCAGATTGCGGCGTTAAGGAATCGGCCCCACCTGTACTGCCTTGATGACGTCGAGCGTGATCTGCACGCCTCGACTGGCGTTGATGGAATTGCCGTTGGAATCGGTGGCGCTGGCGATCACGTTCATGGTCGTGATTGCGATTGGCGTTGCAGTGGAATTGACCGTGCTTTTCTTTTTGCACGCGGAAAGCGTGGCGCCGAGAAAAACGATCAGCGCAAACGTGACGAGCGCCCGCCTCGCGCCCGGCCCGAACGCGGGCAGCACCTTCGTCGCGCCCAGGCCAATTGTCCCAAGCAGCAAAATGAGCGCCGCTACCGCAATTAGCAGAGCAGGGAACAGAGGCGCGGGCGCGGGCCTGCGTGTCACGAAGCGCAAAAGTCCATTTGGCCGGCTCACTCCCGCTGCCGCAGGCGTAGAGGGCGTGTCGCACGGATTCGGCACCGGCGGCGTCAGCACGTTGGCCGTCGAAGTCGCGATCAAGATGCTGAACGGCACAACCCCTCCGACCACCGGCGTGATCGGGCACGGCACATACGAGCAGGTGGTGAATTGCGGCAAGTTTAGCGGGCACGCCATCGTGACCATTTCGCCGTCTTGACCGAACACATTGTCGGCGGTGAGCTGCGCCATAAAAGTCGCCGTGTTGCCCTGCTCGACGGTGACCTCAGGCGATTGACTCGGCACAATCTCGATGTGGAAATCGTCGCCTACTCCGGCGAGATTGATCGCGCCAACGTCGCCCTGCGTATCGGTTACCACGATTCCACCCTGTTGCAGGCCCGTATTCAACGGCGTGAACGAGACGTTGATCGTGCACGTCGCATTGGGCGCGAGTGATGAAGTGCAGCTCGTGCTCGTCACCGTGAAATTTCCCGGCGGGGGCGGCGGCTGCGAAGTATTTACCGGCGGCGCGATGGTGAGACCGGTCACCTGCGTCCCAGACGTGTTCGTCAGCGTGTATGCGATCGGCGCGGTGCTGCCTCCGGTTGGCTCGTTGCAGAACTGGTAGCCAGCAGACGCAACGCAGGGCGCGAAAACGCCGCTTGCGACCTGCGAGATTACCAGGCCCGTGTTCGTGTGTCCGGAGAGCGCGATGGATACCGTGTCACCCTCGGAATCGGTCGCGGTCAACGCCGCTTCACGCAGACCGGCTGTCTTGGGTGTAAACGCCACGTCGATCGTGCAGGGCGTGAGCGGCGGAAGCGTGGTCGCGCACGTAGTGCTCGTAATGGTGAAGTCCGGCTGAGCCGCGTTAAATTCCGTTGCAAGACCCGGAACGCCCTCCAAAGCGACGTTCAGTCCCGTGATCGCAGTCGCGGATTCGAGAGTAAAAGTGGCATTGGGGCTGACGCTCCCGATCGCCGCGTCGCAATACGGGAAGGCATTGTCTGCAATTCCGCTAGGACAACCAAAATAGGCCGTCTGCACCAGCGAGAGCGGAGCGCCCGTGCCTTGGAAATTGATCGCGAGTGCGACGCCTCCGGAGTCGGTGAGCGTGAGCGCCACTTCGCGCAGACCGGAAACCGTTGGCGTAAACTCGATATTGATGAAGCACAACCCGCCCGCCGGAAGATTCCCCACGCACGTATTGCTAAGCAGGGTGAAATCGCAAGCGCCTCCCGTGGCGCAGGATGGGGCCAGATTCGCCGACAGTCCGGAGACGGGCAAGAGCGAGACGGAAAGACCGGTCACCGAATTGACGGCCTCAATCTCGAATGCAGCCGACTCCTGGAAGTTCGGCGCGCCGGGGAGTCCATTGCAAAACGTGAAAGATGGTCCTAGCGGGCAGCCCGATCCCACGAGCACGGGAACCCCTCTAATCTGAAGGTCGCCCGGCCCACCTGCAGCTGAGACCGTGGCCACGCGATTCAGGCGCACCGCCGCGAACGTCGCGAATACCACCACCATTACCGCGCAAAATACCAGCAGTCGCCGCACCAAGCTCCCCCTCATTGCGAAAGGATTCACGCTTAGGATTCACAAGCAGGCGTTCGGGTTGCGTCCCAAGCCGCCAATCATACCAGTGCACAGCGGCCTGTAGCCAGCGGCGAGTGACGCCGCCAAAGGCCGCACACGCCTACCGCCGCATGGCCCGCTTCGGGACCGCGCGCGGCGAACGCACTCGGCTCCGCGCCGACGATGCGGCAACGGTTTCGTAGGGGCACGGCCGGAAGGGCTCTCAGGTCGACGGTTAGTCGAGCCTGGGAGATCAGGCATGCCCGGCGCAGGTGCTTGGCGAAACGCAACCATCCACCTCGCATCCGCCCCGCCCCGAACCATGTGGAGTGCGGCGGCTTGCCGCCGCTGTTTTCGGGCGAGGCTTGCCTCGCCCGATCCTCGGCATCGGCGAACGAAGACACCACGCCCGGCGAGCGTCGGCGGAAACGAATGGTCTGCGGTTGCAACACGCCTCGGCAACCGTCAGGAAACTCGATTGGCACAATCTAGCAGCACGTCCCGGCAAGCCGGGACGGCGTACAGCGGCGGCAAGCCGCCGCACTCCATATAGCTTCTGCAGATCGCTATATCACGCCGGTTGTGAAGCCAGCGCTCTGCCGCACCGGGCATCCGCCCTGAATTATTGGCGGACCGTACCCCTACGACGCCGCACTCTCTTTCTCGCGCGCCTTCGTAGCGTCGGCGTCCCGCCGGCGTTTTCGAGTTGCGTGCCGGCCGGGCAAGAATTCGCCGGCAAGATGCCGGCGCTGCAAAACATAGCGGGCCCTGTTCGCGGGTGATTATGAGGATCAGCCCTTGGCCGAAATGTCCTGAAGCCACGCGCGCGCCTCGGCTTCACCGCGAAACGCCTTCACTTCGCAGACGTTCGCCAGCATGCCTTCGAGCACGCGCATCCTTTCCACATCCGCATCTGTCGAAACGATGATGGCTGCGGGTCCAATCGCACCCTCGAGGCTCATCTCTCGCAGCATATCGGCAATCTGCTCGAAGGCAACGCGACCGGCGGGGATGCCCGCGCCGCGCGATTCGATAAGCCTAGGGTAAGCAAGACCGCCTTCACGTTTCACGTGCTGCACGTGCTCGCGCACGTCGTCCACGCTGACGGGCCCGATGGCCGTAACAGTCACCTCGCGGCGTTTGTGATCAACACCGGCGATTAGAGGCATATTGCACCCCCCCAACCAATCCACCCTTGGGCCGGATGCTACGCCCATCTCCCGGCCAATTGCGAGAAACAAATTTCGAGATACGTGCACTCACCTTTGGAGCACGTGCTCCTACCGTTTTTAAACAATTCCTCGGAGGAACCATGGCACTCACATTTACGCTCGTTGACACGTGGGACGACGGCAAGCGCGTCCACGTGGCCGGAACCGTCGCCGCATCGGGAAATTATTCGACCAGCGGCGACACGCTCGACCTTTCGGAATTTCCCATCGTCGCCTCGACGCAGGCGCCCGTGCAGGGCACTGCGTGGATGGACGGCCTCGCCGGATACGATTACGTTTTCTTTCCCGGCACCGCGCTGAACAACGGCAAGGTGAAAATCTTCCAGCAGGGCGCAAGCGCCGGCGCGTTCCCGGAGCTGGCCGCGGGCGCGTATCCCGCCGCCATCACCGCGGACACGATCACGTTCTACGGAATATTTAAGAAGCTGCTGTAACTGGAGCGCCGCGATCGCTTTCCAGCGCCGCATATTGGTTCTTCGTAGGGGCACGATATATCGTGCCCGGCGAGCGACCTTGGCTGTGCGCCGCCGATACAGCAACGGTCTCGTAGGGGCACAGCCGGAAGGGCTCCCAGGTCGACGGTTAGTCGAGCCTGGGAGATCAGGCGTGCCCGGCGCAGATGCTTGGCGCGACGCAACCATCCGCCTCGGTCCCGGGCCGCCTCGGACCATGTGGAGTGCGGCGGCTTGCCGCCGCTGTTTTCGGGCGAGGCTTGCCTCGCCCGATCCTCGGCGTCGGCGAACGAAGACACCACACCTCGGCGAGCATCGGCGGAAACGAATGGTTTGCGGTTGCAACACGCCTCAGCAACCGTCAGGAACCTCGATTAGCGCAATATTGCAGCACGTCCCGGCAAGCCGGGACGGCATACAGCGGCGGCAAGCCGCCGCACTCCACATGACGCCTGCGCGCGTCGCCGCATCACGCATGTTGTGAAACGGAAGTTATGCCGCACCGGCATCCGCCCTGAATTATTGGCGGACTGAGCCTCTACAAAACCAACGCGAATCTCTCGCATCGTCGTCCCGAACGAGGATCCCTCGACTCCTCCGCCGCAGCGGACTCGGGATTACGATCCTGATCGGATCGTCATGTCCATCGAATCGTTTTCGCCTTTGCCGCTCAACGTCTTCAGCACCTGGGTCACGCTGCTCGACCCCTCCGACGTGCCGATTGGGATGTCGCCCAATCTCGGCGACGTCGATTTCTTCCCGGGAGGGGTGCGCACGCGCGCCGGACTCGTCTCGCAATTTCCGGTTCTCGGCGGCGCGCCGCAAATCAACGGCCTGAAAACCTACATCACCACGAATCTCGCCCAGCGCCTGCTCGTCTTCGATTCGCTCGGCAATCTGTACAAGGAAACTTCGCCGGGAGTCCTTTCGTTCGCCGCGATCGGGCGCCGCGGAGCCAAATCTCTATCTCGCCTCGACCACGCATTTTCGGCCGCGAGTACATGGCCTTCGGCGACGGCGCCACCGGCCAGGATCTGCCGCGCCAATATGACGACTCGAACTTCGATCGCGTCAGCCAGATCGGTCCCGCCGAAGGACCCGCGGTCGCGGATTCGCACCGCGGGCAGCATTTCTCCCGGCGTGCATCAGTGCGTCGGTCGTGTTCGTCACGCGCCAGGGATTTTGGACCGAGCCTTCGCCGCCCGTTTCGTGGACCGCCGCGGGCAGCCTGCAAGCGAGCGTCACGAATATTCCCACCGGCCCGTCGAACGTGGTGCAGCGGCTGCTCGCATTCACCGGCTCGGGCGGCGCGAATTTCTATCACGTGCCCGGCCACGATGGTGATCAACGACAACACCACCACGTCGCTCACCGTGGATTTCAGCGACACGATTCTGCTTTCCGGCGTCAGCATGGATTATCTGTTCAGCCAGATCGAACTGCCCGAGCAGCTCGGCGTGGTGGATTATTCCGCAGCGGCTTTTCTGGTGGGGCGAGCGCGCGCAAGATGGACAACTGGCGCAACCTCACCTTCGATGGCGGATGGGACGCGTCCGGCAGCGGCCGGCCGCTGGGCTGGCAGCTCGATCCGTCATTTGGCGCGGGCGGCAGCCGGCAAGCCAGCGATCGTGGTGTGGGGCGATGCGTATCAGATCACCGCCGACGGCGTCACCGCCGCGCGCGGCATACATTTTCCAGAACGCGATCATGGACGCCAGCGGCAATCCGCTGTTCGTGAACAATACGGACTATTCCGTGCGCGCGCGCGTGCAGCGCACCGCGGCCCTGACCGCCGGCACGCTGCGCATCAACGCGTTCAGCCCCACCGCCGGGCAGCTCGGCGCGGGCCTTGCCGTCAACTTCACGCAAGCCACCACCGCATATCAGGAATTCATCGCGCGACCTTTTCACGCCGCAGACCTCTTTGCCGTCCGATCTGACTCTGCGCGTCTATGCCGACGGCGTGCCCGCGCCATCCGGCGAGGCGATTTCTGGTGGACAACATCGAAGTGTTTGAAACGAACGCCGCGCGCAATCCGTCGCTCGTGCGCGCGTCCGGCACCGAAGAGCCGGAAGCGTACGACGGCGCTCAGCGGCATCATGAGCATCGCGGAAAATAACGGGCAGGGAATTCGCGCCGCGTTCACGCTGCGCAACAATTTGTACTTCGTCAAAGAGCGCAGCATGTACGTCACCGCCACCGACGGCGTCAACGAGCCCGCGCTCTGGCAGGTCGAGGAAGTTTCGAACAAGGTGGGCACGCCATCGGCGCACGGCGTCGCGCATGGGCGAGGAGTGGGCCGTCATCGCCGGCCGCTCCGGCCTGTATCTTTTCGACGGCAGCGAGCCCACGAAAATCTCGCAGGAAATTCAGCCCACGTGGGACGCGATCAATTGGGAATGCGGCCAGCTCATCTGGGTGCAGGTGGATACGCAGCACAAGCGCAGTCTACGTCGGCGTGCCGATGGGCACCGCCACGCAGCCGAACCAGGTGCTCATGCTCGATTACACCGAAGGCTTCGGCGATCCGCTGCTGGCGATGCTGACCGCGCCGGAGCGCTCGCGCAAATGGGCGCCGTGGACGATCGCCGCGAATTCCTGCGCGCTGATCGAACGGTCCACCGGCGTCGCGCAGATTTTCTTCGGCTCGAATAATTCGAGCGGGAAAATCTACGCGCTCACGCCCGGCGCGTTTTCCGACGATGGCGCGGCCATCAATTCGTTCTACTCGACGGCATTTCTCGCCGCCACCGGCGCCGCGCTCAGCGGCACGAAATCTTTTCGGCTACCTCACCGCCTACGTGCAAGGCGCGGGCATCGCTCGCGCTCGCCGCGCTTTCGCCGGGAGACGTCGTCTCGACCTCGCTCGGCTCCTGGACGCTCGCCTCGCCCTCCTCGCGCGACATGGAGCAGTTCACCAACGTGCTCGCCGAGCGCGTCTCGTATCAGCTCGGCACCAACGCCCCCGGCTCGTGGTTCTCGCTGACGAAGCTCGCGCCCTGGGCCAAGCCCGATCCGTTCGCCATAGTCCGCGGAGGGAATTGACGATCCGACCAGGATCGTCATCTCCGGTTTCGGGAGTCCGGTGAACTGCACCGGAGTCCAGACACCGGACCCGAGGGAGTCCGCCGCGGCAGACGACCGAGGGATCTCCGTTGTTCGCCGTTGAATTCGTAGGGGCACGGCACGCCGTGCCCGGCAAGCGACCTTGGCGAAGTCACAACCATCCACCTCGCGTCCCCGCCGCCTCGAACTATGTGGAGTGCGGCGGCTTGCCGCCGCTGTTTTCGGGCGAGGCTTGCCTCGCCCGATCCTCGGCGTCGGCGAACGAAGACACCACACCCAGGCGATCCTCAGCGGAAACGAATGGTTTGCCGTTGCAACACGCCTCAGCAACCGCCAGGAATCTCGATTGACGCAATATTGCAGCACGTCCCGGCAAGCCGGGACGGCATACAGCGGCGGCAAGCCGCCGCACTCCACATGCCGCGAGCCGACCGGCCGCGCTTCCTGGAACGAGGTACGCCGCAATCACGCGCATCGTAAAACGGCTGCTCCGCCGCACCGGACGTCCGCCCTGAATTATTGGCGGACTGTGCCCCTACGACACCGAAACCAACTCGCCGCGACTCCTCGCGGCCAAAACACATGCTAAACATTCAACAAATCGAAGCGCTGCGCCGCGCGAATCCGCAGCTGTACGAAACGCTGAAGCGCCTGGCGGGCGCGTCGCTCGGCCCGAACCAGGGCTGGAGCCTCGACGACCAGATCACCGACGGCACGGATTTCGCGCGCGTGGTCACCGGCGCGCTCACCGCCGGGCAGATTGACCCGACGAAACCGGGCGTGCTGATGCGCGGCTCGGTGCCGCCCACGTGGTCCGGCACGTTCACCTACGCCTCGACCACCACCACGCTCACGTGGACGTGGAGCGGCCTCACTATTTTCCGCGCGGACGGCACCACCACCGCGATTCCCAATGGCTCGCTCGCCGTCACCGGCCTCACCGCCGCCACGACCTACTATTTTTATCCTTACTGGGACGACACCGCGAACGCGCTCGCGTGGGTCGGCAGCGGAGCAGGCACGCCCGCGAACGCGCAACCCGCGAAAACTAATTTCGCCGCGCAGCAGCAATCGCTGCAAGGACTGGTTCCGCTTTCGCAGGGCGCGATCGTCGCGGCCACCACCAGCAGCGGAGTCGGCGGGGGATCGGGCGGCGGCAGCGGCAGCTGCTTGCGCGCGGGCACGATGGTGCTCACAAAAGAGCGCGGCACCGTCGAGATCGAATCGTGCGTGGTCGGCGAGCACTTGCGCTGCCCGGCGGGCGCCGGCGGTGAATCATGGACGCGCATCGTGCGCCTCGAAGTTCGCGACGCGGATACGTTCATCCGCTTGCATTTTTCGAACGAGGAATCGCTCGACGTGACGCCGCACCACATCTTCACGCTCGCCGACGGTTCGCCGATGCGCGCCGAGCGCCTCTGCCTCAGCGACGTCTTCGTCGGCCGCTTCGGCCGCATCACGCTGAAGCGCATCGAAGTAATCACGAGGTCGGGCGAATGCGGAATTTGTAGGGGCACAGCATGCTGTGCCCGGCGAACATGCTTGGCGAAAAGTCACCATCAGCTGCGAGCCATCGCATCAATTTTTCGCCGGCCACCACGCCGCGACGGTCCTCACGCACAATTACACGTTCAGTTCGTAGGAGACGTCGTCGCAGTTGCCTTCGTAGGGGCATGCGCATGCTCAGCGCGGCAATGCTTGGCAATGCCGCGCCATTCACTTCGCGATGCTCCGTGTCGCTCGCGCCATGTGGAGTGCGGCGGCTTGCCGCCGCTGTTTTCGGGCGAGGCTTGCCTCGCCCGATCCGAGGCGTCCCCAAGTGCGCGCGGCACGCCCAGGCGACCGTCGGCATTCGTGATTGGTCCAATGTTGCAGCACGTCCCGGCAAGCCGGGACGGCATACAGCGGCGGCAAGCCGCCGCACTCCACATACGCTTTGCCAGCTGCACGGTTTTCGTAGCGCCGGCTCGTCCTGAGCGAAGTCGAACGGCGTCCCGCCGGCGATTTTGACTTATCCGTGCGCCGCAGAAACTTGGCAGCACAACGCTAGCACTGCACACGTTCTCGCTGGGCGCGCTAACGCCAAGGTTTTTCGCCGAGCGTAGCGGTGCTACGCCCCTACAAGACCTCTCGACGGCGCAGCTCTGATGTCGCGCCGCGTGATGTATCATGTCGCGCATGCCCAGCATTCAAGTCTTTCTTCCGCGACAAATCCGTGCTCATCACCGGCGCATCGTCCGGCATCGGCGAGGAACTCGCGCTGCAACTGTCGCAGGCGGGCTCGAAGCTGACGCTGACCGCGCGCCGCGTTGACCGCCTCGAAGCTCTCGCGCAGAAAATCACGGGCGCCGGAAAGCCGCGCCCGGTCGTCGCCGAATGCGACGTCACGCGCGATGGCGACCTCGAACGCGCCGTCGCGGACGCCATCCGCGCGTTCGGCAGAATTGACGTGGTTTTCGCCAACGCGGGATTTGGCGTGGTCGCGCCGATACAGAAACTCACGATCGAGGATTATCGCCGGCAATTCGAAACGAACGTCTTCGGCGTGCTGCGGACGATTTACGCCGCGCTGCCGGAGCTTGAGAAGAGCAAGGGAAATCTCGCCATCGTCGGAAGCGTCGCGGGATGGATCGCGACGCCCGGCGCGTCGCCCTATTCGATGAGCAAGTACGCGATGCGCGCGCTCGCGAATTCGATCACGCCCGAGCTGCGCGCCCTCGGCATCACAGTGACGCTCCTCAGCCCGGGATTTGTCGACAGCGAAATCCGCATCACGGACAATCAGGGAAAAGTGCACCCGGGCGCAAAGGACCCGATCCCTCCGCGGATGGTCGTGCCCACGCCGGTAGCGGTGCGCGAGATTTTGAATGCGGTCGCGCGCGGCAAGCGCGAGCAAATCGTCACCGGTCACGGCAAAGTGCTCGTCGCAGTCGAACGATACGCGCCGTGGATGCTCCGCGCCCTCACCGCGCGAATGGCCACCATCCGCCCGAAAGACGACCCGCGCAAGTGGGAAGAGAAGGGAAGTGGTAAGTGAGTGGTGATTAGTAATTAGTGATTAGTGGCCAGTGAGCCGCAGGCCAGCCGTTGAATTTTCTTCGTAGGGGCATGCCATCCCCGGCAAACGTGCTTGGCGAAGCTTTGCCATTCCTTTCGACGCATTGGCCGAGGGTGTTCGTATCGCCGGCTTGTCCTGAGCGCAGCCGAAGGGCATCTTGCCGGCGATTTTGCCGCGTTCACCGAAATTCAAGAACGCCAGCAGGATGCTGGCGCTACGCACCTACCGCCCGCTCCGACTACTCACCTGATTGTTGGCAGGTCAATTGCAGAATGGAACCACGCGCCTTCGAGAAGGAACCCATCATGCCGCTGATAAACGGAAGGTTTTACGCAAATCCGCTCTTCGGCCGCGCCGTCGAACGCGCTCGCGAAGCCGAAGGAGGCCGAGTTTGGTCCGAACAACGTTCCGAATCGGAACGGCAATCACCGTCCCATGCGAGCCCTCCGCGCGCGGCGCCTCACCCAAAGCATGAGAATCCGCGAAACACCGAGTCCGACAGCCGCAAAACCGTTGAGAATAAGGCAAGAGTCGGTTACGGCGAAACAAGCGGATTGTTGCCACAAAAATCCGCCGATGCGAAACGGCATAGCCCTTACGATCGTTCTACTTGGGACCAGGATTCATTCGACTCACTTCAAGAAGCCCGGCGGAATATAATGGACGTATCAGAGCGGAATCCTAGATTTCACCGAGCAAAGCCTAGCGTGGACGCTAACTCGATTGACCGGTCCATCTGGTCCGACAATAGGGGCGCCGCCTCAAAAAGCGATGGCACCCTCCCGGGAAAGTATATTTTCATTCGCCAAGCCGGCGTCGGCCCGCAACGCCCTCCGAAAAAGGCTGGCTACGGGCAGACAGCAGAGCCAATGCGCAGCTACGGCCCGTTCACAAATATCGGAGGTGGGGATGTCCCGAAAGGGGATCGCACTTATATCGACATTTACGATCGCTAGAGGGCTTTACCGGGGGCTGATCTTCGCCGCAGTTCTCGGATCGCTCCCGATCCCACCTGTGGGCGCGCGGTCACAAAAGTCGGGTTCGAATCCTGACCTCGAAGATCGAGTCCGTCGCCTCGGTTTGCCTGGTGACAGCGACGATCTCGCCGACGTTCAAATGTTGTCTAAGACTCCATTCGAAGCGGTAGGGCGACTGCTCCGAGAGCTGCATCCGATCGGTAGTCCGGAGCGAGCTGAACTCGACGATGTGCCTGAGACCGAGCACATCATTTCAACCATCGCAGCTTTGCGCTACATAACCGGCGGGAGCGATTTTTACACCGTCGGCGGCAAAGATTTCTGCGCAAGAACGTCGTGGACATTTGGCAACTCGGGCGAGGAGAAAAATCGGCGCTACTGGCTGTATTTCGACCATCCGAACTGCGTCTCTTTCTTCGCCATCTGGCCGTCACGGTATCGCGTCTATCTGGCGCCGCTCGATGCGCAGGAAGATATCATCCGGCGATGGCGCCAATGGTACGCAGCAGAAGGGAAGACTTACCGATACACGCCTCCTCCGGATTCGCCGGAAAAAAGCCTGCTCCTCTGGCAATGCGCTCGCGGAGTCTATTCGCCTCCGCCGGGCAAACAACAGTAATCGTAACGCGTTACTTCAGCGCGCCGGCGAATAGCGCCGTGAGCTTGCCGAATGCGCGCTCGGCTTGCGGCTGGCGGTAGGCGGGGCTGTCGGCGACGGTCCATCCGTGCGGCGCATCCGCATAAAGCTCGCTTTCGTATTTCCCGCCCCACGCCTTGAGCGCCGCTTCGAATTTATCGATCGCTTCCTGCGGCATCGAGTGGTCGTTTGCCGCGTGGCCGAAATAAAGTCGCGGCCCATCCTTCGGAATGCGCGGCAGCGCGAGATGCGGACTGGTGGGCTTGTCGGTAAAAAGTCCGCCGCCGTGGAATGACGCGATTGCGCCCACTCGATCCGGCCGCGCCGCAGCCGTGCGCAACGCGACCTGCCCGGTGAAGCAGTAGCCGACCGCGCCCATCGTCGCCGGGCTCACCGAAGGCTGCGTCGCGAGATAGTTGATGTACGTCGCCGCGTCCTTCTCCATCGCTTCCGGCGGCAACGGCCCGACCAGCTCGCCGAAGCGCTTCATGGTGCGCTCGTCCCCGGCAAAATTCGGCGTGAAGTCGAAAAGCTTTCCGCGCGCCGTGCGATAGAACGGATTCACGAGCAGCACCGTATAGCCCGCCTCGGCCAGCCGCTTCGCCATCGCGCGATGCGACGGGCGAACGCCCATGATGTCCGGATAGTGAATCACGCCGGGGCGCTTCTTGCCGTCCTCCGCCTCGTACAGGACCGCATCGCAAACGCCGTCCGCCATCTTGATTTCGATCTCTTTTTCGCCCACGTTTCCCCCTTTTAGTTCAGCAATCAGTAGGATTACGAAACCACTCCATCGAAATATTCGACCGTGATGCTTTCCAGGATCGCGCGAATCTTCGGGAAATAAATCTTCCCGTGCGGCGACGACTCATGCGCCGCCAGCGCCGCCGCGTCGCGATACTGCTCCTGCACGATGTAGGCTCGCGGATTCGTGCGCGACTTCAGCAGCGAATACAGCAGGCAGCCCGGCTCCTGATCGCGGATCGCTTCACGCATCTCGCCGAAGAGCGATTCGAATTCGCGTTCGCGCCCCTCGGCCACCAGAATAATTTTCAGTCCGCCGACCATCTTCCGCGTTTGCTCCGCTGCGAATCTCAGCTTCGAGTTTCATAGGCTACCACACGACCCATGACTGGCAAGGTCTACTACATCACGACTCTCGGCGACTGGCAGCGCCACGCCGCCCGCTTCGCGAATTCCCATTTTATCGCGCTGCACCCACGCGCGGCCGATCCGCATTCCGCCAATGAAGATGCTTTCGTAGGGGCACAGTCCGCCAATAATTCAGGGCGGATGCCCGGCGACCTTCCTTGGCAAGGTGCTGCCCATCCAGCAACACCGCCGCCCGAACACTGCGCTGAATCGTCGCAGGATTGCCAAGAAACTGCGCCGGGCATGGCATGCCATGCCCCTACAAAGGAAACTTCCGCGCCGTTGCACGCCGACACGAAAATTCTCGTCTTGATCGAGGCGGACGAAGGCGTGCACCTTGCGCTCGAGGGCGAGCCTGCGTTCGAGGCGCTGCCTCATCCGCTCGCGCAGAAACCAATTTCGGACGCTGCGCAATCCGCGCTCGCGCCGCACGGCGTCGCGCCCGGCGCCACCACATTCGACGCCGCCGAAGCCCTCGCGCGCGTCCACCCGCTCCTCAAGCACCGCGTGTTTTGACGATCTCCCTTCGAATGGGAAACGAAGATGCCCTTCATCGGCAGCAGGTTCTACATCAATCCAGCTCATGGCCGGGCCCTTGAACTCGCCCGCGCGGCGGAAGACGTGTCGGAGCGCGGCTCCCAACGTGATCAAGATTCAGGCGATCATTGGGTGACAATCCACGGTCACCATGTCCTGATCCAAGCGTCACAAAAACGCTCGGATAATTCGACACAGCCAAAAGTTACGCAATTTTCTGGTCAGGCCACGTACTACAACTTGCCGGGCAAGAAAACTGCGGCGGGCAAGCAGTTCGATCCGAACGAAATGGCAGCCGCGATGACTGCTGAGAAAGCCAAGCTTGGCCAGACGGTGACGGTGACATACACTTACCAGGATAGCGGTGGGAAAACGATCGCGAAGTCGATATCTGTGATCGTCAACGACAGGGGACCATTTGCGAGAGGTGCCGATGGGAAGGCAACCCTCCCGCTGCAACCCGCGCCGGGAAGGGTGATTGACCTAACGCCCGCTGCCTTTGAGAAGCTCGTGGGGACGATCAAACCAGGCCATGTGGCTGTGACAGTCACGGTGCCAAATGAATAGATGTGCAAGATTCGTGCTCTTTCTGGCCGCCGCTTCATCAGCGTTTCCGATACTCGTTCCCGGGGACGCGGTGCGTTCTGCCAGGGCTGCTCCCGCACAGAAGCATCTCGTTTCTCTTTCCGTGCCAGACCTGCATGTCGCCGCGAAGGAGCGAGTGGTAGGATTTCACTTCGAGGTGACCTCTGGGCGGATCGCCCGCGTGCGTGACATGCCGATTGGCTGGAATATCTCCGTAAACAACGATCCGTCCTGGAACACCACAATCGATGCATCCATCGTCGTCGCAGCAGCAGCCGTGGACGCTTCGTTTTTCAAGGATTTCGTCGTGATTGAAAAGATTGAGAGTGCCAAGATTCCGTTTCATGTCGAAGGCGACGTTTCGGTTTCCAGCGATTTTTCAAGCAGTCGAAAACTTCGCGTCCAAATGAAGGACTTCACAGTTCAGGAAGAAGCCCCGCCTTCCAAGAATCATTCTTCGAAATAACCCTCTGCATTGCCCAGCATGCGCTACTCATTACTCCTGTGGTCATCCGCGAATACACGCCGGCCGATCTCGACGCTTTGCGTCGCATGCACGCGAGCCAGGGCTTCGACTACGCGTTCCCGGACCTCGCCGATCCGATTTTCGTTTCGAAGCTCGTGGTCGAAGACGACGAAGGCCGCGCGGTGATGGCTTCGCTCGCGCGGCTCACGTGCGAGATGTATCTGCTCGTTGATCGGGAGGACGGTGGTCGTAGCGCCGGCTTCCAGCCGGCGATTTTGGCCGCGCCCAGCGAAATTCAAAATCGCCAGCGAGACGCTGGCGCTACGAAACCGGCATCATCCGCGCGTCAACGCTATGAATGGTTCCTCGCGCTGCACGCAGCCGGCGAACGCGACTTGCTCGCGCGCGGCCTCGATGACGCGCACGCATGGCTCCCGCCCCCCGTCGCGCGCCGCTTCGGACGCCGCCTCGAATCCCTCGGCTGGGTCCGCGACACCGCCTGGACGCCATATTGCCGGAAACTTCAGTTATAATATGAACGTACGATCTCTTTCGGGATGTGACGGGCAATCCATCTGGAAGGAGAGACTACAGTGCAAAGCGAATCGTTTTTCGAACCAAGCAGCAAGCGCCGTAAGGGTTTTCCGTCCGAGAGAACGTCAAGCGCGGGTTTCCGCGCCGTGCATGGCGACAAGGAACTCGTCGAAAAGCTGGGTAGAAATGACCTCTGCCCATGCGGTTCCGGACGCAGGTTTCAAGAAGTGTTGTATGCGGCTGGGCCACTATGACGGCGCAAGACGCAACCAATACCAGCGTAAATAAGTAACAGGGGCGCGGCGATCAGCCGTGCCCCTGTTGTTTTGTGCGGCCGCCACAAGACGCCGTTCCGCCACTCGTGCGCTGACCAGCGTGGCACGCGGACGCCAACGCCAACGCCGCACCGGGCATGGCAGTGCCAGGCCCCTACGAAACCACCTTGTCGCGGCCTCGGGGTTCTAGCCACTAATCACTCGCCACTTTTCGCACTCATTGACCATTTCAAACAATTCACACGCGTCTTGCCCGCCGAAGGCGCGCCAAGGAGACACCCATGGGCCGTTCCGCGCAGACCACACGCAATCTCACCGACCAGCAACTCGCGCAGCAGAATCAGTTGATCTCGCAATCGAACCAGCAGGGCCAGCAGGACCGCTCGGCGATGATGCCGACGATCACCAGCCTGCTGAACTCGCAGGGCTACACGCCGCAGCAGCAGTCCGCGATCACGCAGCAAAGCATGGGCGCGGCCAACACCGCGTTCGACGCGCTCCGCGAGCGCGCCGCGAATCGCATGGCCGCCACAAATAATTCCGCCGGTTATGGCGACTTGACCGCGCAGCTCGGCCGCGAACAGGCGCAGACCGACGCGAGCCAGGCGCAGCAAAATCAGATCCAGTTCGCCAACCAGCAATTGAAGGAGCAAATGGCCGGCCTCAACGCGCTCGGGCAAACTTACGGCATTGACACGAACCTGCTCGGCAAAGCCATGGGCGTTCCCTCGGAGCTGCTCGGCGTGCGCCAGCGCGCGTCGCTCAAGCTCCACCAGCGGACTCGGCAGCCTCTTCGGCCTCGGCTCCAGCATCGCCTCGCTGTTCGGATAGGAGAACACACGTGCCTTTTGTCAACGGCAGGTTTTACATGAATCCCGCTCACGGTCGTGCCATGGAGCACGCTCGCACCGCCGAAAATAGCTCGAACGAGCAAAGCCAACGGCAGAGCGCCCATTGGATGACGATTAACGGGCGCCACGTCCTGATCGATGAACCGCAAGGCAGAAGCCTAGAGATGAAACAGCCCCGGAACGAGCAGGAGAGATACCTCACAATCGTCGTCTTGAACGAGACGGGCGGCCTATGCCCAAGCGCAGAGAAAGGCCATGGAAGTGCTAAGGATCTTCACAGAGCCCGAATAGCGGTCGCGGAAATAAGCAAACGGCTCCGCGAAAAAGGGCACCCAGAGCAGGTTGCTCCCGGAGAAGGTGGCATCTATACGGGGCTGTGGTATGGTCTGGCTACCGACGACAAGGACTCCATCAAGGCATGGAACGACTCTGTGTCAGCGGCACAAGAAGCGCTATCCGGATCAAATATCACGCGCGATGCAGGTCATTTCCGGCTTGATGCCAAGAGCGGCGCCGTGCCACCGTGGGCACAGGGGAGAACGCCATCCGTCACGTTCGGGCCATTTCGGAACGCGGGCGGCGGCGACGCGTCGTCAACGCCCCACGTGTACGTTTATCGCTAGTCGTCGGCCGAGGCTTTATATGAACCTGCGGATTCTCGTTTCGTTGTTAGGCGCGTTACTGATCTTTCCTAAGTCGGCTCATCCAACAGCTGTCAGCCACGAAATAACCGAAAACGAAGGAAGAGCCTTGATCCTTGCGATCGAAGACGAAATCTATGAACGTGGCTTCCAGAAACATTTCTACATGGTGGGACCAGAGATGAGCCCCGGTGTCACACGTCTACCTTTGTACGTCCAACCCACAGTTAAGAACGACGGAGGTACGGCTATTTACAAGCTCATGCCCTATGGAGAGGTGCTCAGAGGGTTTCATTTCAAGCCGGATGGCGTCGCGGTCCTGGAAAGCGATCCTGAAAGTGGATTCCCTTCCACGGGCCCCGACATGCTGACCCTTTACTTGGATGACGACGACGTCTGCCGATGGAAGCATTCCTGGAAAAAATACCATTTTGAGGTGGTCGATTCACCATCCGCTGAAATGATCGAACAGGCTGCGGCACGCCAAAAGCAACGGTTAGGGTACTCCTATCGCGAGATGCCACCCAGGGAGCATCGCTCGTCCCCTCCCAGCCACCCGAACTGATAGTCGTAATTTTGTCTTTCCTGACATCAAACATGGCAGCGGACTCGGCAGCCTCTTCGGCCTCGGCACAAGCATCGCGTCGCTTTTCGGCTAGCGTTAGCGTCACGCGATAGGCGCGACGCCGGTCGTTACACATGCCCCGGCAATCACGCCTATGCGCTAGTGGCGGCTATTTCTTTTCCGGGGCCTTGGCTTCAGCGGATTTGGCGGCAGCGGCGGGTTTGGCCGCGGCAGGTTTCGGACGCCAGTAATCCGGCGCGGCGCTCACAATCGCCTCCGGAGGATTGCTGAGTTCCGGGACAAAGTGGCTGATCGTGACTTCCTCGTTATCGATGATCTCGGACGCGGCCTTGAGCAACTTTTCATACGCTTCGTTTCCCAGAATTTTCCCGAGATCGGTATTGACTGCGTCAAAGTTCGCCATCGAACTCTCCAGCTGGCTCACGTAGTACACGCTGTTGAAATCGCCCGCGGCGGATTGGGAAATCCAGGCCAGGGTCTTGGAACCGTTCTTCTCGCGGGCCGCCTTGACTTGCTTGGCCAGCTCTTCGAAGCGCGGGCCCATGCCGAAGCGTACCGCAATCCTGGTCGTGCGAATCCAGCGCGTGCCACCGACTATCTTGTTTCGCTCGGAATCGTCGGACGGGAAATTGCTGCTCAAGTCCGGACGGTTGCGTACCAGGAGGCTGTGGGAATCCGTTAGGCAGCTCGAAAGGTCCGTGAACAGCTTTTCGGTAGCTGGACCACCCATGGCCTTAGCCATTGCGCCGATGAAAACGCCGGAGGCCTTATCAATATCGGCGTAGCTCCCGCGGCCGCTCACGAACGTGACAGTATCGCTCTGGCCGTACGAGGTTTCAATGGTCGTCCAGTTGTCACCGTGATTGCTGCGGTTGGCGGCGGCCATTTTCTTGATGAGCGCGTCGAAAGCCGGTCGCTTTCCCGGCGCCACGTGCACGACGTACTCATCGAGATAGCTCTCCTGCGCCTGCGCAGCGAAGCAAAATCCCAGCACTAATGCGACAGCAATGCCCCAGCGTGTTCGGTGTGCCATGCTTGCCTCCTTCGGATTCGAGATGTGGAACTACAGAGTTTGTACGAGAACTCAACGATTCTTGTGGGTCGTGGCTTTCGCCACGGCATAGGCTCGGCAAAATCAGCTAGGATTCGGCCGATGAAGCAGCGGTTTGGCCGTTCGCGCACCGGCCGACAAAACTCCCGTGGCCGGGAAGCTAGCACCTGACCGGCGTGTATGTCAATCACAGTGCAATCGACCTGCGATCAAGCTGTCCCGCTCATCCCATGCGTGAATTCATAGACTCGAACTGGTGGACGTTCGCGCTCACCTTCATCGTGCAATTCGTACTCTTCGTGCGATGGCTCTACCGCCGCGTCCGCAACGACGATTTGATGCGCGCGTTCATCCAGGACATGGCCGCGAACCATCTGCCGCACATCTACGATCTGCTCGACAAAATGTGCGACCGGCAGGGAATCGAACGCAGCCCGCCGCCTCCGATCCGCTGGCTCGAAATAGCCGAGAACGACCGCCTGATGCGCCTCCGCCGCCCGCGCTGACGCGCGCGCAAAACGGTCGGCGACACCGCGCCATTCGCTTTCGGTTTCGTAGAGGCATGGTCCGCCGCGGCGGACCCGGCAAACTTCCTTGGCGAGATTTCCGCCATTCACCTGGCGTCTACATCGCCCCGGATCATGTGGAGTGCGGCGGCTTGCCGCCGCTGTATTCGGGCGAGGCTTGCCTCGCCCGATCCGGGGAGTAACCAACTAGGTCAATCGAGCCCGGCGAGCAGCAGCGGTTTCGCTTGGCGCAGAATTGCAGCACGTCCCGGCGAGCCGGGACCGCCTACAGCGGCGGCAAGCCGCCGCACTCCACATGCGCAACGCCCGTCGCCCGGTTTTCGTAGCGCCGGCATCTTGCCGGAGAATTTCTGCCAGGCGCCGCCAATTCAAAATCGCCAGCGAGACGCCCTTCGAGTGCGCTCAGGACAAGCTGGCGCTACACACCGTTCGCGCACGCTACTCATTCACCGGCAAATATTTGTCGAGGAAATCGCCGACGACCTTGCGCGTGACCTGTCCGCCGATGCTGCCCCACATTAAATCGTACCCGTGCTCGCCCACCGGGATGCGCAGCAATTTGACTGGCACGCCCGCGGCGTTCAGCTTGTCCATGATTTCAACGTGGCCTTCAAATGGCACCAGATGGTCGTGCGCGCCCGCCGCGATCAGCGTCGGCGGCAATCCCGGACGCACGTGAAACACCGGCGACACTACGGCGTAGCGATCGGAAAATTGCTCGGGCGATCCGCCGATGTATCCGGTGTTGAGCGTTCGCGAGCTGAGCGGACCGACGCCCGTATCCATATCCCACGCCATCACGAAATCTTCCGGCGGATACAACGCGAAGACGGCCTTCGGCTGCGGCACCGTGCCTCCGCAACTCGACGTCACCGTACCGTCGCCGAGTCCATACGCGACTTGCAGCGCGAGTCCGCCGCCGGCAGATTGCCCGGTGATCAAGATGCGATCCGGCGCGATGTGATATTCGTTCGCATGCGCCGCGATCCACATCATCGCGCAGGCCACGTCCGGCGCGGCCAGATTCCACGACACCGGCGGATCGAGGCGGTAATCAACGTCGAACACAGGATAGCCGCGCGCCGCAAACCAGCGGTCCCATTGGACTCCGTCGCTGCGTTCGCCCATCGAGTAGCCGCCGCCGTGAATCATCACCACTGCCGCGGTTGGCTTCACCGGACTCATTGACATGCTCATGGACATGCGGGCGCCATCGCCATGGCCGGCGCCCCGGCGTTCGCATTGCCCGCAGACGAACCGGGCGGGAGATAAACGTCGAGGTAGAGATTTTTGCCGTCCACCGTCGCGAAGAGTTTCGTCTGATCCGGCTTCGGTTTCGGCCCGGGCGCAAACACGAGCAGGTGTTGCGTCCAGGAAATTCGCGCGCCGTGGCGATGCGCCATGCGATGCAGCCCGTAAATCGGCGCCGCAGCGCCAATCGTCGCGAGAATCGCGAGCAACAGGATAATTGTCGTCCAGGTGCGTCCGCCGAGCGCTCGCGCCCAAAGCGCCAGCGCGATTCCGATCAGCCCAGCGATAAAAACATGCAGCGTGAAAAATGACTCGAAGATCGTCCCGATAATGGCAATCAGCCGAAAGGGAGGGAACAGCGCTCCCACCACAATCGCGGCAACGAATAGCGTCACCACCCACGCCAGAAAAGTGACCAGCCGCCGTCCCCGCCGCCGACCCGAACTCGCCGCGCCCGCGCCGCCGCCATCGCTCATGCCCGCTTGCCCGCCCATGTCGCTCATACGCACGCTCCCGCGTTGCCGCCGCCCGCATTCAGCGGCGCCGCATTCCCGCCGCGCATAATAGCACCGCCAGCGCCGCGCGCGAATTTATCCGGGCATCGCGCCGCGCAACGCCGCGTCGAGCAGCTCCGCCGTTGAATCGCTTCGTAGGAGTCCGACCCGAACTATTGGCGGTCTGCTCCCGGCAAACATCCTTGGCTCGGCGCGTCCAATCGTCGCCGGTTTCGTAGGGGCACGGCATGCCGTGCCCGGCGCACATGCTTGGCGTGATGCAGCCATTCCGCAAGGGCTCACGCTAGCCTAGGCTCATGTGGAGTGCGGCGGCTTGCCGCCGCTGTATTCGGGCGAGGCTTGCCTCGCCCGATCCGAGAAGTCATCAAGGATCTGAATCGAGCCCAGGCACCCGGCAGCAGTTGCGATCGGCTCGGTTTTGCAGCACGCCCTGGCAAGCCGGGACGGCAAACGGCGGCGGCCCTTCGGCTTCGCTCAGGACAAGCAAGCCGCCTTACTCCACATACCTTTGCTCGAAATTGCATTCGCCAGGCGTCCGCACGGCCTCAATTCCATGCCTCCTTCCACCGACCTCATCGCGCTCGCACGCGCCGCCGCCGCCTGGCACGAGCTCGATCCAGCGCTCGTGTGCGCGATCGTCGAGCAGGAATCGGCGTGGGACGCGCACGCGATCCGCTACGAGCCCGGCTTCCGCACGCGCTACGTCGCGCCGCTCGGCCTGCCGCCCACCGAAGAGGTCGCGCGCTCAATTTCCTGGGGGCTGATGCAGGTGATGGGACAGGTCGCGCGCGAGCACGGCTTCAGCGGAAAATTCCTGAGCGCGCTGTGCGATCCCGCCGCGGGCCTCGACATCGGCTGCGCCGTGCTTGCCTCAAAGCTCTCCACCGCGAACGCCAATGTGTCGCGCGCACTCGAACTATGGAACGGCGGCGCGAACGCCGACTACGCACCGCAAGTCCTCGCGCGCATGGCGGCATATAAATGAGCAAAACAGCGAGAAGGGAATTGGCGATCCGGCCAGGATCGCCATCCCGAGGGAGTAACGCGACCGAGGTATCTCTCTCGCCGAACGCACAAATGCACTGGACGCTCACCGACCTGCGCCGCTGGCTCACTTCGCCCGCGCGCCGTCGCTGGACTCGCGCTCTCGGCCTCGCACCAGCGCGCAACCTAACCAATTTCGGCGACCTCATCTGACACAGCGCCTGCCGACGGCCCGTTCCGCCGCTGCCTTTTGGCAACAAGCCAACCTATTTCATGAGCGTGCCTGAGTAACCGACGATCTTCCACTGACCGCTCCGCTTCATCCAGACTTCTCCCACGGCCATGTGATGCTCAACGTTGTCGCCCGGGGTTCTGATGTCGGCGAAGTAGGTGATCAGGGCCGTATCAGCTCCCACCCGCACAACGCGAAACTCCGACAGCTTGTACGCCGCAATGGGCTGGTCGGACATCTGCTGCAGCGTGGGCTTTCCTGTGTGGCGAGAGCCGTCGGGCCAGAAGGAATTGAAGTCATCGGCAATGATGGAATCATTTGGCGCTGGATCCTGGTTCTTCCAGCCCTCCCACTGTGCGGCGAGCCGCGCCGAAATCGCTTCCGTCCATTCCGATATCGAAATGTTGTGCGCCGTGTCCATGTCTTTTCCTTTCCCTTGTACTTTCTGGCTATCACGACGCCACGACGCACCAGGCGACTGTTCGTCGCCGCGTGCGCCGCGCCTTCCTCACTTCGGATTCATCATAACGCAGGAAAATAACTAGTCGCGAATCACTCGCCGCTAACCACTGGACTCCCCATGACACGCCGCACAATCGAAATCGCCGCATTCTGCGTCGCGCTGCTCGTCGCCACGATGGCCGTCCACGCGTGGCTCGCTTCGCGCGACGACCAGCAGCGCCTCGCATCTACCCTCGCCGCGCAAAAGCAGCTCCTCGACGCCGCCGACACGCGCGAGCGCACGCGCCAGTCCGCGCTTGACGATACGCTCGCGCAAATCGAGAAACTCAAACGCGCGACGCAAACTCCCGAGGAAATTCTGCGCGACCTGCCGAAATATTTGTCGCTGCCGCAACCGATCACGCTGACGCCAGCGGCCAGCAGCCCCAGCGTAGCGCCCGCCGGGAAGGGAACTGCTCCGCCGGCGAAACGCCATCATTCCCGAATCCGCGACGGGGGAGAAGTCGAAAGATCTTGCCAGTCCGGCGAATCTCACGGCCGAAGCCCGCCGCAGCCTCGACCTCCCTTCCGCACCCGCCGCGCAAATTCCCTCCGCCGATCTGAAGCCGCTCTACGATTACGTCCAGGACTGTCGCGAGTGCCAGGCACAGCTCGCCGCCGCCAAGCAAAATGCCTCGGACGACGCGTCCAAGATCGCCGCGCTTAGCCGCGAACGCGACGCCGCCATCACCGCCGCGAAAGGCGGCGCATTCTGGCGACGCCTTCGCCGCGACGCCCTCTGGTTCGGAGTAGGCGCCGCGCTGGGCGCCGCCGCCGGCTGCACCGCGGCGAGACATTAGCGCCGCGCTGCATTTCCTGCATCGGCGATGCACGCCGTGCGCAGTCGACTCGCCACAGCGCGCTGCAAAATTATTCGCGCCGCAGCTTTTACCTCATTATCGGAATGAATCTTCCGCAGGCACGACGAGACAGTACCCCATCAATCCCGGCAATCTCGGCCACGGCCAGCGGCCGCGACGAAAAGTTCGAGACGATCTGCAAAGTGGCTCGCGACAACGGCAAACCCGTTCGCATTGGCGTGAATGGCGGCTCGCTCAATGAGTGCGGTCGGGCGATGCTTCGTCCCGGCCACCACTCGATTTTAATTTGCAGAAAGGGAACTGACGGACGCCTAGGAGGCCTGTGTCTGCGACCCATTTGGGACAAATTAGGCCTCGTTTTGAGCGTCACTTGGGGCGCGCCTGATGGGTTGTTTTGTTGGAGTTGCGCCGAACTTTGCTGGCATGTGTGTCAAGTAATCTGCAAAGACTGAACGGATCCCTCACGTCGGTGCTAGGTTTTTTGGCTAGCCCGTGACACCGTGCACGATCGCCGCGAAATTTAAGCGCCAGAAAAACAATAGCTGAGGGGCTGGCAAATCTCAGCTTGTGCTTTTCGAATCGGCGCGATCGCTTCAGAATTCCACTTCCGACCTGCGCGTAATTTCCGACAACAGGAACATGTCGATCGGCCCCGCAATTCCAGGCGTCGATGACCACCGCTCGTCTGCAATCCCTCGGTCCGCTAATTCGGACGGTGATCGATTTGGCTCACGTCCGACATCCGCGTCGACCGCACCGCACGCCCCACGCCCAGCGCAAGCACACCCAAGAGCCCGTCCCGCGTGCTGAACTATCCCGGGAAGACATGTGAACGCGCCCTAAGACTTCATCTCCGCCACCATCTTGACTTCTGCGAATGAATATTATGTTTGCTCGGTTGGGTAGGGCTCAGAGAGTGAGTCGAGGGGATCATTTAAGCCGCCACCGCCTGACTGTTGAGGAACTTCTGGACCTTCGCGCGGGTCAGATCGGAAACGTGGTCGCCGCCTTCGAGCTTCACCAGCGTCCCCAGACTGAGCCCAACCGCTACGGCCATCCGGCGTTGGCTCATCTGTCGATCGAGGCGGTATTCCTTCAGCTGCTTTCCCAATGACTTCGACATCGGGTCACCTCCGTGGAACAGATAATTCCATTATGATTATTGTTAAGTGCTAAATTGGGGAATTATATAGTTGAGTCCCTCGGCGCTCACGAAAGCTTGAAAGGTGGACATACACATATGGAGGTCATCCATGAGATTAAGTAAAGCCGAAAAGGAAGCGATTATTGACGTTCTGAATGAGAAATTGGCTGGCGGAGCGAACGATTTACGGGACTCTCTCGGGATTAGCAACGATCAAGCCGCCAAACTTATGCGCCATCTTGATTCGGCCTGCACCAAAATAGCGCGAACCCTGAAAAGGGACTCAACTATATAAGTCCCCTAAATTACAGCAGAGGAGAACGGCCGTGAATATGAAATCGCTGGCGATCAAAGCAAGGGAGCTTCCGTGGCTCATCCTGCGCCGTCGCACGGTGACCGATTTTGACACGCGACCGGAGAGCCGAATCATGGAAGCCCTGTCATTCCTGCCGCGCGATTCGACGTTTGTTGACCTTGGCAGTCGGAAAGGCCGCGCGCTCGCCGTGGCTTCCCGCATGCGGGTCTGACTGCTGTGGCACCGCGGGCAGCGCTTGCCCTGAATCTTTGCACTGCCCTTTATCGCTTTCTTCATGTGAAGCTCGGCGATTGGCATGCACCAGACAATATGTATATTTATCTCTTGTCAGGCGGTATTTGTGGGTGCCGTGGAAATGTCGCCGGGCCGGAGCGCGTCAATGGGATCGGGGCACGTAATCCCCCGACACGGGACATTCTTTTGATCGCGTGTTATATCTTCAGTTTCGAAGGACTTCCAGGATCATCATGGATAGGAGCGTGGGATGTGTATGAAGTGTGCGGGAGGGGTTAGATCGTCACGCTGTGGTTTACAGTTCAAGCGGCGAGACAGTCCCCAGCGCGAATCCCAAGGTTCTTCCTGGCGCTGGCCGGGGATGCGTGGTCACAGTGGCGGCCAAGTTCGCTCCCATTCATAAAACTAAGGACGATACAGGTTTGGCTGGTGCTGTCCGGACAGGAAGTTCCAGCGGTAGCTGACGCCCGACGAGATTTGGCTTGCGGCAGTTGTTTTGAGTTTGATTTCTGCGCTTTGCGCTATTGGTTTCGAAGCTCGGGACGATTGGTCGCTTCTAAACGTTCATGCGTCCTAGCTCGGTTCAACGTATTAAGAAGGGAGAATAAGGAAGTTCGTGGGAACGCCTCCTTACATGTGGGTTGGATTCGGGGTCGCCGTTGTCGCGGCAATCGCGTTGGATCTAGGCATATTGCACCGGAAAGCGCACCGGATTTCCTTAAAGGAAGCGCTCGCGGAAAGCGCTGGATGGATTGGCTTGGCGCTCGCCTTCAATATTTGGGTTTATGTTTCCATGGGCCATCAGGTGGGTCTTGAGTTTCTGACCAGCTACGTCGTCGAGAAATCTTTGAGCGTCGACAATATTTTCGTCTTTCTTCTGATATTTCAAGGGATGGCCGTTCCCGCCGCCGCGCAGCACAAGGTCCTCTACTACGGCATCGTCGGGGCGCTGGCGATGAGGGCGATCTTTGTGTTTGGAGGCGTGGCTTTGCTGAACCGCTTCCACTTCGTTCTTTTTGTGTTCGGCGCGATCCTGATTCTGACGGCGATTCGAATGTTGTGGCCTGGAGGGCACAAGATTCAACCGCAAAGAAACTGGCTCGTCCGGATGATTCGACGCGTCGTGCCGGTGACAGCGGAATACGAAGGGACACAATTCTTCGCTCGACGCCGTAGCAAGTGGAACGCAACGCCCTTGCTCCTGGCACTGGTCGCCGTGGAGGCTACGGACATCATTTTTGCCGTTGACTCGGTGCCAGCGGTACTGGCGATTACTCGCGACACATTTATAGCGTTCTCGTCGAACGTATTCGCCATTCTCGGCCTGCGCGCACTCTATTTCGCATTGGCGGACCTTTTGCCGCGATTCAGATTTCTGCGGCCCGGTCTCGCCGCCATTCTCATGTTCACAGGTGTCAAGATGTTAGTGAGCGAGCGAATTCACATTTCCACGAGCGCGTCTCTCGGCGTCATCATGGGAATAATGGCCCTGATGATTACAGCGTCGATGCTGTGGCCGAAAAAGAAAGGGAATCCAGCGTAGCGGAGAGAGGGTAGTTCCCTTCCGAGAGTGCCGACGAGAATGCCCATCCTTAATTCTCGGTATCGAGTTTAGCTACTTCGTCGTCTGCAGACCTGGATCGTTGGCGGCGTCGAAATAATGGGTGTCGGTCGGGCCAAATCCTGATATCTCGACAATCACAGGACTGGCATCCGTGCGAGCGAAGTGATCGTGACCGGCCGGTTCCGAGTACACGCTTCCCTGCGGCAGAGTTTTCAGCGATTTTGCATCGAATTGATCTCCATAGCCGAAGTGCCATTCGCCGGACACGACGGTCGCCATGCGATTGTCACGGTGAGCGTGCGCCTGGATCGTGGTGTGCGCGGGCACGAACAGCAGAATCGAGTAATAACCTTCCTTCTTCGGATCGCCGAAAAGCACTTTCGTGTGAACGCCCGCTACGCCCGAACTTCCGATCTGATTGTTATCGAGCGAGCTTGCGCTGGCGGCTATTTCCGTTGGCGTCATTCGCATCTCAGGCAAGGATTGAGCCGCTATCGCGCCGGCGAAAACGAGACACGCGATTACAATCATGTAGGTCTTGAACACGGGAGAGATAGGCATGTGGGCCCTTTCCTTTCGGCTGAGCAGCGAGGATGTTTCGGCTGTGCACATCAAAGTCTACCAGCGCGTCTGCGGTTTTTTCGGCCGTTCTGCCAAGACCAGTCTGCATGTTCGTCACGGACATCGCTTGAACAACAAGCGTGTCGCCGCAGATTCCCTACTGGGTCTGACGATGAACCCTGGAAAGAAGGTAAACCTGCGAGCGAATAACAGGCAGCCTGTCGTCGGAGAGCTCGATGCCATCCGTAAGCTTCGTGGGATCAAACGCGAGCACCTTTTGGGCCGCGTCGCTATCGGCAACGACCGAGGTGATTGTGATGGTGCCCAGCTCGACGGTTTTGCGATCGTCCGGCCAAACAATTGAAGAATCGTTCGTCGGATCGCCCGGATTGGGCAGTTGAACAAGTAACGTAAACTTCGCAGGCATCTTCGCGAGGTGGGCCCTCAACTCATCGATAAGAAAATCAGGAGCGGCTGATTTGGCGTCTGCCGCGGAAAGATGCTGTGCGCCCGCAACTGGGATAATCTGATAGCGTCCCGCCAGCTTTGCTCCCTTTTTATTCACAAAGAGGAATGCGTTATTGCCGTAGAACGCTTCGGTAGCGAAGCTGACGGGCGTCGGCTTCGAATCCTGTACGAATTTCAGGGCGCGGGGATGGGTGGAAAGAAATACCTCGACGGGCCACGGGTGTGGCTTTGACGGATCGGTCGCAACGACCGATTTCTGCAGCGCCAGAAACTCCTCGGCTGTGCCAACGACGAAGCCGTTGTGCGAGAAGGAGACGATATCGGTTTCGTCGCCGCCCTTGGGCATGAATCGAATCGCCATTCCGGCAGGTGCTGCGTTCGGCGAGGCGTCTGGAACCGTAGGGCTAGGATCCGCGTCCGAGAATCGAACGGTTATCGGCACTACGGGGCCGCTAAAGTGCTTCGCGCGCGACAGGCTTGCGGCGCCCTTCGAGGGCGTAAAGGTTCCCTGGCACACGATACCCTTCGCGTGGACGAGACGGTTTCCGGGCGTATTTCCCGGCAATTGAACCATCACGTCGAAGATTTGTTCGGCGAGGGATTTATCCGCTTGAGGCTCCGCAGTCGAAGTAACTTGCCCGATCACGAGCGCCAGGATCAACGCGGCGAGTGTGACGGCGACTCGTGTTACACGCGTAAATACCAACACTTCGCGTAGCCACTTTTTCCCGATCATTTGATTCTCCTTGAATTGACCGCCGACATTTAGTTCTGATGGAGGAGTCGCCCGATCTCTGTGGCGGTCGCGAAAGGCCGGGCCATTCGACGATTACGCGGAAGCTGTGGTTGCCGCTCCCTTGAAGAAGGAGAGCAAGTCGGCGTTGATCAGGTCCGCGTGAGTCGCAGGCATTCCGTGCGGAAGACCTGAATAGACCTTGAGCGTTGCATGTTTAAGTAGCTTGGCGGCTGCTGGACCCGCGGCAGCGATGGGCACAATTTGATCGTCATCGCTATGCAGTACCAGGACAGGGATATCTATTTTCTTGAGATCCTCGGTGGTATCGGTCTCTGAGAAGACCTTGATGCATTCATAGTGCGCTTTCGCGCTTCCTACCATTCCCTGCAACCACCAGTGCTCTCGAATGCCCTCGGAAATCTTCGCGCCCGGCCGATTGTATCCGTAGAACGGCATGGTGATGTCTTTGTAGAACTGCGGCCGATTGGCTGCAAGCGCTGCACGAAGCTCGTCGAAGACCTCGATGGGCGAGCCTAGAGGATTCTTTTCGGTCTTCAACATCAACGGCGTGATGGCGCTGATGAGCGCAGCCTTGGCGACGCGCTTGGTGCCGTGGCGGCCGAGGTAACGCGCGACTTCCCCACCCCCTGTCGAGTGCCCCACCAGGATGGCGTCCTTCAGATCGAGTTTTTCGAATAGCGTCGCGAGATCGTCGGCGTACGTATCCATGTCGTTGCCGCCCGATGTCTGGTCGGAGCGGCCATGACCGCGCCGATCGTGCGCGATGACGCGATAGCCAAGCTGCCCGAAGTGCAGCATCTGACCATCCCAGTCGTCGCCACTGAGCGGCCAACCGTGAGAGAAAACGATCGGCTGACCTGTTCCCCAGTCTTTGTAGTAAATCTGCGTGCCATCTTTCGTCGTGATTGTCGCCATCGGTGGATCTCCTTGCCGTCGGACCCGTCTGAATCGAAAACTCCGAGGTAGTGGGCTGAGGAAGAGGATCATACCTGAACGGCGCACGTTCCAACGTTACGGTCAGGTTATAGCTTGCATCAAGTTTTCGTCGGTTGCGCCGGGAGATCGATCAGAAAAGGAACTTCAAGGCGAACTGGATTACGCGGGGATCCTCGCGCGTTCTGAGGATCTGGCCGAAAGTGGAATCGCTGAAGTTACCGTCGGGATTCGCGAACTGCGTGTGGTTCCACGCGTTGTAGAACTCGGCGCGAAACTCGGAGGACCAGCGCTCACCTATGGGCGTGTGTTTTACGAGAGCGATGTCCGTGTTGCTGAGCGCTGGCCCGCAGCAAAGGGAGTGCGGCATATTGCCAAACGTTCCGGGCGCGGGGTCGTTGATGTTCGACGAATCAAACCACGAAAGCCCGTTTGTTTTGGGATTCAGGAATTGAACGCGGCCGGTGACCTGAGGAGTGTTGGCGTCCTCAAAAAAGAAACTGCTCTCGAGTTCGAGATCGTCCTGCGTCTGGATGCGAATCGGAAATCCGCTCTGATACGTGATAATCGCGGAGGCGGCCCACCCGTCCAGCAGCTTACCGGCGAGTCCGGAATATTTTGGAACTGGCAGCTCCCAGTACGGACTGAAAACGAAGCGGTTCTTTGCGTCGAGAAGCGAAAGTCCGCGCGTGGCGTTCAAATTCAGCGGATTCAGCTCGTTCTCAAATGATGCGCCTTGATCAATCGCCTTGCTGAAAGTGTACGACGCCTGGAAAAGCAGGCCGTGCGACAGGCTGCGCTCCACTGAAATCTGCAATCCGTTGTAATTCGAATTGGCGATCGTGCCTTCGGAGAAAATATTACTGAATACGGGGACGCCGTCTGGCGGGCAACCGGTTCCGGTGGTTGGCTGGCAGATCGGCGACGAAAACGGGCGCAATCCAACCAGCGTGATGGCTGGAGATGCGGGGCCTCCCGCTACCGACTGAACGGAGCCGTAGGGCAGGTGTAAGTTGAATCCAGACGGAAGCGAACCCGCGGGCAAATTGTAGGCCGAGTCCGAATCGAAGGGCCCGCAAGAATAGGCGGAGTTCAGATCGGGGTTGGCATTGGGGTTTGCCGAACCGTTGGGCAAAAGCGGTGAATAGAAACTGGAGACGGCTTCGAGATCGAGGCAGGTTTGCGCGTTGCCGGGATCGAGATCGCGGATGGCGAGTAGATGGTGGGCCTGAGTGCCCACGTAGGCGACGCGCAGCAACGTGTCCTTCGTCAACTGGCGCTCGATTGTGAGGTTGTACTGCTCGGCGTATTGGGAACGCAGGTGTGGCTGGAACTCTCCAGCGAGCAGGATGGGCCGGAATTGCGACCAGTCAACGCAGCCGTTGGGGCCGCCCGGAGTATCCGACGCGCACGGAGTCTGCGGCGTCTGCTGAATAATCCCTCCGAATGGATTCGGAAACGGCGCGCCTCCCGACTGAGCCTCGAACGGCAGATTGAAGAGTGTGTTCGAGAGCGAGGTGCTGCCGCCGAAGGGCGGCTCCGCGCTGAATTGCTCCATCACAAGCTGCTCGATCGGATTATAAAAAATTCCGTAGCCCGCGCGGACGCTCGAATTTCCCGGGCCGCCAGTGAGCTTCGCGAGCCAGCCGGTGGTCCAGCCGGGACTCCAGGCCAAGCCAATGCGCGGCGCGAATCCGTTGTAATAGGTTGACGTCAAACCGCGTGGAACGCCTTTGTCTCCCGGAAATACGAGGCCAAGCGGGAAGATTGACGCTCCGGCGCTTCCTGGGCCGCAGTCCCCTGCCGGCAATCCGGTCGCGTCGGAACTTTCCTGAGACATCCAGCACGGATACTGGCTGGTAGCCTCGCCGGGGCGGAACGTCTGCAGGCGATTGCCGGTATCGTAGTACGGCGTGTTCAGCTCCCAGCGCAGACCGTAGTTCAGAGTCAGATTCGTTCGAATCTTCCAACTGTCCTGCGCGAAGAGATACAAAGCGGTGTTTCGGTCATGCTGCCCCTGCGCCGCACCCTGCGTGTAGCTACTCGACGTGCCCAGGAAATAGTCAGGGTACGCGCTGGTGAAGCCGACGTCATTGGTAGTAGGCGCATCGCAAGCCTGTATTTCGGCGGGAACGCAAAGATCTGAGTCGCTGAGAAAAGTCTGAAAGCCGTTGATATTGAAGTAGAGGAACTGATCGAAGCGCTGGCGGCGGACGTCCACGCCGATCTTCATGGTGTGCTTCGCAAACGCCCTCGTGTAATTGTCCGTCCACTGGAATGTATTGCCGGTTTGCGGAAGCTCACCCTCGTTGTTGTTACCGATCGAAAATCCTCCCGCAACCAGAACGCTTGGAACGCCCTGGCGACCGGGAATATCCGAAGTGATGCCCGCCGACGGATTACTCGGGTCCGTGAAACACAAAGACGGGTCCAGAAACGGGCCACAGGAGTCGTGAACGCTAGGCAAAATATTGAGCGGGTGGTTCAGGTCTCCCTGCCCCTCGCGGAAATAATTGAAGCGAAACTCATTCACAGCGGTGGCGCCCAGAGTCCAGGTATGGCCCAAATTCCATTGCTGGGTGCGCGTCCTGAAGAGCGCGCCAAAACCGGGCACGTTGGCGCCGGCGCCCTGAAAGTTGGAAAAAGGATCCGTGCGGTCGTCGTCTTCGAAATAATAGTAGGCGGTAAACTGCTGCGTGTTGTTGATCTTGTGATCGAGGCGAATCGTGAATTGATCGGTCGTTTCGCTCTGGCCACCGATGGACGAGCATTGCTGCGGGTCCGCGCAGGCATTCGCGAACGGAGCCACCCACTGGTCGTACAGCGCCACTGCTGTTGGGTCAAAGCACGCAGTTGGAATCTGGTTTTGCGGAAATATACTTGAGAATAGAGTGCCGGCAGTGATCGCGCCGCCACCGATGCCAGTCACGGCCTGCTGACAGGTGGTGGTGGGATTATTCGGATCGCTCCTGCGATTCGCGAGTAACGTGGCGAAGGCTGGATCCACTAGAGTGCCCAGGAAAGTGGGGCCTGTGTTCAGGAAATTTCCGGCCGCCTCATCCGGCGTTGGAAACGTAACTGAGCCGTCGTCAATTCCCTTCCGCAAGCGGTTCCCTTCGTAGGAGCCGAAGATATACGTGCGGTCTTTTTTGATCGGGCCGCCCAGTGTCGCGCCAAATTGATTCTGCTTGTAGTCGAGGACGAAAGGATCGAAATAGCCACGCGTATTCAGGACGTTGTTGCGGAAGAATTCGTAAAAGTCGCCGTGCAGATCGTTGGTGCCGGACTTGGTGACGACGTTGACTACCGAGCCTGAGTTGCGGCCGTATTCGGCGTCGAAGGTATTCGTGATAACGCGGAATTCCTGAATCGCGTCCGGCGATGGCTGGATTGCAGGGCCATTCGCGAAGATGTCGTTTCCGTCGCCACCGTTGACTGTGTAATTGTTCGAGCGGCCCCGGCCCCCGTTGACCGAAACGACGCCCGCGTTGTCACTGCCGTAGAAAAGATCCGCACCAACTTGCGACTGCACGCCAGGCTGCAACTGAAGCAACTGATACGTGTCGCGCGTGCTGAGCGGAAGCTCGCGCACCGAAGTTTCCGACATCACGGCGCCAATCTGCGTGCTGGTGGTTTCTACCTGCGTCGCGTTGGCTTGCACTGTGACCGTATCCGACGCGCCACCGAGCTCGAGGGTGACATCCACCACGGCAACGTGCCCGATGGTGACCATGACATCGCGCGCCGCGTAATTCTTGAATCCGGCGGCGCGAACGGCAATTTCATATGTGCCAACGGCGAGCGCGGGAATTTCATAGCTGCCGTCCGCTGCGGAAGTCGCGGATCGCACTATGTTGGTGCCCGCGAGCGTGGCCGTCAAACTTACATTGGGGACCAGGGCGCCAGAGGGATCGCGCACTTCGCCGCGAATCGCGCCCGTCGTTTGCGCGCTTGCGACAACAGACCACAGCGCGACGGCGAATACCAGCGCCAGCACGTGCTTCCAGCGCGGATCAAAGCTGAAGAAATATCCAGAAACTACTTTGGAAGCTGCTTTAGGTAAATCGTCCACGGCCCCAGATACTCCGCTTCCACTTTGTGTTTTGAAGAGCGCCCTGCTACACCGGCTTCCAGGACCAGGCGTCCCACGAAGCAAAATCCGCGGAACTAAGGCGCACATAATACGTGGTTATGCCGAGAAGGAAAGAGGTATTTTGGATTTCTGCAAAATAAAGAGGCCAAACAAAAAGACACCCGGGAGGAGAAGCCCGGGTGTCCGACAGCTGTACTCCCGCCAGGGAGAAAATCTACTGCCCGAGACGCGATGTTCAGTGCCGGTTGGCCACGCCCATATTGTGGAAGCCCGAGAATAGAGACATCCCGGTGCTCGCCGACTGCGGAATCCACCAGCTACGGCGAATGAAATTGTTTTCGCTATGCTGCATACGACGCGCGGCGTAATCCAGAATAGTCGGACCGATTTGGATGGCGGCATAGATCGCGGGAGAGTGCGCGAAGGGACGCATGAAAGGATCCGCCTCGGTCGCTCCAGTTGCAACAGCTGCGCGAGTCGAATAGGCGTCAAATGCTGCCGCGCTGTGCTCCGCGATCGAGAGAAGTATCCAGTTGCGCTTGGGATAGCCTTCAGCGGAAATCACGCGAACAGGCTTCGCCGGTATCGGATCCGGCAGCCGAATCGCCGCGAGTGCCCGTGAATTCTCGCTCGAAGTTTCGAGAGAAGCCACGGTAAGGGTCCCGGAAGCCGCGCCGGCTGAATCCGTCTTTGCCGGTGTAAGGACTGCCGGCTTTGGCGGATCTGGCACCGCGTCCTTGGGAGCTGGCGCGGATTTGAATACGGTGGCCGTGGATCCAAGGTCCACATCAGGTAGCGCGTGGATGGCCGGGGCGAATTGGAACATTAACGCTGCGATGGCAAAAACCATGGAAGGGGCCGTCTCCTTTTGCCGTTCGTGGAGGAGAAATGCACGGCCAGTACCAACTGAGGCATTCGCGTAAGTACCTTATTTCCATTTGGGGAAGAGGTCCCAAACCGGGGCAAGAGGGAAACTGGCCGACCAAGTACTATACGTGTGGAAGCGGTTTTCCACTTTTTGCCCCGAAACTCGAAGCCGTGGCGAAACGGGGTGAAATCATCATGTAAACTGCTTATAATCAGTTATTTGTATTCATAGTCACTTGGAGGGGGGTACCGTTCCGGAACGCCTTAAGGTGGCATCACGCAGCGGCCGAAGTAGCCTATTTCTGCAAGGCAATAGTGCGAAGCCCCTCGCGGACGGCGGCAATAGTTCGGTCAATATCCTGGTCGGTATGCGCCGCGGAGACGAAAAGCGCCTCGAACTGCGAGGGCGGAAGCAGGATGCCGCGGGCAAGCATCTCGCGAAAGAAGGCCGCGAATCGGGAGGTGTCCGATTTCTTGGCGTCGCCATAGTGGCTTACTGGGTCTTCAGTAAAGAAGACGGTGATTAGCGAGCCGCAAACGTTAACTTGGCCGTGCATGCCCGATTCGACGAACGCCTCGCGAATGCCTTCCGCGAGACGAGCCGCCTTCGCGTCAAGCGCGCGATAAAAACCGCGCGTCTCGAGCAATGGCAATGTGGCAAGCCCGGCGCGCATCGCTAGCGGATTCCCCGAAAGCGTACCAGCCTGATAGACCGGGCCAAGGGGCGCGATCGTGTCCATGATTTCTCGGCGTCCCCCGTAGGCCGCGACCGGCAGTCCCCCGCCGATAATCTTGCCAAGCACAGTGATGTCTGGGTGGATACCAAAAACACCTTGCGCTCCGCCATAGGTGAGACGAAAGCCGGTGATGACTTCGTCGAAAATCAAAAGAGCGCCATCACGCGCTGAGATTCGGCGAAGCGCTGCGAGAAAATCCGGCGCGGGAGGCACGACGCCCATGTTAGCGGCCACCGGTTCAACGATTATCGCGGCGATTTTGCCCGCTTGCTCCGCGAAGATGCGCTCGACCGCTGCGACGTCGTTGTACGGAGCGTTGAGCGTGAGGCGGGCGAGCGCGTCGGGTACGCCGGGGCTGGACGAAATGCCGAGCGTAGCGAGGCCGGAACCAGCTTCGACGAGAAAACTATCGGCGTGGCCGTGGTAGCCGCCCTCGAATTTGAGAATCAGGTCCCGCCGGGTGAAGGCGCGGGCGGCGCGGACGGCGGACATCGTCGCCTCGGTGCCGGAGCTGACGAAGCGGATGCGCTCGACGGACGGGATCGCGCGAGCGATGCGCTCGCCGAGTTCGATTTCAAGCGGCGACGTCATCCCGTAGCTCGTGCCGCGAGTTGCCTGATCGGCGATGGCGGCGACAACGTCAGGGTGCGCGTGACCGAGAATCAGCGCGCCCCAGGAGCAGACGTAGTCAACGTACTCGCGGCCATCGGCGTCCCACAGGCGCGATCCCAGTGCGCGGTCAATGATCAAGGGCGTGCCGCCGACGGCGCGGAATGCGCGAACGGGACTATTCACGCCGCCCACCAGAATTTTCTGTGCGCGCGCGAAGAGATCGGAGGAATTGCTCACGCTGGAATCATATTACGAGGAAGGCGTTGGAACCACAGATGAACACAGATAAACGCTGATGCAAAACACCGCCTGAACCGCCGCCACTGTGGGCAACAAAATCCTATTGCGAAAAAGATGGGCCCAATTGCAGATGAATGGGTGACGCGTAGCCAAGAATCTGCACCGGGCATCAGCATGCGGCGGACTGTGCCCCTACGGGAAACACCAAAGGCAAAACGTGGGCTACGCGAGCGAGTGCTAACAGGATTTCAGCCAGCGGGCTACGTCTTTCGCGTGATAGGTGAGGATGATGGAGGCACCGGCGCGCTGGATGCTGGTCATGATCTCGAGGACGATACGCTGCTCGTCAATCCAGCCGTTGCGCGCGGCGGCTTTGACCATCGAGTATTCGGCGCTCACGTTGTAGGCGGCGACGGGCACATCGAAGCGCTCGCGGACGCGCGCGATCACGTCCAGATACGGCAGCGCGGGCTTGACCATGATGATGTCCGCGCCTTCTTCGATGTCGAGCGCGACTTCCCGCAGCGCTTCGCGGGCATTGGCGGGATCCATCTGGTAGCTGCGGCGGTCTCCAAATTGGGGAGTGGACTGCGCGGCCTCGCGGAAAGGGCCGTAGAACGCGGAGCAATATTTCGCCGCGTAGGCCAGGATCGCGACGTCTGAAAACTTGTTCTCGTCGAGCTTGCGCCGGATGGCGGCCACGCGGCCGTCCATCATGTCGGAGGGCGCGACGATGTCCGCGCCCGCGCGCGCGTGCGAGAGGGCGGCTTCGGCCAGAAGCGCGATGCTCGGATCGTTGAGGATTTTGCCGTCCTTGATCACGCCGCAGTGGCCATGGCTGGTGTATTCGCACAGGCAAACATCGGTGATGACGAGCAGATCGAGCTTGGCTTTGCGAATCGCTTCGATGGAAAGCTGCACAGCGCCGGTTGCAGAGGCGGCTTCCGTGCCGGTTTCGTCCTTTTTCTCGGGCAGGCCGAAAAGAATCACGGCGGGAATGCCGAGGCCCGGCGACTTCGCGGCACTCTTCGACGATTTGATCGGGCGATTGCTGAAACATGCCGGGCATGGAACTGACTTCAGTGCGAACTTTGGTCCCCGGACACGCGAACATCGGATAGACGAGCCCGCTGGCGGAAAGCCGCGTCTCGCGGACAAGGCCGCGGAGCGCTTCGGTGCGGCGCAAGCGGCGGGGACGGTGGATCGGGAAGGTCACAAGTGCCTCGGAGCGGCCGGCCGCTCGTGATAATACTTCGCGATGGCGTCCGCCAGTCCGGCGGCGGAGGCTTCTTCGGCTTCGATGTGCACGCGCACTCCCGCTTCGCGCATCGCTTTTGCCGTGGTCGGCCCAATGGCAGCGAACTGGACATGTTCGGCAAGCTTAACGAGTTCGCCCGCGCCAAGAAAGCTATCCAAATTATGAAACGCGGACGGGCTCGCGAAAATGGTGACGTCAATTTCAGCGGCGCGAATGCGGTCCAAGACGGCTTGATCAGGCGCTTCTGGAGCAACTGTTCGATACGCAACAACGTCGGTAACCTGTGCGCCCCCTTCACGCAGCGCTACGGCGATGTGGTCGCCAGCGCGATCGCTACGTGGCACTAGCACTTTGCCGCCCGCGAGAGATTCGCGCAATTCTCTCGCCAGTGCATGCGCCGTGTGATTTGTCGCCACGTAATCCACGTGAAATCCTTGTAGCCTGGCAGCTTCCTCGGTTGCTGGACCGACGACCGCAACCCGCCGAATCGTCGGAGGGATGCCGAGCTGCTCAAGACGAAGCGCCACAAATCGTACCGCATTCTGACTGGTGAAAATAACCCAATCGAAAGATCGCAGTTCCCCCAGCGCGCGGTCGAGCGGCTTCGAATCCACGGGCGACTCGAACGCGACGGCGGGAAGCGCAACGATTTCGGCGCCCATGTGCTCAAGCGTGCGGACTAGTTCTCCCGCCTGATCGGGCGCGCGCGTAACCACGATTCGCTTGCCGGCCAACGGTTTTTCGTGCGCATCAATCATGCTCGGCCCACGGTTCTGCCAGCAAGGCGCAGAATTCGGTCAGCGCCCGCTTCGATCAGGATTTGCCCCAGTCGCTTCCCTGCTCCGGCAGGATCAGACATGGGACCGCTGAGTTCCCGCCGCACAAATTCCGTACCGTCCGCCGAAAATACGCCCGCTTCGATGTGCAGCTCGCCGCTCACAAGACGAGCCCACGCGCCGAGCGGAACCTGGCAGCCGCCCTGCAGCTCATGGAGCAAAGCACGTTCGGCAGTGACGCAAGCGCGGGAGTCGGCATCGTCAAGCGCGGCAACAAACGCCGAAGTTGCGGCGTCGCTCGCGCGGGTTTCGATTCCAAGTGCGCCCTGGCCCACCGCAGGCAGCATGACGTCCGCGTTCATTACTTGCGTGACTCGCGCAGTCGCACCGAGCCGATTCACTCCCGCGACAGCCAAAACAATGGCGTCGAATTCGCCGGCGTCGAGTTTCTTCAGTCGCGTGTCCACATTGCCGCGCAAATCGAGAGCCTCAATATCCGGGCGATTCAGTCGAAGTTGCGCCTGGCGTCGCAGGCTGCTCGTCCCGACGCGCGCGCCCGGCGCAAGACCCTTCAGGCTGCGGCCGCTACGGGAAATCAGGCAATCGCGCGGGTCTTCGCGCCGCGTGATCGCTGGAAGCGCGAGGCCGGCGGGAATTTCCGTCGGCACGTCTTTCATGCTGTGTACTGCGAGGTCCACAGAGTTCGCCAGTAGCGCATCTTCTAGTTCCTTGATGAAGATGCCTTTCCGCCGATTCGGCCCCGATCTGTTCGTTGACTTGCGCGACGGAGGCGGATTGCATGCGATCGCCGGACGTGCGAATGCGCACAATTTCAGTTTCGATGCCGTGAAGTTTGGCGAGGCGATCCGCGATGTGGTTTGCCTGCCAGAGCGCGAGTGTGCTGCCGCGCGTTCCGATCCGCAGACGTGTCACTCCCCACCCTCGCCTTTGTTCGGGTCGCGGTCAATGCCGAAAAGATGGCGGAGAGCTTCTATGGCGCCGAGACGGCCGCGCATTTCGCGTGCGTTGCGAAGGCGTTCCGCAGGCTCGTCAAGGACGCGCTCGATCAGCTCTTCCGTGATGCTTGAAAGCCGCTGGCGCTCTTCCGGAGATAGATCTTTCATTTGGCCCAGGCGTTCGCGCAATAGCGCCTCGCGGTGTTTGCGGAATCGGCCACGGAGATCTTCGACGATCGAGCCAGCTTCCAGCGCCGTGCGCCAAGCTTCAAATTTCGCGACATGCTCGGTAATCAGCGCTTCGGCGCGTGGAATTTCGGCTTCGCGGGCGCGCTTATTCTGCTCTACGATTTCGCCGAGATCGTCAATATTATAGAGATAGAGATTGTAAAGGCCGGAAGATTCCGCTGCCACGTTGCGCGGCACTCCGAGATCCACCACGAAGACCGGCCGTCCGCTCCGAGCGGCGAGCGCGCGTTCGAGCATGTCTCGCGTCAGCACATGCCCAGCATTGCCGACAGATGTGACGATAATATCTGGCGCGGCCAAAACTTTTTCGAGCGAGTCCCAGGCGATCGCTTCGCCACCCATCCGCTGTGCGAGATCGGCCGCGCGATCATGCGAGCGATTGACGACGCGCAAGCTGCCGATATCGCGATTGCGGAGATGTTCTACAACCTGCTCCGCCACCGCTCCCGCGCCAAGAATCAGCGCGGCGCGCCCCTTGAGGTTTCCGAACACGCGCTCGGCCAGCTTGATGCCCGCTAGCGAGACGGACATCGGTCGCGCGCCGACTTCGGTTTCCGCCCGAACGCGTTTCCCAACTTCCAGCGCGCCCTGAAAGGCGCGGTTGAGCACAGGACCTGTCGAACCGTGGTCCAGCGCCTGCCCGTAGGCTGTCCGAAGCTGGCCCAGAATTTCGGCTTCGCCGAGCAACATCGAATCGAGACCCGCTGCAACGCGATAGAGATGGCGAACGGCGTCGGTTCCCTCCCAGCGATAGAGACGGCCATCCAGCTCGGTGCGCGAGATCCGATGGAAAGATGTGAGGAATTCTTCCATCTCGTCGGTGACTGCAGAGCCAGCGGCCGCAGGCACGCCGTAAAGTTCGCTGCGATTGCAGGTCGAGAGGACGACGGCTTCGTCGAGAATTCCCCGGCGGCGGAGTTCTCCGGCAGCGTCCAGCGCCTGCTCGGCCGTGAACGCGACGCGCTCCCTTAGTTCGACGGGCGCCGTGCGATGGTTGCAGCCAATCAGTGCGACGCGTATTCCGCCCGGAGGACGTCCGGCGGCGTGGTTTTTCGAATTGGACGCGCTGGCCATCAGAAAAAGCGGTGAAACCTCGTGAGATACAAATTAACCAGCGTGTAGCTGAATAACACGATCGCGAAATTCAGCGTGCAGACAAGCGCAGCGCGCGAGCCACGCCATCCCGACGTCCGCGAAAGCAGCAGGTACGCGATGTAAACGCCGACGATCAAAAGCGTAACGACTACTTTCGGATCGCCCCACGCGTACATGCCCGTCAGGCGATGCTCCCAAACCAGCCCGCTTGCGACGCCAAACGCCAGTGCCGCAAGCCCGATGAAAACGCTACTGCGAGACATTCGATCGAGCACGTCGAGCGACGGAAAACGCCAGAACGCCGCGCCGGGACGGTGCGAGCGCAGCACTCGATCCTGCACCAGGTACACAGCGCTGAGAACAAAAGAGAGAGCAAACGCCGCGTAGGCCCACGTATTCAACGTTACGTGAAATGCAAAGAGCGGACCGCGCGCCGGCGGCGGGGCGGGCATTTGGTGGGGCGCGACCCAGTCCAAAACCGCCATCCATACCACCAGAAGAAGGGTCACGAATGCCCCAACCGCGCGTCGCCGATGAAAAAGCTCAAGGCCAAGATAGGTGATACCCAGGAGCCATGCGAAGAGAGACATGGAGCCGTAGAGGTCGTCATAGGGCACGGCATGAGTCCCCATCGACCGGTCGAGCAGCGCGAAATAATGAAGTGTTATCCCCCCGGCCAGAAGCAGAGTGGCCAGCCGTCCCAGCCAGACGTTCGGGGCATAGAGCAGCCGCGCGTAGCAGAGAAAGCTAGCGGCGTAGAGTGCAAGGCTCAGGTAGCCCATGTGATTTGGCATGAAATGCGCCCGGACCAGTCGAAGGATTATACCGCCAAACGACGCGCAGGCTACTGTCCCAAGGGACAATGCGGGGTACAAGAGCCTTCTGCTATGATGATGAAGAATCGCTCATGCAGATGATGCAGAACGCCGAAAACACGAAAGAACTCTTCCTTCGCGCGTGCCGGTTCCAGCCCACCGAGCGCGTGCCAGTCTGGATTATGCGCCAGGCGGGGCGCTATCTGCCGGAGTATCAGGCAGTCCGGGCGCGCCACACATTCCTTGAGATATGTAAGACGCCGGATATTGCGGCAGAGGTGTCCATCCAGCCTCATCGTGTGCTGGGAGTGGACGCGATCATCGTATTTTCGGATATTTTGATCGTCGCCGAAGCCATGGGGCTGCCGCTCGACGTTCCCGATTCCGGTCCGGTGCTGTCGAATCCCGTGCGCGATGCAGGTGCCGTCGCGCGCCTTCGCGAATTCGATCCCGAGCGCGAGACGAAGTTCGTCGGCGACGCCATACGCGCGATCTGCAAGGCTGCCGGTCCGACTGTGCCGGTCATCGGATTCGCAGCGGCGCCGTGGACACTAGCCTGCTATATGATCGAAGGTCGCACACGCGGTGATATTTCGCTGGCGAAGCAGATACTGCGTCAGGAACCTATCGTCGTGCGCGAGCTGCTAAAACGAATAGCGCACGCGACCGCAGGATACTTGAAATCTCAAATCGCCGCGGGCGCTTCAGTTGTGCAGCTCTTCGATACCTGGGCCGGAGAGCTTTCGACCGAGGAATACGACACATTTGAACTTCCTGCGACGCAAATGGTTTTGCAGGAGTTGGCTGCGGAGAGCGCGCCGAAGATATTGTTCGCGAAGGGATCGGCGCGCCACCTGGAAAGCATGGCGAAATCGGGAGCGGACGTGTTGAGCGTGGACTGGAACACCGATCTCGCGGTGGCGCGAAAGAAACTCGGCACACGTGTGGCGCTCCAAGGAAACGTGGACCCGTCCATTCTGCTCGGCTCAGTGGACGAGATTCGACGCGCGGCGCAAGCAGCGATCGAAAAGACGGGCGGCGCCGGGCATATACTCAATCTGGGGCACGGAATTTTGCCCACTACCCCAGTCGAGAACGCGCGAGCATTTGTGCAGGCGGGAAAAGCAGCGTTGGTGGCGACTCGTCCATGAGCGACGTAAGGACAAAGCGGAACGATACGATCGAAATCGGGGCGTTCTCCGAGGACTTGCTCGAGAAATACAATCGGCCAGGCCCGCGCTATACCAGCTACCCGACCGCGCCTGTCTGGAAAGACGACTTTGGCCCGGACGACCTCGAGAAATCGTATACGCGGGCCGAGACACTGGCGACGCCGCTATCACTTTACATGCACCTCCCCTTCTGCGAGAGCCTATGCCTTTTTTGCGCGTGCAACGTCTCGATCCAAAAGGATAAGATCTGTCGCGGTTCCGTATCTCGCCGCGCTGAAACACGAAATCGAACACGTTGCCGGAATGGTCTCGAAAAAGCGGCCGGTGATCCAATTCCATTGGGGCGGCGGCACGCCAACCTATCTGAGCGCCCGCGCAAATGGAAGATCTTTTCGGATACGCGCACGAACGGTTTGCATTCGCGCCGGACGCCGAAATCGGAATCGAAGTGGATCCGCGCGTGACCAGCCGCGCGCATCTCGAAACGCTGCGACGGCTCGGGTTCAATCGCCTGAGCATGGGCATTCAGGATTTCGAGCCGCAAGGTGCAGGAGACGATTCATCGCGTCCAGCCCTACGAAATGACGCGCGATCTGATTGCCGCATCGCGCGAACTGGGCTTCGAAAGCCTCAACGTGGACTTGATCTACGGATTGCCCTACCAAACCGCTGCAAAGTTTCAAGCCACGATTGATCAGGTGCTGACGCTCGCGCCCGATCGCGTGGCGATGTTCAGCTACGCGCACGTGCCCTGGCTGAAGAAGCAGCAGGGCGCATTCGCCACGCACCTGCCGGAAGGCCGCGAGAAATTCCGGATTTTTCGCGCCGGCCTCGAAGGATTTCTGGACGCGGGCTATCTCTACATCGGCATGGACCATTTCGCGCTGCCCGGGGACGAGCTCGCCACGTGCTCAGCAGGACCGCACGCTGCACCGCAATTTTCAGGGCTATACGACCAAAGCCGGCGCCGATCTCTACGGCATGGGCGTGAGCGCGATCAGCTCCGTGGGCGACGCTTACGCGCAGAATCGCCGCGAGGTTCCTGCATATCAAGACGCCGTCGCCGAGCGCGGCATCGCCACCATGCGCGGCTATCGCCTTTCGGCCGACGACCGCCTCCGCCGCGCCGTGATCGGCCGCCTGCTCTGCCACACGGTCATCCCCAAGCGCGAGGTCGAGCGCGAATTTTCCATTTCATTCGACGAATACTTCGCTGCGGAGCTTGCTCGGCTCGCGGAACCCTCTGCTGACGGCTTGTCGACTCTCGATCGCGACGAAATCCGAGTTACGCCGCTCGGACGCATTTTCATCCGCAACGTCGCCATGGTTTTCGACCGCTACATCGAGGAACAGAAGATGGACCAGAAGCCTCTGTTTTCGAAGACTCTGTGAGCGCCCCGATAATCCCATGAGCCCACAGGTTGTCGTAATCGGCGGAGGAATTTCCGGTCTGGCATGCGCGTACCGGCTTTGGCAGCTTGGCGTGCCGGTGACACTGCTGGAAGCGGACGAGCGAACTGGCGGCCTGATTGACACTGTCGAGCAGGAAGGGTTCTTGTTCGAAACAGGGCCGCAAAGTTTTCAGGGCACAGATTCCGCGCTCGATCTCGTCCGGGAGCTGGGCCTCGAATCGGATCTCTGCCAGGCAGACCCGCAGCGCGCCCCGATACGTCGTTCGCCACGGGCAACTTCAGCAGCTTCCAATGTCGCCGCAAGCCGTGCTGAGGAGTTCCCTGCTAGGCGTGGGAGCGCGCTGGAAAATTGCTTCAGAAGCATTGCGGAGCACCAAGCCGCCTACGGAAGAAGAATCCGTCGCGCAATTTGTGCGGCGCAAATTTGGGCATGAGATTTTGGAATACCTCGTCGCGCCGTTCGTTTCTGGCGTGTACGCGGGCGACCCGGAAAAGTTGAGCCTGCGCGCCGCGTTCCCATCGCTCGAGGAATGGGAGCGGACGTACGGCAGCGTCCTGCGTGGCGCGATGAAAGCGCGTCCTCCAAAAGGGGCCGGGCAAAGCCATCCACCACTCTGTTCGTTCAATCACGGCATGGCCATGCTGACTCGGACCATGGCGGCGAAGCTTGGCGAGAGGGTTCGCCTCGGCGCGCGCGTGAACGCGGTCACCGCGAGGGCCGCGGCGGGTCGGCGCGATACCAGATTGGCTTCACGCAAAACGGCCGGGCGGAGACGATCGAGGCGCGGGCCGTGGTGATCGCGACTCCGGCTTACACGGCGTCGCATCTGGTCTCCACATTATCGGCGCCGCTCGCGCGTTCGCTGTCGGGAATTGCGTACGCAGGAATGGCCGTGGTTGGAGCGGCATACCACGCTCAGCAAGTAGGATTCGTGATGAATGGATTCGGGGTGCTGATTCCGCGGAGCGAGAAGTATCGCACGCTTGGCATCGTCTGGAATTCGTCGCTGTTTCCCGATCGAGGCGCCGAGGCCCAGACCACGCTGACCGGTATGATCGGCGGCGCGACTGACCCCGAGATTTTAGAGAAGCGGGACGAAGAAATCCTCGCCATCGTGCAGGATGAAGCCGCGCGGATACTTTCCATCACCGGCCAGCCGATCGTTTCCCGGGTCTGGAAACATCCCAAGGCACTGCCGCAATATAATCTCGGCCACGGCTACGCCGTGGAGGCTGTTCGCGAAGGCGAGCGGGCGATACCGGGCCTCTATTTCGTGGGCAATTACCTCGAAGGCCCCTCTATCGGCAAGTGCGTTGACGGAGGCTCGCAGGCCGCCGAGTCCGCCCGCGCCTATTTGCGCGATGGCGTGGCAAGTTGGCCTGAACTCATCCGCTAATATTCGCAGGCAAAACAGACTACGCGCTTGCGCTCGCCCCAAGCGCCGCTATAATGCTTTAGCTTCCCCGATGGCTAACACACAGAAATCACGACGCGAACTCCTCGAACAATTCGTCGCCCAAAAGCCAAGCGATGCCTTTGCACGATATGGGCTTGCGCTTGAGTGCGTGAAACTTGGGGATGATTCCGCCGCCGCTGGCCACTTTCACAAACTCCTCGAATCAAATCCCGATTATTCCGCGGGATACTTCCAGTTCGGCCAACTCCTTTCGCGTCTCGGGCGGCTCGATGAGGCGCGGAAACTGCTTTCCGACGGGATCGTCGTCGCACAAAAAGCTGGAGACATGCACGCGCGGGACGAAATGCAGGCAGCCTTGACGCTGCTGCGGTAGCCCCAAGTCGCGGCGAGACCGCAATAAATGCAAAGACCAAAACGCATTCCCCTTTTCCCGCTGGATGTGGTGCTGATGCCGGGCGCCGAACTCCCTCTCCATATTTTCGAACCGCGCTACAAATTGATGATCGCGCGCTGCCTGGACGAAAAGCTCGAGTTCGGCATGATCTTGGCGGCCAACCAGGCCGTCGCGGGCGTCGGCTGCACGGCTGAAATCATCCGGAAGATCAGGGACTACCCCGACGGGCGAATGGACATCCTGACCAGAGGGCGGGTGGTATTTCACCTCACGGAATTGCTCGCCGAAAAGGATTACTACGAAGCAGCGGTCGAATACGTGGCGGACCTTACCTTCGGCCACGATCTCGAACAGCACGCAAGGCTCGTCCAGACCTTCGAGAAATGCCACGCGCTTCTTTTCGCCAGGCCGTGGATGGACTCGGCGACAGCTGAGCCTGAAACTCTGGCGTACCGGATGGCTGCACTATTGCCGATGGAACTCGCAAAAAGGCAAACGCTCCTCGAAATACGCTCCCAGGACCACCGGCGCGATTTCGTCCTTCGCTGGATGGAAAAATTGCTACCCTCGCTGATCGCCGAACATCGCGCACGTGAGCGCGCCGGCGGTAGTGGCTTCACTCTGAACTGATTCCGAAATGGCGTCGCCGGGCAACTCTCCCGCCTGTCCTCCAATCCAAATTATGCGTGCGCGTCGCGTTCCACTATAATGGCGATGTCGCTTCGAATATGGTCGGGCTTTGCGCCCTCCCGAGGGATTGGTGACCGAATGAGTCCACAGCCGAAGAATTTGGGTGAGCTTCGCCGCAGTCCCTGGTCGGAGGAGAAAATGGCGTCGCGAACGGTCCGCCAGGAGCTTCGCGAGAATCTTCTGCACAAACTCGAAAAGGACGAACCGATCTTCCCCGGCGTCCATGGCTACGACGACACCGTGATTCCGCAGATCATCAATGCCGTGCTTTCGCGACATCATTTCATTTTGCTCGGCTTGCGCGGGCAGGCGAAATCGCGAATCCTGCGCGGCCTGGTGACACTTCTCGACGCTCACATTCCCGTCGTGGCCGGCTGCGAAATCAACGACAATCCCTATCGCCCGATTTGCCGCGCTTGCCGCGAGCGAATCGCCGCAGAAGGCGACGCCACGCCGATTGCCTGGCTCGGCCGCGAGCAGCGGTACGTGGAAAAACTCGCCACTCCCGACGTGACCATCGCGGACATGATCGGCGACGTGGATCCAATCAAGGCCGCGCGCGCTGGGAAAAATCTTTCCGACGAGCTGACGATTCACTACGGCCTGCTGCCGCGCGCGAATCGCGGGATTTTTGCAATCAACGAGCTGCCCGATCTCGCCGGCAAAATTCAGGTCGGCCTGTTCAACATCATGCAGGAAGGCGACATCCAGATTAAGGGCTATCCGATGCGGATGGCGCTGGACGTGTTGCTCGTCTTCACCGCGAATCCTGAGGATTACACCGCGCGCGGCAAAATCATCACGCCGCTGAAAGACCGCATCGGCTCCGAAATTCGCACGCACTATCCGGCGACGGTTGCGGAAGGCATGGCCATCACCGCGCAGGAATCGTGGACGAACCGCGAAGGCAAGCGTCGCGTGCAGGTTCCCGATTATATTCGCGAAATCGTCGAGGAAGTCGCGTTTCAAGCGCGCGACGATAAGCGCGTGGACAGGCGCTCGGGCGTCAGCCAGCGCCTGCCGATCAGCACGCTTGAAAACGTGCTCAGCAGCGCGGAACAGCGCGCCGTGCGCAGCCACGATTCTGCGGTCGTCGCGCGCGTGGCCGATGTGTACGCCGCGATTCCTTCGATGACCGGGAAATTCGAGCTCGAGTACGAAGGCGAGATGCGCGGCGCGGAAAACATCGCGCGCGAGCTAATTCGCGCAGCGGTCGGCAAAACCTTCACCAAATATTTCAAGGACGTGAATTTTCAGCCGGTCGTGCAGTGGTTTGAAATCGGCGGCGAACTGAAAGTTCCGGCGAATGCTGCGAGCGGCGAACTGTTGGCGCAGCTCAAGAAAATCCAAGGGCTTTTCGAGCACCTCGAAACTCTGGGAGTCCGTTCGAAGGACGATGCGGCCATCCAGTCCAGCGCGGCGGAGTTCATTCTCGAAGGACTCTGGGCGCACAAGCGCATGAACCGCAGCGAGGAGCGCGGATTTTTCGCGGAGACGCGCAAGACGCCTGAGCCGCGCGAACCGCGCGAGCCATCGGGCCGCATGCCGCGCCGGCAGTTCAATTGATATGAAATATACGAAGTATTCAAAATACGCGCCCGGCGCCGCAGACGATCTCGATCTGCAGGAACTGATGAACCGCCTGTCCGATTTTTTTCTGCAGAGCGGGTTCGAAGGCCAGTACGGATTTCACGAGATGGATATGGAGCGGTCGCGCGAGCAGCATTTGGAAGCGCTGCGGCAGGCGATCTTGCGCGCGCTGCAAGAAGGCGATCTGGTCCCGCCGGAATTGATGCAGAAGCTGCTGGAAAATCCGGACTTGTCGCAGAACCAGGAACTGCGCGACCTGATCGACCAGATCATCGAGCGCATGGAAGAGGAAGGCCTCATCACGCAGCAACAGTCGGCGCGCGTGACTCCGCCGCCGTCGGAAACGCCCGGGCGGCCAGATCGGCAAGGACCAGCCGAACGTGGAGGCGCGCTTTGAAATCACCGACAAGGCGCTCGATTTCCTCGGCTTCAAGACGCTGAAGGATCTGCTGGCATCGCTCGGCAAGAGCAGCTTTGGCCGGCACGACACGCGCGATCTGGCGACCGGCGTCGAATCGGGCGGCAGCTCGAAGCCTTACGAATTCGGCGACACGCTGAACATGGACATCAGCGGCACGCTTTTCAACGCCGTGCAGCGCAACGGCTCGAGGCTTCCGATCGAGCTCGATTATCCCGACCTGATGGTCCATCAGTGCGAGTATCAAAGCTCCTGCGCGACCGTGCTGATGCTCGATTGCAGCCACAGCATGATTCTCTATGGCGAGGACCGCTTCACGCCCGCCAAGCGCGTGGCGCTCGCGCTCTCGCATCTGATTCGCACGCAATATCCCGGCGATTCGCTCCATTGCGTCCTATTCCACGATAGCGCCGAAGAAATTCCGATCGGCAAACTGGCGCGCGTGCAGGTCGGACCGTACTACACGAACACGCGCGAAGGACTGCGGCTGGCGCAGCGAATTCTCTCCCGCCAGAAAAAAGACATGCGCCAGATCGTCATGATCACCGACGGCAAACCGTCGGCGCTAACGCTGGAAGACGGCCGGATTTACAAGAACGCGTTCGGCCTGGACCCGCTGGTCGTGACGCAAACGATGGAAGAAGTCGCCAAGTGCAAGCGCGCCGGAATCCTGATCAACACGTTCATGCTGGCGAGCGACTACAGCCTGGTGCATTTCGTCCAGAAAGTCACGGAACTCTGCCGCGGCAAAGCCTATTTCACCACGCCGTACACTCTCGGCCAGTATCTGCTGATGGATTACGTCGGACGGAAGACCCGCAACATCCACTAGAGCTTGCCAGCAAGCGGTACTCAGTCCTCTACGGCAGGATCGACCAGCCGCTTCTTGTATTTTGGAGGCTTGTCGCGCTTATTGGGAATGGTGCGCGCGGGCGGCGGCTGGCCGGCGCCGAGGCGAGCGCGTCGGCGCGCTTCCGTTGAAACTTTCCACTTCGATTTCTTCTTGGCGCGCCATTTTCTTCTCTGCGGATTGTAAACCGAAAGCACGCCAAGGAGGAGCGTCGTCAACTTTTCGGCGAGACGGCTGCAAATTTCTTGCGGGCCAGGTCGAGCAGCTTTGCGTCCGTACAGACTTCGTAGTAGGCGCGAGTGCCCTGCGCGCCGATCTTCCCGCCGGGCAACAACTGGCGAACGAACCCCTTGCGGATCACGATCGGCTCAATGGATTCACCAAGTGGAACTTCGCCGAAATATAGTTGCACGCGCTCCTTGCCCCATGGCATCGGGAAATTGCCGCCCATCGGCGAAAGTGAAATCTCGGCGCTCAGCTTCTGAAATCCCTCTTCGTTCAGCACGATTCCGTTCAGGTTGTAACGCACGAGCAGCTCTTCGCTTTCGTCGTCCGCTGCGTCGTCCATCAGCGTTTGCAATAGAAAAACATTGAACGGCGAAGCATTAGCCTGAAACAGACGCTTCGCCATCTTTGCGCAGCTCGAGAGGCGGTCAGAAAGATTGAGCGCGCGAGAAATCATGATCTTCGAGTCGGCATCCTCCCAGAGCGACGGTGCGGAATCCTGAAACGCTACGCCCACGCCCAGCTCCAGCGGAGGAAGGTCCGAACTCTTGGCGCGATTGTTGTATGCAGCCATCACAGCCAAAATCTCGCGCGCCAGCACGCAGGCGCGGGCCACCGCTCGCCTGGTCGCGCGGGTCGATTCAGTTTCGTAGATCGCCAGAATAATCGCGTCGCCTTCGATGAAAACCTTCGCGGCGCCATACCGCTCGAGCATCCGCTTCACCGGTTCGTGCAGGTTCATGCTGAAATGCGAGGCCGGATTCATGCCGCGCGAGAGCAAATCCTTCGTCATGCTGGTCGAACCGCGCACGTCCGCCTTGATCACCACGTGGTTGATGACCGGATCGTCGGCCGGCCGGTTTTCCTCCGGATGGAGGAATTCGTAGAGACTTTTATTCGCTCGCGAAAGTTCCCGGGCGCGCTCGGAATGAACCAGATTGATTCGCTCCATCCACGCGGCGACCTGCTGGTAGTTTCGGCGGTCGCGGCGGAGACGCATCAGGTCCTCGGCGAACTGCAGGCCGACGCTCAAGGTTTCGTCCGTCGTACGCCGGCGAATAGCGCGAGAGGCTTCTTCCAGCTTCTTCATCGAAACTTTACGGGCAGGGAATTTTTCCAGGATTTGGGCAACGCGCTTCGTTTCTTCGCGCTGCACCAGCGCTTTCTTCAATTGCTGCAAGTGGACTGGCGGGCAATAATCGGCGGAAATCTTGCGCATTTCGTAGCTGGCGAGGACGTGGAACAGCAGGTCGCGCTCTTCGAGCCGGTGAACCCATTCCTCGAGCAGTTTCGCGCGGGTATCCGCGGCGGTTTCACCGTCCGGCGAGGCAACGTCACCGGCGGCAGCGTGCGCGTCAAAAAGGCGCTGCGCGTTGGCGGGCTGGTTCAGATAATCGCCCAAGCGGTTTTGCAGCTCTTCTGTCAAGAACTCCAGCCGCTGTTTTGCGGCCACAATCTGCGGGTCGAGATCCTCGAGATTTTTCTCGAGCGAAGCTGATTTCTTGCGAAGGTCGTCCAGCTCGCCCTGTGCCTCGGCGCCCGCGGAGGCTTTGCGCTTAAAAAGCGAAGGGAACGACCGATCGCCGTCACCCGCGCGGGAGGCCACTTCCTCCTGCTCGGCTTCCAGACGCGCATGTTCCGAGCGGAGCACGCGAGCCTGTTCCAGCAGGCGCTCGTGCGACATTGCGGGCCTTCGAAAGTTCCTCTGCGCTGTCTCCGGCAAGAACGTAGTCGCGGACGAAGTCGAGCAGCAGCGCGTCGAACGTCTCGAAGCGGTCAGGATCGTTTACGAAATTGCCGAGCAGGACGTAGTGCTCGAGGAAAAACTGATCGTCGTTCCCGCCCTCAACAAAGAGAAACCGATTCTGCAGCAGCGGATAGGCTTCCGGAAAATCATCACCGAAAAGAGCGCGCCGCGTCTTCGAGATCGTGCCTTCCTCGACTTCGCGCCAGATGCGGCAAAGCGTCTCGCCCACCTGGCGGATCACGTTCTTGCGGTCCGCCTGCAGGTCGGCGATCTTCGAGCGCATCACGTGGGCCTGTTCGCTGTGCTCGAACAGCTCTCCGCGCCCGCGAATCCAATCCTTGCACTCGACCAGAATGCTTGAAAATTGATTGCCGGTTTCCTGGCTGATGAATTTCAGGAGCGCTAGATGGTGGAGAACGTCCGTCTCTACGGACTGCAGGAATTTCGCGCGAGTCACCGACTCTTGCAAAATGTCCGAGAGCATTTTTCGAAACGCCCCATGTTCCGGAAAACCGGATTGCTTGCGCTCCTTGTCCTTGCCGTAGAGCAGGTTGACGTTTACTGCCTGGCGGACGAGGTCTCCCAAATACTTGCGCGTAAATTCGACGAAACGGGGGCTGAGGAAAACGTCATAATGGATGTTGTCGATCCCGAGCGTTAGATTGGTGAGCCGGATTTCGGCAGTATAAGGCTCGAGCTTCATCCGCGCGGGATGCACTGAACTGGGCGCGATGTGTGTTTCCGGCATCGGGAACTGGATAAGAGCGAGCTTTTACTTTAGCTGACGCTTGAACGCAGGCGCAATGGAACGGCGCGTAAGTGTTACTGTACCGACCTGGGATTGCGGCGCCGAAATGAGGCGCGGGAATGGCACGACATGGACGCTGAAAACTCCTCAAGAGACACATTCGACGACACTTGGCCTGCTGTGGCAGGCGATGCGAGTCCCCGTCCGCAGGCCCTGTCCTCGCCACCGCGCGATAGCAGCGCCGATCAAGGCCCCTGCCTTTATTTGGGACCGAGCGGACAGCGATGCGACCGTCGGGCGGTCGCCGGAGGGTATTGCGCCAGCCATCGTCCCGGCGGTATCGGCCTACCGAAGATCGCCGTCACGAAGAAGACGCTTGCAGCCATCGCCGCCGCCTCGTGGTTTCTGTGGCCCTACATTGGCGAAGCGGTGCGCGAAATCATTCGCTGGATGCACTCGCACTAACAAAGCTATTACTTGCAACGAAGATGAAGCCGAATTCGGCGTTTGCGGGTAAAATGTCAAACCATGTCGAAGCTACTTCAAGGCAAAACGGCCATCGTTCTCGGTGTATGGAATAAATGGAGCATCGCCTACGCCATCGCGCATGCGTTTGCGCGCGAAGGCGCCAAGCTGCTGCTCACGTATCAAAACGAGCGTGCGAAGCCCGCGGTTGAGGAGTTGGGACGCGAACTCGGCGCCGCCGGATTTTTCCCCTGCGAGGTCCAGGAGCAGTCGGATATCGACCGCCTGGCGGAGTCTCTGAACGCCACGGGACACAAGCTCGACGTCGTGGTCCACAGCCTGGCGGCCGCGAAGCACGAAGAACTCAACCAACCATTCCTGCAAACGTCGCGCGAAGGATTTCAGCTCGCGCTCGACGTGAGCGCTTTTTCCCTCGTTGCGATTTCCAAGGCGCTCTCGCCGCTGATGACCAGCGGCGGCGCAATAATGACGCTCACCTATTTGGGGTCCACACGCGTGGTGACGAATTACAACATCATGGGCGTCGCCAAAGCAGCGCTCGAAGCCGAGGTGAAATACCTGGCTAGCGAGCTGGGGCCAAGCAAAATCCGCGTCAACGCAATATCCGCCGGTGCGATCAAGACGATCTCCGCCCGAGGCGTGAAAGACCTCTCAAAGATGCTCGAGATTTCGGCTCAGCGGGCGCCGCTGCGGCGTAACACCGACATCGCCGAAGTTGCCGACGCGGCCGTGTTCCTCGGGAGCGACCTCGGTCGTGGAGTCACCGGAAACATCCTCTACGTGGACGCCGGTTTCCAGATTATGGGGCTCTAGGCGCCCGCGTCAGCGATTGACCGGTTTTCTGGGTCGTGGCTTCAGCCACGACATAAAAGATCCCGGGCGAAGCTCGGTCCTCTGCGATGTTTTTCTCGCAGCATGCGGTCGCTGTGCGCTCTCGACGTCGCGATCGTGCTTAATGATCGCCGCTCGAAACCAATTCATCTGAAGTTTCAATGTAGATGCGGCGTGTATCTTCGCTGATGTGCTCCAAGCGGATGCGCACTACGGGCCAGTCGGTTCTCAAGGTGAGTTTGTCGGGCCATTCCACAATCACCACCGCTTTCCCGGCAAACACATCCTCCAGACCAAGCGTTTCAAGATCGTGAAAATCGCCGATGCGGTAAAGGTCCACGTGATAGACCGGCACGCTCCCGCCGTACTTATGAACTAGAGTGAACGTGGGACTGGTCACGTCGTCTTCGCGAGCCGCGCCCAGGCCGCTGGCAATCCCTTTTGTCAGCGTAGTCTTCCCCGCCCCGAGATCTCCTGTGAGCAACACCAGGACGGGCACCTTTAGCTGCGCGCCGATTTCGCGGCCACGCTGGATGGTCTCTTCGGAAGAGCGCGTGACCAGCTCGCGGCTAGCCACGGCGGCACTCGGAATAAAACCGCTGATATGCACGGGGGATGGAACGGATCAAATCTGACGCCATCAGCGGCGTTTCCCCGCTTTCTGCGTAGGCGATGTCGCCGGCAAGGCCGTGCAGAAATACACCGAAAGCTAGCAGCCGCTGCCAATCGTTTGTGCCGTACTGCGCTGTCAGTCCCGCGAGCATCCCGGTAAGGACGTCGCCAGTGCCTCCGGTGGCCATCCCAGGATTTCCGGTCGAATTGACGAACGCAATCCCGCCAGGAGCTGCGATTACGGTCTCGCTACCTTTCAGAACCACCATCGCGTTCCAGTCGGCGGCCGCCTGAAGTGCAATTTCCACCCGGTGGGCTTGCACATCCTTTACCGTGCAGCCAAGTAGCCGCGCCATCTCGCCCGGATGCGGCGTGACGCAAAGCATGCCGTCCGTGCGTTTCAATTCCGATGCTCGACCTGCAAACGCGTTCAACCCGTCCGCATCGAGAATGATCGGCACGGACCGATTGCCGAGCACCGTGCGGACGAATTGCTGCGTCTCGGCATTCGTCGAAAGCCCTGGCCCAATCGCGAGAGTGCGCTTGCCTTTCAACAGCGTCGTAAAAAGGCCGCCCTCGAGGCAGCGCTCCGAAATTGTTCCGACTTTCGTCGCGGCAAGCGGTTCAGTCATGATTTCCGGCGTGTGTGATGCGACGATAGCCAGCACAGGCTCAGGCGTCGCCACGGTCACCAGTCCCGCTCCAGCACGAAGTGCCGCCCACGATGAAAGCACAGCCGCGCCACTCTTGCCGACCGAACCCGCGACAACCAGCGCGTGGCCGTAATCCCCCTTGTTGCCCGCTGCCTTGCGCGGCAGCGCGAACGCGCCAAATTCAGCCGCTTCGCTCCAGCGAAGATTTCCCTTCCCCGTTTCCTCGATCAGCGCGGCCGGTGATCCAATCTGTCTCGCCAAAAGCTCGCCCACGTGACTCCCGCCCGCCCCCGAAACCATCCCCGGCTTCGGCGCCGTAAATGTAACAGTGTAATCCGCGACGACGGCTGCGCCTTGAACCTCGCCTGTGTCCGCATGCAATCCCGACGGAATATCCACGGAGACCACGGCGCATCCCACCCCGCGTTCATTAATGCTGGCGATCACTTCGCGCAAGCGCCCCTCGACCGCGCCTCGCACTCCCGTTCCCAGCAGCGCGTCCACGACAATCATATCCGCGGACAGCGGAATCCAGCCTCCCGCGCCGGTCCCTCGATCAACAACCAGCTTGCCCAGTTTTTTCCAACGCCTAAGGTTCGTAGCGGCGTCGCCCTTCATCTCCCGCGGATCGCCAATAAAATGCACACTCGGCTTAGCGCCCATCTTCAACAGGTGGCGCGCGACGACAAACCCATCGCCTCCGTTATTGCCTTTGCCACAAAAAACCAGAACGCGCCGCCCCGCCAAATCCGGAAATCGAGACTGAATGAACTCCGCGACGCTGCGCCCAGCATTCTCCATCAGCATCCCGCTCGGCACGCGATAACGCGCCGTGGTCTGGCGATCCACTTGCTTCATTTCATCTGCGGTAAGTATTTTCATACTTGATACATGGCGATCGGATCCCGCGACCGCGCCTGGCGTCTTTTACGAGTTCAGTATAGTGCCATCACAACAATACTCGCGCACAAGCACCCGCAGCTTTATCTGTCTTATCCCATGCGCGCAACAACTACAGTCATATCGTCCGCTTGCTCGGGCGTGCCGGACCACTGCTCCGCAGCCGCGATCAAACTCTCGGCAATGCGCGCGGCGCCCGCATCGCGCAGACGAAGCACCTCCGCATTCAGGCGCTCCATTCCAAATTCCTCGCCGTACACGCTTTCAGGCTCGGTCAATCCATCGCTGAAGACCACCAGCAAGCTACCCGGGCCAACCGGCAGCGTGCATTCGGTATACGGGGAATCCTCGAACATCCCGACGACGGTTCCACCCTGCTCCAGCGCCTGCACCGAACCGCCTTGAACGAATATAGGCGCCAGGTGGCCCGCGTTCGTGTACGTGAGCGTCTTCGCCTCCGAATCGTACACCGCGTAGAAAAGCGTCGCGTAGCGATCGTCGGTCGTGTTCCTGAAAAGATGATTGTTCAGTCGCGAGACAATCTCCGCTGTCCCGGCGCAGCCTTCAAACGAAGCCGTGCTCCGCAGCGCCGCCTGCAGGCTGGCCATCAACAGCGCCGCGAAAATCCCCTTGCCACTAATGTCGGCAAGCGCTATGCCTACGCGAGTCTTGTCGAGCGCAATGAAATCGTAGTAATCGCCGCTCACTACGCGTGCGGGACGGCATATGGCCGCGAGCTCCACCCCGGGCGCAGACGGAATCTTGGCGGGAAACAGGCGCTGCTGAACCTCCCGCGCGATTTCGACTTCATTCTCCAATCGCTGCCGCTCGCGTTGCCCCACAATCAATTCGGCGATCGAGCTCGTCATTTCATTGAACGAATCGCCGAGCGCTCCCAGCTGGTCGCGATTCGCAACTCGCACACGATGCCCGAAATCCCCGCGTCGAACATGCAGCGTGGCATCGTAAAGATCGCCCACCGAGCGAGTGATCGTGCGCGTCAGAATCGTGCCCGTCGCAAGCGCCCCCACTTCAAGCACTAGAAATATCAGGGCCGCCACGCCCAACGCCCCGAGGATATACGGGCCCAACGCCCCCATGGAATTGAAGAGACCTTGATTCACCATCGTGGGACGCAACCAGAACGAAGCCAGAACCGGGGCCATTGGCGCGTCCTGCCCCAGCGGCTGGATGTGGAAAACGTCGAACGTGGAATTACCGTGGAAATGCGGGTCGAGCCAGCTCCGCGTAGCAGGCAGACGCCGCTTGGAACTGGCAATCTGCTCGCCCGGAACGTAGTCTTTGCCCCCGATTTCCAGCGCGAAGACGCTCGGCGAACCCGCGTCCGCAGGCCGCATCAGGATCATCTGGATCGGCCCTAACTCCTCGGGGAAGTCGTCGAGAATGTCCGCGGTCAAAGGTGCGATCACCAGCACGGTAAAAGATCCGGAACGAACCGTCCTCCGCTGCGCGGCCACAAACGACAGTTGATCCTGGTACGCCACCATTCGAGCGAAACGCTTGCCATCCGTGGTTGCCAGGAGCGGCTGCCCGCGATTCAGCGAAACTGTCAGCCCCGGCCATTCCGTCTGCTCGTCCGCAATCAGGCCGGCGATCGCCGGCCGGGAAAGCACATCCGCTCCGACGGGCGCGCTCATTCGAGAAGCCTCGCGTTCGATTGCACCCGCGATCGTATCCGCATCCGTGTCAATCACGCTGGTCCGCGCCTGCACTGCGTCGTTCAGTAAATGCGCGCCGAGCTGTAGATAGAAAAGATAGGTCGCGACACCAATCATCGATCACGAGCAGAACCACGGGAACGACGGCCATGAACAGGTATGCGACGATCAGCCGGTTTCGCAGGCTCCATAAGCACGCGCGTGCGGACCCACGGCACCAGGCGCACGACAAAATAGACGACGACCGCAAAGCCAACGAAACCAAGCGGCGTCGAAAATAGAGAAGGTCCGCCAACGGCGCGTTCAATTTTCCCGACAATGTAGAAAGCAAAGAGCGCGAAGGCAACGCGATCGAGCGGCGAGGTCCGCCGGAAGAAGAGCCATAAACGTCGCGGAGACACTCGGCTCATAGGCGAGAACCGAATTATGTCACGAATTTCTACTGGGGAGGCGCGTTCCGAACTTTACTGTGGACGCGCCCATAAAACGCGTAAACGAGAAGGCCTATCCCGAGCCAGATCAGCAGTCTCCACCAGGTCTTTGCCGGCAAGCTCGCCATTGCGGCGACAGACGTGAGTATCCCCAGGATGGGAACGAGCGGCACGAGCGGCGTCTTGAACGGCCGCGGGAGATCGGGGCGCTTTCGCCGCAGAATCCACACACCCGCGCAGACGATCACGAATGCCAGCAGTGTCCCAATGTTCACAAGAACTGCAAGATCGCCGATGGGAATCAATGAAGCGAAGCCTGCGACGCAAACTCCCACCACGATCGACGATATCCACGGCGTGCGGAACCGGCGGTGGATCGCACCCGCCCATTTCGGAAGAAGACCGTCGCGCGACATCGAATAAAATACGCGGGACTGGCCAAGCAGCATCACGAGCATCACGCTGCCCAACCCTGCTATCGCTCCCGCCTTCACCAACAGACTGCCCCAGCGCACGCCGGTAGCGTCAATTGCAATGGCCACCGGAGCCGAGACATTCAAATCCGCATACGGAACCATGGCCGTCAAAAGACCCGAGACCAGAATGTAAAGCACGGTGCAGATCACTAACGAACCAATGATCCCGATCGGCATGTCTTTCTGTGGATTCTTGGCTTCCTGCGCAGCCGTTGAAACTGCGTCGAACCCGATGTAGGCGAAGAAAATGACCGCCGCTCCCCGAGCCACTCCCGACAGACCAAATACGCCAAACTTTCCGGTATTCGGCGGAATAAAGGGATGCCAATTGGCTGCCGCCAGCGATGGATGATGCAGCACGAAGTCACCCGCGATGCGCAATGAAGACCAGGACGATGGCGACTTTTAGAATCACGATTGCCGAGTTAAAGTTCGCCGACTCCTTGATGCCAACCACAAGAATGAACGTGGCCACGCAATTCCGAGAAACGCGACAAAATTGAAATGTCGCCGACGGCATGCGGGCAGCGTCGTCGGCATCGATCCCCGCGGTCGCCAATGATTGCTCGATGGAGTCGAGCGTGAGCCCAGTGCCCTCGGTAGAAAACCAAATCGGTTCCGGGAGTCGCGATCCATCTCGGACTGATGTGCAATCCGAAATCATCCAGAAAGCTGACTACGTAGCCGCTCCACCCGGAAGCCACGGTGGCCGCGCCAAACGCATATTCCAGAATCAAATCCCAGCCGATGATCCATGCGAATAGCTCACCCAGCGTCGCGTAGCCGTATGTATAGGCCGAGCCCGCGATGGGAATCAGCGAGGCGAATTCCGCATAGCAGAGGCCCGCGAACGCGCAGATGATGCCCGACAAGATGAACGAAACCACGATCGCGGGACCCGCAGCAGTGGCTGCGGCCTGTCCGGTCAGCACGAAAATTCCCGCGCCGATGATGGCGCCAATGCCAAGCGTGATCAGATTGATCGGGCCGAGGGCGCGGCGAAGGGAGTGCTCTCCCGTATCCTCCGCCTCCGCCATGATGACGTTCAGCGGCTTCGTGGCGAACAGCTTGCTTGCCATCCATCGCCTCCCAAGTTTCGACATCGCGCACGCCGACAAAGTCCGTCTGGCGCCAGAAGCTAACCTTACGTTCTCGCAGGCTGCTTCCCTGCCAGCTTCCACAGCCCGTATACCGGCAGCCCGAGCAAAACGATGATCAGGCCGGGCCAAGTGTACTGTGGTTTATATCGCAACAATTGGATTTCGAGAAATACCGCCATCACGATATAGAGCGCCGGCAGAATCGGATAGCCGAATGCACGATACGGGCGAGGCATCTCCGGACGTTTCCAGCGCAGAATGAACAGACCCGCCGAGCGTCAGAATGTAGAAAAGCAGCTGCGCGAAAATCAGAAAATCGAGCAATTGCCCGTAGGTTCCCGAAAGGCATAGCACTGACGCCCAGACGCATTGCGCAATCAGCGCAACCGCTGGAACGTGGTTGCGGTTCACCGTGCCCACGGATCGAAAGAAAAGACCGTCCTTCGCCATCGCGTAGTAGATCCGCGCGCCCGCGAGAATCAAGCCGTTATTGCAGCCAAAAGTGGAAATCAGGATCGCAACCGCCATCAGAATCGCGCCCGTGGGCCCGAAGATGACTGAGGCAACTGCCGTGGCGACTCGGCCCTCTGCGGCGAATTCGATTCCTCGCGCAATCGCTGTCGCGCCCTGCGGATCGCCGGAGAGCGGCAAGAACGCGCAGATATGCGACGTTCGCCAGCGTATAAAGCAAAACAACAATCGCTGTTCCCAACGCCAGCGAAACCGGCAAGATTGCGCCCTGGATTCTTCACCTCGGCGGCAGTAAAGGTCACGCTGTTCCACGCGTCCATGGCGAAAAGCGAACCCACCATCGCCACGCCCACCAGCGTGATCGTCCCAATCATCCATGTCGAATTGTCGGGAGGATACGGATGCATCGTGGACCATCCCGCATTCCGCCAGAACCCAGTGAAATTTGCGCTGCGGGCAATTACGGTCGAAAAGAAAACACCCAGCAGCACCAGTCCGGCGAGTGAGATCGTCTTCGCGACCGTAAAAATGTTTTGCACGATCTTTCCCAGTCGCAGGCCGCGCGTATTGATCCACGTGAGCAGGACGATGGAGAGAATGGCGAGCAGGTTTTGGCGATTGAGGCCCACGTTGTATGGGCCAAGTTGCCCGAACCACAGACTCCACGGGCCCGAACGTGCCAATTTTCCATATCCAAGCCGAGGCTGAAAACCACGGCGCGAGCACGCCGGAGAATTTTGCGAATGCGATGGCTACTGCGGCGATGGTCGCGGTTTGAATCACCAGGAGCATCGTCCAGCCGTAGAGGAATCCGAATACCTCCCCGCAGGATTCGCGCAGATAGACGTATTGGCCGCCCGCATGGGGCATCGCCGCGGCAAGCTCGCCAAAGCTAAGCGCGCCGATCAGCGTAATCAGCCCGGAGGCCAGCCATACCACGAGCAACAAGCCGGGACTCTGCACCTGGTGGGCGATGTCGGCCGAAACGATGAAAATCCCGGAGCCGATCATCGAGCCGACGACGATCATCGTCGAATCGAATAGGCCAAGGCCTTTCACCAGCTCGCCGGAGGGGCGCGCTGCTGAGAATCCGATGGGTTCGTGCGTGTCTGCCATTTGCAGGTTGTTACTTGGTGTGGATGCCTAATCGCGCCGCGGTCGCGAGCGTTCAGCGATGCGCCAGATATTCTCGCGCGCGCGTCCGCCGGATCAGGCGCCGCAAGAAGATCCCGAATGATCGCCACGCGAATCCGCACCGGCGCGGAACACGTCTGCGGCCGACTCTATAGTGATGCCGCCTATGGCCACAAGCGGTTTCCGCGTCATTTGCCGCGCCGCGCGAAGAAAATCGATGCCGACCACGGGGTCGGGATTCTCTTTCGTGCCTGTCGGAAAGATGGGCCCCACGGCAATATAGTCCACCGAAGTGCGGTCGGCCTCGCGCAATTGCTGCAGGTTGTGTGTCGAAACGCCCACCCATCGGGAGCTTCCGCAGATCCGCCGCGCATCCTCCGCGGGAAGATCTTCCTGGCCCACGTGGACGCCGCCCGACTCCGTCATCGCAGCGATGTCCGGCCGGTCGTTGACGATGAACCGCACGCCGCGCGGCGAAAGAATCGCCTGCAACTCCTTCGCCTGGGAATAAATGCGCGCTGCGGAACCGCGCTTGTCGCGAAGCTGCATCAATTGGACGCCCGCGTCGGCCAATGTAGCAGCGAGAGTTGTCAGGGGCGCAGCGGTAAGGTCGGGATCAAGGATCGCGTAAAGCGCTGGAAACAACTTGCCGCCTCCCATGCACGCAGTTAAAAGTGAGTCTGATTCCGCGACAGGATACTACTTCTCTTTCGCTCCGGTGAGCTGGTCGAGAAAATGCGTGTCGAACTTTCCGGCGATGAAGTCTGGCTCGGCCAGAATGCGCTTGTGCAGCGGAATCGTGGTCTTGATTCCCTCAACGACGAAACCATCGAGCGCGCCGTGCATGCGCGCGATTGCTTCCGCCCGATCGCGCCCGTGCGCGACCAGCTTCGCCACCAGCGAATCGTAGTAGGGCGGCACGACGGCATCCGCGTACACGGCCGTGTCCACACGAATTCCCGGGCCGCCCGGAACGCGGAACGCCGTAATGCGTCCCGGCGACGGCACAAACGTTTCGGGATCCTCGGCGTTGATCCGGCACTCAATCGCGTGGCCGCGAAAATCGAACGATCCGACAGCATCTTCCAGTCGCTCCCCGGCCGCGATTCGAATCTGCGCCTTCACTAGGTCCACTTGCGTGACCATTTCGGTCACCGGATGTTCCACCTGAATGCGCGCGTTCATCTCGATGAAATACAAATTCCCGTCGGCATCTCGCAGGAATTCCACCGTTCCGGCGTTCGAGTAGCCGACTTTGCGCAGTGCTTCGACGACCTGCTGTCCAATGCGCTCGCGCGTCGCCGCATCGAGAGCCGTTGAAGGCGATTCTTCGAGGACTTTCTGATGGCGGCGCTGGAGCGAACACTCGCGCTCGCCGAGATGGATCACGTTGCCGTGCTTGTCGCCGAGCACCTGAAACTCGATGTGCCGTGGACGCTCGATCAGCTTCTCCATGTACACGCTCGGGACTGCCGAAGGCCTGTTGCGCCTCCGTCCGCGCGGTTTGAAATGCGGGAATCAATTCCTTCTTGGTGCGCACCATCCGCATTCCGCGCCCGCCGCCGCCCTCGACCGCCTTAATCATCAGCGGAAGGCCGATTTCGCGATGCGACTCTCTTGGCGGCAGCTTCGTCCGGCACGGCGCCATCGCTGCCCGGAATGATTGGCAATCCTGCGGCCGCCATCTCGGCGCGCGCGCGGTCCTTCTCGCCCATCATGCGAATCATCGCCGGCGAGGGCCCGATGAACGTAATGTGCGAGGCTTCGCAGACTTCCGCGAAATTCGCGTTTTCCGAGAGGAATCCGTATCCGGGGTGAATCGCGTCCACATTCGCGATTTCCGCCGCGCTGATAACCTGCGGAATATTCAGGTAGCTGTCCGAGCTGCGCGGCGGCCCGATGCAGATGGCCTCGTCGGCAAATCGCACGTGAAGTGCGTGCCGATCCGCCTCCGAATAGACGGCGACGGTTCGAATGTCGAGTTCCTTGCAGGCGGAAAGGATGCGGAGTGCGATTTCCCCGCGATTGGCTACGAGAATTTTTCGAAACATGGCGTTTGGGACTCGACCCGCATGCAGCAGAGACAGCCAAATTCACTTTCGGTCTGGCGGATGACCGCCAGAAACTATTTCTTGCTGCGCGCCCGAATGCCGAAGAGCGGCTCGCCGTACTCCACCGGCTTGCCATTCTCACAAATATTTCCACGACTTCGCCGGCCACGTCGGACTCGATTTCATTCATCAATTTCATCGCCTCGATAATGCAGAGCACCTGTCCGGCCTCCACTTTCGCGCCCACGGTGACAAAGGCGTCCGCGCTCGGACTTGGCGAAGCGTAGAAAGTTCCAACAATCGGCGATTTGATAACGTGAACATCGGGTGCCGGCGCGAGCGAGCCGCGTGGCTCGCGTGACCTGCGGCGCTTCTTGCGCCGGATCCGTGAGCTCGCCGAAGGCGCATCCCACGCCGTGGCGACTCGAGGCCCCCCGGCAGGCGCAACTGACGGCTTCTTCAGGCGGATATGCACTCCGCCGCGCGCATACTCGAACTCTTGCAGGCCGTGTTTTTCCATGAACGCGAGTAGCCGTTCGACCTCAACCAGGTCCACGCCACCCGCTTCCGCGGCGGCCTTCTTTTTCGTTTTCTCTTTTTTCGCCATTTATAACTCGAGAAAGTCTCGCGTAGCGGTTGTCAGATCCTCAGCCCCTCTGGCGGTCACAACCACGTCGTCCTCGATCCGGATCCCGCCAAGCCCTTCGAGATACACGCCCGGTTCCACCGTGAGGACCATCCCTTCCTGAAGGACAGTCGGATCACCCTTCCCCAGCCGCGGCATCTCGTGGACTTCGAGGCCAAGTCCGTGACCGGTGCTATGGGTGAAATAACGGTCGAGTTTGGCGCGTTTCAGGGAGCTTCGTGTGGCGCGATCTACTTCGCCGGCGGTCACTCCTGGGCGGATGGCTTGCTTGCCGGTTGCCTGGGCCTCCAGGACTGCCGAATAGAGGCTGCGGACCCGCCGTGACGCCTTTCCGAGGTGTACTGTGCGGGTCATATCGCTGCAGTAGCCGCGGAGTATAGCACCCTGGTCTAGGACGACCAATTCGTTTTTCCTGAGTAGTTTGGACGTCGGGCGGGCGTGTGCCCAGGCAGAACGCGCTCCAGAAGCGACAATAGTTTCAAACGACGGTCCCGAACCGCCACGGCGCTTGATCTCATGTTCGATTTCGGCTGCGATTGCCAGTTCATTGATTCCCGGATCGAATTTTACCCATGATCCGGACAATGACGGCGCTGATGATGTCAGCTGCCTCTCGAATTGCAATCAGCTCGACGGGTTCTTTCACTGCTCGGAGCTTCTCGACGGTGCTTCCGTCGGTCGACCAACGCACCCTGCTACCCGACCCCGCCTCGAGCGCTTGCTTCTGGGCCACCGTGACGTGTCCGGCAGAATAACCCACCCTGGTGCGCCCTTTGCGGACACGCAAGGCTTCGGCGGCGGCTCGAAGCAGTCCGTACTTGCAGATCTGCACACGAGCCCCCGATAGCTCTTCCCGAGCTTGTAAGGTGTACCTGCTGTCTGTGAATAGCGTCGCGGAGGATGAATCGACCAACAGCATTCCGGCGCTTCCGGTGAAGGCGCACAGGTACTGAATATTGGGGAGGTGCGTTACCAGGATGGCGTCAACAGAAAGACTCGAAAAACAAAGCCGGAGCCGGCCCAGTCTGGCTACGGGCCCGCTCCGGCTCAGGTTTCGCTTTCCCGACTCTATCGCCACGTCTGCCAGACTACAGGCTAGCTCGGCAGAATGCGAGGCGTCAGGAAGAACAGCAGTTCTTGTGAGGTGGACTTTACGGTCGTGTGCTTGAACAGATTGCCCAAGATCGGCACGCTGCCGACGAGCGGAACCTGTTGGATGTCCGTCGTCTGCTGCGTAACAATGATTCCGCCGATGACTACAGTCGCACCATCATTCACCGTGACCTTCGTCTCAGCCTCTTGCGTGTCAATTGCTGGAATCCCCTGCACGCGTGGGATTGAACCGTCGATCTGATCGTTTTCGACGTTCACGTCCATGTAGATCGTGCCGTCCGCTGTAATCTGCGGGGTCACGTCGAGCTCAAGGACGGCGTCCACGAACTGTACAGACACCGTGTTGTTGACGATGGTCTGGACGGGAATCTTGGTTCCCTGCTTGACGGTTGCCTTTTCGTTATTCTGGGTGATGATCTTCGGCTTCGAGAGCAGCTTGCCGACGCCACGCTCTTCCGCCGCGGTGATGATTTCATCCAGGGCGAAATTCGCCGAGGTGAACAGGTACGAGATGCCGCTCGTCGGCACGCTCGCGGGAAGATTCGCAATGAGCGGCATTGCAGAGCCGGACGTGCCGCCGCTGCTGCTGCCAGGAGCGACCAGCGGCGGTGGCGGGGTTCGCGTGATCGGGCTCGGACCAGCCGCTCCTCCTACCGTGTTGTTGTTGTGGGCGGTATTGGCCGCACCGGAGAAGGCAAATTGCGAACCGATTTCGCGCGAGAAGGAACGGTTCGCGGCAACCACGCGGGCTTCGATTTCAACCTGCTGTGATTTCCGGTCAAGCTGCCGGATGAGATTGTCCATTACCGGAAGCGTGCTCGGGATATCGCGGATGATCAAAGTATTGGACCGGTCGTCCGCGATGATGTCTCCGCGGGACGAGAGGAACTTTTTCAGCGTCGTGACCATGCCGGTTGCCTTGGCATAGCTGAGGACGCGCGTGGTTGTGACGACTTCCGCCGACTCGGCCACAGCCTTGGCCAGGTCGCGGTTTTCGTCCGCTTCCTTCCTCAACGTTTCCTTGGTCGCGAGGCGAAGAACGTTTCCGTCGAGCTGCTTATCGAGATCGTTGTTCTTCAGCACGATATCGAGCGCCTGATCCCACGGCACATCGTCCAACACGATCGTCAGATTGCCCTTCACGCCAGGATCGACTACGACGTTAAGGCCGCTTATTTCATGGATCAACCGGAAGAAGTCGCGCAGGTCCACGTCCTTCAAGTTGACCGAGATGGGTTCACCCGAATACTTTCCTGCAGGCGCCGCGGAAGATGCTGCCGGATTCTGCGCCATCGGTGACGATGCCGCCACGGGTTGCGCTGACATCGGTGCGGGCGTCGCAACTGGTGTTGCGTCGGTATTCGAAGCAGTTTCAATTGCCGCGCGCGTCGAAGCCAACGTCTGTTGCTGTGGTTGGGCGAACGCAGGGGACGCGAGAGCAGACGAAGTTTGCGTCATAGCCGCTGGCAGCACGGTAGCCGGAGCCGGAATTTCGGCAGGCTTCGGGGACGCAGCAACTTCCGGAACAGCGGACCTATTGGTCACATTCGAAGCGGAATCAGCCGATGGCGCCTCGATGCTGCCGGCTGCGGGCTTGGCCTCGAACGACACGGTGACCGTGCTTCCCTCACCTTTGATGCTGTAGCGGGCGGGTTCACGAAGGTCAATCACGACTCGCGAAACCTCTGGCGAAAATTGCGCCAGGCGGATTTCCCGAACCGGATCCAGATTGCTCGCAATCTGTTTCTCGGTGGTGGTCAAATGCGAGCCGGCGAAATCCAACACCAGACGGTCGGGATTCTGCAAATGAATCGAGTGATAGGTCAGCGGGCCAGAACCAGAGATATTGACTTCCGTTGCTGCACCGTTCTGAACCAGGTGAACCTGGCGAATGGACTCATGCGCTGCCAGGGTGACGTCCGAGGCCTTGGCAGATGCAGGCACCAGAGTTGCCTTTGCTGGCGACGGCATGGAGTTGACCGCAGAGGCACCGATTGCCGCGCGCGACACTAACAGCGTGAGGTCTTCGGTACCCTGGCGCTCGAGCTTGGGCTCGACGCCTTGCGCGAGCAGAATCTCCAGCCGGACTACCGGCTTGGCACCCGAGGAGTACGTAATCACGCGGTAGCTCTTGACGAGGTCCGACGCGACCACGCGCGCACCCGCCGGATCCCCGGCAGATACACCGCTCAGGTCGAGCACATAGAGGCTCGCGCTGGGGCGATAGGTCGTGTATTCGAAAGGAGCATTGGCGTCCGCCTGCAAACGGACAGCGCCGTCCTTGACCTCCGCCTTCACGTGCACCACCGGCAAGTCACCCGCCCGGAGTGCTCCATTTGTCCAAACTAGACCGGCCGCAAGCAGCGCGCCCAGTCCCAACGCCCTCCATAGGATCCTCATTGCTGCTCTCCTGCACTCGCGTAGATTCGCTTCGTCACCACACGTTCGACCGGTTTACCGAAGGCGTCCTTCGAATTCTCTTTGAACGTGACCCCGTCCAACCCAATCTTTTCTACGTCTCCGTCGTACAGGCGGTCGCCTTCCCGGATGAAATAAACGCTCTGTTCCGGATTGGAAACCACCGCAATCATTGAATTTCCCGAACGCACGGCGCCATCCACGCGCACCGTGGCGATCACCAGCCCAGCTTTCCCCGGAGGGAGATGGGGGCCGGCGTCTTTCTTGTTGTTAATAAGCGGAGCGAACGGATCACGCTTACCGGTTGCTTCAATCTTGTCGCCTGGAACCGCCGCCGGAGCTCCCGCATCGCCGGCCGCCGGTTTTGCGGCCCTGGCTGACTTAGCGCCTCCAGCCTTAGCCGGCTTCTTGGCGGATTTCGAAGGCTTAGGGCTCTGGGCTTTCATGGCCATGGCGTTCGCAGGCGCGTTCTGCGCCCACCCGCCAATCGCCAGAGGAAGCGACAGGGCCAGCACTGCAATCAACTTCGCGGATATGTTTGCCATTTTCATCGTCATCGCCTACTTTTTCGCCGGCGGCGCAGCAGCACCTGCAGCTGCCTTTTGTTCCGCCGAATTCGTGAAGAAAGTGGTGATCGTAAATGTGCCCGTCACAGTCGAACCGGCTGCCAGATGAAACTTCGAGTTTGCGGCAGTACTAGTAAGGGAAGTTAATTTCAGGTCGCCCACGTTGATAATTCGAGAAAGGCGGCCCAGCCGGGAGAAAAAGTCGAGTACCGAGTAATACGGCCCATCGGCCTCAATCGCGAACGGCATTTCGAAATAGTAGGGCTTCTGAGCAACCGGGCCGGCAGCCAACGATCGGATAGCCACGCCGGATGTAATCGCTGCCCGCTGAACCATGAGGATGAACTGATCGGTTTCCTTGTCCTCAGGAACAATCGTCTGAAGCGTTGCGAGCTGCTTTTGCAGCGCGTCCATTTCCGTCTGCAATTCGGCGCGGCGCTGCTTGTAAACTCGGAGATTCTGGACATCCGATTCGAGCGGCTTCACTTCGGCCTGTGCTGACTCGAGCTGATTTCTAACGGAAGCTAGTGGGGAACCGGGGACGTAGAATCCCGCGAGGACCAGAACAATGGTCAAACCCACATAGAGCAGGGCCTGTAGGGGCCAGGGCCAGTCTCGGAACGAAGTTGCCATGGCTAGCTCCTTCCCTTGGCCGCAGGTTGCGGAGGCTGCGCAGTTCCAACAGCCTGGGCGTTCGGCGGACCGCCCGCTGGAGGAGCAACGGTGACGGTCATTGTGAAACCGTAGGTTTCGACGCCAGGCAAAAGATCGTTTTCCTTGGCAGTCTTGATTTCAACCTGATCGAAGTAACCCGATTTTTTCAATTCGGTGATGAAGTTGGCGACTGCGTTGATCGACCCAGCTACGCCTTGCAATTCGAGCGAATCGCCCTTTTTATCCATCGAAGTGAGCCAAAGCGCGTCAACTCGGACGACCGTATTTGCCACCATTTGAAGCATGTCCTGAGCACCGCTGCGATTTCGCTGCAGCGTTTCAATAACGTCAATTCGCTGCTGGAGAATGCTCTTCTCGCTCTCGAACCGGTCAACGTCCAGCTTGATCTGTTGTAGGCTGGCTTTTTCCGCTTTCAGGGAGGCGATGCGCGCGTTGGTCTCGTCCAGCTGTTTCTTTTGCTGGTAGTAGGTGATTCCGAGAATCACGAATGCCAGGCCGATTGCTACGCATGCAAACAAAATCTGCACGGTAGCCTCGAGCGGCACGGCTTGCTTGGTGGCCTTTGGACGTGTCTGGCCGAGTAAGTTGATCCGGATCATGGCGTGTCAAAGCTCCTCAGCGCCAGGCCGACCGCGATTGCCAGACGCGGCGCCAACTCGCGAAGCTGGGCTTCATCGTGACGCCCTGGATTGATTGCTACCTTCCGAAACGGATAAAGTTCTTCGACCGGCATGGCGAATTCTTCCTTCAAAAGATCGAGCAAGCCAGGAACGCGGGCCGTCCCTCCGGCGACCACGATTCGGCGAATATTCTCGCCGCTGGCCGTGGCGCGGAAGAAGTCGAACGTCTTCTGAATTTCGAGGATCAGAATGTCGGAAACCGAACGGAGAATTGCCGTGCGCTGCTCTTCGCTGACGCCCGCCAGAGTACCGCCCATTTTCAGTTTCTCGGCGTCCTCGAAGCTCAGGTCCAGTTCCTTCTGCAGGGCGTCCGTATACTGGTTGCCGCCCACGGAAACGTCGCGGGTGAAGAGCGGCGTCCATCCGCGGATGATGTTGATGTTCATCACGCTCGCACCGATATTCAGAAGCGCCACAACCTGCGACGGGTCCGGCTCGTAGTTCACTTCAAAGCTGTTCTGCAACGCGAACGCGTCAATGTCCACCACCACCGGCGTCTTACCAGCCTGCGCGAGAACGTTGGTGTGGTTCAGGATCTTGTCTTTCTTGACTGCCACCAGGAGAACATCCATCTGATTTTCGGTTGCTTCCAGAAGCTGGTGACTCAGATTCACGTCCGCAATATCAAACGGAATGTGCTGGCTGGCTTCGGCCTGGATGCGGTCGTAAAGCTCTTCTTCGGTCATCAGCGGCATGCTTACCCGTTTCACGATCACCGAATGGCCGGAGACGGAGGTGGCTACGTCCTTCACTTTGATCTTCTGGCCGTCGAAGATTGAGATGATTTTTTCGGCGACGGAAGGCGCGTCCATGATCGCGCCGTCCACGACGGTATCCTGGGACAATGGCTCCAGGCCATAGCTGACCAGCTCATAGCCGTCCTTCACTTTCCTTAATTCGACGGCCTTAACCGAACTCGAGCCGATGTCCAGGCCAATTAACGATTTTGACTTACCCAGATTAAACATCGTGTGGCCCCTCGCTTCTTGCCCCACCCCGCTTCGCAGGGTGGATTCCACATAACTTTCCTGTTACAAGCGGTGCTTAAGAAAACCCCAGGTGCTTTTCGGTTCTGGTTCGCCCCAACCCCATTGGGGATCGTGCCGGTTAGCGTAGGCCGGTAGTACTGATAGGCCCGGTACGCTCCCCTTGAATCGTTTATTGCATCCGCCACTCACAGTGTCAACTCTCATGTTAGGCGCGTGTGCTTTTGGTAAAACCCGTCCGGTAGTACAGGAAAGGCCAAAATACGGGGAAAACCATAGGAAAACGAGGTTTGGCGAGGGTCCGGGAGCTACGCTTTCTTTTTGCCCGAACCAATCTTTAGTTGCGACCAGATCGAATCAATGCGCTGTTTTGTGGTTGCATCCATTTTAATCTCGTCCGGCCAACGCCCGGTAAAGCCCTCTTCGGGCCATTTGCGCGTCGCGTCTATACCCATTTTCGAGCCGAAATCCTGGCGGCGAGCGGCGTGATCAAGCGTGTCCACAGGGCCGAGCACAAAAGAGATGTCGCGTTCTGGATCGATGGCACAAAGCGCCTTCCAGACCACTTCACGCGAATCCTGCACGTTCACATCGTGGTCCACGATTATGACAACCTTCGTAAACATGGCTTGGCCGAGCGACCAGATGGCATTCATCGTCTTCCGAGCGTGACCGGGATAGCTCTTGCGAATGGAGACGATCATTAAATTCTGGAAAATACCCTCGGCGGGCATCGCCACGTCCACGATTTCCGGGTACTGCATCTTCATGACTGGCAAAAAAACACGTTCGATCATATGGCCGATGAAATAATCTTCTTGCGGCGGAGGTCCCACGATTGTGGTGAGATAGAGAGGATCTTTCCGGTGGGTGATGCAATCCACGTGGAATACCGGAAACTGCCCCTCTAGTGAATAGAAGCCGGTGTGATCGCCGAACGGGCCTTCGGTGCGCATCTCCCCGAGATCGACATGCCCTTCAAGTACAATCTCGGCATTGGCGGGCACTTCGAGATCAACCGTCTTACAGCCGACCAACTCCACTGCATCGTTTCGCAAAAAGCCGGAAAAGAGAAACTCGTCCATGTCCGGAGGCACAGGAAGAATACCTGAAAGGCATGTGGCCGGGTCCGAGCCGATCGCGACGGCAACATCGAGCCGTCCACCCTTATTCTTTGCGCGCGCGCTGCGGAAATGCTCGGCGCCGTGCTTCTGCGTCTGCCAATGCATTCCGGTGGTGCGCTGATCGAAGACCTGCATGCGATAGCAGCCCACGTTGCGCTTGCCCGTTTCAGGATTCTTGGTGATGACCATGGGCCAAGTGATGTAGCGGCCGCCGTCCTGGGGCCAGCACTGCAGGATCGGAAAATCGAAGAGCGAAAACCCCTCGGTGCGCACAACTTCCTGGCATTCGCCGCTACGCACAATTTTCGGGAACACGTTGCCAAGCTCCGCGAGCTTCGGCAGCATTTTCATTTTATCGAGGAGGCCCTGCGGCGATTGCATATCGAGGATCGACGAGATGCGGCCGACGACGTCATCCAGAGAATTTACTTCGAGCGCCAGGTTCATGCGACGCTCGGTGCCGACAAGATTCGTAACTGCCGGGATTCGCGAGCCTCGTGGCCGTTCGAATACGAGGGCTGGTGCGCCTGCCTTCATCGCGCGATCGGAGATTTCCGTGATCTCGAGGACCGGGTCTACCTCGGTGGAAATTCGCTGGAGCTCGCCTTCCTTCTCCAGCTTCTTCAGGAAATCTCGCAGGTCTCGATACGCCACTTCCCCTCCCTGGGTTTCGTGAGCCGCCCACTTTAGCACGGCGGCTTGCGCGCGACGAATCGCTGAATATCGAGAAGTCTCCCGCTTCAAGATGTCTGGACTTCGATGTACTCGGATACGCGGCGGCTGGTATTGAGAGCGGGCATCCATCCGTAGGCGATTTTCTAGGCTTGTCTTGCTCGGGGCTCGAACGGGAAGTAGACTAGGCGCCAATTGGGTGGTGGACGATGCGTCGTGTTCCAGGTTTCGTTCCCTTCATCACGTGTTTTCTTTTCTCGTCCAGTTTGCTTTGTTCTGCGTCTTCCGGCGCGCAGCAAGGCACGCCCATTCCGCCGCCCAATACCGGCAATAACCAAGCCCGAAGTTTTTCTGTGAACGGTACGGTGACGGACGCACTCACCCACGCGCAACTCGATCTTGTAAAAATCGAGCTTCATCCCTTCGGTGGCGGCGTTGCCGGGACCGCTTTTACCAGCGGCAGCGGCAGCTTTCAGCTCGACAATATTGCCGACGGCAATTACACCCTCGTAGCCGACAGAGTTGGATATCAAATCCTCAACATGCAGGTGGAAGTCCGTGGCATTCCGGTTTACGGGATTCAGATCGAACTTGTGAGAATTCCTGACTCCGGCGCAGTGGCCAACAATGGAACAGGCACCATCTCCCAGCGCGAGCTTTCCATTCCGCGCAAGGCACACGATGACATGGAAAAGGGGATGGCGCTGCTTTACGGAAAATCTGACTATCAGGGAAGCCTCAAACCGTTTGAAAAGGCCATTCAGGAGTTTCCCGACTACTACGAAGCCTACAGTCAAATGGGTGTCGCATACATGAAACTCGCCGACGCCGGCAGTTCCGAGAAAGCGTTTCGCAAATCTATTGAAGTGAGCCACGGGCGATACGCGGGAGCTTACATCGGGCTTGCTGACCTTTTCATGAACGGAGGGCGTTTCGCCGATGCGGAGCTATTTTCGCGCAAGGCGGTTGAGATTGATTCCAATTCCTGGCAGGCCAAATCACAATTGGCTCGCGTTCTCCTAGCACTCCACCGCTCGTCCGAAGCCGAAACATGCGCCATTGCTGCGGTCGCGCTCAAGCCCGACAATGCAGATCTCTACCTGGTACTCGCCAATGCTCACATCCAATTAGGTAATAGGCGCGCTCTGCTCGACGACTTGGACCACTATCTCGAGCTTGCTCCCAGCGGTTCCTTCGCTGAACAAGCTAGACGCATGCATGACAATGCCCGAAATGACCTCGCCGCATCTCAAAAGTCGCCGACGACATCAGGGACTACCTTGCCCCCGCTTCCCGATTCAGACGACCAATGAATCGACGGGCGCGCTTCGCTGGCACATCTAGCATGTTGCACGAGTATATGAGTTTTCAGACCAACGACGGTCCAGCATTCCGCTGGCCCGCCTGAGCCGGCAGCGTTAATCAGGCGCTACGTGTCGCGGCGCTGACGTCGATCTTGAAATGCAGGGGTTTGCCACTTAGGATGCGTTCTATCAATGTCCACCGGCCCCCGCACAATATCCCAATGCCAAAAACCATCCGGCCTCCTCGGCCGGTTCACGCTGTGGCGCATGAACAAGTCCCACTCGAAGCTGACGGATTGGGGGCTGACGCACCTTTCGGTCCAGCCGCAGTTCACGATTCTCGATATCGGCTGTGGCGGTGGGCGCACTGTCAGCAAGTTAGCTGCGCTCGCCACGCAAGGAAAAGTCTATGGCGTGGACTATTCAGAGGATAGCACCAGCGTCAGCCGGAAAATAAACACAGCCTTCATCGCTGAGGGCCGCGTCGAAATTCAGCAAGCCTCCGTCTCCCAGCTACCGTTCACGGATAACACGTTCGACCTGATCACCGCCGTCGAAACGCACTTCTGGTGGCCAAACCTTGCCGATGACTTGCGCGAGGTGTTCCGCGTCACAAGGCCTGGCGGTCAGCTCGCCATCATCGCCGAAGTTTACAAAGGCGCGCCGGCCCTCGCTTCCCGCCTCGTGGAGAAATCCGCGCCTCAAACCGGCATCCGGATGCTCACGCCCGACGAGCATCGTGACCTGCTGGCCACCGCCGGCTACACCGATATTCAGATCGAGACGCAACCCGCCAAAGGATGGATCACTGTCACCGGCAAGAAGGATTCAGAAACAGCTCTTTGCCGAGCCGCTCATTCACCAGAGGAATGCCTTGTGAGCAATGAACCGTCACCGAAAGCAAATCCCATGGGCGTTTTTCAGAGCGTCTGGTTCCGGCTCTTCTTGCTGTTCATGGCCTTGAATACTAACTGTGTCTGGTTCGTCCTCGGGCCGAGCAATCCGTGGTGTGCGTGGAGTGTGGCCTGGACAACATGCAGCCTCGTTCCCGCAGTCCCCACCACCCCAGTTATGCGACGTGTGCCTCGCCAATGGTTCCGCGTGCCTACAGGCGAGCGCATGCTTCATCGCATCGCTTGGCGTTGGCGTGTTCGGTTGGCTGCTCGATGTCTCCGGATGGAATCGCCGTGTGGTCAAACCTTTGCGGGGATTCTCCGGCACCAAGGGTGGCCTAGCTTCGTTCGAACAGTCGGTGCGAGCCAGTGTTATCTCCCACGGAACCTGCTTTGCTATCCATGTACTATTGGCCGTGATGGCACTTTTCGCCAGGCACCCGTGGCGCGGCGCACTATGGATGCTGTTGCCGGGTGTAGTGCTTCATCTCTACCCGATGCTGGTACAACGCTCCATCATGCTTCGACTCCAGCCTGTGTTGGATAAGACTGGCTTCTGCTGATTGGCTTGGACGCCGAGAGCCACGCGTCGTCCAGAAGCCGGGTTCTGGGAACTTCCAGCTTGCTGACTCCTGCTTAGTGGGATTAACGGACACGTTGTTTAGTGGCTTCGCGCCAGCCGACGAAGAGCGCCTCCCGTCAGACGCGTGAGTATCCACTCCTTCCGGAGGCTCGCGCCCAATCGCTTGTAGAATTTGACGGCTCGGGTATTCCAGTCGAGCACCGTCCATTCCATTCGGCCGCATCCCCGCCGGACGGCGATGCGAGCCAACGCACCAAGCAAGGCCTTACCCGCGCCTTTGCCTCGCAACTCGGGCAGAACGAAAATGTCCTCTACGTACAACGTGGGGCGGGCGAGAAACGTTGAGTAGGTGAAAAAATAGAGCGCAAAGCCCACTGGCTTCCTGCCCTCCTGGCAAATCAACGTTTCGAAGTATGGCCGCGGCCCGAAGCCGTGTCGGCGAATCCGTGATGGCGTTGCTGTGACGTAACTCGTCAATCGCTCGTACTCGGCAAGCGCCCGAATCATACTCAAGATCGTTCGGATATCGCGCAACTTACCGGGCCGAACGCAGAGCTCCGAGCGCCTCGCTTCTTTCATCGTCAATTCCGCCTCCCCGAAATTCCAGAAGCAAAGTGTATGCTTTTGCAGCGACAGTCGATAGCATCTGCGCCCGGAAAACACGACGACATAGCGGCTAACTCCAGATTAGTTCGGATAACCGACAACCTGGGTACCGAGACCCACTTGACCGGCGGCGCTCATCTTGCATTGAATCCGTTTTGACGGACTAGAATTCCCTGAATCAACAATTTATCTGGAGTTTTCTGACGGTAGCGGCCTTTCACTTCTGACAGGCATCCACGCGAGGGGCTGGAAGGACAACACCAAAGCCTACAGACCGAAACGATCGTTCCCAATACCGACCTGTGTCGGTGGGTATGAGCGGCATAGCTGGTTTCTTAATCCCACGATCAAGACTCCCGCAAAGGTAACCGGAAGGCCGAATTCCGCGTCTTTAGTTAAGAGGGGAAAAGAGATAGTCCAGCCGGAGCGCCTCGTGCTTGGTTGACAATTCTTCCACTACAATCGGAGATACATGTCGCTGAAAGAATCTTATCAAAAGCACCGGAAGGCGTACTTTGTCGGCGCCGGCTGCGTAATTCTGATTTTCGGGTATTGGCTTTATGCGCGGGCGAAGGCGAAAGAGCCCAAGTACACGACCGTCGTCGTGCGCCGCGGCGATATCACGTCAGCCGTTCAGGCGACAGGAACCATAAACGCGCTGACGACGGTATCGGTCGGCTCGTATGTTTCGGGCACGGTTCAATACATTTTCGCGGACTTCAACACACGAGTGAAAAGCGGCCAGGTGCTGGCGCAACTCGATCCCGCCATTTATGAAGCGCAAGCGACGCAGGCGCGCGGCAATCTTGAAAACGCGCAGGACAATCTGGCGACCCTTGCCGCGAATGTCCAAGTCGATCAGGCCAATCTCGCGAAGACACAGGCGAATGTGGCATACGAGCAAGCGACAGCGAAGCGCTCGTCGGATCTTTTCAAAGCGGGCATCGTCTCGACGGATGCAAACGATCTGACGCAATCAACTCTCGGCCAAGCCCAGGCGGACGTTCTTTCGGCACAAGCGGCAGTTACGCAGGCACAAGCCACGTTGAAACAGGCTCACGCGCAGGTGACCGCGATGGAAGGCGGTCTCAAGGCCGCCGAAACGAGCCTGAAATACACGACGATCATTTCGCCGATTGACGGCACAGTGGTGGCTCGCAACATTGACGTCGGCCAATCAGTGGCGGCGACATTGCAGGCGCCGAACGTTTTCACGGTTGCCCAGGACCTGACACGCATGCAGGTGTATGCCGCAACGGATGAATCCGACACGGGAAATATCAAGGTCGGCGCGGCGGTAACCTTCGCCGTGGACGCGTTTCCGACAGAACTCTTCCATGGCCGCGTCAGCACCGTGCGCCTGAATCCAACGACCGTTCAGAACGTGGTCACGTACAACACGGTGATCGATTTCAGCAACCCGGACGAAAAACTATTGCCTGGCGAAACCGCCTACGTAACCATTCCTACGGGGCACGTTACCAACACCGTCGAAGTTCCCAATCCGGCTCTCACTTTCAAGCCGCCGATAGTTCCCAAGGATCTTCAAGCGCTCTATAAGCAATACAACATCTCGCGCGAAGCCTCGACAACGCATCTCGGAGGCTGGCAAGTAGTGTGGAAGCTCGGACCGAAGAAAGAACTAACTCCGGTGGCGGTACAGATCGGGATCACCGACTACAACAATACGCAACTTATTTCCGGCGATCTCCATGAAGGCGACGTAGTGGTGATTGCGGCCACGCAAGCGACCGGAACCACGGGCGGACAGCGACCACCGGGATTCGGCGGCGGACCCGGACCGAGATGAGCGTCCAATGTGAGGTAGAAACATGAATCTGAGAGAAATTATTCGTGTCGCTCTGCGCGCGCTCGCCCGCAATAAGCTTCGGACGATTCTCACGATGCTCGGAATTATCATCGGCGTGGGCGCCGTGATCGGCACCGTCGCGATTGGCCAGGGAGCCAGCGCGCAAGTGCAACAGCAAATTCAGGCGCTCGGCGACAACATGATCATGGTATTCGCGGGAAGCGTGAACACAAGCGGCGTGCACATGGGTAACGGAGCGAACAAGACCCTTACCGCCGACGACGCTCAAGCGATTCTGCAGCACGTACCGAACGTCGTGATGATTTCTCCGATCGTCGGCGCGTCCGTGCAGGTCGTCAACGGCAACCAGAATTGGCTTACCCGCGCCTCCGGCGTATCCCAGGACTACACCCAGATTCGCAACTGGCCCGTCGTTTCGGGAAGCATGTTCTCGGAGCGCGACGTGGACATGGCCGCCAACGTCTGCGTGATCGGCAACACCGTGGCCCAGCAACTGTTTGGCGATCAGGATCCGGTGGGGCAAATGGTCCGCGTGCAGAATCTTCCGTTCCGGATCGTGGGCGTCCTGCTCACAAAAGGCCAGAACTCCAACGGGCAGGACCAGGACGATACGATGGTAATGCCCTACACCACGGTGCAGAAAAAGATTTCGGGGATCAGTTGGCTGCAAATGGTGATGGTTTCGACCAGCTCGCCGGACGCAATGGCGTCGGCACAGTCAGGAATTTCCGCGCTGCTGCGACAGAGGCATCACTTGCGGCCCGGTGAAGATGACGACTTCATCATTCGCAGCCCGAATGAAATGGCCCAGGCGGCGGAAGCAACTTCCCTGGCGATGACCGTGCTGCTTGGAATTATCGCTTCGATATCGCTGCTCGTCGGTGGGATCGGAATCATGAATATCATGCTGGTCTCCGTCACCGAACGAACGCGCGAGATCGGTATACGGATGGCGGTAGGCGCAACGGAACAAGACGTCCAGTGGCAGTTTCTGAGCGAAGCGCTGGTCCTCAGTTCGCTGGGCGGATTCGCGGGAATCGCGCTGGGAATCGTCGCCTCGACGCTCATTACGCGTTTCGTTCACTGGTCTACATTTGTATCTCCGCTATCGGTGGTCGTGGCGGCGTTTTTTTCCGCGGGCGTTGGAATATTTTTTGGTTACTATCCGGCGCGCAAGGCCGCGCGCATGGATCCCATTGAGGCTCTTCGATATGAATAGGCGTATGCGTTATACGGCTTTGGCTGTAGCTCTATTGGCTGGAAGCGCGCTCGCGCCGAACGTGCGCGCTCAGGACGGAAAAATACCCATGCACCACGGGCGGCCAGGTGCAAGTCCGATTCCAGCTACAGGTCTGGCTCCTGCCGCACGCGCGCCTCTTGTTCCTTCCCCCGCTCCGGCGAGGACCAGCGCCGCCGCGCAGGATAAGAAAACGGCTACGGGAGAGTCTTTCTTCATCGTCGCGATCGGTGGATCAGCAGAAGTCTCAATTTCTGCTCAAGCGCCCCACTGAAGTCACTCTGCTCGTGAAACTTGACGCAAACACGAAATTCTTCGATGACTCCGGCCAGCCGCTGAAGAGCACCGATTTCCGCACTGGCGACACAGTGTGGCTCACTTCGTCCGGCAACCCGGACGAACCCACAGCCGTCGCGCATTCGCAAAGGCCAGATGACCGTCGCGGATCTTCACCGCTACTACCTCGACTATCCTGAAATAAAGTAACTGCTAGCGATGGGCAGCTGTTTCGGATTCTTGCGCGTCGCTCAGCTCCGATGGTATTCTGCGTTTGGATTTGGACCCGAGCGGGCGTCGTACAATGGCAGTATAGAAGCTTCCCAAGCTTCGGACGTGGGTTCGATTCCCATCGCCCGCTCCATACATCCGCAAGAATCACATTGATTCGGCGACCCTTTCTCACTTGCACACCCGCACTTCGGCCCAAATTCGCGAGGGATTTTGCGCCCAGGCGAAAAATGGACGATTCGCAAATCGCCTAGGAGCAGTTAGTCGACCGGCGGATCGACGGAGCCGATCGAAAAGAGTGGGGATTCGTCCTGCGAGTAATGCGCGGCTTTGATTCTTTCGGCGCGGAGCTGTTGATACTGGCCGGCGTAGAAGAGGAGCGGACGATCGTCGCTGGCCTGGAAAAATTCGACGCGGCTAATGTAGAGCGTGTGATCGCCAGCCGGATGTACGTCGATCACTTCGGCGACAAAATGCGCGACGGCGCCTTCGAGCAAGGGCACGCCATTCTGTTGCGCGAAGCGCACGTGAAGTCCCTCGATCGTGCGGCCGGCGAAATGATCACTGAGGTGCTCCTGATTTTCCGTCAAGACGCTGGCGCCAAAGCGGCGGGTGATGGGAAGAATCCGGTGCATCAGTGAGCGATTGTCGAGCGAGACGAGGACCAGGGGCGGATCGAGCGAGACCGAAGTAAATGCATTCGCAGTCATGCCGTGAGTGCGGTCCCCGTAACGCGCAGCGATGACCGTAATGCCAGTTGCAAAGCGACCAAGCGCATGGCGAAAACTGAGCGAGTCAAACAGTTGAGCGTCTGCGATTGAATTTCTCCCATCCGTAGCACGAATTACGCGCTACTTGCCGGCCCTGCTTCTTCACCGGATTACTAGGTTGCCGCGGGCTTCGCCCGTTTGTTCTTCTCGGAGTCAGTCGCGATGTATCCTTCGTGTACGTCCTGAGCCTGCGCATACTTTGGCTGGTACCGGACGTTGGCGTAGTGAGACTTCTTCTCGGCTTCGGCTGCCCGCTTTCCGAGCTCCGCCGTATCCCCGAAACCAAGTACGCTGCGAGCGAGTTCAGTGAGCGGTCCGTCGACCTGATATTCCGTACGTTGCATCGTCAACAAATTGATCAGGTAAAGAGGCGTGCCGTTGAACTTCTCGAACATTTCGTGGCGGCTGCCCCATTCCGTTAGGAATCGCTCGCTGATCTGGCGAAAGATCTTGATCCGGTCCCAGGCAGAGATTTCGGCTCCGCGCAGCGCGTCCGCGAGCTTGGGTCCGATGTACGGATCCTCCAATTCCTTCCTTGTCGGTTGGATCACTACCCCGCGTCCGCAGAAATCGATCAGCATGTTCACCATCTTGTGCTGGTTTTCGAGATAGTAGGCGCGACCGAAATCCACGTATACATTGTTTGCTTTGAATAAGCCGCCGGGCGTCGCAAAACCGGTTTCCTCGGCCGCGATCATGAACGCACGACATGTCTCGCGGAACCGGATAAGTTCGGCAAGCTGCGACTGCACGACCGGGCTGGCACTCGTACCGAGCGATTGCGTGAGCAACAGCGCCAAGCCGACCATAAGCTCGGCATGCACGCAGTGCCGGATCTGCGTTTCAAGATGCACCCAATCGAATTGACGCTGCGGATACCACTTGGCATGGTCGGGATTTCCGATGTGCTGCACCTGAGACCACGGAATCAGGACGTCGTCGAAGTAGACCATCGCGTCAAGTTCGTCGCCGATCGTGGCCAGCGGGCGATCGTATGGATCGGCGTCGGGCTCGGCATTCGACTTGCGCGCAACTACCGAGATACCCTTCGTCGCGATCGGAACCAGCGCGTACACGGTCTGCTCGGGCGTCTGGCCCGGTCGCCAGAGGTTGCCGATCAGAAGGTGATTCACGAACGGGATCGACGTGCCAATCGCCTTCCAGCCGCGAACGAGAATGCCCTCGTCCTTCTCTTCGACGATCTTGAGCATCGGCGTTTCGGCCATCGCGTTGTCGCGACTGCGATCGAACTGGACGTCGAGGAACATCGGGGAAATCGCAAAGTCTTTGGCAGTGACCTCGTCCCATTGGCGCTGGATGTTGCCCGAAAGATCGCGATGTCCATTCTTGAACCGGGATCCCTCGGCCCAAGGCTTCTGGTCGTCGACTTGCGTGAACATCACCACGTTCATTCCCGCCGGCGGCCTGGTGAAAATGCCCCCCTTGAAATGCCGGCACAGAAAGTCCGTGTACTTGCGACGATGGGCCAGATCTTCCTTACTCCGCGGAAGGAACCAGTGCATCGACTGGCGCTTGCCGTCCTTGTCCACAAAGGTCGTCATATCCTGATTCGCCGGATCAAGATGGAGGTCGTAATACTCCGCGATCGCGTGAGCGTATCCCTTGGTTGCGGGATGCGCGGAGATGTCTTCAATCAGTTCGCCACCGACGTAGACCTTTCTACCGTCGCGCAACGACTCCAGATATTCTTTACCTGTTCTCATAGCGATATCTCCGTCAGCTGTTGTTGAGTTGGCGCTGAAACGAGGCTGCGTCCCAGTAATCCTCGCTGCGCGTGATGAAGCCGTCGCGCAGATTCAACACGTGGACGCCGCGCAAAGAAATCTTCTGGCCACGCGCCGCCACGGGACCCATCTGCGCTTGCAGGGTCCCCGTGAAGAGATAGGTCACGGCAGCCTGCTCGTCGGATCCATAGATACGAATCTGCGGCAGCCAATGCGCGTCCGGAAACCAGCCGAAGAGTTTTCCGAGACCTGCCGCGATCTCCTCCGGACCGGTCCGGGGTCGGCCCTGCGCGATGTCCTCATGCGTCCCGTCGGCGAGGTAGAGATGCGCAGCCGCTGCAGGATCATGGCGGTTGTACGCATCGTAGAGCTTTTCCGCGACGCCGCTGCTCTTCATGCGCCACCTCGCCGGGAAACAACCGCATCATCCGAGCGGTCGGCCACTTTCCTCGATCAAGAAGATATGAGCTGGCGCGTTGGCGCGCCTAATTCATAGATGGGATTGCAGGTATTGGCGCGATGGATGGATCGGCAGCCGTCACTTGCGACCCCACGACAGCTGCGCCAACCGATATCGTTTGCGGCTGAGTGTGTTCCGGCGTTAGTCTCGGGCCACAGCGGCGCGACCGAAGAAGGGACGCTTCAGTGAATCTTCGAAATATCGATCTGAATTTGCTCGTGGTGCTCGACGCGTTGCTCAGCGAACGAAACGTCAGCCGGGCCGGACAACGCATAGGGCTGAGTCAATCCGCAATGAGCGCCGCGCTCGCCCGTCTCAGAGAAGTTTTTCACGATCCGCTTCTCGTCCGCGTCGGCCGCGAACTCGCTCTTACGCGCAACGCAGAGGAACTAATCGTTCCACTCAGAGAAGCATTGGCCCAGATCGAACAGACGCTGCTGCAAAGACGCGCTTTCGACCCAAAGACCGACGCACGAACGTTTTCGATCAGCGCGTCGGACTACGCCTGCCTGGTCCTGCTGACACACTTCGTACGGACGATCGCCGTGGAGGCTCCGAACGTAACAGTGCACCTTCTGCCGCGCTCGCGGGAAGCCGCGCGCATTCTGCAGACTGGACACGTTGATATTGTCATCGAGCCGAGCGAGTTGTTCGGCGAAACCGAATTTCCGTCGAGCGCGCTCCTGGCTGACCGGTGGCTCTGTGCCGTGGACGCGAAAAATCCGTACGTGAAGAAGAACACGATGAGCCGAAAGCAGTTCCTGGAACTCCCGCACCTTGTCTACGGCATCGGGATTGACCGCCAGCTGAACCTCGCCGACCAGCACCTTGCTCAACTGGGCGTCCAGCGTCGCATTGACGTGACCGTGGAAAGTTTCCTTCTCGTTCCGTTCTTGATTCAAGGAACGCACCTCGTGAGCCTCGTCCTTGAACGGGCCGCGAAGCGTCTTGCCCACACTACGCATATCAGAACGCTTGAACCCCCCTTCGAGCTGCCCGACATCCACGAGAGGATGTACTGGCACCCGCGGCACACCACCGATTCCGGACACCGATGGCTGCGCGAGCGCCTGCAATCGGTAGCGATCGAACTTGACCAAAATTGAAGCGGAAGTGGGCAGCGCGATCTTTTTCGCCGCCGCGAGTGAGGGACTTTGCGCTCCCCAGCGGCGGTCGAGTGTCTCTCGGGCCAGGTTCGGATTAAAGAGATTCCTCACAGCGTAGAGAATTCCCCGAGTTGATTCCTTCGCACGCGTTTCTACCACGCTTGGTTCCACTATTCACGGAAGTTGTAATCTAGATCTGTGGGAGGGGCCGCCCGTGAAGAAATTGAAATTCGTTCTGTCCGTTCCCGGCGACACGATGTACTTGCGCGCCCAAACATCCGCGGCCCAGGCCACCGCCGATCGTCTTGGAGTGGAACTGGAGATCGTAAGCGCGCAGATGGACTCGGTAGCTCAGGGCCAGGATTTGGTGAATTCCGTGCATTCGCGAACCTCTCGGCCGGATGGAATCCTCGTCGAGCCGGTGAGCGCCGCCGGATTGCCGCGCGTGGCGGAGGCAGCGGTTGCCGCGGGAATCGGATGGGTCGTCAGCAACGCCCACGTGGATTACATCGGAGCACTTCGCAAGAACCCGAGAGTTCCAGTCTTTCAGATCTCACAAGACCACGTGGAAGTGGGTCGCATTCAGGGTCGGCAAATGGGTGCGATATTGCCAAATGGCGGTTCGGTTCTCTACCTTCGCGGACCCGCGATGAGTTGGTGGGCCACAAAAAGATTCGAAGGTATGGAAAGTACAAAACCCAAAAACGTCGAAGTGAGAAGCTTGAAAGTATTGGCATCAACAGCAGACGGCGCTTGTAATGCGGTGACTTCCTGGCTGAATCTGACCAGACAACGGCCCGAGGGAACTCAATTGATCGTTTCGCAGAACGCCGACTTTATTACCGGAGCCAGAAAGGCATTCGAAGGGACGGCCTCCGCAGCCGATCGCGCGAAATGGCTAGCTCTACCGAGCGCTGGTGTCGGAGTCGCGGAGAGAAGCAGACCATTGGTGGATCAAGGCGCGTTGTGTGCCGTGGTCGTGACTTCATTGACCATGGATAGAGCAGTTGAAATGCTGACCCGGGCGATGACGGATGGCTCGCAACCGCCGGAACACACATTCGTCGAAGCATACTCATATCCGAGCATTGAACAATTGGCAAAGAAGTGGAAGGCGAGTTAATAAAAGTCTCCAAAGTCGGACTCCCGGATCGCGAAGTCGATGGCCGGAACGAGCCTTGGCTCACCGCGGTTCGATTTCCACAGCCTCTTCAAACCTTCGCAAAATTGGTGTCAATTCGACTGCACAGAAAGACCCGATCACGTGTTAGTATTCGCGCCGTTAAACGGGCGACGATTCGACTCGCCACGGACACTAGTACAAGAGGCCTAGTCAAATTGAGCGTTCTAGGCCATTCCGTCAGTGGGCATGTTTTCGCACAATTGATTCAGGCGGACTGAGATGACGATCACAATCATGGCGACGGCGCTTTTACTCTGGTTCGCGGTTGGCACCATTGTCGGGTTGCTGATCGGCCCGCTGTTCAACCACGATTCCTGCGGATGCTGGACACAGAACCTGCAGAGCGCCACTGTCCGGTCAGTTAACCAGAGTTAGGTCCCACCTCGATAGCCGCGAATTCTGTTCCTCCCGTGTTCCTACTTCAGACGTTCCTTGATTTTATTCAGACCAGCGATGGCGCAGATTTCATCCTGATCGCCGCCAGCCGCGCCGCTGGCGCCGATCGCGCCAATCACTTCATTCCCTACCGTGATCGGGACTGCACCTTCCATCACGAACATGTTGGGAGTTACTCGGGCGAGCAGCGCGTTATCGGCTGGAACGACCTTGCTGGCTTGCGAGCTTGGCATCTTGAACGCGAGCGCAACCAGAGCTTTCCGAACGGCGACGTAGACATGGCCACCGTCAGATCCTTCCGCCTCCACCATGGCCCGCGGCTCGCCCGATGTGTCTATGACGCTGGCGCCAACGTAAAAACCGCCGGCGTTGCAGCTATCCACGGCAGCGCGCGCCGCTTCAATGGCAAGAGAGAGCGCTGGCCCGCGAATCGAGACGACTGGGCGCGTAGCAACGCGGCCGGCGTTCTCGGACAGCCATTGCGGCGGCGGCACAAGCTTTCCGTTACCGTCCAGCATGCCGAATGGTGGCAGCGTGTCTCCGGGAAGGCTCGCCGGTGAGGCCGGCAGATCGGGCGGCCGTCCACCCGGCGCCTGAGCGAATGCGGTCGTGAGGAACGCGACGCAGAGCAAGCCGTTGCTAATTATCGTGCGAGTCACCATTTGGCGCAGCCTCCGTCATTTCAATTCCTTAAATTGGAGATCAGAAACACACAGGGATTCAAGGTTGCTGTCCCGCTTGCAGCCTTTTAACACGGGCGGCGCCTTCGGAAAACGGCAGACGGATATCCGGCGCCATGAACCATTGCGTGGGTGCGCTTCCTACGGCCGCCCGCGTTCTCTTACTGATCTCGACATGCCCGCGATGCTTAGTCCTCGACGAAAGCTTTGAGGCGCGAGAGCGAAAGTTCCCATTGCTCGGAGACGAGATCGAGGTATTTCTTTAGATCTTCAATCGGCTCGGGATCGAGTTCGAACAAGCTCTCGCGCCCCGTGCGGGTGCTGCGCACGATCTCCACTTTCTCCAGCACTCGCAGGTGCTTGGTGATCGCCTGCCGAGTCAACCTGGAATCTTCGGTCAGCTGAGAGATGGAGCGTGGTTGACCGCGGGACAGTTTCGCAACCAGCGAAAGCCGAGTCTCGTCGCCGAGCGCAGCAAAGACGGTTGCTCGATCCTTGCGTTCGGCGGCTACGCTGCTATGAGCTCTGCGCGACATACGTCTCGATATTTTTCATTTGCGCCGTCCAGCCGCCATCGTTCCTGCGGAATGCTTCCAGGCGACGGTCGCTGGGGATTTTGTCGAAGCCGGACTCAGTGACCACAAGCAACGTGCCCGTCGCAGTTTTTTCAAGCCTGAATTCGACGAGCGTTGGTGTTTCTTTCGAGTAATCAATTTTGGGATCGACGGAATACGGGTGCCACGTGAAAGAAAAAAGCCGCTCGGGCTCCATTTTTTGCACAGACGGCCTCCCATTTCACATGCTCGTAGCCGGGATAGGTGATATGGCCGCGCGAAATCTGCCCCGCCTCGAAAGGACCGTCGAGTTTCACCCGAAACCACTCGCCAAATTCACGGTGATCCGTGAGGGCGCGCCAGACCCGCGAAACCGGCGCTTTAAGTTCGACCCGTTTCTCGATTCGATTCTCCATTATCAGGCAACCTCTGGGTTGCATATTAGATCATGCCGTTCTGACACGCAACTGGTTTGTTGCGCATTGGCCGGGACGTAGAAATTAGAGGAGATGTGCGAAAAGGTGCTGCCTGCTTCAATCCGTTGAAGGGAGTGCTGCGCTATCAACCGGCCATCAATTAGGCAATTGCGAGGGGAATCGCCTTCTTCCACTTTCCTTGCGCTTTGAGGATTAACTCAACGACTTCGCGGATGGCCCCTTTTCCGCCGTCAACCGTGGTGACGTAATGTGCGGCGCGCTTAACCTCGACGACGGCGTCGCCCACGGCGACGGCCAGACCAGCGCGTTCGAGCAACGGAAGATCGGGAAGATCATCGCCGATGTATGCCACCTCTTCGTCGGTCACACCTGCGCGGACAAGAATGGCCTTGTACGATTCGAGCTTCTTCGGCTGTCCCTGAACCACGAATTCCATGGAGGCTTCCCGCGCGCGCCGAGCGGTCGCGGTCGAGTCGCGCCCCGTGATCAGGCCGGTGCGAATTCCCATGATGCTTGCGAGTTTGATTCCGGCGCCGTCGTGCGCGTTGAAAACTTTCATCTCGGCCACACTGCCATCCGGAAACGATTGCAGGCAGACCACACCGGGCGTCATCGTGCCGTCCACGTCCATCAGGAGAACGCGGATCTTCTTCGCGCGCCGCATCGCCACGGCGGGAAATTTGATTTCACGGATCGGCATGCCCAGCCCTCAGTTCCCCATCCACGACGAATCGCTCACCGGTCGTGACGCTGCGCTAAAAAAGTTGAAGCGTCCAGAGGTCGTGTATATGTACCACGCCTTCGAGACGTCCAGCATTGTCCACTACCATCACGGATGTGATTTTCTTCTCTTCCATCAACCGTAGCGCGACCGCGGCCAGTTCTGTTCGAGGCAGCGTGACCGGCTTTTTCGTCATGCAGTCTATCGCGGCGAGGTCGAGCACGTTCTGTTTTCGCCTGTGCATCACGCGCCGCAGATCGCCGTCCGTGATGATGCCGAGCAGCCGCCCGTCCGGCTTGGTCACAGCTGTCAATCCCAGTCCTTTGCGACTCATTTCGTAGATTACGTCCGGCATTTTCGTTGTCGGCAAAACGCGAGGTATGTCGTCGCCCTTGTGCATTAGCGTTTCGATGCGGCGCAGTTTTTTTCCGAGCCGCCCGCCCGGATGCAACGCCGCGAAATCATGTTCTTGAAAATCGCGCCGCTCGGCAAGCACCACGGCCAACGCATCACCCATCGCGAGCGCCGCTGCTGTCGAGGAAGTTGGCGCGAGGTTGAGCGCGCACGCCTCTTCCTTCACGCTGATATCGAGCACCACGTCGCTGGCAACTCCGAGGGGCGAGTTCGCGTAGGCCGTCAATGTGATTAACGGAATTCCCAGCCGCTTTGCCGGCTCGATCAGGTCAACCAGCTCCTGAGTTTCCCCGCTCGCTGAAATTGCGACCAGCACGTCTCCGGCGGCGAGCATGCCCAGATCGCCGTGGAGCGCATCAGCAGCGTGCAGGAAAAGCGACGGCGTACCCATGCTCGAAAACGTCGCGGCAACTTTTCGGCCGATCAGACCTGATTTCCCGAGCCCCGTGACGACCGCGCGCCCTTTGCAACTGTAAAGAATATCCACGGCTTTTTCGAAACGCGCGTCGAGGCGTTCAATAAGGCCCGCGATTGCCTCGGACTCGACCTGAAACACGCGCGTCGCACTCTCGATCGCCATCTTCACTCGTTCTTCTCGACTCATCGTGGGTTATCCAATTCTCGGGCCAGGGCCGCGATCCGTAGGATTCGTTCCAGCATTGGCTGAAGCTTTTCCAGTGCGAGCGCATTCGTGCCGTCCGAAAGCGCCTTCGCCGGATTGTCGTGCACTTCCAGAAATAGTCCGTCCACCCCAATTGCCGTTCCCGCCCGCGCCAGCGGCTCGATAAACTCCGGCTGGCCCCCGCTCGATTTCCCTTCTCCGCCCGGCAGCTGCACCGAATGTGTCACGTCGAAAACCACTGGGTATCCCAGCTTGCGCATGATCGGAAACGCGCGCATGTCCACCACGAGGTTTTGGTAGCCAAAAGAACTTCCGCGCTCGGTGAGGATAATCTTCTGGTTGCCGGTGCTTGCAACTTTCTCCGCGGCGTTCGCAATATCCCAAGGCGAAAGGAACTGGCCCTTCTTGATGTTCGCCACCCGTCCCGATTTGCCGACGGCCACCAGCAAATCGGTCTGCCGCGACAAGAACGCGGGAATTTGCAGCACGTCGCAGACTTCCGCTGCCGGGCCGACGTGCGAGACTTCGTGGACGTCAGTCAAGATGGGCAGTCCAGTTTTCCTCTTTATTCCGCCAAGAATGCGAAGCCCTTCTTTCATGCCCGGCCCACGGTAGGACGAAACGGACGACCGGTTGGCCTTGTCGTATGACGCCTTGAAAATGAGAGGCACCTTTAATGCGGCCGCGATCTTCGCCAGGCTTTCGGCCATGTTCGTCGCGTGGGCCTCGCTCTCGATCACGCAGGGGCCCGCAATCAGGAATAGCGGCGTCTTTGCGCCCAGCGTGATGGCGCCGATCGAAAAGCTCACTGGCGTTTTGGCCGCCTCGGTTCGCATGGATTTGGCCTACGTCCTCCCGATTAGTCTGAGCCTAGGCGGCTTCGCTTCCCTTTTCAACTTTCAATTGTGCCGCATGTTCTCGCTTGACACGGAAAAATCATGCTAAGGCTTGCGTCTGCAAGCGGTTGAGGCTTTCCAGTACGTACTCTGGTGATTGCTCAATACCGTACCAGCGTGAATGCTCGTTTTGTTTCGTCAATAGTCGTTAATGAGCTGTTTTGAACAGATTAGTAGCTTCACATCCCCTACGATGGTCCCGAAGATGGCGAGGAAGGACGACTGAATCCGAACTCAGGGCTGGGGTCGGATTCTTGCTCCTCCTCGCCGTCTCGTACCTGGTTTTCGGCGAAGACGGAGTGCCAGATGGGCGCGACTCAACAACACGGGCATGGACTTAGTGATCGAGCCGCGAACGCGCGTTCGCCAATGCCCCGCTCGCGTTCGGGAAGGCACTCATCCGCAACTTCCATTGACGGCGATTACGGCCAACGCATGTGGCTCAGATCGAGAGTTAAACCGCATTTCTGTCCGAAATGCCAGAGTGGCGCCACCCAGCGCTCAAAACGACGAGGGCTGTTTGAACTAACCCTGATGGGCCTGTTGCCCGTCCGCCCGTTCCGATGCAGGAGTTGCGATTGGCGATTCTATGGCTTGCTCTTTAACATGCAACCTAGTCGTTCCAAAATTCCCGGCGCCCGGCAACCAAACGTGTGACGCTCCCCTTTTCCCCAGGCATCTGCAACGTGAATGCGAGTACTGGGACGCACACAGTTCTGCGGAAACTGCCGCAAAAAACTTTGACCCACTGTTCAATTGTGCACAGATATCCGATGACGCTTTTGCAATGATGTTCGTGAAGTTAGGGGAGTCCTCGTGCGATTGAATTTCGTGGCGATTGGCGTTCTTGCTCTATGCGGCTTCTTTGCCGGCAGCTCGGCGCGGGCAGACTCGGTGCCTGCCTCGCACAAAACTGCGGATGGCTTCGCGTATTCGTGCATGCAAGGTTGCGGATACAACACGGAATCGTTCCACATTCCCCTGTCCGAACGGGGCGTTTTCTCGGACTCTTTCCGCGATCGCTTTTTCAAGGTCGGAAGTCCTTGGATGCATGATGGGCCCATCGAACGCTTTCGTTTCGTGGATGCGCGTCCGACCGTTGTGCCCGCTCCCGAACCGAGCTCGCTGTTATTTACGTTTATGGGTTTGGTCGGTCTAGGGTTGCTCACGACGGGCGTGCGGAGAAGGCGGTCTCTCTCCTCGGAAGCTGCCTACTAGGACAGATTCACCAGCCTTACAGTCTCGGCTCCTCTCTTCGTCCACAAATCCGCATTATGGTACCGGGAATCCGTCATTTATTCTCTTCTGACAAATTGCACCGGCCGCGCGACAGCTCTCGACGACGCTTCGCTCATTTGCTATCGTCTTTGCGACGCGGAGGACTCCATCACTGATTTGCCGCAGGACGTAGTCGAAAGCGCCGATGTCAGCGCGATAACCCAGCTAATCCTCCGCGAGCGAGAGAGCCGCGATCTCGGCCGCTGGGAACGCATGAAGGACTGTTTCTGGCCGGATTCACTCGTGCGCGTCAGCTGGTTTCGCGGCAACGGCGCCGATTTTGTTGCCGGATCCATCGATATGGCGCGCCGAGGAGTGCCGGCAAAGCACCGCCTTGCCCCAATTCTCGTCACCCTGTCGGGAAATCGTGCGATTGCCAGCTTGACGGCGATCATTGACCTACCGGTCAGGATGAAGGGGATAGACGCCACACTTTCCACGCACTCGCGTTTTCTCTATCGGACAGAGAAGCGCGAAGGCCGCTGGCGAATCGTCGGGTTCGATGCCGTCTACATGCGCGACGAGCTGACGCCGACGATACCCGGCCAAGTAATAGCAATCAATCCGAAGGAGATCGGGTCACTTCGACCGTCTTACAGGTTGCTATTGTATTACCTCAAAACCCAGGGGTACGAGGTAGACTCAGGGCTCGCCGGAGAAGACCGACCGGACCTGGTCAAGGCCCTAAACCGTGAATTGTTCGACTGGGCCGGGATTGATCCAGATTCTATGAAATAAGCATTGGACGGCGTAGGCACTCGAGCGTCCCATAGCGTGTCAAGGGAGACGCACTGACAACTAATCCGTCCCAAACTAAGGGCTTGCGGTGATAGTACCCATGGCCTATCGCATTATCCGACCTAGCACAATCCGCCGTTCAGCTCAAAATAACTCCCGATTTAGAGTGAACCTTCTAGCGTATTGGTGCATCATATCGTTATGAGCCAAAAGCGAAATGGTGTGGGACGCCTAGTACCCACCCGACCGACCGGTGTCGAGTACCGGGTAAAGTATGGCATCCATCTTGTGACCGAGGTCAAGCAGCATGGCCGCGGAGTTCGCCCAGCCCATTGGGCGCGTTGCTCCGTCAAATCTGCGACCGACCACCGAATTCCGAACGGGGCTTACTTCCTCCACGCGGATGAAGGCGGAGTCTTCCAGGTGAAGTCCACCGGCAAAGTGTGGCATTACCTCGCCGCAGCGTAACTCTGCTTAGGTAAGTCGTCGCGCGTTCGTTTGTCTGGTATGGCCAATAACTGCCATTTGTTTTCCGTGACTTCACCGTCGTGTTGCGTGCCTAGTAGCTCGTCTGGCAACGTTAGCCGATCGAACCTCCACTCCCTCCGAACTAGAGCTCCGCCCAAGTCGTTCAAAATAAACGCCGGTCCCTCTTCTCCCGGTATGCAAAAACACAGGGACAAGTTCGCCGCATTGGGTCTATGATTGCGCCCGATTGCCGCGAAGCTTTGGGGCGCAATTTCACGCCAAGTCCACCATTCGATAGAAGGAGCAACCATGCGAGTCATCGACGAAAACTCAATCACGGATGCGGCGTTGGAGCAAATGTCGTCCACGCCCAACCCGCGCATGAAGGAGATTATGGAGTCGCTTGTCCGGCACCTCCATGATTTTACGCGCGAAGTAGACCTGACTCCCGAGGAGTGGCTCGAGGGAATCAAGTTTCTCACCGCAGTCGGCCAGAAATGCACGGAGCATCGCCAGGAATTCATTCTTTTGTCGGATACGCTGGGCCTGAGCTCGCTCGTAAATTCGCTCCACGACAAACGCGGCTCGGAGTCCGCGACGAAATCCAGCCTGCTGGGCCCGTTTTATCGGCACGACGCGCCGATGATGAAGCTCGGCGACTCAATCATTACCAAAAGCAAAGGTACTGAGATCGTCTTCTACGGTCAGGTAGTAAATTCCGCTGGCAAAGGCGTTCCGAATGCGTTGATCCAGATCTGGGAGCCGGACGAAACCGGTAATTACGATTTGCAGCTGCACGACCCTTCGCAGATGGATCTGCGCGGTTGCTTTCATGCCGACGCGGAGGGCCGCTACTACTTCCGGGGACTCTGCCCTAACGGATACATGATTCCGATGGATGGCCCTGTCGGCGACATGATTCGCGCACAAAAACGCCACGGCTACCGGCCAGCCCACATTCATTTCGTGATTGACGCGCCCGGATACCGCGAGATGGTCACGGCGCTTTACATTGCCGGGGACCCCCATATTGAATCGGACACGGTTTTCGGTGTAAACGATTCGCTCATCGTTTCGGTGAACAAGAAGGATTCAGCCTCGCCTCTTCCCCATCTGGCAAGTTTGCGATACGACTTCAAACTCGCCGTAGCCAAGGATCAGAGCTCGGGTCGCGTGGGCGCGGATCCATCGCAGATTACGAGCAAAGCAGCGCACTAAGTGGTTTGGTAGGGGCACGGCATGCCGTGCTCGGCACAGTTGCTTGGCGACTACCAGACCATTTGGCGCCGCTCTCATCGCGGGCGTTCTTGAAGTTTTCTAGTTCGCAGCCGCGCGGCCTGAGAGTTCTTTCCGAACGATGGCCGCGCCGCCGGCAAGCGATTTCAGTTTCCCGAAGGCCGCTTCCGCCGGCAGATATTTCATTCCACAATCAGGCGCGGCGACCAGTCGTTCCGGGCTCACAAACGGCAGCGCTCGCCGAATTCGCGCCGCGATTGTCTCCGGAGTTTCAACCTCGTTTTTAGAAAGATCGATCACGCCCAGAATGATCGTTTTCGTCGGCAGCTTCGCCAGCACCCCGGGGTCGAGCGATGCCTGCGCGGTCTCAATCGAGATCTGCTGCACCGGAGAATCCGCCAGCTCTTCAAGAAACGAGTACGCCGCCGGACGTCCTGGCACCATCGCCGCGTAACCGAAGCAGATGTGCAGGGCCGTCGTTCCCTTCACGCCTTCTAGGGCGCGTTTCAGCGCTCCCAGTCCGAGGCGGCGGGCCTTTTCAGCGTGGGCTTCCATCCATGGTTCATCGAGCTGCACGATGTCGGCGCCGGCCGCGAACAAGTCCTTCATCTCCGCATTTACCGCCGCCGCGTAGTCGAGAACCATTTCTTCTTCGCTCTTGTAATAATCGTTCTGCGCCTGCTGCGACATGGTGAATGGGCCCGGCAGCGTAATCTTGATTTTGCGCTCGGTGTTCGCGCGCAGAAATTTCAAATCGCGCACTTCGACGGGACGCAGCCGCTGAATTTTCCCCGTCACGCGGGGCACCGACGCTTCGTTGCCCGTTCGGCTGACGATTTTCCCGGGATTGTCGAGGTCCACTCCGCTTAGCGCCGTCGCAAATCGGTTCGAGTAGCTCTCGCGGCGCATTTCGCCGTCAGTGAGGATGTCGAGACCGGCTACCTCCTGCGCCCGAATGGCGAGGATCGTTGCATCATCCTGCGCCTGCTCCAGAAATTCCGGCGCCACGCGCCACAACTCCGCGGCGCGCGTGCGCGGCGGCATCCGGTGGCCGAGCTTCTGGCGATCGATTAGCCAATCCGGTTGAGGATACGACCCGACTAACGATGTGGGGATCAGAGTCATGGGCAACTAAGATGTCGTTTCCGCCGGGCGATTGTCAAGCCGAGCGGCGAAGTCCGTCACGGCATAGGAGCGACTGGAGCGCGCTGGAGATTTTTTCACTCTGAGGCGCCTTCGCCGGTTTTCGCGCGCCATGCTACGAATCCGTCGGGGCGCACGAGCACAGCGCCAGTGGTGGTGATTCCGTATGCGCCGGCGAAACCTCCGTCAGGATCCGCCAATCCGTCCGCGCCGACGCGGTGAACATCCACGGGAATTGCCAATTGTTTTCCGGCCGCATCGGGCGCTCTCGCACCAGGCGTTGCCTTCCGGTCCGGCGAGCAACGTGAAGTTGCGGTCAAAAAGATCGAGCGTGGAAATTTGGCGGCCGTCGCGCTGAAGGTACATGTGCGGTGCTCGCGTGCCGGGGCGGCCCTTTGATTCGCGCGGATTCTCATGCGTCGAACCGTTGCTAACGCCTTCTGGAATTACCGCGCGGGAATCGTAGATGTAGCCGAATTCGATATTCAGGTCATTCTGAATTGCCTGCATGTTTTCCGACTTCAGATACGGCGCCGAGCGCGTGACGTAACGCGAGTAGGCCTGTTCCACTGTGAATGCCGCGGCAGGGCGCCGCTCAGGATCATAAGTGGCCAGAAGTTCGGAACTCGCGAGTCCTTTAAGAACAAGAGCAAGTTTCCAGGCGATATTGTGGGCGTCTTGAACACCCGTGTTGCCGCCGAAACCTCCGCTCGGAGGCATCACATGCGCCGCGTCTCCAACGAGAAACACGCGGCCCTTCTGAAACTGTTCGGCGGTATCGGCGGTGGCGTCCCAGTGCATCACGTTTTCGATTTTGACGGGCGCATTTTCGTCTCCCAGTCCGGCGCGCAACAATTCATACGCGCGCTCGTCGGTCAGGCCCTCGGAAACATCAGTAACCGGATTCTTCGGGTCACCCAGCCAGTGAACAGCGAGGAATCCAGACGTAAACGGCTTCTCGATGCGGAAGAATCCGCTTAGCGTGGAATTCAGGACGTAGATGACACTCAGGCTGCGGCCGCGCAGAAGCGGCGCGACATCACCTCGGAAATAGATCGTGATGCTCTTTGAGAAAACACCGTGGCCGAGCATTCGTATGCCCAGCAGATCGCGAATCTTACTGTGGGCTCCATCGGCGGCGATCATGTAGCGGGCCCGTACGGTCGTAATCTCGCCGGTATCGCGATGGCGAATCTTGGCGGTGACACCGTCCGCGTCTTCCACGAACGAAATCATTTCAGTGGAGAAGAGCAGCTCCGCTCCGAGCTCGGTGGCGCGCGATTTCAGCAGGGGTTCGAGGAGGTTCTGGGTGATGAACAGGCGCAGACTCGGACTGACGTCACGAACGCTCTCATTGAGATTGGCGATGAAATATGCGAGTTCCTTGCCGGCCAGAGTTTCGACAGCCATGATTGCGCCGTCCTGCACGAATTGCTCGTCGGATTTCTGCAGAACGATCTGCTCGACCCCTACGGTGCGGAGAACTTCCATCGTGCGTTGCGTGATCATCGCGGCGCGCGGATGAATGGCTGTCCCGCGGTGGTGCTCAACGGCCAGCGAGCGGATGCCATGATGACCCAACAGCATGGCCGTGGACATCCCGACCAAGCTTCCGCCAACGATCAGCACCGGAACTTCGATGTCTGGCATACCCCATTCCCCCAGTCGCACGAAACCAAACTTGGGAGAGAGCCTATGCGGGTTCGGAGCGATTTTCAAGATTGAACTAGAAGACTGAAAGAAGGCACGCTCGCCGCCGAAGCGCGGACAAGGCACAGGGAACAAAAGAAATCAGGATGAAGCAGCAGAAGCGCGCGATCCGGACGCTGGCTCGGCGCCGCGCTTGCCAACATCCGCAGAGACAGCATCGGCGGGCTGGCCAAGACGCAGACGACGATTCTCCAGGCTGGCGCGCACGAATGCCGCAAACAGCGGATGAGGAGCGAGCGGCTTGGATTTGAATTCGGGATGAAACTGGCAGCCGACGAACCAAGGATGGTCCGGAACTTCCACGATCTCGACGTAAATACCGTCGGGTGTACGTCCCGTGATGCGGAATCCGGCCGCGGTCAGCGTCGGCTCGTATTCGCAATTGAATTCGTAGCGATGGCGATGGCGCTCGGAAATCTCAGTCGCGCCGTACGCTTTCGCGGCAAACGAGCCGGGCTCGAGCTTGCAGGGCCACGCGCCAAGCCGCATCGTGCCGCCCATTTCGTCCACACCAAGAAGTTCGCGAAGCTTGTAAATCACGCGATTGGGTGTCGAGGGATCGAACTCCGTGGAATCGGCGTGCTCGAGATTCGAAACCTGACGCGCGTATTCGATGGTGGCGCACTGCATTCCCAGGCAGATGCCGAAGAACGGAACTTTCTTCTCGCGCGCGTACGTGATCGCGTGGACCATTCCCTGAATACCGCGCTTGCCGAAGCCGCCCGGCACGAGAATTCCGTCCACGTGACGAAGCAAGCGCTCGGCCGTCGCGGCAGAATCGATCTCTTCGGCTTCAATCCATTCGATGACCACGCGCTGCCGGCTCGCGAGGCCACCGTGCACGAGCGCTTCGCGGAGACTCTTGTAAGCATCTTCGAGCTGCACGTACTTCCCTACCACGCCGATGCGGACTTCACCTTGCGGTTGCTCCAGATTTTCGAGCATCGCGAGCCACTTGCTCAGGTCGCGCGGCGGCGCTTCCAAATGCAGCAGGCGCAGAACCTGCTCGTCAAGGCCTTCGGAAGCGAGCGTCATGGGAACTTCGTAAATATTGCCGACATCCGGCGCGGAAATGACGCAGCGTTCGGCGACGTTGCAAAAGAGCGCAATCTTGGCTTTCAGATCGGCGCCCAGCGGACGGTCGCTGCGGCAAATCAAATATCGGGCTGAATTCCGATGCTGAGCATTTCCTTGACGCTGTGCTGCGTGGGCTTGGTCTTGAGTTCGCCTGCCGTGGCGATGAAAGGAACGAGCGTCAGGTGCGCGAAGACCACATTTTCCGCGCCAAGTTCCAGGCGCATTTGCCGAATCGCTTCCATGAACGGCAGAGACTCGATGTCGCCGACCGTGCCGCCGATTTCGACGATCACAACGTCCACTCCGTCGGCTACTTTGCGGAACGCGGCTTTAATCTCGTCGGTAACGTGCGGAATTACCTGCACCGTCTTGCCCAGATAATCGCCGCGGCGCTCTTTGGCGATGATGGATTCGTAGATGCGGCCGGTGGTCCAGTTGTGGTCCTTCGTAAGGTGGGCCGAAGCGAAACGCTCGTAATGGCCGAGATCGAGATCGGTTTCCGCGCCGTCGTCCGTGACAAACACTTCGCCGTGCTGAAAGGGCGACATCGTGCCGGGATCAACGTTCAGGTAGGGATCGCACTTCTGGAGGGTAACGCGGAGGCCACGACTTTCAAGGAGACAGCCCATCGAAGCCGCTGCAACGCCTTTTCCGAGAGAAGATACCACGCCGCCCGTAACGAAGATGTACTTCGGGCCGGTGTGCAAGGCGCTCGAATCCCTCCAATGGAGTCGGCGTACAACTGATTATGGGGGCAACGCGTACGTCTGTCAAATCAGGATTTCGAAACTGCGAAATTATTTTTCGCACGCCGCGGCGCCGCGCATCTGCCTTGCCCGAAGTCGCTCTGCCGTAGTACATATGGCTGCACTGCCGTTCGCTATTCGACGACCGAGGGAGTTCGAGCTGGATATGCGCGATCCTGCTCCGCGGGGAGATGCCCCCGACAAGGCCAGACCGAGAGGCGTCGGTATGGCGCCGATTGACGCCGCTCTTGCTCCCAAGATTCCTCCGCCGACGCAGCCGATCGAGTACTACAAGCGCCACAGCCTGGCGGCCCAGAATTGGGGCGCCCTCGCGCCTTCTGGCGAGCCGCTGCGGCAGGTGAGCTCCGAAGAAGCGCAGGCGACCGTGCTGCGCGGCCTTCTTGATACGCCACTGGCGCGGAGCCACCGGAATCCTGTCAGGTGGCTGGCGGCTACCACGTTTCACGTTGCCGTCGTGGCAGCGGTGGTGATTCTTCCGCTCGCGTTCACGCAAGTCCTCGACACGCGGAATTTGCAAACAACCTTTCTCGCCGTGCCGCGGCCGCCGGCACCGGCGCCGCCTCCGTCCCCCGAGAAGTTGCCAGTGCATCGCACATTCGTCAAAATTCCCACGCCGGCGATTACGATGCCGACGGTCATCCCGAAAAAGATCGTAGAGATGAAACCAGATGAGGCGCCGGACGTTGGCGGAGCCGGGATGGCCTCAGGTGTTCCGGGCGGCGAGACCGGCGGAGTGCTCGGGGGCGTGCTGGGCGGAATGTCGAACCGGCCGCCACCTCCACCGCAGCAGCCGGCGGCGCCTCCGAGAAAAGTGATCTATCACGTCGGCGGAGAGGTAAAGCCGCCACGACAGACGGTGAACGTTCCACCGGTTTACTCCGTGATTGCGCGTACGGCAAGGGTTGAAGGCGTGGTTACGGTCGTCGCGGTGATCGACGAAAAGGGCGACGTTGTGCTGGCGCGCGCGGTATCCGGGCCGCCGCTATTACTTGAGCCGGCGCTACAGGCCGTAACGAAGTGGAAGTACGAGCCGACGGTTCTCGACGGCGTGCCCGTGTCGATCGAGATGGAGGTGTCGGTTCTGTTTCGCCTGCACTAGGGGTGTCGCTGCCGGGCAGCGCCTAGCCCTGATCAGAAGTTGCACGCTCGCTCAAGAGCTTTTCCACGCGCTCGACATCGGCGGGAACATCCACGCTGACAGCATCGTAATCGGTCTCGACGACGCGAATGTGAAAGCCGTTCTCGAGCCACCGCAGTTGTTCGAGCTGTTCGAGGCGCTCAAGTTCACCGGGAGGCAGCGTCGGAAACTCCACCAGCGCGTCGCGGCGGAATCCGTAAAGGCCAAGATGTTTCCAATGCCGCGCCGCGACGGTTTCGGCCGTATCGCGAACCCACGGAATCGGTGCGCGAGAAAAATACATCCCGTTGCCGTCAAAATCGCGCACGACCTTCACGATATTGGGATCCATGATGTCGTCAGGCTGCGAGATCGCGGTGCAGGGAGTCGCCAGTTGAATGGCCTCATCTTCCAGCATGGCCGCGACGAGCGCATCCACGGTACCGGGGTCTATCAAGGGCTCGTCACCCTGAACATTGACGTAAATCTCAGCCTCAACGTGGATCGCGACCTCGGCTACGCGGTCGGTTCCAGTGCGATGGTCGGACCGCGTCATGATCGCTTCCCCACCGAAGGCTTCAACGGCGGTCTTAATTCGAGCGTCCTCCGTGGCGACCAGGACTCGCGACACCAGGCTAGCGCGGCGCACCCGTTCGACGACGTGCTGGATCATCGGCTTGCCGGCGATCGGAGCGAGTGGCTTTCCCGGAAAGCGCGCGGACGCGTATCGCGCCGGAATCACCGCCAAAACCTTCGTGGATTCGGAATTTGCCATAAACTCATCAGCCCCAGCCGCCGATGTCGCCATAGTAGCACGGAGCGCCGGACGGTTCGGACGTCGCCGGTCGGTCCTCCAAAGAGTGGTACTTGCTTTGGGATTGTAAGGTGGTAATATCCAATTTTAGCGCGCCCGGGGGACCCATGATTCACCGCACCGGCCAGCCAGCTCGAAATTGGGGGTTGGTAACTTGCTGCGCGCTCCTTGGCATCCTCCTCTGTGGTTTACTGGCTCCGCGTTCCCTTGCCCAACAAGCTCCGGCGGGACCGGAAACTCCTCCTCCGACGGATTCATTCAAAATTCAGAAGGGCCAGCCGATCCGCACCGAAACCCAAATCACGCTCGTGGGCGCGTCGGTCACCGATCCTCTCGGCCGGCTGGTAACGGGACTTGAGCAGGAAAACTTTCGCGTGTTTGAGGATGGCGTCGAACAGGAAATCGTCCGGTTCTCGAGCGAGGACGTGCCCGTCTCCATCGGCGTGATTTTCGACATGAGCGGCAGCATGTCCGACAAGATCGACAAGTCGCGTCAGGCAGCCGTGCAATTCTTCCGCACCGCGAATCCGCAGGACGAATTCTTCCTGGTCGATTTCAACGATCGCGCGCAACTCATTAGCCCGTTTACCGGCAGCGTGGACGATTTGCAGGACCGATTGATGTATACCGGCGCGCACGGATTGACCGCGCTCTTCGACGGCGTCTACCTGGGTTTGAGCCAAATGCGAGGAGCACACAACACAAAGAAAGCTTTGCTCATCCTATCGGATGGAGGCGATAATCACAGTCGGTACAGCGAAACGGAAGTTCGAAAGTTCGTAAGAGAAGCGGACGTTCAGATTTATGCCATCGGACTTTTCGATCCCGATGGCGGGCCAACGCCGGAAGAAAAGGAAGGCCCCGGTCTTCTTGGCGACATGACGATGATGACCGGCGGCCGGACGTTTGTCGTGAAAAACGTGAACCAGCTGCCGGACATCGCGACCAAAATCAGCATGGAGTTGCGTAATCAGTATGTTCTCGGATACAGGCCAAGCCAGCGTACCCACGATGGTAAGTGGCGCAAAATCAAAGTCAGGCTCAACCCGCCCAAGGGTTTGCCGCCGCTCAACGTTTCCGCGAAAAGCGGATATTTCGCGCCGGGTCACTAGCGCCATTCCTTCCGTCATTCTGCAAGTCTTGTTCGTGGGTCTTTTTCTTATTTGCCCCAGTCTGCGCGCGCAGAATCCGCCGCCGATTATCGCGCCGTCCAGTCCCCCGCCTCCGCCGGGCTATGTTCCGCCGGGCCAGCAGGCGACCTCCGAAGATCACAAACTCAAAGCAGCGGTGGAGTTGGTCGTGCTGCACGTGACGGTGGCCGACGAAAAGGGCGAGTTTGTGGCCGATCTGAAGCAGGGGAATTTCAAAGTCTTCGAGCAAAATATCGAACAGAGTCTCTCCTTCTTTTCGCGCGACGACATTCCGGTGACCATGGGACTGGTAATTGACAACAGCGGAAGCATGCGGGAAAAGCGCGACCAGGTGAACGCCGCGGCGATGACGTTTGTCCGCACCAGTAATCCGCAGGACGAAGCATTCGTCGTCAATTTCAACGACGAGTATTACCTGGATACCGACGGGGAGTTCACCAGCGACCAGGGGAATCTCCATGACGCGCTTGCGCGTATTGACACGCGCGGCAGCACCGCTCTTTACGACGCCGTGATTGGATCGCTCGCGCATTTGAAAAAGGGGCACAAGGACAAGCGAGTCCTGCTGCTGGTCACCGACGGCGAGGATACCGCCAGCGAAAAGACATTCGAGGACACGATTAAGGCCGCCGAGGAATCGAATGCCACGATCTACGCTATCGGGGTTTACAGCGAAGACGACCTTGAGCACGACAAGAAAATGGTGCGCCGTTCCAAAAAAGTTCTGTCGCAACTAGCCGAGGCAACCGGCGGGCAAGCCTATTTTCCAGACAAGCTCGAAGGTGTAACGCCGATTTGCGAGCAGGTAGCTCGAGAAATTCGCAACCAGTACACGCTCGGCTACTATCCCACGAATACGACCCGCGACGGCACTTTCCGACCTGTACAGGTAAAGGTCATTCCGCCGAATGGGCGCGGAAAACTCTCGGTGCGTACCCGGACCGGATATTTCGCGCCGAAGGCCACTGCCGCCGGCGACTAGCTCGATCTCATGATTGCCTGCCATTCCTCCTAGTGCCCGCTTTCATCCTCGGTTTTCACCTCTCGCTTGCCCAAGATTGGCTGCGAGTGGTACTTAGGGACCTTGATAGCCCGACATCTGCCAATTTGTTTGCGGAGGCGCCAAGGCGTATAATTTTTTGTTTAGGCATATGCCAACGGAACGCACAGAGAAGCTGGCTCCCGCGAAAGAGGCCCTGCCGCCGTCGGCGCCGACTGCCCCTGCGGCGGACGCTGAGGAAATCCGCGTCCGCGGCGCGCGCGTCCACAACCTCAAGAATATTGACGTCACAATTCCGCACAACGCGATCACCGTGGTGACGGGCGTCTCCGGGTCCGGCAAATCGAGCCTCGCATTCGACACGCTCTATGCCGAGGGACAGCGGCGCTACATCGAATCGCTCTCGGCCTATGCGCGGCAGTTCCTGGAACGCATCGAAAAACCGGATGTGGACGAAATCACCGGCATTGCACCGGCCATTTCCATCCGGCAGAAGAATTCCACGCGAAATCCCCGCTCCACCGTCGCGACGGCAACCGAAATTTACGACTATCTCCGTCTGCTCTATGCGCGCGCCGGGCACACTTTCTGCCTGAATTGCGGCGAAGAGGTGCGGAAAGACACGCTCGACGAAATTGCGGCGCGCGTGATGGCTCTTCCCGCGGGGCGACGCTTTTACGTTCTGTACGAATTGTCGTTCGCGCCCGAACCGGCGCCCAGTGCCGCACCGAAAGACTCCGTGCTACGGCCGCGAAAAGCGGCGCGCCCAACACAGGAGAACATTCGCCAGACGCTGACCAGCTTGCGCAAGCGCGGGTTCAATCGCCTGTATCAGGGAGGACGCGTATTCGAATTCTCGACGCCCGAAGAATTGCTCGACGTGGATTTCGCGAAGACCGCCTACGTCCTGGTGGACCGGCTCGCGCTTTCACCGGACATCCGCTCGCGACTGGTGGACTCGATCGAGATCTGCTACCGCGAAGGCCGCGGCGAGGCCATCCTTCAATTTGTTCCGGACGACGGCGGACGCCGCCGCCAATCAAGCCGCCGGACCGACTCATATTCAACGAACGCTTCGATTGCAAGAAATGCGGCGCGATTTATCAGGAGCCCGAGCCGCGGCTTTTTTCGTTCAACAATCCTTACGGCGCTTGCCCGCGCTGCCAGGGATTCGGCAACACCATCGATTTCGATCTCGACCGCGTGGTGCCGGACAAAGGCAAATCGCTCGCGGAAGGCGCCATCGAGCCGTGGACGAAGCCGCGATACAAGCAACTGACCGATGGACATGCGCCGCTTCGCCCGCGCGAAAGGCATTCCCTTCGACGTGCCGTTCCGCGAGCTAACGGCCTCGCAGCGCAACGCGATTCTCGATGGCGACAAGAAGGAAGATTTTCCGGGCGTGAAGGGGTTTTTCGCCTGGCTCGAGCGCAAGAAATACAAGCTTCACGTACGCGTTTTTCTGAGCCGTTACCGCGGATACGCCACTTGCCCCGACTGTCGCGGTACGCGTCTGCGGCCGGAAGCGCGCGCCGTGAAAATCGCCGGACGCCCGATCACCGAAGTCTGCCAGATGACGGTGAAAGAGGCGCGCCCGTTCTTCGCCGGGTTGCAGCTCAGCCCCGCTGAAACCGAGATTGCCGAAAAAGTGGTCGAGGAAATTCAGCAGCGTTTGCGATTCCTCGATGAGGTGGGGCTCGACTATCTAACGCTCGATCGCCTGACTTCCACGCCTTTCCGGCGGCGAAGCGCAGCGCATTCAGCTCGCCACCTCGCTGGGATCGCATCTGGTGGGCGCGCTCTACGTGCTCGACGAGCCTTCGATCGGCCTGCACCCGCGCGATACGGGCCGGCTGATTGAAATCCTGAAAGGCCTGCGCGACCTGGGAAACACGCTGCTGGTGGTCGAGCACGATCCCGACACGATTCTCGCGGCGGATCATGATTCTCGATCTCGGGCCGGGCGCGGGCGAACATGGCGGCGAATTGATGTTTGCGGGAACGCGCGAAGAGTTGCTCGCGGACGCGCAATCGCTAACGGGCCGATATCTGCGCGGAGACTTGCGAATCGCGGTGCCAGCGCGGCGGCGTAAACCGCAGGGCAAGTTCCTGAAAATCAGCGGCGCCCATAGCCACAATCTGCAAGAGCGTGGACGTTATGATTCCGCTGGGCATGCTCGTTGCGGTAACGGGCGTTTCGGGCTCGGGCAAATCGACGCTAGTCTACGACGTGATCTACAAGGCGCTCGACGCGAAGCGCACCGGAGGAAACTGGCGCGAGTACTGCGATCGCATCGAAGGTGACGCGCCGATCCTGGCAGTCGAGATGGTCGACCAATCGCCCATCGGAAGGACGCCGCGCTCAAATCCCGCCACCTACATGAAGGCGTTTGATTCGATCCGCGAGCTTTTCGCCTCCACTCCGGAAGCGAAGAAGCGCGGCCTGGGCGCTGGACACTTTTCCTTCAACATTCCCGGCGGCCGGTGCGAGGCATGCCAGGGCGACGGCACGGTCACCGTGGAAATGCGTTTCCTGGCTGACGTCGAGCTGGTGTGCGAGGAGTGCCGCGGCACGCGATACAAAAGCAGCGTGCTGGAAGTGCGCTACCGCGATAAAAACATCCACGACGTGCTGCAGATGACCGTGCGCGAAGCTCTCGCGTTCTTTGCGCCATACCCCAAGGTGACGGCGCGTCTGCGCGTGCTCGACGAAGTGGGCCTGGGCTACCTGCGGCTCGGCCAATCGGGCACCACGCTTTCCGGTGGAGAGGCGCAACGCCTGAAACTGGCCGCGCATCTCACGCGGCAGGACAATAGCGGCATCCTGTATATTTTTGACGAGCCGACCACTGGCTTGCACTTCGATGATATTCAGAAGCTGCTGACATCGTTCCGCAAACTGCTCGAAGGCGGAGCTTCCGTGCTGATCATCGAACACAATCTCGACGTGATTAAGTCCGCCGACTGGGTGATCGATCTGGGTCCCGAGGGCGGAGATGCGGGCGGCAGGATCGTCGCCGCGGGAACGCCCGAACAGGTCGCGCGGAATTCGCAGTCTCATACCGGCAAATATCTCGCGCGGGTTTTGAATGCGCGGAACGGCACGAACCACGAAAACCAGGTTTCGCCGGCGAAAGTAAAGACACCTGGAGAGAATCGCTCGTCAGCATGAGATCGCACTCGAGTCCGCTGGTAGGTTTCGTTCTGTGCGTCCTTCTCGGCGGATTCAGTGGAGTGTCCGCGCAGTCCCCCGGCCGAAAGCACGTCTCCGATCCCGCCGCGCAAGCCCTGAACGATCTTCTCAATGCGGCGCAGTCCGCCATCGACAAACAGGATTACCCCGGCGCCGTGCAGAACTATCAGGATTACCTCGCGAAAAAGCCCGACGACGCAATCGTTCACTATGACTTGGGCTATGCCTATTCCGCGCTGAATCGGCCCGGGGATGCGAAACCGGAATACGAGCGCGCCATCGCGCTCGACCCCAAGATGGGTGCGGCATATTTGAATTTGGGTTTGACGACTGCTCGATACCGATCCATCGGCCGCTGTCAACTTTCTCGAAAAAGCCGCCGAACTATCCCCGCAAGATGCGCGAACGAAATGGGTGCTCGGCACGGCGCTCGAAAAATCTGGCAAACTCCCCGCAGCCATCGAGCAATACCAGGCCGCGCGAACACTCGACGACACGGATTTCAAGATCCGACTCTCCCTTGGCCACGCCTCTCTGACCGCCGGCCGGGCGGGCGACGCCGAAGCCGAGTATCGGGCGGCGCTTACACTGCACGCTTCGAACCGTGAACTTGCGGAGGCTCACCACAGGCTCGCAGATGTCTTGCTCGTCGAAAAGAAAACTCCAGAAGCAGCAACCGAGCTCGCCCTGTACCTGGAGTTGCAGCCGAATGATGCCAAGGCGCGACATCGAGCACGCTTCCCTGCTCTTCAGCGCCGAGAAATACGATGAAGCCCTCGCGGAACTTGACCGAGCGGCGAAAATCGGACCGGAGGACCTGGGCACCCTGAAGCTCCGTTCGGACATCTATTGGAAGCAGAAGCGCTATGCGGATGCCGTGGCCGTCCTGCAGAAGGCGGCAGCCCTTGCGCCGCAAGACGCGGACGTTTCCGCGCGCCTGGGCGAAGCGTATCTTCGAAACAAGGACTTCCCGAACGCGATCCACTGGCTGGCCACGGCGAACAACATGAACCCGCAAGCAAACGACGTGCTGGCCTATCTCGTTGACGCCGAATACGGCGGCAAGAACTATGCTCAGGCACTCGCCGCTCTCGACACGCTTTCAAAACGCGAAGAGCTTCCACTAGCGAGCTGGTATGTGCGCGCCGTCTGCTACGATAATCTGCAGCAGACCGCCCAGGCCCTCGACGCATATCAGAAGTTTCTGCAGTTGAACACGGACCAGAATAGCGATATGTATTTTGTATCTGCGGAGCGAGTGCGCGTCCTGACCCGCGAGCTACAGAACAAGAAGAGGTAACGTTGCCTGGCATGATTCGCAATTCGGCGCTGGTCTTCACTTTCCTACTGTGCGCGAGTTCCGCCATCGCGCAGGGCAAGGTCGCCGAGCTTCGCGGCCGCCTCGCCGCCGAGCCTGGCCCCGTCAACAAAGCCAAGCTGATGCCGCAGCTCGGCGACGCCGAATTCTCACTAATTGACAAGGACATCACGCAGGGCAAGTTTTCGGAGGCGCTGGACGTTCTCCAGCATTATCGCGATGAAATAGACTCCTGCGACAAAGCGCTGACGGCGATGGGAGTGGATGCGGAAAAGCATCCCGCGGGATTTAAGCAGTTGCAGTTTTCGCTTCGTGACTCGTTGCGCCGCCTGGACGTGGTGATCGTGAGCATGACGAGCGATGAGCAAGCGCCTTTTCTCGCGATCCGCGCGAATCTAAGCGAAGTGAACGTCCGCCTGATTCAACATCTTTTTCCGCATGATCCGTCTGCTAAGCCGGCGATTCAGAAGTAAAGGCAGTGACCAGGAGCTTCTATGCAGCACCGTATCGCATTCATCTTGAGCACAACAATACTTGCAGCGATGTTGGCCGGGCCAATCCTGGCGCGCGTTCCCGCGCACCCTCCGCAGACGAAAGATTACCTGGGCGAGGAGGAGGCCGACAAGATACGAGACGCACGCATGCCTGCCGAACGCATCAAGCTCTACGTCAGCTTCGCGGAAGACCGGCTGACGAAATTCGCATACGAACTTGGCCGCAACGTGCAAGAACGGCGACGGAGTGAAATCCTTAACGGCCTCTTGAATGGTTACGCAGGTTGCGTGGACGATGCGGCCGACCAGATCGCTCTCGCGCAGGAAAAGCATCTCGACATCCGGGAAGCGCTGAAATTGATGCAGACCAAGGACACGGCATTTCTCGTGATTCTTCAGAAGTACGAAAAGGGCGGCCCCGAGCTGGATACGTACCGCGAAACACTGGAAGACGCGATCGAGGGCACGAAGGACGCGCTATCCGACATAGCCGATGCGCAAAAGGAAGTGCAGGCTCCGCCCGTCCGGAGAAAGCAGTGACGCGATCACTCGGACGCACCCGGAAACAGCGACGAGCGGTGCCCGGCGGTGAGCAACTTTTTCAGCGAATCTACACGCGACTCGGCTGCGAAGGCCGCCCGCCGCACTTCGTCGTCGAATATCATCCATACGCCGACCTGACGCATACCATCCGCCTGCGCGAGGACACGGCTCACGTCCGGCTCTCGGACGTTCTTGGATTTGCTCCGCGCACGGTGGTGGAGGCCGCGGCCGCGATTCTGCTTGGGCGCTTATACCGGCGACGCCCGCCCGCCGAATTGGTCGAAACCTATCGCCAGTTCTCTTACGCGAAATCCACGCGCCGTCGCCTCTTGTTGATGCGCCAGCGCCGCGCCCGGAAGATGGAACACCGCCCCGCCGGCGCCCATCATGATTTGGAGCCGATGTTCGAGCAGTTAAATCAGGCCTATTTCCAGAGTTCGCTCACGCAACCCCGCCTGGGATGGAGTACCCGGATTTGGCGGACGCAATTGGGATGTTTCGATCCCGCCCTGAACCAGATCGTGCTAAACCGTCAGCTGGACCACGAGGATGTACCCCCATACGTGATCGCATACGTCCTCTATCACGAAATGCTGCACCTGAAGCACCCCATCCGATTCGCCCGTTGCAGGCGGGAATCGCACTCTCCACAGTTCCGCAGCGAAGAAAAAGCGTTTACGGATTACGCACGCGCGATACGTTTTTTGTCACGGTTTCCAGCCCCTAGAGAACGCTAACCCACTTGACAGCAGTCAGTTACCACTATATCGCTGTACTTCCGTCGTCCTGCGCAGGATAGTAAGCATCCATCCAGCCGATAAGGAGTAGGCTAGTACCTGCTCATACTGGTGATGGACCATCATGAAACTACCTTCATCCAGTAATATTCAGGTTGGAATGCGGCGCGTCGAGCGGCGCGAGTGGCTGCTTTGGTCTTCGGCAATTCTCGTCACCCTGCTGCTCACATTGGGTATCCTCTCCTTCAGCTTCCCGATGTTGCGCGAGTACGCCGGCAACTTCGACTCGCTGCACCTCGGCCTCGCAATACGTGGCCTGGTCGGCCTCGTGTTGCTTTTCGACATCTATACGATTTATCAGCAGGTTCAGATCTATCGGATTCGCCATCAACTTGTGGAGCGCGAGGAGCTTTTTCGCCTGATCAGCGAGAACGCCGCCGACATGATCGCCGTCGTTGACTCCAGACGGGCGCAGGCTCTACAACAGCCCGGCCTACGCGCGGATTCTCGGTTACACCAACGAGGAACTCGAAAGCACTTCGTTCTTCGAGCAGGTGCACCCGGATGACCGCCAGGTGGCGGAGCAAGCCGCCAAAGAAGCTACGGCGGGTAGCGAGGGCCGCACCGTTCAATACCGCATGCGCCACAAGGACGGCAGTTGGCACGTGATCGAATCCGGCGCCAGCGCGATCTTGAACGCGCAAAAACAGCTCGAAAAGCTCGTCATCGTAAATCGCGATGTCAGCGAGCGCAGACAGCTGGAAGAACAAGTTTCGTCAAGCGCAGAAAATGGAAGCCGTGGGCAGACTCTCTGGCGGGGTCGCGCACGATTTCAACAATCTGCTTGGCGTGATTATCGGCTACGCGGAGTTCCTGCAGGAAAGTCTCGATCCCGAAAACACGCTCCGCAGCAGCGTGGACGAAATCTTGAAGGCCGGCAAGCGCGCAGCTTCACTCACGCGACAGCTGCTTGCCTTCAGCCGCCAGCAGGTTCTCGATCCCAAGGTTCTCGATCTGAACGGCGTTGTTTCCGACATGGAGAAAATGCTGCGCCGGCTGATCGGTGAAGATGTCGAACTTTCGACCGTTCTGGGCCACGACCTCGGCCGGTTGAAGGCCGATCAAGGCCAGCTCGAGCAGGTCGTCATGAATCTCGTCGTAAACGCCCGCGATGCCATGCCCCAGGGCGGCAAGCTGGTGATCGATACCCAGAACATGGTCATGGACGAAGCCTTCATTCGCCGCTATCCCTACCCGGTGCAGGCGGGACCGTATGTCTGCCTCACGGTCACGGACAGCGGAATCGGTATGGACGCAGAAACAAAAGCGCGCGCGTTTGAGCCATTCTTCACGACAAAGGAAAAAGGCAAAGGAACCGGGCTGGGCCTTTCGACCGTGTACGGCGTTGTGAAGCAGAGTGGCGGCTACATTGACATCTACAGCTCTCCCGGCGCGGGCACTACGTTCAAGATCTATCTGCCACGTGTCGATGAAGCCATAAAGCCGGAAGCGCCGGCCGGGGCGGCCACTTCGTTCACCGGCAATGAGACGATCCTGCTCGCGGAAGACGAGACATCGCTGCGGACTTTGACGCGCAACACTCTCGAACTGTGCGGTTACAAAGTGCTTGAGGCTAAGGATGGCGTCGAAGCGCTGCAAGTGAGCGAAGGCTACAAGGGACCCATAGACCTGCTGCTGACAGACATGGTAATGCCTGGAATGGGCGGGCGCGCACTCGCGCAGGAATTAGTGCGGCGTCGGCCTGAAGTGCGGCTGGCTTATATGTCCGGATATACCGGGCAGGCAGTCGGCTCGCAGGGACCAGTTGATCCTGGCAGCGTGTTCTTGTTGAAGCCGTTTACGCGTGAGGTTTTGACGCGCAAGATTCGTGAGGCGATTGGATCGGCACGTGGTGCACCGAAACTACCTAGGAGCCGTGCGGAACCAGGGATCACTTCAGGCCCAGGGCACACCGGAGATCAGAACACATGCCGAAGATTCTTGATCGTCGATGACGACGAAGCTGTACGCGGGCTGCTCCGTATGCGCCTCTCAGGCGCTTATCAGATCGTCGAAACCGGTGATCCCGAGCAGGCTCTGGGCCTCGCGCTCGAGCACAAGCCGGACGCGATTCTGCTCGACCTGATGATGCCCGGATTTTCGGGCTTCGAGCTTTGCCAGAGCTTCCACACGCTCAGCTACACGTCGCGAATTCCCATTTTCGTCATCACGGGCGAGGCGGGTACGAAATACAAGGAGCACTGCGAGAGCCTCGGCGCCAAGGGGTATTTTCATAAGCCGGTGGACTTCGCTGCCCTGAAGGAAGCTCTGGCCGCCGAACTAAAGGACAAGCAGCCCGAGCGCCGCGCCCACAAGCGCGTGCAGATGCGCGTGATCCTGAAACTGCGCGGCGCCGACGCGAGCGGAAAAGAAGTTGACGAAACCACAACCACGGACAACGTGAGCGCCGGCGGATTTCTCTGCAATTGCGCGGCGTCCCTGTTAAAGGGAGCGGTTGTGAATGTCTTTCTGACGTCAGGCGGCGTGGAACGCCATGCCGGGAGCGCGCAAGTGGTTCGCAAGGAATCGACTGGCTCCGCGTGGAACCGCTACGGCTTCCAGTTCAACGAGACAACTTCCGATTGGGTGCTGCAAGGCAAGTAATTCGGGGCTGCCCGCGGCAGCGAAAGCTCGTTTATTCGCCAGACAGCTTGTCGATTCTGCTCTCGAATCCTCTTCGCGTCCGGACGCCTTCGGAAACACTTCAAGGTATTCCTTGTAGTATTTCAGCGCGTTGACCTTGTCGTGTTTCTTCTCGTACGCCTCCGCCAGCAGCAATCGCGGCTTCGCGAAATTCGACCGCAGCCGAATCGCGTCCTTGTACCGCGAAATTGCGGCGTCAATATCGCCCTTGTGCATGTAAAAGCCGCCCACCTCAATATCGTCTTCCGCGGAGACGGGATCGTATGTTCCGGTGTCGGGCGCCGTGGCCAGCGGCTGCCCTGGCGGTTTGGAAGACGATTCTCCCTTGGGCGAACCGTTGGCGGAGGGTTCGGCTTCTGGTCGCCCTGCTGCGCGGCCGCTGCAGGCAGAGTAAGGAACATGATGGCGAGTGTGAATTGGGCAAGCGCTGGGCGCATACGGTTTCCCGTTCTGCTTAGATTGCGTTTGCTATCATGAAAGTTGTCTCGGCCGTGCATCGTTTCGGGTGCCGGCCAAGCTCAAGCCAATTGTAGCGCGCGGCAAATGGAACTCCGCGAAAAAGTCGATCAACTGCCTCCGCAGCCCGGTGTGTACCTGTTTCAGGACGCCGGCGGCAAGATTCTCTACGTCGGCAAGGCGCGCTCGCTCCGTAACCGCGTCAGATCCTATTTCCTCGAATCGCGCTGGCAGGACGCAAAGACCGGTTCGCTCGTCCGGGAGATCGCCGACCTCGAATATATCGTCGTGGACAACGAAAAAGAGGCGCTCGCGCTTGAAAACAATCTCATCAAGCGGCACATGCCGAAATTCAACGTTCTGCTGCGCGACGACAAAACCTATCCTTACATCCGCTACACCGCTTTCGAAAAATATCCGCGCGTTTACGTCACACGCCGCCTGAACAAAGACGGCTCGACCTATTTCGGGCCGTACTTCCCTGCCAGCCTCGCTTACCGGCTCGTCAATCTGATCCACAAACATTTTCTGGTGCCGTCTTGCTCGGTGGACCTGAGCCGCAGCCATCCGCGACCTTGCCTGCAATATTACATTCACCGTTGTCTGGGCCCGTGCGCCGATCTTGTCACCGACGAACGCTACACCGAGGCGGCCCGCGACGTGCGCTTGTTTCTCGAAGGGCGGCGAAACGATCTTTCACACAGCCTGAAGGAGCGCATGGAGCGTGCCTCGGAAGAACAGCGCTACGAGGAGGCCGGCGGATATCGCGATCTTCTGCGCACGCTTGCCGAAATGGAGGAGCGCCAGAAAATCGCAGCGGCGGAAGGTGACGACACCGATGTTCTCGCGTGGTACGCAGAGCCTCCGCAGGTAGCCGTGAATCTGTTTCACCTTCGCGGCGGGCGAGTTGTCGATCGGCGCGATTTCTATTGGGAAGATCTCGCGGAATTCGATCCGGCCGAGTTCTTGCCCTCGCTGCTGAAGCAGCTGTATCTCGAAGCGAGCTACCTGCCGCGCTACATCCACACGCCCATTGATTTTGAAGATCGCGCGCTGCTCGAGGACGTGCTTACCGAATCGGCCGGGCACCGCGTCGAAATCTTCAATCCGCAGCGAGGGCAGAAGCACGCGTTCCTGGAGCTGGTGGAAAAGAACGCCAAACATTCCTTCGTGCAACGTTTCCGCGTTCTAAAACCAAGCTCGAAAGCCATCGCTGAAGCACTACAATCCGCGCTCGGACTTCCCGGGCTGCCCAAGCGCATCGAGAGTTTCGATATTTCGCACATTCAAGGATCGGACACCGTCGCTTCAATGGTCGTGTGGGAAGACGGGAAGATGAAAAAATCCGATTACCGAAAATTCATCATTCGCGGCTCGGACATGTCGCCCGGACCGGATAAGACCGACGGCCTTCTGCGCGACGATTTTGCCAGCATGCGCGAGGCGGTCGAGCGACGTTATCGCCGCTTGCAAAGCGAGCAAAAACCACTCCCCAGTCTCATTCTGATTGACGGCGGGCTTGGTCAACTGCACGCCGCCGCGCGGGCACTCGATGATTTGCAAATCATCAACCAGCCGATGGCCAGCATTGCCAAAAAGGAAGAAATTCTGTACGTACTGGGACGCGAGAACGAACCCATCGCCCTCGATCACCACTCTCCAGTCCTGCACTTGATACAGCAGATTCGCGATGAAACTCATCGCTTTGCGGTTACGTTTCATAGGCAGCGGAGGTCGAGCCGCCGCATCCGTACTTCGCTAACTGAAATTCCCGGCGTGGGAGACCGGACGGCGCAAAAGTTGCTGCGGAGATTTGGAAGCGTGACGCGGCTGCGTCAATTGAGCGTTGAGGAGCTCAGCGACGAACTTCCGCGCAATCAGGCCCAGCGCATTTTCGACGCATTGCATCAAGGTTCGCTCTGATTGGCGCAAGGCGTTTGCCGAGTTCGAGCTGGCCGGCTTTGCCGCGGCAAATGCGAAATACGTTCGGGGTAGTGCGTAAAATTCGCTTGAGGATCACTGGGAAGCGCGACGCCAGCGAGGCAGCAGCATGAAGCGCAAATACTGGTGGATTTTCGGAGCGGTGCAGCTGATCGGCGTATTTGCTGCTTTTGACGGCTTGTACCTGGTCCAGGACCCAATCTTGTTCGGCTTATCTTTGATTCTCTTGCTGCCGGGAACTCTGGTCTCGTATCCGTTCTCCACGCTCGGTCACGCGGGACTGCATTGGCCGCTCTGGACCGTGTACGCGATCGCCGTGATTCTGAACGTGCTCTTTTTCGCGATCACCTCAGCTCTCGTTGGCAGATTCCGAAAATCCAGGTGAGCTAGAAATCGCCGAAGAGAAAGAACACGTCGCGCTGCGCCGGCACCTACCGCCCCGGCGCAGCGCGATCTCTTTTTTCCGAAAACTCGGACCTAGGCCCTTTTGAGGACCCGTGTGATCGCGACCAAAATCACCGCACCAACGAATGCCACGATGATTGAACCGATCATTCCGCCGCCGGGCCAGATTCCCATCATCCCAAACAGCCAACCTCCTAGAAGGCCACCCAGGATGCCGAGGATGATATCCACTAGAACCCCGTAGCCACCGCCTTTCATAACTTGACCCGCAAGCCAGCCAGCGATCAACCCGACAACAATCCATGCGAGAATTCCCATGTCGTTCCTCCTCACTGCCACCTAAGGCCGGAAATTCCGTTTGGAGTCCCCAACCGGCCGCGAATGTACACCCGGCTTGGCCATTTCACAATGTTTCCCTGGGCCGCGAAGCGTTGCGAACGGGACGCCTCGCACAAGTCGCAATTTGACGCACAACGCAAATCTATCTCTATTTTTTATTTTTAAATTAAATTTTTTTTTTTTTTTTTTTTTATTTTTATATTTAATTTATTTATTTATTTTTTTTTTATTTTATTTTTTTTTTTTTTTTTTTTTTTTTTTTATAATTTTTAATTATTATTTTGTAATTTATGTTTTTGTTTAATGTATTTTTGATGTTGTGTATGTATGTTTTTAATTTATTTTTATTTATTTGTATGTGTTTTGTAAGTTTATTTTTTTTAAATTTTTGTATGAATTATTATTTTTTTTGTTTTTTTTTTTTTTGATGTGTTAATGATGTTAATGATTTTTTATATATTTTATGATATGAATATGTATTTTTTTTTTTGATGTGTTTTTTTTTTTTTTAATGTTTTTTTTTTTTTTATGATATGTTTATATTTTTTAATTGTATTATTTGTATGGTATAAGGAGTATAGATAGTTGAGAATAATATAAGAAAAGATTAAAAACGGATCCAGCGCGCCTTGCCCGTACTGGGAAGCCTATGCTACTCTGCAATTTGGAGGTGCAACATGAGCGATAACAATGTGGGCTCGAAGGTGAGCTTTTTTCTCGTAGGACTTGGAATTGGCGCGCTGGTCGGCATTCTTTTCGCACCGAAATCCGGTGAAGAGACCCGCGAATATTTGACCTCGAAGGCCGAAGAAGGCCGGGATTTCGCACAGAAGAAGGCTCGCGAATTGCGCGAGCGCGCGGAAGACCTGATCGAGCGCAGCAAGGAAATCATGGCCCGGCAGAAGGACGCTATTTCCACCGCGGTGGACGCCGGTAAAGAGACTTACAAGCGCGAAGCCAAAATCTCGTAACGCCCTGGGAGCCTCTCCATGTCGGGATGGCTTGAAGCATTTATCGTCATCGCTGCGTTGGCAATCGTAATTCAGATGGCAATTTTGCTGGCGATGTTCCTCCAGCTTCGCACGGCGATCGGATCGTTTACGCGCATCGCTTTGCAGCTGCAGGCGCGCCTGGACCCGATCCTCACGCGCACCAGCCGCATCCTGGAGGACTCCGAAGAGCGTATCTCCAGCATCATGGGCGATGGCGCCGAAATCGCGCGGCTCGCTCGCGGACAAGCGCAGAAGGTGGATCGCGTCTTCACCGATATGGTCGAGCGACTGCGCATTCAGGTGGTTCGCGCTGACCACATTCTCACCGGCGCGCTCGAAGTGATCGAAGAAACCGGCACGACTTTCCGTTCAAAGGTTTGGAAGCCCGTGCACCAAGCTTCGGCGGTGCTGAAGGGCATCAAGGCAGGACTTGAATTCATCCGCAGCGGCCGCCGGCCGGAATCGGACTCGGCAACGCAGGACGAAGAACTCTTCATCTGATCTTCGAACCGCGATTTAATTCTGCTTTCGTTTTTCTTCCGGCGGATTCTCGCGATTGAATCGAATCGCGGACTTGATTAATTTCCGCAAGCCAGGACGCTTCAAGTCTTCCACGATCAGCAACTTAACGTGGCGCAGACTCTTGCCCGTCCCCTCCAGCAGTTTTTCGGGATCATCGAGCGATGTCCCCGCATATAGACCAAATGTCACGTGGCTCTTGCCAATCATGAAGTAGCCAAACGGTCCGCCGGAATCGAACATCGGCAGGCCCCACGGATTCACGCCTTGTTTCAGTTGGGGCGCAACAGATTTGACGAGCGCGCGTAATCCTGCGGCAACCGGCTGAAGTTTCGGATTCTTGCCGCGAATATACGCATCCACATGGCTGGCGGAATTGCGCTTGGGATCCATGCGCATCTTCATCGCTGTGGCCTCAGACTGACGCGATCCAGCCGCCGCCGAGAACTTGGTCACCCGAATAAAAGACGGCAGCTTGGCCCGGGGTGATGGCGCGCTGCGGCTCGCGGAAAATTACGCGCGCTGTCGTATCGGTGAGCGGCAGAATTTCCGCCTCCGCTGGCTCATGGTGATTGCGGATTCGCACATGCGCCTGAACCGGTGTATTGGGCGCCGCAAATGAAATCCAGTTGACGTTGCGGACTTCGCACACTGAGCTACGGAGATCGCGATCTTCGCCGACGACGAGGCGATTCGTGGCGCGGTCGAGCGCCACAACGTACATCGGATGGCCCTCGGACAAACCGAGGCCGCGGCGCTGTCCTACGGTGTAGTTGTGCAAGCCATTGTGCCGGCCGAGGACTTCGCCTGAAGTTCCGACAATTTCGCCCGGCTCGCCCAGCTTCATTTCAGCAGTCGCACTATCGGCATCAGTTCCCTGTTCGCGCAAATAGCTTTCGATGAAACCGCACGTAGCTGCCGGATGGCACGAAGCAAATTTCCTGGCTCTCGGGCTTATCGGCGACCGGGACTGCGAGACGGCGAGCGATGTCGCGCACCTCCTGCTTGGTCATCTCGCCGAGCGGAAAATCTGCGCGGGCTAGCTGCTCCTGCGTCAAACCGAAGAGGAAATACGTTTGATCCTTGGTCTCATCCACCGCGCGAAGAAGCTCGTAGCGTCCCGTTTCCTGATTGTGGCGAATGCGAGCATAGTGGCCGGTGGCGATGCGATCGGCGCCGATCTGGCGCGCGGTCGTGAGCAGTTGCTCGAATTTGACGTCGTTATTGCAGCGCGTGCACGGAATCGGCGTGCGGCCCGCGAGATAGTCCTCAACGAACGGGCGAATCACGGTCTGCTCAAACGCGCGCTCGAAATTGATCACGTAGAACGGAATGCCGAGATGTTCGGCGACGCGGCGCGCGTCGTACACGTCGTCAATCGAGCAGCAGCGGTGCTGCTTGGGGCCATCGCCCTGCAGCTCGGGCAAGCGGCGCTGATTCCACAGCTGCATGGTAAGGCCGACGATCGGCTGGCTGCGCTCGTGCAGAATCGCCGCGACGGTCGAGCTATCCACACCGCCGGACATTGCCACGGCAACCGTATTCGCAGTCGCGGCGACCGGATGCGGGAATGATGCGATCGGCATCTCGCGTGGATTCGAGTTGGTCGATAAGTGGCATCTGGTGATATTTCGCTCATCGGGCGTGCATCGCGGTTGCGGACTCCTGCTCGCGGGGAGAAAGCGCTCGGATGCGCTCAACGACGGCTGGGATTACTTCGATGGCGCGATCGATTTCGGCAACAGTGGTCGGACGGCCGAGACTGAAGCGGAGGCTCGAGCGCGCGTCGTCGTGCGAGAGACCGGCGGCCAGCAACACGTGCGAAGGCTCGGTCGAACCCGAAGAACACGCCGCGCCAGTCGAGCACGCAATTCCCTGCAGGTCGAGAGAGATCAGAAGCGCCTCGCCGCCGGCGCCTGGAAACGAGAGATTCGATGTGTTCGGGACGCGGTGCGCACGGTCGCCGTTAATCAGGATGTTTGGAATTCGCTCAAGCAGCGTATTTTCCAAGCGGTCACGCAGCCCGCGGATGCGCGCGCTATCTTCCTGCAGCAGTTTCCGCGCAAGTTCCGCTGCCTTGCCCAGCCCGACGATGCCCGGAACATTTTCAGTGCCTGCGCGACGGTCGCGCTCGGCGTGTCCGCCGTAAGATCGCGGTGCGATTTGTTTGCCGGTGCGAACGTAGAGCGCGCCAACGCCCTTGGGGCCGCAGAATTTGTGCGCGGAGATGGAAAGCAGATCCACTCCGAACTTGTTAACGTCGAGCGGAAATTTGCCGGCGGATTGCACGGCGTCGCAGTGAAAACAGACTCCGGCTTCAGCGGCGATGCGCGCGATTTCTTCGATGGGCTGGATCGTGCCCAACTCGTTGTTCGCGTGCATCACGGTGATGAGAACGGTTTCGGGGCGCAGCGCTCGGCGAATTTCTTCGGGATCAACGATCCCCTGCGAATCGCGGCTCGTGCCAACGGGAACGATGGTGACATCAACGCCTTGCCGCACGAGCTCGTCGCAGCTGTGCAGAATGGCGTGGTGCTCGATCGCCGTGGTGATGACGTGCTTGCGCGGCTTCGTCGAAGCCGCGACGGCGCCGAAGATTGCGAGATTATCAGCTTCGGTGCCACCGCTGGTGAAAACGATCTCATTCAGCTTCGCGCCGATTAATGAGGCAACGGATTCGCGGGCAGTGTCAACGGCGGCGCGGGCGTGCTGGCCGGGGGAGTGGACTGAGCCGGCATTGCCAAAGTTCTCACCGAGAAACGGCAGCATGGCTTCGAGGACCACAGGGTCCACGGGCGTGGTCGCGTTGTAGTCAAGATAGACGCGCATGGCCGTTCCTTCCGAAAGAAGCCTCGCCGCGACCCTTGAAAAAGTGTGACACTTGGCAAGTGCGCCGTTCCTTTGTTTTCAATGAGTTAGGCTGAAAATTACTTTGCATGGTGTGACACTTAAGTTGCGCGCGAAATGCGGCGTCCACGGGAGTAAACCATCTACGGCGCCACTCTGTGCTGCTCGTAATGTAATCAATCGCCATATGCGACAAGGCCGGACTGCGAGCCGCAATTAGGCTAGCAGGATGTCAAGAGAATGCAAGTGCGAGCTTGTGTGGACTTTGGATGACAGTCTTTTCGACAGTCTCATATAGAATAACGCGCACTGTATGGCGCTGGCGACCGGTTCTCGACTGGGCCCCTACGAAATTCTCGCCGGCATTGGCGCTGGCGGAATGGGCGAGGTTTATCGCGCGCGAGATGCGAAGCTGGGGCGCGATGTCGCGCTCAAGGTCCTGCCCGAAGCGTTCGCGCGCGACGCCGAACGCATGGCGCGATTCCAGCGCGAAGCGAAAGTCCTCGCTTCGCTCAATCATCCCAATATTGCTTCGATTTACGGCCTGGAAGATTCCGGCGCGACTCATGCGCTCGTCATGGAGTTAGTCGAAGGGCCAACGCTTGCCGAACGCATCAAGTGTGGCCCGATTCCGATCGACGAAGGCCTGCGCATTGCGAAGCAGATTTGCGAGGCGCTGGAGTACGCGCACGAGCGCGGGATCGTACACCGGGATTTGAAGCCAGCGAACGTGAAGGTGACGAACGACGACGCCGTGAAGGTGCTCGATTTCGGTCTGGCAAAAGCGATCGAGGGCGACGCCGCATCCGTTGACATCTCGACGTCTCCGACGATGAGCCGGATGGCGACGCTGGCGGGAGTGCTGCTGGGAACGGCGGCCTACATGTCGCCGGAGCAGGCGAAAGGCAAGGCGGTGGACCGTCGCGCGGATATCTGGGCATTCGGCTGCGCGCTGTACGAGATGTTGACGGGCAAGATGGTTTTCAGCGGCGAGACGGTGACGGACACGCTGGCGGCCGTGATTCGCGCGGAACCGGAGTGGTCACTTCTTCCCGCGGCAACTCCGATCCAGGTTCGCGTGCTATTGCAGCGCTGCTTGCAGAAAGATCCGAAGCAGCGTTTGCGGGATATCGGCGACGCGCGCATTTCGCTCGAGGAAGTTCTTTCTGGTGCGCCCGACGCGGCCCTCGCCGGCGGCACGTCGGCTGTTCTGCCGCTCTGGCGCCGTGCGATACCCTGGGCGCTATTGGGCGCGGCCGTGATCGCGCTTGCCGTCGTGGCGTGGGCACCGTGGCGTGCAGCGACGACAATCGGCCGGCCGGAGCTGTCGCGTTTTCAGATTCCTTTGCCCGAGCAGGCGAGACTTAACACCCTCTTTGCATTGTCCCCGGATGGGCGCCAGCTGGCTTTCCTCGCAGCCGGTAGCGATGGCGTACAGCGCTTGTGGATACGCCCTCTCGATTCGCTCGAGGCGCGGCCGCTGTTGGGCTCCGAATCATCGCAAGTTCCGCCATTTTTCTGGTCGCCCGACAGCCGGTTCATAGCATTCCAAGGCCCCGGGAACCTCGAGAAAATAGACGTGACCGGCGGACCGGCACAACCGTTGTGCGAAATTCGCGGCAATGCGGTTGGCGGTTCGTGGAACAGCGATGGTGTAATTATTTTTGCCGAGGCTCCTGGGCTCATTATGCGAGTGCCGGCGGGAGGTGGACCTGCCACGCCGGTCACGGCGCTCGATGCATCGCGAGGTGAAACTTCTCACGCCTTTCCTGTTTTTCTTCCCGACGGGCGGCACTTCCTTTATTTACGCCTTGCGGCCACGCCCGCGAACGCCGGGGTTTATCTGGGCTCACTCGATGCCAAGCCGGAAGATCAGCCCAACGCAAGGCTGCTGCCGGATAATGCGATGCCGGTTTACGTTCCGTCTTCGGATTCGGCTCCGGGATATTTGCTTTTCGTCCGCAACTCGGTGCTTCTGGCACAGCCCTTTGACGAACACCGCCTTGTGCTGAGCGGCGAGCCACTTGTCGTTGCCGATCGCGTCGGCAACGAAGGCGGCTTCGGATTTTTCACGGCTTCGCGCACCGATACATTGATCTACCGGAGCGGCGGCCCGGAACAGAACCTCCAGCTCAAATGGCTCGACCGCCAAGGCAAAACGACGAGCAGCGTGGGAGAGCCAGGCGCATTCATAACCACTGTGCTCTCACCCGACGGAACTCGCGCAGCGATCTCTCAGTTCGGCGAGAACCCGACGAATCTCTGGCTGCTGGACCTCGCTCGGGGTACGCGCACGAGGTTTACGTTTAACTCAGCCGCGATGTATCCCGTGTGGTCGAATGACGGGAGCAGCATCGCCTTCGCCTCTCGGGGTAATCTCTACCGAAAGCTCGCCAACGGCACAAAAGACGAGGAACTTCTGCTACAGGGCGGACAGCCGGTTCCCACGAGTTGGTCGCGCGACGGGCGCTTCTTGCTGTATTCCGCAACCGACCCCAAGACGAAGACCGATCTGTGGGTGTTGCCTATGTCAGGCGACAAGAAATCCGTGCCCTTCCTGCGCACGGATTTCAACGAGCAGGATGGACGCTTTTCTCCCGACGGGCGCTATGTGGCGTACGTGTCGGACGAATCTGGCCGCAATGAGATTTACGTCCGGGATTTCTCTCCGGATTCCGTCAGAGGCGGCTCAGGGAGCAGCGGCAAGTGGCTGATCTCAAACTCCGGCGGAACTGAACCCCGATGGCGTGGCGACGGGAAGGAACTTTATTACCGCTCGGCGGACGGAAAGCTGATGGCGGTGGAAGTGACAACCGAGCCAGTCTTCCAGGCAGCTGCCCTGAAAGCTCTTTTCCAGGCGCCTTTGGCGGGAGGGCCGGCAAGCTTGCCACAATGGGACGTTTCATCGGATGGGAAGCGCTTCCTCTTTCCGGCGCCAGCGGAGCAAGCTGCGTCCACCCCGTTCACGGTCGTGCTGAATTGGCAGGCGGGGTTGAAGAAATGACGATTGCGGCGAGGACGAAACTCGGTGCTAGCGCCGTAGACTTCCCACCGACGGTGACACATCAGGGCTGGTTCCGCAGCGACGGTCTAGACGCAACGATTTCTCGAGACTGAACGGGGAGAAATGCGCCCGCCTTAAAGGCGGCCGCTACGAAACCGTTGCTCGTCGCGGGCGCGGCGCCAAGTTCGTTGGCCGGGCGTAGAGGAGCTACGGCCCTACGGGAAAAGGTCTGAGACGGCTTCAGGAGTGGAGGTCGAAGACGTCTTCGGCGTTGGTTTGATAGAACTTCTTTTTGTCGGCGGCGTTGATCGGCAGATTGTCGGTGACCTTCACTTCTTCGGGAACGAACTGGTACGGGTAGTCCATCGCGTAGAGGACGCGATCCATACCTAGGACTTTCTGGCAATACGAGATCGGCGGCTCCCAAGCCATTCCGCTGGTCGTGACCCAGACATTCTCCCGGATGTAATCGCTGAGCTTTTTATTCAGCTTCTTCACATTCGGGTAGCGGTTCGAGGCGACATTTGCGCGGTGAAAGAAATCCAGACGGAAGAACCAATATGGAAGGCCTTCGCCCAGATGTCCGACGACCATTCGCAGCTTAGGGAAACGGTCGAAAACACCGCTGACGATAATTCGCAGGAGATGCAGGCTCGTTTCGACAGCGAAGCCGTAAATAGCTCCCTCGAGACCCCAGTCCGCGAACGGCGCGTACATTCGCGCGGATGGCGTGCTGGGATGCAGGTAAATCGGAACGTTGAGAGATTCTGCCGCGGCAAAAATATCCCAGAATTTCGGATCGTCCAGATATTCGCCTTGGGTATTGGAATTGATGATCGCGCCCTTCAATCCCAGTTTTCGGACGCCGCGTTCCAGCTCCTTGGCTGCGGCTGCAGGATTCTGCGGCGCAATTGCTGCCAAACCCGAGAACCGATCGGGATGCTTTCTGATCGCCTCCGCTAACTGATCGTTGAATGAAATCGCCAGGGCGGCACCTTCCGCTGGATCGAAGAGCTGCACTCCGGGATTCGTCAGCGAAAGAATCTGCCGGGCGATGCCGGTCGAGTCCATATCGCGAATACGCTGATCGCCGATGTCCTGCATGCGGGCGGCGATGCCCTGCGCGCGCGGGCTGGAGCCGAGAAAGTATCCCCACTGACCGACGAAGCCCGGATCGAGATTGCCGCCCTTCTGAAGCATGGTTCTCCACCGCTGCAGAAGTTCTGGCGGGGCATACGCTTCTTCGGTGGCGATGCGAAGGTAGGGCGCTTTTTTCTTGGGGCGCGATTTGGGCTTGGTGGAAGTCATGTGAAGAGTTCTTTCAGCGAGATGGCATGTGGTGAAAATGGCGCCAAGGTCCAGCGCGCGATTCGGGTTGATAGCTCGAATCTTGCCAAGGTCTTGTGCCGGGCACGGCATGCCGTGCCCCTACAAAAGCAAAGAGAGGGCCGGACCGAGACGACGGCGGCGATCACTCGGGGATGCCCATGGCTTTGGCGTATGCCTTGCGAACTTCTTGGGGCTGGCCGAACTGAAATACGTAGTCGCTTAGCTGCCCGCCGCCGAGGGGATGCGTGGCCAATTCATCGAGTGTGAGTCCTTCGACGAGATTTTTTCGCTCGGCAATCGGCAGATTGATGCAGCGATTGACTACGGGATCGCGGATGGTCGCCTTGGGATCTTCGCCGCGGGAGATGGCTTCGATGTCCTTCAAGAATCGCTGGCGCATCATGATGATGCCCTCGTCGCTCGTGCCAAGATGCTCGTGGGTGCGATCGGGAATCGTTCCCTGCCCGACCCAAGCGACGAAATCCTGATTCATCACGTGGCTGGAGATCAGGCGTCCTGTTTCGGCGTCGCTCACGGGGCCTCGCCACGCCGGGATTTGTTCCTGCACGTAAGGCTCGCGGCCCTTGGGAACGCGGCTAAAGCACCAGGTGACGCTCAAGCGTGTTTTCGTCGTCAATCGGCACGCGCCACTCGAAATGGTCTCCGGTGAAAAGCGCGTTGGGCCAGAGGCAAACGCGGCCTACTTTCCACATGGGGTCCTCTTCGCTCATGCCTTCGCGAATGCGGCGATAGACGATGCCGTAATCGAACTCTTCAAACGCAAGCTTGAGGTGGCGCGGCGAATACGGGCCGCCTTTGTCCTTCAGGCGGACGCTCCAATTCATGTGCATCCATTCGAAGTGCAGCGGATCAACGGAATTTTCCTGGCACTGCAGCCAATTGCAGGGAACGTCGGCGAAGACGATCTGGACGAAGCCGTTTTTCCAGGTGAACGGCTCCCAGTTCGGCACGAGCGGTGCTGGCTGCGGACCCAGGTATGCCCAGATCAAACCGCCGCGCGATTCGACCGGGTACGCCGTGATGCGGATTTTCTCGCGAAATTTAGCCTCGGGATGCGCGACATCTTCGTAGGGCTGCTCGAGGCAGCTGCCATCGCGATCGAACAACCAGCCGTGATAGTTGCAGCGCAGACCGCATTGCTCGACAAATCCGTATGACATATCGGCACAGCGATGCGGGCAATGTCGGCCGACCATGCCGAACGTGCCGCTCATGTCTTTGTAGAGCGTGAGATCCTCGCCCATCAGACGCACGGGCTTGATGGACTGGGACTCGAACTCGCTGAGCGCCGCGATGGGCATCCAGTAACGGCGCAGAAGATCGCCCATCGGCGTGCCTGCGCCTACGCGGGTGAGAAGCTGATTCTTGGCGTGCTCGAGCATTGGGCTCGCGGGGATTCTAACTCAATCGCCATTGCGCGCCAAAGCGGAAGTCTCGGGCGACCTCCCGGTGAAACATTTTGACAGCGAGAAGCGTATCTTGATGTCAGAGAGGTGCGCAATGGACCAACCTAGACCTCGAAGGCATGGCTCGTTTGTAGGGCCGATCATTTTGATCGTGTTGGGAAGTTTGTTATTGCTGTGGAGGCTTTACCCAGACCTCGACCCGTGGCCCGTGCTCTTTCGCTATTGGCCGGTCATCCTGATCCTGATTGGACTGGGAAAAATCTGGGACAGCTACTACATCCACCGGCATGTCGAGCCGGGCTCGACGCCTACAGCGCCAGTTGTCTCAGGTATGGGGATCGCGTGGATTCTGCTTCTGCTGTTTTTTGTTCTGGCGATGTGGCACGGACGAGGCAGATGGAACGACGAAGGCCGGCACGACCCCTGGGGCTGGCATGGACGAGCTCTTGCCGCTGACTCACATGACACGCAAACGGTCGAGCTGCAAGGAGCGAAGGCGGTGGACATGGATCTCAACATACCGGCAGGAGAATTGACACTGGCCGGCGGGTCAAGCCGCCTGATGGACGCCGACTTCCGATACGTTCACAACCAGGAAAAGCCGAAAGTGGATTATTCCGTGACAGCAGGCCGCGGGGTGCTGCGCGTCGCGCAGGACTCGAACGACTGGCACCCCCAGTTCGGAAATGACAACAACGAATGGGATATGCGCGTAGCCAACGATATACCGCTCGATATTCACCTGGAAATGGGCGCCGGCCATACCAATCTGCGGCTCAATGGCGTGAACGTTAAGGATCTCGACGTGCACATGGGTGCGGGCCAGCTGGACCTCGATCTGACCGGCGCGCGAAAAACGAGCGTGAATGGAACGATCGAAGGCGGCGTGGGACAGGCGACAATTCGACTGCCGAAAGATGTGGGCGTGCACGTTGATGCGACGGGCGGGATTGGCTCGGTGGACTCTGGCGACTTGCATCGGGACGGAAGTTCATACGTCAACGATTCATACGGAAAGACGCCAACGAATATTGAATTGACCATTCACGGAGGGGTGGGAGAGATCAGGCTCATCGAGGAATAGTGACGAGGCCAAGGATGAGGGCCGAAAAACGGCAAAGGACTTACCACAGAGGGCACTGAGAAGGCACAGAGCTCACAGAGGAACCAACGAAACACTAAGATACCCACCCATTAGCGCAAACCAAGCGTTACTCAATCGCGCCAGGCGCGACGGATGGCTTTGACAGACGCACGAGCGTCCGTTAGCGTCGAAGTTAGAGGCGCGGCATCTTTTCCGCGCGCCCGGACTTATATAGGAGCGAACCTTGCCGCGGCCCATCATTACGCTGACGACGGATTTCGGCACAAACGACCACCTGGTCGGAGTCATGAAGGGCGTAATCCTCAGCATCAATCCTGAAGTCAACATTATCGACATTACGCACAGCGTGCTGCCGCACGATCTGCTGGACGGAGCGCTGACGATCGGGCAGGCGTACAAATATTTTCCGCCGAAGACGATTCACCTCGTAGTCGTGGACCCCGGCGTGGGGACGGAGCGCCGGCCGCTTTTGGTCGCGGGAGATACGCACTACTTCGTGGCGCCTGACAATGGCGTGCTTTCGTCGGTGTACGACCAGTCGGAGGCGCTGTACGTCTGGAACATGATTTCCGAGCACTATTTCCGGCAGCCGGTGAGCAAGACATTTCATGGCCGCGACATTTTCGCGCCGGTTGCGGCGTGGCTGACGAAGTCGTGGCAATCGTCGGCGTTCGGCGAGCCGATTACGGATTTTGCGCGGTTTGCGATGCCCAAGCCGAAGACGGCGGGCAACACGATCAAGGGCGTGGTGCTGCGCGTGGATCAATTCGGGAACCTGATTACGAATCTGCGCGCGGAGGATGTGCCGGCGTTTACGGCGGCTGACGGTAAATTCACGATTCGTGCCGGAAATGCGACCGTGACGAAACTCGTCCCGACATTCGCGAGCGGGGCGAACGGCGAGCCGATTGGATTCATCGGATCGAGCGGATATCTGGAGATTTCGGTGAACAAGGCGAACGCGTCGCGGGCGCTGGCGTTGGGGCGTGGAGCGGAAGTTACCGTAGAGGTGAGCTAGAAAAAGGCATTCACCGCAGAGACGCAGAGGGCGCAGAGAACGCCGACAACAAATGGCGCACACAGCGCCAAGCAATCACCTTCCCCGCAATACAATCACCTAGCGAGCCAAGGACGTCACGATGAGGTACGAACGCATGCGGGGGTCCATCCAGTCGCGGAGAGCGTCGCCGAGGAGATTGAAGGCGAGGACGGCGACCATGATCGCGAGCGCGGGGAAAATCACCATGTGCGGCGCGTCGAAGAGATGGCTGCGGGCGTCGTTGATCATTGCGCCCCAACTCGCCATGGGCGCGAGGACGCCGACGCCGAGAAAACTAAGCGTGGACTCGGCGAGGATCGCTCCGGCCATGCCGATCGTTGCCTGCACGAGCACCGGCTGAAGGATATTCGGCAACAGATGGCGCAGAAGAATGCGTGCGGGAGAGGCTCCGAGCGAACGCGCCGCGAGAACGTATTCCATTTCCTTCGCTTGCAGAATTTGCGCGCGAGCGAGCCGAGCGTAGCCGGCCCATCCGGTGACGATCAACGCGACAATTACTTTGCCGATGCCCGGACCGAGAAACGCCGCGAACGCGATGGCGAGAAGGATTCCGGGAAATGACAGAAACGCGTTGATGAGGACAATGTTCACGAGATTGTCGAACCAGCCGCCGCAATAGCCCGCGAGCGCGCCGATCGCAAGGCCGATCAAGCCCGCGCCGACCACGACGCAAATCCCCACCAAGCAGCGAAACACGCGCGCCGTAAAGCGTGCGCGAAAGAATATCGCGGCCAAGCTCGTCCGTGCCCATCCAGTGCGCGACGCTCGGGCCCGCAAGGCGCGCGGACAGATTCTGAATCGCGGGATCGGCAGGCGCGATCAACGGCGCGGCGAGCGCGAGGACAATCAGAGCCAACGCGATAGCAAAACCGACGCGTCCGGTGGCGCTGCGGCGAAGAAATTCGCGCAGGCCGCTCATTGGAGACGCACCCGCGGGTCGACAAGTGCATAGACGGCGTCGGTGAGCAGATTCACGAAGACGTAGGAGACGGCGATCAAAATGATGCAGCCCTGCAGCAGCGGATAATCCCGCGCGCCGATTGCCTGGACAGCCAGGCGGCCGATTCCCGGCCAGGAGAAAATTGTCTCGGTGACGATGGTGCCGGCAAGCAGCGTGCCGAATTGCAGGCCGAGGATGGTCAGAATCGGGATCAGCGCGTTGCGAAAAGCGTGGCGAAAAAGAACCGCGGACGGCGAAAGGCCCTTCGCGCGCGCCGTGCGAACGTAGTCGCTCGAAAGCTCCTCGATGACGGAGATGCGCACCATGCGCGTGAGAATCGCGGCGAGCGCGGCGCCCAGAGTGATCGCCGGCAAAATCAGATGCAACGGGCCGCCGCGCCCGGAAACAGGCAGCCATCCGAGAATTACGGAAAAAACGAGAATCAACACGGGGCCCAGCGCAAAATTCGGAACCGAAAGTCCGAGGAGCGTGAAGACACCCACGGCGCGGTCGGTCGAGGTCGCCGCGCCGCTCCGCTGCAAGCAATCCGGCGGGAATGCCGATGGCGAGCGCAAACGAGCAGCGCAACGATTGCGAGCTCAAGCGTCGCAGGATAGTGCGAGAGCACTACGCGCGTTACGGGTTCCTGAAAGCGAAACGATTCGCCGAGATCGCCGCGAAGCGACACCCGCGAGATAATGCCGATACTGCGTCAGAACGGGCACGTCCAACCCGAGCGAATGGCGCAGTTGCTGCAAATCCTCCGCGCGCGCGCCTTCGCCGAGCATTTGCTGCACGGGATCGCCCGGAACGATGTGGGCGAGCAGGAAAACCATGGTGACGATAAGCCAGAGCGCGGGAATGGCGAACAGGAGCCGCAGCGAAATGTAGCGAATCATTTTCGGCGGCGTCCCTTGACAGCGCCGGCCGGAGCGAGAGCTTCGGCATTGTCTGCGGCTGCGGGTTTGGCGGGCGCGGAGGATTCCGCGGGCGGCGCTGAAGCTTCCGCCGGAGTCTGAAGCGCTTTGATCTTCACGCGCGAAACGCGGCGGCGATCCATTTCCATCACGGTGAACCGGTAGCCATCGGATTCGAAGCTTTCGCCGCCGCGCGGAATAAATCCGAGGCGGCTGAGAACGAAGCCTCCCACGGTCTCGTAGGAGGAATCGTCGGCGAGCTTGATGTTGTACTGCGCGGCCAGGTCGCGAACTTTGATGCCGGCGTCGAAAATCATGGCGCCGTCCGGGAAGCTGCAGCGGCCGCTCGACCACGTCGAATTCGTCGTGAATTTCGCCGACCATCTGCTCGAGGATGTCTTCGAGGGTGACGAGGCCCAGAATGCTGCCAAATTCGTCCACGACCATCGCAAGACCCGTGCGGCGCGTGCGGAATTCGACGAGCAAGCTCGCTGGCCGGCTTTGTTTCCGGCACAATGAGCACGTCGCGGAGAACGCTTCGTAGGTTAAAGTCCGGACCGCGAGTTTGCTCGCTAGTACGGCTGGCGCGATCAATCAGAATCCAGATGACGTCCTTGATGTGCACGAAGCCGAGAATGTGGTCGAGCGAGCCGTCATATACGGGCAGCCGAGAGCGCTGGGTGGTGGCGAACATACGCATGGTGTCTTCAAGGCTCGCCGACACGGGCAGCGCGTGCATGTCAGGACGCGGCACCATCAGCTCGTGCACCTGGACCTGGCTCAGCTCCATCGCGTTTTGAATGAAGCGAGCTTCGCTCGCGGGCAGGAGGCCGCGGTCGCGCGCCTGCTGGATCATCACCTGCAATTCCTCGGCGGAACGCACGAGCGTGTGGCTGTGCGGAGCGACGACGCCGAGCGCGCGGACGAGCCTTTCGGCGATGCCGTCGAGCAGATCGATGGCCCAGCTAAAGGTGTTGAGGAACCAGTGAAAAGGCCGGGCGATTAGCAGCGCGACACGCTCGGCGCGCGCGAGGCTGAGACTCTTGGGAACGAGCTCGCCAAAGATAACCTGAAGAACGGTGAGGAGGCCGAAAACGACGACGAGCGCCACGCCGTGCGCGACGATCGCGGCCCACGGGCGCGCCACCTGCTCGACGAACGGCCGGACGATAGTCGCAAGGGTGATTTCGCCGAGATAGCCCAGCGAAAGGCTCGCGATAGTGATGCCCACCTGCACGCCGGAAACGACGCGGCTGAGATCGCTGACGAGCAGTTCGACGATTTTGGCGCGCGGATCGCCCTTCTCGACAAGCTGGCGAACGCGCGAAAGCCTGACGGCAACCAGCGAAAATTCCGCGGCCGCGAAAAAGGCGTTCATGCCGATCAGGAAAACGATGCCGAAGACGTGGAGCGCGCTCATCGCCGGAAGCCCCTCGCGGCGCAAGATTCGCCGTGCAAAGCGATTCTAACAAGAGAGGCTCGGCAACGGGAGAAATCCGGGGAACCTGTTGCAGCAGCTAGCGCTGCGACGCTTTTCCAGAAGCGACGCGATCGTTGTAGTCGGAAGACTTGCCGCGCGGTACGGTCAGAGACGTCCAGTGATCGGATGCGAGATGTTTCGCGATAAAGACGATCTGGCCGATGTGATAGGCGTAGTGCGCGACCTGGCGGTTGATCGCCTGCATCACGGAATGGCGTTCGTTGCGGATGAGAATCGTGCGACCCAGATCTGCTTCGGTCAGAGGCGCCAGCGCTTCAAAAACGATTTTCCAGGAGGCCTCCCAAGCTGCCATGCATTTCGGCGCGAGTTTGCGGCGGGGCGCGAAACTCGTCGTCGCGATTCCGATCGGGCTTCTCGCCATCAGATGTAAGAAAATCCGTCCACCGCGAGCGCATGTTGCCAGTCAGATGCTTGACGATGATGGTGATCGAATTGGATTCGGCATCCAGCGTCGCCGTCAGGCCGTCGTCTGAGACTTGCGCCATGGCTTGCTCGCCGAGTCTTTTGTAATAGCGCAGCAGGGTGATGGAATCTGCCACGTAGGAAGTGGTGAATTCGAGCGCCATGGCGCGATTGTGCATTTTCTGAACTTCGGGCGCAAGAGATAGGGATACTTGACCGTGCCTCCGTCTTCGATGCCCGCGCCCATTGAAACTCAAGCCGGTTCCCCAGGCGGACGATAAACAGAGGGGAGATACGGGTCCAGACCTGATAAGGTTGTCGGCGATTGACGGAGGGCACTTATGCCTTGTCTCGTGCTGATCATATTTCTTGCATTTCCCCGGATCGCCCTAGCGCTCCTGTTCTTTTTCTCCCATTATTTACAGCATGCGTATCACAATCTTATTGTCCCTTTCGTGGGCTTCTTGTTCTTGCCGCTGACGACGCTGGCTTACGCCTGGATGGTAAACACCAGACAACCCATTGCCGGAATCAATTTGATTATTCTGGTCGTGGCGGTTGTGATTGATTTAGGAGGCCTCGGACATGGCGTTTCTCGCCAGAGAGGCGATTAGTCTCCCGATCCAAGCGCTTTCGTATTAGGCCATTGTTGACGCTCCGGCGCGTGCGCTAGAATGCTCGCGCGCGTTGATGGAGACGGCGTCGGCGCCTGCACAGAGGCAGAGGCGAAATGAGCTCAGCGTCAAACAAAGCGGCCGAACCGCAGCGCAAGGGCGATTTCGAAAAGTCGCTCGTGCGGCTCGAGGAAGTGGTGAAGCGGCTGGAAAGCACCGACCTTTCGCTCGACGAGGCGATGAAGCTTTTCGAAGAGGGCGTGAAGCTTTCGCGCGAATGCCAGAAGCAGCTCGAAGAAGCCGAAGGCCGCGTGGAAATTCTGCTGAAGAAGGCGGACGGCAAGATCTGCCGCGGAGCCGTTCGAGCCAGAAGATGAATCGTCTTAGCGGCTACGGTTTGCTGCCTCGGTCGTTACCCAGTTTCGATCCTACGAAACGCACGCATGAAACTCCCCGATTTCTTCAGGCGGATCACGATGCGGTCGAAGCCGCGCTCGAGCGGCTGCTGCCTGCCGGAAGATACTGTCGCCGGCGTCCATCCATCGCGCGATGCGCTACAGCGTGTTCGCCGGCGGCAAGCGGATCCGGCCGATTCTGTGCATGGAAGCGGCGCGAATGTTTTCAGCGAACATCCGAAGGCGCGGTTCAAGTCGGATGCGCGCTGGAATTCATCCACACCTATTCGCTGATTCACGACGATCTGCCCGCGCTCGACAATGACGATCTGCGGCGCGGCAAGCCCACAAACCACAAGGTATTCGGCGAGGCGATCGCGATTCTGGCCGGCGACGCGCTGCTGACGCTGGCGTTTCAGACGCTCGCGGCGGCGCCTGTGGAACCGCAGCGCCGACTGAAGATTCTTGATGCGGTTGCGCGCGGCGGCTGGAACCGACCGCGGCATGGTCGGCGGGCAAGTGGCCGACATCGAAGCCGAACGCAAGCCAGTGGATGGCGCGGGGCTCGAATACATTCATCGCTCGAAGACGGCGGCGCTGATTCGCGCGTCGGTGGTGGCCGGCGCGATCGCGGGCGGCGCGGAGCAGCCGGATATCACGCGCTTGATGCGGCTTCGGCGAAAACATCGGCTGGGCGTTTCAGGTGGTGGACGATATTCTCGACGTGGAGGAATCGTCCGCTGCGCTCGGCAAGACCGCGGGCAAAGATCAGGCGCAGCAGAAGGCTACCTATCCGGCGCTCTACGGCCTCGAGAAATCGCGCGCGATTGCGGCCGACCTGGAAGCGAAGGCGCTCGGCGGAACTCGATGCTTACGGCGAACGAGCCGCGCGGCTGCGCCAGGTGGCGAATTTCTGGTGGCGCGCCGGTCGTGATTTGGCGATGAAGATGTCAGAACGTCCTCCCAGTAAAGCCTCACACCAGAGACAGACAAAACCGGGAAAAGAGCGGCTGGATTTGCTGCTCGTAGCGCGGAGCTGGCGCCTTCGCGGGAGCGCGCGCAGGCTCTGGTGCTCGCCGGGCAAGTTCGCGTGAACGGCGTGAAGGTTGACAAAGCCGGAACACAGGTGGCCACCGACTCGCGCATCGAGATCGCCGGAGAGGCGCTGCGTTATGCGAGCCGAGGCGGGCTGAAGCTCGAAGGCGCGCTGGAAGATTTCGGCGTGAGTCCGCGGGATAGGATTTGCCTGGACGTGGGCAGCTCGACCGGCGGCTTCACCGATTGCCTGCTGCAAAACGGAGCGACGAGAGTTTATGCCGTGGACGTGACGATCGACCAGCTCGACTGGAAGCTGCGACAAGACGCGCGCGTGACGACGGTGGAAAAGAATGCGCGCTACCTTCGGCCCGAGGATATTGGCGAGCCAGTGGATTTCGTGACCGTGGATGTATCGTTCATTTCGGTGAGCAAGATTCTGCCGGCGATTGTGCCGGTCGCATCGCGCACGGCGCCGATTTTCTGATTCTGATCAAGCCGCAATTCGAGCTGGAAAAACGCGAGGTCGGCAAGGGCGGGATCGTCCGCGACGCCGCGCTGCATCAAAAGGCTATCGAGCGCGTGTGGCGGCAGCGGCGGAAGCAGGGCTCGAAATTAAGGGCGTGCAGCCAAGCCGATTACCGGCACCGAAGGAAATCAGGAGTTTTTTCTCCACGCCCACCGCCGCGAGTAGAATAGAATGCAGCGTTCAAACCGATGATTCGAACCGCCGGCATAATCTCCAAACCGAACCGCGAGTTACTGTCCTCGGTCGTACCTCCGCTGGTCGAGTGGCTGCGCGCGCACAAGATCGAAGTGTTCGTGGACGAAGAGACGCAGGAATGCGTTGATGCTGGCGCGCCAACGGTTGCGCGAGAAGCGCTCGCCGCGCAAGTGGACCTGCTGATTGTGCTCGGAGGCGACGGCACGCTTCTTTCGGCGGCGCGGGCGCTGGGGAATCACAAGGTGCCGATTCTGGCCGTCAATCTGGGCGGCCTGGGATTTCTGACCAGCGTGACTCTGGACGAACTCTATCCACTGCTCGAGCAGGTTGTAGCTGGGAAACACCGCATCAGCGAGCGCATGATGCTGGACGCCGAGATTGTGCGCGGCGGGCAGGCCGCTGAGCAGCAGTGCGCACTCAATGACGCGGTCGTAAACAAAGCGGCGCTCGCGCGCATGCTCGATTTCGACGTGCATGTGGACGGCGATCACGTGGGGCGGTACCGCGCGGATGGATTGGTCGTCGCGACGCCGACCGGATCGACGGCATATTCACTCGCGGCCGGCGGGCCGATCATCGATCCCGATCTCGATGCGTTCGTCATCACGCCGATCTGCCCGCACATGCTGACGAATCGGCCGCTCGTGGTTCCCGACACGGCGCGCATTGAACTGGATTTCGCGGCGGCGGACGAGCCGGTGTACATCACGCTCGACGGGCAAATCGGATTTCAGCTGAAGCCGAAGGATCGCGTGTCGATCTCGAAATCGAAGAGCCGCGTGGCGCTGGTGCGACCGCCAACGAAGACGTATTTCGAAGTGCTGCGCAGCAAGCTTAGGTGGGGAGAGCGGTAAAGACAGATTTCGCTGCTCACGGCCGAAAGGAGAGAGCCTTCGGCATACACCTCGGCTCTGGAAAACCCGGCAGGGATCCTTCGGTCGGCAAAACACCACACCGCCGACCTCAGGATGGCGACCTTAGTCAGGTCGCCACTTTGAGCACGACAAGCGTGCGGTCGTCGGACGGATGTTGCCCGCCGGAGAAAGAGTCCGCCTCCTCGAGAATGCGGTCCGCGAGGCCGTCCGGCGACAGACCGGGGTTTTCGTTGACCAATTTCGCGACACGCGCGGCGCCGAAAAACTCGCCGCTGCGATTTTGCGCGTCGCCGATTCCGTCGGAATAGAAAACGACGATGTCGCCCGGATCGAGGATTAGCGTCCGCTCCTCATAGGTTGCTTCCTCGAAAATTCCCAGCGGAAATCCCGTCAAGGGAATTTTTTCGCAGCGGCCCGCCGTGATAGAGCAGCGGCTGCTCCTGCCCCGCATTGGCGATGCGCAGGCGGCGGCGCTGGCGATTCCACGTGGCGAAGCAAAGCGTCATGAAGCGGCCCTCGATCAGGCGCTCGCCGAGAAAGCCATTGAGCGCGCGCAGCATGTTCGCCGGGCGCGGTTTCTGGGAGCCGAGACTGCGCAGAGTGCCGACGGCGACCGCTCCGTAAAGCGCCGCCGCGCTTCCCTTCCCGCTGACGTCGCCCAGCGCGATGCCCAGATCCTGCGGGCCGTAGCGCATGAAAGTCGTACAAGTCGCCGCTCAATTCGCGCGAGGAGACGACGCGCGCGGCGATATCCAGGCCGAATTCGGGACCGGGCAATCGAGGCAGCAGCGCGCCCTGAATGCGGCGCGCGGCGTTGAGATCGCGCTCCATGCGGCTCTCGTCGCGCGCGACCTGTTCGTAAAGGCGCGCGTTTTCGATCGAGACCGCAAGATGCGCGGCCAGAATCGAAAGCACCTGCACGTGATCCGGCGTGAAATAATTCAGCTGCGGGCTTTCGAGATCCATCACGCCGACGACGCGGTTCTTGTAAATCATGGGTACGGCAAGCTCCGAACGCGTCTCGGGATTCACCATGCGGTAGCGCGGATCGAGCGCGACGTCCGGAACGACGACAGGACGGCGAAGCTTCGCGGCGGCGCCGACGATGCCTTCGTGCGCCGGAACGGCGGATTTTTCCTGCACGCGCTGGCCGAATTTCACGGTGACGCGATGGCGAAACACGGCAGCGGCTTCGTCGTAAAGCAGAATGCTGAAAATCTGGTAGTCGATCAGGCGCTTGGTCAGTTCGGCGGCGCGGCGCAGCACCTCTTCCACCTGCAGCGTGGCGCTGGCTTCGCGGCCGATTTCGTTGAGCAGCAGCAGCGTTTCGGCCTGCTTCTGGGCGCTTTCGAAAAGCCGCGCGTTTTCGACCGCGGTGCCGATGCGGCTGGCGACGAGCGTGAGAATGGTCTGCTGGCTCGGCGTGAAGTAGTCCGGCTGGCGGCTTTCGATATCCATCACGCCGATCACGCGGCCGCGAACGATCAGCGGCACAGCCAACTCCGAGCGAACTTCCTCGACCGCGGGCAGATAGCGCGGATCTTTCGAGGACGTCGCCGACGCGAATGGCCTGCCCGGTGGTGGCGGCCGCGCCGATAATTCCGTCGCCCATGGGAATGCGCCAGTGCTCGATCACTTCCGGGCGATGGCCGATGGCGAATCGGACGTAGAGATCGTTGGTGCTTTCCTCGGGCAGGAGAACGGCGAAAATCTCGAAGTCCATCAGCCGCTTGACCTGCTGCGCGGCGCTGGCGAGCACCTGATCGAGATTCAGCGACGAGTTGATTTCATGGCTGATCTCGGCGAGTACGGCCAGCGTCTCCGCAGGGATTTCCGGCGCCAAATTGAGTTCTGTCGAGTCCATTTGTAAGTGGTGGGCGCGCCCTCAATTCCGAAGCGGTGCAACGTGCGCCGAGTACGCGAGCGGAATCCCGATTCCGCGCGTCACGGGCGTGAATCAACCCATTATAACAGGCGGGCAATCGGACTCTGGACGCATACTGTAGCGCCTCGATGAAGATTTATCGAGGAGGAGGATGCAGAATGCAGACGTCTTTGAGATTGCGGTATCGTTCGGCGTAGTCGAGTCCATAGCCGACGACGAATTCGTTCGGGATGGTGAATCCGATGTAATCGCCTTCACCGGCTTCAATCGGCGGGAGGGTTTATCGAGCAGAGCGGCCAGCCTGAGAGTCTTCGGTCGGCGCTGGCGCAGAATGCGCAGCAGATAATTGGCGGTCAGGCCGGTATCGAGAATGTCCTCGACAAGGATCACATTCAACCCAGCGATGTTGTTGTCCAAATCCTTGAGCATGCGAACCTGGCCCGAGGATTCCTTCGTCTTGCCGTAGCTCGCGACGGCGATGAAATCGATGGAGGTCTCGAGATCGATTTCGCGCGCGAGATCGGCAAGAAAAAAGCAAGCGCCCTTGAGCACGCCAATCAGATGAACGCGCTGGCCCTTGAAGTCCCTTGTGATCTTGCGAGCCACATGGCGCACGCGCTTCTCGATATCGGCGTGACGAATACGTATTTTCAAACCTTCTTTTCGAGCGAATGCATCGGTTTTGCACCTCGCGGTAAACGCGGCTACGCTATCTCGACGAAATCGAAATGAACGGCCATGCAAAGCCTAGGAAAGCCGATAACGCGGCCGGTCTCCAGATCCAGGTCGATGTCGTAGTATCCCGGGCGCGTGGACAGTCCCGGCATGGTGCTCATCGTTCCCAGCAGCGGATACAGGAATCCCGCGCCGACGCTGGCGCGAATATCGCGCACCGGCACGGTGAATCCCGTGGGCGCGCCCTTCAGATTCGGATCGTGGCTGAGGCTGAGATGCGTCTTGGCCATGCAGATGGGCAGCTTGTCGAAGCCCAGGCGCGTGTAGAGCTCGATCTTCTTTTCGGCTTCCGGCGAATACTCGACGCCCGCGCCGCCGTACATTTCGCGCACGATGGTCTCGATCTTGTCCTTGATGCTCATTTCCAGCGGATACAGGAACTTGAAATTGCTCGGCTTCTCGCACGCGGCGATCACGGCCTTGCCAAGCTCGACGGCGCCCGCGCCGCCCTCGGCCCAGTGGTTGCGACATCACGGCATCTTCCGCGCCCGGCCTGCGATGGCGAGCTTGCGGACCAGCTCGATCTCCGCCGGCGTGTCGTCCTTGAAGCGATTCACCGCGACCACCACCGGAATTCCGAAGATGCGCGCGTTCTGAATCATGTTGGACCAGATTCGAGCAGCCTTTCTCCAGCAGATCGCAGATTTTCCTCGCGTGTAGTCGTGATGCCAGCGGCTGCCCGGCGACCACTTTGGGCCCGCCGCCGTGCATCTTCAGCGCGCGGATGGTGGCCACCAGCACCACGCAATCCGGCGCCAGGCCGCTATAGCGGCACTTGATGTTGCAGAACTTCTCCATGCCCATGTCCGCGCCGAAACCGGCTTCGGTGAGCACGTAACCATCCGGCCCGACGAGCTTCAGCGCGATCTGATCCGCGACGATCGACGAATTGCCGTGCGCGATATTGGCGAACGGTCCGGCATGCACGAACGCCGGCGTGCCCTCGATGGTCTGCATCAGATTGGGCATGATGGCGTCCTTCATCAGGACCGTCAGCGCGCCGCCGACGCCGAGATCGTCGGCGGTGATCGGCTCGCCCGCGCGGCTGGTGCCGATCACCATGCGGCCCAGGCGTTCGCGCATATCGGCCAGGCTGGTGGTCAGCGCCAGGATCGCCATGATCTCGCTGGCCACGGCGATGTCGAAGCCGGTGACGCGCGTCGATGCCCTTTTCTTCCGGACCCTGGCCGATGGTGATCTGGCGCAGCATGCGGTCGTTGGTATCGATCACGCGCCGCCAGGTGATGCTGTCCGGGTCGATATCCAGGCGCGCGAAGCGGCTGCGCTCTTCCGGCGTCAGCGTCGTTCGGATCGGTCTTCGCGATGCCCAGCTTCTTCAGCCGGCGCAGCATGACCGGCGAAAAGCGCCGGCTGCCGTCCTTCGCGGCGGGACAGAGGCGGTCGAACAGCGCCTCGTCCTTCTGCGTGCGCTTCGTGGAACATGCGCGTGTCGATGGCCGCGGCCAGCAGATTATTGGCGGCGGTGATGGCGTGGATGTCGCCGGTGAGGTGGAGGTTGAACTCCTCCATCGGAATGATCTGGCTGTAGCCGCCGCCCGCCGCGCCGCCCTTGATCCCGAACGTCGGACCCTGGCTGGGCTGGCGGATGCAGGTGAACACTTTCTTGCCGAGATGCGCGCCCAGCGCCTGGCTCAGGCCGACGGTGGTGGTGGTCTTGCCTTCGCCCAGCGGCGTGGGCGTGATCGCGGTCACGACGATGTATTTGCCGTTGGGACTGTTCTTCAGCCGGTCGCGAATCGAGAGGTGCACCTTGGCTTTGGTCTTGCCGTAGAGCTCCAGCTCGTCCGGAAGAATGCCCGCTTCGGCGGCGATCTTGCTCGATCGGGAGCGGCGTGGCGGCCTGGGCGATATCAATATCGCTGGGCACTTGCGTCGAGCATGTTCTGTAATTTGTGAGGCATCGGTCGTCCCCCTGGCGGCAATAAAAATCACTTACTGATTCTTGGGATTCGCGGCAGTCGAAGGGCGGCGCGAAAACACGGTATTCGTGAAGTCCGTGACCCGGACGATTACCGTATACGGAGGCTCGCAGAGTTGTCAAGAAACAACAGGACGCCGAATTTGACGGCGGAGCGCTGGACGCGCAACTGTTTCGCAATGTGAAAGGGATTCGATAAGCTCGGAAGTACGCGGAGGTGACGATAAGTGACCGAACGAGAAAAACCGGAGCCGTGGTTGAGGGGTACGCTGACCGATGTGCCGGCCGTGCATCGAGCTGTGTTGCACGCTCTTGAGCTGGCGCAGGAAGACATCACGCGCTGGTGCGGAGGCTTGAGCGATGAACAGTTGAATGCTCGGCCCGGAGACATTGGGCCTGTAGCGTTCCATATGCGGCATATCGCTCGAAGCCTCGACCGGCTTGCTGACTTACGCCGAGGGCGCGGCAGCTCGACACGGAACAGTTTGCCGCACTGAAGACGGAACTTGATCCCGGCGCGACGCGGCGACGAACTGTTCTCTGAATTTGCGCAAGCTCTGGACAAAAGCGCCGTGAGGATACGCGCGTTAATTCCGGTGCATTTGGACGAACCGAGAAAGGTCGGAAAACGAGAATTGCCGACGACGGTCGGCGGCTTGCTGGTTCATGTGGCCGACCACACGCAGCGTCATGTGGGGCAGGCGATAACAACAGCAAAGATCGTGGTCGACGCAGACGCGTTAGGCGCGAGCCTTGCGCCGACTCACGAACGACGGCAGCTTCTTCGGTATCCGCAAACTGCGCAGCCTCGGTCGAGCCCTCCAGAGCCATCGTGGACGCCGTGCCACCCGTGACGATTTCCTGGACGGCATCGAAGTATCCAGTGCCGACGAATTGCTGATGCTTCACGGCCTCGTAACCATGGGCGTCCTCGCTCTTGAACTCCTCATCCTGCAGGCGGCAATAGGCGGTCATGCCGGAACTCTTATAGCCGCGCGCGAGCTCAAACATCGAATGGTTCAGCGCGTGGAAACCGGCGAGCGTGATGAATTGGAACTTGTAGCCGAGGCGGGCCAAATCGCGTTGAAAGCTTGCGATCGTGGCCTCGTCCAGATTCTTCCGCCAGTTGAAGGACGGCGAACAATTGTAAGCGAGCATTTTCCCCGGGAACTTGGCGTGCACGCCGTCGGCAAATTCGCGCGCTTCGTTCAGATCGGGCTTTGAGGTTTCGCACCAGATCAAATCCGCATAAGGCGCGTAGGATATCGCGCGAGCAATAGCCGCCTTGGTTCCGCAACGAATGCGGAAGAATCCCTCCGATGTGCGCTCGCCGGTGATGAATTCGTGATCGCGCGGGTCAATATCATTCGTCAGCAGAGCGGCTGCCTCGGAATCGGTGCGTGCGATTAAGACGGTCGGCACTCCCATCACGTCCGCGGCTAGACGCGCGGCAACCAGCTTCTGAATCGCTTCGACCGTCGGGACTAGAACCTTGCCGCCCAAATGGCCGCACTTCTTTGCCGACGACAATTGATCCTCAAAATGAACGCCCGCTGCGCCGGCCTCGATCATGGCCTTCATCAATTCGAAGGCATTCAAATTTCCGCCGAATCCGGCTTCCGCGTCGGCAACGAGCGGAGCGAGCCAATGGGTTTCGTTCCTGCCGTCCGAATGATGGATTTGATCTGCCCGAAGAAGGGATTGGTTCAGGCGGCGGACGAGGTTCGGGACGCTATCGGCGGGATACAAACTCTGGTCGGGATACATCTGCGCGGCGTCGTTGGCGTCGGCAGCGACTTGCCAGCCGCTGACATAAATCGCCTTCAGGCCGGCGGCTACCTGTTGCACGGCCTGATTCCCCGTCATCGCGCCAAGAGCGGCGGTATAAGGCTCAGAGTGGAGCAGGCTCCAGAGACGTTCTGCGCCTAGGCGGGCAAGCGAGTGCTCGATATGCACCGAACCGCGCAATTGATCCACGTCCTGCTGACCGTAGGGGCGCTTAATTCCCGCCCATCGCGCATTTGTCTTCCACTCTGCTTCCAGATTCAGCGCCCTACCGTTATTGCTTGGCACTTGGGGATCTCCTCGCGAAGCTAAAGTTTGCAAACTAGTTGGTCAACAGAACCGGGCGTTTACACGCACTTCACACCGCATCAATAATCAAAACTGGGATTTCGTGAAGACTGGGGACCTTCGCTCTCGGCCCGCTGCCAATATCAAAAAATGGGCAACCGCCTCGGCGTAAGGTATTCGATCAGGTTGTACGGGGTTTCACATGCCTTTGTCAGTGGTGAGGAAGATTCTAAGAGCACCTAACCACAAAAGCCAACTGATTATGCTTATCGCTCCGATACGAATGTGTTATCGTCGGCCACTACGCAGAACCGCCACGTCCTGCCCGGAGGTATTTATGCAAATCGACCAGATTGAGACCTTTCTGGCCATCGTGACGTATGGCGGATTTCACAAGGCCGCCGATGCGCTCCACGTGAGCCAGCCTGCGATCAGCGGGCGCGTCCGGGCGCTGGAGGCATCCCTGGGAGCCGAACTATTCACCCGCGGGCGCGCCCGCCCAATGCTTTCGCCGGCAGGCAAGGCTTTGCGGCCACATGCAGAGCAACTACTACGCACCGTGGCAGCAGCGCGGCAGGCGATCCACGAGCTGCAGCCTCAGACCGCCGGGGCGCTGCGAATAGCGGCGTCGCTTTCGGTCTGCACCTACCTGATGCCAGACGTGATGCAGGAATACAAGGCTGCCAATCCGAAAGTTATGGTCCATCTTCGATCCGGGAATTCCGTGCAGGTGCTAAAGATGGTGCTGGAGGGCGAGGCTGATATCGGTGTGGCTCGTTCGCTAAACCACCCGGAAGTGGAAACTATGACGCTTCGCGACGATCCCCTGCTGTTAGTGGGACACCGCGGCCATCGGGCCGCGACAAAACAGCAAGTCCGGCTGGCGGAGATCGAAACCTGGCCTCTGATTTTCTACGATCGCGGTTCGAGCGATTGGACTCTCACGCAAGGTTTGTTTCGGCGTGCCGGATTGCTACCGAATGTGGTGCTCGAGGTGGAAACGATCGAAGCCGCCAAGCGAATGGTTGAGCGCAAGCTGGGCTTCAGTTTTCTGCCGCAGATTGCGCTGACGCAGGAACTTCGCCAGGGAAAGCTTGTGTCCATCGAAATCATCGACGTCGAACCGCTCCGCCGAAATCTCGACGTGATCCATCCGCGCAGGCGTCCGCTCGCAAAGGAAGCGCTGGACCTATTGGCGCTGCTGCGATCCGCTGCGGACACGGCGCTGCCGGAAGCTATTCAGTCTTCCAAGCGCCCGCGGGCGCGGCGAGCTAGGCCCCTCCCCGAGGAGCGTTTATAATCGCGACGCAAGCTTCGGACGATTCAGGAGGATTCACCGTGTACTACCAGCCCGGAACAACTAGTCATGGCCTTCCGCGCGATCCCTTCAAATCGTGCGTGATTCCGAGGCCCATCGGATGGATTTCAACGATCAGCCGGGACGGTGTGCATAACCTTGCGCCATTCAGCCAGTTTCAAAATCTGACGTTTGACCCGCCGTACGTCATGTTCGCGTCCAACCAGACCACGAAAGGCCGAAAGAAAGATACCGTCGTCAACACGGAGCAAACGGGTGAGTTCGTCTGGAACATGGCGACCTATGATTTGCGAGAAGCTGTCAACAAATCGGCGGAGGAAGTACCTTCCGATGTGGACGAATTCGAATTGGCGGGCGTCACCAAGGCGCCTTCCCAGATCGTGAAGGCGTGTCGCGTCGCGGAGTCTCCAGTCCATTTCGAGTGCGCGTACCACCAGACGATCCGGCTGCCAGGCAATGGCACGATGGGGACGGTTGATATCGTGATCGGCCGAGTGATTGGAATTCACATCAAAGACGAGGTAATCGGATCGAACGGGTGCATTGATGTGCTGAAGATTCGCCCTATTGCCCGGCTCGGATATCACGATTACACGAGCGTTGAATCGATTTTTCAAATGGTGATTCCGGGCAATGACAAGAGAAGGCTGGAAGGAATGGATGGCTCCGCGAGGTTTTGAGAAACGCTGAACCTGGAGCTACGAGGCCTTTTCTTGGACCGATGCGATGTATTCCGAGTAGGGCCCCTTGAAGTCCTCCACGCGGTTGTTTGCAAAATGCCAGATGCGCGTGGCGACTTCGTCAATCACGTCGTGATCGTGCGTTACCAGAAGCACCGTCCCCAGGTATTTCTGAAGGGAAATATTCAACGCATTGATGGATTCGAGATCCAAATGGTTCGTAGGCTCGTCGAGAACCAGCACATTCGGCTTCTGCAACATCAGGCGGCAGAAAATCAGCCGCGCTGACTCGCCTCCGGAGAGCGCGCCGGTTTGTTTCAAAGCGTCCTCGCCGCTGAAAAGCATTTGGCCAAGCAGGCCGCGAAGCTCTTCCTGTGCCGCATGGGGCTTAAATTGGTGCAGCCACTCGATCACGGTCATGCCCTTCACGATCGAATCCGAGTGGTCCTGCGCGAAGTAGCCGACAGCCACGTTGTGTCCCCATGTAACCGTGCCGCCGTCGACCGGAAATTCTCGGTCGGAATCTTCGACGAACCCTGTCGCGTTACGTATCAGCGACTTCAGGAGCGTAGTCTTGCCGGAACCGTTGCGGCCCATGAGCGCAATTTTTTCGCCGCGCTCCACATTTGCGGTGAATGGCTGGATGACCTTCACGCCATCATAGGATTTCGAGATGCTTTTGATTTCCAATGGATGACGTCCCGAATGCTGATCCATCTGAAAGCGGATGAAAGGCCGGGCGATATTCGATCGCGCGAGATCGGCGGACTGGAGGCGTTCGACTTCCTTCTTGCGAGAAGTGGCCTGTGCGGAACGCGTGCCGGCGGAAAAACGCGCGATAAATTCGTTTAACTGCGCGATTTTACGTTCGCGCTGGGCATTCTCGGATTCAATGCGGGAGCGAATCGAAGTCTTGGCGAGCACCATATCGTCGTAACCGCCGTTGTACATGATCACGGTTTGGTAGTCGATGTCCGCGGTGTGCGTGCAGACGCTGTTCAAGAAATGCCGATCGTGAGAAATCACGATCAGAACGCCTTCGTATTCGATCAGATAATCCTGAAGCCAATGGACGGAGTCGAGGTCCAAGTGGTTTGTGGGCTCGTCGAGCAGCAGCGCAGGCGGGCTGCCGAAGAGTGCCTGCGCCAAAAGCACGCGGACCTTCTGGCCACCCTGGAGTTCGCTCATTTTGCGCTCGTGCAGCGGTTCTTCCAAGCCGAGGCCGTCTAGAAGCACGGCTGCGTCGGATTCCGCCGTGTAGCCATTTTCCTCGCCGACGATACCTTCGAGCTCTGCCAGGCGCATACCATCTTTATCGGTGAGCTCATCGTGCGGCTTGGCGTACAGTCTGTCTCGCTCTTCGAGAGTTTTCCAGAGGCGGGCATTGCCCATGATCACGGTATCAATCACGCGAAACTCATCGAATGCGAACTGATCCTGGCGCAAGATGCCGAACTTCTTCGGCCGCGTGACGTCGCCTTTTGTTGGCTCGATGTCACCGGTCAGAATCCGCATCATTGTAGTTTTGCCCGCGCCGTTGGGTCCGCTGATCGCATACCGACGACCGGCGAAGAACGTGCAGCTCACTTCCTCGAACAAGATTCGAGGACCGAAGCGCATCGTGATGTTGTTAAGAGAGATCAAGACAATTAATTATAGCGTGGAATAAGCGTCCGTGTTGAGCGACGAGAGTCGGACGCTGATTAATTTACACGTTCCCCCAGAAGTTAAGACGCAAGATTCGCAAGCAACTCCGAGACCGAAAATGCCCGATTAGACTTTACGTACACCGCAAACAGGGAGCGCGGGTCGCTTCCATGCGATAGCATGTACTCGTTTCCCTGAAACAGCTTGCGCAGAAATGCTTCCAAATCTGGCTCGAACGCTTCGCGTGTCGAATCGCTATTTGGCGCCATGAGCCGATCGTTTACGAACAACTCGATGTCGTGTCCGTTGAACCGTAACTTAGCGTTCAGTCCCGCTTCGGCTTCTAAACGCTGAAAAGCGGTAAGCGCCGAGCGCGTTGCCTGTTTCAACCGGTCTTGATTTGTACCTTCCAGCGGGTACTTGCGATTGTAGCGAACCCCGAGCCGACCCTCGGCGTTGTCTACGCTGTAATTCGCCTGCTGCCCGATCACCATTACGCCCGGCCCCTCGTGCACATGCCTGTAGTCCGCCACATCCAGCAACAGCTCGTCGAAAACTTTCGATTTGATCCAGTCATGAAACACTGGAATCAGGGATTCGAGGTCAACGTCCCCCGGGTCCTTCACAAGGAGTTTGACGTTGACGTGCTGGAGGTTGATTGGGGATGACATTCGGGAACTTAGACGCCGACCGCCGTCCCCATTTTATTGTAGCAGCTGTGCGCGGCATCAATGAAAAGCTGCGCCTCGTCAATCAAGTAGCGGCTCGAATCAGCGGTGTGAGGCTGATTCGCTTTTTGGTGCGCGTCGAAGAGATAGTTCGCGAACTTTCCTCCCGCGTAAGGATCCCAGAATTTCTGCGTGTCATAGAAACGCGTTCGAAATTCGCCGATGATATCGTCGGGATCGTCCGAGACGCCCTGGTGATTGACCTTCACGAGCGCCTTGGCGGCGTGCACCATGGATTGATACGCCGTCTTTCCGGCTGTTTCAATCTGACCGCTCTCGAGCGCCACCTGCGCTTCGAACACTTCCCTTTCGGCGGCAGCGAGATCAAACTCCACCGACGACACAACCTCTCCCGCGCATTCACCAGCCGCGATATCACCAAGAGTGTATTCGCGAGGATCGCCCCAATCGCTGAAAAATGAACGGTCGGTGGGGTCCGCGGGCGGTTTCGCCAAATCTTCCAGCGCCTTTTTCAATTCGACCTTGCCAACGCGTTTAACGAAATCCTTGAACGTCTCTCCCGTTGTGCGATCGTTGACATAGCGATCCGTGAGACGGCTGACCACTTGCGGAATATTCTTCGACGGGATCGCCACTACCGGCAATCCATACGACCCCGCGTTGTGCTCCCACTCTCCACCGAGCACAACCTGAAAATGCGGGACGGCGAACCCGCCGACTTTTCTGCTGACGCCGTAAAATCCCAGATCGGCCACATGATGTTGACCGCAACTATTGAAGCATCCGCTGATTTTGATGTGCAGGTGCTGCACGGATTCATCCAGCTGAAAACTTTTCTCCGCAAGCCGCTTGTGTAGCTCTCCAGCAAGCCCTCGCGACGACGAAATTCCCAACTTGCAAGTGTCCGTTCCCGGGCAGGTGACGATGTCCACGATTGCGCCGGCGCCCGGATCGCCCAAACCAACGGCTTCCAGCGACTTATAGATTTCAGGCAAATCACTCTGGCTGACCCAGCGAATCGCAAAATTTTGCTCGACTGTCGTCCGAATCGTTTCCTTCGTGTAGCGGCGGACGATATCTGCGAGCGACCGGAGCTGGTTGGCGGTTATGTCCCCGAGCGGCAGCGCGACGGTGACAACTACGTAGCCAGATTGCTTTTGTGGGCGAATGTTGGTTTTCAGCCAACGATTGAAACCCTCGGTAGCAGACGAAGGCAATCCGCCGCCCGGCTTGAGCGGAACTTCCTCGAATTGTTCGGCATCCCGCACGTAGCTTACCCAGCGCGGATCGTGCGGCAATATTTCGCGTTCAGCGAGCACCAATTCTCTAAACTTCTCGATGCCGAGGTCTTGAACCAGAAACTTGATACGCGCGCGGTTGCGATTCTTCTTCTCCCCGAGCCTCGCGAAGACTCTCGCAATCGCCTGCGTGAGCGGCAAAATTTCCTCGACCGGAACGAATGAGTCAAATAGCTTCGCCATGTACGGGACAGCGCCAAGTCCGCCGCCGACGAACATTTGAAAGCCGCGCTTTTCGATCCCATTCTCATTTCGCGTGCTGGCGATGAATCCGACATCGTGCAGATTCGTCAGGCCGCAGGCATGTTGCGCGCAGCCACTGAACGCGGGCTTGAACTTTCGGCCGAAGTTCTGGCAATCGGGGTGGCCCAGCAGGAACTTCGCGAGCGCCCGCGAATAGGGCGTCACGTCAAACGCTTCGTCCTGGCAAACGCCGGCGAAGGGGCAAGCTGTGACGTTTCGCACGGAGTTGCCGCAGGCCTCGCGCGTGGTGATATTCGCGGCGGCGAGGCGGCGCATCAAGCTTGGAGTGTCGTCAATGTGAATGTAGTGGAGCTGAAAATCCTGTCGGGTCGTCACGTGCGCGATATCGTCGGAGTATTCCTCCGCCAGATCGGCCAGAGTCTCGAGTTGATCCGCGTTGAGTCCCCCGCCGGGGATCTTAATGCGCTGCATGCCGGGCGCATCCCACATGGTATTCGGGCCCTTTGTCAGATCACCGGAGGGATACGACATTTCCTGAAACTTCGCGCCGTCATATCTTTGGCCGTTGTCGTACCGCTGACCGTATGTTCCACGGCGGAGCCTCGTTTCGGCGAAGAGGCGCTCGTCAATCTTGCCCTGCTTGCGCAGGGCGATTTCCGTCTCGTAAATATCAATCTCACGGGCCAAATCGTCCGGCAGCTTGCCCGAGAGTTCTTCCTTCCAGAGCACGTTTGAGGATTTCATTGGTGTTTGAGACTACAAGAATAACAAATCCGACGCCGAACTGCACGACGGCGGACAGGCCAATTCACTGAGTTCATTGGATGTCACAGAATGAGCCCGGGATTCTAACTTCGCGCTCAGGGTCGCTTATACTAAGAACATGGGAGGGATCGCGTGAAGGAAGCGGCGGAGAGTCTATTACTCATCATCAGCGCGCTCTTTCCGATCGTGGATCCTCTTGGCGCAAGTCCGATATTTCTCGCCCTCACAAGGGACTACGCATCGGACGCCCGCAGGGAACTATCGCGGCGAATCGCGATCAACAGCTTTTTCTTGCTGGTTGGTTCCTACATTATCGGAACGTACATTCTCGCGTTCTTCGGAATCTCTTTGCCAGTGGTGCAGGTTGGCGGAGGCTTGATCGTCATCTCGACCGGTTGGGCCATGCTGAAACAGAAACCAGACGAAGAGCATCGAGTGACGCGCAGAACCGTGCGGCAGGAGGACCCGTACGGCCGTGCATTTTATCCGCTGACGATGCCCCTGACGGTAGGCCCAGGATCAATTTCTGTTGCGATTACGCTGGGCGCGAACGCGCATGAGCACGGGCTTAACGTTCTGGCTATAGCAGTTTCGCTCGTCGGATCGGGACTTATCGCGTTGAGTGTTTTTCTATGTTACGGATTCGCGGACCGGCTCGCAAGATTCCTGGGGGCGAGGGTGATGACCGTAGTCATGCAACTGGCATCGTTCCTGCTCGTCTGCATCGGTGTGCAGATTGTATGGAATGGCGTCAGCGCGCTGTTGGCTACGGCGCATTTTGCTCCGAATTAGTCGAGAATCTTAGCCTCGTCACCTAATTGTTTCTATCCACGCGAGTATCGGCCCGGAAACGCTCGTATCGGGAGTGTCTATCGAAAAGACGATCGACATGTGGCTCTCGCCCTTCGCGAGGAGCAGGGTGGGGCAATGATCAGGGCCGTCTTTGCAGAGTTCGTCATGCAACATTTGGTTGAACGCCATGATTCCCCCGTTCACCGAAGGATCCGCGCCAATATCCAGACTGCCATTCGCGAGCATGACTCTAACGGATGACTTCTTTAGTTCGGGAAGGCTCGATCGCGCCAACTGGACCGCTGGATCGACGGGAGGAGGACCTCCCGGGCCACCGCCAGGCCTTGGACCGCCCGGACCAGGGCCAGCGGGCTCAGGGCCGCCCGGTTGACCAGCAGTACGGCCCGGCAGAGCGCCGACAGCGCTAAACGCCCCGCCTGCCACGCCGCATGTTTTGCCTGCATCGGCAAGAATCGACATTGGATTGGACCCGCCGATCGGGGGTGGTGCGAGCGGAGCGACATTGAATGATGCTGCTGACATGAAGATTACTCCCTTCACGCCGACTCCCCTGGGTCCGTAAAGCTCAGGATGGCCGATGTAGGTTCCGAGCGGAATATTTCCTGCGGAATGAGCCCAGATAAACATGCGATCCGGATTTCCGTGATACTTGGAAATGTTCGTTTGCAGCCACTGAATCATGGCTGAAATGTCTTTCGCGCCATCATCCCAACCCGGCCCGCCATGGCGCTGCATGTTCACGCCGACCATGCCGTTTTTAGTCGCCCATCTCGCGATGTTGTCGTAGAAGGCGTTCGCTTCCTTGTCTTGAATCTCAGTTTTATTCCCCACTCCGCCAGGAACATAAATCAACACGGGGCGGGAAGCTGGGCCTTTGTCGGCCGAAAGAATATCCACTACATCTCGAGGATTGGGGCCGAAGGAAACGTCTCGCGCAATTGTGATGCCAGGATACAAGGGCGTCACGTCGCTGGTGATGTCGTTCGCAGGCATCATTGGGCGATAGAGCTTCGCCGTACAGGGCGGATCGACGATGTGACCCATCTTGACCAGTTCCGATTCGATGTTCGCCGGGACCTGGGCTTGCGTTGTCCCAGCTGCGAGCGCGGCCCAACAAACCCCGCCAAGTAGCAACAGAAGCATTCGGATGCCATCTCGTCGAAAGTTCATTTTTCTCTTCTCCTCGATTTCGATCGGCAGCATTGAACAAGAGATATTGGGCCGACGCTGGCGGACGACCTTTACTCACGCCCAGATGATTGAACGACACTCCCTGCCGCGCTCCGGAGCGCCACTCCCACCATTGACTCATCTTGCTTCAACGGAAATTGTTTCGTGACGTAAAAACCGGCCCAAGCTTACCAGAATGTAGGCGCACCTTGCTTTCGAAGTTCCGATCGAATGACAGTCCGACCAAGACATCCAAGGGATTCTTGAACGCGCAGCCGGAGCGCTTGATGCGGGTCTGCTGGCTGGTATCGCCTTGGTCATCGTTGGACAGTCTGACTTGTAACCGATTCCGTGCTAGAACCATCTTAAAGAGGTGCGATTGGCTGGAACTAAAGCGTTCTGAAAAAGGAAAGAGCAGTGAGGACTAGAAATTCTAATTGGAAACGAAGAGGCGAGCCCACGGCAACTGATATGCTGTTACTACATGATCTCTGCGGGCTCCGGTCAACTGTATTGAGATCCCCGCTGAATCATACCAAGTCAGGAACCGTTGTCCCGAATACAATCCTCTTATAAGTACGCGAACGGTGCTCGATTTCGAGCCTGGTCCCAAATCGACCCTCTAAATGTCCGGGACACCATGGTTCGACGCTGAAAAGCGAACTGCGATCGGCGTTTTGGTAGCAATTGTCGTCGAGCAGGAACGAAGATGAAGACGCGGGTCGGCCCGCCGATAAGGATTAAAAATGGCTGAATGGACGTTAAAAACGAACCCTGCTGACAATTCCACTCTGCCTGCGCCGCCTACCGAGCCTGCGCGCGCGAAGAAGCCCGGCAAAAAGCGGCATGTTTGGGTTTGGCTGCTTGTGGTGGTCGCCGCGATCGCCGCGATTATTCTTTTCCAGCGATATCGTGCTGATGAGGCAGCGAAAAAAGCCAAGGCTAACATGACTCCGAAAGCCATTCCTGTGGTTACAGCGGCCGCTACCACGGGCGACATCGGAGTGTACGTGCAGGCCCTCGGCACGGTTACTCCTGTTTACACGGTCACAGTAACCAGCCGCGTGCAGGGCGAGATCATGAAGGTGAACTACGTTGAGGGCCAGATCGTTCGCAAAGGCGACGCGTTGTTGGAAATTGATCCGCGACCTTACCAAGCCGCTGTAACGCAAGCGGAAGGACAGCTCGGCCACGATGACGCGGTGTTAGGCCAGGCGCGCACTGACTTGACCCGATATCAGACCGCGTTCAGTCAGAATGCAATCGCTCAGCAGCAGGTCTTCGATCAGCAACAAGCCGTGAAGCAGGACGAAGGCACCGTGAAGAACGATCAGGGGCTGCTCGATAACGCAAATGTGAATCTGGCGTATACCCACATTACTTCGCCCATCGACGGCCGAGTGGGTTTGCGCCTGGTAGACCCCGGCAACATCGTTCAGGCCAACAGTACAACCCCGCTAGTAGTCGTCACCCAGCTTCAGCCGATCACGGTGATCTTCAGCATCGCCGAAGACTACCTTTCGCAGATCCAGCAACAGATGCGAAAAGGGCAGAAGTTGAAAGTGGATGCGCTGGATCGAACACAGCTCAAAACGATTGCGTCAGGCTCGCTGTTGACCCTGGACAATCAAGTTGATACGACAACCGGCACGGTGAAGATGAAGGCGATTTTCGACAACAAGGACGCAGCTCTCTTTCCAAACCAATTCGTGAACGCCAGACTTTTGATCGAGACACAACACGGCGTTGTGCTGGTTCCCACGTCCGCGATTCAGCGGAATTCCCAACAGGCATTTCTATATGTAATTAAGCCGGACAACACCGCCTCCGTGCAGAACATCACCGTCGGTACGTCGGACGGCAATATCACCGCCGTACAAGGAATTCAAGCCGGTCAAATCATCGCCGTGAATGGCTTCGACAAGTTGCAAGACGGAATCAAAGTCGAGCAACGCAAAGGATCGAAAAATGGAAGCGGAGACGCCAGTTCGAGCGGGGACCAGGCGCCATGAGTCCGTCCCGGCCATTTATTCTCCGGCCAGTAGCAACATCATTGTTGATGGCGGCAATTCTGCTGGTCGGAATCGTCGCGTATACGCAGCTCCCGATTTCGGCTCTTCCGGAAGTGGATTACCCCACGATTCAAGTCATCACCTTTTATCCAGGCGCAAGTCCCGACGTAGTCGCCTCCGCGGTGACGGCGCCTCTCGAGCGGCAATTCGGCGAGGTGCCCGGCCTGAGCCAGATGACGTCCACGAGCTCCGCCGGAAGCTCCGTGATCGTCCTGCAGTTCGAACTGAATCTGAACATTGACGTAGCGGAGCAGGAAGTACAGGCGTCAATCAACTCAGCGCAGACGTTTTTGCCTCCCGATCTGCCAACGCCGCCTATCTACAGCAAGACCAATCCGGCTGATACCCCGGTCCTGACTCTCGCGCTGACTTCTCAGACGATACCTTTGTCGCAAGTCGAGGATCTGGCTGACACGCGACTCGCTCAAAAGATTTCCCAATTGCAGGGCGTAGGCCTGGTGAGCATCAGCGGTGGGCAGAAGCCTGCCGTTCGCGTCCAGGTGAATCCCACAGCGCTCTCGTCTTAGGGCATCAATCTTGAAGACGTGCGCGCCGCGCTGCAACAGACAAGTCTGGATTCAGCCAAAGGAAATTTCGATGGCGCGCGCCAGGATTACCAGATTGACGCCAACGATCAGTTGTTGACGAGCAGTGATTTTCGCTCCGTGGTCGTGGCCTATCGAAACGGCGCTCCCGTCGTCCTTTCGGACGTGGCAAATATCGTGGACGGCGTCGAAAACGTGAACCAGGCGGCGTGGATGAACAATACTCCGGCGGTCATCCTGAACATTCAGCGGCAGCCGGGCGCAAATATTATTCAGGTGGTTGACCGAATCACGAAGCTCTTGCCCGTCCTGCAAACGAATCTTCCCGCCGCGGTGAAAGTTTCAATTCTCAACGACCGCACCATGACGATTCGCGCGTCCGTAAAGGACGTCGAGTTTGAGCTGATGCTGACGGTGGGCCTGGTCGTGATGGTGATCTTTCTATTCCTGCGCAGCCTATCCGCGACCATCATCCCGAGCGTTGCGGTTCCGCTTTCGATCATCGGTACATTTGGCGGTGATGTATCTGGCCGGGTACAGCCTCGATAACCTCTCGCTGATGGCGCTGACGATTTCGACCGGCTTCGTCGTCGACGACGCCATCGTAATGATCGAGAACATCGCTCGTTTCATTGAAGAGGGCGACAAACCGATGGAAGCGGCGCTGAAGGGCGCCGAGCAAATCGGATTCACGATTATTTCGCTGACGATTTCGCTGATTGCCGTTCTGATTCCGTTGCTGTTCATGGGCGATATCGTCGGCCGGCTGTTCCGGGAATTCGCGGTGACGCTGAGCCGTGACGATCCTCGTCTCCGCAGTCGGTTTCGCTGACCCTGACGCCGATGATGTGCGCACGCTTGCTCCGCCATACGCCGCCGGACCAACAAGGCCGATTCTACCGGCTGGTCGGAGCACATGTTCGACCGGATCATCGAGGTCTACGGGCGGAGCCTGCAGTGGGTGTTGCAGTATCAAACGGCGACCTTGTTCGTGGCCCTCGGAACACTGGTACTGACAATAATGCTTGTACATCATCGTGCCCAAGGGATTTTTCCCCGTGCAGGATACCGGCATCATTCAGGGATTCTCGCAAGCGCCCGAATCAATTTCGTTTGCGGCAATGTCGGAGAGGCAGCAGAAGCTGACTGCGAGTCATCCTGAAAGATCCGGCTGTCGAAAATCTTTCTTCCTTCATCGGCGTTGATGGCACGAACACCACCCTCAATAGCGGCCGAATTCTGATCACTCTCAAACCGCTCGGCGAGCGGAAGATCAATGCCTCCGAGTTGATCCGGCGCCTGCAGCCCAATCTCGAAAAAGTAGAAGGCATCACGCTGTATCATGCAGCCGGTGCAGGATCTGACGGTCGAGGACCGCGTCAGCCGGACGGAATATCAGTACAGCCTGGAAGATCCCGATCAGAACGAACTGAATACGTGGACCGCAAAGTTCGTGCAGAAGCTGCAGGGCCTGCCGGAACTTCGCGACGTTGCAACGGATCAGCAAACATCCGGGTTGGCGGCATCTCTTGTGATCGACCGCGTGACCGCTTCTCGCATGGGCATCACGCCTCAAATGATTGACGAGACGCTCTACGATGCCTTTGGCCAGCGCGAGATTTCAACTCTTTACACGCAGCTGAATCAGTATCACGTGATCCTCGAGACGTTGCCGGAATTCCAGCACAATCCCGACAAGTTGCAGGATATTTATGTTCGCTCTGCGACGGCTTCGACGAGTTCGAGTTCATCCGGAGGGTCGACCTCCTCGGCCACTTCGTCTTCGGCTCTCCTCCGGTGCGACTGCCGGGACGAAGGGGCTCGTCGGCGAATGCAATCTCGTCGGCATCCAACGTTCCCATGGTGCGGCGCAAATGGCGGGGCAGTTCCGCTGAGCGCCTTCACCCACTTCGAATCCATAACCGCGCCTCTGGCGATCAACCATCAGGGGCAGTTTCCAGTGGTGACAATTTCGTTTAATCTCGCGCCCAACGCTTCCCTGGGCGCTGCCACTGCCGCGATTGAGAAGGCCAAAAACGAATTGGGAATGCCGCTGAGCATCCAAGGCTGCATTTCAAGGGACAGCCGCATCGTTTCAAGCTTCTCTTGCGAGCGAACCGCTACTGATATTGGCGGCCCTCGTGACTGTTTATATTGTGCTGGGCGTACTTTACGAAAGCTACATTCATCCGATTACCATTCTTGTCCACGTTGCCTTCCGCCGGCGTGGGCGCGATTCTAGCCCTGCTTGATATGCGGCACCGAATTCAGCATCGTTGCGCTGATCGGGATCATTCTGCTCATTGGAATCGTAAAAAAGAACGGCATCATGATGATTGATTTCGCGCTGGAGGCCGAACGGAAGGAGCACAAGACCGCCACGGACGCAATTTATCAGGCGTGCCTGCTGCGGTTTCGTCCAATCATGATGACCACGATGGCGGCCCTGCTCGGCGGCCTGCCACTGGCGATCGGCTCGGGAATCGGTTCCGAACTGCGCCGGCCTCTTGGAATTGCGATGGTTGGCGGACTGCTTGTGAGCCAGGTGCTTACGCTTTACACGACGCCCGTGATCTACATCTTCTTCGACAATCTCGCCCACCGATTCTCGCGTGCCGACGCAGGCCATACAGATCCTGAAGCGCTACCAGCGGACTAGCCTATGAACGTTTCTTCCCCATTCATACATCGGCCGGTCGCCACAACGCTATTAACTGTAGGCATCGGCCTTGCAGGTGCCGTCGCATTCAATTTCCTGCCCGTTTCGCCGCTTCCGCAGATTGACTTTCCGACAATTAGGGTTCAGGCGGGCTTGGCAGGAGCGAGCCCGGAGATCATGGCTTCGTCAGTAGCCACACCGCTGGAACGGCAACTGGGCCGTATCGCCGGCATCACCGAGATGACTTCCTCGAATTCAATCGGAAGCACGGATATTACGATCCAATTCGATTTGACTCGGAATATCGATGGTGCCGCGAGAGACGTCCAGGCCGCGATCAACGCCGCCCGAAGTTATTTGCCGATCAACCTTCCCTCGAATCCGTCGTACAGGAAAGTGAATCCGGCCGATTCTCCAGTCATGATCCTGGGATTGACGTCCAGTATTTACGACAAGGGCCATCTGTACGACGCCGCCTCGACGATCATGGAGCAAAAGCTTTCGCAAGTACCGGGCGTGGGTCAGGTAACGGTTGGGGGCAGCTCTCTGCCCGCGGTGCGCGTTGAGCTGAATCCGAACCAGCTAAACAGTTATGGCCTCGGTTTCCAGGACGTCGCCAGCATGCTGTCGGCTCAGAACTCCAATATCGCGAAGGGCCAAATATCGGGTCCCGTGGCCACCGAAGATATCGTGACGAACGATCAAATCCTCAAAGCCGAGTTCTACAGGCCGCTGATCGTCGGCTACCACAATGGCGCTGCCGTCCAGCTTTCGGATGTCGCCGACGTGGAAGACTCCGTGCAAAACATACGCAATTCTGGGTACGTGAATGGCAAACCTTGCGTGAATCTGATCATCTTCCGCCAACCCGGCGCAAATATCATCGGTACCGTCGATGCGATCCAAGCGGCACTCCCTTCGTTGAAGGCCTCGATACCCGCCGGGATTGACGTGACCACCGTCATTGATCGCACGACCACAATTCGCGCGTCGGTTAGAGACGTGGAAACCACGTTGGCTATTTCGATCTCGCTCGTGATTCTGGTGGTCTTTGTTTTCCTTCGGAACGTGCGCGCGACGTTGATACCAAGCGTGGCGGTGCCAGTTTCACTGATCGGGACTTTCGCCATCATGTATCTGTGCAGCTACAGCATCGACAACCTTTCCTTGATGGCTCTGACCATCTCGACCGGTTTCGTGGTGGACGACGCGATCGTGGTGATCGAAAACATCACGCGCTACCTCGAGCAGGGCATGACTGCGATGCAAGCCGCGCTGCGCGGGGCGCAGGAAATCGGTTTCACTGTGCTCTCGATAAGTTTGTCTTTAATTGCAGTATTCATTCCGATTTTGCTCATGGGGGGCATCGTCGGCCGTTTGTTCCGGGAGTTTGCGGTCACCCTTGCCGTCGCTATTCTCGTCTCGCTGGTCGTTTCGCTGACCGCAACTCCCATGATGTGTTCCCGGCTGCTGAGCACGGGAGAAACCGGAGGGCCATAATCGTCTGTATATGGCTAGCGAGAAGGCCTTCGAATGGCTGCTGGGAAGCTACGAAAGCACTCTGACATGGGTGCTGGACCATGCGCCGTGGACGCTCGCCGTTCTCTTGATCACCATCGGGGTGAATGTATTTCTACTCATCGTTGTTCCCAAGGGCTTCTTCCCTCTGCAGGACAACGGCATCATTCAGGGCGGCATTCGAGGCGAGCAGGATATTTCATACCAGGCTATGGATCAGTTGACGAAGCGCTTCGTGGATATCATTAGAGCCGACCCGGCTGTTGCGAACGTAATGGCTTTCACCGGCGGCGGCTCGACGAACACCGGCAATATATATATCGGGCTGAAGCCGCTCAATCAGCGGAAGTTGAGCTCGAGCCAGGTGATCGATCGTTTGCGTCCAAAAGTGAACGCGGTTCTGGGCGCGACGAGCGGTTCTCCAAGCTGGGCAGGATTTGCGCATCGGCGGCAGGCAGAGCAACGCGCAGTATCAATACACGATTCAGAGCGACAATTTGCCCGATCTCATCAAGTGGGGTCCTCTCCTGCTCGCCCAAATTAAAAAGCTGCCCGGATTTACCGACGTGGACACGGACCAGCAGAACAGCGGCCTTCAGGCCTCGCTCGTTTATGACCGTGAGACCGCGGCGAGAATGGGGATCACGCCCAAGTTGATTGACTACAACGCTGTATCAAGCGTTTGGCCAATCGCTCGCGTCAACGATGTACACGTCGCTCAACCAATACTACGTGGTGATGGAAGTTGCCCCGCAATTTTGGCAAAGCCCGGAAGGACTAAAGAATATTTACGTCCATCCGGCGACCGGTGGAGAGGTTCCGCTAAGCGCGATCACTCACTACGAGCCGACGACCGCGCCGCTCGCCGTCAATCACCAGGGACAGTTTCCGTCCGTTACCGTGTCATTCAATCTCGCAGCCTGGTGTGGCCCTCAGCGACGCCGCCGCGAGCATTGGCAAGATGGAAGCGAACATGGGAATGCCTGCCAACCGTTCACGGGATGTTTTCCGGCACGCTGCAGGCATATCAAGCTTCGCTGGCCACCGAGCCTTTTCTGATCATCACCGCGATTCTGGCCGTTTACATCGTGCTTGGCATTCTCTACGAGAGTTTCATCCACCCGATCACGATTTTGTCCACTCTCCCGTCCGCGGGAGTGGGCGCCGTGCTTGCGCTGATGATGTTTCGCACCGATCTCAGCGTGATTGCCTTGATCGGAATCGTCCTGCTGATAGGCATCGTGAAGAAAAATGCCATACTGATGATCGACTTCGCCCTCGCCGCCGAGCGCAATGAAAACAAAAGCTCACGCGACGCCATCTTTCAAGCTTGCCTGCTGCGGTTCCGCCCCATTCTGATGACAACGATGGCCGCGCTGCTGGGTGCGTTGCCGCTCGCGCTTGGGTACGGGCGTTGGCTCGGAACTAAGGCGTCCCCTGGGAATCACGATCGTCGGCGGGCTGATCTTTAGCCAGATGCTGACGCTCTACACCACGCCGGTCGTCTACCTTTACATGGATCGGTTGAGCATTTGGTGGCATCGGTCTCACCCCGGCCGGCTGAATACTTCTCCCCAGGAGGCGGACTAAATCATGCGGCCACACTTGTTCGAAGAAAGAGGCCTATTCCGGTTTCTGTCCGCATCCCTTGCCGTAATGCTCGTTGTCAGCGGATGCAACGTCGGCCCGAAGTATCACCCGCCTGCCGTCCAGGCGCCCGCTGCCTACAAAGAAGTCACCCCGGAAAACGAAAAGGACGTTGAGAATTGGAAGACGGCTCAGCCAAGCGACGATGCCACTCTGCGCGGAAAATGGTGGGAGGCCTTCAACGAACCCGAGCTGAATGCACTTGAAGATCAGGTCAATGTTTCCAACCAATCGATAGCATCGGCCGAAGCGAGTTTCATGGCGGCTCGCGCGATGGTCAGGGAAGCGCGTTCGCAGTTATTTCCCACGGTGACCACCGATCCCTCCATTACGAGGCAAAAGCAGTCGAACAATCTCAAGCAATTTGGCAGCTCGACCTCTGGTTCCACACCTGTTGCCACGACGAACAGGGCCTTCACGGACTATTCCTTTCCGTTCGACGCGACGTGGGTGCCCGATCTTTGGGGCAAGGTTCGCAACACCATTAATGCGAGCGCCTACGGAGCGCAAGCGAGTGCTGCCGATCTGGCGAACACTCGCCTTAGCATTCAGGCGGAAGTCGCGGTTGATTATTTCCAACTTCGCTCGCAGGACTCGTTGAAACAGTTGCTCGATGCTACCGTGGAGGCCTACCAGGAGTCGCTTCGGTTGACGAAGGTGCTCTACGAAACAGGAATTGACAACGATGAGTCTGTCGCGCAGGCCGAGACGCAGCTCGAGACGACGCAAGCGCAGGCCACGAACGTGGGCATACTCCGGTCTCAATACGAACACGCGATCGCCACGCTAGTCGGACAGCCGGCGTCTACTTTTTCAATTTCCGTGGGACCGTTGAAAACAGCCCCTCCCCCAATTCCGTTCGGCATTCCTTCGCAATTGCTTGAGCGCCGCCCGGATGTTGCCGCAAACGAGCGCCTCATGGCTCAGGCGAATGCGCAGATAGGCGTTGCGCGCGCGGCCTACTATCCCACGCTGACGCTGAGTGCTTCAGGAGGGTTCGAATCCACGGCGGCCAGCACCTGGTTTTCCTGGCCCAGCGTTCTTTGGGCGATTGGCGCGAACGCTTCGGAAACGATTTTCGACGCAGGATTGCGCCGGGCTACCGTCCAGCAATATCGGTCCATGTACGATGAAACCGTCGCGAACTACCGCCAGACTGTCTTGACTGCTTTCCAGCAGGTTGAGGATAATTTGGCGGCGTTGCGCATCCTCTCAAAGGAAATCGAGCAGCAGGACATCGCCATCAAATCCGCGCAGAGATTTCTGACGGACGCCACGAATCGCTGGAAATTGGGGCTCGATCCCTATCTCGATGTGATCGTCGCGCAGGCCGCCTTGCTGAGCAATCGGCAGACAATGGTAAACCTTCGAATGCAACAGATCACCGCCAGCGTCCAGTTAGTGGAAGCTCTCGGCGGCGGCTGGGATAAATCCCAGCTCCCGGCGGCGCCCGCACTCGTCACGAAAGTTCCATAACCTCCAATCGCAATCGCACTAAGACAAGCCCGCGCCGTTCGTCGAGCTTTCGCTTGTGGGTTTTGCTTCGACCAGACACTTGGCGATACCGGATCGAAATTAACGAAGGAAATGTTGGTAGGGGCGGTGGGGATCGAACCCACGACCTTCGGCTTAAAAGGCCGCTGCTCTACCACTGAGCTACGCCCCTAACGTAAACGCACGAAACCGCAACACGTTGAATGTTGAGCGCGATCGCACGGACGGCACCGCGCCAGCTTCGAGCGGTATTTGATTCTAGCGTGTGCGCGTGAAACGGGCAACCGGTGCGAAGCCTTCGGCGATTTTGCTCTCCGGCTTCAGTCCGCCGAAGTGACTTCGCCGGGTTTCAGCGCGCCCGCGGGAGCGTTTTCGTTTCCAGACGTAATCCTTGCGCAGCTTTTCCTGATGCTTCTTCACCTGGCTTTCGATTTCGGCGAATGCGACCTTTGCGCCCGCGCGGGCGTCCGAGCCGCGGCCGGTCGCCTGCAGCGAGCCGGTGGGCAGCGTGAGATTCAGTGAAAAGGCGAACTCGATCCGGCGCGGCGTCTTTTCAAGCGTGCAATGAAGATGGACCAGGTCGGGATCGTACTGTTTCAGCAAGCGATTCAGTTTCTCGATATGGTGACCGCACTCTTTCTCAATGGATTCGCGAACTTCTGCTTCGATTTGGCTGTAGGTGACTTTCATGGGAGTCACCTTCTGCCGGACTGGCTGGCAACCTGAAGTGGCACTTCTTGTGACGGCACTTCCAGAGTATCGCTGGGGACACGCGCCGCGCAACTGTCGCCGCTGCGGCCGCGTCAATTGACACGCGCGCGGAGCGCGTCATACGCTCGATATGAGGTCGCCAACCAAGTCGCATCATGCCGACGAAATCCAACTCTGACCGGAGACGAAGCCCGGCCGGATTCTCGTCGGGCCCGGCCGGATGGTCCTACTCCGATTGGGGCGGCATCGTCTACCCCTCCGGCGACCGCGCGGATTCCACGAGGCGGCATATCTCGCCGAATTCTTCGACACGATCGAAATCAATACATCGTTTTACAATCCGCTTCGGCCCGGAGCTGGCCGCGCAGTGGCTTGAGCGCGTTGCCGCCAATCCGCGATTTCCTCTTTACCGCGAAGCTTTGGCAGAAGTTCACGCACGAAGAGGGCGCAACGCCGCGGACGAGAAGCTGGTTCGCAGGGCTTTGACGTGCTTCACTCGGCCGGACGCCTCGGAGCGGTGCTGCTGCAGTTCCCTTTTTCATTTCACAACACGCCTGAAAATCTCGCGCGGCTTGAAGAAAGCTCATCGGCACATTCAGCGACTATCCCCTCGTTGTCGAAGTGCGGCATTCGTCATGGGCGCAGCCGGAGTTTTACGACTTTCCTGCACGAACGCCACGTCGGAATCTGCAATATTGATCAGCCGCTGATCGGACGCTCCATCAAACCGGGCGAGCGCGCCACATCCGCGCTGGGCTACGTCCGCCTTCACGGACGCCGCGAGGATACCTGGTTCAGCGACGATCCCGAGATGCCGGGCCACGAGCGCTACAACTATCTCTATTCCGAACAGGAGCTTTTGCCTTGGGCCGGGAGAATCGAGCACGTGGCCGAGCACACGAAGACCACTTTCGTGGTGACCAACAATCATTTCGAGGGCAAGGGCGTCGTCAACGCGCTGCAATTGATTCACATGCTCACGCATAACAAGGTCAAGATTCCCGAGCCGCTCCGCCACCGTTACCCTGAACTGGAAGCCATCGCCGACGCACCATCCAGCGAGCCGACACTGTTCCCTCTCCCGCCGAAGTAGTGACTTTCGCGAGGCTGAGACATCACGTCGAGCGTTTGGCGCACACGATCCACACGTCGAACATCGTCTGCAAAATTAAGGGAACTACTTCTTGAAGAGATTTTCGAAAGCCGTGCGCGCATCATTGGGCCGGGCGGCAGCTGGAGCTGCGGGAGCGTTGGTGGCATAGGTCACGGGCGACGTGTCCTTCTCGACCGTCATGCGAAATTCAAAAAACGTGCAATCGTTCTTCGCGTCTTTCTTCGCAATGTCGTTCCGGAATCGGCTGCGTGCACTCAAATTGCTTTCCGGTATCGAAGTGAACGCACTGTTTGCAGGAGTGCAGCTCGAAATTGCAGCGAGGGCATGCGCCGTTCTGATCGAAGCCGGGCGCGAGCACTGCGCCGCAACTCGAACACCGCGCCCTCATCACAGTTCCGACCATCCGCGGCGTGCGCGGCCCGAGCATGTCCTGCTTCGGACGCGGCTCGCTTGGCCGGTCCGGGCGCTCTGTGCGCGCACGTTTCTTTTCTTCGGCTTCGCGGTCGCTATAACCCCGCTGCCTATACTTCCGCTCCATGAAAATCCTCCTGGGGGTTGTCTTATGATACCCCGGAAAGCCCTGCGTCAAACGGCATCTTCGTGCGCGAGTGCAAAAAACACGCCGGTAGCTACGCATATCGCCGACGGATCGCGCGACCGTCTGCGCTCTTATCGGCTCACGACCCGCGCGAACTTCTTCGCTTCGCCCATGATTTCGAGAAGCCTTCGAGCGGGAGATCCGGTTGCAGAAATGTTTGCGGCCGGCCGAAATCCGGCGAGCACCGCTTCCGCCGCCAGATAGCCGCTGCGAACGGCGCCTTCCATCGTCGAGGGCCAGCCGGTGCGAGTCCAATCCCCGCGAGATACAAATTCTCTACGCTGGTTTTCTGCGCGGGGCGATAGCGGTCCACGCCCGGCTCGGGCGAAAACGTCGCCATGACTTCCTTGATCACTGTGGCCTTCTCGAGCTGGGCATCGCGCGATGCGGGAAGAATATCCGCCAGTTCGCGTCGGCAGAGGTCGATGATTTCCTGCCGGGAACGCGGGACCAGATCATAGGACGCACTGATCACCAGTTGCAGGTACTGGCCGCCCGCGGCCGCCTTGCCCGTACAAAAGCGTCTTGTTAAATACCCACTGCGTCGTGTGGTCGAGCAGCGTGAGAAACGGCTCCTTCATCACCTCGCGGTCGAACCAGAAGATGAACGCCCGTGATCGGCGAAGTTCGAATGTGCTGCAGGCCTTCCAGCGTCCCGCCCGGCTCGCCCATTTCCTTCGGCAACAGGCCGAGAAGAACGTTATGCGGCACAGCGACGATGCAAGCATCCGCCGAAATCTCCGAGCCGTCTTCGAGTACCGCGCCCGCGAACCGGCCGTCGCGAACGCGAATCTCTCGGACTCCCGCGCGCAACTCGCACGCGGACGGCCGCGACGCTCGATGGCTTGGCGGCAGCCTTCGTAAAGCTCGCCGAGCGGGACCGACGGAATGCCCACGCGATATCCCCCGCGGCTGCCAAGAAACGCCTTCCAGAAGACTTCGATTCCGTAGCGCGCGTCCGTTCGCGCCAGTTCTTCATCGAGCGCGCTGACCAGCACGACGCGCCAGAAGCGCTCGATCGCGCCCGGCGTCTGCTTCATGCGCTTCAGCCACTCGAGCATCGAAACTGATTCGATACCCGCCGGCTGGCCGCCCGCCCACGCAATCGCCAGCAGCGCCCTCGCTATGGCGCGCTTGTCCGCAAAGGTAAGAGCGCCAAAGAAAAGAAACGACGGCGCCATGTGCAGCGGCGGAGGAAGCGGCTCGAAGCTTCCATCGTCGAGCGGCGGCCCTTGCGATCCACGAAATAGAGCCGGTCGTAGAAACGGATTTTCCCGCCTGCTCCGGCGCGGCGGTAGAAATCGGCGAGATTCGTGCAGCAACCGAGCGTGACGTGCTGGCAATTGTCCACTTCGCTGCCGTCGGGCAGCGTGTAGGAAGTGGCGCGACCGCCCAGGTGCGGGCGCTTCTCGAACAACTGGACTTCGATTCCCGCTTCAGCCAGCGCGACGGCGGAGGCCAGGCCCGCCAGACCGCCGCCGATCACCAGAACGCTTTGCGAGGGCATCCCGCTTCCACCAGCCCGTCATCCCAGCCGTCAGGAGAAATTGGATTTTTTCGGCGCTCGACAGGGAGACGCGCGAGGAGAAAACATCGAACCCGCGCTCTTCGATCCGCGCGAGCAAACTGCTGTACGTCCGAATCAACGCCCACAAAGTCGCTCGGCTGTCCGGGTCCACTTGCGCGACGAGCGGCGCGCCTTCTTCATAAAAACGCCACGCGCGATCGCGCCGAGAACGCGAGCAGATCGCGAAGCGGCGGCGTCAACGGGTCCGCGCAAATCCTGCTCGCGGACGCCGAACCGGGCGAGATCCTCGAGCGGCAAGTAGACGCGGCCCATCTCGTAATCCGCCTGAACGTCGCGAAGAATGTTCGTGAGCTGGAACGCCAGACCCAGGCGTTCGGCCAGATCCGGCGCGCGCGGGTCGCGAAAACCGAAAACGTGCAGGCAGGTAAGTCCGACGGTGCCCGCCACGCGATAGCAATACTCCGAGAGCCGGTCGAATGTAGCATAGGACGCTACGGTCAGGTCCATTTCCGCGCCGAGAATCAGATCGTGAAAGTAGCGCGTGGGAATCTCGAAGCGCGCGATCGTATCGGCGAGCGCGGGAAGAATCGCGTGGCCGTCCGTGCGGCCGGCGGCGGCTTCGTCAAGCAGCGCACGCCAATGCGCCAAGCCCGCGGCGCTTCGATTCGAGGTCGCCCGGCTCGTCCGAGACGTTGTCCACCAGCCGCATGAAGGCGTAGAGGGCGCAGAGCGCGTTGCGCTTTTCCTTGCGCAAGCCGAAAAACGCGAGATAGAAGCTGCTTCGCGCGCGCGCGCGATGCGATTGCATTCCGCGTAGGAGGCGACCACATCCGAGCGGTGCCAGGAGCTGAGTGCAGCGTGCGATTCGCGCGAAATCGCAACAACGGAGTCGCTCATCGGCAGGCCGCGTATCTGGCGTCGGCAAGCTTGCAGCGATCAGCTGGATGCTCGGTTTCCCGGCTCAGACGAACGCGCGAAGGCCCGCGAACCGAGCGCTCGGCCGAGCAACTGAACTTGGTCCATTTCGAGAGCGAGGGACGATGCGCGAGCGTGTTGTACCCCGACGCTTCGATGGCGTCCAGAATCGCCATCCCGCCACGGCTGAAGAGTTCGATATCGGTGCGCAGGCCGCTGTCCACGCGCTGCGCCAGAGGCAGCCCGGCCTCGAAAAGCTCGCGCGTGCGCGCAATCAGGGATTTCATCAGCGCGACATAGCGCGCATCGAAGCGCCGCGCGGCGATGTCCGCTTCGGTCAAACCGTGCTTGGTGAGCTCCTCGATCGGGATGTAGATGCGGCCCTTGTCGAGATCGCGCGAAACGTCCTGCCAGAAATTCGCAAGCTGCAGCGCGGTGCAAGTGAAATCCGAAAGCCGCTGGCGCTCTTCGTCGCGATAGCCGCAAAGATGAAGGACCAGTCGCCCCACCGGATTCGCGGAATAGACGCAATAGTCGAGAACGCCGTCCCATGTCGCGTAGCGCTGAACTTTCTGGTCCTGACGGAATGCGCGAAGCAGATCGAGGTAAATGGCGCAGCGGAGTATGCTTCGCGCGAACCGTTTCGCGCAGCGCGATCAGCACGGGATGACAAGGCTCCTCGCCATGTCGCCAACAGTGCCGCAGATCCTCTTCCCAGGCGCTCAGCAGCTCAAGCGCGCGCGCGCGGTCCGGAATTTCATCGCCAAGATCGTCCGACCAGCGGCAGTACGCGTAGACGTTGTAGAAATGCTGATGCAGATCGCGCGGAAGAAGCCAGGAGACGACGCCGAAATTTTCGTAGTGGTGCGTGGCAAGCCAGCGCGTGTAGCGCTGGGCTTCCTCCGCGCTGCAGCCTTCGGGCGGCAGGTTGCGGGCAATTTCGAGTTCGGGAGTGGGCAACATCGAATCGGCTGAAAATTGGCGATTAGAACTGCCGCCGTCCTGTGTTTTCAGTATCTTACAAGATTTCTAATTCCGGACAATTTGCGATTAGAAATCCAGCGCCGCGGGCAGCGGCAAAGGAATCAGAAGACGCTCAGGGAATGATGGCCGTCTTCAGCTCGCCGTTGCGATTCTTCATGTGCTCAAACACGCCCGGAAGCTCCGCAAGCGGAACCTCGCCGGTGATGAAATCGCTGCGCGCGAATTTCTCCGCGCACGATGGTATCGAGAGCCTCACGAATAAATCGCGGCGTATGGTGGAACGTGGACTTGATGCTGATCTCGGAATAGTGCAGCGCGCCGGGATCGATTTTCACTTCGGTGTTCCGCGGGCAGCCGCCGAACAGATTCACCGTGCCGCCCTTGCGCACCATCTGCAGCGCCCACTGCCAGGTGGCCGCCTGCCGACTGCTTCGATCACGGCATCCGCGCCGCGCCCGCCTTCGGTTAACTGGCGCACGAGGCTAACGGGATCGTCGATTTTGGACACATCATACGCAGCGACGGCGCCCAGGCGCTCGGCCGCGCGCATCTGGCTATCGCGCTTGCCGACGGCGATCACGCGCACGTGGCGCCCGGAAAGAATGCGAATGAATTTGAGCCCGATCGGCCCGCAGCCGATGACCACCACGGTGTCGCCGTCATGAATGCCAGTTTCGTGGATTCCGCGCAGCACGCAGGCCAGCGGCTCGACGATGGCGGCGTCGAGGAACGAGACGCTGTCCGGAATTTCCAGCATGTTTTCGCGGACGATGCTTCCCGGGATGCGAATGTATTCGGCGTAGGCGCCGTTATTGAAGAGCAGGTCCTCGCAAAGATTGGGCTGGCCCTTGCGGCAGAAGAAGCACTGATTGCACGGGCGCGGAATTGGCCGGAACCACGCGCATGCCCTTGCGGACGCCGCCATTGACCGCGCTGCCCTTCTCTTCCACGGTCCCGGAAAGTTCGTGGCCGAAAAGCGCCGGCGGCTGAATCATGCGCTCGTGAAAGCCCTGCTTCCAAACTTTCAGATCGGTGCCGCAGGTGAGCGCGACTTCCACGCGAACCAGCACGTCGTCAGCAGCGAGACGCGGAATATCGACGCGCTCGATCTTGACGTCCTCCGAGCCGTAGAGGACCGCGGCCGTCATGTGCCCGTTTTTTTCGGACTTGGTCATTCGTGCGCGATCATCACTTTAAGAGTATCGTGTTTCGGATGCGCCGCCAATTCCAGCGCGTCCGCAATGCGCTCCAGCGGAAAGCGGTGCGAGATCAAATCCCGCAACGGCAAGCGGCCGGCCAAAGACCAGCGCCGCTGATTCTTCCTGGTCACCGACCGAAGCGCTGTAGCTGCCGAGAATTTCCTTTTCCTCGACGCCGACCGCCGCAGCCGGAAACTCGAGCTGCAGGACCGGGTCGTTATGGGCAAACAGTAGCACGCGCCCGCCCGGCCGCGCGAGCGCCAGCGCCTCCGGAACCAATGCCGGGTTGGGCACAGCCAGCAGAACCGCATCCGCGCCGCGCCCGTCGGTTCGACGCCGGATTTCCGTCGCCAAGATTTCCGTTCGCACGGATCGAACGATTCCGCCGCGCCGAACCGCACGCTGGCCGCGCGGCGCCCCGCCATCGGATCGCTGGTGTAACACGGTCGCGCCCTCATTCTTCGCGAGCATCATCAGAAGCATGCCGATGGGACCCTGCCCGATCACCAGAACGGTTTCGCCCGCGGCGACGCGCGCCTTGCGAACGGCTTTCAGGCAAGTGTTCACCGGCTCGACAAAAGTGGCTTCTTCGAATGTAACGTCCGCGGGAACCGGAATCATCCCGCGCTCGACGATCCAGGGCATGGCGCGAACGTATTCGGCAAAGCCGCCGCCATTGGGATCGAAGCCGGCGGTCAGCCCGACTTTCTTGTAACCCGCGCACTGCGAAAAAAGTTTCTTCTCGCAATAGAAACAGGCGCCGCAGGGAATGTGATGAAAGCTGACGACGCGATCGCCGGTCTTGAACTTCGTGACGCCGCGCCGGTCTTCACCACCGTGCCGGCCAGTTCGTGGCCCAGAATCTGCGGCGGCGCGATGAAACCGTGATGAATTTTCTTGATGTCCGTGCCGCAGATGCCGCATGCCGCCACGCGGAAGAGCACTTCGCCCGCGCCGATTTCAGGAATCGGAACATGTTCGACGACCACGCGGCCCTTGCCGCGGTAAACTCCGGCGCGCATCTGGCCGCCGTTGGCGGTGCCGGATTCGCTCGATCCAACTTGTGTGGTCGTGTGGCTCATATCGCCAGTGCCTCGGCCTTGGCGATCTCCGGTGACTGGACCAGACGCAATATCCGCTGAATATACGTCTTCGAGGAACTGTGCCAGCCCTGTCGCCGCGCGTTCGCTTTCATTTGCGAGCCGAATCAATCCGGGAATGCGCCCCGGCTTCCGGACCACCTGCCCGATCACTTTCGGAATGCTCACCGCGCCGCTCTCGTTGAAAACACTATTGAAGTCGAGTGGGAGCGTTGAATCAACGCCATCGCTGATCGCCCGTATCGCCACGATCCGGATTCCCCGCTGCGCTGCTGCTGCGAGTATGTACAGGCTCTCCATATCAACCGCGTCGCCGGAGGCGCTCAGCGCAGCTTTCTCTTGCGCGCGTCGAGACTGACCTGTTCGGAAGTTAGAAATTTTTCAACAACTGTTCGCGCCAGATGCTTCCGCGCGCGATAACAATTCCGCATCGCTGTGAAGGAGTTCGCACTCCCTTGACGTCAGCGACCGTCCGAGCGCGTCAGAACCTCGCCGGCAACGTAGGCCGACTTAAGTCCGCCGGAAAGACCAGACGCGATGCAAACATCGGGTTCGAAATCAAAGGCGTGAGCCAAAGCCCGCTGCGCCGCGAAGCATCCCGCGCCGGTGAGAACAACGCGCAATGTCGCATGCGCCTAATCGAGCGGCATAGGTCTGGTCCCACGCACTCACAGAAACCCGTTCGAAACGCCGCAACTTTCGCCAAGGGGCGAATTCATTTGCGAGCGCAAATGTAATGAGGACTTTCATATTCCAACCACTACCCGAATGATGTTTCTCTGACTCAGGGGCGCAATCCCCCGCTTATTATTCACGATACACCGCGACAATCGCCGCGGAACTTCAAAGCTATATGTAGGTTCCCGTATAGAGTATCAAAAAGCTACGCAGCTTGCGCGTGCGCAACTGGTTTTGTTCCCGTGCGGCCGCGAATATAGCCGTGCTCGCCGTACCAGCGCACGGCGCGCTCAAGCGCCGGCTCGACAGCACCCGGCTGATAGCCCAGCTCCCGTTCGGCTTTGTCGCTCTCGACGAACATGCGGTGGCGCGACATCTTCACACCTTCCACTGGAATTCGTGGCTCGCGGCCGGTGAGGCGCGAGAAGAATTCGTCCGCGTATCCTGCCGCGAGGGCCACAGCATGCGGCAGGCGCACGCGCGGCGCCGGACGCCCGGTGATGGACGCGAGCGCGTCCAGAATCTGCTTCAGCGTCATATTGCGCGCGCCAAGAATGTAGCGCTCGCCGATGCGTCCCTTTTCCGCGGCAAGCAAATGGCCGGCGGCTGCGTCCTCGACGGGCACAAGGTTCAAGCCCGTGTCCACATAGGCGGGCATTTTCCCGTTCAGAAAATCGACGATGATGCGGCCCGTGGGCGTCGGCTTCCAATCGCCAGGGCCGACCGGCGCGGTAGGGTTCACGATGACGACAGGAAGCCCAGCTGCGGCTGCTTTGATGGCTTCGAGCTCAGCCATGAATTTCGACCGCTTGTAGTGGCCGATCATCTGGACTGAGCGTTGCTTGCGTCTCCTCGTTTGGGAAGCGCCGCAGGATCGTCTGACACAGCGATCGTTGCCACCGTGCTGGTGTAGACAAACCGCTCGACACCCGCTTGGCCAGCGACTTCCAGAAGGCGGCGCGTGCCCTCAACATTCGTGTCGTAAATTTCGTCCGGATTTTGCGTCCACAGGCGGTAGTCGGCGGCGACGTGGAACACGCGGCGAACGCCTTTCATCGCGCGATCGAGCGACATCACGTCCTGCAAATCGCCCACCACGCGCTCGGCATTCAATCCATCAAGCGCCTGCAGATTGCTGGTGCTGCGAACGAGGACGCGGACAGAATGCCCTGCGGCGACAAGTTGGCGGGCAACGTGGCTCCCGAGGAAGCCGGTGGCGCCCGTGACGAGCGTGGTCATGGAGTGCGGAAAGCCTCTTTGGCCTGTCCCATCAATGCCCGTTGGCTGATTGCATTTCATCGGCGGCGACTTGCACGCCAACGTACTTCCGCCGACCCTGGCGCAAATTATCGTAGCGCGCCAGCGCGTAGAGCGGGAAAGAATTCCGGTACAAATGATATTTCAGATAGAACACCTGCGGGAAACCGGTGCCGGTGAATTCAGGTTCGTCCCAGGTGCCGTCGTCGTTCTGATGCGAGACGAGCCATGCGACGGCGCGCTCGACCGCAGGGTCGTCCGCGCCAACAACCGCCAGCAAACCAATCAGGCCCCAGGCGGTTTGCGAGGCTGTGCTCTTTCCTTTCGCTTTCAGCGCGGGATCGTAGTACGAGAGGATGGATTCGCCAAATCCACCGTCGGAATTTTGCACCGAACGCAGCCATTCGGCGGCGCGCTTGCATTCCGGCGACGAACCGAGTCCGAAGCGTTTCGAGCGCGCGCAGCACGCCGCTGGTGCCATAAACGTAATTCACGCCCCAGCGGCCGAACCAGGAGCCATCGGCTGTCTGATCGTGGCGCACGAATGCGGCCGCGCGCTCGACAACCGGATGCGTCGCGGGCCAGCCCATCTGCCCAAGGCATTCCATGGCGCGTGCGGTGACATCCGCGGTGGAAGGATCGAGCATCGCGTTGTGGTCGGCAAACGGAATATGGTTCAGGAAGTCGAGATTATTTTCGTGATCGAACGCGCCCCAGCCGCCGTCTTCATTCTGCATGCTGACGAGCCACGCAAGACCGCGGCGAATCGAGGCGCGCAAGCGGACCGGTTCCGGATCTGTCCACGCGGCCCAGCGCCATCAGAACGAATGCGGTGTCGTCCACGTCGGGATAAAAATCGTTGCGAAATTCGAACGCCCAGCCGCCCGGCTCCGCATCGCGATTCTTCACCTGCCAATCGCCGGGCCCGAGAATTTGATTGTCCACCAGCCAGCGCGACGCGGCGAGCAAGCGCCGGATGCGCGGGATCGAGGCCCGCCTCTTCGAGCGAAACCATGGCGATGGCCGTGTCCCACAGAGGCGAAATGCAGGGCTGGACGCGCAGAGTGTCCGCTTCCTCGATTTCGTAGCGCGCCAGGAAGTTGATTTCGCGCGCGAGAAGCGGATCGGTCGTGTCGCCGCTCTCCGCGGCCAGCGCGAAAATCGAATTCATCATCGCGGGATAAATCGTGCCAAGGCCTTCGCTGCGCTCCAGGCGTTCGAGCATCCAATTGCGCGCAAGCGATAGCGCCATCTTGCGGAAAGGCAGCCAGGACAGCTTTTCATAGAACTTCACGCCGCGGCCCAGCGCGAGAAAGACATTCTTCCAGGAGACGACGCTGCCTGATCCCACGCGAGCGAGGGCGGCCTGGCGCCCGGACTGCCGGAAAAGCTCTTCGACGGTGACGCCTTCCGGAAGGCTCCAGGCGGGCTTATGCGCGTATACAATCGCCAGCGGAATCACGATGCCGCGCGTCCACGACGACATTTCGTACAAATTGATCGGAAACCAATCCGGCAGGAGCATCAACTCCGGCGGAATGGCTGGCACGAAATTCCAGTCAATCGCGCCGACCATCGCGAGATAGAAGCGGGTGTAGGAATTCGTTGCCTCGAGACCGCCGAGCTCATGAATCTTGGCGCGGGCCCGTTCGAGGTGCGGAGAATTCGCTGCATCGCCTGCCAGCCGCAGCGCCGACCCAGGCTTTTACTGTCGCGTTTAGCTCAGCGGGACCGCCGTAGAAAATATTCCAGCCGCCATCGGGAAGCTGCCGGTCACGGATATATTTCGCAAGCTTGGGAGTCTTGGGGGAATCCAATTCGCCCAGAATATGGAGGTAGAGGATGTAATCGGATTCGAGGGTGGTATCGGCTTCAAGCTCGCCCCACCAGTAGCCCTCTTGGCTCTGGGCCGAGAGCATCCATTTCACGCTGCGGCTGACGGCTTGTTCGACGGGAGATTCGGCATTTCGGCGAGGAGCCGTGGCCGCTCCGTGCGTCGCGCCGCCCTGCGGCATCTCGATTCGCAATCTTGCTTCCGGTCGCCATCAACCCCTCAGACGTATCTTGTCACTGACAACCCGGGGTACCCCACAGTTGGCATCACCTGGCGAAACGGGAAAATCGCCCAATCTCCCGGTAATGCAGGTAGTTACGGGATAACTCGACATTATTATCTTTCGTATCCAAGCTAGGGTCAACTGAAAAGCAGCTCCAATTTCCCCTAGGCACTGTCCCTAGGATGGCGGGAAGCTCGCTCTGGCTGCCTTGGGGGCCTCAATTGAGGAGAATATAAGACGCGGTCCCTCGGTGAGCCAGGAGCGATCCTAGCAGGCGAATAGAAGACGAAGACGTCCGCAGCCGCCGGTCAGGATTTTCGGCTCTATTTCCCTTCTTCAAGCAGGCGAACGCGCTCAGCAAGTTGCGGCAGGCGCGCAACCAGTGCATGCTGTTCTTTGAATTTCTCGAGCGGGCGCGAGGGAGTTCCCCAAACGATCTGCCCGCCGCGGACGATCTTCCCCGGCAGAATTCCTGCCTGGCCGCCGATGATTGCTCCGTCTTCCACATGGGCATGGTCGCCAATGCCCGCCTGCCCGCCGACTAGAACGTGTTTACCGAGAGTGCTGCTACCGGAGATGCCGGTCTGCGCAGCCAGGATTGAGTTCTCACCGATCTGCACGTTGTGGCCCAGTTGAACCAGGTTGTCGATTTTCACACCGTTACCGATCTGGGTTGCCTCCAGCGAGCCTCGATCGATAGTGGTGTTCGCGCCGATCTCCACGTCGTCGCCAATTTCGACGCGTGCCGATCTGTGGAAATTTCCAGTGTCGCCCTTCGCCGAAAACGTAGCCGAAGCCGTCGCTACCGATGACTACGCCCGAATGAAGTTCGACTCGATATCCGACGCGCGAACCCGCGTACAACGTCACGTGCGGATGCAGTCTGCAATTCTCGCCCAAGCGTGCACCACGACCCACAAAGCAAAACGCTTCAATCATCGTTCCGGCGCCGATTTCCGCGCCCTCCTCAATCACGACGTAGGGGCCGACCGAAACATGCGCGCCGATTTTCGCATCGGGAGCGACAATTGCGGTCGGATGGATCGCGGCGCTCCGCGCGGATTCTGGCAACAGCCACTGAGCCGCTTTCACGAAAGCGAATTTCGGCTCGCTAACTTCCAGAGTTGTCTTGCCCGCGATCCGCGTTCCGGTCTTGACGAGCACACATGTGGCGGCTGAATTCGCAGCCCGGTCTTGATGGCGCGGTGAGTCGAGATAAATCAGATCGTGCGCTTGGGCGCGTTCGGGGGCGGCGACACCCGAAATCTGCGCGCGCGAGTCTCCTTCGATTTTGGCTCCGAGATATTCCGCAAGTTCACCAGCGGTGCGAGTCATAGTTTCCTCTCTTGTCTTGCAACGAAAAACGAATGGCTGGAACTATTCGACACACGCGCACGATAGCGCTCAAAACGGATAGAGCGGCTTCTCGCCGGGCGGGCGAGTTTTCCATCGCTTGTGAACCCATAGCCACTGATCCGGATGCGCGCGAATGAAATCCTCGATCACGCGCGTGAAACGCTGCGTGTTCTCGACGACATCGGATTCCTCATTCGCCGTTCGCGCGAGTTCCACCGCCGGCTCAAACCGCAGGCGATATTTCCGCCGGCCTTCATCCCAGGAAAGAAATCCCGGGACGACGGCGGCGTCCGTGCGCAGCGCGATTCGCGCGAGGCCCGACGTCGTCGAAGCAGGGACGCCGAAGAAATCCACGAACACGCTCTCTTCGATATCGGTATTGTGGTCAGCGAGGACGCCAACCGTCCCGCCATCGCCAACACTTTCAAAATCGCGCGAGCGGAGCGATTCTTCTCGATCGGCTGATTTCCGGAGCGGCAGCGGTAGCCGTTAATCAGCGCGTCCACGCGTTTGTTCGCAATGGGGCGAACGAGGAAATGCAGCGGATGGCCGTACAGGGCTTGGGCAAATGGAGCAAGTTCCCATGCGCTCATGTGCCCGGTGAGGAACAGGACACCCTTGCCGCGACGGCGCGCCGCATCGAAATTTTCGAATCCGTCCACGACGACGATACTTTCAATTCTTTCTCGCGTGTACTTCGGAAACTGCGAAAATTCGCCAGCCATCCATCCTATTTGCCGGATCATTCCGCGAATCACGCGCCGGCGTCGCGCATCCGTCCAATCGGGAAACGCGAGCCGGAGATTGAACATTGCGGAACGGCGAAGCGGCCTTCGCACCGCATAAGCAGCGGCGGCAAAACTGGCGCCGACAAATCTGGCGGCCGGCCTCGGCAAAAGTCCCAGCAATTTCAATCCTGTCCATGCCGCGGCATACTCGAGCGATTCCTGCATCGCCGCCATTATACGGTTAGCAAGTTCAAATTGAATCCGCCGATGCTAGACTCTTCCCGCCTTGAGCGAAAATCGTACGAACGAGGGCCGCGCGGCGCGTTGGGCAATGCCATTAACCGCGGCCGCGATCGGTATCTGCCTATTTGGCAACCTCGGCGCCATCGGTTTGGTTGGCCCCGACGAGCCACGATACGTCTGGATCGCGCGCGCTATGGCCGAGACCGGCGACTGGGTTACGCCGCGACTTTTCGGCCAGCCGTGGCTTGAGAAGCCAATTCTCTATTATTGGGCTGCCGCGATGGGATTCCTGCTTCACCTCCCTGCGGAATGGGCGGCGAGACTGCCTTCTGCCTTCGCGGCGCTCGCGGCTGCGCTCACGATCGGGTGGCTGGCCAAGAAACATTACGGCGGCGATGCCAATTCCCTGTCGAGTCCGGCACTGCTCGCACCGTTACTTTTCTCGACGAGCGTCGCGGCAATCGGATTTGCGCGCGCCGCCACTCCCGACATGCTTTTCAGCGCCGCGATCGCGCTTGCGATGGCGAGCGCCGCGACTGTGTTTCGCCAATCAGGCGCTTTGCGAGCGGCGATCACTGAGCCGCACGACCACGCGCGGTGACTCAGTGGCCGCTCGCTGCTCTTCGGCGCATTTCTTGGATTGGCAGTCCTGGCAAAGGGTCCCGCGGCAATCATCCTGGCGGGCGGCGCGATCGGACTTTGGGCGCTGGCAACAAAGCAATGGCGCGCGGCGATTCGCGTGGCGCATCCTTTTGCGATCGCCGCGTTCTGCGTCGTCGCGCTTCCCTGGTACGTGCTCTGCGCGATTCGCAATCCGGATTTCCTGCACATTTTTCTCTGGCAACCACAATTTTGAGCGATATGTCACCCCGATGTTTGAACATCGGCAGCCATTTTGGTATTTCGGTCCGATCGTGTTGCTCGCGCTGCTTCCTTGGACGGCGTTGCTTTGGCCCGTGGCGCAAGAAGGCCTTCGACTCTGGCGCGAGAAATCCTGGGCAAACTCGCCGGGATTTTTCTTCGCATGCTGGGCCGTCGTCCCGGTTCTATTCTTCAGCTTGTCGCAATCGAAGCTGCCCGGATACATTCTGCCGGCGATTCCTCCGCTAGTGTTGCTCTGCGCGGTTGTCGCTATTCGCGCATTGAACCGCAATGTCAGCGATCAGTTCCGCACTCGCGGCCGGCCTCGCCGTGGCGTGGGCGGTCCTCGTGGGTGCTGGGCTCCATGGAATACGGCGTATGGTCGGAGGACACTTCAGAACAGGCGACAATTCGGCTCACGTTGCCTTCATGAGGTCGGTGCCGCTCGCGAGCGTTCTTCTCGTCGCGCTGATCATGATCGCGGTGGTCTTCTATAAACGGCCCGCGCTCGCCGTGCCTCTGTTGGCACTCTTCATGGCGGCGAACGTCGAAATTGCGAGTCTCGGCGAACTCCCGGCGCTCGATTCCTTCTACTCGGCCAGACCGTACGCGGAATTCATGCGCAACGATCAGCGGCCAGATCGAATCTTCACCTACCGCCTGAGCCGCAGTTGGACATGGGGCTTAGCCTTCTATTTCCGCCGCGAGCTTCCGGAGTGGTCGGCGGACGATCCGTCGCCGGCTTTAGTGCTGACCACTCCCGATGGCTTGGAGCGAATCAGAAAGCTCGGCAGATTCAGTGGAGACTTGGAAGAAAGGCAGCCAGGCCTTATGTACGTCCCGATCCGGCCGGTTCCGGCCGCACGTTAGCGGGCCGAAGTCGGCGGGATATTCTGAAGGAAAAAGTTAACGACCTGGTTCTCGTAACTCTTTCGATCATCATCGGTCATGTCGCGATACCCCAACCGATCGCGAAGCGTCTGCTTGGGTTCCGGCGCCTTCACGAAGAGCCGCAATGTCTCGTCCGCAAGCGCGGGGCGATCGTCGGCCTGAACGAACAGTTTCGGAATTCCGCGGGTATTGCCGATATGAACGGAAACGGCGGGCTCGTTCCGGTAGGAAAAGTTAACCATCCGAAATCCGAAATCGGTAAAGCGCAGCACTCCGGGCAAGGAGTTCAGTCCGGATTTCTTAGCCTCGATCTCGACCATGGCCCGCGGTTCGTCGTATGCATCGTCAACCGCCACTGCCTTGATGCGCGGATCCGATTCCGCGACTTTCAGCGCCGCGTATCCGCCCATATCAACGCCCCACAAACCGAAATTCTGCGGGATCCACATCGTCTCGAGTCGAGAGCGCTTGTACGGCTGCGTGCAATTCATCAGTCTCCCGGTAGCCAAGAGACGTGAGACCCAGGCTGGTCCCGTGTCCGCTGAAATCGAACAGGAAAACGTTGAATTGATGGTCCTGCAACGCGGTGACGAGCGTCAGCACATCAGCGCGCTGCGATAGATATCCGTGGCATACCACCACCGTGGGCGCGCCGCGCAAACCAGGAAAAAGCCAGCCTTCGCGTTGCGCGCCGCCCGCGACCGGAAATGAAAACGTGGCGGGATGCCCCATCATCACGCTCAGGTCAAACGAAGCGGGATTCCGCGCCGGGCGAAGAATCTGGTAGAGGAGAAATCCAGAAATGGTAGAAATCGAAATAAGGGCGAACAGCAGCAACGCCAGGAGTGCGGAGAAAACCTTGGCGAGGCGCGTTGTGGGATAGCGGAGCTCGGAAAGGACGGCCATCTAAGCGCGGGCGCTTCAGCGTACGCGCCTCAACGAACGGATGTTAGCACATTTCGCTTCGGACCTTGGTCCCGCCGAATGGCACTGTGTTCGAAATCGGAGCGGTTGGGTTCCGGCGGGATGCGAAGTTATAATGCCCCGGGGGAGATGGCGAGTGGCTTCGATGCAGATTGTTGACCTACGACAGCTCCATTCGCGGTCGCTCGAAGGCCTATTTCGAGAGGAAGCCGAGCGCTGGCGGGACGAGCTGCAATGGGACTATCGACCATCCATCGACCTGGTTCGGAAGTTCATCGATTCCCGGGCCCTGGGCGGATACGCCGCGGTGGAAGATGGCCGTCCCGCAGGCTACGGCTTCTACGTCCTCGAGGACCACAAGGGGCTGATCGGCGGACTTTTCGTCTCCGCCCAACATTCGCAAGGCCCGATCACCCAACGCCTGCTGACCGAAATGCTCGGCGCGCTGAGAGCGACTCCGCGCCTCGAGCGCATCGAGGCGCAGTTGATGCCGTTCGGAACCGAACTCGACCCCGCGTTTCTCTCGCAGCACTTTCGGCTGCATTCTCGTCAATTCATGCTGTTGTCGCTCGACAAGGCAAAGCTCACGAACAAAGCGTCCTCGATGGGATTGCGCATCGAGCCATGGACCGACCGGGCATTCGAATCCGCCGCGCGGCTGATCCAGCTTTCCTACGCGAACCACGTGGACGGGCAGATCAACGACCAGTATTGCAGCGAGGCGGGAAGCCTGCGATTCCTGCGAAACATTGTGCTCCTGCCCGGCTGCGGCCAATTTCTGCCGGAGGCTTCGTTCCTCGTAAGACCTGCGACCGGCGACCGGCCGGTCGCAATGATCCTCACATCAACGGTCGCGGAGGGCGTGGGCCACACAACTCAGATTTGCGTCATGCCGGGATATCAGGGCGGCGGAATTGGGCGCCAACTGATGGAGCACTCGATCGAAGCGCTGCGACGGCTGAAATACAAATCGTTGTCGCTTACGGTCACGACGATCAACGAGCGAGCCGTCGAGCTTTACGAGCATCTCGGATTTCGCACGGTGAAGACGTTTGCTGCAGGCGTCTGGCAGGCGTAAGACGATTATTTCTTCGCGCGGTCCTTCAGCAGGCCCTTCAGTTCGTCCATGAATTCCTTCACGTCCTTGAAATCGAGATAGACGGACGCAAAGCGGACGTAGGCGACCTTGTCGAGTTTCTTCAGGTGGCTCATTAACAAGCCGCCGATCTCGGTGGTCGAGCGCTCGCGATCCGCGGCTTCGCTGACGAACGCTTCGGCCTCATCCACGATGGTTTCGAGCTTGCCCACTGGCACCGGCCGCTTCTCGCAAGCTTTCAGCAATCCCTGCAGAATCTTCTGCCGCTCGAACTTTTCCCTGCGACCGTCCTTCTTGATGACCATGTAGGGAATTTCGTCAATGCGTTCATACGTGGTGAAGCGGCGGCTGCATTTCAGGCATTCTCGGCGGCGGCGAATCAGATCGCCGGTGCGCGCCTCGCGCGAATCGATCACTTTGTCATCCAGGTGCGCGCAAAAGGGACACTTCACTGAGAGTTCTCCTTCCGACCGGCAGGCAGTTCTCCGCCGTGCTCGGCTTCAGCAAGCAGCTCAGCCTCTCCGGCTTTCTCCTCTTCGCGCGCCATCCGGCGAAGTTCTCCCATCGACCAGCCCTCCCGCAAAAGCAGCGGCAATCCGGCCAACGAACATCCCGCGAAAGTAATCAGCCAGAGCACGACTGTAACGATCGCGGCAGGCTCCTTTTCTACTCCAAAGATCAGCGTGAGGACAATAAAAGTGGCCAATTGCGATCCTCCCACGCCGCCCGGAAGCTGCGCCGCCGAACCGACCATCGTAAAAGCCAGCACGAGCGTGGCCCCCGCAAAACCCAGACTCGCGAGTTGGCCTCCGAAGGCGTGCGCGACCCACAGATATATGAAGACCACCAACAACCAGTGAGCCGCAGTATATCCGGCGAGCGCCCCAAGATCGCTCCAAGTGCGGACGCCGCGCAAACCGTCGCTGAAACCTTCGAGCAGCACCGCGATCTTCTCGCGCCAACCTCTACGCCACTTCGGCTGCTCCAGTTTTTTCGCCAGCCATGCTGCGCCGTGATAGCGGAAATAGATCAGGAACACTACAACGCCCGCGAGACCCACAAGGAGCAGCACGCCGGCCGAGCGCGCAACACTCTAACAGCAATTCGTTTCCGGAGTCCGGTCATTCCCTTCCGCTCGAACAGCAGCAAAGCCACGACCGCCAGCAGAGCCGTTGCCGCCATGTCGAACACGCGCTCCAGCACGTAAACGCCAAACATGCCTGGCATCGAAAGCGAACTCTTTCGCGCGATCAGCACGGGCCGAATCGGCTCCCCGGCGCGGCCAAGCAAGAAACGTGCAGGTGAAGCCCGCAAGCGTGGCTCCGTAGACATCCCAGAAGCGCATCGGTCCGAGCCACCGGCAAAATCGCATCCACCGCAACGCACGAAGCGCATAGCAAACGTAAATCGCGGCGAGCGAAAGCAGAAGGAGGGAGATGCGCGCCTCGCGGATCGAATCGCAGCACCATTCCCCACCGAAATCCCTGGAGCGTGATGGAGTCGCGAAATCCTATAGAGGAAATAGCCGAGGACCAGAACGGCGAGCAGGAGAAGCAGGTACCGACGCGATTTGCGCAGCATTCGATTGGAACCGTAGCAGCAAGGTTTCGACAGTGTCAAGAAGGACCGCGACGCGTGGATGCGGCACGCTTACCGCAGAGGTCACGCGGGCGGCTGAGCGGAGCCGTCGTCTCGCGACGGCTCCGCTCATAACGGAAAAACTCACCAAATGCGACAGCGCTTCGCTTCGGGCCGCACGAGCGGCGATTTTTCGGTGCATGCGAACGCCTTGTGGAATGCAGGCGTGTTTGCGAGGGGACCATTTACGCGAAACTTCGGCAGCGGGTGCGGATCGGATTCCGTAATCAGGCGGGCAAGCTCCGGCCGCAGATTGTCTTCCCAGCTCACCGCGTAGGCGATGAAGAATCGCTGATCTGCGGTGAATCCGTCCACCGACGCTGGCGCCGGCTTACCTTCCAGCGATTTGTGGTACGCCGCGTAGGCCATGGCAAGTCCGCCAAGGTCCGCGATGCTCTCGCCCTCCACGAGCTTTCCCTGTTCGTGCAATCCGGGCTCCACTTCGAACTCATCGAACTGCTTGGCGATACAATCGCCGCGCTCATTGAAATTCTTCAGGTCGGCGTCCGTCCACCAATTCTTCAGGTTGCCCTGCGCATCGAACCTGGCTCCCTCATCGTCGAAACCGTGCGTCATTTCATGGCCGATCGCAGCCGCCGTCGCGCCGTAATTCACCGCGTCATCGCCCTTCGGATCGTATAGCGGCGGCTGGAGTATCCCTGCCGGGAAAACGATCTCGTTCAGCAGAGGATTGTAATAAGCGTTCACGGTCGGCGGTGTCATTCCCCACTCTGCGCGGTCCACGGGTTTGCCGATTTTGGCGAGCTGGCGCGCAAATTCAAATTGCAATCCGCGCGAGGCGTTTTCAACGTAAGGCCCGCGATCAACCTTATACGCGGAATAATCGCGCCAATGGTCCGGGTACCCGACTTTGATCACGATCGCATTGAGCTTTTCGAGGGCTTTCTGCCGGGTGGCGGGCGACATCCAATCGATTGTCGCGAGATCGTCGCGGAGCGCGGCAATCACGTTCTTGACCATCTGCGTGGCAGCGGCCTTGGCCGCCGGTGGAAATTGGTCGGTCACGTAAAACTGCCCGAGCGCCTCGCCGAGGTTGCCGTCCGTGGAGCTCACGCAACGTTGCCATCGGGGCAGCTGTTCCTTGGCGCCCGTGAGCGTGCGGCCAAAGAAATCGAAGCTTTCCTCCTGAAAATCCTTCGAAAGCGCCCGCGCCGAAGCGTGAATCAAGTGCCAGCGAAGATAGATTTTCCAGTCGTCGAGTGGAACCGCCGCCAGCGCCGTATCCATGGCTCTGAAGAATTCGGGCTCGCTCACGTTAAGGTTCACAACCGGCTGAGCGCCAGCGGAATGAAAATATTCGGCCCAGCGGAAGTGCGGAGTGGTCGCACCGAGTTCGGCAATGGTCTGCTTGTGATACACGTTATCCGGATTGCGAAGCTCAATGTTGGTCAACGACGCTTTCGCAAGGCCTGTTTCGATATCAAGTGCGGTCTTGGCTTCGGCCGCCGCTTTCGCGGGATCATCGCCGAGAAGCTGAAACATCTTCGTGACGTGCGCCACATACGTCGTGCGTAGCGTTTTGGATTGATCGTCGTCGCGCGTGTAATAATCCCGGTCAGGCAGACCAAGTCCGGCCTGATCGATTTGCGCGATCACCTGCGTGCTGTCCTTGAAATCTTGTTGGGAGCTGAAACCGAATATCGCATCGACGCCAAAAGTCTGCAGGCGCGCAACTTCCGCCTGCAAGGACGGCAGATCCGAGATCGCCGCGATGCGTTGAAATTCGGCGTCAAGAGGCTTGGCGCGGGCGGCTTCGATCGCGGGTTCGTCCATGCAACTGGCGTAGTAGTCGCCGATCTTTTGCCAGGGCGATCCGGGCTTCGCGGATTTGTCCGCGGCGGCCTTTTCCAGAATGCGCCGCAGGATTTCCTTATTCCCGCGATCGATCTCCTCCTCAATACCCCACGAAGGATATGAAGCTGGAATCGGATTGCGCTTCACCCAGCCGCCCGTCGCGTACTGGAAGAAATCGTCGCAGGGCGAAATGCTGCGGTCGAAATCGGCCGGATTGATTTCTCCAGTCGCGGCGTTTCCCTGGCCGAGGAAGTTTAAGGACGCCATGCCGGCGCAACCCGGCAAAGGAGACGTTCGAGACTCGACCAGATTTGGTGATGTCGAATTCAATACGCGGGATTGTGCAGCGAGCGAGCCAGCAAGCAGCATCGAGGCGGCCAGGCACGGAAACAATTTGGAGCTATGCATCATCAATGGGGCTCCTGGTTGCAAAGTTTCAGGATTGGACGCGCGCCAGCGGGAAAATGTTAGCAGGCATATTCGCGACGTCAAAACGAACGTTCGACTTCGCATTGCGCAGCAACCTCTCGGCAGCTTTCGCGCCCGAATGATATCCTCGCGTCATGGGCCAGCGAGACGAATCGGACGCGGAGGAAAATGATGTTCGTCGGCAATCGGGGGACACCTCGTCCCAAGATAGCTTAGCTAAGCGGCGAAGATTGGGACTGTGCGCGGACTGCATTAATTCCCGGCTGGTTGAAGCCAAACGCGGCGCGCTTTTCTATCTGTGCGAGTTGTCCGCCACCGATCCGAACTTTCCCAAATATCCATCATTGCCGGTACTGAACTGCCTCGGCTACAAAGCGAAAGCTTAGGTTTTGGGAGCGATCCCGCCAAACCCTTTAAGCAAGGACAACGCGGCTTCCCGCCCCAGTCTGGGTCTTGTGCCTTCGGATTGGCTTTAAATCGCGCAAACCGATTCAAACCCGCCGCTAACGTCCCATCGCGAGCGAAGTTTTCTCGCTCGTGCCTGGGCGCGCTTGTTGCATTAGATTCCACGCCTCGATGAACTCAGGCATATTTTCGCGTTCGTGCGCGGGACTCTTCAGCGTCTCCGCAACGTGCGCGAGCATGAGTTTGTAAGCGATCGTGCGATCGGAGCCGGGCGCGAGGAAGTTATCGGCGCTCAAACCGACTTGTGTTGTCTTTCCGTCCTGCTGAACTTCCAGCCAAAGATCGCCGCGCTGGTCGAGGTATGGCCTGCCACGTTCGCTGAAGTCTTTAATTACGCGGCCCAGGGCATCGCGGCTGGCAACAATGTGTTCGTCCACCGCCTCCGCGACAATCAAATCAAACTGTTCGCGAAATCCGCCCCACTCTTGCGCGCTTCCCACTATCCGCATCCGTTCCTGCAGTTTCGCGGCTTCGAGCTCCGCCACTCGCGGACTTGCGGGATCGTCGTCTTTTGCGACTTCGATCTCGTGGCCAAGCTCAACTTCGTGAACTGTGGCGTGGCTCTCAAATTCATGCTCGGGATTGAAGCGTCCGGTCAGCAAATACGATCCCACTGCGAATGGCAGCTCGTGCCACGCAAAAAATCCCAAGGGCACTACCAGCTTCTTGGAACGGTAGAACTGCTCGATTCCGTCGCGGCACTCGGTGCTGCGCTTGATGGGCCCCGGCAATTGCGCGAAATGAAGCACGCGATATTGCGCTTCCGGCCGATCGTGAGCGTAACGCGCAAAGGAGCGCGCCACGGCCTTGGGAGTAGTTATACCGAAATCGTTCAGGAGCTCGCGATGTGTGGCGTGCGGGAAGTAGGTATTGATCAATTTTCGCGTAAAGTCGGCGCAATTGCGGGTGACACCATTGAAATGATTCACGTTGGGCGCGTCGTTGAACTTCTCGATCAGCGCACGGTCCTGCTCGACCGTCGTTGAAACAATCAGAATATACAGGCTCCGTTCGGACGCGGCGCCGACCATTTCCCGCCATTCCGCCTTTCCGCTCGTCTGGCAGCGGTGACCGGTGCAGTAGTCACTCAGAATTTTCTCGCGGTAGTTTTCTTCGAGAGCCGCTTTGATCTTCCATGACGCGAACAGAGGCCGGCTTGCAGGATCGGCCACGCCATAGACAAAAACGCTCAGCGGTACGATATTCCATTCGAAAGGCTGATCCTCGCCGAGTGTCGTGTAGTTGCTCATGACCGAACCCTGCTCGCCCGGCCCGCAGAGACGCAGTTTCACTGGTGAGGCAGGGCAGATGCGCGATAGATACACGGCGCTGTGCCCAGACCCCGTAATTCGGGCGACGCTGGTATCGAGCGACTCGTTCAGCACGATGCCCACGTCGGCCCTGGCGCGGCCCGCACAGAGCAGCCCGCTACAGAGGACCAGCGCTATTAGGAGCAACCGATTCAAGGCACTTACCTTTCCAGCTAAGATTTCGAACTCTTGGCACAATTTGCGATGGTGGCTCTCGCCAGCAAACGCGAGCTACTACCACACTAAAGTTAGATGCGGCCCTTTCGCCAAAGGTAACCGCTTCTTGTGTTTACAGAGCCAATACGCCTAAGATGCCGGGCGGGATGGAACTTTTCAGCTTCGATTTGCGTTCCATACTGTGAGGCCGATATGTCATGCGGATCGCGAGGCTAGAGCGGATTGGAGCCGGACGCCCAACTGGTGCAGCTTTGTCTCCGGGGCGACGGGCCTTCGTGGGAGGAACTTGTGCACCGGCACACCCGGCGAGTTTTTAACCTCTGCTATCGCTTTACGGGAAATTCGACATCCGCCGAGGATTTGAGCCAAGAGGTTTTTCTGCGCATCTTCCGCACACTCGGGAGCTATCAGTCGTCACAGGGCGCATTTCCGACTTGGCTCACTAGCGTGACGCGTAATCTGCTGGTAGACCACTATCGGCGGACCCGCCGCGACCGGATGACGGATTCAATTGACGACGCCATGCCGCAGCTCGAGGAACGCCATTCTCCGGCGCGTATGCCGGACAAATTAGCCCAGGCCTCCGAACTGAGCGCGCAATTGCAACGAGGCCTTGCGCGGCTTTCGCCGGAATTACGCGAAGCGGTGATTTTGCGCGATCTGCAGGGACTCGACTATGGCGAAATTCGCACGGTGTTGCAGGTGCCGGAAGGCACGGTTAAATCAAGGATCAACCGGGGACGCATTGAACTAGCGCGGATCCTGGGTGACATGGGAGTGCGCCCGGCCTAAACGCCGGACTGAAACCAATGAACTGGAACTGCACACTTACGGAAGAAAGGCTGAGCGATTTTCTCGACGGCGCTCTTTTGCCCGAGGAAGCAGCGGCATTTTCCGCGCATGCGGCCGGATGCGCTAGCTGCACGAAGCTCGTCGCCCAGGTGAACGGGCTGGTCAGCCGAATGCAGCAGACCCCGCTCGTGGAAGCGCCCCCCCAGCTTGCTCGAAAAATTTTAGAAGCTACGCTCGGTCCGAGAAAGCAAAACCCAGCTTCGGCGGGCTGGTTCGGCTGGATGCACGCGATTTTGGAACCGCGTTTCGCGATGGGAATCGTAACGGTGGCCGCATCGGTCGTGATCGTATTTCACGCTGCCGCCGCTTCGACGTCCAAGACTAACTTGAATCCGTTCAACCTGGTTCGCGATGCAAACCGCCAGGTGCATCTGACGTACGCGCGCGGAGCAAAGTTCGTGAACACTCTCCGCGTGGTTTACGAAATTCAATCACGACTCACGTCGCAACCGGAAAGCATGTCCGAACCGATTTCCGTGCCAACAGCGAAGCCGTCCCATGAGCAGCAGCCCGGGCAAGCGCCGCAACAGCCATTGAACGAGCCGCGTGAGAAATCGCAGACGATTCCGCATTCGAGTCGCCATGGCGCCCGCGGCGGCCCCGAATTGGCCATCATGATCACGACCGAATTTCCCGGCAATACCTTGAACCGTGCTCCCAGGAGCTCCCTATGAAATGTGCACAACATCCCGATGTGGACGCCACAGGTTATTGCCGCCAGTGCGGCAAGCCGCTTTGCCCGGAGTGCACGCGCGATGTGCGCGGCGCGCTCTATTGCGAAAATTGCCTCGCAAATATCGTCGCGTCGCCGCCGGTAGCGACACCCGTGACGGCGACCGGTTCGCACCCAGGCACCGCTCTCGCGCTCGGCTTCATCCCCGGACTTGGCGCGGTTTACAACGGCGAATATGTGAAAGCGCTGATTCACGTCGCGGTCTTCGGAGGAATTATTGCGGCGCTATCTTCCGATCTACCGGGTGAGCTCGACGCGTTCCTCGGAATCGCATTGGCCTGCTTCTACTTTTACATGCCGATCGAAGCCTATCGCGTGGCGAAGGCGCGCCAGTTGGGCCAACCGCAGCCGCCGGACCTGGTGGAGGACGAAGGACGGAAGCCGATTGGCGCCATTGTTCTGATTGGTTTGGGCGTGCTTGTTCCTGCTCGCGAATTTTCATTTGTTGGCGCGGGACTGGTTCTCCAAGGCGTGGCCCGTCGGTCTGATTTTGTTGGGCGCCTGGATTCTGATGGACCGGATGAAAAAGACTTCATAGGAAGGAGCACAATGGCTGAAAATTCCGATCCGAAATGTACATGCGCCCGCTGTCGCGTGCGCGGACTCATGGGTCCCCTGTTGCTGATCGCGACCGGCGCGATTTTTCTGCTGGGGCGATTTACCAGCATCGGCTTCGTGCAAGCTCTGGCCCCTCCTTCTGATAATCGCCGGAATCGTGTTGTGTCTCCAATTCGCCGCTTCGCGGTGCGGGCCATACGGGAGCGTGATCTAAACGTGACCGACGTCCAACACAGACGAAGATCGATTTTCCCGGGCCTGCTCCTGATCGTGCTCGGTCTGATTTTTCTGCTGCACCGCCTCGACCCTTCACTCGGTATCGGCCACCTGATCCGAATTTACTGGCCCTTCGTGATCATTCTCTGGGGCATCGCCAAATTGATTGACCACATCGCGGCGCAAAACGCGGGACAGCTCCGCGCGCCGCTGCTTTCAGGCGGAGAGGCCGCGCTGCTGATACTTCTCGCTTTCGTGCTGATCGCGTTTGGTCTTCGTGACTGGTTTCACGGGCGGTTCCCGGAAGTAGATATCGAAGACGCGCCTTTTCAACAATCCTTTTCGCAGAGCCGCCAGCTTCCTGCTCGAGCAATTCCTGACGGAGCGCACGTCTCGATCGACACGGCGCGCGGAAGCATCACTCGTCCACGGGAGCGACGCGCACGATCTGCGCGTCAGCGTAAACGAATCCTCTCACGGAGAGAACGAATCCGCCGCGGATGCTCGCATGAAAGACGTCGCGGTTGTCATCGAGCAGAAGGGCGACGCCTACAGCATCCACCCGGTACACCAGGCCGATTTTAGTGGCGCGGTCACCGCTGACCTCGATGTAGAGGTTCCGAAGACCGCGAGCCTGATCCTCCATACCGCCCATGGCGACATCAACGTGTCGGGAATCGGCGGACTCGTTGACGCGCGCACCGACAATGGCAATATCGAAATCCACGATGCGGCTGCCGACGTTTTCGCCCAAGTCCAGTCGGGCGACGCTCGAATCACGGGCGTCGGCGGAAACGTACGGTTGGAGGTGCGCGGGAACGATGTGGAAATCGCGCGACGTTGTTGGCGACGTAACTGTGGATGGCCCTGCCGTCGGGTCAACCGTCGTCCGCAAAGCGGGAAAGACAACCCGCGTCACGTCTCCCTGGGCCGATCTCACATTCGAGCAATTGACCGGACGTCTGGAAATTGGACTCGGGCGACATCCAGGTCTCCGACGTCGCCGGACCTGCCAGAATTCAGACGCATAACAAAGACGTCACGGCGGAAAACATCGCGGGGCAGCTCGACATCGTCAGCTCGCACGGCGACGTCAAAGTGGTTTACGCAAATCCGCCCGCGGCGCCGCTCAATATCACAAACGATTCTGGAGAAGTGGACCTGACGCTGCCGGGAAGATCGAGCTTTCAGATTTCCGCATTCTCGCGATCCGGCGAAGTGGATAGCGAGTTCGAGGATCCGTCGCTGAAAACAACTGGCGAAGAAAAAGACGGGCGGCTGGACGGCCAATATCGGGAGCAAATCCGGAGCGCCTGCGCCAAAAATCACGATAACCACGAGCTACGGCACGATCTCGCTGCACAAATCTTCTTGATCTTGCGAAATGGCCGCCGCACGCAAGATTCGCTCCGCTTACTTTTTTTCTGACCCCCGCAACCGATCGAGCGTAGCAAAAAACTCCGGAAAAGAAACCGCGACGCACTCCGCATCGCGAATGGTCGTGTCCCCTTCCGCGCCGAGCGCCGCAACCGATAGCGCCATGGCGATGCGATGATCGCCTCGCGGATCCACTTTGGCGCCGCGCAATTTTCCGGCGGAGCGCCCTTCGACGCGCAGGCCATCCGGGAATTCCTCCACGTTCGCGCCCATTTGCCGCAATCCTTCGGCGAGCGCCGCGATGCGGTCACTTTCCTTCACGCGCAATTCCTGCGCATCGTGAATCTCGATTCCCTTCTCTGTGAACGGCCCGAGCGCGGCGAGCATGGGCAGCTCGTCGATCATTTCCGCCACCTGCGACCCGGAAATCGTGCCGCCCTCGATCGGCGCATGGCGCACGGAAACGTCGCCGACCAATTCGCCATTGCGCATCTGCACCGTGGCCACGCGAACGGACGCTCCAATGGAATTGAAGAAATCGAGCACGCGGGCTCGCGTCGGGTTCAGGCCCACGTTGTGGAGCATCAGCGACGATCCCGGCAGCACAAGCGTGGCGCCAATCAGAAAGACGGCGGTGGAAAGATCGCTGGGCACCACCAGCTGGCGCGCCGGTGAGTTTCGGCCGCGGATGAATTCGAATCGCGCCGCGGCTTCCGTCAATCACCGCGCCAAATTCGCGGAGAGCAACTTCCGTGTGGTCCCGCGTGTTGATCGATTCACGCGCGGTCGTGACGTCCCATCGGCGTACAGGCCGGCCAGCAGGACGGCCGATTTCACCTGCGCGCTGGGAGTCGGCGGCGTGTAGTCGATCGCGTGCAATTCCCCGCCGCGAATTTCCAGAGGAGCGCGATCACCCTCCTGGCTGCGAATTTCGGCGCCCATTTGGCGCAGCGGCTCGATCACCCGCCGCATGGGGCGCTTGCGAAGCGAGTCATCGCCCGGTAATCTTCGAAGCAAAGCGCTGTCCTGCGAGCACTCCTGCCAGCATGCGCATCGTCGAGCCGGAGTTCTCGGCGTCGAGCGCCCGGCGCGGCTCGCGCAGCCCATCCAGCCCCTTTCCGGCAATGCGGACCCGGCCTTCGTTCGACTCGATCCCGATACCCAGCCCTCGGAGGCATTCCAGCGTGCTACGGCAGTCCGCTGCCGAGGCGTAGTTCGAAATTTCGCTGGTACCCTCCGCCAGAGCCGCCAGGATCGCGTAGCGGTGCGATATGGACTTGTCGCCAGGCAGTTCGATAACCCCATCCATCGTGCCGCCCGGCGAAATGACCATTTTCCCCATGGCCTAAGTCTAACATGCTCATCGTGTGCCACTTGCCGCGCTCTCCATATTTTGGGATGGACCATTTTCTTGACGAAAATGGGCGATTCCTGTTACAAAAGTGGCTCTTTGGCTGTGAACTTCTCGCAAGTACGGGCTCCCGTTCAGGGAGCTTTCCTCCGGGGGAAGGGCGCAGTTGCTGACTGGAACGGTGGACTTGCGGGCGCGGGCCGATGCCCAACCACGTTTGGTGGTAAATGCTAGTGCCCCCAGAAGATCGCCTGAAAAATCTCTTATGAAATCGCATGATGGAGGATTACTGATGCGCACCAGACTCGCAACCGCCCAAGGGACGAGTGAAAGCAGGCTCGTAACCCGCGTGGCAAAATTCTTCGCGACCGGATCCGCGCTCGTTTTGATGCTGATGAGCGCCGGCAGGGCCATGGCGGACGAAAACCCGAGCGGCGAGGCTAGTCTGAAACTCCCCGATCTCTCGCAGGTGCGATTTCTTAGCTCCGGCACTCATCCCGGAATCGACGGCCACACGCTGCTGGTCTGGGGAATCCTCTTTTGCGTTTTCGGCCTGGCATTCGGCATGACGATTTACGTGCGCCTGAAGAATCTGCCCGTGCATCGCTCGATGCGCGAAATTTCCGAGCTGATCTACGAAACCTGCAAAACTTACCTCGTCAATCAAGGCAAATTTCTTTTCCTGCTGTGGATCTTCATCGCCGCCGTCATCGTGCTGTACTTCGGCGTGTTGCGTCACTACGAGACGACGAAGGTAGCGATGATTTTGTTCTTCAGCGTCGTGGGAATTCTGGGAAGTTACGGAGTGGCGTGGTTCGGGATTCGCGTGAACACATTCGCGAACTCGCGAACGGCGTTTGCGGGCCTTCGCGGTAAGCCCTATCCGATCTATCAGATTCCGCTGCGCGCCGGCATGAGCATCGGAATGATGCTGATCAGCGTGGAATTGCTGATGATGCTCATCATTCTGCTCTTCGTTCCGGGCGACTACGCCGGCCCGTGCTTCATCGGTTTCGCAATCGGCGAATCGCTGGGCGCTGCGGCGCTTCGCATCGCCGGCGGCATCTTCACGAAAATCGCCGATATCGGCGCCGATCTGATGAAGATCGTTTTCAAGATCAAGGAGGACGATGCGCGCAACCCCGGCGTGATCGCGGACTGCACCGGCGACAACGCGGGCGATTCCGTCGGCCCCAGCGCCGATGGTTTCGAAACCTACGGCGTCACCGGCGTGGCGCTGATCACGTTCATTCTGCTCGGCGTGGCGAATCCCGGTCGTGCAGGTACAGCTGCTGGTATGGATCTTCGTGATGCGCATCGCCATGCTGGTAGCCAGCGCGGCGGCCTACTTCCTGAATACCGCCATCGCCAGCGCGCGGTTCAAAAACGTTGACAAAATGAACTTCGAATCGCCGCTCACGTCCCTGGTATGGATCACGTCGCTGGTTTCGATCGGTATGACCTACCTGATTTCCTACTTCATGATTCCGAACCTTTCGGGTGACACAACGCAGTGGTGGAAGCTCGCGACGATCATTTCCTGCGGAACGCTGGCGGGCGCGATCATTCCGGAACTCGTCAAGGCATTCACCTCGACGGAATCCCGGCACGTCCGCGAAGTGGTTGCTTCGGCGCAAGAGGGCGGCGCGTCGCTGGGAATTCTTTCCGGCTTCGTCGCCGGCAATTTTTCCGCTTACTACCTCGGCTTGACGATGGTCATCCTGATGGCCATCGGATACATGGTCAGCCTCGGCGGCCTCAGCGCCATGATGATTGCCGCTCCCGTGTTTGCCTTCGGACTGGTGGCGTTCGGTTTCCTGGGAATGGGCCCCGTGACGATCGCGGTCGATTCGTACGGTCCCGTCACGGACAACGCGCAGTCGGTCTACGAGCTCTCGCTGATCGAAAAAGTTCCCAACATCAAGCAGGAGCTCAAGACAGACTTCAACATTGATGTGAACTTCCAGCGCGCCAAGGACATGTTGGAAGAAAACGACGGCGCGGGAAACACGTTCAAGGCCACAGCCAAGCCCGTGCTGATCGGCACGGCGGTCGTCGGCGCAACCACCATGATTTTTTCGATCATCATGGCGCTGACGAACGGACTCACCGAGAATGTCGCCAAGCTTTCCCTGCTGCACGCACCGTTTGTTCTCGGCCTGATCAGCGGAGGCGCCATGATTTTCTGGTTCGTCGGCGCGTCCACGCAGGCCGTGACCACGGGCGCTTACCGCGCGGTCGAGTTCATCAAGGCAAATATCAAGCTCGAGGGAATCGAAAAAGCCTCCGTCGAAGACAGCAAGAAGGTGGTCGCCATCTGCACGAAATACGCGCAGAAAGGCATGTTGAACATCTTCATCGCCGTATTTTTCGCCGCGCTGTCCTTCGCGTTCGTCGAACCCTTCTTCTTCATCGGCTACCTGATCTCCATCGCGATTTTCGGCCTGTACGAGGCCATCTTCATGGCCAATGCCGGCGGCGCATGGGACAACGCGAAGAAGATCGTGGAAGTCGAGCTCAAGCAGAAAGACACTCCGCTGCATGACGCCATGGTTGTCGGAGATACGGTCGGCGATCCGTTCAAGGACACTTCCTCCGTGGCGCTCAATCCGGTGATCAAGTTCACGACGCTGTTCGGCTTGCTGGCCGTGGAGCTGGCGGTTGATCTCGCATCGAAGAATCCGGAGCTAACGCACATCCTCGCGGCTGTGTTCTTCCTGATTTCGTTCTTCTTCGTGTACCGGTCGTTCTACGGCATGCGGATCAAAGCAGGCGCGTAAAATCGGTCCCCGTACGCGAGGAAACAGGACGCACGAAGTTGCGAAATGTGCGTTCTGTTTTCTCGCGAATCTCTTCGTGAATGCCCTCTGGCGATTTGGGCGTCGCCACGCCTCGGACGGACAGTGATGCTCACCTGTACTTTTCTCGAACTTTCGGCCAGCAGACCGGCTCGACCAATCCTGCTAACGTGAATCGGAAGCCGCTTTCAGCTTCGCGGCAAACCACCCTCCAGGCGAGGGCGTGATAGTTCTTTGACAACTGACGATCCGGCCAGGATCGGCATCCCGAGCGACCAACGGGAGCCGAGGGATCCCTCTGCGCGATCGGCAGCCATTTCGATGGCGCAAATGTGCGGGTCTTGCATTTCCGACGAAAACGCGAATCGGCAGTCCCGAGCAGGCGTGAAGCGGCGCTTGCCTGAAGGAGTTTGTGGCAGTTCGGTGGAAGCGTGGGGCTTTCAGCCCCACGAAACACACCCCCCAGCAATCATGGCTTTAGCCATGGGCTTTTCTGAGTTCGTTCCCGTCTCCCTTCAAGAACTCACTCAGGAATTACCAAATTAAGTGACACACCATGCAAAGTAATTTCTCGCGTAAGTCATTGAAAACAAAGAAAAGCGGCATTCACAAAGTGACACACTTTTTCGAGGGCCCGGCCGCTACGATTTCATCACGCCGAGAAATTGGCGCGGATCGTTCGTGAAGCCCGGGAAGACCGCGCTGAGGTCGCGCCCGCCGAGATGCTTGGTCATGATTTCGCCGAGCACGCTGCGGTAGTCGGTGGTGACGGCAAGGTCGCGTCCCTCGTAAAGCTGGCCATCGCTCATTCCCGGCCAGCGCGTGTACACTTTCCCGCCCTTGATATCGCCGCCCATCAGGAACATGCAATTCGCGTGGCCATGATCGGTGCCGCGATTGCCGTTCTCATGCGCCGTGCGGCCGAATTCGGACATGCTGACGAACACGACGTCGCCCATGCGGTCGCCCATGTCCTGATGAAACGCCGCGATTCCCTGCCCCAAATCGCGCAGCAGATTCGAGAGCTGCCCTTGCACGCCGCCTTCGTTCACGTGGTGATCCCAGCCGCCGCTATCGAGAAATGCGACTTCAAGCCCGAGGTCGGCCTTGAATAGCTCCGCGATTTCCATCAGGCTTTTGCCGAAGCGGCTCGTGGGATAGTCCGCGCCATTTTCCGGCGGGTACGAATCGGGATTGATTTTCTTGAGCTGGTCGATGGCTTCGAAGGTTTCCGCGCCGACGCCGCGCATCGCCTGATCAACCGTCTGCGCGTACATCGCCTCAAATCCGCCCTCGACGGTCTGTTTGCGGGCCGTACATCTTGAATTGCTTCAGGTCCGGAATGGCGACGGCGGGCGCGCTGCCCGAAAGCGTCCGCGGCAGATACGGCCCGAACGCGACGGCGCGGAAAGGCGACGCCTGATCTTCGGGCATGGATTGCAGCGCGCGATTGAGCCAGCCATCGTCGGTGGATTTCACGCCCGGCGTGCCGGACTCCATGAAATCCTGCGCGTCGAAATGCGAGCGCGAGGGATCGGGCGAGCCGACCGCCTGCACGATCGCGAGCTGGCCATTCTGAAAGAGCGGTTGCAACGGCTGCAGGCTCGGATGCAAGCCGAAGAATCCGTCGAGGTCGATCGCCGCATCCGCGCCTCCGCGGCGCGGTTCAGGAATCGCGATCGTCGGGCGCAGCCGATAATAGTTCGGCTCGGCGAACGGGACGACGACGTTCAAGCCGTCCATCGCGCCGCGCTGAAAAAGCACGACCATTTTCTTTTTGCCGGAGCCGGTGGTGGCCGCGACGGCTCGCTGCAGAAACGAAGGCAACGACGCCATGCCCAGCATCGCGATGCCGCCATTCTTCAGGAAATATCGCCGGGAAATTGTTCATTTACATTCTCCCTATCGGCGCTGAAATTCGGGCGTGCCGAGGACCAGACCCGAAAGCAATCCCTCGTTCACTTGTTTCACGGGATCGTCCAGCTTCGCCTGCAAAATCTGCGGATCGTTCAACCGGCTTTCGAGCGTCTGGCGTGTTGCCGGCTCGATCTGCCCGCCCAGAAATAGATCAAGCGCGCGAGCGAGAGCCATCTCCGGATCCTTCGACGCGTCGTCGCCAAACATCGGCGCTCAAATCAACGTTGGTTCCAGCGAGCTGTCCCGCTCGAAAATGTGAGCGCAAAGTTCAGGCGGTTCAACAGCGCGCCGGTATTGACCCACGTCTCGGACTTGTCGGAATAACCGGTGGGTGGCTGGCACAAAAAGAGCGGCTCGCCCATTCGTCCCACCCATTGCGCCAGCGGCAACGAAATCGTCACGTCCGCATTCAGCGCGCGCGCCGTGCTGGAAACCAGCTCGAATGGCGTCTTCACCTTCGCGCGATAGGTCAGCCTCGACCAAAACTCCGGCGAATAAATCATCGTCTTCATCACGCTGCGAATATCGCCGCCGCTTGATTCGTATTCTTTCGTCATGCGATCAACAAGCGCCGGCGGCGGCATGTCCGAAACAAAATGCCGCGCGAGCTCGGTCGAAATGAACCTCGCCGTGTGCGGATCGTTCGCGAGCATTTTCAGCGCTTCTTCGCCGTCCTTTTCGCCGCCGTAATTGAACGTGTGGCCCATCACCACTTTCTTGCCCTCGGCGTGGAACTCGGGCTTGAAGACAAAATCCGGATCGCGGCGCGGCTCGCGCACCGTCCAGCCGGTAAGGCATCGCGCCATTTCGATCACGTCCTCCTGCGTGTAGCCGGTGTCCACGCCGACGGTGTGAAGCTCCATGACTTCGCGGCCATAGTTCTCGTTCAGTCCGCGATCCTGCTGCTGCGGCCGCGCGCCGCCCTGCGCTCCCGGAGACGGCCGATTCGGATTCGGAAATGTTCCGGGGCTTGGCGGAAATCCACCGCCGAACGCACCCTGATAACGGGCGCGGCGCATCTGCGACCTCTTGCTGATGTTCCTTGAACGCCGCTGGGTCAACGCTCTGCCAGTTATCGAGGAAGAAAAGCATGGCCGGGACTCTTGGCGGTGGCGGTCAGCAAATCCTGAAACTTGCCCATGGTGTGCGGACGAATCGTATCCCGCACATACGCCGTGAGCATCCACTTGTCCGCGCCCTTGTTGGCAAACACGTTGAAATGGTTGAACCAGAAATCTTCCATCACGGCTTCAAGCTGGCGCTGGCTGTAAACCGCGCGATCGAGCTTGGCCATGGAGAGTTCGGCAATAATTCGATTCGGACCCTGTATTTTCGCAAGCTGCTCTTGCGCCCGGTCCGTGTTGTCGTTGCCCGAATCCGTCAGCTGCGCCATGGCGGTGCGGCGCTTCTCGACGATTTCTTGTTTGTACTCTTCCTTCGTCTCGCCAGCCTCTTGGCCGCCTGATTCGGAGGCGGAAATTCCTCGAGAAGTTTCTGAGCGGACATGTTCAGCGTTGGATACTTCTCCAGGCGCTTGTCGAAAGCAGAATCATCGATGGATTCGGGATGCAGTTGCTGGTCGATCCACTTTTCCAGACCCATCTGGCGGATGCGCTCCACGTCGCCGGGTCGCGGACCGTATGCCAGACGATTCAATGCGTGCAAGATCGCCTGATCCTCGGTCAGCTCGGTGATGGGAAGATGGCCCTTGAACTTGCTGTCGAGAGAAGTCGGTTCGGACGCGGAATTGGGGGACTTGCTGTGCCGATCGGCGTCGGCGTTCGGCGCCACGATCGCAAGAAACGCGGCCAGCAGAGCGGCTATTGTGACTGCCAGAAATGCTCCGCCAGCCGCGTCTAGACGCTGGCTCGACCTGCGAATCGCCCACCCGGGTTTTCTGCGCTGCGCCATGGCTTTCACCTTAGTCTAACCCCGAGCTAGGGCGAAAGTTGCGGAGGGTACTGGGAGCCTACGAACCAGGCATCAACAACTACGAAGGGGGCACACTACAGACGGCGAGGCCGTAAATTACGCGTTGGCTACCGAAGACAACGTCACGGGACAACCAAAGTAAACTCGCTGGGCTTGGCGGCAGCCTCGCGTGCTTCCCGGGCCTCGGCATTGTAGGCCGCGCCCAGCAGAACGATCATCGCAGCGATGAACATCCACAAGAGTAAGCCAATTGCCGACGCCAGACCGCGGTACAGCACGTCATACGGCATCTTCCGAACGTACCAGCCGAAGGTCATGTCCGCGAACCACCAGAGCGCGGTCGCGACCGCAGCCCCGGGCAGCAGGTCCCGAAAGCCAGGGTGGCCGGGACGCCCAATGCGGTACAGCAGGACGAGAACAGCCATCGCCAGTACAAAAACGCCCACGCCGTATCCCGCCAATTCGATGTAGTGGCTGAAATGCGGAGAAGCTGTGTGCTGGATCAACCATGCGCGCAATTGCTTCCCGAACACGGTCAAAACCACAACCGCCAGCATGGGCACGATCGTCAGACAGAGAAGGCCCAACGCGCGCGCTTGCCGCCGCCAGTAACTCAGCTGGATCAGATCACCCTCGATCACGCGGAATCCTTCCATTAATCCGACCATGGTCTGCGTGCCTGCCAGTAGAGTTCCACCCAGCCCCAGCAGGACCCACCTGCCCGGGATGGACCGTACGGCGAACAAAATAGGCGGCGACCACCCTTGCGCTGCCGGGCGGGAGAATTTGCATCAGGCGGTTGGGAATCTCCCGAATGGCTTCGGGAAATAGCGTTGTGCCGCCCAGAAGTCCGAGGGCCAGGAGCAGCAACGGGAAAAATGCCAAAAACATGTTGAAGGCAACGGCCTGGCTGAGCGTCACGCAATCCGGAAAAATCCGCCCGAACGCGCGCACCAGGGTTCGCAATATCCTGTCCAGCACCATTGGGCCGGATTATACGGGAACCGCGGGACTTCACGCTCCTTGATTCGCGTGCCCGGCTTATTCATGCCTGCGGAGCGCCCTTGCCCGAGCGCGTAAGCACGGGTAAACTGCAAACGAAATGACCACGCCGCCCAAGATGACGACCAGTCGCAGCGAAGAGATCGTCCGCAAGCACAAGGAATTTCTCTGGCCGGCGGTCACGAACTACTACCGCGAGCCGCTCGTCGCCGACCATGCCTCGATGCAATATCTTTGGGATATCGAGGGGAACAAATACCTCGATTTCTTCGGCGGGATACTCACCATCGGCGTCGGACACTGCAATCCAAAAGTAACGTCCAAGATCAAGACGCAGATCGACAAGCTGCAGCATACCTCGACGCTGTTCCCGAACGAAGCCATCGTGGCGCTGGCAGAAAAGCTGGCGCAGATCACTCCCGGGAAACTCCAGAAGAGCTTCTTCACCAGCTCCGGCACCGAGGCGAACGAAGCCGCCATTCTGCTCGCGCGCATGGCCGGGCCAAGCTACGACGTCGTTGCGCTGCGCCACGCGTATGCGGGCTCATCCGCACTGGCGAAAGGCGTTACAGGGCAAGCCCCGTGGCGCAAAGCCGGCGTCGTGAGCGTGGGCGTTTCGCACGCGGTGAATCCCTACTGCTATCGTTGCCCGCTGCACTTGAAATATCCGGAATGCGGCGTGGCGTGCGCGAATGACGTCGAGAATCTGATCCAGACCGGCACGAGCGGCTCGATTGCGGCGTTCATCGCCGAGCCGATTCAGGGCGTCGGAGGATTCATCACTCCTCCGCCGGAATATTTCAAGATCGTCTATCGCATCGTGAAGAATTACGGTGGGCTTTTCATTTCCGACGAAGTTCAAACCGGCTTCGGGCGCACGGGAAAGAAATGGTTTGGCATCGAGCAGTGGGAAGTCACGCCCGATATCATCACGTGCGCGAAGAGCATGGCGAATGGAGTGCCCGTCGGCGCGACGATCACCACGTCGGAACTCGCCGACAAGTTTCAGGGCCTCACGATTTCGACGTTCGGCGGCAACCCGGTTACGTCCGTGGCCGCGCGCGCAGTGATTGAAGTGATTGAGGAAGAGAACCTGCTGGAGAATACGCACGTGGTTGGCGGCTACCTTCGGAAGAAGCTCGATGAGATGAAGGAAAAATATCCGCTGATCGGCGACGTTCGCGGCATGGGGATGATGCAGGGGCTCGAACTCGTCCGCGATCGCAAAACCAAAGAGCCAGCGCCTGCGGAAACCACGGAATTGATGGAGCGCGCGCGCGCAAATGGCTTGCTCGTGGGCAAGGGCGGCCTCTATGGCAACGTCATCCGCATGGCCCCGCCGATGAATATTTCGAAGGCCGACGTGGACGAAGGCATTCGCCTGCTCGACAAATCATTCGGCGAGATTTCCGCCAGGTAGACCGTTAGCGCGGCTGCCTTCCCGAGGAGAATCATACGGCCGGACTATTCGATCGCGAAATCTACCTGGACATTGAAACCCTGCGCCTATCGCATGAAGTACAGGGCGGATGGTCGAACATCCCCGGGTTCGGCGTGGCCGTCGCCGTAACCTGGGACAAAGAGAATAACTTCCGGCGCTGGTTCGAGCAGGACGCGAAAAATCTCGTCGCGGAGCTCGAAACCTTCACGCATGTTGTCACGTTCAACGGCAATCGCTTCGATATAGAAGTACTTCGCGCGTACGCTCCGGTGGATGGACTGCGCCGGCGCTCCTTCGATGTACACGAGGAACTCCACAAACTTCTCGGGCATCGCATAAAACTCGACCAGCTCGCCAAAGACACTCTCGGCACCGCGAAGAGCGGCGACGGAATCGAGGCCGTAGGATGGTGGCGTGCGGGCGAGAGGGACCGCGTCGCAGCCTACTGCGAGCAGGACGTCGCGATCCTGCGCGACGTTGTCGAGCACGGCCGCGCGAAAGGATACGTGGTCGTGAAGTCGCGCCAAATTACCGTGAAGTGGGATTAGGCAACGGCCGCCACGGAAATTCCTCACGCTGATGTATTCTCTTAATTGATGAGATTCCCACTAAGAAGCTTTCGCCGCCACGAAGCGGTTCATCGCGCGATTTTGCCGATCGCATCCGCGCTGATCGCCCTCATTTTCCTGGCGGCGTTATCCGCGGCGGGACAGGCGGCTGATGCCGCGCGCGTCCATTGGAAGTCGATAGAAATGGCTCAAGTGCGGCTCGATGACAAGGCCCCGCTGAAGTGGAACGTCTATCAGCCAGACAAAAAAGACAACAAAAAGGACAAGAAGAAAGATTCCGATTTGGTTCTCGTGCTGCTCGGCCACCGATACCTGATGCTCGATACCAAAGCGCGACTCGTCTACGCCGTTCCAGTTTCTGATCTTCAGGCACAGGGTGCGGATTTCGAAAGCGGCGATCTGGCCCAGGAGTCTCGCTTGATCCAAAGCACGGATTGGAGTCAGCGCGACGTCGGTCCCGCCGAGTTATACCGCCTCACGCTCAACGATTACGGCCGCGTTCTCGAAGTCTCGCTGCCGCACATGCCCGACCTTCGGCCGTTCTACTAATCCGGTTAGCCACAGATCAACACTGATGAACACAGATAAAAACCAAAATACTGGAACGGCCAAGGAATCTGGCGAGCCTTACCCGGAGCAGCATCTCACCGAGAAGATCCTTGGGGCCGCCTTCACTGTTCACAACACTCTTGGAGCTGGCTTTCTGGAGCGCGTTTACTCGAATGCACTAGCCGTCGAACTGCGCGCGCAAGGGATCGGCCTTCAAATCGAGCTACCTCTCAAAATCAAGTATCGGGAGACGGTTGTCGGTGACTACATTGCCGACCTGATAGTGGAGGGCAGGGTCTTGGTCGAGCTGAAAGCATGTGCGTCGCTCGATCCGGTTCACATCGCGCAGATACTCAACTATCTTCGCGCGTCCGGAATTCACGTCGGCCTGCTGCTCAACTTCGGGCGGCCGAAACTGGAGTACCGGCGTTTCGTTTCCTGATTTCCCCTCGCCAGGTCTTGTCTGCGTTCATCGGTGTTTATCTGTGGCTACCCGGGCTGCAGTTTTGGCCTGCAGGCCGCGCCAAATCATCCATGCCACGGTCGCGATCATGCCGAGCCATCCCAGCACTCGGACAGCATGCGCAATCTGCGTGTCGTGATCGAGCACGCCCATCCTGCCGAATAGGTACGCCCAATCGTGGATCACATCGTCTCCGTCACCTATTGTGAGCAGCGGCAACTCCTGCGCTCGAGCGTCCGCCATATAGGTCGCGACCGGCAGGAATTGTTCGAAAAAGAAAAACATGCAGAATGCGGTGCCTAGAATCTGGCGATGAAAAATGAAGAATGCAGCGAGCATCAGCGGAACACTCAGCTGCAAAATCGTGCCCCCGGCCACGGCCAGAAACTCCCCGAAAAACCGAAAGAGCAGATGCCCGCCCTCATGGACGGGAATGAAGACCAGATCAATTGACAGCAGCAGACCGCTGCCGCGCGCGGCCTGAAACAAGAACAGCAAATAAAATGCCGCCGCAAAAATAAGCACCACGCGATTGACTGGCAGCCAATCGGTTTCGAGCGGTTCCAGAAACGGTAAGCGTTCGGTCCAAGATTCCGGCAGGCGCATGGCGGGTCACCTCAGCGATGAAACACATCAACCACCCAGGGAATCCCGACCAATCCTTCCTCGACCTTGACCTCGACGACATCCCCGCGATTGAAGTTGTCGAAGTTCACGCGGTCCACCGGGACGCGCTCGATCCGATGGCCTTCCCGCCAGGAGGTCACGACAAGACGCCGGCTTGGCAGCGCTCCACCCATCGAAAATTTCCCGACCACGCGTGCTTCTTCAATCTGCGGAGGGTCGCGATCGAGCGCGCCATTGCCCAGCATCAGCGCCGTGAAAATCCAAGGCAGAGGGATCAGCCCATAGTAAACCCTCTTGAGCGCCTCCACTTCCAGATGCCGCTGCGCACGCCGCTCGAGCAAAATCGCGAGTCCCAGGGTCACAAAGAAGAGTAAGCCGATGAAAATCAGGATTCCGTCAAGCTCCAGCGGAGGATAGCGAGTGCACACGGCCACAAACGCGAGCGCCCCGAGGACGAAGAACGCCGTGCGATTCAGCAGCTTCTTGCGGAGCGCAAACTCCGCCTCGGAGGTATTGAGTCCGCAGAAATCGCAGACGTCCGCGTCGCGATCCGCTCCGCAATTGAGGCAGCGCGTCATTTTACGGTGCGCACGCTGGCTGGAGGATTCGCGAGGCAGACCATGTTTTCGTCGCGGCCATTCGCAAGTAGCTGGCAATCAATTTCCTGGGCGCTGCGGACCGCCTGATCGTAGCTCGAACCAGACGCAGTCGCGCAATGCGTCCCGCCTTTGAACGACATGCACACCTCGTAACGCTCGCGCGTCTGTTGCAGCGTCGAGTAAGCAAGAATGCCTATCAGGACAATCGCTCCCAGCGCGACGATCCATCGAACCTTATTTGATTTCTGCGCCATAATGTTTCAGCCAATCTCTCGGAAGCGAACGCTCGCGCGCGGGCGTATCCGGATCACTCGCACGACGCAGCAATTCCTCCCGCAGGTGCTTTTTCAGATGCGGCGCGAGCCCCTCGAGTTTGGATATCTGTTTCAAATCGCCCAGAGTCAGCTGGGGCATGATCGCCAGCACGCACGCCGCGGGCGTATGCGCGTTGCGGACCAGCGCAACCCGCACATTGTACTGGCAAGACCATTTCGAGTGCTGGGCAATCGCCGCCACGACGCGTTCGGGCACGCCCGGGCTTCGCCAGCACTTTCAGCACCTGCGCTTCCGTGAGGAAAGCATTTGCTAGCGCGAGCTTGATTGCCTGCGCGTGCCCCTCTGCGAGTATCGCACCAGCCACGCGCGCAGGACCTCGGCGCGCCAGCGTGAGTTTTTCTCCAACAGGAAGATGCGGCACGCGCGTCAGGATCACTTCCTCAGCCACTCGGCGGATATCCGCGGGCGCGGACGGCAACAAACTTAATCGCACCAGGTCGAAAAGGAAAAGCTGCCGCACGGCCGCTAGAGCAAATCGCTTTGGAGTGCGCGGATGCCGCGCCAGTCGCAGCCTCACACCTTCGCTCGACGTCCACTTCCCCTCTCCTGCGATCGGCGCTGAGAACGGTCGCGGGAAGATCGAGACGTTCCAGCATTACGACTACGTGCGGCTCGTCCAGATTTGGATTTTTGAGTAGCGCGAGCAAGCGCTTGTTCGTCAGCTTCGTGGACCAGAGTTTTCAATTCGTCTCCGGAAGCCGATTGGGCGCGCTGGATGCGTGAGTCGGGTTCAGGCGGCATTGCCTTTGGCACTGCCGAGCCGCACGGCCATGCGCACCGCAGCCTCGGCGGGAGTCGTCTCCACGGGCACGTTGCTCACTCGCGGAACAGCCTTTTTCAGCGCCGCGTCAATCGCGGCGTCGAAATATTTCGAGCGGGCATTCGTCCCGCCAACTTTCGCAACCGGGACGTCTCGATCGCGCCAGCCGAGCTCTCCCGCCACGCACGCCACGAGTCCGGCGAGCGATTCGGCAGCTACAGCAAGAATTCCGCGCGCCACCTTGTCGCCTTCTTCGGCTAATGTCGCGACGAGCGAGAATGTCCTCGGAAAAACGGAGTCCGCATTCTTGGTGATCTGTTCGCCAAGCTGATCCCAGTTTCGGCACTGATTAAACTCGAAAAGCTTTCCGGAAAGCGCGGTCTCCGGACCGCGATGCTCCTCGGCCAACGCCACTGCCTGCACGCCGCGCCTCCCGATATCGAACGCGCTGCCTTCATCGCTGAACCATGGCCCGCGTCCGCCTGCGCGCGCCGTTCGGCCGCCGGCATCGCGACCAAACGCGGCTGAGCCGGTCCCCGCGAGAAGAATAATGCCTTCGGCCGAGCCGAATGCAGCCTCCAGCGCAATTTCGAGGTCCGTCGTGACGCGGACGCGCGCATTCGGATATCCGTGCTCGAAGAAAGTTGTTACGCGACGCGCGACACCTGAGCGCCCCGCACCTCCCAGTCCCGCGCAAATTCCGCGAATATGCCCGGAGTGGATCTTCTCCTGCTTCAAAACCGAGTCGGCGGCATCGCTCAAAGAGAACCATGCCCGCGGGTAACCGGTCCGGACCGGGTTGGATGGCCCAGCGGAGGCGCGCGCTACAACACGTCCATCCGCGGCTGCGAGCACGCAATCCGTCTTTGTTCCCCCGCCATCGAATCCAAGAAAGTAAGTGGCGTCAGCAGCGGAGATCTTTTTGGGCATGGATTTTTTTCAGTTTGCTTGACAGTCTCGGAAGCGGGCGGTTAGCATCGCGCGACCCGCCGGCCACGGCTCGATGCGAATCAGCCCATTCGACTTCGCGATCATCGTCGTATATCTCGTGGGCATCACCCTTTTCGGCGCCCATTTTCGCCGTGGACAACAGACCCTGCGCGACTACTTTCTCGGCGGCCGCACCGCGCCATGGTGGGCAATCGCCTGCTCGATTGTCGCCACGGAAACCTCGACTCTGACGATCATCGGCACGCCCGCAATCGCGTACGCGGGCAATCTCGGTTTTCTACAACTCGTATTGGGGTATATGGTCGCGCGGCTGATCCTATGCGTGGTGCTCATCCCCCAATATTTCCAAGGGCAATTTTACACGGCTTACCAGCTTCTCGAAAAGCGTTTTGGCACACGGATGAAATCGGCGGCGGCGATCGTTTTCATGGGAACTCGCGCGCTGGCCGAAGGCGTGCGAATTTCGGCGATTGGCAAGGTCGTCAGCGTCGCGTTTGGGACGGGTGAGCGGTGGTCCATTGGCATCGTGGCGGCGCTCACCCTCATATACACGTTCGAAGGCGGAATGCGCGCCGTAATCTGGACCGATGTCGCGCAGTTCGCGCTGTATCTGACCGGCTCCATCGCTGCTTTCTTTCTGCTGCTGCACAAAATTCCCGGCGGTTGGCCCGAGGTGACTCAGGCGGCCGCGGTGGCCGGCGGAAAGTTGCGCGTGTTCGATTTCGCGTTCAGCCTGACGAAGAGCTATACGTTCTGGTCGGGCCTGCTCGGTGGAACATTCCTCACCATGGCGAGCCACGGAACCGATCAGACGATGGTCCAGCGGCTTCTCTCCGCGCGGAACGAGCGCGATAGCAAGAAGGCGCTGCTGGCGAGCGGCGTCGTTGTCTTCTTTCAATTCTCACTCTTTCTCGTGCTCGGCGTGATGCTGTTCGTTTTCGCGCAACATGCGCCGCTGCCGGTTCAGGGAGACACCGATCGCATATTCCCCGAGTTCGTTGTACGCAACATGCCGGTCGGCATGGTTGGATTTGTGCTCGCTTCAATTTTCGCGATGGCCATGTCGAATGCCAGCGGCTCGCTGAACTCCCTGGCTTCGTCGAGCGTGATTGACCTTGGCGCGCAAGGGACCGGAACATCCCCGGCACAGCAACTCACTCGTTCGCGGCGTATGACTCTGATCTGGGGCGTGGTTCTGGGCCTGCTGGGATTAATCCGCTGGGGCGGCGTCCTCGAAGCCGGACTCACGATCGCGTCAATCACGTACGGCGGCATGCTGGGCGTTTTCTTGCTCGGTACATGGAATCGCCGGGCGAACGAGAATGGCGCGCTCTTAGGATTTGTCGTTGGAATCGCAGCGATGATCGCGGTCAGATTCTGGACGCCGCTGGCGTTCACGTGGTACGTGCTCGCCGGAACGCTCGTCACCTACGCCGTTGGTTCGCTGGCCAGCCTCGCGGGGCCTGCTATCGTCGAGCCCAAGGTGATTTCGGAGTAACCGCGGCGTCAGAGTCTGCGAAACGTTCCGGCCATCGTGCCCGCCGAAAACAAAACGGGGTGCAGCAAATGCGCCAGGAGCGCGACTCCATCGGCGAGTCGCGGGCCCGGGCGCGAGAAGTAGGCGTTCGCATCCACCGCAAAGACGCGGCCCTCGCGCATCGCCGGCAATTGTTTCCAATTCTCGGGGAACCGCGCTACGTTGCATTCCTCGGCCGCGCGCGCGGAGTTATATCCGCACGGCATGACGACAATTACATCCACACGCGACTCCGCAATTTGCTCGGCCGTAACTCGGAACGAAGGCTCTCGCAAGCGGCCAAATACGTCTTCCCCACCTGCGCAAGAAACCATCTCGGGAATCCAGTGGCCGCCGACGTAGTACGGGTCCAGCCACTCCAGGCACAATACTCGTGGACGGGAGCCGGCGAGAGCCGCTTTGCCGGCGATAGAAGCGACCTGTCCCGCAAGCGCAGCTGCGACTGTTTCGGCTTCGCTTTGCCGGCCAGTCGCTTCGCCCACTCGGCGAATGTCGTCCCAGACTTCATCGAGTGAACGCGGAGTCAGCGAAAGAACCTGCGGCTGCCGCGGAAATCGCGTCAGCGCCGTCGCCAGATCGTCCGGAGACGCGGCGCAGACGTGGCACAAATCCTGCGTGAGGATCAGGTCGGGTGCGAGCGAGCCGAGGAGTTCGGCATCCACCGCGTAGATGCTCTCGCCGCGCGCGATGATCTCGCTGACCTGCCGATCAATCTCGGCGGGCGGCGCATGGGGATCAATGCGCGTTCGGAGCAGCGAGGGCTTCGTCGCCGCATCCGCCGGAAAATCGCACTCGTGGCTGACGCCGAATACGGAATCACCCAAGCCGATGGCATAGGCAATTTCGGTCGCGGACGGCAATAGCGAGCAGATGCGCATCACATCCTCACTTATACAGCAGATACTTCTCGCGCATCCCGCGGAATTTGTCGAGGTCGGCGGACCAGCCGGACACGATGTCGGCGGGCGCGTCACCGCGCTTCAAGCGATCCACCGTGGATTGCGAGCCGAGAAGCTCGATGATCTTCTCAAGCTGAAATTTGTCCGGGTACATGCGATGCAGCGCATCGGCTATCTCGAGCCCCATCCGCATGGATTGAAGCTGGCCGCGGTCCGTAATACTGATCTTCACACCCTGGCATGCCTCGCCGCTGTAAAGCCCGTCTTTCGGAGTAAATTGCGCAGGCGTAAAGCTCACGCCGGAGATCTTGCGACGAGTCAGCACCGCGGCAAATTCATCCGCGCGAATCCATGGCGCGCCGAGTATTTCAAAAGGAGTATCCGTGCCGCGTCCGACTGAAACGCCGCCAGCCTGCAGAATCTCGATTCCAGGATAAAGGAATTCGGCGTTGAGCGTGCGCAGGTTCGGGGACGGCGCAATCCAATCGAGCCCGGTCTGGTCATACGTTTCGCTTCGGCGCCAATTCTTTATAGTCACCACGCGCAAATCAGCGCCGATTTTGTTCTCGGCATTGAACATCTCCGCGAGTTCACCAAGCGTCATGCCGTAACGCACAGGCATCGGAAAATATCCTGCGAAGGACGTGCGGCCGGCGTCCAGCATCGGGCCCTCGATCACTTCTCCGCCCAGCGGGTCGGGTCGGTCGAAAACAACAAAAGGAATGTGGTGCTTCGCGGCCGCTTCCATGCAATACGCCATCGTCGTTACGTACGTGTAAAACCGCACGCCTGCGTCCTGTATATCAAACAGCAGAACATCGATGCCCTTGAGCATTGCGTCCGTCGGGCGGCGCGTCTCGCCATACAGGCTGTAGATCGGAACGCCCGTCGCTGGATCGGTGGCGTTGGCGACGGACGCATCGACTTTCCCACTGATTCCGTGTTCGGGGCTGAAGATAGCGACTAGCTTCACATCCGAGCGGCCGGCAAACAAATCAATCGTGCGCCGACCCGAGGAATCCACGCCCGTCTGGTTAGTAATGAAGCCCACGCGCTTGCCCGCGAATGGCTCAAGCGTTCATCGATTCGTACATGTCGACGCCCGTGAGGGTGTGGCTCACGCCGGTCGATTGCCCGGAACGCACCGGCGCGCAAAATAACGCCGCGATTGCAATCCCGGCGAAAATGGCATGAGAACGGTAACGAAACATGGTCGAGACGCTCGATTGTGCGGCGTGAAACCGCGTGCTATATACAGCTACGGGATGCAGGCGTCAACAAAGAAGGCCCGCGGCGGAAATGATGCGTAAATCGGGGCTTTCAACGGTGGCGCTGGTCCTCGCAGCAATATTCTCGCTCATGACACCTCCCGCCCGCTCGCAAAAAAGCTCCCAGGCAAAATCCAAGCCCGTCGCCTCGGACGCGTGGGTCGAGAAGACGCTCAAGAAAATGACCCTGCGCGAGAAGCTCGGGCAGATGCTGATGGTGACATTCTTCGGCGTGTTCGATTCAGCCGAAAGCTCCGAGTACCGCGAAGTCCTCCGCGAGGTCGAGGAAAATCACGTCGGCGGGCTCATCATCGTCACGGATCGCGGGCCGCTCGGAATCGAGCGCAGCCAGGTCTATCCCACCGCCGTGGTGACGAACGAACTCCAGCGCCGCGCGAAAATTCCGCTGCTGGTCGGCGCGGACTTCGAAGCCGGTACAGGGATGCGTCTGGACGAGGGCACGTCGTTTCCCTCCGCGATGGCGATTGCGGCGACGGGCGATCCAAAGCTCGCGTACGCTGCCGGCAAATACACGGCGCTCGAAGCGCGCGCCGCAGGCGTGCAATGGATCTTCGCCCCCGATGCGGACGTCAATAATAATCCGGACAATCCCATCATCAACATTCGCTCTTTCGGCGAAGATCCGGCGACTGTCGCAACATATGTAAGAGAATTCGTGCGCGGCGTCGAAGACAACGGCGCGCTCGCGACAGCAAAACATTTTCCCGGCCACGGCAACGTTGGCGTGGATTCGCATATTTCGCTCGCCACCGTCCCGGGCGACCGTAAGGAACTGGAGAGCACCGAGCTTGTTCCCTTCCGCGCGGCGATTGCCGCGGGCGTGAGTTCGATCATGCCGGGCCATCTGGCCGTGCCGGCATTCGAGCCTGACCCCGAAGTTCCCGCGACGCTTTCGCGAAATATTCTGACCGGCCTGCTGCGCGACGACATGAAGTTTCGCGGCCTGATCATCACCGACGCGCTGGATATGGGCGGCGTTACCTCGATCTATCCTCCCGGCGAAGCAGCCGTGCGAGCCGTCGAAGCCGGCACGGACGTGCTTTTGATGTCGCCCTCGCCGGACGCGGCTATTGCCGGCCTTGAAGACGCCGTGAAATCCGGCCGCATCTCCGAGAAGCGAATTGACGAGTCTGTGCGAAGGATTCTCGCCGCCAAGGCTCGGCTCGGCTTGGACAAGAATCGCTACGTTGACATCGCGCGCCTGAACGAGAAATTTGCGCGCCCAGAATACGAAACCGAGGCGCAAACCATCGCCGATCGCGGCGTCACTCTGCTGCGCGACACACCGTGGCTCCTGCCGCTGGACGCCACGAAGCCTCTGCGCGTGCTGCTCGTCGCGCTTTCTTCCGACGCCGATCCGAATCCGGGCGAAACGATCGAGCCCGAAATTCGCCCGCGCGTTGACTCGCTCAAGGTCCTGCGCGCGGATACTCAGTATTCGCCTGTCAGCACGCTGAAGCTTCCGCCGCCGGACACCTATGACGTCGCAATCGCGGCGCTATTCGTTCGCGTCGCGGATCGCAAGGGCGACGTCGGATTCCCGGAAGATCAGCGCGCCTTCGTGAACCAATTGCTCGACAGCCGGAAAGCCAACCGTCGTCGCATCCTTCGGCAGCCCGTACCTGATCGAGCGATTCCCGAACGCGAAGACGTGGCTCGCCGAATTTTCAACCAACGATGTCTCGCAACGCGCCGCCGCGCGAGCGATGTTTGGCCAGGTCGCCATTGGCGGCAGAATTCCCGTGACTGTGCCCGGAACCGTGCAACGCGGAGACGGCATGAGCGTGGCGGCAAATCCGATGACTCTGCAGCCTGCGCCGGCCGCGATGACCGAGCGCCTGAAACCAGCCTACGCATTGCTCGATCGCGCGGTCACCGACGGCGCCTTTCCCGGCGGCGTGCTCGCCGTCGGTTTGAACGGCCAACTCGCGGTACACCCGTTTGGCAAGCTCGAGAACGACGGCGAAGCCTACGATGTGGACGAAGATTCGATGTACGACGTCGCCTCTCTGACGAAGCCGATCGTCACCACGACAGCGGTGATGATGCTCGTGCAGCAGGGCCGCCTCGATTTGAATCGCCCGGTCGAGACGTATTTGCCCGGATTTCGCGGCAGCCGCAAAGTCCGATCCCGAATCCCGACGTGGCGCGCTCGCGTCACGCTCCGCATGCTGCTGCTGCATGATTCGGGACTTCCCGATCATCGCGATTTTTACAAGGAAGCGAAGGGCCACGATGCGGTTCTGGCGCGCGTTCTCGCTGAGCCGCTGGTCCGCGAGCCCGGCACGAAGGTCGAATACTCCGATCTTGGGTTTATTCTGCTCGGCGAAATCGTCGAGCGGCTCACCGGCGAATCGCTCGACACCTTCGCGAAACGCGAAATCTTTCAAACGCTCGGCATGGACCGCTCCACGTTCAATCCGCCGCGCAAATTGCGCGAAGATATCGCGCCCACGGAGATGGACTCGGCCTACCGCAAGCGGCTCATCTGGGGCGAAGTCCACGACGAGAACGCCTGGGCCATGGGCGGAATTGCGGGGCACGCGGGCCTCTTTTCGACCGCCGGGGACATTGCCGCATTCGCGCAGATGATTCTCAACGGCGGCATTTACGGCCACGAGCGCATTCTCGCGTACTCCACGATTCGCCAGTTCACGGCGCACCAGACAATTGGCGGCTCGGTCCGCACACTTGGCTGGGACGTGCCCGAGGAGCCGTCTTCATCCGGCCGCTACTTTTCGCCTTCGAGCTTTGGCCACACCGGCTTCACCGGGACGTCACTGTGGATCGATCCGGAGCGGAAGCTGTTCGTTATCCTGCTGACCAACCGCGTGAATCCCACGCGCGCCAACGAGAAGATCCGCCAGGTGCGCCCGGCGCTGCACGACGCTATTTTCGAGGGCCTCGGGCTGGCGTCCGGCCAAGCCGCTGCCCGATAACTCCCTCGGCACAATCCCTCCCGGAATCCAGCCACGAGCCGCCGCTACGGCTTCCCTGCCGCTATAATTATTCAGGGTTTGGGGCGCTCCTTGAAAGCTTCGAGGACAGAACAGCGGAACCCGCGTTCGCGCGGGCTTGACCGAAAATCGACTCTCGATATTCTGCGCGCGCTCAACCGGGAAGATGCGACCGTTGCACTGGCCGTCCGCCGGGAGCTGCCGCACATCGCGCGCGCGGTGGACGCCATCGTGAAATCGCTGCAACGCGGCGGAACTCTTTTCTATGTTGGCGCGGGAACAAGCGGCCGGTTAGCCGTGCTCGACGCAGCGGAATGCCCGCCAACGTTTGGGACGCCGGCCGGGAATGGTTCGGGCGATCATCGCCGGCGGCGAACGCGCACTGCGGCACGCGGTTGAAGGCGCGGAAGATTCAGCGCGCGAACGGCGCGCGCGATCTGCGGCGAGCGGACGTTTCGCGCCGCGACGTGGTCGTAGGAATCGCGGCCAGCGGGACCACGGCTTACGTGCTCGGCGCGCTCGAGTTTGCCCGGCGACGGGGCGCAGTTACCGTCGGCGTCACGTCGAATCCGCGCTCGCCTGTCGCGCGGAAGGCGCGCATTTCAATCGCGCCCGATACCGGCCCCGAAGCGATTGCCGGTTCCACGCGAATGAAGGCCGGGACGGCGCAGAAGATGGTCCTGAATATGCTTTCTACTGCCGCGATGGTGCGGCTCGGCAGAGTCTACGAGAACTGGATGGTTCACGTGGCGCTGACAAATCAGAAGTTGCGGCGGCGCGGCGCGCGGATTCTGGAAGAGGCGGCGGGCGTGAGCCTGTCCGCTGCGGAACACGCTCTGCGTCAGGCCGGCCACAATCTGCCGAGCGCGCTGGTGATGCTCAAGACTGGAGCCAGCGCGCGAGACGCGCGGCAAGCATTTGGCGGCAACAGGCGGCAACGTGCGGCAGGCGCTCGAATCAGCGAAGAAACATCACTCCAAGCTCAGGGGCCGGTAACGGGATATGGACCGATTCAAGATTCAAGGCGGACGCAAACTCGAAGGCGAAGTCAGGATCAGCGGCGCGAAGAATGCCGCGCTGCCGGCCATGGCCGCCACGCTGCTCACGGCCGAGCCCGTTCACCTGAAAAATATTCCGCACGTCCGCGACATCATCACCATGGCGAAGCTGCTCGCGCACATGCGCTGCAAGGTGGAAAGCCCGGACATTCCGCCGAGCGAATTCATCATTCGCGCGGAAAGCGTTTCGCACGCCGAAGCGCCGTACGAACTCGTGAAGACCATGCGCGCTTCGGTGCTGACGCTCGGCCCGCTCGTCGCGCGATTCGGCTACGCGCGCGTTTCCCTTCCCGGCGGATGCTCGATCGGCGCGCGCCCGATTGACCTGCACATTCAGGCGCTCGAAAAACTCGGCGCGACGATTTCCGTGGATCATGGCTACGTGGAAGCGCGGGCAACGCGCCTGCACGGCGCCGTATTCCGCTTTCCGAAGATCACGGTCACCGGAACCGAAAATATTCTGACGGCGGCGGTTCTCGCCGAAGGCGAAACCGTTCTCGAAAATTGCGCGCTCGAACCGGAAATTCCCGATCTCGCGGCTCTGCTGGTCAAAATGGGCGCGAAAATCGAAGGCGCGGGAACTCCCACGATTCGTATCCAGGGCGTGGAAAGACTGCACGCCGCGACGCACACCATCATTCCCGACCGCATCGAAGCGGGCACATTTCTCGTCGCTGGCGCCATGACCGGCGGCGAGCTGCTGCTGAATCATTGCGAGCCCAAGCACCTGACCGCCATCATCGACAAACTCAAGGAGTGCGGCGTCGAAATCAAGTGCGAAGGAAAGAGCGCGCTGCGCGTGCGCGCCCGCAAGAAACTCGTTGCCGCCGACGTGAACACCGAGGAATATCCCGGCTTTGCCACCGATATGCAGGCGCAGTTCATGGCTCTCGCCACGCAGGCGCACGGCGTCTCTCACATTCGCGAAACGATCTTCGAGAATCGCTACCTGCACGCCAGCGAAATGGTCCGCATGGGCGCGAACATCGCGATTGACGGCAACACGGCGGTCGTCACCGGGCCCAGCGCAGCTCAGCGGCGCGCCCGTCACGGCGTCCGATCTGCGCGCCAGCGCCGGCCTCGTTCTGGCGGCGCTCGTCGCGAACAACACCACCTGGATTGACCGCGTCTACCACATCGACCGCGGCTACGAGCAGATCGAGCTGAAACTCACCGCGCTCGGCGCCAGCATCGAGCGCGTCACCGGACGAGACCGAGTAACGTCTGCCAGACTCAACAATTCGCTTCGCAACAAAAAAGGGAGGCGATTACTCGCCTCCCTTGAAATGCCCACTCATCAAGCGTCACAACCAACCTCGCGACGCTGATACGAAGCGTTACTCCGCCGCGGCTTCGGTCTTCGGCAGTTTGTCGCGCTGGTCGCGCAGCACAGCCTTGCGGCTCAGCCGGACTTTGTTTCCCTCGATCGCCAGCACCTTCACGAGCACCTGATCGCCTTCCTTCAGCTCGTCGCGAACAGCGCGGATGCGCGCCTCCGCGATTTCGCTGATGTGGAGCAGGCCATCCGTGCCGGGGAAAATTTCGACGAATGCGCCGAACTCCGCGATGCGCACCACCGTGCCGAGATACGTCTTGCCGATCTCGGCGGTCGCGGTGATGTCGCGAATCATCTTCAGCGCGTCTTCCGCTGCCAGTCCGTTGCTGGCGAACACGTGAACCTTGCCATCGTCCATCACGTCAATCTTCACGCCCGTGGCTTCGACGATCGAGCGGATTTTCTTTCCGCCCGGTCCGATCAGGTCGCGAATCTTGTCCGTGGGAATCTGGAGCATGTGCAGGTGCGGCGCATAAGTGGAAATCTCCGCGCGGCCGCTCGAGATCGTCTTTTCCATGATGTCGAGAATCTCGAAACGCGCTTTCCGCGCCTGAGCCAGAGCCTCCCGCATCATCGCGACGCTGACGCCCGCAACCTTGATGTCCATCTGCAGCGCCGTAATTCCCTGCCGCGTTCCGGCAACCTTGAAATCCATGTCGCCGTAATGATCTTCGGCGCCGGCGATGTCCGTCAGGATCGCGTACTTCTCGCCCTCCACGACCAATCCCATCGCGATTCCGGCGCAGGGAGCCTTCAGCGGCACGCCCGCATCCATCATCGCAAGCGATCCGCCGCAGACGGTCGCCATGGAAGACGATCCGTTCGATTCCAGGATGTCGGAAACCACGCGCATCGCGTACGGAAAATCCGCTTCCGACGGCAGCAGGTTGCCGAGCGCTCGCTCAGCCAAAGCTCCGTGCCCGATTTCGCGCCGGCCCGCTCCGCGCAGGAATTTCACTTCGCCCACCGAGAACGGCGGGAAGTTGTAGTGCAGCATGAACCGCTTGAACACGTCTTGCTCGAACAGCAGGTCGAGCCGCTGCTTGTCTTCCTTCGTGCCGAGCGTGGTGGTTGCCAGCGCCTGCGTCTCGCCGCGCGTAAATAGCGCCGAGCCGTGCGCGCGGGGCAGCACGCCCACTTCGCACGTAATCTGCCGCACTTGGTCGAACGCGCGGCCATCCGGGCCGTCGGCGGCGAATCAGCATGTCGTCGCGGAAGATGCGCTCGCGCAGCCGCTCGAACGCGCGATAGGCCAGCTTGCGCTTCTCTAAGTCCTCTTCGTCGATACCCGCCATAATCTCGGCCTTGACCGCATCCACGAGGCCGTAGCTTTCGAGCTTCGGGTGCTTCTGCGGTGTCGAGCGCGTCGCGCAGCCGCTCGCCGTACTTGGAGGTGATCTCCTTATACAGCGCTTCGTCAAACGCGGGCGGCTTCACAGTAACCTTCGTCGGATTCACGCGGCTGCCCAGGTCGCGAATCGCCGCGACGATCTTGCGGATTTCCGCGTGGCCGAATTCCAGCGCATCGGCGACAGTATCTTCGGAAACTTCGAACGCGCCCGATTCAACCATCACGATCGCATCAGCCGAGCCCGCGATGATGATGTTCATCTGGCTGACTTTTTGCTCCGCGATCGTCGGGTTCACGACGAGCTTGCCTTCGAGCATTCCCACGCGCACGCAGGCAATCGGATTGTTGAACGGAATCTTGGAAATATAGAGCGCCGCGGAAGCTGCCGTCACCGCAACCACGTCGGGATCGTTGTCGCTATCCGCCGAAAGCACCATGGCGATGATCTGCGTTTCGGTCGCCCAGCCCTCGGGAAAGAGCGGCCGCAGCGGCCGGTCCGTCAGCCGCGAAGTCAGAATTTCGCGTTCCGATGGGCGCCCTTCACGCTTGAAGAATCCGCCCGGAATTTTTCCGGCGGCATACGTGTATTCGCGGTAATCCACCGTGAGGGGGAGAAAATCTTTTTCCGTCGCCTTGTTGTCCATGCAGGCCGTGGCCAGCACAACGGAGTCGCCATATCGCGCCACGATCGCGCCGTGGGCCTGTCGGGCCATCTTGCCAGTTTCGAGCGTCAGCTTGCGTCCGCCAAGATCCAAACTCACTTGTTCAAACATCCAGCACATCCTTCTGTCCCGGTTCACCGGGAACGGTCATCAGATACGAGAGATTTACTCTCGGGAATGGTCTTGAAGAGAGAGAAGCGCACACACCGGGGCGCCAGAAGGCAAGATGGTTAGCTGGCAAATGGCCTCGCGCACCGCTTCGCTTGCGGCCCACTTACAGGCCGACAGTTCCAGTTTGTGCGGTGGAGGTACATGCGGCCGGAGAGGCCGCTTGGGGGTTCCGCGCTACTTGCGCAAGCTAAGTCGTGCCACAATCTCGCGATACCGATCCGGGTCGCGCCGATTCAGATAGTCCAGCAGCCGGCGACGCTTGTTGACCATCATGATCAACCCGCGGCGCGAAGCATGATCTTTTGCGTGGGACTGGAGATGTGTCGTGAGGTAGTTGATACGCTCGCTCAGTAGCGCGATTTGCACTTCGGGCGATCCGGTGTCCTTCGTATGGACTCGGTACTGCTCGATTACACCGGCCTTGGCTTCCATCAACTGATCCTCCCTCTGAAACGTCGTGCCCCTGCTCTATGTTCTTCGCCTCTTCAACACGAAAATGCTAGCACATAGCCTGTAGCGCGCAAAGAGAATTAACGATTGCCCGCGGGCCGTCCAGCTGCGCTATTTTCCGTTTCGCACTAGCGAAAGGAACTCATCGCGGGTCTGTTTGTTGTCGCGGAACACTCCCAGCATCGCGCTCGTGACCGCCGCGGAGTTCTGCTTCTCCACTCCGCGCATCACCATGCACAAATGCCGCGCCTCGATGATCACGCCCACGCCTTGCGGGCTGAGTTGCTCTTCGATCGTCTGCGCGATTTGGCTGGTCAGCCGCTCCTGAATCTGCAATCGCCGCGCGTACATGTTTACCAGGCGCGCGATCTTGCTCAGACCCACCACTTTCTTATTCGGAATGTAGGCCACGTGGCATTTTCCGAAAAACGGCAGCAGATGATGCTCGCAGAGGCTATAGACCTCGATGTCCTTCACGACCACCATCTCGTCGTAGCACACGCTGAACATCGCCCCGTTCAGCAGCTTCTCCGGGTCCTGAGCGTAGCCGCTGGTCAGATAGCGCAGCGCCTTCTCAAAGCGCTCAGGAGTGCGCTTCAAGCCTTCGCGATTGGGATCCTCCCCCAGCTGCACCAGCATCTGGCGCACCAAATCGGCGATGCCGCCCGCACCTGCGATTTCTGGAACCGCGATATCCGTTGTTTCGCTCATGGTCGTCTTGTTCCTCATGGCGCGCGTCGCTGTCGGTCGCCATTTTCTCCGTCGAATTCAAAGCTGTTCTTGCTTGTTTCCTCAAGTCGCACGCGCTCGAGACGCGCCGCCGGAAAGCCTTTCAAGCGGCGATAGATTTCCCGGCAGATATTTTCGGCCGTCGGCACTTCTTTGCTGAACTCCGGCACTTCCTCATTAAGGTATTTGTGATCGAATGCTTCCACAACCTCGCGATCGACAAAAGGATCCAGCTCGCCGAGATTCGCAATCATGCCTGTTTCCGGATCCACAGCGCCCGATACCGTCACCTCGAGCGAATAGTTGTGGCCGTGCCCGTAGGGATTGCTGCATTTCCCGTAGATGCGCTGGTTTTCGCTTTCGCTGAAATTCGGCCGGTGCAACCGGTGCGACGCAGCAAAGCGATAGCGCCGGGTCAGCGAAAGCTTCAGCGCACGCGCTCACGCGCGCGCCCCATCTTGCTCCGCCGTGCAGTCCGCAAACAGATCGGGCGATTCGTAAAGCCGCACGCGATCCAGCTTCCCTTTCGTGATCTTCGGCTCCAGCAGCCGCCAGATCACCGCCGCGATGTTTTCGCAAGTGGGAATCTGCCCGCCAGCTCCGGCACTTCGTAATTCAAATGCCGATGATCCATGCGCTCGCCCACTTCGCGCTGCAGGATATCCTTCAGTTCCTTCAGATCGAGAACCATTCCCGTCGCCGGGTCAGGCTCGCCCGCCACCGTCACTTCCAGCACGTAGTTGTGCCCGTGCCCATGCGGATTATTGCACTTGCCGAAGATGCGGCGATTCTCCTCCGCCGAGAAATTCGGGTTATGGTAGAAATGCGCCGCGGAAAACTCGATTTTGCGCGTCACTCGAATCATATCGTTCTCGCCGGATACTCCCTGCCTTTCCAGACCACGCTCCCTCTCGTGCTTTTCCACCAGGATTCAACCAACGCCGCGCTGTAAAGCGCCGACCCCACCACGTAATATTGGATGTAAGACATCGGATAGAGATTCCGATACAGCGCCGCCGCATAGGCCAGGTGCCTGCCCAGCAGAACGCCGACAAACACGCCCGCAGCCGCCGCCAATAACGAAGTCCTCACGCCGGCAAAATGCAGCAGCGCCACAATCAATAGCCCAGCTTCCGAAAACGGAAAAACCTCGATGAATTCAAGAAAAAGTGACTTCGCGTTTCCGCCCATCAGCGGATAGAGGTTCTTCGTCCAGCCTTGCCACATCGCCGCAAACGACCGATACATTCGCGTGCGCACCACACCCATCGGAGCCGTAAAATAAATCCCGTAGCCGTTCCGCTTCACCAACCGCGCCAGCGCCACATCTTCCAATATTTCCCGCGCAACGGCCGCATGCCCGCCCACCGCGTCGTACGCATCTCGCAGCACAAGCAGAAACTGCCCGTTCGCCGCCGCGTCCGGCCGCTTCGGATCGTTCACGCGTGCGAATGAAAACTTCGCCGCCAGCCTGCAATAGACGAACGGAATCAGCGCGCGCTCCCACCAGGTCTCCATTTCCTGTTCCGGCGAATAGGAAACGAGCACCGCGTCGTGATCGACCGCATCCCCAAGCGCCCGCCGAGTCGCGCCTGGATAGTGGTACGTGTCCGCATCCGTGAAAAGCAGCCAATCGCCCTGCGCCGCGGCCGCTCCAATCGAAACCGCGTGGTTCTTGCCGACCCATCCTGCGGGCAACGGGCCCGCATCAAGCACCCTCAGCTTCGGAATTCGCTCGGCCAGCTCCGCCAGAATCGCTCCAGTGCGGTCCGTGGATTGATCGTTGACCACAATCACTTCGCCGACTTCGAGCTGCATCGCCACCGATTCGACCGCGCGCGCGATCGAGGCTTCTTCATTTCTGGCGGGAATGATGACGGAAACCAAGGTTTTCGCGATCCTATCCACGGGGGCTGCTAAACTATTCGTTATCTCGTCGGCGATGCTTCTATTATAAGGCGCTTGGATGGCGGATTGAAACGGAAACTGAAAACTGGGCTCGTTTTGGCTTTCGTCGCGGCGCTTCTCGTGCTGTTCGCGCGTCCCGACTACCGGCAGGGCGAACCCAGCCTGCGCGGAAGCACGCCAAGAGATTTCCCGCTCACGCTCGACGGCAAACCCGCGCATCTTTCCGACTTGCGCGGCAAAGTCGTCCTCCTGAACTTCTGGGCGTCGTGGTGCCAGCCGTGCATCGAAGAAGCGCCTTCGCTGAATCTGCTCCAGCAACGCATCGCGCCGCTCGGCGGCACTGTGCTGGGAGTCAATGTCGGCGTGGACGACGAGGAATCCGCGTACCAGGCTTTTTTGAAAACGTACAACGTGGACTTTCCCACTTACCGCGACGCCACCAAGCAGCTCGCGGCTTCCTACGGCACCATCGCGTATCCCGAAACCTACGTGATTGACCGCAAGGGCCGGCTCGATCGCAAAATTGTGGGTCCGCAGGATTGGACCAGCCCCGAGATGATGACCTACCTCGATTCCCTTCTGAACGAACGCTGATTGCAGGGTGTAGGGGCGCTGCTTGCTGCGCCCGTCTGCGTTTCACCTGACCTGGCTCTCACTCGTACCGCAGCGCGTCCACAGGATCAAGCTTCGCCGCTCGCATCGCAGGCACGAAGCCGCTCAAGACTCCAACCACAACGAGTACGATCACCGAAGCGAGAAGGATTTCCCAGGACACGTGCATGTGGATGTCCACTTTTCCGGTGGTATCTTCGTACGCTGGGCCGAGAAATGGCAGCGTGCCAATCGCCGCGCCAATTCCCACTGATATCAGCACTCCTATCGCGCCTCCCGCCAGCGTCAACGCCAGCGCCTCCGTCAGAAATTGCACACGGATGTGCCGCCGCCGCGCGCCCAGCGCCCGCCGCAATCCGATTTCCCGGATGCGCTCGTTCACGGTGACGAGCATGATGTTCATCACACCAACTCCGCCAATCCCCAGCGTCAGCAGCCCCACGAACAAAAGCAGAAATTCCAAGCCGTAGGAAATTCCCATAATGATCGGCCGAAATTCCGCCATGCTGTCCATCAATACCGCGCGCTTGTCCGTTGGCGAAAAATGCTGCCGATCGGCGAGCACGGCAAGCACCTGCGCCTGCGTCTGCTTATCGAATTCGCCCGACACCGGCTCGACCACCAGCACACTTGCGGATTTCGTGTCCCACAAATCCCCGGCCGTCGAATACGGAATCCACGCCGACCGGTCGTCGTCCGTGAAATAGCTATTCTGCTGGAATTTGCGGTCCATCACTCCGACTACGATGAACCGCTCGCCTTGAATCGTCACCGGCTCGCCCACCGCAGGAAGCCCCCCGAAGAGTTTCTTTTTCATCTGAGCGCCCAAAAACACGACGCGCCTTCGGTTCACCTCATCATCCGTGTCAAGCCAGCGCCCCGCAATCGGCACTTCGTTGCGCATTTCTCCGTACTGCTCGCAAACTCCGCGAACCGCCGTGCTGGTCGATCGCTCCTCGTGCGCCAGGGCCACGAATTTCACGGTTTCCGGACATACGCGCTTTACCAGCGTCGCAGTCGCGCGCAGCGCGTCCACGTCTGCTTGCTCCAGCCTCACTTTTTGCCCCGCGCGTTCGCCGCCGGCCTGCTCCCCGGTTGTTCCCGGCCAGCAAATGATCACGTCGTGCCCAAAAGAGTCAAACGTATACATGAGTACGCGGCGAAATCCGGAACCGTAGGCCAGCAGCATCGTCACAGCGACGATGCCCCACACGATTCCCGTCATCGTCAAGGCAGCTGCGAATCGGCTGTCGCCGCAGCGAACTCCACGCCTGCCTGACGATCTCCTCGAACATCGCGACCTATCCCCCCGCCTCGTACCGCAGCGCTTCGATCGGATCAACCGCCGCCGCGCGGCTCGCCGGATAAAGAGCCGATGCGACCGCAATCCCCGCCAGCAGAACCAGTGCCAGAACGCCCGATTGCCAGGTCGGCAGCAAACCGGCAAAAATCTGCGGCATCGGCAGCAGGTCCACCAGCGCGCAGAATCCATACGCGATCCCCATTCCGATTCCGCCGCTCAGGAACGCGATGATCATTGTCTCTGCAAAAAACTGACTCAGGATCGACCGCCGCGTCGCTCCCAGCGCCTTTCGCACGCCGATCTCCCGCGTGCGCTCGCGCACCGCCACCAGCATCACGTTCATCACTCCCAGCCCGCCCAAAAATAGCGTCACGATCCCAACCGCGCCGGTGAAATATTCGATTCCGTCCATGATCAGCGCATTCGCCTGCGCGTTCTTGATCGTGTCCCACACGAAAATCGCGTCTTCGTCCTTTGGCTCGAAATTGTGCAACACCGCCAGCGCGCTCAGCGCCTCCCGCTTGCAGTCCTGATGCAACGCCAGCGATTTCGGAACAACCAGCAGATGTTCGATCGTATGCGGCGGCGAAGGCGGCCGATTCGGAAAATCCCGCACGACGGCGCTATAGGGAATGAAAATCTTTCGGATGTCAGGCCCGTCGTACGATGAATTCTGTTCCTTCGCTTTCATCACGCCGATCACGGTGTACGGAATGTCGCTCAACCAGACGGTCTCGCCGATCGCCTTCCGGCTGCCGAATAGCTGCTTTTTCGTGTCGCTGCCAAGAAACGCTACGCGGTTAACGTTCGCCACGTCCGCATCATCGTAAAAGCGCCCCTCGCCTACATCGAGGCTCCGCACTTCGGCGAACGGCGGCAGAGATCCGGATACCTCCAGGTTTCCACTGTTGTACCGGCTCCGCAGTTGTACCTGATTGCCGATTTCCGGCAGTGCGAATCGGCACGCCGGAGACTGGCTGTCAACCGCCAGATAGTCGTCCTCGCCGATATGAATGTCCCGCCCCGCGCGCATCCCGCCGGCCTGCATGCTCGTGCGCCCGGAGAAGAAAATCATGATGTCCTTGCCGAAGCTTTCGGAGTTGCGCCTCAGCCCCACGCGAAGACCTTCCGTCGCCGCCACCATCAGCGTGATCGAAATGATTCCCCAGGTGATGCCGAACATGGTGAGAAACGTGCGCAGCTTATGTGCCCAGAGGGTGTGGATCGTGTCTCGAAAGAGATCGCTGAGATTCATGGTTGCTGTTGAAATGTCATCCCGAGCGAAGCGAGGGATCTCTCTTACAGCTCATCCCAAGACCCCTACTGCAAAATCACCTTCTGCCCTTCGTTCAACCCGGAGACCACCTCTGCCTTCACGCCATTCGTAATCCCGAGTTTTACGGCAAGCTTCTTGCGCCCATCGTCGCCTTTGGCGTCGGCGACTTCCACGGACGCATTCTTATCCTTGTCGAATATCACCGCGCCTTCCGGAATCAGCAGGACGCTCTTTTTCTCTTCCAGAATGATTTCGGCGTTCGCGCTCATGTTCGCGCGGAGTTCGCCGCCGGGGTTCTGAATGGAGACGCGCACCTCAAACGTGGTCACGTTGTCTTTTTCCTGACCCAGCGGCGCGATCTTGGTCACTCTTCCTTCAAATTTCCTGTCCTTGAACGACTCGACCACGATTCTCGCGTCCTGCCCCAGATACACTTTGCCCACGTCTGCCTCGTCCACCTTGCCCAGTACATACACTTCGCTCGTGTCGCCAAGCGTCATCACCAGCGTTGCCTGCGACCCGAGCACCAGAATCGAACTGACCGCATCGCCCACTTCGACATCCTTCGAAAGCACCACTCCATTCATCGGGCTCGTGATCGTCGAGTACCGGAGATTTTCCTCGGCGTTATCGAGCGCTGCCTTCGCCTGCGCCACTTGCGCTTTCGATTGTGCCACCTGCGCCTTGCTCATCTGGGCGGCGCGCACCGCGGACGATTGCCGATTCAATCCGAGCTGATAGTTTTTTTCCGCATCCTGCATCACGTTGAGCGCGATCAGCCCCTGCTTGTAGAGATCGTGCGCGCGGTCCACATCGTTTTTCAGGAACGGCACGTCGGGGCCCTCGGCGTCCACCATGTTTTTTTCGTAAGAGGCTTCGGCAGCCAACTGCGCGGCCTGTGCCGCTTCCAGATTCGCCCGCGATTCCGCCACGCTGGCCTGCAATTGCTCTTTGTCCAGATCAGCGAGCACCTGCCCCGTCTTCACTTTGTCGCCGGCGTCCAAATAGATTTTTTCGACGATTCCGCTGGCCTTCGATTTCACTTCCACTTTTGTGAGCGGCTCGATCTTTCCTGTGGCGACCACGGACCGCGCAATGTCGCCGCGCTCCGCCGCTGCCAGTTTGTCGGGTTCGATCGTGTGCGTTGGCCGCAGCGCGGCCGTCGCGATCCCAATCACCGCAACCAGCGCCACCGTGACGCTTCCTAAAACAATCCAGCGCTTTCGCTTTTTCCGGCCGTTCTTGCCGTTACCGCCATTCGATTCCACGGACGCCCCCGTCTGCCAATGTTCGACGTTCCAGAATGTGATACGTAAGCCCTGCCGGAAATGTTCCCCGCAGATGATTCCGCAGTGTTGCCTTCGTAGGGGCACGGCATGCCGTGCCCGGCAAACGTGCTTGGCGTCCCGCCCACCACGACCAACGGTTTTGTAGGGGCATAGAATGCTATGCCCGGCAAACGAACTTGGCGCCGCCCAAACCACTCGTCATCGCTTTCAGGTATTCTCTCGACTTTCTCTGCGCCCTCTGCGCCTCCTCGCGCTCAGCGGTTTTGGCGAAGTTTCGGCGAGTCTTTTAGTTTTCTCTGTGTTCTCTGTGTTCTCTGTGCCTCTCCGTGCCCTCTGTGGTAAGTCTTTTCGCTTTTCTAATCTCTGTCTCGCTGATTGGCCGATCCTTTGACATGCAGGCGATAATAGACGCTCATGGAACGCGATCCAGTCTGCGGGATGATGGTGGACCCGGACCACGCCGCGGCAACGATCGACCACGCCGGGAAGACCTACTTCTTCTGCTCCGCCGGATGCGCCGGGAAGTTCGGCACGGACCCCGAGAAATATCTCGCCGCTCCGCAACTAGCCCAGCCAGCTCGACAAGCTGATCTTGTTCAGTTCGACGACATCAGGCCCGTTCCCAGCCATACGGCGGACTCCGTTGAGTACACCTGCCCGATGCATCCTCAAATCGTGCGGCCAGGACCCGGCTCGTGCCCGATCTGCGGCATGGCTCTCGAGCCGCGCACCGCGGCGGCAGAAGATGGAGAGAACCCCGAGCTCGTTTCGATGACCCGGCGATTTTGGGTCAGCGTAGCGCTCGCAATTCCCGACCCTCGCGCTTGGCATGTCCGACATGATTCCGGGCGAGCCCGTGCAACAAGTGTTGTCGATGCACGCGATCGGATGGATTCAGTTCGTTCTCGCGACCCCGGTTGTCCTCTGGGCCGGATGGCCATTCTTCGAACGCGGATGGGCGTCGCTCGTCAATCGCAGTTTGAACATGTTTACGCTGATCGCCCTCGGCACCGGCACGGCGTATATCTACAGCACTGATCGCGGTTCTCTGGCCCGGCCTATTCCCTGCGTCGTTCCGCACCGCGGACGGCAGCGTCCCCGTCTATTTCGAGGCAGCCGCGATGATCACGGCGCTGGTCCTGCTCGGGCAGGTGCTCGAGCTCCGAGCGCGAAGCCATACGTCCGCTGCGATTCGCTCGCTCCTGAAATTGTCGCCGAAGTCCGCGCGTCTGGTCCGTGCGGACGGCACCGAAATTGACGTGCCCGTGGAACACATCGCGCCGGGCGACTTGCTTCGCGTGCGTCCCGGCGAAAAAGTGCCCGTGGATGGCACTGTGACCGATGGATCAAGCTCCGTGGACGAATCGCTCGTCACCGGAGAGCCGATCCCCGTAGAAAAAATCGCCGGGGCTCGCGTGACGGGCGGAACGGTCAACGGCACGGGAACATTCGTGATGCGTGCGGAGCGCGTGGGCAGCGAAACTCTTCTCGCGCAAATCGTTCGAATGGTTGCCGAGGCGCAGCGCAGCCGCGCGCCGATACAGCGGCTCGCCGATCGTGTGTCTGCCTATTTCGTTCCTGCCGTCGTGCTAGTCGCCGTGCTCACCTTCATCATCTGGTCGATTTTCGGACCTGCCCCGAGAATGGCGCACGGTCTGCTCAACGCCGTCGCCGTGCTCATCATCGCTTGCCCTTGCGCCCTTGGACTTGCGACGCCCATGGCGATCATGGTCGGCACGGGACGGGGCGCGCTCGCCGGCGTCCTGATCAAGAACGCCGAGGCGCTTGAAATCCTCGAGAAAGTTGACACGCTGGTTGTGGACAAAACCGGCACGCTTACCGAAGGTCGCCCGCGCGTCACGTCCGTGATTGCAGCGCCGGGCTACGACGACGCGCAGGTGCTTCGCGTTGCCGCGACGCTCGAACGTGCCAGCGAACATCCACTAGCAGCAGCGATTCTTGCGGCAGCGAAGGAGCGCTCCATTCCGCCCGGAGACGTCGCCGACTTCCAGTCGCGCACGGGCAAAGGCATCACCGGCACAGCAGCGGGACAGAAAGCGGCGCTGGGAAATCGTGCGCTCTTCGCCGAGTTAAACATTCCGCTCCTAAATCTCGACGAGCGCGCGAAATCCATGGAAGCCGAGGGACAAACCGTGATGTTTGTCGCCATCGCCGGGACGACCTCCGGAATTATCGGCGTATCCGATCCTGTAAAATCCACTGCGCGCGAAGCCATCGAACGTCTCCACAGGGAAAACGTTCGCATCGTTATGTTGACGGGAGATAGCCGCGCGACCGCGGACTCTGTTGCTCGCGCGCTGGGAATCGACGAAGTGATCGCCGGAGTGCTGCCCGATCAAAAGGGTGCAGCGATCAAACGTCTGCAAAGCGAAGGCCACATCGTCGCAATGGCAGGCGACGGAGTGAACGACGCACCCGCGCTCGCGCAAGCCGATGTCGGCATCGCCATGGGCACCGGAACGGACGTCGCCATTCAAAGCGCAGGTATCACGCTGCTCGCGGGCGACCTTCGCGGCATCGCGCGGGCGCGCACGCTCAGCCGAGCCACGATGCGCAACATCCGTCAAAATCTCATGTTTGCGTTTCTCTACAATTCCTTGGGCATTCCGATTGCAGCAGGAGTTCTCTACCCGTTTGCCGGCTGGCTGCTCAGCCCAATCATCGCCAGCGCCGCAATGACGTTCAGTTCTGTCTCAGTGATTGGCAATGCCCTGCGTCTCCGCGCTCTCAAACTGTAAACGTCCACCGCTCCGTGCGTGAATCCCGCGCGACGCCGATGCTATACTGCGGGCATGACATTCATGACCGTGACGTACGAATTGCAGAACCCGCTCAAGGCCGAACAGTTCCGGGCGCTCGGCCAGTTCGCGAATACCTACGGGCTGCAGCGATTTCGCTTCGACGAAAAGACCAATCACCTGCACTTCGATTACGACGCCTCGCGCCTGCGCGAGACCGTGGTCGAGCACGTGCTGCGCGAGGCGAAGATCCCGGTGCTTCGGCGGGTTACGCCAGCCTGATTCGGCGTTCACACTGAATGTAGATTCGAGAGGAGCATTCCGTTGCCGTTGTACGAATACAAGTGCGTGAAGTGCGGCCATCGCTTCGAGAAGATCGAAAGCGTCAATGCGTCGGAAACGAAGAAGTGTCCGAAATGCGGATCGCGCGCGCCGCGCATGGCCTCCGCGCCGGCGATTCAGTTCAAGGGTTCGGGATGGTACGTCACCGATTATGGCGGAAAGAGTTCCGCTGCGCCCGCTGCGAGTGAAGGTTCCGGCGAATCCGCGCAGGGCAAAGACGGGAGACAAATCTTCGGAAAAATCATCGGAGAAATCGTCCGACAAAGCCACCGAATCGAAGTCGGATTCAAAATCCGAATCGAAACCCGCGGCCTCCGACAATTCCAATAAGGGCGCCGCGAATCGCAAAAAGAAGTAATCCCTAGAGCTTCAGTCCCTTCAGGTAGGCGCGGAAATCCTTTCCGAGCTTCGGATCCTTCAGTCCAAAATTGACGGTGGCCTGGAGGAATCCCAGTTTGTCTCCCGCGTCGTGCACTTTTCCGTCGTACACACAGGCGAGCATCTTGTTATCTTCCGCGAGTCGGCAGAGGCCGTCGGTCAGCTGGATTTCGCCGCCCGTGCCCGGTTTCGTTTTGGCGAGGTGGCCGAAGATTTCCGGCGGCAGCACGTAGCGTCCGGTGACGCCAAGATTCGAAGGCGCCTTTTCGGCGCTCGGCTTTTCCACCAGATTCTTCACGCGCCAGAAGCTTGTCGCCCCAGCGCGAATTCTTTTCCAGGCTTCGCGTCCACGATTCCGTAAAGATGGACGCGCTCGCGCGGCACGCGCTCCACGTGAATCGCGCCCGATCCGGTCGCCTCGTATATCTCCACCAGTTCGCGCGTCGCGGGAACGGCGCTTTCCATGATCACGTCGCCCAGCAACACCGCAAACGGCTCGTCGCCCACAAGCTCGGCCGCGCAGAGAACGGCGTGGCCGAGTCCGAGCGCTTCGCTCTGCCGCGTGTAGCTGAATTGAACGCCGTTGCCGATGTCGTGGACCAGCTTCGCAAACTCCGGTCTTTCCGCGCTGCGTCGAGAAAGTTTTCCAGCTCCGGCGAAAAATCGAAATGATCTTCGATGGCGCTCTTGTGCCGCCCGGTAACGAAGATAATGTGCTCGATCCCCGACGCGATGCATTCCTCGACCGCATACTGGATCAGCGGCTTGTCCACCACCGTCAGCATTTCCTTGGGGATCGCCTTCGTTGCGGGCAGAAATCGCGTTCCCAGCCCAGCTACGGGCAGGACGGCCTTGCGCACTTTCTTGGTTTGTCGGTCGTCATGTTTGTTTTTGGAATGGCCGGCCGAGCACGAGGCGAGCCTTCCTGCCTATGCTAACATAGCGATTTTCAGTCACCCGCAAGATTGAGGCGTTGTTGTGATCGCAAACGAACACACGGACGAGTCTTTGATACTGGGTATTGAATCTTCCTGCGACGAGACGGCCGCGGCGATCGTGGCCGGTGGCCGGCGAATTCTTTCGAGCGTGGTCGCGTCGCAGACGGAGATTCACCGCAAGTACGGCGGCGTGGTGCCGGAGCTCGCCTCGCGCGAGCATCTCCGGCAAATCGTTCCCGTGGTGCGCGAGGCCGTCGAGCAAGCGCACGTGTCGCTGCAGGATGTGGACGCGGTGGCCGTGACGCACGGACCCGGGCCTGGTCGGCGCGCTGCTGGTCGGCGTGACCTACGGCAAGGTGCTGGCGCATGGCGCTCGGGAAGCCGCTGATCGGCGTGAATCATCTGGAAGGCCACGTTCACGCCGTGTTTCTGGAGGCGCATGCGGCGGGGCGCGAGCCGAAGCTTCCCGCCGTCTGCCTGATCGTTTCCGGCGGCCACACGATTCATCTATCGACGTGAAGCGCGAGCGCGTGAATGGCAGCGAGCAATTTTCCTATGCGCGAATCGGCGGCACGCGCGACGACGCCGCGGGCGAAGCCTACGACAAAGTCGCGCGGATGCTCGCGCTCGGCTATCCCGGCGGTCCGATCATTGACCGGCTCGCGGCGCACGGCAACGCGCAAGCGGTCCGCTTCAACGAGCCGAAGATGAGCGGAAATGTGTTCGATTTCAGCTTCAGCGGAATCAAGACCGCGGTGCTGTATCACCTGCGCCGCAATCCGCAGCTCGAGCCGGAAATCGAAGCGCGACGGCAGGCGCTGGCGCGCGGCGAACGCAGCGCGGACGCACTTGCGCGCGCTTTCGAGCGCCGCGACGCTCGATCTGATCGCAAGCTTCCAGCGCGCCGTGGTGGATAACCTGCTCTCGCGCACACTCGCCGCGGCCGAAAAACATGCCGCACGCACGATTCTCGTTTCCGGCGGCGTGGCGGCCAATAGCGAGCTGCGCCGCGCGTTCGAAGCGGAAGGCGCGCGCCGAGGAATCGAAGTCTATTTCCCGAGCCGCGCGCTTTCGACCGACAACGCCGCCATGATCGCCGCGGCGGGATACGCGCGATTCGTCGCCGGCGAGCGCGCCGATTCGACGCTGAACGCCGAAGCAAATCTGCCTCTGGCATAGCGTTTTCCGCGATCCGCGCACCCCTCGTTTTTGTGTCGAGTAATTGTGTACACTTTTCTTTGTTTTCAGCAGGTTACGGACAAATTTACTCGACACGTGTGTCGAGTAATTGTGACGTGATTCCGCGGCACCGCGGCGACGGCAGGAGCGGCCGTGTTCGACGTCGGCGGTACCCCGCATATTCTGGTCATCGGCACACGCGTTCGGTCGAGGACATGCCGAAGGCGGCTGAAGAGTCCAGCCAAGAGAGAGCGCCTTGGCTTCCGTCGGCCGTAGACTTGTGTGGGCATCGCGAAATGCCGCATGGTACGGCTGCCTGCTCGCCACAATTGCTCGTTGCATCGTCACATTCCTTCATTACGAAAATCACGCTAACATGCCGAGCGAAAAGCAAGCTGGAATTGCGCCTGTGGAATTTGCGGGAGGCAGGCATTGAGGGCGAGGGATGAGATGAGCGAACGCGCGAACATGAACGGGAAGATATGCGTCGTGACGGGAGCGAACAGCGGGATCGGAAAAGAGACCGCGCTCGGCCTCGCGCAAATGGGTGCGCGCGTGGTGATGGTTTCCCGAAGCGCCGAAAAAGGCAAAGCGGCGCTCGAGGACGTTCGCCGCGAGTCGGGAAACTCTCAGGTGGACCTGCTGATCGCGGACATGTCGAGCCAGGCGTCCGTGCGCGAGCTTGGCAAAACAGATTCACGAGAAGTATGCGCGGCTCGACGTGCTGATCAACAATGCGGGCGGGGGCGCGCGGAGCGGGACAACTTTCGGCCGACGGCATCGAAATGACGCTGGCGACAAATCATCTGGGTGCGGCGCTGCTGACTTTTCTGGTGCTCGATCTGCTGAAAGCCAGCGCGCCCTCGCGGATCGTCAATGTTTCGTCCGAGGCGCATGGAAGCGCGAAACAGCTCGAGATGAGCCGACGTGCAGTCTCGAGCGGGGATCATGGGCGGGTTGCGATGTATGGCCAGTCGAAACTGCTGATGAACGCGTTTACGTTCGCGCTGGCGCAGAGGCTGGAGGGAACGGGCGTAACGTGCAACTGCCTGCATCCGGGGGTGGTGGCCACGAATATCTTCAACGGTTCGCGCGGCGCTTTCAGAGTGATTGTGGCGCTGATGAGACCCTTCATGCTCGACTCAAAGCGGGGCGCCGAGTGCACACTCTACGCGGCGACTTCCCCGGACATCGCTCAGGTGTCCGGAAAATACTTCGTCAAGTCGAAGATAGCCAAATCCAGCCCGCTCTCGCGGGATCCAAAAGTGTCCGCCGAAATCTGGCAATGGACCGAGAAAATGATCGGCCAGCCTTTCGCGTGACGCTATAGCAGCGGAGGGTCGTAGATGTAGGCGAGGCCGTCGGCGGTGACGGCGTAGGCTTTGGAGCCGTCGAGCGACCAGCGAACGTTGACCACGCCTTCGGCAGCGTACTCGTCGAAGACCACCATTCGATTTAAATCCACGAGGAACAAGCGGCCTTTTGCGGAATTTTTCAGCCACGAACTGAAGCAAAGGCACAGCGGCAATTGCGGATGGCAGGCGCAGAGTTCGGCGCCAAACGGCAGCGACGCGGCTTCCGGGGTTGAGGGCGAGGTCAAAGCCGATGCCTCAGGGGTTAAAACCCCTGATTGGGACGCGGCTGTCATGTCGGGGCCCCCTCGGCTTTGCTCGGGGCAAGTTCCGCTCCGACCCCCTAAAACGCGGAGTTGCTCAATATCCGGCGCGACGGCTCCCGCCGCAAGGTGATACGCCTGGCCGGCGGAGCAATAGATCAGGTGGCGGCTGTCCGGCGTCCACGCGATATCGGTGACGTGTCCCTGCACGGGAATCACCTGCTGTCGACGCAGCGTAGGTACGTCCAGAAGAACGATCGAATCGTCCGCCCACTCGCCTTCTATTTCAACGACGCTCGCTAGTGTGCGCTTCGTCCGGGCTGAATGCAGTGCGGCCGAAACCGGAGAAAGCGCCTTCATCGCCTGGGGCTCCGTCCGCGGTTTGAGCCTCGATTGTTTGAGCCGCCAGCCAATTGTCGCGCGAGCTGGGCGCGCCTAAGCTCGGCAGCCGGGTCCGCAGCGAACGGCATGGCAGCTGGCGATTGCTTCGACGCAGGCCACAATCGCAATCGCGCTTCCCCGCCGCCGCGCGAGGCCGCGACGAAATAATTTCCGGTGTCCGACCACGCGAGGCACGACGGAAAAGTCTTGAAATCGCCAAAGCCGCCGAGAAAAACTTTGCCATGCAGATCGAAGACGTGCAGCTCCGGCAGCCAGCCGCCCCATGCCGCGACCAGGTGCCGCGCCGTCGGCGACCACGCAAACGCAGCGGGCAAGCCCCGGCGGACACACGTCCGGCTCTCCCGGAACCACGAGAGCGAGCGTAGGAACGCCGCGCTCGATATCGTAGAGCGCGATTCGCTCGGTTCCCTGCCGCACCATCGGCGAAAGCGCGCACACTTCACCGGCAGGCGAAATCACGAGCTGCGACGATCGGCCGGTGAATACTTTCTTGATGAGCCAGTTCGAATCGCGCGCGAGATCGCGAAGACCGCGCGTGACGAGCGCTGCCGACCGCACCGCCAGCGCCTGGGCGGGTGCGCGCACGATCTGCTTCGCTGGAGATTTTTCCTGGGTTTCCATCAGCGGGAGGGCGGAGCAGGATTCTCAAGCCTCTGCTTCGCGAGCACAATCTGTTCTTCGACCTTCGCGATCATGTCTTTCAGCACGTCCTGGCCGCTTTTCTCGGCCTCATCCACGCGCGCCTTGAGCTGTTGCAGATCGGAACGCAGCGAGTCCCTGCAGCTCCGCTTCGATTTCTGCGAGCCTGCCGCGCGCCTGACTGACGCGACGGATCACGCGAATCAATTCCGCGCCCGGACCTTCGCCTTCAACCGCTTCGGGGCTGTGCTCGTAGGCCGTCAGGATTTTTTCGAGGCGTGCATGATCTCCGCAGCTCGTACGCTTGATTGGCTTCGGCCATCAATTGCTGGCGCTTGGCGCGGTCCTCACGGTCCGAAGTGAGGTCGGGATGGACGCGGCGAGCAACCTCGCGATAGAGGCTTTTCATTTCGGGGGAGGCGTGAAACGACCGGGGTTCTTGCGCGGATTTCTCTCCGGCGACGGATTTCGTTTCGCCGGCACGGGCGCGGGCCTCTGCGGCAGCTTGCTGGGCGCGTTCGTTGCCGGGCTGCTCGGCGACAAGCCGCTCGGCAATTTGCGCTTTGCATTCATCGAGTTCGGCATAGCGCGAACCGACAAAATGGAGGTAGCGGCGCTCGAAAGCGGCGAGTTCGGCGCGCAGGTTTGCCGAACGCAGCTCACGATCGGCAAGCTCGGCTTCGAGCGCGGCTTGCTCCTCAAGCTTGAGGGCAAGCTCCTGATCTTCCGGTTTGGCCGGACGAGAGTCCGCCGTCTTCAAAGCCACAGTCTTCGCCTCTGAGAGTTGAGTGCCATAGGGCCGGCGGCGAACTGCGTCCCGAGACGCCGCAATGCCCCGAAAACACACTTAAATTGTACGATGCAGGGACGACGCGGCCGGATCGGTTGGCAAGTACAGTTTCCAGAATGGGAAATAGCCGATATCGCGCGCGGCAGCAACCTCGCTAGCCGCCAATTTGTCTCTGCGAAGCGGCCGGAGACAACGGGCCATTCGTGGCGGCCGGGCCAACCGTGGCTTACAATCTGGCCATTCAACTCGTCAGGAGGAGCAGAACCATGCAGGAAACTGTGGAGCAGTACAGGAAGCGTATGTTCGGTTTCATGGAGGGGCGCGATCCGCTGAAGCTGCAAGCGGCCGCACCGGCGCGGCTCGCGAAGTTGCTGAGGGGCGTCAGCCCGGCAAAGGCGCGGAAGCGCCCAGCGCCTGACAAATGGTCAATTTCGGAGATCGTCGCGCACATCGCGGACACGGAACTCGTGGGCGGATACCGCATCCGAGCGATCCTGGGGCAGCCGGGAACGCCGATCATCGGATTCGATCAGGACGAGTGGGTTAAGGCGCTGCACTACGACAAGCGCGAGCTGAAAAATTCGTTCGCGCAGTATCGCGCGTTGCGCGAAGCCAATCTCGCGCTGTTCAAGTCACTGACGCCGGAGCAGTGGAAACATGCCGGGTTGCACAACGAACGCGGCGAAGAAGGCGTCGAGATGATCGTGCGGATGTTTTCGGGCCACGACATCAACCACTTCGAACAGATCGAACGCATCCTGGCGAAAAAGAAGAAGAAAGAGTAGGCGCGCGGATCTACGGGCAGACCCTTCGGACGGCAAAAGATCAGAGCGCCGTCCGAAGGGGGACCATCCCCTGCCCTGAGGCCGCGTTGAGCGGGCGAAGGGTTATCGGATGGTCACCAAATTCGGCAGCGAATCGCTTCGGGGCGAACCATTTTCGAATCCGCCGCGCATCCCCAGGCTTTGGCAAACACCGGCATATTCGAAAGTGCAGCATCCACGCGAAACGCGTTCAAAGGATGCGGATCCGTCTTGGCCAGGAGACGCGCGACCTCGGGCCGGTAGTTCGCCGCCCAATGCGCCGAGAACCCGAGAAAGAAGCGCTGATCGGCGGTGAAGCCGTCGACGTCCGGAGGCGCCGGTTTCCCGGCGAGAGTCTTTTGAAACGCGGCGTACGCGATTACGAGCCCGCCGAGATCGGCGATGCTCTCGCCTTCCTCGAGCTTTCCGTTGCCGTGCAAACCCGGCTCGACTTCAAAAGCATCGAATTGCTTCGCGATGCAATCGCCGCGCTCGCGGAAATTCTTCAAGTCTTCCGGCGTCCACCAATTTTTCAGATTGCCGTCGGCGTCAAACTGCGAACCCTGATCGTCGAAGCCGTGAGTCATTTCGTGGCCGATCACCGAACCGATGCTGCCGTAATTGAACGCGTCGTCAGCCTTGGCATCGAAGAATGGCGGCTGGAGAATCCCCGCGGGAAAAACAATTTCGTTATGCAGAGGCGTGTAATACGCGTTGACGGTTGGAGGCGTCATCCCCCATTCGGTGCGGTCCACGGGCTTGCCGATTTTCGCCAAGTCGCGGGCCTGTTCAAACGTATCGCCCCGAGTGACGTTGTCCACATACGGGCCGCGGTCGACACGGAATGCAGAGTAGTCGCGCCATTTATCGGGGTAGCCGATCTTGATGTTCATGGCGTCGAGCTTATGCAGGGCCTGCTGGCGCGTCGCGGGGCTCATCCAATCGAGAGTTGAAAGATCCTCGCGCAGCGCGGCCATCAAATTGTGGACCAGCTCGAGCGCACGAGCTTTGGCTTCCGGCGGAAAATATTGCTGGACGTAAAATTGGCCGAGAGCTTCGCCGAGTTCGCCATCGGTTTGCTGGACGCAACGGCGCCAGCGCGGCAGATTTTCCTTCGCACCCGTCAACTGCGTCCCGTAAAAATCGAAATTCTCGTCAACAAACTTCGCGGAAAGCGTCGGGGCAGCGTTGTGAATCAGGTGCCAGCGCAGGTAGGTCTTCCAATCAGCGAGTGAGACCGAAGCGAGCGCTGCATCCACGGCCTTTATAGCATCGGGCTGAGCAACGTCCACCTGCGATACGCTGGGAGCGCCGATTTGCTTGAAATATTCGGGCCACGCAAAATGCGGCGTGAGTCCGGCGACCTCGACCAGCGTCATCATGTGGTAATTCATCTCGGGGTTGCGCAAATCCTCGCGCTTCGTCGCGGCCTTCGCGAAGGTCGTCTCGAAATCCAGCACGGCTTTGGCTTCCGCGGCGGAAGTGGCAGCGTCATCGCCCAGTAGCTTCAACATGTTGGTGACGTGCTGCACATAACCGGCGCGCAGCTGCTTGGAGCGGTCGTCGTCATCGAGGTAATATTGGCGGTCGGGCATACCGAGCCCGCCTTGAGCCACCACGAAAATCACCGACTTGCTGTCTTTGAAGTCCTGGAGCGAACCGAAGCCAAACGCGACGTTCATGCCCGTGCGCTGCAAGTGCGCAATTTCCGCTTGCAAGCTCGGTGTGTCCTTAATCGCCGCGATGCGCTCGAATTCCGGGTCGAGCGGCTTCGTGCCTGTGGCCTCAATCAGGGATTCATTCATGCAGCTGGCGTAGAAATCACCAATTTTCTGGCGGTTCGATCCTGGCGCCGCTGACCTGTCTTTGGAGGCGGCCTCTAAGATTGTGTGCAGAGCTTCTTCGTTCGACGATCGGAGGGCGCTGAAGACCGCCCATGTGGAGCGGTCGGCCGGTATCGGATTATTTTTCATCCAGCCGCCGGAGGAGAATTGATAGAAATCGTTGCAAGGTGTCGCGGAGCGATCGAGATTCGCGAGATTGAAACCGTGAACCGGTTGTGTCGTATCGCTCGGCGTCGCAGCAGCAGAGCCGCCGTCGCTGACACTGAAACTGGTACAGCCGCCGACTGCGGCGACGTTAGCATTCTTGGCGCCGTTGGAACTCAGGGCCTGCGCGGCCAGAAGCGCCGGGAACGCCGTCAGAAAGATGGCCGCAATAGCAAACCGAAAGTGTCGAATCATCGGAGATATCCTCGCCCAATGGAATTACTGCGCACACAGGTCTTTCAGACGGATGAAATTGCGATTGGAAAGCCGCACCTGGGAGAGAATTCTCTGCCCGCCACCCACCGCACCGATATTCTGCGTTCGCGACGATGAACTGTCAATGATGGGAGTACGTCAACGTGAACCAGGATTAATCAATCTGCGTGGGTTGCTGGCTAAGGCTTTCCGAATACTAGATCTGTCCAGTTGACGCTCGGTATGCGCCAGCGGGCTCCGACCGACCGGGGGTCGCTTGACCGGGACGGCCTTGAATGACGAGCTCGGAGAACCGCTCCATTTCCTCGAATTGCGGGCTGAACTGCAGCAGCAGAAGGTCCACTCCGGCTCGTTCGAACTCGGCGATCTGAGCTTTCACGTGTTCCGGCGTGCCGACGAGGCCCGATCGAAGGCCGCGATTGGAAACTGAGTACTCCTCGAGCGACACTCTCTGCTCCAGCTGAGTGCCTGAGAGCCACTGCTGATAATTCTGGAATCCTGCCGCGTTCTGCTTCACGTCAGTGATTCGCCGCAGCTCCGCATTCGCTTCCTCGGTGGTATCGCGCACGATCGCATAAGCGGCGACTCCAAATTGAAGGGGCGGCAGGTTCAGCAGACGGCGGCGTTCCGACATGTCGGCAATCTTCAAGCGAATCGTGTCCGGCGGATCTCCGTGCATCACGTATGCATCGCACGTCCGCGCGATGAGATTTTTGGCGGTCTCGGACTCGCCCCCGGCATAAATCGGTGGCCTCGGCTTCGACAGCGGCTTTGGCGCCAGAGCCGTGTTCTCCACGCGATAGTGCTTACCGAAAAACGAAAAGCGGTCCTGAGTCCAAACACCATTTACGACTTCCAGCCATTCCGCAGTGCGCGCCGTAGCGGTCGTCGTGCTGCTCGAAATGGACTCCGTACTGCTTCGCTTCATCCGCCCACCAGGACGAAACGACGTTCAGCGACAGTCTTCCTCCGCTGATGCGATCGATATTGGCTGCTTGTTTCGCCAATAACGCCGGGGAATGAAATGTCGGTCTCACCGCGACCATAAGCTCCAGCGATTGGGTGACGGCCGCGAGAGCCGCCGCCGTTGACCATGCGTCCAGGGAAGGAGCCTCGGGTCCCTTGATGTCGTTCAGGTTCAATTCCGCGATCAGCGTAAGGTCAAATCCGATTTGTTCGCTGCGGCGCGCGAGGCGGCTCACATATTCCCAACTTGCCTCCATTTTTTCGTCTTCCACATTGCGCAGCCATCCGCCGAACACCGGCATCCAGTAGCCGTAGTGCATCACGACGCCTCCCGTTCCAGGTAGTCGACGAGACGGACAAACGGATCGAAACCCAGCAGCGTGGGACCGTCGGCCACAAAGTTCGAGAGCGCGTTGATGTCGTAATAACAGAGCTGGCCATCGCGGGCGTCGGTGATGTATTCCACGCCGCCTACTTCGATCTTGGTGGCCGCGAAAATGCGTTCCACATCGGCAATCACTTGCGCCGGTGGTTGGTAGGCTTCCACTCGAAGGCCGCTCTTGGGACCCTCGATTACGCAAGAAGTATTCAGCTCGACGCCTTCGGATGTCTTGCAAATGTCCGCCGGGCACAAATCAAATGTTTCACCGGAAGTGAACACCTTGATGGCGTAGAGATATTTGTAGCCAATCGTCTCTACTCGAACGATGTGTCCATCCTTGGCGGGAATAAATTCCTGCACGAGTGCGGTGCCGTCAAGGCCCAGGCTGATACCTTTGGCGGCCGCGCCTTCGAGCTGTGCCGCGCTGTCGAAGCGCACGATACCCGCGCCGCTTCCGCCAATATTTGGTTTCACGACCACCGGAAAGCGAAATCCGGAGGCCGCTGCGGGAGCTTCGCTCGAGTGATGAATCACGCGCGAACGCGGGTAGGGCAAACCGAGACTCTGCAGAAGAGAGAGCTGGAGCGCTTTCGAAATTTCGTACCGGAAGGCCTGACTCCCATTTACGACGCGAGTGCCTTGCTGCTCCAAATGCGAAAGATAATTCAAGGTGTAGAAAATATTGTCGGCCCGGCCGCGATTCCAGGCGGAAGGACTCATGCGATTGAAAACCAGGGAGAACTCTTCATGCCCATTGGCCGAGGGATCGTAATGGTGATGCGCGGCATTTATCTTGAGGTAAGGAGTCTTCCGCCGGTCCATCTCGGCAAACACCCGTTCAAACCAAACAGGATGTTCGTAGTAAACGGCGATAGATCCCTGCTTCCACATTATTTTCTACCTCTAACTAACCAGCTTGACGCGCTACTGCGAGATGCGTCGCCGCGCGCTAATTGTCGATCTGCGCGCGCTGCAGGCGGTCGGAATAGTCGACGTACACCGTCTTCCACTCGGAGTAGAAATCGAGCGCGGCGAGCCCGGCTTCGCGATGGCCGTTGCCCGTATTCTTCGTGCCGCCGAACGGCAGATGCGTTTCCGCGCCGATCGTCGGCGCGTTCACGTAGACGATGCCGGTTTCCAGATCGCGCTGGGCGCGGAACGCCTGGTTCACGTTGCGCGTATAGATCGCCGCCGAAAGGCCGTACTTCACGTCGTTGGCGATCGAAATCGCATCGTCAAACGTATCGAACGGAATCACGCGAAACCACCGGCCCGAAAATTTCTTCCTGGCAAATGCGCATCTTCGGATCGCAATCCGCAAAGACCGTCGGTTCGTGGAACCAGCCGCGCGCATGCGCGCCGGTTTCGAGCCGATGTCCGCCCGCGGCGAGCTTCGCGCCTTCGTCTCTGCCGATCTCGACGTACTTCATCACCGTCTGCAGCTGCTGCTCGTTGATGCACGGCCCCATATGCGTCGCCGCATCGAGTCCGTCGCCGACCTTCAGCGCTTTCACGCGCGCGACAAATTTCTCGACGAACTTGCGGTATACGCCCTTCTGCACCGCGACGCGGCTCGCAGCCGTGCAGCGCTGCCCGCTGGTGCCAAAGCCGCCCCAGACCGCGCCTTCGATCGCGAGATCGAGGTTGGCGTCGTCCATCACGATGATGATGTTCTTGCCGCCCATTTCCAGATGGCACTTCTTGAACGTCGGCGCGCAAGCCTCGCTCACGATGCGTCCCACTTCCGTGGAACCGGTGAAGCTGACGAGACCGACGTCGGCATGATTGAGAATCGGCGCGCCCGCATCCGGGCCGTCGCCGAACACCACGTTCAGCACGCCCGGCGGAAGACCCGCTTCCGCGAGAACCTGCGTGAGATTGTAGGTGGAAAGCGGCGTGTCCTCGGCAGGCTTGAGCACCACCGTATTGCCGCAGATCAGCGCCGGCATCGCCTTCCACGACGGAATCGCCATCGGAAAATTCCACGGCGTGATCATGCCCGCCACTCCGATGGGTGATCGCACCGCCATCGCGAATTTGTTGGGCAGCTCCGAAGGGGTCGTATGGCCGAACTGGCGGCGCCCTTCGCCGGCCATCAGATAGGTCATGTCAATGGCTTCCTGCACGTCGCCGCGCGTTTCGGCGAGAACCTTGCCCATCTCGCGCGTCATATCGCGGGCGTAATCTTCTTTGCGCGCGACCAGAATTTCGGCGGCGCGAAAAAGAATTTCTGCGCGCTTCGGCGCGGGCGTCAAGCCGCCATTTCTTGTACGCAGCCTTGGCCGCCTCGACGGCCAGATTGACGTCCTCTGGTCGCTGAAGCCGGAAACATCCCGACGAGCTCATCGGTATTCGCCGGATTGCGGTCCTCAATAACCTTGCCGCCGCGGGCTTCGACCCATTCGCCATTGATGAAATTCTTGAAGATTTTCGGAGCAGATGCAGTGGCCATCGTAGGTCCTCCCAGCGGTCCTAGTGAGCGTGCGGCGCCTGTAGCTATCGCATTGCGATTCGATGATGCGGAGACAGCTAAGTTTCAGAGTAACAATCACCAGGCGCTGGCGTCAAATCGCGCTGTTATTAGGCACTGGGGCCGTTTGAACGAGCGAGTGGGCTTAATCGACAGCTGGCCAGAGAGGAAAAACTAGGACTTACCGCAGAGGCGCAGAGAACGCAGAGAAACAGTAAGCGCAACGCGGTGAATCGCGCTCAATCGCCGTTGCTGTTCCTCCGACGAGAATCGAGAAAGCGATGCGGCCATGAGCTGCGCGACTTCCTTGGCTGCCTCTTGCAAAGCTTGGTCCTTCTTGCTTTTGGCCATCGCGACGATTCGGACCGTAGTTCCGGTTCGAACTAACTAGTGCTGCGGCGGCTTAGGCGCCGAACTGGAAACGTCTGAGGACGTACCGGCCGATGCGATCTGCCCGCCAGCCGGAGCCACTGAAGTCTGGCTCGAAGGCGTCGTGGAGCAAAGCCCGGCTGGGCGGCGGGCTTGGGCGCCGAGACACCGGCGATACCCGAGCCGAGCCCGAGTTTCTGCAGCGTCGGGGCGTCCAACTTGCCGTCGGCCTCTATGCCATTGGCTGACTGAAACTTCTGCACGGCGGCGATGGTGTTCGAATCCCACTTACCGTTCGGGTTGCCCTGATAGTAGCCGCCACGCGCGAGCGCGGACTGAATTTCGGTGATGCGGTCGGCGGTTGGCGCCTTCTGCGACGGCTCACGCTTGGAGGAGCGATGCTTTTTCTTGTGGGTTGCGGGTTTGGAGGGGGTCGGCTTGGTACTCGTCCGAGGTGAGGTCTGCGCCGCGGCAGCAGCTACGAAAAGCGCGCATGCGAGCGCCATAGACCCGATGATCGGAAACCGTCTCACCGATTTATCCCCCTTATTGGACGCCTGCGAGCGGGGTTTTGCTGCCCCCACGCGCCTGCCCTAGCTCAATTATGGCAACTTGCCCGAGCGACTCAAGCCACAGAGTTCGACGAAGGACCTATCAGGTAACGGCAATCAATGATGTGTCGGACGGCGAATTAGCGCAGATCGCCGGGAGAAACGCCAATGCTCCGCGCTGCGTCTTCCGCGTTGCCAATCTCGCTCTGCAGCGCGTTCGCGCGGTTATCGAGACGGTCGAGAAGATCGGTGGTCAAGTTGCCGCCTTCGCCCGGCGTCGGCTGTTGCAGCGATATGTTCTGCGCTGACGCCTCATCCTGCATACCGGCGACAATGCCCTGCACTTGCGCCAGCTGCTCCGAGGCGTCCCGAGCCTGACGGGCAACCTGGGCTCTTTGCTCCTCGACAGATGGGGCGCTCGCGATCTGCGCTATGCCGACCGCCAGAATTCCCGGCGGCAAACCGTTCTGGCGGGCAACATCGCCAAGAGCGTCAATCTGTTGCTCGATCTCTTGCCGGCTGCCCTCGAGCTGTGCAATCAGATTGTCGGTGGTGATGCCTTCAACGGGGGCGTTCAGCACCAGCCCCATTGGCAATCCGGTGCTCGTGGCGCGGAACTGGCGCAATTCGTCTTCACGGGAACTAATGGCGGCGAGCTCAGCTTCGAGCACTGTCATCTTCTGCGCGTACCACTGCGGATATTGCTCCGGGTCCAGCGGCGCGCGCGCGACGGCTCGGCGAGGCGCCGATACCAGCGGTTGCACAACGATAATAGGCAGCGACGCGGCGGACGCCGTCGTTGCACGACTGTCGCTGACCACGAACTCCGGATTGAGCCGGACGACATCGTCGTTCGTCCAGACTTTTTTCTGACTGTCAGGCTTCGGCGAGGCAGCCGGCTTGGCAGGACCGCCCCCCGCAAAAGCCGCCGCGGGAGCAGCAAGGCCAACACCCAACGCGGCGGTTGCTGCTAGAAGTATCGAGAATCGTGCCGGAATTCGCATCGCTAAACCTCCCTATTACGCGCCTGCCTGCGGGGGAGCCGCAGTATCGCACGTGTCGGAGATTCGTGACAATACCGTCATCCAGAAACTGTCATCCCGGTGCAGACTTGGGCAGGCCGCGGCGCTACCAGGCCGGATTCGGGCCTTTGTAAACCCAGTCGGCAACCAGCTCGTTGTAAATCTTACGCTTGCTGAAGAGCCACTGGCCGTTCACTTTAACCAGTTCATCTTCGTAGTTACCGAACGAATCGAGCTGAGCAGTTCGAGTGGGATTGTTGGTCGAATAATGAAACCAGTAGGCTCGCCCGACCGCCTTGTCACCGTCGATTTTGATTACGATATTCGAAATGTTGTGACGCCCGGCGGCAGGGCGCAGTCCGGACGTATCTTTCGCCGCGCGGTCCGAGTCACTTTTCGCCATGCCCTGAATCATTTTTCGGATCGCGTCGCGACCCTTTACGACGGGGCCATAGTCGAGCACGCCATCCTCGGTAAACGTGGATGCATAGGTATCGGCGTCTCTAAAATCCAGGGCGAACATATAGCGGGCCTGAAGATTTTCGATCTGCGCGCGATCCTCGCCGTAGCTGCTCTTCGTTGAACGCGGCGAAACTGTGGCCGCCAGGAACAGAACCGCAAGACCGCACAACAAAATACCTGTCGCTTTCCGCATCTTAGTTCCCCTCCTTTTTGCGATTGTCGTCAGGTGCATTCCAGCCGCCGCACATCATACAGAATGCTGCGCCAATCATATATCTGGAATGTGCGCATTGAAGGGAGGTTCCGTGAACAACGGAGTGGTCGGCCGCCGTATGATGAACGCGGTAACGGGACCGGTGCCTGCTGGCTACGATTGGTTTTTCTAACTGACCCAATTTGGCGCGTTTCAGGTCCGATCTACGGGACTATCGTGATTAATCATGAATGTGGACATCTGCTCGAAGAACGCGCGAAGAAATTGCTCGACTTCAATCGGCAGCGCGGCATCGGTGAACGCCTTATCCATCAGCTGCATCCAGCGGTCGCGCGCGGTTTGATTAATGTGAAACGGCATGTGCCGGCCGCGCAGGCGAGGGTGCCCCCGCTCTTCGATATATCGCTGCGGACCTCCGAATCGGTAGATCAGGAAATCCCGAAGGCGCTGCTCGGCCCCAGCAAGATCTTCCGCAGGATACATGCGGCCGAGAATGTCGTCCGCCGGGACCTGGCGATAAAATGCAGCCACGAGGCGCGTGAAGCCTTCCTCGCCGATAATTCCGTAAATGCTGGATTCGTCCATTTAGTTTGGCGCCGTGGGCGGGTCAACGACGAGCAGAATCACGCGGCTTGGGCCTGACGGCGTCGTGAAGTGAGAGCGATGAGCGCGACCATTGTGGCCGCAATCACAAGCGAAGACGTGATCCTGCCAAGGTCAAGTCCGCCGTCGGCGAGCGGCTTGGTTAGGGTGTCGCCAAGCGTCTCACCAAGGGGACGCGTTAAGACATACGCTGCCCAGAACAACACGCTTTCCGGGAGATTGGTGAAGAAATACAGAGCAGCCACAAACGCGATCAATCCGGCGAACACCAGCGCACCGCGCTCGAAACCGAGCCCAGTGGTTGTCGCGGTGAAATCGCCCAGGGCCGTGCCAAGCGTGTTCGATATCAAAATCGTAACCCAGTAGAAAATTTCGTTCTTGCGAGTGGTAATGCGGTCAACAGCGATCGCGCCGGTTGCAAAATGCCAGCAGATCAGCACCGCGATCACCGCGCACAAAAGCATGGCGGACGACTTTACATAGCCCAGCCCGATCGTGCGATCCAGGTAGTCGGACGTCGTGGTGCCGACGGTTGTGGTGGCCACCACGACGGCCCAGTAGAAAACCGGGTGATATCGCTTGGACGTGATCTGAGCGGCGAGAGTGACGCAGAAGAAACCGAGAAAAATCAGGCTGCTGACGGCATACCCGAGATTCAAAGTCATCGAGAGCGCGTCGCCGCCGGTTTCGCCGACGGTTGTCGCCAGAATCTTGATGACCCAGAACGCCAGCGTAACCTGCGGGACCTTACTCAAAAGATCGGTTGCAGCGCCGGCTGGTTTGACCCGTCGCAAGGCTTTCCCTCAGCGCGCCGCCGGAATGGAGCCAGCTAGGAACAGTGTCAGCACGCGATCCGCATCAGACCGGCGCGCGATTCTGAACAGGACGTCCGCGCCCGGCTGCAGCTTCCCCATCTGCGCGCGGTAGTCCGCGAGCGACTTGATCGGCGCGTGGTTGACTTCGATGATCACGTCGCCGCGCGCGAAGCCGACGTCCTCCGCAAAGGTCGCGGGCTCAACTTCGGTCACCACCACGCCCTGAAGGGTTCCCATGCCAAGTTTGTGCGCGAGATCAGGTGTCAACTCTTCCGCGTGCAGGCCAAACTGCCCCGGCTCCTCGCCATGATCGGGCTGCTCCGAATCGTCCTGCGCCGATTGCGGGAAAATCTTCGAGCGGTCGGCAACCGTGATCGTAACGTCCTTCGGCTGCTTGTTGCGCACGTAACGAACCTGGACAGAATTGCCAATCGGAGTCTGCGCGATCGGATTCACAAGGTCGGCGCCACTATGCACCGGCTGGCTGTTTACGTTGGTGATCACGTCGCCGGCCTGCAGGCCAACTTTGTCGGCCGGGCTGCCCGGTTCAACCGCTTCGACCACGATTCCGTATGGCGCGCCAAGCTCGCGCATCAAGACCGGATTGTTGCTGTTGTCTTCCTGGAATGTGACGCCGATGGAACCGCGAACCACTTTGCCCGCGGTGACGAGCTGGTTGTAAACGGTGATCGCCGTGTTCGACGGCAGCGCGAAGCCGACTCCCTCAAATCCGCGGCTTCCCGTATAGATCGCGGTATTGATGCCGATCACTTCTCCGGTGAGGCTCACGAGCGGCCCGCCGGAATTGCCGGGATTGATCGCGGCGTCCGTCTGAATGAAACGCTGAAACTGGTGGCCGACGTTCGAACGATCCTTGGCGCTGATGATTCCCGCGGTGACGGTGGAGTTCAAGCCGAACGGGCTGCCGAAAGCGAGCACCCAGTCGCCCACCTGCACTCCGTCGGAATTGCCGAGCTTGGCGACAGGCAGATCGTGGTCGGCTTCAATCTTGATGACCGCGAGATCGGTGTCCTTGTCTACTCCCACCACGCGCGCGCTGTAGTGGCTGGAATCTCCGTCCAAAGCGACTTGAATCTTGGTGGCCTGGTCAATTACGTGGTCATTCGTGAGGATGAAACCCTTCTTATCCACTATGACGCCCGAACCCAGGCTGCGCTCCGCATCCGGCGCATTGTCCGGCGAATCGAAGAATCGGTCGAAGAAATCCTGAAAGGAAGGATCCTGCCCGCGCGGAATTTTGCCGCTACCCTTGGGCTTTTCGATTACCTGCGTCGTCGAAATGTTGACGACCGCCGGACCTAAACTCTTCGACACGCTCGAAAAAGCGCCAGAGAGGCTAACCGGATCCGGAATTGCCAGCAGCGAAGCACCGTTGGCCGCTTGCGCGCGATTGGCCATGGCGCGGCCCGAGATCAGACTGCCGATGATGATTCCGATGCAAAGCGTGACGGCGACGAGCAACGACGCGAGGAATTTCCGGTTTCTTGCCCAGAGCCAGAGCTCTCGAATTTCGATCCCCATCGTCGTACTCCTTATGATTGCCAGGCGCGGCTAAAAATCAAGTATAGCATTCAATCGGACGCCGCAAGTCCGCTGCGGACGGCCCATGCCGTGAAAACCACGGGCGTCCGCCTAAACACGCCATTTGCCAACGGTCTCCCTCAAGGGTACAGTTTCTGCGCTCCAGACGCTCCCCGCCGGGCGGGCGATTCTCCAGGGTTCCGAAGGACACAACCGATGAAAGTCGAGTTCGGAGTTATAGATCATGTGGACAGGCAGGATGAGCCTATCGGTAAAACTTACGAGAGCCGCCTTAAGCTGCTCGAGCTCTACGACAAGGCCGGGTTCACCACATTTCACATCACGGAGCATCACTGCACTCCGCTGGGTCTCGCGCCGTCACCTATGATTTTCCTGGCGGCTGCATCGCGTATCACGGAGCAAATCCGCTTTGCTCCGCTGGTGCTGATCGCCACTCTCTATAATCCGCTGCGGCTGGCGGCCGAAATCTGCATGCTCGACCACCTGACTAAGGGAAGATTCGAGATCGGAACGGGCCGCGGAGTTTCCGGCGTGGAGTTGGGATTCTTCAACGTTAGCGAACAGGACGCCCCGGCAATGTACGGCGAAGCTATGGAAGTGGTGATGGCGGCGCTCACCAGAGACGTTGTGGATTTCCACGGCACATTCTTCGACTTCACCAATGTGCCAATCGAATTGAAACCGTACCAACTGCCGCATCCCCCGATTTGGTATGCAACAAACAGCGCGGAAAGCGCCGCAAAGGCGGCGCGCCAAATATACGAACATCGTGACGCTGCTCGACGCCGCCGGAGCAGGCAAAGTAATCCGAAGCTACAAAGACTCATGGAATGCGGCGCACGGTGGCGGCGGAAAAAAAATGCCCCGAGCTGGTATCACGCGCTTTGTGTACGTGGCAGAAGATGACCGATATGCAAAGGAGCGAGGCGACTTCGGTTCGCGGAAATTCTACGAGAGCCTGGTCTATCTCTGGAAGAAATTCAACGTCACGGCAATGAGCCTGGAGGAAGTGATCCGGTCGGCTGAGGCTACCTTGATTACCGGCACACCCGCCACCGTGAGAGCCAGAATCGAACGGGAGCTTGAGGAATCGGGCGCCAACTATTACGTCCCGCGCTTTGCCTACGGAAATCTGACGCACGAAGAAAGCGTTCGCTCGCTCGAACTTTTCACGAGCGAGGTGATGCCGCATTTTCGAAAATAGAGGTTATTACTTCCTGTTTTGCGCGGCGATCGAAAGCGGCGAAGGCTCGGGGCAGACTAAGACCGTCTGCTTAAATGTCCCCTAGAATGTTCGGCAGCGGCTCCGCCAGCGGATCATCGTCGAGAGGACGAGGGCCAGTCAATACCTGAAGCTCTTCCTCATCGGTTGACCCCGGTTCGAGCTTTTTCTGCGCGCGGCGCTCAGCCTTCGCGCGCGCCTTCTCCATCCGCTTCATTTCCTTCTGGCGTTTTTGGAATGTGGTTGTCACAGGATCTCCTTGGTATCGAAGTCGGACGCGGACTCGGCCGCTGTCCACAATTACTTCGCATCATTGCCTACCAGCGCGGTTCGCGCGGCTGCCGCGGGGATTCGCGGTAATCTTCGTTCGAAAATCTGCCTCGCCCGCCGCCCGAGCCTCCGCGGTCCCCACCGCGACCGCCTGAGCCTCCGCGATCTCCACCAGGACCGCCTCCTCGTGGTCCGCGCGGCCCACTCGACGCTTCCTTGGGCCGCGCTTCGTTCACCTTCAAATTGCGCCCGCCGACATCCTTCCCATCGAGCCCCTGCATCGCCTTCGCAGCTTCCGCGTCATTGGGCATTTCCACGAATGCAAAGCCCCGGGACCGGCCTGTCTCGCGATCCATGGCGATGTGAACGCGCGCGACCTGACCGAACGGCTCGAACATTGCCTTCAGATCAGCCTCGGTGGTTTGAAAGCTCATGTTGCCCACAAACAGATTTTTCATGCTCGTCCTCTCCTGGACCGTCCCCCAGGCTGGCGCAATCGGTAAGGGCACCTGGCGACGTGCCGTTCGCCAAAATCAGCGTTACAGATCCGGATCAAGTCGAGCGGGGGCCGATTGACGCGGAACCCCCACACACTCTTACGCGAGGCTGGCACTTCGAAAGCGCACATATACTTTAGCACGATTGGCCGGAAAATAAGACAGAGGTATGCCCACTCCGGATGGAGGAGCGGCCGGATTAAGCGGCTTGGCGGGAAGGTATGCGGCCGCCGCGCGGGTGCTCCAATGGAGCACCCGCGCGGCGGGCGAAAAGATGAACTTAGAGCGAGCGCAGGAAATTCAGCAGATCCTGCTTTTGGGATTCGCTCAGGCTGTTGAAATTGGCAATGACGCCGTTGGCCTCCGAGCCCTGGCTGGCGTGGGCCTCGATCGCCTGCAACAGTCCCCCGTTCGCTGGAGTAGCGCGACCGTCGTGCAGGAAGAAAACGCGCTGACCCACTCCCCACAGAGGAGCCGTGCGGAAATCATTTGGCCCGGCTGCCCCCTGCGACACAAAATCCGCCAGCCCCGTTCCCATGTTGTGCACCAGAAGGTCCGAATATAGATTGGCCGTCTGGTGGTTGAGCGCGGGCGTTATACCTGAACCGGCCGTTTGCAGCGACGGTGTATGGCACATGTCGCAATGCACCTGACTGAACAGATTGCTTCCATTCTGAATGGACCGCGGCGAAGGATTGCCGGGAATTCCCAGGATGGACGGCTGCGGAGCCGCCAGAAAACGCATGAACACCGCGAATGCAACTGTATCGCTGCCGATCCGCGGACCGGAAAGGTTGAAGTTGGTTGAGTCTTCCGGCGTGGAATTGAACAGGCAAGCCGCCGGAGGATTCGCACGCTTGTTGGGAAACAGCTCGTTGGTCACGCCCATCTCCACGTTGTAGGCTTCGCCCGCGAATATTTCGAGCGATTTATTCTGCGCCTTCCAGCCAAAGCGCGTGATCGAACCATCGTTGCCGCTCGTATTCGGAAATCCTGAAATTCCGAGTTGCTGCTTGAGCGCGAGGTTTGCGTTCATGTTGTTCACAATCGTCGCGTCCGCGATGTTCTCGATCAATCCCGCGCCGAAGACTGGCGTCGGAATGCGGAAGATCACGTTGTTTAACTGCTGCATCAACTCGTAATCCGGTTGGGCCATCGTGCAGTTCGGCGCATCGGGGCGTCCTGCAATAGTGAATACATCATGCACGCCGCCATCGGATGTCTGCGTCAGAGTGTTGTTTGGTCCCATTGCGTACGGAAATCGCGCCTCGCGAACTGGCCCATCGGCCGTGATGAAGTAGGGCAGCTTGTTGATCGCGCCGTCGGCCGTTGCCGCGGCCACCTGTGGATTGGGTCCGATGTGGGGATAAGCGTTGGTGCTGGGGCTCGAACCGCCGGCCGAGGGCTGCGCGTGGCAGCTCTGGCAGCTATTGGAATTGTAGCCGGGACCTAGTCCCGATCCCTTCTCGCCGGGAATCGCGCCGCTCACCGAGTCTGTCTGGTTGAATCGGATCAGACCATCTCGAAAGTATTCAAGTTGAAACCCATTCAAGGTTGGCAGAGGTCTTCCCGCGCCAATCAATCCCGCGCGCGGGCCCGGATCGTGCGCAGCCGAGTTGCCGTCCGAGCCACCCCCGGAGTTTCCACCTGTACCGCCGCTCCGACCCGCGCTCGATGCGACACCCTGTCCGCGAGCCACTGGAATTGGACTGAACGACATGAGCGCGGTAAGCGTTGCTGCAACCGCGAATTTTCCATGAGCCTTCATAACAATGGTCCTCCTCGTCCGAATGCGGGAAACGGCGAGACACACCTCTCCCGTGCAAACTTTTTCGGCCTCAAAGGCTGGGCGGGCAACCTGAACTTCGTCAGAGCGATGCTGGATTCCATTCGCAGCCGAATCTGGGAATTTCAGCTTACGAATGCGGAGGCAAGATATGCGAGGACGTCATTCCAGTCAATGTGCCCGAGGTACAGTTTACGTACAGGCGAATGGACAGCTGTTCACTTTGGTTTCTTCGCAGCCATCCACAGAGAATCGCTCGTGGGCAAACAATCGGCGAGCGGACGCGCGAGCGGCTCGAAACCAACCTTGCGAAATATTTCCCTTAGCGTTCGCGGCGTAAAATAATTGCAATGCGCGGGAATGTGATATCCGCACCAATCCATACCGCGGATCGTGCGGTTCCAGCTTGCGTAATTGGGAGTCTTGATCACGGTGACGCCGCCGGGCTTGAGAATGCGATAGGCAGCTCGCAATCCCGCGATGGGCTGCCATTCATGCTCGATGTAGCCGAACTGCGTCACCACATCGAAGGAATTCTCCGGCAGATTGCTTGCGAGATCGGTCACCGGTCCTTCGAGGATTTTCTCTGGAGAAATTCGCTGCCGCGAAATCTCCGCTCCGCGCGGGCTGAGCTCGATCCCCATCACGTCGAAATACTTCGTCGCCAGCAGCAGAAACCCCGCGTCGCCGCAGCCAAAATCAACGAGCTTCCCTTCCCTTCTCCAGCGCAGCGTTTGCGAAAGCATTCGCCCGTTCGTATTCGGCCGCAGCGGACGCAGCAGGTGCGACAGCGTCACAAAAGCCGGCTGCTTGCGTTTGCGCTCCGATGCCGCTTTCGCATGCTCGTCCGTCCAATCGTGATCGCGCGCCTGCACGTCGTAGGCGAGCTCGCTGCCGATGAACACCATGCTGCATCGCGCGCATTCGACGATTTCCCAAGGATCGCGTCGCGCAAGCACCTTGCGCTCCATACCGCCGCACAGCGGGCAAGGACGCGTTCCTGCAGCTAGGGTTTGGTTGGAGGCCGCCATCAATGAAATAGATGAAGAAACGCGATTCTACCACGCGAGAGTGTAGGCCGCCTCCGTTGTCACAGCGCCATCGCTGAGCCTCAACGTCGCTCGTCGGCATATGCCAGAGATATGGCCGCATTTAATCTTAATATTGGACAGGCATGCCCAAATTGCGTTTCCTATAGAGGACGAGGGCAAAGATTCATGACGCGATCGCCGAGCGACGCTCCCGGACGAGCTGACAGTGCACGAGCGCGTTCAGTCACAATTTGGAGTTGCGGCCGCCGCCTACGGCACTAGCGTGGTGCACGCCGACGCGAGCGCGCTGCAGCGCGTCGTTGAACTGGCAAGCCCGAAGCCGGGCGACGCGGCGCTCGATATCGCGACCGGCGCGGGGCACACGGCGCTGACCATGGCTCCGCGCGTCGCGCGGGTGATCGCCTACGATTTGACGCGGGAGATGCTGCTGGAGACGCGCCGCAACGCTGCCGCACGCGGACTGGCAAACGTCTATACGCAGCAAGGCCCGGCAGAGAAGCTTCCCTTTCGCGATTCGAGCTTCGACATCATCACCGTGCGCCAGGCGCCTCATCACTTTGCCGATGTTCGCGCCGCAATCAGCGAAATGGCGCGAGTAGCCAAACCGGGCGCCCGAATCGTGATCGTTGATAGCACGTCACCGGAAGACGCGGCGCTCGCCTCCCAGTGGGACCACATTGAGAGGCTGCGCGACCCATCGCACGTGCAGAATTATTCGCCGAGCCGCTGGCGTGCCATGCTTGCGGACGCCGGACTGCGCATCTTTTCCGAAGAGCTCGGCTTTGCCACCGAGAATGGACGGCCCATGGATTTCGCCGCGTGGACGAAGCGAATCAACACGCCACCGGAAGCCATCGAAGAATTAAAGCGGCTGTTCCGCGACGCCTCTCCCGCACTGGCGAGCGCCTTGCGGATCGAAGTCGTGAATGAGGCTATTGGTTTCTGCGTTCCGGTCATCACGATCGCGGCACGCCGGGAATCGAAATGATCTTCGGCGTCATCGCGACGCTGCAATTGGCGGCATATTGCAGGAATTGCTACAATGACTGTGGGAAATGAATTAATCACTCCAATGGCTCCTCGCACACTTTACGAAAAAATCTGGGACGCGCACGTCGTCCACGAAGAACCGGGAAAACCTTCGCTGATCTATATCGACCGGCATCTGATCCACGAGGGCACTTCGCCGCAGGCGTTCGCGGGATTGAAGGCTGCGGGGCGCAAGGTGCGCCGGCCCGAACTGACCTTCGCGGTGATGGACCATTCCGTTTCGACAAAGAACCGCGATCTCGCGCAGCTCGACGCCCGACGCCGCCGCCCAATTCGAAGCGCTCGGAGAGAATTGCCAAGAGCACGGCATCAATCTGTTCGACATGCAAAGCCGCAATCAGGGCATCGTGCACGTGATCGGGCCGGAGCTGGGCATCACGCTGCCCGGGTGCACGATCGTCTGCGGCGACAGCCACACCGCCACGCACGGCGCGTTCGGCGCGCTGGCTTTCGGCATCGGCACCAGCGAAGTGGAGCATGTCCTCGCGACGCAGTGCCTGTCGCAATTCAAATCGAAGACCATGAAGATTGACGTGCAGGGCAAGCGCCCGCGCGGCGTCACCGCGAAAGACATCATCCTCGCGATCATCGGCAAGATCGGAATCGGCGGCGGCAACGGCCACGTGGTCGAGTACACCGGCGAAGCGATTCGCGGCCTTTCCATGGAAGGCCGCATGACGATGTGCAACATGTCCATCGAAGGCGGCGCGCGCGCCGGAATGGTGGCGCCGGATGAGACGACGTTTGCCTACATCGAAGGGCCGGCCATTCGCGCCGCACGGGAAAGAATTTCAGGACCGCGGTCGAGTACTGGAAATCGCTCGCCACCGATCCCGGCGCGAAATACGACGCTGTGGTCACGCTGCAGGCCGCGGACATCGCGCCCATGGTCACGTGGGGCACAAATCCCGGGCATGGTGACGCAGGTCACCGGCCGCGTTCCCGATCCGTCCTCGTTCCAGCGATCCCGTTGACCGCAAAGCCGCCGAGGGCGCGCTCGTTTACATGGATCTGAAGCCCGGCACGCCGATGGAGGATATTCGCATCGACCGCGTGTTCATCGGCTCATGCACGAATTCGCGCATCGAGGATTTGCGCGCGGCTGCGAAGGTTGCGTCCGGCAAGCACGTCGCGAAATCGCTGAAGCAGGCGCTGGTCGTGCCCGGCTCGCGCGTCGTAAAGGCCGAAGCGGAAAAAGAAGGTCTCGACAAAATCTTCCGCGACGCCGGATTCGAATGGCGCGACGCCGGCTGCAGCATGTGCATCGCCATGAACGACGACGTGCTGCTGAGCGGCGAGCGCTCCGCGAGCACTTCGAATCGCAATTTCGAAGGCCGCCAGGGCAAGGGCGGCCGCACGCATCTGGTCAGCCCGGCGATGGCCGCGGCTGCCGCGATCGAAGGCCACTTCGTGGACATTCGCAAGTGGAACGGCGTGGAAGGGACTGAATAACCGTGCATCGCATTCACCAAACAAACGGGACTGGTCACGCCGCTGGACCGCGTGAACGTGGACACCGATCAGATGGTGCCGAAGCAGTTCCTGAAGCTGCTGACGCGCGAGGGATACGGGCGCGTTTTGTTTTACGACTGGCGCTACCTGCCGGCGAAAAGCCGAATCCGGAATTCGTGCTGAACCATCCGCGCTACAAGGGCGCAAGCGTGCTGCTGGCGCGCGCGAATTTCGGCTGCGGATCGAGCCGCGAGCATGCGCCGTGGGCCATTCTCGATTACGGTTTCCGCGCGATTCTCGCGCCCAGCTACGCCGACATTTTCTACAACAACTGCTTCAAGAACGGCATTCTGCCCGTCACGCTTTCAAACGAACAGATCGACGAGCTTTTCAAGCGCACCGCCGCGAACGAAGGCTATACGCGTGACCGTCGATCTCGAGCAGCAGGTGGTAACCGACGACAAAGGCCTGCGATATTCCTTCACCGTCGATCCGTTCCGCCGCGATTGCCTGCTCAAGGGCCTCGACGATATCGGGCTGACGCTCGTACACGAGGCCGAAATCACCGCGTTTGAGAAGAAGAACCTGCACGTTCCCGCGATGCACTCTCCCCTTGATATCAAGCACCATCAGTAATCGATTTCTCTGCGAACTCTGCGTCTCGTGCTCTTTAGGGGGTCGGAGCTTCAGCTCCGACTTAATCCTGCAGCACGAGCGGGGCTTTAGCCCCTGAGGACACTCTTTCGCGCCGTGCCTGCGGGTCGGGCCGTTAACCATCGGACAAGCCGCTGCTCGCGCGTATTGATTCAACCGCGCCAGAAGCAGAAGATCATTCTTGGGTCGTCCCGATGCCTAGATTCCTCATTCATCACCCCACGGAAGGCTCACGCGTTTTCGAGCTGCTTGGCGATCGCCCAATTGTGGTTGGGCGCGCGAAATCCAGCAATCTTGTGCTCGATAACGCCAGCATCTCGCGCCAGCACGCCGTCGTCCGCGAAACTCCCGATGGCCGCTGGCAAATCATAGACCGCGGCGCCATTAACGGCGTGAAGATCAATGGCACGCTGGTGAAGGAAGCATTCCTGCGCGCCAATGATGAGATCGTCCTCGGTGAGTACAGGATTCGCTACTTCGAGGATTCCGCGGCTCGCAACATGGTCACCTACGGCACTCCCGAACTTCCTCCCAATTTCGCAAAAGTGATGGCGGAGTCCGCGTACTCCGGTTCATTTCTTCCAGTGCAAACCGTAGGTACCGCGATGGCTTCGCAGGCAGAGCTCTCCGCCAGCGCGCAGGAGCGCGTCAAGTCCCTCGAACAAGAAAATCGGCTGCTGACGCTGCTCTATCGCGTGAACCGCGCGCTCAGCGAGGTCACCGCTGTAGAAGATGTCACGCGCCGCATTCTCGATCTTGTCCTCGAAATGAATGGCGCGGAGCGCGGCTTTACGATGCTGCTCGACCGCGATTCCATCGGCCGCGGGGATTTCAGCAAAGGCGGCTACGGCTTCGAACCCGCGCTGATCCGTTACCGTACCGGATCGAAATCTTCGCCGGACCAGGGCGCGCCGCAGCTGACCATTTCGCAAAGCATCATCCGTCAGGTAATGCACGGAGGTCTGCCGCTGCTCGTATCCGACCCGCAGGCTGATCCGCGCCTTGCATCGAGCCAGAGCATCGCCATTTCCGGAATTCAATCAGCGATGTGCGCGCCGCTGGGAACCAAGGAAGTGCGCCTCGGCCTGCTCTACGTGGACAATCTTTCACGCCGCGGGATGTTCACCGTGGAAGATCTGAATGTGTTCACGGTGATCGCGACGCAAGCAGGTCTCGCAATTGACCGCGCGCGCCCAAAAGAGGAACCTGCCGAGCAGCCGCAGCCCTCACCAGCACTTACCTAGCAATCACACTAGTCGGTCCGGAACTTCGCCGCCAGTCGCTTGGGCGCGGTATTCAGCCAAGCCACCTCAAGCGCCTTACGTAAAGTCGTTTTCTTCGCGCCTTTCAAATTCACGCAGGTCGCCCCGCGCTTTCCCCAAAAACCTTTCGCGGGCACAAAGACTTTTGGCTCGGTCTTCACAAACTCCGCCTGCTGGTCCGGAAACAACTTCACCATTCCCCATCCCTTGTCGAAATAGCCGAGCGTGGCAAAGATTTTTCCGCCCACCCGAAAATCGGGATGATCCACGTGTGAGCTTTCGACTGCTTCCGGAAAACTAAGCGCAATGCGTCGAAAATCGTTCGCCGTCATCGAAGCTACTCCGGAACCGCCACATCTCGCACATGCGTGGCGATGAACCAACGATTGCCGAACGGATCCGTCACGCCGCCGCTGCGATCTCCGTATGGCTGATCGGCGACAGGTTGAATGGACGTTGCGCCAGCCTGGAGAGCACGTTCGTAGGCCGCATCCGCATCCGGCACATACAGGTGAAGGGTGCAAGGCATCGGCTGGTACGGCCCGTGCGCTTCGCCCATGCCTATCAGAGAGTCCCCGATCCGTACCCGCGCGTGGTGCACCACACCGTCCGGCGATTGTGCCCGATCTAGTTCCTCTGCGCCGAATGCCTTCTGCAGGAATTCGATCACCACCGGCGCTCGAAGCGGATTCAACTGCGGCGTCACGCTACGGAAAGATTCGAATAATGTGTTGCCGGGATTGGGCGTGAAGATATGCCAGCTGTTGCCTGAATCATCCTTCAGCGATGCCCCGCGAGCGCCATAATCCATATCGGCCACAGGATGTACCGGCGTGGCCCCAGCCTCGATCGCGCGATTGTAAACGCTGTCCACGTCACTCACTCGAAGGACCAACGAGGCCGGCGTTGGCGAAAACTGCGCGTTCGCTTCGGCCAGCTCAATCATCGAGTCTCCGATTTTTACCTCCGCGTGCATGATCACATCTCCACCGGGTCTCGCGATACGAAAACGCTCTTCCGCTCCGAACGCCGCTTTCATGAAATCAATCAGCTCCGCAGCCTTTGGAATAACAAGGTACGGCGTGATGCTGTGAAATTCCTCGCGGATAAATTTCCGGCTCTCGGGCGCCGCGTCGCTTTCCTTCCGCGACATTTCATCGATGCGGCGCTGCATTTCCTCCGTCGTCAGCGTTTCCTTACGGGTGGAAATCGCCCACGTATAGCCAAACGGATCGCGCACTTGCCCCGAGCGTTCACCATAGAACTGGTCCTCAACCGGCCGCACGATCGTTGCCCCAGCATCCACGGCGCGCCGCGCTAACGCGTCCACATCGCTCACATCCAGCTGGATGTGAACGGACGATCCGCCCAGCGACTCCGGACTCTTAAAGCCCATCTCCGGAAACTCATCTGCGAGCATGATTCTGGCTCCGCTGATATCAATCTCGGCGTGCCCGATTCTTCCGTCCGGCTGCACCAACCGGGTAATCTCCGTCGCCCCGAACGCGCGTCCGTAAAACTCGATTGCGGCCGACGCCCCCCTCACGCTCAGATACGGGGTAGCTGTTGCGCGGACCTCCGGTGCTGCTTTTGCGCTGGTAGCCATTGCTGCTCTCCTTTCCAAATCCGCCCGAAGGCGCGTCTTGAAATCCGCGCGCGGAAGATCGCGCAAATCGGAAACAACATCGGCAAGCGCCGCCAACTTCTTGTCGCCGCTCCGAGGAACCGAACCGCGCCCGCCGCGGATTGCGTCAATCGATCAAGTCGAGTTGTTCGCTCAGGTTCTGTTTAGCCATTTCGTCCACCTGACTTGCGGGACGGCTTCGCGTTCGTCTTCTTTTTCGCTTTCGTCTTGAATCGGGCTCTCAATCTTGTGAGCGCCCGAAACTGCAGCTGCTTGATCGCCCCCTCGGTGCGATGAAGCATTCGCGCGATCTCGTGAATACTTTTTTCTTCAGCGAAGCGCATCTCGATCACGCGCCGCTGGTCGTCCGGCAAGGTCCTGACCAGCCGGAAAAGTTGCGCGGCGTGCTCGACCTCTTCAGGACTCCGACTCGCATGTGAATCGGGCGGGTCGTCCGCGATCGGACTTCCCTGCTCCCTCGCGGCGCGTTTCCAGCGATCGGCGATGGCATTCGATGCAATTCGGTAAAGCCACGCCACGAACGGCACGCCGCGCCATTCGAATTGTCCCAGTTTCGCGAGCGCCTGATGGAACACGTCGGCAGCCAGGTCTTCCGCGTCCGAACGGTTCTGCACGCGGCGCGCCACGAACGCATACACACGCTCGAAGTTGTCGTCGTAAAGCTCCGCGAAGCGGGCCGGGTCCTTCTGCGCCGCCTCGATCAGGAGACGTTCGTCTGGTCGCTGCTTCAGAGCCTTCAACAGATTCTCCGCAAAACGCGTTCCCTACTAGATAAACTGCGGCCGAGCCGAAAGGTTACGCGGGAATTTCGTCCGGCTGACCCTCCGACGCCCCCATCCATTCGGCAATCAGTATCCCGCCGAATATGAGCAGCGCTCCCAGCAGCATCCGCGCTCCGATGCGCTCGCCGCCGAGCGTCACCGAAGTGACCGCAGCGAACACGGGCTCCAGCGTCAGCAGAATTGCAGCGCGGGACGCTGACGTATGCTTCTGCGCCCAGGTCTGCAGCGAGAAGCAGATCACGGTCGCGCCAATCGCCGTCGCCAGCACCGCAAATATCACGTAAGGAGTCCACACCAGCTTGGGTTGTTCCCACCCCGCCGCTGCGGCAATCGGTACCAGCACAGTCGCGAAGACGGCAGTCGTCGCCACTTGCAGGAAACTCATCGACGCGACCGAATACTTCTTCACGTTCCGGCTGATGAAAATCATGTGGAATGCGAACATCACCGCGCATCCGAAAACGATCGGGTCGCCGCGGTTCAGCCTGCCCAGTCCCTCGGGCGGCACGGAAAGGAAGTAGAGACCGGCAAGCGCCGCGAGCGCGCCAGCCCAAATCCAGATCGAAATGCGCCGCCTGCCAAATATCGCCAGCACGATCGGCACAAACACCACGTACATGCCTGTCACGAAAGCCGCCTTGGACGGAGTCGTCCAGCGCAGCCCCGTAATCTGGAACATGTACCCGGCAAACATGAAGATGCCGATTTGCGCGCCAGCCCACACCTCGCGCAGCGTCAGCGCCCGCACGGCGCGCCAGTAAATGATCGCCATCAGCACCGCCGCGATTCCGAATCGCACCGCGATGTACGCAATCACGGACATGTCCGCGAGCGCGTCCTTGATCACCACAAACGTGGCGCCCCAAATGAGCGCGCAGATGACCAGCGCGAAATCCGCGCGCAGCCGCTTGCTCATCATGTGGAGTTTCTCGATTTCACGGGTCAGAGTCTAAGCCGAGGTCGTTGCGGCGGCAAGAAGCACTGCGAATTAGGGTACGGTTCGTCGTTATAGAACGGTTCCATCTCGACATTCTTCAGCCCATTGAAAACGCTGCTGTGTCAGCTCGTTCCTGTGGCTGTCAATGAACTCCTGTACAGTTTTGCGAACTTCGCCGTGGTGCAGATGCCCGAGTCCGTGCAAAGCACATTCCTGCGAACTCCAACCGGGGAGATCGAGAATGCGCTGTAGCGTCTCAAACATCGCGTCAAGCAAGAGACGCGACTCGATGTCTAGCCTCGATCTGCCGCCGCCCTCGGAACGCTGTTCAACCGTCTGCCAGGCCCAGAAGCCATGGAGAATAAGATCCCACCACATCGAGAAGCCTGTCTTACTTACGTCTTCGTTCGAGGCAGAGACAAAATCGGAATACACCGAATACATTGAACGAATGCACTGAACGCGTTGCGGCAATGGGACGGATGTATCCCACAAAAGTTCGTACAGTCGAAGGTTTGCGCCAAGGATTCCCCAGACACCTTGATCGAGTTGCGCTAGAGAATACCGGGGCGCAATGCGTCCGAACTCCGAGAAAAGCTTGGTCATGTGACCGACGACGACGTCTGGAGATGACAGGACTGCCTCGTCGTACTGCTGGCCTGACGGCTCTCTAAGAAAGTAATCGAACTGCTCGTCGTCGGGAACAAGTTCTCGGGCGAAGAAGAACGCCACGAATTCTTCAAAGGTCTTGGAGGACAGGTCGAGAATCCGCAATACTTCGTCATTCAAGACGGTTTCCCCTTCAACGCGATAAGCTTAGTTGCAACGCCGTGAAGAATATCACCTACAATAGCCGTCGCTAATAGCCACGATGAAAGGAATTGGAAGAATACTTCGAGGGACACTCAAACGGCTCAATCGCTAGCGGTCAAGCCCCGCCAGCGAGACAACCGTCAGAAATAATCGCCGCAGTCCCAGCTCGCGGCCGGCAGGATCGTACCATTCGTCGAGCGTGTGCGAGCCACCGCCGCGCCCTCCACCGCCGAGTGCCACCGCGGGAATTCCCATCGAAAGCGGGATGTTGGCGTCGGTCGAGCTGCGTTCGAGCCGCGAGCGATTCCCCATGTAACGATCGACGTTGCGAATCGCTGTTACCAGCGGCGCATCGTCCGCCAATTTCCCCGCAGGGCGCGTGCCGAGCAACTTGAAATTCAGTTGAAGCGCGTCATTCGCGGACTGCGTGGCCGCAGCCTCGTCTTTCACGCCTGCCTGCATCGCGTCTCGCAAAGCCGCTTCCAGCCGTCCGAGTTCGCTTTCTTCCTCCGAGCGCAGGTCCACTTTCACGGCGGCGCGCGCCGGAATCGAGTTGACCGACGTGCCGCCTTCAATCGTGCCGAAGTTATACGAACTTCTCGGATCGGTTGGAACGGAAATCGCGGAAAACTTCACGATCCCTCGCGCAATGGCTGTGATCGGGTTCGGCGCACCGAAATCGGACCAGCTATGTCCGCCCGGTCCCGTAATAGTCGCCTCGAAGCGCCGCGACGCGATTCCCTGGGTCGTGATGTGGTCGGTGGACGGTCCGTCCACGGCAATCACTGCCGCGAGCCGCGAGCCGTAGCTATCCATCAGCGCGCGCATCCCGCGCAGGTTTCCTTCGCCCTCTTCGCCCACGTCCCCGACCAGGGCGATTGTCTTCGTCGTCCGAATGCGCGATTCCGCCAGCGCTCGCGCAAGCCCTGCCAGCGACGCGAGCCCGACGCCGTTGTCCGCGATTCCGGGCGCGAGCAAGCGGCTGCCATTGCGCTTCACGCGTACGTCCGTGCCTGCGGGAAATACCGTGTCGAGATGCGCCGCCAGAAGGATCACGCTCTTCGCGTCGGAGCCTGGCCGCTCCGCGATCACGTTGCCGGTCTTGTCCGTGCTGACCTGAAATCCGCTCGCGGCGAAAAGTTCTTTGAGCGCTTCGCCGCGTCGGGTTTCGTCGAATTCAGGAGCGGGAATTTCCGTCAGGCGGACTTGCTGGTCGGTCGTCCATGCGGCGCTCTTGTCAATCCACTGCAGGCCGCGCGCGCACGCCGGATCGCCGGCAAGTTTCGCAAGCGAATCGTCAGTCGCGCGAGCCGAGAGTGTGGCCATCCATAGAAAGATACAGCAGATGACAGCGCGTTTCACGCGATTCGTGCCACGAGAGGAATCCAATTTGATGCTCGACTCATCGGTCTCCGGACTCGCAAAAGGTTTTGTAGGGGCACGGCATGCCGTGCCCGGCGCGGATCCTAGGCAACGCGCCCGCGATGCGCAATGGATTCGTAGCGGCCGCCGTCGGGCGGTCCGCGCCCGGCGCAGAACTTGCTGCGAGCGAAGCCCAATCCATACTTGGCACCGGTCCTGCCAAAGGTGATGGTTTTGTAGGAGCGTAGCACTGCTACGCCCGGCTCAAATCCCTGGCTCAGTGCGAGCCATCCATCTCCGATGCCGCCAGAAGCCGGTTTCGTAGGGGCACGGCATGCCGTGCCCGGCGAAGATGCTTGGCGCCGCGTTCGCGAAAGGCAATTGTTTCGTACCCTCCGCCTCATCAACCTGAGGCCGCGCGGCGGCGAAGCCGAAGTCCACGCCGGCACTTTAGGGGGTCGGAGCTTCAGCTCCGACATAAAAAGTCCGCGCGCAGCGCCTTCCGATGCGCAACCTTACCCGCAGCAAGTATTCCGTCCTGAGCGCCAAATCTCACTGCACTATTCAATCTCTACCGCCAGTCGTCGAGGATATACGCACCGGCGCGATTGTAACCGGAAGTCGTGTCGCCCGTCTCCATCGCCACGCCCTGCATCTCGGTTCTAAGTCCGCGCGCGATCATCGCTTGAAACGCCTCGCGCCGAGCGAGATTCACACCGGCCGTTATCTTCGGCGCCTTCGCCGCGCGTGCATATGATTCGACAGCGTCCAGCAGCCGCTCAAAACTCTCGCTCGCGCGCCGCCCGGGACGCACCGCCGCAAACTTCACGTAACAAACTTCCGAGCCTGCCTCGCTGCCCGCACCCGAATGGCAGACGGCAAATGCCACGAGCTTCCCGCCGTCCCGCACCAGAATCGTGTCTCCCAGATTCTGCTCGGCAACTGCGCGGATCTCGATGCCAACATCTAAGCCTTCAAAGAGCGCACCTGTTATTTCCCGGCACTCGGCCAGCAATCGCGGGCGCTCCCCGCCCGCAGCCTCGGAAAAGCGCGACATCTCCGGCACTGCCACAGCCGGCTTCCCATCAACTTGCTTCGCCATCACGGCTACCAGGTCTCGCGGCCAGAATCCGAACTTCTGATAGAGCGCCACATGCTTCGCACTCTGGGCAAACGTATAGAGGCCCATGTGGCGCGTGCCCCAGCGCCGAAACATTTCGATAGTCGGACCAAGCAGCTGTTGCGCCACGCCTCGATTCCAGTATTCCGGCTCGATGCTCAGCGGGCCGAAAAATCCAAAGCTGCCCCAATTCGTCGCGAAGTTTGAGCCAATCAACTTTCCGCCATGTTCCGCGGCAAGGACGGAAGATGGATCCGTCTTCCAGCGCGTTCCGGCCGCGTCGCTGTCGCCACCCATGCGCGGATCGTCCGCCGGAAATCCCAGAAATGTCGCAAACGCCAGCCGAATGATTCTCCGAGCCTCGTCAAGTTCCGATTCAGCCAGCGGTCGTATCAGAATGCCCGATTGATGCTGTGTTAAGGCCATGGACTATCTGCCCTCCGCCCCTGCAAGCTGCGATCGGTCACTGCCGCGCGGCCGAGGCGACCAGCGCGAGAATCTCCGCCTCCGTCAGCACGCACTCCGACTTCTTCGCCGCGGCAAAAATGCGCTCGACGATTTCGTCGCTCGCCGAAATCCCGCGCTTCCCAAGCCAGTAAACGATATTCGACCGGCCGCTCATCGGCCCAATCTCGATAATCTGCTCGAGCCCAAACAGATGCGCTGGCACGCCGCTGTAAATCGCGTTCGCCAGTTCCAGGTCGCCCTTCTTATACGCCTTCGCGATGGCCGCCGCGTGGACTCCAGTCTGCGTGCGAAAAGCATCTCGCCCCACAATCGGATAATTCGGCGGAATCACGGTGTGGGTCGCGCGCGCAACCGTCTCCGAATATTTCTTCAGCTGGGAAAGATCGCGCGCTTGCGAACCAACCAACCCGAGCAGCCGCAGATTCACCAGCATCAACTCCATCGGCGTGTTGCCCACTCGTTCCCCGAGCGACAGCGCCGACGCGTGCACCTGATTCGCCCCCGCCGCAATCGCCGCCATCGAATTCGCCACAGCCAGCCCGCGGTCGTTGTGCCCGTGCCAATCCACGCGGATTTTTTCCCCCGACGGCTTCACAACCTCATCAATCACGAATTTCACCAGATTGTACGCGCCGCGAGGCGTCGCATGCCCCGCCGTATCGGTCAGCACGACCGCACGAGCGCCCGCGCGAATCGCCGTTGAATAGAGCGCCAAAATCGCCGCCGGGTCGGTGCGAACCGTGTCCTCGGTCACAAACATCACTGGCAATCCAGCCGACACCGCCTGCGTCACCGCCTCTTCTGTTGTGCGCTGCAAATAGTCGATCGTCCAGTCCTCGACCGTTCGCCGAATCGGACTCGATCCGATAAAAAGCGCGGCTTCCATCGGCTGGCCCACGCGCTCGCAGAGTTCGACGATCGCCTGGATGTCTTGCTTTTGTGCGCGCCCGGCAGCATGCGGACGAATCTTCATCCGCGAACCGGCGATTTCCCGCGCCAGCGCCTCCGCGTCGGCCAACGCGCGCGGCCCCGCTCCTGGCAGTCCGATATTGACCGTGTCGATTCCGAGCGCGTCCATCAGATGAACGATTTCGATTTTTTCGCCGATCGCGGGATTGCGCACAGACGGATTCTGCAAGCCGTCGCGCAGCGTCTCGTCGTTGAGCATCACGACCCGACCAGCAGGAATTTCCGGCTCGGAGTATGTGTTCCAATCGTGGATGAGTTCGTGGTTCATTGCAGTGCCGCGCGAAGGACCGTCTTCACCGAGGATTTTACATGAATTCCCGGCGCCAGGATTGCGCCGACCACCGATCCACTCCACGCGCGGCCAATACCTGGCGACGGCGCGCCACAATCCTCCGTCTTCTTTTTGTAGGGACGCTGCAGAAAGGGCTCCCAGGTCGACGGTCAGTCGAGCCAGGGAGATTAGGCGGGCCCGGCGCCAATGCTTGGCAACGGCGCGCACCGATCATCCGCATCCTCTTCGTAGGGGCGCGGCATGCCGTGCCCGGCGCCGATACTTGGCACCGTGCCGCATACGCGCGAGGCGCGCAGTGCAGGGGGTCGGAGCTTCAGCTTCGACATAAAAAGCCGCGCGAAGCGCGTACCCTTGCGCCGCTTCTCCTGCAGCAAGTAGTCGATTGGTTTTACTTTGGGGGCACCAATCAGGACACCACGCGCCGCCGCGCTGCAGAAGCCGCCAGCGAATCCGTAGGATCGGGAAATTCGAGCGATACGAGGTAAAGCCCCTCCGGTGGCACCGTCGGCCCCGATCGCGTCCGGTCGCGCAACTCGAACAATTTCGGAATGTCGTCCGACGCGAGCCTTCCCTTCCCGACTTCGATCAGCGTCCCCACAATCTTTCGCACCATGTACCGCAGAAACGATTGCCCGCGCACCACGTACGCGATCTCCTCGCGATCTGGCTCGCGAACGATCTCCGAGGAATAAATCACGCGCGTCATGTTGCGGTCGCGGTCATCCTCTTCCGATCCCGACGACGCGGCGAACGAACTGAAATCGTGCTCGCCTTCGAACTTCCTCGCAGCCTCAGCCATCGCGGCCTCATCGAGCGGCCAGGGATAATGCAGCGCTCGACGATATTCAAATGGCGGCAGCACTCGCCCGCGATAAATCCGATAGCGGTACGTTTTCCCCTGCGCCTGCCAGCGCGCGTGAAATTCGGGACCCATTTCTTCAGCCGCGACCACGCGAATTGCCGGAGGCAGCAGCGCATTCAGCGCGCGCTGAAATTCCGTCGCCGAAAGCGCGGACTGCGTCTTGAAATGCGCCACCTGCCCGAGCGCGTGAACTCCCGTGTCGGTGCGGCTCGCGCCCTGGATGAAGATCTTCTCCTGCGTGATCTTGCACGCCGCGTCAATCAACGCGCCTTGAATCGTGGGAATCCCCGGCTGCATCTGCCAGCCATGGAATCCCGCCCCGTCGTAAGCAATCGTGAGCTTGATGTTGCGCATGTGCGTCAATCGATCTCGTGGATTATCGCACGGCAGCGAGCCGCACGCGATTCGCGCATTATTTAGTCGTAGGGCGCTGCTTGCTGCGCCCAATCAGTGGCGGGAAATTCTCAGCAGAAAAAAGAGGGGCCCCAGCTTGGGATCCGGGGCCCCAAAGGTCGCGTTCCGGTGATCCGGCCTAGGCGAGACCGGATCATGGGGTCATCCATCCAGCTTCCCTCTCAGAGGCAGGTGGGAACGACCCGTGTCACCATGCGAATGGGCCCCTTCCTCCCCATTCTCACGATGATGCGGATCGTGTTGGAACGCGACCCACGCCATCACCCATTGCAAGTCCCTGCCCATTCTTTTCGCCGTCCGCACGCTTCCCCTTACGCATTCTCAACCACTTAGCGCTATGCGATTCCAACTCCCCCGCATTGAAAATTCAGTTTGGGAATCGCCGTCCCGCATTGGAATTTTCCAACCGATGCCCACGTTTCCCGCGCGCCTTTCTCGCTTCCTAACCGTCAAATCATGTGACGTTGTGCCGCGTCTTCGTCTGCCGCATAATGGTGCATGGAGCTGCCAGCAGCGCCCACAAAATGAAAAAGCTCTACATCCTTGCAATCGTCGCCGTTGCCGCGCTCGGCATACTTGCCACCGCGCTGGCGACTACACACGCGCTCAAAGTTACCGCCGCGAACCGCGTTGTTTCTCCGCGCAGCGTAGCTGCCACGAAGAGCGCGCAGCAGGAAAGCTCGGCCAATTCCGCCGACGATGACGATGACGACGTGCCGAAGGTCATCCGCTTCGCCAACAATCCCGAGCCGATGCCGCCTTTCCTGGTAAGCGACGTCGAGGGCAACGTCCGTTCTACAGCCGAGTGGCGCGGCAAAGTGGTGATCGTCAATTTCTGGGCCACGTGGTGCCCGCCGTGCCGCGAAGAAATTCCTCTGATGATCGATCTTGCCAACCGCTACAAGGATCGCCTGCAAATCATCGGCATCTCGGAAGACGATGACGCGACTCCGGAAGAAGTCCGCGATTTTGCCCGCGAGCAGAAAATCAACTATCCCATCGTGATGGGCAGCAACGGTATTTCGCGCGAATACGGCGGCGTGCCGGCTCTACCCACGTCTTTCGTGGTGAATACCGACGGCCGCGTGGTCGTAAAAGCATGTCGGCCTGTTTCCGGCCGAAGTCTACGACCGCGAAATTCGCGCGCTTCTGGGCGAGCACGTGAATGCGCCGATTGAAACTTTCGAAGACCACGGCGAGATTTTCATGAAGAACGCCGCGAACGCCACCGAACTTCCCGGCGTGGACTTCACGGCTCTAAGGCCGGCTCAGAGACGCATCGCCCTGAAGCGCATGAACTCCGAAAATTGCACCTGCGGCTGCAAGCTCACCATCGCCCAGTGCCGCATCAACGAAACCACCTGCTCCACCAGCCAGAAACTCGCCGCGCAAATCGTCCACCAAGTCAGTTCCGCCCGCCCCGCTGCTTCCGCCGCCCGTTGACTCGTTGTCAATTTTCATAGCGTGGGCATTTCTGTGCCACGGTGTAACGTCACGAATGGTTTCGTAGGGGCACGGCATGCCGTGCCCGGCAGACATCCTCGGCGCACCCGCGCCATCTGAGAGGCGTGCTCGGATGAGAAGATTTTCGTGCGGCGAGGAAATTCACCCGGCTCGCGGCGTCATCTGCGAGGTGCCAACGCCGCAAGCCGGGCTGAGTTCGAATTCCCCCTACTTGTCGTACTGCAGGCAGATTTCAAGCTGGTGAATGGATGCATCAATGGACCGTACCGCCTCTTCTCGATGCCCGCCGAAATCGTGGGACGCCGCCATCAGGTCGCCCCGAGCCGAGCGCAGTGCGTCAATGGCGTCGTGAATGTGGTGATGCTTCTCCGCCGCGGCAGCAGCGGCCGGTGTCGGCTGGGGCGTGGGAGCGGGCGGCGCCGCCGGTGCCACCACCGGAAACGACAGCGCGAGAACGAGTGCTACGATCGCGAGCAAGTAGACAAGCCGATTCTTCATTGATCTCTTCTCCTGGGTTGATTTGGACTTCTCAAAGTGTTTTCCCGGCGTGTCGGCTGGGCGTCGGCCTGCCGGAGTGAACCGATGGTATCGCTTCGTCGCAATTCATGCCCGCCGCGATTTCGCACCCTGTCGTCAAAGAAGCAAGCGCCCGCCGTCTCCTCGTTTATGCCTGTTTGCGCGCAACAACCACCGGGCCACCAAAAAATCAATGAGGCCATTTGGATCGGCGCGCTCCTACGAGTTGCGAGCGAACAGCGTGCACTGGACTAAGCATCCCTACCTCGAGCAGCCTCGCAAACTGCTCCGGAATCACTGGCCGGCTGAAATAGAATCCTTGCGCCTCATCACACTGCTGAGCCTGCAAGAAATGCCAGTTCCTCTGCCGTTTCCACGCCCTCCGCAACCACACGCAGTTTCAGGCTGCGCCCCATTGCGATCACCGCGGTCACGATCGTCGTCTCGTCGGGAGCAGTAGTAATCTGGCGAATAAACGATTGATCGATCTTGAGAGCGTCGATCGGAAATTTCCTCAGGTAGCTCAAGCTGGAGTAGCCCGTGCCGAAGTCGTCCACCGCGACCTGCACTCCTCTTGCTCTCAGCGTCCTCAGAGTCGCTTCCGTGGACTCCGCATGTTTCATCAGGACGCTTTCAGTCAATTCCAGCTCAAGAGTGTTGGGATCTAGTCCCGTCTCATCGAGAATTGCGAACACGCCTTCCAGAAAACGGTCGTTACGAAATTCCATTGCGGAGATGTTCACCGCCATCGAAATCCCAGGCAGGCCAACCATCGCCCAAGCACGGGCCTGTTTGCACGCCTCACGAAGGACCCAGTTGCCGATCGGCAGAATCAGGCCGCAATCCTCGGCAACGGGAATGAATTGAACCGGAGGGACCGGCCCTCGACTCGGATGCGTCCAGCGCAGCAAAGCTTCCGCGCGGGTAATCTTTCCTGTCTTCAGATTGACGATTGGCTGATACTGCAGCCGAAATTCTCTCCGTTCCAGGGCGCGCCGCAGACTCTCCTCGATGGACTGTCGCTCAACCGCCCGGACGTTCATCGCCGGCTTGAAAAACTGGTAGTTCTGACGCCCATTTTCCTTGGCCTGATACATCGCCGTGTCGGCATTCTTGATAAGCGTCTCGGCGTCCAATCCGTCGTCGGGATAGACGCTCACGCCAATGCTCGCGGTGACGTGGAGATCGTGCTGGTCAATCGAATGCGCCTCTGCCACAGCCTGCAGCATTCTCCTCGCTGTAATGGCTGCATCTGCCGATTGCTCAACTTCGGAAAGCAATACGACGAATTCGTCGCCGCCCTGGCGGCTAACCGTGTCCGATCCGCGGACGCAATCTACCAGGCGTTTTGTAATGGACTGAAGCAGCTTGTCGCCGATGGGATGCCCCAGGGAATCGTTAATATGTTTGAAGCCATCCAGATCCAGGAAGAGCACCGCGAGTTTCTTCGCGTGGCGCGATGCCAGCAGGATTGCCTGGTTAACGCGATCGTTCACGAGCATTCGATTGGGCAAGCCGGTCAGAAAATCATGTTCGGCTGAATGCGTCATCTGCAGAGCCATTGCCCGCGCCGCGCTCACGTCGCGGAACACGATGACCGCTCCGGTAACCTTCCCGTCACGGTCGTTGATCGGGGAGACGGAGTCTTCGATTGGAATCTCATGTCCATCACGACTGACGAGAACGCTGTTCGCCGGCAAGTGCGTGCTTTGGTTTAGTCCCTCCATCATTTCCATCGGATTCGGAATTGTTTCGCGATTTGTGGCGTCTATAATTCGTAGCACTTCGGCCATCGGCTGCCCGGTCGCCTCTTCCCGCGGCCAGCCGGTCATTTTTTCTGCGACGAGATTGAGAAACGAAATATTCCCTGAAATGTCGGTGCAGATGACGGCGTCACCTATGCAGTTGAGTGTTACCTGCGCGCGCTCTTTTTCCACGAAAAGCGCCTCTTCCAGGTTTTTGCGTTCGATGGCATAGCGGAGTGCTCGCAGAAGCCCCCGCGCCTCGATTTGCCCCTTGATGAGATAGTCTTGCGCTCCCTCCTTCAAGGCTTGCGCAGCCACCAATTCGTCGTCCAGGCCCGTCAGCACGACTACAGGCGCCCGGGGCGCGGCTGCGCGCGTCCTTCGGATCGCGTCCATCCCTGCCGAGTCCGGCAAACCAAGATCGAGGAAGATCACATCAGGCACATTCCTCACCAGGTGCAATTCAGCATCACCCATGCTGAAGCAGTGCTTTAACTCGGTCCTGAGTGTCCCCGGCTCTTTGAGCATTTCGTGCAACAGACGAGCGTCGCCGGGATTGTCCTCGACCAGGAGTACCATCGTGATCGCTCTCACCGGTTTTGCCTGTTCTGCGGCAATTTGACCTTGGTCAGCCAGAAATCGTTGATGCTTTTCACCAGGCTCTCGAACGCGTACAGCTGGACAGGTTTGCTGAGGTAGCAATTCGCCTGGAGTTGATAGCTCTTCGCGATGTCCGCTTCCGCTTCGGAAGTGGTCAGAACAACCGTAGGAATCGTCTTCAGGCCCTCATCACCCTTAATCTGCGCAAGAACTTCGCGGCCGTCCATCTTGGGAAGATTCAAATCCAGCAGGATCAGGTCCGGGCGAGGAGCCGTGGCGTGAACTCCCTCCTGCCTCAGAAACGCCATGGCCTCGACGCCATCAGAAGCCACATGCAAATGCACGGACCGATTGGCTTCCCGGAAGGCCTCCTGTGTCAGCCGGACGTCACCGGGGCTGTCTTCGACCAAGAGAACATCTATGGGCATATTTGTTCTCCGATGACGTCCATGCTTCCTCTGATGAACGCGGCCAGCGCCAATGCAGTGTTGTGCGGGCACAATCCACCGATCGCTCCACTGAACGAATAGTCGACTCCAAGGCTAACTTCAACCACGAGCAGCGTTCCGATCGATCTCATACAGCTCCAATGCGACCCTGCTTCGGCAACTTCGCGTCTTTCAACCAAAAATCATTTATGCTTTTCACGAGGCTCTCGAAGGCGTCCAACTGCACGGGCTTGTTGAGATAGCAGTTCGCCTGGAGTTGATAGCTCTTCGTAATATCCCCTTCGGCGTCGGAAGTAGTCAGGATGACGGTTGGGATCATTTTCAGGCTTTCGTCTTTCTTGATGTGCGCAAGCACCTCGCGCCCATCCATCTTCGGAAGATTCAGGTCCAGCAAGATTAGGTCCGGGCGAGGTGCCTGGGCTTGGGAACCCTCGCGCCTGAGAAACGCCATGGCTTCCACGCCGTCGGTAGCCACGTGCAAATTAATGGAAGGATTGGAACTCCGAAATGCTTCTTGCGTTAGCCGGACATCGCCGGGGCTGTCTTCGACCAACAGAACCTCTATGGGCATGCCGTTCCCTCCGATAAAATTCATGATTTCCTCTCGGTTCCGTCCAGGGTAAACCGAAACGTGGAACCCTGCCCCGGTTGTGACTCAACCGAGATATTGCCGCCGTGCCGCTCCACGATCTTCTTGCAGATCGCCAGGCCGATTCCCGTGCCGGCGAACTCTTCCCGCTTGTGCAGCCGCTGAAACATGCCGAAAATCTTTTCGAAATATTGCGAGTCGATTCCCAGTCCGTTGTCCTTAACCGAAAACACCCACTTCTTTTCAACATTCCTTGCGGCCGAGACGTGTATTTGCGGGACTCCCGGGCCCTGGTACTTGATGGCATTGGCTACAAGGTTCTGAAATAGCTGAATCAGTTGCATCTCGTCCGCCAGCACGCTTGGCAGAGGATCATGTGTCACGCGCGCGTGACTTTCCCCAATCGGTGCGCGCAGATTAATCAGCGCCTGTTGCAGTGCTTCCTCGCTTGAATAATCGAGCAGGTCCGTTCCTTTTGTCCCCACGCGCGAATACGCCAGCAGATCCTGGATCAACCGCTGCATGCGGTCGGCTCCGTCCACTGCGAAGGCGATAAATTCATCGGCCTCGGAATCCAGCTTGCCCTTATAGCGTCTCGACAAAAGCTGCGTGTAACTGGCCACCATCCGCAGCGGCTCCTGCAAATCGTGCGACGCAATATAAGCGAACTGCCCCAATTCCTCGTTCGAGCGGTTTAATTCCTCGACTTTCTTCAGAAGATGAGTCTCGGCCGTTTTGCGCGTGGTGATGTCGCGAATTGCCGCCGTAACCAGAATTCCTTCGGCGCTTTCGAGCGGGCTCAGCATGAGCTCGATGGGAAACTCGCTTTCGTCTTTCCTGCGCCCAATCAGCTCGATCCCCGTGCCGATCTTTTGCGCCAGCGCATCTTCCGGAGATCGCAGGCCATCGGAAATCAGGCGTTCCGCGAAGCCCTCCGGAATAATGTTCTTCATCTTCTGTCCCACAAGCTCGTCGCGGTGATATCCAAACTGTTTTTCCGCCTGCACATTCAGCAGAACGATTTCTCCTCTCCGGTTGACTACCACCATTGCGTCCGGAGCGGCCTCGAGTAGTCCGCGATACCTTCCCTCCATCTGCGCCAGATGTTTTTCCGCATCCCTGCGTACGGTGATGTCGCGAATCGCCGCCGTCACCAGAATTCCCTCGGCGCTTTCGAGCGGGCTCAGCATGATTTCGATCGGAAATTCGCTTCCATCCTTGCGCCGTGCCGTGAGTTCAATTCCCGTGCCGATCTGCTGTGCCAGCGCATCCGCAGCGGTCCGAAGTCCGTCCGCAACCAGCCGTTCCGCGAATCCTTCCGGAATAATATTCGTGACCTTCTGCCCCAGCAAGTTCGTCGCGTCGATATCCGAATCGGTTCTCCGCCTGCACGTTCAGCAGCACGATTTCCCCGCCCTGATTCACCACCACCATCGCGTCCGGAGCCGCTTCCAATAGCCCGCGATACCTTCCTTCCATCTGCGCCAAACGCTTTTCCGCCGCTTTGCGCACGCTGATGTTCCGGATCGCCGCCGTCACCAGAATTCCCTCGGCGCTTTCCAGCGGACTCAGCATGATCTCGATGGGAAACTCGCTCCCGTCTTTCCGCAGCCCGGAAAGCTCAATCCCCGTGCCGATCTGCTGTGCCAGCGCCTCCGCCGTGGTTCGCGTGCCGTCCGCAATCAGCCGCTCCGCGAAGCCCTTCGGAATAATGTTTGTGACTTTCTGCCCAACAAGTTCATCGCGGTGATACCCAAATTGTTTCTCCGCCTGCACGTTCAGCAACACGATTTCTCCGCCCTCGTTCACCACCACCATCGCGTCCGGCGCCGCTTCCAGCAGCCCGCGATACTTTGCCCCCGAATCCTTGGTTTGGCTCAGATGACGCGCGTGCTCCTCCGCGTCGCGGCGATCGTGATCGGCTTTCTTGTTGACCAAATTCGTGGCCATCAGACTCGCGCCCTCGCCGCAGCTGCAATCGAGCGCGACGCGTGCATCAGCGGCGGCCGCTTCGAAAGTGTTCCGGCCAGCCGCTCGCGTAGCCGCAGCAGCGCCGACGTGTGAATCTGCGAAACTCGAGACTCGCCGATGCGCATCGCCGCGCCGACCTGCTTCATCGTCATTTCCTGGAAGTGATAAAGCGCGAGTACCTCGCGTTCCCTGCCCGGCAGTTCGCCGATTGCCTTTTCGAGCAGCTCCTTCGTCTCCGTGCGCACCGCCTGATGGTAAGGGTCCTCTTCCACTGCCTCCGCGCGCGGATGCGACATCTCGCGGTCGCCCGGCTCGTCCGCATCCGCCTGCAAGCTTCCGATGTCGAGGCCGCGCAGATCACCCTGCAGCCGCTGCAGGCTTACGAGGCTCACCTGCATTTCCTCCGCGATTTCCGTCTCGCTCGGATCGCGCCCCAGCCGCGCCTTGCACAGATTGATCGCCTGCTCCATTCGCCGCGCCTGCCTGCGCAGCGCGCGCGGACTCCAGTCCACCAGCCGCAAGGCTGTCGAGAATCGCGCCGCGTATCCGGAATTCCGCGTAGTGCTTCAGCTGCACGTTTTTGCTCGGATCGTATTTCTTCACCGCGTCCATCAACCCCAGAATGCCCGCGTGGACGAGGTCCTCCAGCAGCACCTGCTGCGGCAGCCGGCCGTGAATCCGCCGCGCGACGTATTGCACCTGCGGGAGATGCTCGAGAAGAAGCCTTTCGCGCTCCGCCGCCTCAACTTCTTTCGCCAACGCTGCTGTTCCGGCTGACATGTTTGGCCCCCTTGAATTCGCCGTTCACGAAGCTCAAGCTGCGCTTCCGCCGCGTGCGTTCTGCGCCTGCAACCGGTACCCGACGCCGCGCACCGTGTGAATCAGCTTGTGCTCGCACGGCGCGTCCACTTTCTTGCGCAGGTAGTTGATGTACACGTCCACGACGTTCGTCATCGTGTCGAAGGGGAGATTCCAGACGTGCTGGATAATTTCCGTCCGCGTCACGCGCTGCCCGGAGTTGCGCATCAGGTATTCCAGCAGCGCGAATTCCTTCGGCGTGAGCTTGATCTTCCGTCCCGCGCGCTTCACCGAGCGCTCCATGCGGCTCAGTTCCAGGTCCTCGACGCGCAGCACCGTTTCCGCGTAGTGCCCGCCGCGGCGCAGCAGCGCGCGCACGCGCGCCGAAAGCTCCGAGAACGCGAACGGCTTGAACACGAGATCGTCCGCGCCGAGATCGAGCACCTCGCACGCGATCTTCGGCGCTGCCGCGGCTCGCCAGAACCAGAATGGGAAGTTGTTCCTGCGCGGCGCGAACGCTGCGCAGAAGTCTCGAGGCCTTCGTGTCGTGCGCAAGTTGAAGATCAGAATGGCGGCGTCGTAATGCACGCTCGCGGCGCGAGCGACTTCGCTTCGTGTCGCGTCCGTCGCAAGATCGACGGCGTAATTCTCTGCGCGGAATTCTCGTTCCAGAAACACCACTGAGCGACAAGTCGCTTTCGGCGACAAGAATCCGCATGACTGCTCCAGCGGAAGGGGGGACAACTACGGAGAGGGATACTGAATTTAGTGAAGCGTCATGACGCGTGTCAAAGAAAACTTCTGATGCGAGAATTCACAATTTCCAGAAATGAGAAATGTCAGCGCGGAAATGTGTCAAAGCGGCACGCTGCGCACGGACAAAGTGTACCGAAATGAAACAGTTGCGCGACATCGAGCGGCACGACAGATTCAGCTTACGGCTGCGTCATCTTCTCGGGGCGAATCAGCTCGTCGAATTCCTCTTCGGTCAGGTAGCCGAGCTTCAGCGCGGCTTCGCGCAGGCTGATTCTTTCGTGGTGCGCTTTCTTGGCGATTTCCGCGGCTTTGTCGTAGCCGATGTTCGGACTCAGCGCGGTGACCAGCATCAGCGAATTCTTCACGTACTGCTCGATGCGCTGGCGATCGAGTTCCATTCCCTGCACGCAGTGGTCCGTGAACGAGCGGCAGGCATCCGCCAGCAGCCGCACCGAATGCAGAAAATTGTGGATCATCACCGGCTTGAAAACGTTCAGCTCGAAATTTCCCTGCGAGCCGGCGAAGCCGATCGCCGCGTCGTTGCCGAACACCTGCACGGCGACCATGGTCATCGCCTCGGACTGCGTGGGATTCACCTTGCCCGGCATGATCGACGAGCCCGGCTCGTTTTCCGGGAAGCAGTCAGCTCGCCGAGCCCCGCGCGCGGGCCGGAGCCGAGCCAGCGAATATCGTTGGCGATCTTCATCAGCGACGCGGCCAGAGTCTTCAGCGCGCCGCTGGCGAACACGATTTCGTCGTGCGCGGAAAGCGCCGCGAATTTATTCGGATGCGATTTGAACGGCAGGCCGGTCAGCTCCGCGATTTTCTTCGCCGCGCGCTCGGCAAATTCCGGATGGCGCATTCAGACCCGTGCCGACCGCCGTGCCGCCGATGGCCAGATCGTAGAGGCCGGGCAGCACTTCCTTCAGCCGCGCGATGTCGCGATCGAGCAGGCTCGCCCAGCCGGACATTTCCTGCGCCCACGGTGAGCGGCGTCGCGTCCATCAGATGCGTGCGGCCGATCTTGACCACGTCGCCAAACTCGCGCGCTTTCGCGTCGAGCGCGTCGCGCAGCCGCTCGACGGCGGGAATCAGCGCCTCGGCCACGCGCGACGCCGCGGCGATGTGCATCGCCGTGGGAAACGTGTCGTTCGACGACTGCGACATATTCACGTCGTCGTTCGGATGAATGGGCTTCTTGCTGCCCATCACGCCGCCGGAAATTTCGATGGCGCGATTCGAGATCACCTCGTTGGCGTTCATGTTGGTCTGCGTGCCGCTGCCGGTCTGCCAGATGCGCAGCGGAAAATGCGTCGTCGAGCTTTCCGGCGATCACTTCGTCGGCGGCCTGCACGATCAGCTGCGCTTTTTCGGCGGAAAGCTTGCCGAGGTCCTGATTCACCAGCGCCGCGGCTTTTTTCAGGATTCCGAACGCGCGAATCAGCTCGGGCGGCATCGTGTCGCGGCCGATATCGAAGTGGATCAGCGACCGCGCGGTCTGCGCGCCGTAATAGCGGTCGTTGGGCACCTCGATCTTGCCCATGCTGTCGGATTCAATCCGTGCGCCCGCTTTCGATGCAGGCGACGCTTTGCCGTCCACGCGATGTTCCTCCGTATTTCGGTTATATCCAAAGCATACTGCGGAACTGGCCTACGCGCGCATCCTGCGTGTTCGCGCTATTCGTGATTCGAACGAGCAGCTGCTCCGATTGCGGAAGAGGCGGATGTCCGGCGAACATGTCCGGCTGCTTTTTGGCTTCGTTGTAGGGCTTGTAGAGAGTGGAAGGCTCGTCCGGCTGCGCCGCCAGCACGCCGCGCACGGTGCCATGATCGGGGGCCTGCGCCCAGCTCGATTCGTACCGGTTGCGGAACACGGGCACGAGATTGGAATGAGCGATCCTCCAGCGGCCATCTTCCTTCACATAATCAACGTAAAACGTTCCCCAGATCCATGCGGCTGACGAAATGCTGCCGGCAGCGCCGGGGGACAGCCAGTGGCTTCGCGCGGATAATCCGTCGGTCGCGATCTCGACCACCGGATTGGCGGCCATGTGAAGAATGAAAAATCCCGGGATGGTTTTCGTCACGTCGAAAGATTTGTAAAGCGCGCGAACGCTTTCCAGGCCGCGGTACACGCCGCTATCGGAAAATTCGACGGACACGTCGGGCAGATTGTGCGCGAAGCATTCGTCCACGATGCGGTCGAAGCGCTGCTTGAAGAGGAGATGAATATATTTCGATTGCAGCTGCTGGATTTCGAGCGTGTCTTCCAGGTGGCGCACGCGGGCGAGCAGATCTTGCACGGTGCGCATCAGTTCATCGTTGTTGTTCGGGTTCATACGCAGGGCTCCTCGACGATCGTGTGGAAAGGGCTCCCAGGTCGTCCGCCCTTAGTCTTGGCGGACGAGCCTGGGAGATCAGACGCGCAATTGTAATCATTTTGGCGGGCGGGAAGCGAGGTTTGGTGGGCGCGGTGAGGATCGAGGCCGGTCCCGCAAGCGCGACCCGGAAGCTGCTTGATCTCCCAGGCTCGTCCGCCAAGACTAGGGCGGACGACACTGGGAGCCCTACCATGAAAAAGTGTGTCACTTTGTGGGTGCACCCATCGTTTGTTTTCAATGAGATAGCGTGAAAATTACTTTGCATGGTGTGTCGAGTAATTTGGCAGGATTCGGCGGTGAGTGACGCCCCCTCTTTGCAGAAACGACCTCTTTCCGCGTCAGGGCAGGAGCGACGCGCACACCCCCATTTGAGTTGCACTTGGCGTGTACACCAATCGTTTGTTTTGTGTGAGTTACGGCGAAAATTACTCGGCACGTGTGTCGAGTAATTTGGCGCCAAAAACGACGGCCAGCGGGTCAGGCTGCGGAGGCATCTGCTGGCCCTAACGGCTGACAGGGGCGCAGATCGCATGCCGCAGGCGAGAGGTCTGTTTCTCGCTCTTCGCGTTCGCGCCGTCGCCAGCTTTCCTGCGCTGATGCCCCGCCCATCGGCGGGAGCCAATGCGTCCATCTCTCTTCCTCGTGGGCGTAATAGTGCCCAGACTCACGCTAGCAGGAGAGAGACTCGAAATTGTCAAGCGGCGCCTGTGGACTTTTGATTCAGGGCGATGGGTGAGGAGCACGTCAGAAATCCCCACCCTTTGCTGCGCAAAGGATGGGGCACCCGAAAAATCAAATGCCAAAGCCTGGGCCACCCGCCACCCGACAAATCAACGGCCGAAGCTTGGGCCACCCGTCCCCGATCTTTATGATCGAAACAATCTATAGCGAAACTAAAGCGAAACAATGCTACCTTTCATGTATGTAAGGTCGGTAAATTGAAAGGAGCGATATGAGATTGGTTATTCGCATCATTATTGCAGCGGCATTTTCTGCAGCGGCTCTTGCGAGTGTTATTGTCGCGCAACGAGCAGTGCCGGAGGATAATCTCGCGTACCCAGTTCTAATAACGATTCCAGGAGTAGAGGAAGCCTCGGGGATTTTACCTGAATACGGAACCAACTCGTACTTTGTCACGGCAAAGCACGTTTTGTTTGATGCGCAGGGCCAGTTGCGCGGGTCAACGATGACGCTTTTATCGTACTCAAAGGATCCCAAAGAGACGGAGACAAACGTGTTTTCGCTCGATCTTACTGCTCTCAATAGAGCCGGAGAAATTAAGCCGCATCCTACCGCAGATGTGGCCGTGATTCGAGTCGCGGCGATAGTGAAGGACGTTGCTTCTTTCGGACCCTTCAGGTTTCTGATGGACGGCGTCGCCGGCGTCACCGCGACGCACCATACGGAGAGCGGGATTCTGGGCGTGGGGATGGACGCCATCACGAAGTACGCGGACGTGCTCGTTAGCAATGACGTTTATCTTTTCGGGTATCCCACTTCCCTCGGCATTCAGGGTTCCTCCCAGCTCGATCCTCTCAAGCCACTACTGAGAAAAGGCATCATCGCCGGTCTTAAGCCCGACTCGAAGTCCATCATTCTTGATTGTCCCGTCTATTTTGGTAATAGCGGCGGACCCGTCGTCGAGGTGGACCGAGCCTTCACAGGAGGGACGATTAGGGTTATCGGCGTCGTGAGTCAGTTCGTGCCATTTGACCAGAACCTGATAAACCACACTTCCATTCCGAACTTGACCAATTCCGGCTACAGCATCGTAACGTCGATGGATTACGTCACTGAGCTCGTTAAGTAGGACGCATGACGACGCCGGTTCCAAATCGCGAAAGAAGATTTTTTTGTTCGGTACGCGCCACTACACCGTATCCAAAGCCCCGCCCGCTGTTAAGGACGGCCTTGTCTTAACGATAGAAAAGCTCAAGCCAGCGTGGTCCTTGAGGAATGGTCTGCTTCGCAAACCGAGGAAGCAGCAGCTTCGGCCATATGCAAGAAGTTGGATTTGGCCTGGAAGGACATCGGGACTCCCCCAGACGGCGAATTTGCTACATATGCCTTCTGCGATGCGCTCGACTTTCCGGACGTTCCTACGATATATCGCTACGGACCGATTGAAGCTCAAAATAAACGTGAGACGCGTATGTGCGCAAACATTACCGGCTACATGTCGTCATGCGATTCCGCACTAGTGGTGATCGGTGTAGCACACCTGCACTCGATGTTTGCCAGACTGTCTGAAGAGTTTGACGTGGCGGGATATTCCTTTGCGAACGAGTTCTTTTGAGTGTCAGTGATCGCATTTCAGACGAATGGGAGAGATCAATGGCGAGGAAGCGGATACTGGATCGATTTATATGTGTCGGCCCACCTTCGCCAAGGCTTCGGCGGGCAGGCAGCGGACGGAGCCGTGATGGCGGAATATGCGAAGCTCGCGAGGCCGGTGATTGAAGTGGCCGGAGGGCGCTTGATCATCAGCGCCAATCCGGCCACCCGTCACGCTCCAGCTATTTCTTTGAATTGAGCATCGCGGAGCAGGCGTCCTTCACGGAGTTGCCAAGCTCGCGCGTCGAGGCGCTGAATACGTCGTCGCCGTCGCGATTGAACACGGCGACCTTATTGCGATGGGCCATCAATCCTTTGCCGCCTTCGTGATCGAGAGTCAGCACAAAATCAGCCTTTGATAGGTTGTTTGTCACCGTCATCTCGGGGCAACGCTCGTTGAGCGTTTTGATGATCTCGGCTGTTTGCGGTCGCGCGCCGCCAGCCATCCAACTGCTTCCACCCCAGCCGTTCCTATTTCCACCCGCTGACGAACCACCGCGCGTTTCCCACGATTGACTGTCTGTGACGAACACGCGTGTTTTGCCATCGCTGGCTGACAGCAGGACTTGCGGCTGGCGCAGGTTGCGACGACAGGGCGGGCTGTGGCGTTGCGGCTGCGACGGGCGCGGCAACAGAGGCGCTCACGGCTACCATGCCTGCGTCCTGCCTTGGAGCTGGGGCGGCTGCGGTCGGCGACGCCTGCGGAATCGGGCGGCAGGCTTGCGTTCCGAAAATCGTTTCGCCCTGATATGTAAAGCCACCGGAGTCTGAAAGATTGCGGCACATCCATTTCGATAGGTCGGGGCTCTGGGCGGACGCAATGCCCGAAAGAATCAGTGCAGACAAAACCGCGATAGCCGTTTTCATGTGTTCCTCATTTTTATCGACTTTGTTTAGCGGCGCAGTGTCTTCGCGCGTCACTAGATTGGCCCGCTGACCCGTTGGCCAACAATGGTACTTCGCCAATTGGTTAATGGTGGTTTCACGGCGATTAGGTTGACGGCGAGGCGGTGGCAAGCATGGAGTCGGATGGCTTAATCGCGCCAAGAAAGTTTGCCGGGCACAGCATGCTGTGCCCCTACGAATGCAAAAGGCGAAAACAACGACAAGGCGCCCGCCTGCCACATTCGACACCGCCGCTGGCGGAGTCTCAGTGCAAGAAGGCGGCCGCTACGAGTACAGTCGTACGCACGCTCAGCGTTGCGCGGGGCGGATGTGACGCGTAAATTGTTCGAAATGGAGGGCGCGGCGGGTGGGCCACCCGCCGTTTATACGTTGACATGGTCCGGAATGGCATCACCGCCGCGCCACCTGAGTTCTCTCCTTGCTGTTATACGAGGGAGAAAACCACCTGCACGGTCGTATCAACCTCTACCGGCTGGCCGTTCAGCATCGTCGGACGGTACCTCCATTCTCTTCACTGCGCGAATCGCCGACGCCATCAGCAGCGGCGGCCCGGACACGTACTCGAGTTTCTCGATCGAGCCGTCCTTCGAGATGATGGCGCGCAGAGTCACCGTACCCGAAACGTGGGCCGACTTGGCTATAGCCCGGATATTCCGGCGTGATCTGCTTCACCAGCGACGCAGACTGCACTTCGCCGCCGACCTTGATGCGGTCCGGTGTGGCGGCCGACGGTGGTGGAGGAGGCGCTACTCCCGTGCCGATTCCGCCCAGCACATCGCCCGTTCCGCCGGCCACTCCCGCCGTGTCAGACGCCGCCACGGACGGCGGCGCTTCATCCTTCGCGATCTCCACCTGCTTTGGGATCATCGTCGGCGCCACCATGCGGTTCACCGCGAAAGTCTTCGGCTGCACCTGCTTTACCACGGCCTGTTGCGGCGGAGGAGGCGGCGCGGGCGGCGGCGGCGCGACCAGAAACGTATTGATCATCGCGTGGGGCAGCGTCTGCGTATAGATCAACGGTATCAGTAGAATCGTGCCGAGAATCGCCGATTGAATGATCACGGCGAGACCTACCGACCAGGGCTTGCGCGTGTGCGCCATATCAGCCGTGGGTCCCGAAACCAGCAGTTCGTCAAACATGGCTACCCTCCTCTTTCGCTTCGGCTGTGGGGTCACAGCTACTAAGGCAAGACGCACGTCGCCATCCAAATCGGGTGGCGCTAAGTGCTTGATTGTCAGCGGCGGGTGGTACGAGCTCGTACTAGTCCCCCCGAAGGAACTGCTCGGTTCGCGGTCTCTCTTACGTAGAGGCTCGGATGGCGGTTTCTACAGTGAATTGAGTAACTTGCGTCCCACACTTCCGCGAAGGTATGTGAGCAGACGGCGCGGGTGGCCCGCTCGTTGCGCAGCAAAGGCTGGGGATTCTAATCTTCCTCTGTGCTGTTTGTGCCTTCTCGGTGCTCTCTGTGGCAAGTCTTGTTGGCGTGCGTGATTCGTCGAGTGCCGCGCTGAAGACCGCGGCGCTACATTTAAATCTTGTCGCGCAAAGCCTGACGATTGCGCTCGCGAGCCGCTGCGCGTAGATTGTCGGTCGGCTGCAAAAATTGAAATGGAAATTGGCGGGTGGCCCACGCATTGGCGTTTGATTTTCCGGGGTCGCCTCGCGCGACTCGGATGTGGCTTCATCGCGCCAAGAAAGTTTGCCGGGCACGCCCGATCTCCCAAGCGCCTCTTGCCGAGGCCTTGGGAGGCCTTGGGAGCCCTTCCTGCCGTGCCCCTACGAATGCAAAAGGCAAAAACAACGACAAGGCGCCCGCCTGACACATTCGACACCGCCACTGGCGGAGTCTCAGTGAAAGAAGGCGGCCGGCTACGGATGCAGTCGCACGCACGCATGCTCGGCGTTGCGCGGGGCGGAGGTGACGCGTAAATTGTTTGAAATGGAGGGCGCGCCCAACACAGACACGAACACAGACACCAAGACGCCGCTTCGGACGGGCTTCCTCTGGCTCTTTATTCGATGGCTTGTCATCGGAGTTGTGCTTCTTTGGTCGCTTGCCGCGCTGATCCTTGTGGCCGCGCGGTGGATCGACCCGCCGACAACCGCGGTGCACATGCAGCGCCGCATGCAGGCATGGATCCACCACACGCCGTATCACGAACGCTACAAATTCATTCCGCTCAGCCAAATCTCGCCCGATCTACAGCACGCCGTGATCGCCGCGGAGGACGCGAACTTCTACCATCACCATGGATTCGATTGGCACCAGATCCAAATCGCCGCCCAAGACGATTTGGAAGGCGATCGCACTCGCGGAGCTTCCACCATCACGCAGCAGCTCGTGAAAAATTTGTTCTTCGGAACGGGCCGCTCTTTTCTCCGCAAGGGCGCGGAGGCCACACTGGTACCGGTGGCCGAATTCGTTCTCGGCAAACAGCGCATTCTGGAGATTTACCTCAACGTCGTCGAGTGGGGCCCCGGCATTTATGGTGCGGACTCGGCGTGTCGGTACTATGACGAAACCGCAGCCCGGAATATCGGGCGGCAAGAGGCGGCACGGCTCGCTGCAATTCTGCCGGCTCCCCTGAGGCGAAAACCCGAGCGCATGAATAACTACAGCGGGATTATTCTTAAGCGAATGGACCAAATGGGCTGGTGATCGTGGCTGACGTTTTACCAATGCGGCGGTTCCAGAAATTTCGGCGAATAGGAGAGAGCGATGGCGAAGAAGGGATATTGGATTGTTTTGCATGTGTCGGGCGCGGACGGAGCGGCGATGGCGGAATACGCGAAGCTCGCGAGGCCGGTGATTGAGGCGGCGGGCGGGCGGCTGATCATCCGGGGCAATCCGGCGAAGGCGCACGAGGCGGGCATGAACGAGCCGGCCATTGTGGTCGAGTTCGAGAGCCTCGAGAAAGCGATTGCCACGCACGAGAGCGCGGGTTATCAGGCGGCGTTGAAGGTGATCGACGGCAAGGTGAAGCGCGATTTTCGGATTGTGGAGGGCGTGTAGGGGCAAGAATCGGGACGGGAGAAACCTCCAAGACTTACCACAGAGTGCACAGAGAAGGCACAGAGAGCACGGAGGAAACTGAAGGCCGACCGCAACGGCTCTCACCGCACCCTTCCTGCGTCAGGGCAGGGAGACGCAGAGAGCGCAGAGAAGACCTAGCGTCTTAGCGCGGCGCCGCGTAAATTGACTGTCCGCGGGAAAATTAGAGGCGGAATTCGCGGAATGGGAGAGATCAATGGCCAAGAAGGGATATTGGATCGTTTGCTACCAATCGGTTTCGGACGAAGCCGTGCTGCCGAACTATGCTGCGGCCGCAAAGCCGGCAGTTGAAGCGGGCGGAGGACGTCCGCTCGTCGCGGGCAAACCCGCGAAGGCGCACGAAGCGGGAAAGGCGGATCAGAGGACGGTCGTGATCGAGTTCGAGAGCGTGGAGAAAGCGATTGCGACGTACGAGAGCGCTGGTTACCAGGCGGCGTTGAAGGTGCTCGGCAACGCGGCAAAACGCGATTTTCGGATCGTGGAAGGGGTGTAACGGTGAGGGATCAGCGGCTCGCGCGGGTGTGCACAAGTGAACAGACGTGGTCCGCATTTGCGCACATCATTTCAACATGGGCAGAAAAAGAAACAAGAAAGCCCGGAACCGAACCGCCGTTCTCGCCAGCGTCAAGAAGCAGATGGCGGAACCGCGCATGGCGACGTCCGCCCGAACCGAGGTTGCGATCCTCGCCGCAGCGAGAAAATCGCGCCGCAAACGTACGCCCCCAGCCGACGCCGCCGCTTAGTCGTCTTCGACAAAACACGCCACGCGTGATAGCCTGCGTCCATTCGCGGCAATGCGAGCGACTTAACTTTCCGGGATTGCGCGCGTAGCTTCGGCAAGTGGGCCGGACAATTGCGCGGAACACCAACACCGCGCCGACGAGAACCAGCATGCCCGACGAGGAGTGGATTCGAAGACTCGAAGACGGCAGATTGGTGAAATTCACCAACCAGACGCTGCCGGGCGGCCGCTCGTTCATCACCGCGCAGATCGAAAAAAACGAAGTCGTGTATTCGATCGTGGCGGACAACGTGAAAGCGATGAACCGCCATGAAGTGGAAGAGCGCTTCAAGACTGAGCTCGCGAAGAAGTAGCGGCACTGAGGCTCGCTCGCGCGCTAAGAGAAATTCCTCGCGCGGCTCGGAATGATACCGCAAGAAACCGAAACGGCGGCGTCAGCTTTTCTTCGCGTCTTTTCCGGCGAACATGGCGGATTTTTCGAGCGCTTCCTGCGACTGGCGGAAGGCCTGTGCGGCGTGCTCCATTGCCTGGCGGGCGTGCTCGTGTCCGGACTGGTGATCTTCCTTGCCGTGATTCGTCGCGGCGGCGCGATGGGCGTGCGCGGCCATTTCGTGCAGCTCAGCCGCTCTCTGATGCGAATTATAGGGCATGAAATCCTCCGAAGTGCGAATGCAACGGTAGCCTTTTGCGTTGCGCCTGTCCACGGCGGTCCTGCAGCGTCCATGTATTGACTGATTCAACGACCGTTGAATATTTAACGACCGGCGCCCGGGTCCAGTCCGCTTGATCCTTGGTTCTCAAGGGGTTAGCGGGGCGTTGACTTGGCAACTCGCGTGCAATACATTCAGCATAGTTCGTTTGCATCCCAGGGGGACAACGTGCCAACAAAGAAAAGCAAGAAGGGCGGGAAGAAGCTGCGGGCCGGGAAGGCGCTTCCGACCGTGAAGTCGCTCAGGCTGTCCAGCAACCACAACGAAATCGTGCTGCGCTAGCAGCTAAAGGAGTCCTACCATGCCGAAAAAGAACGCAAAGAAGGGCGGGAAGAAGCTGCGGGCCGGGAAGGCGCTTCCGACCGTGAAGTCGCTCAGGCTGGCCAGCAACCACAACGAAGTCGTGCTGCGCTAGTATCGGCATCCGCGAGCGCACGCGTCGCGAAACACCAAAGGCTGTTCGCGCAGGCTCGCGCGTCGTGGATGCAACTTAGCGTCTCGACGGGTCGCAGCTCGCGGCAAAACCTCGTGCACTCTTCCTCACGAAACCGCCGCTGCGATCCCCTCGGGCCTGGAGCCAATCGCCAGCGGGATCTCAAGAACGCTGCGTCTTTACACTTGCGGGCGTCGCGCCTCGTCGAACGCGGAAAATATCGCGCGGCAACTGGCGTCTTTCTCCCAGCGCTTCGATTGGCCGAAGAGGCTCGGCCCTCCGATCCCCTGCTTCTCATCGCAATCCTCAATGACTTTGGCGTGCTCTGCAAGTATACCGGCCGGTTCGCCGACGCGGCTCGGATGTATCAGCGCGCATTGAAGCTGGCCCGGGGGTTAGATGAGGCGGCGAATCAGAAGGATTTCATTGCGACGATTTATCACAACCTCGGCGGAATCGCTTACGCGCGGCGACGATACGCACAAGGATTGCGGTACGCGCGACGGGGCGTCCAGTTACGGAAGAAAATTCGACCGCGCGACCCGGTTTCGCTTGCCGCGGATGAGGCCGCTCTGGCAACAATCCTGTCCGAGTTAGGCCGAAATTCCGAAGCGGTGAAGCTCTATCTGCGGGCGCTTCGCGTGTTTCGCAGCCGCCTCGGCTACAGACACTACGAGGTGGGTTCCGTCCTGACGAACCTGGGGGCCGTCTACTGGCGAATGGCTCGGCCGTTTGCAGCGGAGCGCGCGCTTCGCTGCGGCGTGTTGATTCTCGAAAAAGCTCTGGGAAGACAGCATCCCCGTACCGCGAGGGCGCTGCGCAATTTGGCCGTCGTCCGCTCAGACCGACAAGGCAAGAACGAAACGAAGACTCGAAAACAAGCCGAGCGGCCTTGACGTCGATTGCATGCGCGGATATGCTGAGCCGAAATTGGGGGGAATGCGTGATGAAATTCAGGCCTCTTGCCATTTGCTTTGCGGGGATTGCGATGTCGCTGGGCGCGAGCGCGCCGGCGCGGGCGCACCATTCGTTCGGCGTGGAATACGACGCGAACAAACCCATCTCACTGACGGGCACGGTGACGAGCATCGAGTGGACGAATCCGCACAGCTTCATCTATCTCGATGTAAAAGACAAAGACGGCAAAGTCACGAACTGGAAAATGGAAGGCTTTCCGCCCAGCGTGCTTTACAGATCCGGATGGCGCCGCGATGTGACGGTCAAAGTCGGCGACGAAATCACGATGACCGGGTGGCAGTCGCGCGTCGGCGGACCGTGGGGGCACTCGCGCGATGTCACGCTGAAGGACGGACGAAAATTCTATTTCGGACCGCCGCCGGGAACGGGTGACGGCGGCACTGCGCCGGGCGCGAATCCAACGCCGTCGGGACAGAGTCCGCCCGATGCTCCGATTGCGCCGCCCGCGCCGAAGAATTGACGGAGCCGCCAAAATGAAAGACCCTGTCGCGATCACGGCTCGAGAAACTGTTAACGCGAAACACGCTCGAACGTCCCGGGCTTCAGTCGCTCAATCGTCCCTACGGGACTACTGCCTCTTTTCGATCTCTTCCCGGCACTGCGCTACGCTTCGTGCCGGGCTAATTACGGTCGCCGCTCCGCGGCTCAACGATGCTGCTCAATCGTTGGGCGATCCCCGGCAAGGTTGCCACACCGGGGCTAAAGCCCCTGATAAGAACGGTCGGCTTTTCGCGGGGTTGAAACCCCGCGCTTCCACCCTCGTGCTGTCTTCCGCCGCCGCATGTAATTCCGACGCTACGCGTACTCACGTCGGTGCTGAAACGGCGAGCTACAAAGCACTCGAAAGCGGGTACGATGCGATTTGAAAAACTGACGAACGGAGCCGGACTCGCGGCTCTTGTTACGGTTCTGGCGGCGGTGATCGTTATTCCCGGCGCGGGCGTATTTTCGGGAACGATCGCGGCGCAGCAGAAAAAAGACAGTCCGGGCGCGAAGATTCCGCGCGACTCGCAGGGCCATCCGGACATGACCGGAGTCTGGCAAGGCGGCAGCAATCGGATCGGAACTTGGGAAGAAGCGAACGTGGACGGAGGATTCGTCCCGGGGAACGTGCCGATCACTCCGTTTGCAATCAAGGACAAGCAGCCGCCGCCTCCTTATCAGGAGTGGGCGCAGAAAAAAGTGAACGAATCGTACGCGCGGCGCGGCGTGGACGAGCCCATGGTGCGATGCCTGCCTCCCGGAGTTCCGCGAACCACGCTGATGGGGTTGTTCCCGATGCAGATCGTGCAGACGCCGAAAATGGTGGTGATGCTCTTTGAGGTGTTTCACGAATTCAGGCTGATTCCGATTGACGCGAAGCATCCGGACGATCTTGACCCCAGCTACATGGGAGATTCCGTAGGCCACTGGGACGGCGATACGCTGGTTGTGGACGTTACCGGGTTCAACGACAAGACGTGGCTTTCGGGCGTGGGAACGATTCACAGCGAAAAACTGCACGTGGTCGAGAAATTTCGGCGCGTGGATATGAATACGATTGTTTACGAGGACACCGTAGAAGATCCTGTCGTATTCACCGGGCCGTGGACGCGGCACGGGACGATCATGCTACGTCCGGGAACGCGACTGCAGGAATATGAGTGCGTCGAAAACAACGACGACCTGGTGCGGTACAACGAAATGCTGAAGGACGAGTCCGTTTTTCGCCGCAAACCGTAGTTCCCTGCCGCTGCCGGGTGCGCGCCCGAGCGACGTGTGCTTTTGGGCAAGCGGCATTTTACTTTTCCACTTGAATAGGACGACTATGTTGCCTGAGGTTTTTCCGGTGCGACTCTGGCACCCGGGAAGGCCTCGTGTTTGCGGCCGGCGAATGCCCCAGCCCGGCGCCGCTTCAAATCGTTGCAGAAGATCAGGGCAAAGGCTTGCGCTACAAAGGCAACGGCCACTGCAAAAGCAAAGCTGCCCGCCTAAAGGCGTGCGCTACAAAAGCAACGGCACAGATTCGCGGGAGGCACCGTGTTACAAGCGGACACGAGCGCGGACAGACGAACGAACATCATGATTGAGGCGTGGAAACATTGGGAAGGCCAGCTTGCGGGCGGGAAATTCCGCTTGCGCCAGTACCTCGGCGGTTCCGAGCGCGGGCCCGTGTTTCTGACCGAATTCGACGGGCAGAAGGCTGCAATCAAACTGATTGCCGCGGACGCGCAGAACGCGGACACGCAACTTGCACGCTGGGCGCTGACGGCGAATCTGGCGCATCCGCATTTGCTGCGCATCTTTCAAACGGGGCGATGTGAAGTGGGCGGCGCGCGGATGGTCTACGTGGTGACGGAATGCGCGGATGAGGACTTGTCGCAAATTATTCCGCAGCGGGCGCTGAGTCCGTCGGAGGCGCGCGAAATGCTGCGGCCGGTGCTCGAGGCGCTCGCGTATCTCCACGGCAAAGGGATGGTGCACGGGCACGTGAAGCCGGCGAACATTATGGCCGTCGGCGAGGAACTGAAGATCTCGAGCGATGGGAACAGCGCGGCGCGCCAGGCAAACGGCGAACGCGCCAAGCCGAATGCTTACGACGCGCCGGAGGTGGGGACGCGAGGCGCCTCAGCGGCCGGAGATGTTTGGTCGCTGGGCGTAACGCTCGTCGAAATCCTCACACAGCAATTGCCGACGTGGGAATGGAAGGGACAGGAAGAGCCGGAGCTGCCGAAAGCGATTCCGGCGCCGTTCGGCGACATCGCGAAGCAGTGTTTGAGGCGCGATCCGCAGCGGCGATGCACGCTGACAGATATTGCGGCGCGACTCGACCCGGACGCGGCTCCGTTGGGGAAAGAAATTCGAGTCGAACCACGGGCGATCGCGCCGCCAGTCGTCAAACCTACGCCCGCGCAAGTGGTCAAGCCCCCGAAACAGGAAAAGCCGAGGCCTGCGGCAAAGAGGCAAAGTGACTCGCCGACGCGAAGTTTCGCCATGCCCACAATTGGAATCGTTGTGGTCGCGATGCTGGTTATATTCGCGGCCTCGAAGTTGATGCGCCGCAACCCGGCGGCATCGGCGGAACCGGAAGCTCCTGCGATAGAACAGCCGAAGAAAGCGCCGAAAGCAAAACCGGTCGTATCGCGGCAGCCGGCGGAATCAGTTGGCGCGAAACGATCGGATGCCAGCGGCACGGCTCCCGTGATCTCGACGCCGGCGCCGACGCCGAAACTAGCGGCCGCGAGTGCGGCGGGCGCCCTCGTCAAGGGCGCGGTATTGCACGAGGCTCTGCCGAACGTGCCGCAGAGCGCGCTGAGCACGATTCAGGGCGCGGTAAGAGTTGGAGTGCGCGTGCAGGTGGATGCGACTGGCAAAGTAGTGCGAACGGATTTGGAATCGGCGGGACCGAGCAAATATTTTGCGAATCTGGCGATGAAGGCGGCGCGCGATTGGCAATTTACACCTGCGAAAGTGGATGGCCAGGACGCGTCGAGCGAATGGATTCTGCGATTTGAATTCGCGCAGGATGGAGCGAAGGCGACGGCCGCGCCTGCAACGCGCTAGACACTTGCTGATTTTCAAACCTGAAGTATCAGAAGTATCAAATGACCATGAATGAATCCGGCGGTCCGCGGCGACCCGGGCGAAGCGTGCTCGCTGTAATTGCGGGAATCGTCGTGGGCGCGGCGCTGTCGCTTGGCGCGGATGAGATTCTGCACCTTACGCGAGTCTATCCGCCGTGGGGCGAGCGGATGTCGGATGCGCTGTTCGGTGTGGCGACAGCTTACCGGATCGTATTCAGCGTGGTGGGCAGCTACGTGATGGCGCGGCTTGCGCCGTACCGGCCGATGCTGCATGCGATGATCGGCGGGGCGATCGGGTTGGCCGTGAGCGTCGCGGGCGCCGCGGTGACGTGGAACCGCGATATCGGGCCGCACTGGTACCCGGTCGCGATTGCGGCGATCGCGCTTCCCTGCGCGTGGGTTGGCGGAACAATTCGCGAGATGCAACTTCAGCAGTGGGGAAAGGCGTAGTAGCTGACGAAAAAACCACATTGTCAAAAACCGACGATGCGGCACGCGAAGAATCTGAGACGAGCCCGCGAACATTGGTAACGAATAGCCAAGCATGTGTGCCGGGCACGGCATGCCGTGCCCCCTACTGGGAGAAACCGGGGGCGGATGGGCGATGCGGAGGCAAGCATTTGCGTCGGGCACTGCGTGCTGTGCCGCTGCCAACCGGTGCTTGTCGAGCCGCTATAAATTCGCGCTAAACACTTCACGCTCTGGCTCGGTGTTGCAGCACGTCCCGGCAGGCCGGGACGGCAGACAGCGGCGGCAAGCCGCCGCACTCCACATGGGCCGGGGCGAATGGGCGACATCGCGCCAAGGATTTATGCCGGGCACGGCGTGCCGTGCCCCTACGAAGAAACACCGGATGGGCGACGCGGGGGCAAGCATTTCGTCGGGCACTGCGTGCTGTGCCGCTGCCAACCGGGTCTGTCGAGCTGCCACGAATTCGCATTAACCGCTTAACGCTCTAGCTCAGTGTTGCAGCACGTCCCGGCAAGCCGGGACGGCAGACAGCGGCGGCAAGCCGCCGCACTCCACATGGGCCGGGGCGAATGGGTGACATCACGCCAAGGAATATCGCCGGGCACGATATATCGTGCCCCTACGAAGAAAAACCGGAGGCGGATGGGCGGCCTTGTGCCAAGCATTTGCGCCGGGCACGGCATGCCGTGCCCCTACGAAACCATCGCGGGATGGCAGCTGGGATACACGGCAGACACCGGGCTCGGCGCGATTCACTTTTTCGGGGTGAGGCGGAGGATGTTACCGGCGTCGGTTAGGACGTAGACGGAGCCGTCGGAGGCTTGCTGCACCTCGCGGATGCGCTGGCCCAGATCGCCGAGCAAATGTTCCTCGGCGACGACGCGGTTGCCATCGAGCACGAGGCGTATCAGAAACTTTCCGTACAGGGCGCCGACAAAAACATTGCCCTTCCAGTCCGGGAACATGTCGCCGGTATAGAACATCATTCCGCAGGGACCAATGTCCGGATACCAAAAGTAGATGGGCTGCTCGGTTCCTTCCTTTACCTGCGCGCCGCTGCCAACCACATCCCCGGAATATTGCCGACCGTAGGAAACGTTTGGCCAGCCGTAATTTTTTCCGGCGTGAATTATGTTGATCTCATCGCCACCCATAGGGCCGTGCTCGGCGAGCCACAGGTCCCCGGTGGCGGGATTAATGCCGACGCCTTCCGGATCGCGATGCCCGTAAGAATAAGTTTCCGGCAAGACGCTCGCTTGGCCGACGAAGGGATTGTCCTTGGGGATCGAACCATCGGAATTGATGCGCGCGACGCGGCCGGTGTAGTTGCGAAGAGTGTCGGGATCGTTCACCTGATGATCGGCGGGATCTCCTTTGGTGTCGTAAAGCATGGAGCGATCGGCGCCGGTAACGAAGAGCGTGCCGTCCGGAGCAAAGAGGACGCGCCGATCGAGGCCGTCAACGAGAGGCTGCACATGCTCGAGGCTTTTTTCGTCGTCGCTCAGGCGCGCGCGGGCGGCGCGTTCACTGCCGATTGGTTTGGCGCGGCGATCGGCGAGCGGCAAACTCAGCTGTTTGCCGTAAAAAGAATTGGGCCACACACCGGCCTCTTCGCCGGGCGGCGGAGCGTAATAGGTGAAGTAGATGAGGCGATTCTCCGCAAAGTGCGGATCGAGCACGACGTCGTGCAGGCCGCCAGCGCCGATGACTTTGACGCCCGGCACTCCGGCGAGAGGCGCGTGGACGACGCGATTCTTGTCCGCGACGCGCATTTCGCCGTTGCGTTCGGTAATAAGGATATCGCCGTTGGGGAGAAACGCCATCGCCCACGGGCTATCGAGGCGGCTCACGACTGTTTCGATTGCGAGCGGAGGCGAGGCCTTCTGCGGAGCGGGAGCGCCCGTCTGGCCGGGGAACGCGGGCTTCGGCGCGGGATAGTCGGTGGCTTTCGGCGCCTGGGCGCGGGCGGGCACAGCGAACGTCATAGTTGAAACCAGCGCGGCGAGCACGAACCCAAACTTCCTCATGAATCCTCCGATGGTGAACCGCAGCGAGATTACCTGTAGGCGGGAGATTAGGCAACCGCGCAGCCGGCCAGTGGGAGCGTGTGCCTTAATTCTGTTTCACATAAATGGAATCCCAAGTCGTAGTCCAAGTCTTCCCGCCGTCTGCCGACTGCTCGGCCATTTGCCGCACTTTCCCCGGCTCAACCACGTACCAGGTCCATCGCGAGACAGGCGATTGAGTCTCGTCGCTGACTAACACCATTTTCCCGTCAACGAAATCGCCAGCCATTGCGGGAAAAGCTCCTGCATTTCCGGAATTGTCCAAATATAGCTGGTGCCACCTCTTATCGCGCACGTCGTAATAATTGAAACTCGTGCCAGTTTGGCCACCACTCGAGGCGGTCCAGTGCTCGACCAACAGGCATCCTTCTTGCTCCGACGTGACGAGGTTATGGCCCACGGTGACCCCGCCATTCGGCGCCCGCACATCCCAATCCCCCACCCAGAAATCGAATTTGTGATATTCCGCGGAAGTGCACGGCGCCAGTTTTTCGAGGAGGCGTTGGAAGTCCTTGTCGGTTTTCAGCGACGTGAACTCCGGAGACGAAAGCACAAGCGAACGGAGCCTCGCGCCTTGGCCCGAATCTGCCAGGAACTGAAGTTGTGCGATCGTCTTCTCATGATCTTTCGCACTCGCATAGACTCGCGCCAGGTTCAGATGATTCACGAGCGGTCGATATGGGAGCTCGATGGCGCGCTCAAACGCCTCAGCTGCTTCGTTAACTTTGTGCTGCTGCAGTAGACTTTCTCCGAGGTTCTGCCATGCCGCGCCATTCGTGGCATCTTTCGTAGTGATCGCAGTATAAGCGGCAGCTGCATCGGCCCACTTCGACTGGCCGAGCAACTCGTCGGCACTCTGTAGAGTCGGCGGTTGCTGTGCAGATAACGCAGCCGCACTTACGCCTATGCTCGCGATGCACAATGCAATCAAGGAGCATGCTTGTCGGATATTCAAATGAGCCATCAAACGCCTCGCCGGTGTCTGGTTTTGGGATTGAATTTACGTTAGCGCTATAGACGCATGGGTCTTGCAGAGGTGAGCACTGAAAACAGGAATTACATTGGTCAGGACAGGCGCGATGCGTTCTTGTTTTTGAGGAGGGCGCCGGGCAGCTACGAAGACCGGGCAATTGCTTGACGGCTCGTCTTTCGCGCGCGAATCAGGCCGCCGAGTGCGGCTGCCGGTATCATCAGGATCATTCCCGCGATCCACCACCAGCGCGGGGCCTGGTGCGCCTCCGGAAAGGGCGCGGCGATCATGATGTATAGAGTGAGCGCGACTTCGATTGCGCCCATGATTGCGGCATGCCCAACCCGGGAGCGGTTGGCGATCCACGCGGTGAAGTACCCGGCGACGCCGATGGAGAACAAGGTGTAGGCCAGCATAAACAGGCGGGCCGGAAAATTCGCGCTGAGGGCGGCAGCGTCAGGAAGCGCGGCGGGAAACATGCGCATCAGCAAAGGGTCGGCGACCGCTTCGATAGCGAACGAGACGATCGTCAATACGACGATTCCCGCAACGACTGCCAGAATGCTGCGAATCATGGGCCACATTTCGATCGTCCTCCGGAAACCACAGTTAGGGCTGCTGAATTTATCGAAATGCCCACTTCATCTCAACGGATTTAATCACCGGCGGCGCGCTCGATTTCAGCATTGATCTCGCCGCCGATAAGAAACGCCAGGCCGGTGACGTACAGCCAAACCAATAAAATCATAACCGCGCCGAGCGATCCGTACGTGGCGCTGTAAGTATTGAAGAAATGCAGATAGATGCGCAGGCCCACCGACGATGCGAGCCAGAGCAGCATGCCGAACAGCGAGCCGGGCGTGACCCAGTGCCAGCGATGCTGCGCGAGATCCGGTCCGGAGTAATAGACGAGCGAGAACGAGATCATAACGAATAGCGCGGCCGCGGGCCAGCGGAAATCCTTCCACGCGACGGCGAGAAATGAGCTCCACGAAAATTCCGCGGCGAGCCAGTCCACAAGTTGGTTGCCGACAAACACCATGAGCAATGCCGCGAGGAGAAGAATCGCTATGGCCAGCGTGAGGCCTAATGCCGTGACTCGCACGCGAATCCACGAGCGCGCTTCGCGGACGCGATAGACGGCGTTGAGAGTGGAGATCATGGAGCTCATCCCGCCGGAGGCGAACCAAAGGCCCGCGACGATACCGAACGTCAGCTTTCCTCCGCTGCTGTGATTCGCCAACTCGTCCACAATTCCGTCGAAGAGCTGCGATGCCGATGGGGGAAGAAAGTCCGCAAAGTAGGAGAGCAGGCTGGTGAGAAGTTGCGAGCCGTGAGATTCGAACAAGCCGAAGAGCGCGAGCATGAACACCATCAACGGAAAAATCGCGAGGACGAAATCGAAGGCGAGGCCGGATGCGCGGGCGAAAAGTTCGTCTTCCAGGATCGCGCGAAGGACTCGATAGATCAGGTGCAGCGGAGTGAGGCCGCCGAGTTTCCAGCGAGACTTGAGGCGCGGGGGCGGTACGGGCGAAGTGGTTGTCACGTTGGTCGCGCACAATATGACAGCGTTGCCCGGTGGGGAGCAAGTTGCCAAGCACGCGGGGCGGGCACAGTCCCGACGCTTCGGGATCATGCCCTTACGAAGAAAAACCGTGGCTAATAGGCGCTCATAGCCAAGGAAGATCGTAAGAATCCAACCCTTCGCTCTTATCGAGGGGCACCCGAAAAATCAAACGCCGGCGCACGAACTCGCCAGATGCGCGGCGCTGAGCCAAGCGACTTCGCTGGGCACAGCATGCTGTGCCCCACCGGCCGGCGACTTTCGAGCTGCCGCGAATTCGCGCTAACCACTTAACGCTCTGGCTCGTTATTGCAGCACGTCCCGGCAAGCCTGGACGGCAAACAGCGGCGGCAAGCCGCCGCACTCCACATGGGCTGAGACGGATGGGCGGCGCTGCGCCAAGCATTTATGCCGGGCACAGCATGCTGTGCCCCTACGAAACCCGAATGCCGGGGCCGAGAAGCCAGGAATTCAGGTAGCCCGGATGGTTGCGCGAGCGCGGGGTCGTCACGGTCGCTACATTTTGAAGTACGGAACCGGGGAGCGAGGGCAAACGGCACAGCGCGTTCGCGAGAGATTCAGCCCAGGGCAGAGCCGAGTTGGTGAAGGCTGCGGCGATTTCGCTTTCGTCGCCACGGGTGCGAATCGCGTGGGTGAGAACTGACCTCGATGCGCGAGCGTCGTGTGCACATTCGTAAAGCGTGGCGAAATCGAGTTCCCTGCCGCAGGCTTGCGATACGGAGAAGTCGGCGTAGGTTGTGAGGCCCGCGACGCGTCCGGGATGCCGCGCCAGGTGAGCGCGAAGCGAGCCATACCAGAGCTGCGCGGAATCGCCGTTTGCGGGGAATGCGATGACACCATTCCGCACGAGCGTATCGGCAAAAAGTTTGCAATCCGGGTAACGCTCGTCAAAGACGACTGCAGTGATCGGCGGAACGATGGGCGCGGCGGCCGGTTGGGACGCGGTGTCGGCGCTGATGGGCGGCGAACTCCAGATCACGCCGGGGATTGCGGCGGGAACAATCGCCGCGGCACCGGCGCCCTTGAGAAAATCGCGTCTATTCATGGGTCGCTCCATTCGATGGCGGCGTCGGCGCGGGTGCCTGCGTGCGCGCGGATGCAGGCCGCGTGAGGTACGCGGCGATCAAATCCAACTCGCCATCGGTAACTTCGATGCGGGTGTGCGGCGGCATGCCGTTGATTCCTACGCGCGTAATCTTTTTCACGTACGCAGTGGTTAGATCCGTGCGCTGCTCGAGAAGTGCGCGATCGTTGCCGAGACGGCGGCCAAGCATGATCGTGCCAGTTCCTCCGGCGAGATGGCAATACCCGCAGCGAGCGTGAAAAAGTTTGTTGCCTTCAGCGAGCTGCTGCGCGGAATCGTCCGCGGCTTTGGATTGCGCGGCGCGCGGATGACCGATCCCAATGAAGATGAACGTCGCCATGAGCAGGGCGAAGCTGGTGTATGGCGCGAGCGAGCGGACGTGGGGATTCGCAATCATGCGCGGCTCCCGCGAAACGCCTTCGGCCAGATTCCCTGCTTGCCCGGGGCCAGGATGCCGTTGGGATCGAGCGCGTCTTTGACGGTTTCGTTGAGTCGGCGAAGGGCGTGGTTGTTGTAATCGAAGCTGAGGGCGACATCGTCCATGAAGGAAATGTGCGTGCGATATTCGCTATAGCCTTCTTTGGCTGCGTCGGCGACAAGGACTGTGAAGAGATTGCGAACTTTGGTGGTCAAGGCCGTGTCGTCGCGGTCGTAGACCATCATGTTGACGTTTATGGCGTAGCGATCGAAGAGGGTAAATGAGCCGTAATAATCCACGCCGATTTCTTCGTAGCGCTTCTTGGTGCTGTGGAACTGCTTGAGGACGTGTTCGCCGCCGGCCGGCAACACGGGCGAGAATCCTAGATGGCCGCCGCGTCCGCCACGCCAGTTGATAATCTGAAGTGGGGCGGTGGTGGGAACGCCAGCGCCGGAATTTTCCAGGGGCTCGCCGCGATGCCACTTTACAACTTCAAATTCCTGCTTGGTGTGTTTCGCGAAGGCGGCTTTGATCAATTTGGCGTTGGCTTCGTTGACTTCGTCGTAGCCGAAGAGCCTGAGGTTGACGCCCCACCATCCGAGATTCCACTTGTTGAGGATGGAGCGCAGAACGTCGTCGGGTAGCGCGCCATCGCCGTTGTACCACTGGCTGCGCGGAGTCCGCGTGGCTACGACGCGGAGGGAATTTCCGATGCTTGGGTTTTGCTGGAGGACGCCGTTGAGCCGCAGCGGCTGGAGGGCGTCTATGGCCCAGCCGACGTCGTCCGGCTCCGGAAGTTGCATGTTGAGACCCAGGGTGGCTTCCGGCTCGGGCATCAGCCACATTCCCATTTTGGTAACTACACCGTAATTGGATTGTACGAAAACCTGGTCCCATGAGGGGCCGAAGCCGTACTTGAACAGATGCCAGTTTGGACTGTTGGACATGGCGCCGGTGCCGGTGCGCACCATTTCACCATTCGGTAGAACGATTTCCATTCCGCAGATGTTTCTCGTGTTTTCGCCGTAGGGCGTGTAGCCGTAGCCGCGCTCTAGCGCGTTGCCGACGACGCTGCCCCAAGCGTTTGCCGGAACGGACATCCAGAGCGGAATTTTATTTTCCTGGAGGTGGGCGTAGAGATCGAAGAACCCGACGCCGGGTTCGATCAGGCAGTAGCCATAACGCTCGTTGACCTCGATGATGCGCTTCATGCGGCCGAGGTCGAGGACGACAGTGCCGGGCATGTTCGGGGCGGCGGCGCCATAGCCAAGATTTTTTCCCCGGGAGATGGGCCACAGGGGAATTTTGTACTCGTTGGCGAGGCGGACGATTGCCTGGACCTCTTCGGCGGATTGCGGACCGACGGCGGCGCCGGGGGTGTGCTTGTCCGCGTCGCCGGGGGCGTAGATATCCATGTACGTGTAACGATCTTCGTCGGTCGCGAGAACCCACTGGCGGCCGACGACGCCGGCGAAAGCGTCGAGCGCTTTCTGGAATTGTTTTTCGGATACGTTTGGGGGAAGAACCACGGGCATTTCTGACCGCTCCTCTCAGGCCGGTTCGCCACGAACCAGGGGCGATGCGGGAACCTTAATACCACAAACGGAAGGGTGCGCTCCACAGGCGAGATGGGTGGACGAGCGACCGGTTAGTGCGCGCTTACGTTGGGCGCCGGTGCTGGACTCATCACGTCCACGATACACTTCCAGGAACCATCGGGCTGCTTTTTCCAGATCGCCACGCTTCTGCTTTCTTCCGTCACCGGCTTGCCATCAGGTCCGGCTAGGGAGATTCGGTCGCTCCCGGTGGAGTACGCCATATCGCCGGACTGGGAGACTTCGACTTTGTCGGTTTTCCAAGTGATGGAAAATCCGGGAGTAGCGAAGGCACCGGAAACATACTGGCGGATGGCTTGCTTGCCGATGACAGCAGGAGCGCCGGGAGGAAGGATGGTGGCGTCGTCTGCCCAGAAAGGCAATATGGCGTCCAAGTTATGAGAAGTGGCTGCGGCTAGCCAATTCGCATCCGTTGTTCGAATGGCCGCTTCCTCGGCAGCAAGATTGGCCTTGTGATGATCGCTGCATCCGGTCGTCGCCAATATTGCAAACGCTGTCGCTGCGAGGAGACCAAGCTTCGTCATATGCAAACTCCTTCGAGGAGAAATATCCGGCGGAAGCCTCGAGAATATTCTTACGCGTGATGCAAAGTACTCGTTTTATCGATTGGTGGCCAGCCTCTTTGCCTAACTTGGGCACGGCCCCGAAGTTTCAGCGGCAGGGGCAACCGGTCGGTGGTGCAGCACGTCCCGGCAAGCCGGGACGGCAGACAGCGGCGGCAAGCCGCCGCACTCCACATGAGCCATCTTAGGGCGGACGCTCGGAGAACGGCGAAATTTTGCAAAGGATGTTTGCCGGGCGCAGCACGCTGCGCCTTACGAAATCTGCGAGCGCGGATCATTGCGGCGAATAGTCAACGCAGTGCCAAGCATCGGCGCCGGGCACGGCATGCCGTGCCCCTACGAAACCTTCTCGCGCGATTGATCGGGGCAGAATTGTTAGCACGTCGCCAAGGACTTGCACCGGGCATAGCCAGCGTGCAATCGGCACGGCTGGCATGCCGCACCCCTAGGACGCCGAACGCCGACATGCGAAATGGAGCTGAGAGCCCCCAATCTTGCGGACAGCTGTACGGGTATTGCACTCCTGGACAGGGGGTTTGCGACGGACGTCCGCGATATGCTGGCGGAGGGTAGACTTTAGGTGTAGGAGGATCGCAAGAGGAAGGCCTCTCGCAGCTCCGCAGATGCACGCAATGCAACCGGGGGGTCGGTTGCGTCGGGCGAGGAGCTGCGGGGTTTCTTCAGGTTCTTCGAGGGCAAAAAAGGGACTCACGATGGCGCCACTGTTCCAACGTCTATTTGCGGGCGAAGAGGTAGAAGAACGCCCGAAGGCTGCCAAAGAAGTCCCGCAAGAAGCCGCTGCGGAAGTAACTTCTAAAGCGGAATCTTCAGAAGGGACAACACTCGCAACGTCGGTCTTAACCCAAACTGCAGTGCGAGAAACACCGAGCGGATTGATACCCGCGAGCAAATTGCCTCCGGCGGCGGACGCGCTGGCGGAACTTTTTGCCGAGGCCCCCGGTGCTGCCGAAAAACCGCGCGCCGAGGAAACTCCTTTGTTGCCGGAGAAGGATTCGGAGTCGAACGGGGAGCCGCCGGCGGCGGCAGTTGGAAGTAAGAAGGGAAGCATATTTTCGCGAATACTGAAATTCAAACGCGCGCCGGCGACCATGCCGGAAAAACCACCGATCGTCGAAACGGTCTCGGAGACTGGAACGCACTCGCAAATCGTGGCCAGCGCGGAAACTGAAGTCGGGACCGAAGCGCCAACCGAAGTGGCGACACACGCTGTTGGCGCGCCTAAGCCGCAAGACGCGCCCGAGGCTGCTCCGGCAAGCTTCGCATATGTTAGCGCTGTGCCTGAGGCCCCGATCCTCGCGGAGCTGCTACCTTCGGCAGCCGACGATTTCGAGAAGTTGTTTCCGTCGGAAAAAACTTTAATGAACGCGACGGCGCATGTTTCGGCAGAAGGGAGCGAAGAGCTTGAGGGAGAAACACTCGATGAAGAAATCCTAGAGGCCTCCACCGAAATCGAAGTCGACGAATTGATGGAGGTGGTGAGTAATATCTCTCCTGAACCCTCGTTTGCGGAGAGTCTTCCGGATTTGCCGGCAACTTGCGAATCCCCGCGATTTGGCGGCGCAACGGCGCTTAGCCCGGATACGCAGAGCGAAGCGCGCGCTGAGAGAACGCCGGTCGAGATCATCCAGCCGTCAGCGGAGCCTCAGAAAAGCACAGCACGGCTGGGCTCGCGCGAAACGGAATGGCCCTACGAAAACCCGTACCACGCGCCCGCGGAGGCAACGAGTCCAGTTCACTCGAGCGAGAAACGTGCCGAGATTCCAGAAGCGGCCCCACAAGATCGTTCGCGTACGGCACTGGCGGAAGACGCGGAGGAAATTGCAGCGGCGACCGCATCGGCGACGGAGACGACTCGCAGGCCTTATAAGGCTTGGGCGTTCGATGAAAAGCTTGCGAGCCATCGCGAGTGGGTGGAATCACACGGCATGACGGGGCAGCGGGCCGATCTTTCAACCGCCGAGCTGGAAGCATCGGATTTGATCAGCGTCAATCTGCGGCTTGCCGATCTGCACGATGCGAACCTGCGGGCTTCGGATTTGCTGCTCGCGGATTTGCGCGATGCGTGCCTGGTCCGCGCGGACCTGGAAGAAGCGTGCCTGGTGGGCGCGAATCTGGAAGGCGCAAATCTGGAGGGCGCGTCGCTGGAAACGGCGATGGGGCTGGTGCCACGGCAATTCGCGGGAGCCAACCTACGAGACGCGTTGCTGGCGCCGCAACTGATGGAATTCGAGGCGGTTATCGCATTCGAGCGGGCGTCACAAAACGCATTTCACTATTTCTGCGGAATGACGGCCGCGTGCGTGGTTTCCTGGCTCGTGATCTGGAAGACGCGCGACGCGCAGTTACTTACGGATTCCGCCATTTTTCCATTTCTGCATTCGCATGCGGCTGCCGCGGCGCTGCCGACTGCGGAATCGTATTTGATCGTGCCGGTTGTGCTGTTCATTCTCTATGTGCTGTTTCATTTCCACTTGCAGCGACTGTGGGACGCCGTGATGGAACTGCCCGCCGTTTTCCCGGACGGGCACACGCTAGGGGATCGCGGGCCAGGAGTGATCTCCGGACTACTGCGCACTCATTTCCGCTGGATGAATCCCGATCCTTCGTCCACGCGCCTAGTTGAAAAGGGAATTTCGCTGATGGGGGCCTACTGGATCGTGCCAGCCACGCTGCTGCTCTTCTGGGCGCGCTACCTGACGCGGCAGGAAATTCACGGCACGCTACTGCAAACGCTGCTTGTGGTGATCGCTACGGGAATTGCCGCCTACGCCAGCACGAAAGTGGGGCGGCCACAGGAGCGATGGACTGTCGAGAAAAAGTGGATGCAACAAGTGGTCGCGAAGATCAAAGCGATCAATCCCATTTCAGTGGCGGGCGCTCTCGGCGCCGTCCTGCTGCTACTTTCGGCTGGGACGATCGCGGGAGTGCCCCACGACCGCACGCGCGCACCGCAGTACGGAGCGGCCAATATTCGAAGATGGGCAGCGAACGCGTTCTGGTGGCTGGCTTACGATCCGTATGCTGATCTGACGGAAGCATCCCTTTCACGACGGCCCGCGAGCTGGAATGGCGCGGACGAAGAAGTGGCTTCCGTGGATGGTCTGCGCACGAACAATGCGAAATTCCGATACGCGCAGGCTTACGGGGCGTTTCTGGCGAACTCTCACCTATGGCAGTCGGATTTTCAGGGAGCGTTTCTGTCCGAGGCGGACTTGCGTGGCGCGGACCTGGGACACAGCAACATGCGATTTGCGGTGATGGACCACACACAAATGAATCACGCGAATCTGGATCGGTCGAACCTAGACGGCGCCGACCTGCGGCGGGCGGACTTGCGTTACGCGAATCTGTCCTATTGCTCGCTAGTGGACGCGATCCTGGTGGATGCGCAACTGGGCGGCGCTAGTTTTTACACCGCTCGGCTGACCGGCGCCACGATGACACGCGCGAACCTGCAGAAAGCTGATTTGCGCGAATCGTATCTGGATCGCGCGCACATGGACCACGCCGATCTACGGAACGCTTATCTGTGGTCCGCGAGGCTCGCTGGGGCTGATCTTGGCGGCGCACAGCTTGGAAGCGCGATTCTAATCGACGCCGACCTTCAAGGCGTAAATCTGGGCGGGGCGCAACTGACGGGAACCGTGCTGAATGGCGCAAACCTGACCGGAACCAGCCTTGAAGGGGCCGACCTGCGGGGCACGCTCGGGCTGAACGCTGGCCAGGTGTGCTCAGCGAGGTCGCGACGCGGCGTGATGCTTGATCCTGATATGGAGACGCAGGTTGAGGCACAGTGCGGGAAGTAAGGCGAAAACCTGGAACTCACCGCACACTTCGCAAGATCGCTCAGTGCAGGGAGACGCAGAGAGCGCAGGGAAAAACCGGAGAACAGGCGCAGACCTCAGACAACGGCGTGATCTAGCCAAGAATTTGCGCCGGGCACGGCATTCCGTTCCCCTACGAAACCTTCTCGTTGGCCGCGGGGCGAGTTAGACGCTGGACCAGGGAGTGGCTGCCTTTAGGCGGTCGTTCACGTTATTGATGTTCTTCACGCCTTGATCTGCGAGCCAATCTTCCAGAGCTTTCACGCCCTGCTTCGCGTAGACGGGAATGGCGTCCTTCCAGGTAGCGCGGCCGCAGAGCACACCGGAAAACTTGACGCCTGATTCGGCAGCAAGATCGAGGGTTTCGCTGAAAACATCGTTGCTCACTCCAGCCGAAAGATAAATAAACGGCAGCTTGGTGGAAGTGGCGGCCTTGAGGAAATGCTGCTTGGCTTCGTCGCGCGTGTAGGCCGATTCGCCCTTGCAGGCTTTCGTGCCGGCGACGAACGCCATGTTTACCGGGACTTCGACCTTGAGAACGTCCACACCGTACTGCGGCTTCGAATATTCGGCCATGCTGCGCGCGACGATATCGGGCTTCTTGCGCGCGTAGCCGATCGCCTTCTCGTCAGCGCCTTCCTCGTAGCCGACCAACTCAAGGAAAAACGGCACGTCCGAGGCGACGCATTCGGCGCCAATGCGTTCGACCCAGGCGTGCTTAATCTCGTTCACGGACTGCGGATCGAATGGCGTGTAATAGAGCAGAATCTTGATGCAATCGGCGCCCGCAGCCACCAGGCGGCGAACGGACCAAATGTCGAGGAGGTCGGGCAGGCGGCCGGGACGCGTGTTATCGTAGCCGCTATTTTCATAGGCGAGCAGCAATCCGGCGTTCTTCGAGCGCGCAAGAGCGGCGGGAAGTCCGTATTCGGGATCGAGCAGGATGGCGCTGGCGTGCGGGGTGAGGACTTTCACGACGGCGGTCTTGAACTCCTCGAGCATCTGCGCGGTCACTGCTTTCTTGTCCACGCCCTTTTCCTTGGCGATGGCGCTCATGAGCGAGCCGCGCTGGTCCATGGCCGCCGCGGCGATTACGTCGCGCGAGTTTGATACGGCTTTCATGCCCTTCAGTTTTCCGGGGGTGAGTTTCATCTTGTGCGGACCTCCTGCATGTAAAGTGTCAATGAATTCAGCGCATTTTAGCATAGGGAGTAAAGCCTTGAAGATGAAACACAGAGGTCACCGAGAAAAGCAAGAGACCACAGAGAAGGCGAATCCACCGCACCCTTCGCGAATGCACTCAGGACAGGGAGACGCAGAGAACGCAGAGAAACCAAGAAAATGCCAAATGCTAAAAGACGAGTACGTGGTGCTCGTTGGCGCAACCTCGGCTTTGAGCCGAATCCCCGATTGAGGCAAGGGCAGTGAGATCGTCCAGGAGGCTCGGGCCGATCGAGGCAAGGAGCGGCAACGCGCAGAGAGTGCGTTCCTGCAAACCGCCGCCCGGATAGAGCGAATCGAGCAGGATGCGTTCGTGGCGGTCGAGTATACCCGAACGGAAATTTTCGGCGCGAGCGACTTTGCCCTTCAGCTGCTCGATTTGATGAAGCATCTTGCGCTCGGCGGCATGGAGAGCATCCAGAAGCGTGGAGTCGAGGCGGCCGAGCGGCTCTTCGTACGCTTTGACCATTGCGCGAATGCCCTCTTCGCTGCCGTCAAAACGGCTGGAAAGCTCGGCGGGAATGGATTTCTGCTCCATCTTCGCGCGAAGGTGCTGAGATCCGGCAAGGAGATCGCGAATTTCGAGGCCGTACTGATTGAGAAAACGCGCGATCGGCGATTCAATGATCGTGAAACTTGCGCGCGGAAGAATCGCGGGCATGTGGCCGAGGATCTTGCGGTAGATAACCTGCGACTGCGCCATATAGGCGACTTCCGCGGGGCCTCCGAAATACGCCGCGGTGGGCAGAAGCGTATCCTGCACGATCGGACGAAGAAGCGCGCTCGGAGTGAATGACTCCGGCGAGGACTGAACTGCGGCGGCAAGCTGATCGCTCGTGAACTCTGCATTGCCTGCGATGAACTTTCCGTTACGGCTGCGAAGGGGCTCGCGGCGGCCGGCAATTTTGTAAAACAGCAGCGTGGTTTCGTGCGTGACCTTGACCTGGTCATGGAAACCGGCAGCGTCGAGCTCTTTCGAACGCGCCAGCAGCGCTTCGCGAAGCGAGCCGGCTTCGTCCAGCGCGCGCAAATAGACCGGCGCGGCGAGCCGATGGAAGCGGGCGTCCAGAGGGTCCATGAAGATAATTCCCCGCCCCGCGAAGAGCCGCGCCATCAGCTTTCCGAATGCCGAGCCGTAGGTTTCACCGGGCGTATAGGATTCGCGAAGCGCGCGCGCAACGTCTTCCGCGTTGATGCCTTCGAGGGTTTGCGCGGCGGTTGCAACGAGCGGTTCGATTTCGGGTCCGAGAACAACTTCGCCAACGTGCCGGCCGGCGTCCGTGTCCTTCGCGGGAAGGTCGTAACGCGCGAGACCGTTGCGCGTGTTCCAGAAAGCGTGATTGACCTCGGCGAGATCGTGATCTTCGGTGGCGAGCCAGAAAATCGGAACAGCGTCCGTGCCGCGACGCGTGGTTTCTTCCGCGCAGCGAACGGCCGAAAGAGCTTTGTAAAACGTGAAAGCGGGACCAGAGAAAAGACCTACCTGCTGGCCGGTGACGATTGCCACAGCATTCGAAGCGAGACGGTCAAGATTGTGCGCGGTAGCGGACTCGAGTTGGCCGCCGGGTGCGAAGCGGGTGTTCTGCTCTCGCAGGATTTCCACGACGCTGCGGCGCATGGCGGAATCGAGGCGAACTTCGCGCGCGGCGGCGTCAATACCTGCGGCGGTGGGTGGATGCGCGTAAAAGGAGGACACACGAGCGAAATCTTCGAGAAAGGAACGCGAAAAGCTTGGTGGTGTGCGGGATTTCGCGGAATGAAATACAGTGAGACTCCATGGAGGCAGTCATGATACACGCGCCTCCGGACAGCGGCAACAGCGGCCGGAAACGGATGCGACGACTATAGGGTCACGATTCGGCACTTCGAAATTGGATGATTGGAGGCGGCGAAGGATTCGGACGCCTTTCCAAAAGGCAAACACCTACACCGCACCCTTCGTCCGCCTGCGACAGACTCAGGGCGAGGAGACGCAGAGATCGCAGAGAGAACCAAAAAGCCTTAACACAGAGGGTACAGAGAAATACGTTGAGGACACAGAGGAAGCGAAGCGGCATGGCGCGCACAGCTTCCGGCTTATGACGGCACCGCTAGGAGTGGTCGGCGGTTGCCGCTGTGGATTTACGGCGATGGAGATCCTGGAGCGCGGCGACGTCCGGCGCGTGGCCTGCCATGGCGCGAATGCCGCGTGCAGCGGCACTGGCGGCGGAAAGCGTGGTGATGCAGGGCACGTTGTAACGCACGGCGGCGCGGCGAATGGATTTCTCGTCGTAGAAAGATTCGCGGCCGAGCGGCGTATTGATGACGAGATTCACTTTGCCGGTCTTGATCAGATCCACAATGTTCGGGCGGCCTTCGTTCACTTTGTAAACCGCTTCGATTTCGACGCCGGCGCGGATGAGGGCCGCGGCGGTGCCGCGAGTGGCCGTGATTTTCAGTCCCGCGGCGGCGAGATCCTTGGCGATGGCGGCGATGTGTCGCTTGTCGTGGTCGTTGACGCTGATGAAAACGACTCCGGACTGCGGCAGGCGCTGTCCGGCGGCGAGTTGCGCCTTGGCGAACGCGAGGCCGAAGGTGGAGGAGATGCCCATCACTTCGCCGGTCGAGCGCATTTCGGGGCCGAGGATCGTATCCACGCCGCGGAATTTATTGAACGGGAAGACCGGCGACTTCACGGCGTAGAAATCGTGGACGGCCAGTTCCTTCACGCCGTCTATTTCCACAATCGGAAGCGTCAGATCCTTGAGCTTGCGGCCGGTCATCAGGCGCGCCGCAACTTTTGCGAGCGGGACGCCGGTGGCTTTGCTGACGTACGGAATCGTGCGCGAGGCGCGCGGATTTACTTCGAGCACGTACACCGTGTCATGCTGGATCGCGTATTGCACGTTCATCAGGCCGACGACGTGAAGCGCGCGAGCGAGACGAACGGTGTAATCGCGAATGTGCGCGAGGACTTCGGGCTTCAGCGTGACCGACGGCAGAACGCAGGAGGAATCGCCGGAGTGGATGCCGGCCTCCTCGATGTGCTCCATGATGCCGCCGATGACGACATCTTCGCCGTCGGCGAGCGCGTCCACGTCAACTTCAGTCGCATCTTCAAGGAATTGGTCAATCAGGATCGGGCGCTTGGGGTCGGAGAGCGAGCCGATCTGCGATGCCTGCGTGACGTATTCCTCGACGGTTTTCAAATCGTAGGCGATTACCATGGCGCGTCCGCCGAGAACGTAACTGGGGCGAACGAGAACGGGAAGGCCGATTTCTGTGGCAGTGGCGACGGCTTCCTGCGGCGCAAGCGCTGTGCCTCCGCGCGGCTGGGGAATATTCAGCTCCGCGAGCAGCGCGCCGAAGCGGCGGCGATCTTCCGCGAGATCAATTGATTCAGGGTCAGTGCCAATAATTTTCGCGTGGTTGCGCTTCAATTCGAGGGCGAGGTTCAAGGGAGTCTGCCCGCCGAATTGCACGATTACGCCCTGCGGATTTTCGCGCTCGAGCACCGCAAGCACGTCTTCGAGAGTGAGCGGCTCGAAATAGAGACGGTCGGACGTGTCGTAATCGGTCGAGACGGTTTCCGGATTGCAGTTGATCATGACGGTTTCGTAACCGTCTTCTTTGAGCGCGAGAGCGGCGTGGCAGCAGCAATAATCGAATTCAATTCCCTGCCCGATGCGGCTGGGGCCGCTGCCGAGGATGGCGATCTTGGGGCGGTCGACCGCGCCGGACTCGTCTTCTTCCTCGTAGGTCGAATAGAGGTAGGGCGTAAAGGATTCGAATTCGGCGGCGCAGGTGTCCACGCGCTTGAAAACCGGGATGCACGCCGAGTTCATGGCGGCGGGCGCGCACGGACGCGGATTTCACGTTCCACAATTTGGCGAGCTCTTCGTCGCTCGCGCCGGAGCGCTTGGATTCCAGGAGCAGCTCGCGCGAAATTCCACGGAGCGAGCTTGCGGCCACCCGGCGGTCGAGCGCGACCATGTCCTCCATCTGGCGAATGAACCAGGGATCAATTTTCGTGAGCGAGCAGACTTCGTCGCGCGACATGCCGCGCTCGAGCGCCTCGAAGAGCCAGTGGATGCGGTCGGGGCCGGGGACGTGGAGTTTTTCGCGCAAAAGCGCGGTGGTGACTTCGGCCGGGGCGCGCCACGCGGTGCTGGGTTCGAGCGAGCGGATCGCCTTGCAGAGCGCTTCCTGAAAGGTGCGGCCGATGGCCATCACTTCGCCGACGGATTTCATCTGCGTGGTGAGCGTGGTTTCGCTGCCCGGAAATTTCTCGAACTGAAACTTGGGAATTTTGGCGACGACGTAGTCAATGCTCGGCTCGAAGCACGAAGGAGTCTTGCGCGTGATGTCGTTGGGAATTTCGTCGAGCGTCATGCCGACGGCGAGCTTGGCGGCGATTTTCGCGATCGGGGAAGCCGGTGGCTTTGCTGGCCAGCGCGGAGCTGCGCGAGACGCGCGGATTCATTTCGATCACGACCATGCGGCCGGTTTCGGGGTCAATGCCGAACTGGATGTTCGAGCCGCCCGTTTCGACGCCGACTTCGCGGATGATCGCGGCGGCTGCGTCGCGCATGCGCTGATATTCCTTGTCGGTGAGCGTCTGCGCGGGAGCGACGGTGATCGAATCGCCGGTGTGGATGCCCATGGGGTCCACATTTTCAATCGAGCAGATGACGACGAAGTTGTCGCGATGGTCGCGCATCACTTCGAGCTCGAATTCCTTCCAGCCGATCACGGATTCCTCGATCAGCGCCTGACGGACGGGGCTCGCGTCGAGGGCGCGCGCGATGGAGTCTGCAAATTCTTCGCGGTTGTAGGCGATGGAACCGCCGGTGCCGCCGAGCGTGAAGGATGGGCGGATGACCACGGGATAACCCAGCTTGTCCGCAAGCTTGATCGCTTCGGGAATCTCATTGACGACGAAGGATGCGGGAACTTCGAGACCGATGCGGCGGCAGGCGTCCTTGAAGAGCAGGCGGTCTTCGGCGATTTTGATGGCGCGAAGCTGCGCGCCGATGAGCTTGACGCCGTATTTTTCGAGGATGCCCGCTTCGGCAAGCTCGACGGCGAGATTGAGGCCGGTCTGTCCGCCGACGGTTGGGAGCAGCGCGTCGGGGCGTTCGGCGGCGATGATGGCTTCGAGATATTCCTTGGCGAGCGGCTCGATGTAGGTGCGGTCCGCGATTTCGGGGTCGGTCATGATCGTCGCGGGATTGGAATTGACGAGGACGACTTCGTAGCCCTCCGAGCGCAGGGCTTTGCAGGCTTGCGTGCCGGAGTAGTCGAACTCGCAGGCTTGGCCGATGACGATCGGGCCGGAGCCGATGATCAGAATTTTCTTGATGTCAGTGCGTTTCGGCATCTAATTCAGTTCGCTCAGTGGTTGATCACCTTTAAACCATATTCTTACTGAAAATCGATTGGCACTACCAGCCGGGCTCGTGGAAATGCCGCGGCCTGTCCTTGTCGGCCGATTCCGCCCTCACAGGACGTAATAGCCAGAACCACCGTGGCCGGTTTCCGGCAAATCGTCTGATTGGAACTCTCAACGATCTCGAACGTGCCGACGAAATTCCCTGAATCCCGTCGCGGTGTCGTCGTAAGCAGGCGGTACGAACCTTCGGGCAGAGGCCGAAATTCGAAATCGCCCTTCGAATTAGCAGCTCGTGCGCCCGACGACCGAACCGGTTATCGTCCAGTACTCGTAAGATCGACATTCGGTTCAATCCACCGGCTGCAATATCCAGGGTCCTGCCGCAAAGCGCCCCGGAGATTTTACGCGGGCTGGCCTGGCAACACATGTGTTGGCCTGAACAGTACCTGACCATTGCGCGGCGCAGACAAGTAAGAGAAGTGGACCAGCTAGCAGTGGCCATATTGGTACGACGCCGCGGCTTTCTGAACTCTCGATGTTGGTGTGATTGGGCATTTTATTGGCGCGGCGATCCCTGCCCCTCGCTTGTCATCCCGAGCCCGTTGTTTGGGCGAGGGATCTGCTCTTGCTTTGTACTGCTCGGCTTCCACTTTTCTGACAAGTCCGCCCACGTGGGATTTTTCGCTTCGATCAGAGAAACCTTTCGGGAACGCCGCCATGCCTTGACTTGCTTTTCCCTGGCGATGGCCGAACGGACGTATTGAAAGGATTCGAAATACACAAGACGATGGATCCGGTATGTCGCGGTGAAACCGGGGATGCGCGCCTCTTTGTGTTCGCGGGTGCGGCGTTGCAGGTTGTTGGTTACGCCCACATAAAGCCGTCGCGAAAGACTTGCCATCATGTACATGTAGTAGTGGCGCTCCATATCAAGAACAGATTCCTCGCCCGCGAAAACGGGCTCGGAATGACAGGTTGCTTGCTTTTGTCTCCCGGGCTGAGCGCAGTGTTGGCGTCGGCACGTGCGCGGCCTGCAGCTTCGATAGCGAATCCGCCGCGCGTTCACTCCTCGCGTGGTTCATCGCGCGGTTTCCTTCATCAGCGCGATGAAATCGTCGAAGAGGTAGCGGGCGTCGTGCGGGCCGGGCGAAGCCTCGGGATGATACTGGACGCTGAAAAGCGGGAGCGAGCGGTGGCGCATGCCTTCGTTTGTGTGATCGTTCAGGTTCACGTGCGTGATTTCAACGTCGCTCGACGGGAGCGATTCCGGGTCCACGCAGAAGCCGTGATTCTGCGCGGTGATTTCGACTTTTTGCGTGCGCAGATTTTTCACCGGATGATTCGAGCCGTGATGGCCGAATTTCAGTTTGAATGTCTTGCCGCCCAGCGCCAGGCCGCAGAGTTGATGGCCGAGGCAGATGCCGAAAATCGGGACGCGGCCGAGGAGTTTCTTGATATTTGCGACGGCATACGTGACCGGCTCGGGATCGCCAGGGCCATTCGAGAGAAAAACACCGTGCGGCTTGAGCGCGAGAACATCTTCGGCGGAAGTTTTCGCCGGGACGACCGTGACGTCGCAGCCGTGGTCCACAAGAAGGCGGAGAATATTTTGCTTGATGCCGTAATCGTAGGCGACGACGCGATAGCGCGGGTTGTCTTCAGGGACTAAGCCCCTTTCTCGGTGGGTGGCTATGTCGGGGCTGAAGCTCCGACCCCCTAAACTTCCTCCGCTCGCGGGCACGCCGTTCCCTTTCGCGAGCCGCGGCTGCATCGGCGACGGCGCTGCGAGATCGATCGAGCCCTGCGTCCAATCGTATTTCTTCGCGGTGGTGACGCGGCCGGCGAGTTCCTGGCCCGCCATCGTGGGAAGCGCACGAGCTTCGGCGATCAATTGATCGGCGGGAGTGCCGTCGGTTGAAAGAATGCCGCGCAGAGCGCCGACTTCCCGCAGGTGGCGAACGAGCGCGCGCGTGTCAATGTCTCCAATGACCGGAACGCCGTGACGCTCGAGATATGCCTGCGCGGTTTCGCTGGAGCGCCAGTTGGACGAAAGCTCGGAAAATTCGCGGACGATCAGCCCTTCGATGTAGGGCTTGCCGGATTCCTCGTCATCGAGATTGGTGCCGACGTTGCCGATGTGGGGATAGGTGAGGCAAACGATCTGCCCGGAATAGCTGGGATCGGTGAATACTTCCTGATAGCCGGTGAGGCTGGTATTGAAAACGACTTCGCCGCCGCGGCGGGTGCGAGCGCCCGCCGCACGACCGTTAAATACTCTTCCGTCCTCGAGCGCGAGCGTCGCGCGTGCTGCGGGGGCCTCGTTCAGTGTGTCCTCCAGAAGATGTCATTTTGATGCCGCGCTGACGGTTGAAGATGAAGTGAGCGATCCAAAGTGGTCCACGGGCCAATAAGCGAAGACTGCTTTGCCATAAATAAACGATCGCGGAACTGAACCGAAAACGCGCGAGTCGTTGGAGCTATCGCGATGATCGCCCATCACAAAGTATTCGCCCGGCGGAATGCGCTTGACGGCGTAATTCGAACCGTCGAGATATGCTCGCCGGAACATACTGGTCCGGCAATTCCCTGCCGTTTACGTACACATTGCCGGCGCGAATCTCAATCGTTTCACCCGGCAGCGCAACCACCCGCTTAATGAATGACTTCGAGCGATCCAGAGGATACCAGAAGACGACGACGTCTCCGCGCTCGATCGGCTCGAAGCGATAGATAAATTTGTTGATGAAGATGCGCTCCTGATCGCGAGAGGAGCGGATTCATGCTGGTGCCTTCAACCTTTACCGGCTGGTAAAGAAAAATCATAATCACGATGGCCAGGCCGAGACGCTACGGCGAGATCGCGCGTCCAACTGCGCAGCTCGCGCCGCAAAGGAGGAAGAGACGCTTTTTCTTCGGGAGCTGGCGAGCCGATTTGAGGATCATCCTGCATACTGTGCAATTTCATTTATACCATGCTGACAAAGCGGAGGCAAAGGCGGCGAATCGCCGAAAATTGGAACATTTCGCCGTGCGGCACGGGAGCGGTCAGTTTTCGTGCTCGGTTGCGCGGGTGCGCAATCCGGTGTACTTTGTGATCGTCTCAAAAAACGGCAGGAAAAACACAACGAAGAGGTGGGGCCATGAACCGTCGGGATTTCCTGAGATCGGCAACCGTTGTATCGGCAGGCTTGGCGCTTTCGAAGGCGGACTACGTCTTTGCGAAAGATGCTTCCACAGGTACGTGGCGCACATTTGATGTGACGACTCACGTGGAAGTCCTGAAGCCTTCGGGAATTACGCGAATCTGGGTGCCTGCTGCGCTGATAAGCCCAACGCCCTTCCAGAAGACGCTCTCCAACACGTTCGAAGCTCCCGGCGGTTCAGCGAAGCTTGTCAAAATCAAAGCCGAGTCACTTGGAATTGTTTCAGCTGAGTTTCCAGCCGGAGTGACGCCCAGCCTCACGGTCACGAGCCGAGTCGCGACTCAGAATATCGCGGTTGATCTCTCCGCGCCCGGCGAAGGGACACAAGGCGAACCACGCCGAGCTGGAGTATTTTCTCCAGCCGACGGCTTTTCTACCGACCGACGGCATTGTGAAAGAAACGGCGACCGAGGCCACGCGGGTGCGACGACGGACATCGAGAAGGCGCGCGCGATTTATGAGTGGATCGTCGTGAACACGTTCCGGAATCCCAAGACGCGCGGCTGCGGCCTCGGCGACATTCGCTTCATGCTGGAGACCAAGGACCTGGGCGGAAAATGCGCCGACCTGAATGCGCTGTACGTTGGCCTTGCGCGCGCGGCCGGGCTGCCTGCGCGCGACGCGTACGGCATTCGCGTCGCGAAGTCGGAACTGGGATACAAGAGCCTCGGGGCGTCGTCGGAGAAGATCACGAAGTCGCAGCACTGCCGCGCGGAAGTTTACCTGCACGACTACGGCTGGGTTCCCGTTGACCCGGCGGATGTGCGCAAGGTGATTCTGGAGGAACCACCCGGCAATCGGCCGATTGACGATGACATGGTGAAAAAAGCGCGCGCGCGGCTATTCGGTTCGTGGGAGATGAACTGGATGGCTTTCAATTTCGCGACACGATGTCGCGCTGCCAGGATCGAGCGGCAAACCGGTGCCGTTCTTGATGTACCCGCAGGCCGAGACGGCTGGCGGCCAGGCTCGACAGCCTTGACGCGGACGCGTTCAAGTACGAGATAACTTCGAAGGAAACTACTGCCGCAAACGGATAGCAGGGCTCATCCCCGAGTGCGAAGCCCAGGATCGCCATCGAGGCGAGAACGGCCGTTTCGGTGCGCAGAATATTTTCGCCGAGAGAGGCTTCGACAAAGCCTGCGGCGCGGGCTGAGGCGATTTCGGCGTCGGTCCAGCCGCCCTCGGGACCGATCGCAAGCGCGACTGAGCGTGATGCTTTTTCCTCAGGGGCTAAAGCCCCTTTTTCTTGAGCAGCTGTTTTGTCGGAACTCCCTCGACTACGCTCGGGATAAATTCCGCTCTGCCCCCCTGAACTACCGGACTTCTCCAGCACCGTTCGGAGCGAAGACACGTCCGATTTCTCCGAAAGCAAGATCTTGCGCGTGGCTGTGGATTGCGCGAACGCCTTGTCCGGAGATACGGGAACATTGATCACGGGCGGGCGGAGGCGGCGGGACTGCTGCGCGGATTCGAGGACGATTTTCTCCCAGCGCGCCAGTCGCTTGGGCGCGGCGGCGACGAGTGGTTTGTCCGTGCGGGCGGCTGCGAGCAGGGTGATTTCGCTCGCGCCAAGTTCGGTGGCTTTCTCGATGCACCATTCGAAGCGGTCGAATTTGACGAGCGAGAGGAGAAGGTCGATCTTCAGAGGCGGCTCGCGCGTGGGGATTGGCTCGACGAGAGCAAACTCGATGCGATTGTCGCCGCGTTTTGAAATCGCCACACGTTCGATTTTCGCTAGCCAGACGCTCTGGCCATCACTTAGTTCGTAAAGCTGGCCGGGTTCGGCGCGAAGGACGCGGCCGAGATGTTCGGCAGCGTCGCCGCGAAGACTGGCGGAATTGGATTCGAAGCGATCGACGAAGAAGCGGCGGCGCATTTAAGGATTCTAACGCTGAATCACGAACGTCATTGGCGGATTGACATTAGAAGAGTCAGTCAGCCAGCTCCTTGCTAACGAGGAGACTTACCATCATTTTCGGATTCAACGTCTGTGATTCGCCGGAACGAAGGCGGACCTTTCGGCAATACGGTTCCCAAGCCGGAGAAGACACGAACACATCGTAGAAGCCGGGAGGTACCTCGACGGAGTAAACGCCAGTCTTGTCGACGCGGACGGTCAGGTCTTCATGCAAACCAACATTCGAGTCGAGCCCAGTGGTCTGATCCACTCGGATCCCAATGCACAATCAGACGTGCCACCGGAAATCATGACCCATGTGAATCGGTGACACTTCCCGACAGTTTCGACTTTCCCGGGAGTATCGGCCGAGGCCAGCAGAACGACTGTGGCGAAACAGATTAGCAGGCGAATCGAGAGAGCGCATGTCGCACCTCCGACATCTCTGAATACTGGGTCTACCCGAAGATGTCTTTCACTTTGTCGAAGAAGCTGGAGGAGCGGTCGGCGGGCTTGTTTTCGACTTTCATGGTTTGGCCGAGCTGCTCGAGGGTGCGGCGCTGGTCGCGGGACAGCTTCGCCGGGATCACGACGCGAATGTTGACGTAGAGATCGCCGCGGCCGCCGTGCGGATTCGCAAGACCCTTCCCTTTTTGGCGGAAAATCTGGCCGGACTGCGTGCCTTCGGGAATCTCGAAATCAGCTTCGCCCTGCAGCGTGGGAATTTTGATCTTCGCGCCGAGCGCGGCCTGCGGAAAGCTCACCGGAACCGTGCAGTAAAGATCGGCGCCGCGGCGTTCGAAGAACGGATGCTCCTTCACTTCGAGAAAAATGTAGAGATCGCCGGCGGGGCCGCCATTCGTCCCGGGCTCGCCCTGGCCAGTCATGCGGAGGCGCGTGCCGGAATCCACTCCGGCGGGCACACCGACTTCTAGAGTGCGTTCGCGTTCGATGCGCGCCTGGCCGCGGCACGTCTCGCAAGCGTCGCGGATCACCTGTCCCGCGCCCTGGCATGCGGGGCATGTACGCGTGATCGAAAAAAAACCCTGCTGGTAGGCCATCTGACCGCGGCCGCCGCAGGTTTTGCACGTGGACATGCCGGTGCCGGGCTTCGCGCCGGTCCCTTTGCACGCTTCGCAATTTTCGCGGCGGACGAGGCGAATCTTCGTGGTGACGCCTGCTGCAGCGTCCTCAAAACTGAGCGACATGTCGTAGCGCAAATCGGCGCCACGCTGTCCGCGAGAGCCGCGCGCCCGGCGTCCACCGCCGCCGACGGCCTGATCGAAGCCGAAGAGATCGCCGAGAATGTCGTGGAATTCCTCGAAGATTACGGAATTGAAACCGCCGCCTTCGAATCCGCGGCCGCCAAGTCCCGCGTGCCCGTAGCGGTCATACACAGGACGCTTCTGAGGATCGGAAAGAACGGTATAAGCCTCCGACGCCATCCGGAAATTGATTTCGGCTTCCTCTTTATTCTCGGGATTGCGGTCGGGATGCCATTTGAGCGCAGCTTTACGATAGGCGGATTTAATCTGGTCGGCGGAAGCGTCGCGCTCGACGCCGAGAACTACGTAGAAATCGACTTGGGTATCGGAAGCCATCGTTCGGTTGTTCCCCGTGAGAAAAGCAAAACCAAAACTTCAGCATCCGAGCCTCAGGGGTTATAACCCCTGATGAGGCGCGTGCGTTATGTCGGAGCCAAAGCTCCGACCCACTAAAATGCCAGCCCGATTTCCAAGAGCTGTGAATGCTACCGCCGCGCAGGCCACGATCAGCGCTTAGTGTTCGCGCTTTGAAGCGTGCGCGGATTTTGGCTCGGGCGCGCTGGCCACGCGGACCATCGCGGGACGCAACACGCGATCATGAAACAGATAACCCGGCTGCATTTCGCTGATGACGACGCCGTCGGCATGCTCGGACGTCTCCACGCTTTCGATCGCGTGGTGAAAATGCGGATTAAATTCCTGGCCCACGGATTCGATGCGCGAAAGTCCTTGCTTGGCGAGCGCGTCCCACAACTGGCGCCGGATGAGTTCGAATCCCTTGCGATATTCGGCAGTGACGGCATCGTTCTGGCCAGCGAGCGCGCGATCGAATGCGTCCAGCACCGGAAGGATTTGCTCGATCAGCAACTCGACGCCGCGATGGCGGTCCTGATTGCGCTCTTTCTCGACGCGCTTGCGGTAATTTTCGAAATCCGCCTGACGGCGAACGAGTGTGTCCATCAGTTCGCGCTTTTCGGCGAGAAGCTTCGAAAGCTCGTCCGGAGCGGATTCGGATCCGGCGTCGGAGCTCGCTCGGCGGCGCGCTCCGGAGCCTGGATCATCTTCGCGAGAGAACGGGATCGGATTTCGATCTCTTGTTTTTGTGGTCGCTCAAGGCGTCTTCGATCTCGTCGGAATTTTCAGAGAAAAATTGAGCCATGAAGGCGACGGCGGTAATCACGCGCTCATAGTGCATGCGCATCGGAGCGAGAATCCCGAGAGCTCCCTGCACCTGGTCGTTGTTTGAATACGACGCGGAAACAAGCGCCAGATGCTTACCGGCGATTAGACATTTTGTCGAGGCCAAGCTCAACGTGAACCGGCTCTGGCGCTTCGATGCAGCCGCTGAGAAGCGCAATGAGCTGGTCCTTCTCTTCGATGGCTTCGAGAAGCTCGCGCAACTGCTCCTGATTCGTAAATTCGACGGCGGAGGCCATTTGCGCGGCGCCTTCGACGTAAATCTTGCGCTCGGCACTATCGCCCAGAACCGCGGGATCGCAGAGCATCAGCGCGTCATCGGCGATGCGGCCGTAGTGCTCGCGATCGCGCTCTACTTGCGCACGAAGATCGGCGCGCATGGCCTCGAGCGTCCAGCCAACGTAATGGCGGTTTAGATGGGCAGCAATGTTGTCCAGATCCTCTTGGCGTAAACGCTCGCTCGGGATGAATGAGTTTGTCGCGAGTGAGACCGCCAGTGGTCACGAGCACGACGAGGACGCGGTGATCGGGCACGAGCAGAAAGCGTACGTGTTCGACCACGCTGCTGGCCAGCGGCGGCGAAATAAAGATTCCCAGACCGCGCGAAACAGCGGCGAGCACGTGGCTTGCACGCTCCATCACGGCTTCGGGCGTCTGCGCCGCAGCGAGTTCGCGGCGAATCCACTGGCGGTCTTCGGGGCTGGCGGTGGCCTGCGCCGCGACCTGCTCGACGAAGAAGCGATATGCCGCAGCCGTGGGCACGCGCCCGGCGGAAGTGTGCGGCTGGTACAGATAGCCTTCGCCTTCGAGGTCGGCCATCACATTGCGAACCGTGGCGGAGCTCAGAGGCTCGACGTGCCGGTGCGCAACGCTACGCGAGGAAACGGGCTCGCCCGTTTCGATATAGTGGCGCACAACATCCGTCAAAATCTGCTGATGGCGCTTCTGCTGCAGAACTGTAGGGCTCATGGATTCCTATGAATCATACCCAAAAGAAAATTCTAATCGGCGCGGGGAGCGGCGTCAACTTCGCTGCGAGCGAAAGGGCGCGGGGAAGGAACATCGTCGCGGGCAGTTCCCGGCTCCCGCAGCCTAAAAACAGCACCGGGCACAACCCCTTCGGATTGTGCCCGGTTCAATTCGAACGTGATAATGAAAAAATTAATCAGGAACCGCGGCCGCTTCCGGCATCTGTAGCTTGGCTTTTGCCAGTGCACGAACGATGTTGGTTTCCACCGTCTGTTCGGTCGTATTGCGTACCGTTGCGAGCTCGCTCACGAGAAGATATTTCGCGCGTTCGAGCATCTTTTTTTCGCGGAAGGAAAGCGGCTTCGTCCTGCTGAGGGCAACAAGCCCCTTCAGAACGGTGGCAACTTCCATCAACGAACCCGTGCGCATGCGATCCGAATTTTCTTTGAAGCGGTGTTTCCAATCGTGATGAGATGCTGAGCGGCCCTTTTTCAAGGTAGGAAAGAACTGCGCCGGCTTGGGTTGAGCGGATAATGGGTCGCAAGCCCACGCTTTCGATATTCGCCTGAGGCACCATCACCTTCAAGCCACTCGAAAGAATCCGCAACATGTAAAAGCGTTCCGATCTGCCGTTCACATTACCAAAACTAATCTGTTCGATAAGCCCCACACCATGGTTCGGATACACGACTTTTTCGCCTAACTTAAAGTCCATGAGTCTGAGTTCCTCCCCCGAACTGCGTATTCAAATCTTAGGCTTATGCGAAGGACCGCGTCAAGCAAATCCCATCAAATGGCACAGGATAAAAGCTGGCAAAATAGGGCTTTTTTGGATCAGTTTGGCAGGGCGATTGCCCTATAATCGGGCACGTGCTGACCCTCGCTCTGGATACGTCCTCTCCTGCCGGAAGCCTGGCCGTGCTACGCGATGAAAAAGTGATCGGAACAGTCTCAACCTGGACCGACGAAATTTATTCTTCGCGTATGTTTCGCCACCTCGAATTTCTTCTGAAGGAACTCTCGCTCGGGCTTGAACAGTTCGATCTTTTCGCAGTCGCGGCAGGGCCGGGATCATTCACCGGACTGCGAGTGGGCCTAGCTGCTGTGAAAGGCTGGTCTGAGGTTTATGGCAAGCCCATCGCGGCTGTAAGTGGCCTGGAAGCCGTTGCGGCACAATCGCATTCGAGCTCGTACTGGGTGGTACCAGCCCTCGATGCTCACCGCGGGCAGATCTATTTCGGAATGTACAGACGAACCGGGTGCGCCTGATGAACGGCGATTAGTACTCGATGGCGAAGAGTGCGTGATGACTCCGGATGAATTTTTCGATTCGTTGAATGCGCTCGGCGCGGCATCCGATTGCACGATTGTGACGCCCGCGCCGACGCTGATATCCGACGCTGCGTCTCGTTATGAGACGAAGCAGCCCGCGGGACCGCGGATTCGCGTGGACGCAGTATCTGCGGTCCTCGCGCCTTACGTGGGACAACTTGGATATCTACGCGCGCAGCGCGGCGAGGTCGTGGACTCGCTCTCGCTGGATGCAAATTACGTCCGGCGGACCGATGCTGAACTTCATTGGAAGGCGCCCAAGGGATCTTGAGCATTCGACCGATCGAAACGCGCGACTTGCCGTTCGTGATGGCGATACAGTCCACGTGTCCCGAAATCGCGCAGTGGACTACGCGGGATTACGCGCGCGTGGTGCAGGGCGATATGACTGGATGGATCGCCGAAGAGAAGAGCGAAGTCGCCGGATTCATCGTGGCGCGGCGCGTGGCGAGCGATCTGGAGATATTGAACTTTGCGGTGCGGCCCGACTGGCGTAATCGCGGTGTCGGCGCAGCGCTGCTCCGTCAGGCGCTCGATTGGGGCGCGACATTCCAGGCCGAAAAGGCGTTTCTCGAGGTACGAGCTTCCAATCTCGCTGCGCTGCGATTTTATGAACACAACGGATTTGAAATGACTGGGCGACGGGCGCGCTACTACGTAGCTCCCATTGAGGACGCGCTGGTTTTGACCGCGCGACTGGCGTCGTCGTGACCTCGCAGAACGGCTCGCCCGGTGGATTTTGCTGCTAGGATAGCCGCGTGAAGAGTTTCGACGTTGTCGTTATCGGCGGTGGCGTGATTGGCGCGTCCATCGCGTTCGAGCTCGCTGGTGAAAAACTCCGCGTCGCTGTGCTCGATCGTCAGACACCGGGCCTTGAAGCATCATGGGCGGCAGCGGGGATGTTGTCACCTGCGCCGGATTCAGCGCGAGATCTTCCGCTGGTGCCGCTGGGACGCGAAAGTCTGAGACTGTACCCGGAGTTTGTCGCGGCGATCGAGGAAGCGTCCGGCGAATCGGCAGGATATGCACGCGAAGGAGCGCTTGAGATTTTTTCTGCGCCGAGCGCGGACGGAGATCGCGACCGCAGGGTCGCCGAATGCCTGCGATTAGGTCTGGCTGCCGAATCCGTTGCGATCGAGACGGCGCGGCAATGGGAGCCCGCGATTGGTCCCTCCGCACGCGCAGCTGCGTGGCTGCCGGAAGAAGGAACGGTCGAGCCGCGGTCGGTGATGAGCGCGGTCATGTTGTCTGCTGAGCGCAGAGGCGCGGAGTTTCGCGCGAATTGCGGCGTCACGGCATTGATTCGCGAGCGCGGTCGCTGCACGGGCGTGGTTGCAGGCGGCGAGAACTTTTACGCTGGCCGCGTGGTCGTTGCAGCCGGATGTTTTTCGCGCGAGATCGCGCCGGAAAGCGATTGGTTCGCGGGCTATGCGCCGACGCGGCCTGTGCGCGGGCAAATGATGGCGCTGCGCCCTGACGGCGTCGGCTTGCGGAGAGTGCTGCGATCCGAAAAAGGGTATCTTGTACCGCGCCGCGACGGGCGGATCGTCGCAGGGAGCACTTCGGAAGAGGTCGGATTCGAACGGCGCGTGACGCCCGCGGGAATGCGCAAAATATTTGACGCGGCGATCGATCTCTTTCCGGGGCTTGCCGGAGCCGAAGTGCTCGAAACATGGTCCGGGCTGCGGCCGGGCACGCCGGACGATCTTCCTATTATCGGACCGACGGATATCGAAGGCTTGTTGATCGCCACCGGGCACTACCGCAACGGAATATTGCTGGCGCCGGTGACGGCGAAACTGATTTGTGAATGGGTTACTGGGACGCGAAGTGAATTTGATGCTGCGGCCTACTCGCCGATGCGGTTCGCTAATCCGAAACCGAAGACACAGAGCGCACGCTGAAACCGGCCGAGAGCCTCATATCTCTGCCTTCAGCGGCTAAAGCCGCATTAAATTGCGATCGTCGCGGCACGACTGAATTCGTGCCCTGACAAAAAAATGAGGCAAGCGCAGTACCTCGTTAGCGCCGCATTGCACCCGCAATCAGAGACTCGACCTGCCAATTAGAACGGGATTTTGTTTCGCGCGGGTTCGCGGTTCGGCGGACCGGCGAGTGTAGACGCTTGTCCGGGTGTGGTGAACTGAACCTTATCCGCTTCCAGGAAGATCGAGCGGTCAATAACGGCCTCAATCGTAGAGCCGCGCGGCAACTCAGCGTCCGGACCACGAGAAAGCAGTACCGCGCCAAGTCCGGCGACGGCTCCGATTCCAGCGCCGATCCCGGCTCCTCGCGCGCCTCCCGCGATTCCACCGATGCCCGCGCCGGCGGCAGTTGATTTGATCACGGTTCCTGCGTCGGAAGCCTTGTCGCTATCACCCACCACTTTTCCTTCGTTATTGACCGTCTCGCCCCCGCCCGACCCGGCGCCGCTCGGCATTGCGTTGAGATTCACCATGTACGAATTCGGCATAATAATCGTGGTTAATTTAATTCCCAGCTCGGCGCGTCCCTTCACGCGGCCTGCCCGCTTCGCGTCGGTGACTTCCCCGCTCATGTAGGAGCCCGCTGGAATTACCACGCGCCCGTCAACCATCACGGGAAAAAGCGTCTCGAAATAGACCGGATCGCCGGGGCGTGCGCTGCGGGTCGAGATCGCGTTATGGAGCACGAGGGGAATGTGCGTGCCGCCGGGTACTTCTATCATAGCGGGCTTAGCGGTACTAGTCGCAGGCGCAGCGGGAACACTCTCGGGAATTGGAGCTGACGCACTTGCCGGCACAGGAGATGGAGCGGGTGTCGCCACTGGCGCGGGCGAACTCTGCGGCGCCGGCATGGGACCGCTATCCTGAGACCAGATTGGAGTGGCCAATCCCAGGACAAGGAACGGTAGCGCCACGCGACGAAAGAAAAAAGCACGACTGTTCATAGGATTTCCTCGAAACACATGAAATCAAACCCAAATCAAGAGATGCACCCTGTGCAAGCCGAGATGCATGCAGGGTAAACTCACCCACTCGGCTTTGCCACTTCATTTTGCAGCCGCGAGTCGTGCCCCATGTGGGGAGTACTGGAGTGTACGACTAAGGCACCCACGGGGGCGCGTCGGCGCAGCCGATTCCAGAGGCACTTATACTAGATATGCGAGCCTCGACTCGAAACACACGATGCGATTTCGCTTACGGACATCCCTGCGCAATAAGACCCTCTTCATCGTCCTGGCGACGTTGATTGGACTGGTGGGCGGCCTTTTCGTGCTTTCGCGCGCCGTCCTGCTGAGCGGATTTTCCCGCCTGGAAGCTAATTTCGCGACGGATAATCTCGGGCGCGCAACGAGCGCCCTGCTGAACGAGATTGACACGCTTCAACATACGACCGACCAGTTCGCCGACCGGGACCAGACTTATGCATACCTGCGGGGTCCGAATCCTGAGAGTGTCCAAACGGAATTTCCAGCGCGGATATTCGAGCAACTTCGAGTGAACTTCATCGTCGTCATGGACAGCTCGGGACACAAGGTCTACTCCAAAGGCTTCAACTTATCGGCGATGAAAACGGCCGCGGTTCCGGCTGATCTCGACCAGCACCTGGAAGCCGGCTCTGCCCTGATGGGCAACACCGGAGAATTGAGCGACATCGCGGGAATCGTGATGCTCCAGTCGGGACCGGTGTTGATGGATTCCAGCGCAATTCTGAATAGCAACTCCGACGGTCCGTCCGCGGGACGGATGATCATGGGGCGGTTTCTGGACGCCGACGAGACGGTGCGCCTGGCTGAAATGACGCACATGCCGGTGGAGATCGAGCGAATCGATTCGGGCGAAATGCAGCCCGATTTCCTGCTCGCGGCCAACACGATCACCGACGAGAAGCCCAATCTGATTCGGCCCGACTTGCACGGATCGCTTGCGGCATATCAGGAATTCCACGACATCAGCGGCAAGCCGGCAGTGATCCTGCGGGCTCTACTTCCGCGGAAAATTTACGAACAGGGGCAGGCCAGCTTGCTGCAGTTCCTGCTGCTTTTGCTGGCGGCTGGCATGGCGTTCGGCGCGGTCACGATGTATTTGCTCGAGCGATTCGTGCTCTCGCGCGTGGGAAAGCTCAGCGACGACATCACCCAGATCGGAGCGAGCGGCGATCTGGGACAGCGGCTTCGTATTTCGGGTCACGACGAACTCTCCCAGCTGGGAGATACCATCAACGGCATGCTGGAGGATCTGGAAATCGGCCAGGTCGAGAGGCACGCGGAGCGGGTGCGGCTTGCGGTAATGGTCGAGAAGATGCCGGCGATACTTTGGACTACCGACGCACAATTGCAAATTACGTCTGCCATGGGCGCGGGACTCGATGCGCTGGGGCTGCGCGCGCTCGAACCGATCGGCTTGCCGATACTCGATTTTTTCTTCACGAAAGATAACGACGCTCCTCCGATTGCGGCGCATCGCAAGGCACTTGAGGGCGAAGCCGTCGCGTACGAAGTTACGTGGAAAAACCGGCGGTTCGAATCGCACGTCCAGCCGCTGCGTGACGGCGAGGGCGCCATTCAGGGAGTGATTGGAGTCGCGCTGGACATCACCGAGCGCGAACGACTGACCGACCAATTGAGGCAATCGCAAAAGATGCAAGCCGTGGGCGAACTCGCTGGCGGCGTCGCGCACGATTTCAATAATCTTCTGATGGTCGTCAAAGGCCACGCACAGCTGCTGCTCGAGCGCATGCCGGAATCGTCGCCGTTGAGGCTCAGTGTCGAACAGGTAGAAAAAGCGGCCGACCGCGCCGCGACGCTGACGCGGCAATTGCTGGCTTTCAGCCGCAAGCAGGTTTTGCAGGCGCGCGTGCTGGACATGAATGATGCGGTCGCTGGGATGATCCGAATGTTCTCCCGGGTGATCGGCGAAAATATTGATATGGCATTCCTGCCGGGTGGAAAACTCGGACGCGTGAAGGCAGACCCGGGCCAGATCGAGCAGGTGCTGCTGAATCTGGTGGTGAATGCACGCGACGCCATGCCCAACGGCGGACGATTGACGATCGAAACATCCAATGTGGAACTCGATAGCGCCTACTCCGCGACGCATACCAGCGTCGCACCCGGATTCTACGTGATGCTTACCGTCACCGACACAGGCTGCGGCATGGATGCCGAGACGAAAGCACGGATCTTTGAGCCATTTTTTACGACCAAGGGGCCGGGCAAAGGCACGGGGCTCGGACTGGCGACGGTGTACGGCGTGGTCAAACAAAGCGGCGGATACATTTACGTCTATAGCGAGGTTGGCCGCGGGACGACTTTCAAGATTTACTTGCCGCAGGTTACGGCTGACCTCGACGCGCCGTCACCCGATGCGGATAAGCGGCGAAGCGCACGCGGGACGGAAACGATTCTGTTTGTCGAAGACGAATCGAGCGTGCGCGAACTCGTGCGTGACTATTTGGTGGGCGCCGGTTACTGCATGCTGGAGGCGTCGGACGGAGTACAGGCCCTGAAAGTGGCTGCAGCGCACCCCGGTCCCATCCACATGTTGATTACGGACGTGGTCATGCCGCACCTGAGCGGGCCGGAACTTGCGACCAAGTTGGTGATCGAACGTCCAGATTTGAGGATTCTGTTTATCTCGGGATATACGGACGATACGGTTTTTCGTCACGGAGTGCTGGAGGGCGGCGTCGCGTTCTTGCAGAAACCTTTCAATCTGAAGGCACTCTCGCAGAAGATCCGCGAAGTACTGAGCGGACCAGTAGCCGCCGTCCCCAAGCGCAGACCTCAGCATCAAAAACTAGGCATGGATTTTCCTGCAGGCGCCGACGCGGAGTTCCCGGCGCCACATCGGACGACGCTAAATCAAAAACACACTCTGGCCGGTGAGGTCGAAACGCTTGCGGCACTTGATATTGCGGCAAGCGGCGAGATTGTCTACCCGGACCATGTAGGAACGCGCCTTGGCGAATTGCCGCTTGTCTTCCTCGTTCGCGCCGGCGGGACATTGCTGTTTTTTGGTTCGCACCATCCAACGGACAGGAAACGTGGTGTCCTGACGGCAATGCGGGCAGACCAGCGCCTGCTGCTTGGTCTCTTCCTTCTCGTCGTAAAATCGTCGCTCGTCCATTCGTCCCCGCGCTGCTAAATTTTACTCGACAATCTCTATTGTTGCATGTCGTCGAGCGTTACGAAGCGAAATCCCGAATCTTTCCAGCGCGGCAGCCAGTATTCGAGCGCCGCAACCGTGTGGCGACGATCGGAATTCATGACGCGATGATCGCCGTCGTGCAGCAGGACAATATCGCCTCCGCGCACGCCGCGCAAGCGCTCAATCACAGGTTCGGGCGGCTGCGGCTTCCAGTCGCGCGCCCATGCAGACCACATCACCACGCCCGTTCCGCCGCGACGCTCGCACGATGCCATTCAGCAGCGGACTGCGGAAACCGAATGGAGGACGCATCCATCGGGGCTTATGCGCCGTGGCCGATTCGATGGCATCGTCGCACCGCGTTGAGCTCGTCAGTGATGCGCTGCTTCGAACGGAGCGCGAGCGAAGGATGCGTGTCCGTGTGATTCCCCGCGGCGTGGCCGCGGGCAGCAATATCACTTGCCAGAGACGGCGCTTCGCGAACCCATGCGCCGATCAGGAAAAATGTGGCTTTCACTCGATGGCGATCGAGCAGATCGAGCAGCTGCGGAGTGATCGCAGGATTCGGGCCGTCGTCAAATGTGAGCGCAATCGTCGAGGCATCGCCAGTACGTCGAATCGTGGGACCGAAAAGCTGCGATGGCGGTGCCACCGAGCCCCATGCATATGTCCCGCTTGCGGCCAACGCAGCGCCAGCGACGCAAAACGCCGGGATTTCGTGGACCATGCTGGAAATTTTCGCATTAGCGCGCGCTAAACGCTACCTAATGGGATTGAGCTGTTTCATTTGATACGATTGCCGCGGAAATCGCCGAGCAAATGGCCACGCCTTCAACTGCGCCAAATAAATTTCCGATATGGATTCGAGGGGCCGCGCTCGTCTGGCTTGCGATCTGGATTCCCGCCTATTGGCGAACGTGGGGAGCGGCGAATTTCATTCATCTTTGCGATGTTGCCGTGATCCTGGCGTGCGTTGGGGTCTTGACCAACAGCGCGCTTCTGATTTCGAGCCAAGCGGTTTCGTCGCTTCTAGTGGATGCGGCGTGGGCACTCGACGCGGGCTGGCGACTTTTTAGCGGGCGAGGACTGCTGGGCGGGGCAGATTATCTTTTTGACGCACACTATCCACTTTGGGTGCGGCTGCTTTCCCTATTTCACATTGCGCTGCCAGTCCTGCTTCTGTGGACACTGCACCGGAACGGGTACGACAGGCGCGGATGGGCGCTGCAGTGCGCGATTGCCCTCCCACTTTTCATCGCCGCGCGATTCACGGACCCGGCGACAAACATCAATTACGCGTTTACCGATCCTTTCATTCACCGCCAGTGGGGACCGGCGCCGATCCACGTAATGATCAGCTGGCTTTTCATGGCGTTCGTGGTTTATCTTCCGACGCATCTGACGCTGAAGTGGGCTTTTCCTGCGCCGCAAGCGCGGCTGTCGTAACGATTCAGTCCGTTTGGCGGATTGCGCGGAGATCGATGCCCAGCTGCTGGCACTTTTTGTAGAGGTGGCTGCGTTCGAGGCCGAGTGCCTTCGCGGTGTTGGTCATGTGATGGCGGTTGCGTTTGAGTTCGGCGAGCAGCGTTTCGCGCTCGAATGATTCCACGCGCTCGGCGAGCGTCCCTATGCCGGACGATGTTGACTCCGATCCCGCGCCGAGGGCCGCACCCTGCGGCAATGCGCGCGCGATCGTCGCGGCCTCGACCACATCGCCCGTGGCGTAGAGCAGCACGCGCTCGATCACGTTGCGCAACTCTCGCACATTTCCGGGCCACGCGTAAGCCTCCAATGCGGCGAGCGCTTCCTGGGAAGATGTCTTCGGCTTCCAATGATTCTGTTCCGCGAGCTGCTTTGCAAAATGCTCGGCCAGCACGCGAATATCCTCGCGGCGTTCGCGCAGCGGCGGCAGGATGATCGGAAACACAAACACGCGATGGTAGAGATCCTCGCGAAACGTTCCCTGCCGAACCTGCTCCTCCAGGTTGCGGTGCGTGGCGACGACCACGCGCACATTCACGGCAAATGGTCCGCCGCCGCCGACGCGCTCGATTTCGCCCTCTTCGAGCACGCGCAGCAACTTTGCCTGCATGGCCATCGGCATGTCGCCAATTTCGTCGAGAAAAAGCGTGCCGCGATGCGCCTGCTCGAATTTTCCGATATGGCGCGCGGCGGCTCCGGTGAACGAGCCCTTCTCGTGGCCGAACAGCTCCGATTCCATCAGCTCGGCGGGAATTGCGGCGCAATTCAGCGAAATGAACGGCGCGCCGTGCCGCGGGCTTTTTTCGTGCAGCGTGCGGGCGATCAATTCCTTGCCCGTGCCTGTTTCGCCGCGAATGCAAACGCGCGTCTCGCTTGCGGCCACCTGCTCGACTTGCGCCATCACGTCGCGCATCGCCGGACTGGCCCACACGATCTGGTGGCGGCCAAGGCGGTGCTTCAGATCGCGGTTTTCCTGCTCGAGACGTGCGAGCCGGACCGCATTCTCGACCGTGAGCAATAACTTTTCTGTCGAGATCGGTTTCTCGAGAAAATCGACCGCGCCCAGCCGCGTGGCGCGCACAGCCATCTCGATGGTCGCCTGACCGGACATCATCACCGCGGGCGACGCGACGCCGATATTCTTGAGATCTTCGAGAAGCGCGATGCCATCGCGACCCGGCATCACCACGTCCGAAAGAATCAGGTCGTAGCGCTCGGCCTTCGCGAGTTCCAGGGCGCGCGCCGCGTTATCGCAGACTGTCGCTTCGTGGCCCGCCAGTCGAAACGCGCGAGCGAGCGACGCGAGCGTGTTCGCGTCGTCGTCAATAATGAGGATGTGAGCTTTCAGCGACACGCGGAATTACGCTCCCTCACTCGGGGGCGCCTCGGAGTGCTTAGGGTCGGATTGCTCGGCCTGGGAATGTTCGAGTGCGACAGGCGCAGTTACGTCTTGAGGGTATACGTGAGCGGTCCGCACAGGCGGCTTGATCGGGAGACGAATATGGAACGACGTGCCAACGCCTGTTTCGCTTTCAACCGATATTCGCCCGCCGTGATCGCTGACGACCGACTGCACGATCGCGAGACCGAGCCCTGTGCCGTGCTGCTTCGTGGTGTAGTACGGTGTAAAGAGCCGCTCGCATTCCTCTGGCGTCAAGCCGCCACCAGTGTCGGAGATTTCGAGATCGACGCTGCCGTCCTGGTGCGTCGTACTCAACATCAAGACGCCGCCCGCGGGCATTGCATCCATTGCGTTGAGGACCAAATTCTCGATCGCGCGGTGAAGCAGCGCCGCATCGGCCTGAATGATCGGCAGATTTTCTTCCAAATGAAGTTCGGGCGAGATCGGCGGACGTCCAACGGCGCCGAATTGCGCGTCGAAGAGTTTGATGACGCCGCGCACGACGTCATTTACGTTTACGGGGCCGAGCTCCGGCTGCGGCATTTTCGCGAAATCGCTGAATCGGCCGACGATGTTTTTCAGGTGCTCGATTTCCGAGAGCAGAATCCCAGTGGATTCCCTGAAGACCTCCTCGAACTGTTCGGGATTTTGATTCTTTGGCGCGCTGGAGATTCTCGACCGTCGTCTGCAGCGGAAAGAGCGGATTTTTCAATTCGTGCGCCAGCCGTCGCGCGAGTTCGCGCCACGCAGCCACGCGCTCGGCCTGCACTAGTTGCTCGCGCTGCTCGGTTAATTGCGTGGTCATGCGATTGAAAGCCGTCGCGAGCTGCCCGATTTCGTGGCGCCCGCGCACATCCACTCGCGCGCTCCAATTCCCTTCCGAAACTTCGCGCGCGCCTTCGGCAAGCTTGCGCACAGGGCGCGTGACGCGCGCCGCGCCCCACCAACTCAGCAGCAATCCGAAGCACAGGCCCATTGCCACCACCGCCAGCGCGAGGTCGCGAATATGCTGTTCGAGCCTGACCACCTCTTGCTGCGAACTTCCCACAAGCAGCACGCCGAGCAGCTCTTTCTGGCGCCCGAGCAGCGGCAGACGCATGGAACGCTTCCGCGCTCGCCGGATCGGAGGTCCAGGAAATTTTGAAAGTTTGCTCTTGAGGGTGCTGCCGCTCCTGCTCGATGAAGGCCGCGAGGCGATCGCCGTCGACTACAGGACCGGAGGCGTCCACCAGGTTCGTGGATTGGAAGGTCGGGTCGAGGTCCATATACAGGAGCGCGCGCATGCCGGCCGGAAGCACAAGCGAATTCAGAAAGTCTTTTCCGAGCCGCTCGCCCCCCAGGATGAAGAGATCGCGATCACCTACGCGCACGGTTGAGACCGCCATCAGCCCGAGCGCAGGGCCGTCTTGCGTATCCACTTTCATGAGGAACGAGCCGAGCGACGACCAGTCTTGCGGCTGCGTCAGCCAGTCCATTTTGTAGCCGAAACGCGCGGGCCATTCGTTCGAGGAAATAATCGCGCCATCGGTAGCGACGAAATCGAGGAAGTCGAGCTGATGAGACTGCGAAACGCCACGCGCGTCGTTGACGTAGACGGAAACGTCCGATTTCGGGCGGCTGAGGTCAATCGCCATGCGCACGGTGCCTTCCGCATCGGCGATTCCCTGCACCCTGTGGACAACGTCCTGCCCGCGCCGCTGGAATTCGCCCTCGAACTGCGCCACCAGCGCCTCGCTGTGCTGGCGATTCAGATCGTCAAACGCACGCCGTGCCACGACGGTGACTCCCGCGGCGATCACGCCGACCGAGAGCAACAGCGCGATGGTAAAAACCCAAAAGAGCTTGGAGCGAAATGTCACTGTGATTCCTGTTCCAGCCAGACATCAACAAACGGCCAGCCTTCACCCGCTGCGGGCGCTTTCCAATCCCGCACGCGCGCGCCCAAACCATACACCCGCGGAAGCCAGACGAGCGGCACGACGCGATAGCCGTTCACGATCGCGCGTTCGCGTTCGTAAATTGCTCGGACGACGCCGGGACCGGCAGCGGAGCCGGGTCCAGCCCGCCAATCGGAGCGAGATACAGATTGAAAACCCGACGAGCGCTTCGCGAGGGTGCGATGACGTCATTCGCAACCGCACCAATCGCGCGTCATATTTGCGAGACGACGGCTCCGGAATTGCGATTGGCTCAGCCGAAAGCCCAATTCCCGCATCGCGCGCGTTCACCGCGATTCGCTCCGCAATTGCCTGCTCGAGCGAATCGCCCGAATCATATCCCAACACAATCCTCGGCGAACCGGTGATTTGCGACCAGAGATCTTTCGCGCCATGCGCATCAGGCAGCCGTCGGAAACAGGAATGCAGTGCCATTCGACCATTGGGGGAGCAATCCTCCGGCCGGCTCGCCTTCTTTCTGCAAAATGAAGTTGACGATGGCGGCGCGGTCGATCGAGCGGGCTAGCGCTTCGCGGGCGTGTGCGTCGTCCGCAATGGGATGCCCTCCGATAAAAATCAACGCCACCAGTTCCTCCGGCTTCGACGTGCTTACGCGCACGCCGCGTTCGGTGGCGCGCCGCGCTTCCTCTGGGGGAATCTCCGCGAAGTCCGTCTTACCGAGTTCCAGATCGAGCAGGCGATCCTTTGCCGAGCGCCCCATCTGGATATCAATCGAGTCCACAAACGCGCGGCCACCGCGATAGGTTTTCGTTGGCGGCGAGGGTCACGTGTTTGCCTGATTCCCACTCGGCGATTTGAAACGCGCCGGAACCGGCCACGCCCGCGAATGTTCCATCCGCGTTGCGTTGTTCGTAAAGCAGCGCGTCAATCTCGTTTTTTGCGGATGCTTCATCCGGATCGGCTGGGGCTCCGGCGGGGTCGAGCGAATGCAACACCGCGCCAATTTCCACGCGCAGAGTTCCGCCATATCTCGGCCGCCGCGACGATTCGACGCGACCGGTCGAGAACAGCGCGACGCTAATTACCGCAAGAAATAGAAACAATCGAAGCTTCATACATTCCTGACTCGAGACTTCGCGAAATCACGCGCGCAGATTTGCCGTCGCCGACGGGCCACAGCGCGAGAATCGGCCCGGGAAGATCCATGGGCTGGCCGATGGCGACCGCTTTACGATCCCTGATCTCGTAAAGCTGAATTTGATCTTTTTGAGTCCAGTCACCGGCGCCCGTCGTTAGAACTTGCCATGCCGAGCCGCATCCGCTGGCAATCGGCACGATATCGCTTCCCCAACCGTCAAAGGCCGAAGCCGGCTCCGCTGCACCCACGAAGAGCTGCGTTTGGCCGTCGAGCCCTGCGATGATTCGACGAGATGAACTAAGTCCGGTCGTCTCCGGCGTGGGAGAAGCGGACGAAAAGAAAGGAGGAAATTTCGCATGGAGGTCATTCGAAAAAGTGATGGTGCCCGAAAAATAATTTCGCGATGGATTGGACGTCCAACTGACCGTCCCCATCGGCCATTGCTGACCAGAATTCTCGCGGCACGTAACGGAAAAGCTGGGATTCCACGAAGCGTCGCAGCGGACGCCGCCCGTAAACGCGCTCACGTTCATCGCGTCCGCGACCACAATATGGCCGCGAAGGTCGCGCGAAGTGTAACGCCTGGAGATGGGCTGCGCTTCTCGCTCCACTTGCGCGCCGTCGTCGAATTCGTAGGCCACGAGGCGGTCCGGCTCCAGGAAATACCAGAGCGTGCGGCGGGCGTCCGCGGACACCTGCGCAAAATCTAAGATTGGAGTGGATTGCTGCCAGATAATTTTTCGTTGAATGCCCGGTTCTGGACCGGGCTGAGGCGGCAGATCCTCCGTGCCACCGACGGGAACAACGGCCACTTGCTGAGCGTCACCTCGATGAATTTCCGCGACGAGCACGAAGCCGGCAACAGTCTGCGAGACTGTGACCCCTATTTGCGCGTCCGCAGGAGCCGGAATGACACGGTCTCCGCGCACCGTGATGTCGTCTTCGAAAGATCTGCCGGATGCTCGCGAGATCCACTGGCGCTGAAGAAGAGACGTCCTTCACGTCGAGCGAAAACGAGTGCGAACTGCCCAGCGCGGCGGCAATTTTTTGGGCCAGAGAGTACACGGCTTCACTCCACGGGTGCGGGAGCTGGCCAGGCGTTTGCGCGAACGATGCGCTCGCGGCACAGGCGAAAAACGAGACAAGAATAATGTGACGCAGGATTGCTTGGAGTAATCGGCGGGGCGGCCGCATCGGCTTGTACGAATTGGGCAACGCGTTCTTCGTGACTCATCATAACACTGCCTCGTTTGCCGCCCGGATGTTGCGCCGGCAGGGGTTTCGTTTTGTACACATCGGACGAAGCCCCCCGCAAGGGTTTTTGCCAGCGTACCTCCGGAGCGGGTCTGGCTTCTCCCCGATTCCTAGCCCGAACCGAGAAGATTCCAGACCGGCCGGCGATCTCTAAGGTTTCGCGAGCGGATGCATCAGCGGATTGCCCGTGTCGGTCGCCATCGCAGATTTCAGCACGTCGTTGGTGAAGAAGAATTTCCCGTCGTTCGGCACCATCATGATTTGCACACGGTCCGAGAGACGTTGCGCGACGGTGAGTTGCACGAGCATCGGATTGACCTTGAGCGCCGCTGCCTGGAGTTGCATTTGATCTGACTCGGCTTGCGATGTCAGGCGAATGCGATTCGCTTCCGAATCGGCTTCCAGGTTTTCGCGTTCCTGCTCGGCTTTCGCTTTCACGCGAATATGGTTGGCCTCGGAATCGGCAAGCAAGCCCTGGCGCTGCTGCTCGGCTTTGCTGTCGATCACTTTGGCCTGCGCGGCGGCTTCGGCGTCCTCGATCGTTGTTTGCTTTCGCGCTTCGGCCTCCAGGCGCGACTGCTCGATTTGCTTCTGTTTCAGCGGTAGCGTGTACTGCATGGCGTCCGATTGCGCCTTGGCCATGATCACCTGCGCTTGAGCGTCGCCCTCGGCGCGCTTCACTTCACGGGCCTTCGCGGCTTCCGCTTGCGATTGCGCGATAGCGACTTTCTTCTGCTCGATTTCGGCGTCCACTGACGTGCGATCGTCCTCCTGTTCTTTCAGCAGCAGATCTTCGAGTCCTTTGGCGTACTCCTCCGGCAGCTCGACTTTTTTCAACAGCACTTCCTTTACGACAATCGCGTCGCCGCCCAGTCGCGTGGTGATCAATTGCGCGGAGCGCGAGCGGAACTCTTCGCGCCTGGTCGAGAACAAGTCGCGGACCACGTAGTTCGGCGCGACTTCATGAAACGCCGCCACGACAGTCGGTTCGACAATCTCGGAGTCCACGGGCTGCGGCACATTTGCCTGTATGAATGCGAGCCGCGTGGGATCGATGCGGTAGCGCACCGACACTTCGAGTCCCACCGACAGCCCCTCGCGCGCTTGCACCTCGAGAGTTTCCATTTTGTCGTTGCGGACGGCGAGCGCGGTTGTCGAAAAGACCCGGTCGCGGATGTCGAATAGCTGAACGCGATCAACAAGCGGGACGATCAGATGTGTGCCCGCGTACAGCGTGCCCGGGCGCACACCGGAGAGCTGGCTGATGCGGACGCCTGCGTAGCCGTCCGGGATCACCAGAATACTCAAACCAAGAAGACCCGAAATGACCCCGATAACCGCGAGCTTCGCGGCGGCGTTCCACCGGATTTCGCGTCGGGGTCGCAGCGAGACCACGGGCGGCAAGGGGGCGGGGACTTCGCCGGTCAGCGATGCTGCCGTGGGCTGCTGGCGCCGACGCAAAACGCGGTCGAGTTCGTATGCCAGATAGATGTCGTACAGCACCATACCCGCGACTACTGCGAATAGACCGAAGCAACTTACGATCAACAGGTATTTCAGGAAAAGCATGGCATTCCTCCTTTACCCTGAGGATGCCCCGGTGGGGCGTCCGAAGGGTTTACCCGGGCACCACGCTTGTGGGCGTCCAGGCTTTACGATTGGTGACCGTCGCGCGGGTGGTCCCGCCGGACGGGCATCAAACTAGTGAGTCCGTATAGCCCGGCCCACTCAAGCCCTAGCGCCAATCCCAGCGCCGCGATGATTGCTCCTGCCATCTCTGCGAATCCGATGAAGCTGTCCATGGCTACCTTCCTTCTGGCTGGGCCTGCAAGACGTACCAAAGCAGCTGCGTGACCAGAATGCGTTCAGTTGGCGGGAAAGAACTTAGCGTGGTCCGCGACACATGAATTCGTGGCGGCCAAAACACGGCGTGGAAATTGGCACGCGATCGGACGCATCGCGGCAGGGGGCCGCGATACGGTAGAATGCCCGCCGAACCGCGATCACCTTCATGACACTCACGAACAGGTCGTTTGCCCAATGCGCACGATTCTCCGATTCTGATGCTGGCGTTGGCGTGTTGCCTCGCGGGATCGGGCGCGGGCCAGCAGAAAAAGCGTCCGGTCGCTCGAAAACCTGCTAGCGGCAGCGCCGCAAGGCCGAAGCGGAGGTCGCTCCTCCGGCCGCAACCCTCGAGCAGGCCATCCGGGAAAACAACCTGGGTCTTGCGCTGATGGACCGGCATGATTTTCCGGGCGCGCTCGGCCGATTTCAAACGGCGTGCGTAATGAACCCGGACTCCGACACTGGCTGCCTGAACATGGGAATCGCCCTCCTGAGCATGGGTCATTACGACGACGCGCAAAAAATTCTAGCGAAGTCCGTGGAGCGAGATCCGCAGAGTGCGCGCGCCTGGTACAGCCTCGGATTGCTCGAAAGGGCTTTGGGACAAGCCGACGCCGCGCGGGATAGTTTTCAGAAGGTCGCTGCGCTCGATCCGGATGACGCAGGCACCCAATACTTTCTAGGGTATCTGGCTTCGCAGGCGCAGAAATATGCTGAGGCGGTCGCCGCGTTTAACCGCGCGATCGAGCTTGATCCTTTCAACGCGTCAGCGGAGTACGGACTCTCCCGGGCCGAACAGCACCTGGGAGACGCCGGGGCTGCAAAAGCGCACCTCGAACGGTTCCAGCACATCACGGCGGAGAAGTTGTCCGCGCCGATCCGGTTTCTCTACGGCGAGCAGGGGAAATATTCGCTCGGGCAGGAGATGGTTACGCCCGTCGCGCCCGCGCCGGCCGCGATTCCTGTGCACTACGTCAACGTGACTCCGTTTTCGGGCTTGCTGCAGTGGCCAGTGATCGGGGCTCGCGCACAGCCGGGCAGAAAGCACGCCAGCGAAGATGCTCCGCCACCGACTTTGGCCAGTTTTGTAGGAAGCGGCGCTTGCGTCTTCGACTATGACGGTGACGGCAAGCCGGACATTTTTCTCGTCAACGCCGATGGCAGGGGCAACGCCGCGTTATATCGGAATACCGGTAAGGGGACGTTCGTCAACGTGACGAAGGCCGCGAAGCTCGAATTCCATGGCGCAGGCATGGGCTGCGCCGTGGGCGATTACGATAACGACGGCCACCCGGACCTCGTGATCACTTCGGGCGACGGCATCACGCTCTTTCATAACGAGGGCAACGGAACGTATAAGGATGTGACCGAAGCGGCCGGACTTCTTCCGCCATACGGAAGTGCGAACCAGCCACCAACGCAGCAGGCGAACATTCCTAACGGCGGACCCTCCGACGGACCCGCGGACGAGCCCGCCGCCCAGCTCAACGTGCGACCCGATAGTCCGCAAATTGACCAGCCATCGGCCCAAACAGGTGACCACACCAACGATCAAACCAACGATCAGACCGACGCTCAGGCGACGGCGCTCGCCATGGGCGTCACGTTCGTTGACTACGATCAGGACGGCGATCTCGACATTTACGTTACGCGATTCAGCAACTTCCCTCTCGACGCCAAGACTCAGCCCTTTGCGTTTCCGGACAATGCACCCGCGCCGGGCAACACTCTGTGGCGGAGTAATGGCAACGGGACATTCGTCGACCGAACGAAAGAGCTGGGACTCGGCGGAAGCGGCCCATCGATTGGTGCCACGGGAATCAATTTGAGCAACGATCACGCCGTGGATCTGGTCGTTACAGGCTGGCGGAAGTTTCCCAGTGTGTTCATGAACACGCGCGAAGGCCCGTTTCGCGAAACGACCCCATGGGCAATCAGCATGCCGGGACCTGCGGCCGGAGTGGTAGCGGCGGATTTCGATCATGACGGCTGGATGGACCTGGCATTCACACATTGGGCGTCGCCTGGAGTTACGATCTGGCGAAACGTACAGGGAAAATCATTCGAACGTATGCCGCTAGTGGGACCGGGCTGGATGCGCGCTTGGGGCATCGCTGCGCTCGACTACGATAACGACGGCTGGGTGGATCTGGTGGCCGTGGGAGAGACATTTGCGGGCGAAGGCCGAATCGCACTCTACCGGAACGAAGGGCCTGCTGGATTTCGCGACGTAACGCACGAGACCGGACTCGATAAGATCGTGCTGCAGGAGCCGCGAGGCGTAATCGCGTTCGATTTCGAGGGCGATGGTTCAGCGGATCTGCTGATCACGCAGAATAATTTGCCTCCCGTGCTGCTGAAAAATATCGGCGGAAACAAGAATGGCTGGTTAAAGCTGGCTCTGAGCGGCGATCCCGACAACAAGACCGGAATCGGAACAATGGTTAACATCTTCACGGGAGCGCAGCGGCAGTCGTGGGAAGTTGTAGGTGCTTCGGGCTATCTCGGGCAGGGCCCTCCGGAGATTCTGACTGGTTTGGGCAAGGACCGGCAGACCGACGTCATCAAGCTGCTCTGGCCTACAGGCGCATTGCAGAACGAGATGAATGTACCCGGCGGCGCGCTCGCACCTATCACGGAGAAAGAACCCGGTGATTCTCCGCATTGATGCCTGGCATGCTAACGAGACGCCATTATTGAGTTTTGTCAGTCCAAATGCGGAGCGAGCGCCGCAATTGTTTCCGGTGCTCTGCCCCGTCGCCAAATTCTAGGCAGGGGGACAAATGAGATTCAAGCGTTTTGGGTTGCTCATCGCCGCCGTAGTGTCTATTTTGGCTGGGGGCGGCGCCGCTTACAGCCAGACGCACGCGAACCATACGCCTACCCCGGCGAGCCTCGACGCGCGCAGGGACGCATTGAAGAAGCTGATCGCCGAGGAATGGGAATTCGAGCTCCGCGAGAGTCCGATTGCTGCTACGGTTTACGGAGATTATCGCTACAACGACAAGCTAGACGATTTCTCCCCAGCGGAAGTGCTGCGACAGGACAGGACGTCACGAGATTTCCTGGCACGTCTGGATGCCATTGACGTCTCGGATTTCCCCGAACAGGAGCAGCTCAATAAAGCACTTCTCTCGCGCAAGCTTCGCCAGGGCCTGGAGAATACCGAGCTTAAGAATTACGAAATGCCGCTCGATCAATTCAATGGAATTCACCTGAGTCTCGCGCAGATCCCCTCAGGAGTGCCAACCGACACCGCAAGACAATTTGAGGACTATCTGGCACGGCTGCACCAGGTGCCTCGGGCGATTGATCAAGCCATCGGGCTTGCCCGCCTCGGAGAGAAAGACAAATTGATGCCGCCGAAATTTGTGCTCGAACTGGTGGCCAAGCAGTGCGATTCGATTGCAGCCGCGGAAGGCGAGGCGAGCGCGTTTGCCGCGCCGCTCCAGAAGTTCCCCACTGCGGTAACGCCGGAGGATAAAAAACGCCTGCACGACGCGATTGTGAAAGTGATCGACACAGAAGTGCGTCCGGCATACGTGAAGCTGAGCAAATTCGTGCGGGACGAATACGCGCCAAACGGCCGCAACGATCCCGGACTGTGGGCGCTACCCGATGGAGACGCGCGGTATCGCGCCGCCGTGCGACAAGATGACGACGACGGAGATGACCCCTGAGCAGATCTTCGATTTGGGAATGACGCATGTGAACGAATCCGAAACGCAGATGACGGTGATCGCCAAACAGCAGGGATTTTCCGATTGGAAAAGTTACGCCGCGTCGATTCAGAGCGATCCCAAGCAGAAAGCGACCTCACGCGAGGACATCCTGAATGCATATCGCAGATACATCGCGCAGATGCAGCCCAAGTTGCCGGAGCTGTTTGGAATTCTTCCAAAAGCCAAACTGGAGGTTGTACCCGTGGAGGCATTTCGCGAAAAAGAAGCCGCCGGGGCCAGCTACTTTGAGGGAACGCCGGACGGCTCACGGCCCGGAAAAGTGTATGTGAATACGGGAGACTTCGAGCATCGCGAACTTCCCGAGATCGAGGCCATCGCGTATCACGAAGGCGTCCCTGGACATCATTTGCAGTTATCGATCCAGCAGGAAATGCCCGAGCTTCCGGCCTTCCGGCAACATGCTTTCTATACCGCGTACATCGAGGGTTGGGCGCTTTACGCCGAGCGGCTGGGGAAAGAGGTCGGCTTCTATCAGGATCCCGCCAGCGATTTCGAGCGGCTGGCGAGCGACCAGTTCCGTGCCGCGCGACTCGTCGAGGATACGGGCGTTCATTACAAACGCTGGACGCGCGATCAGATGGTGCAGTTTTTCAAGGATCACTCACTTGAGATAGGGGACGACCTGCAGGCCGAGGTTGATCGCTATATCGCATGGCCGGGGCAGGCTCTGAGCTACAAGGTCGGTCAGCTGAAAATTCTGGAGCTGCGAAAGCGTGCGCAGGATCAACTGGGAGACAAATTTGACATTCGCGCGTTTCACGACGAAGTGTTGAGCGGAGGCGCGCTGCCGCTCGATGTGCTGGAAGCGCGCGTTAATACCTGGATCGCTTCCGTGAAATCCGGAAAGCCCGTCGCCGGTCGTTAGCCGCCGTTCCTGGCGCGCAGAGGTGTCGCGCCCGCGGCGCTTGGAATACCGTGACTGCTGCCGCTCAGCGGTCCGCGTGCACCTCGCTTCATTTCACTGTAAACTTGATTTTGGTGTCGCGGGCGTCCCTTGATTGCCGCGAGCGAAGCGTGCTAATTTCGGCGCGTAGCGTCTCAAGATCATTCTGCCAACCATGTCTGTGTCCAATTTGATGGAGTCGAATCCGGCGGGCCCTGCGCGCGCACAAGATTCCCCCGCGCTGGTGCGCGAACCCGTCTTTTGGCGTGTCGAGGGCAGCCTGCTTAATTTGACCGCCGTGCGACCCGTCGCTTTTTTCACATGGAATGCCCAGAGCTTTCTGGGGAGGTGGGCGCGCCGGGGGACGATGGGTGTCCTGGCCGTCGCGCGACCCTTTCTTTACGCGTCGGATCGGGTGTTTGCCACGCGCGTGCTGCACGCCGTGCTGCGGCACACCAGCCGGGACCGGCTGGACCTGCTCGGCGAGGAGTTCTTCGAATATTTTCTGAAACCGCGTCTAAAGCCGCGCGGGGTCGAGGCGCTGAAGCGTGTGATCGCTTCAGGCGCGAATGTAGTGCTCGTGAGCCAGGGGCTCGATCACATCATGCGGCCGCTGGCGGAGCATTTGGGTGTTCGCCAGATCCTTTCGAACCGGCTCGATTTTCGCGACGGCATCGCCACCGGCCGGCTGCTCGATCCGGTGATTCGGCCGCGTGGCCCGCTCGCGAAGCTCCGAACGGATCGCCCGGACGGGACGATCGCAAGATCGAAATTATTGCGCGACCTCGGCTTCGCGAAAAAGCCCGAAGCATTGAACGAGACGATTCGACCGGCGCAGCGACCGTCGCCAAGGATTGAAGTGCCCGTGGTTCACTTCGATTCGCAGGAAAATCGCATTCCCTTCTCCGTTCGCGCGACCTTGCGCGGGAAGCAAATACTGCTAATCGGCGGCACGGGCTTCATCGGGAAGGTGTGGCTTGCGAATCTGCTGACCGAGCTGCCTGAAATCGGCCGCGTGCATCTGTTGATTCGCAGCCATCGTGCGACGACGGCGCTGCAGCGCTTCGAGCGAATGGTTTCGGAATCGCCGGTTTTCGACCAGCTGGCCGAACGGCACGGTGATCGGTTCGCGGATTTCCTGCGCGAGCGCGTGGAAGTGGTGGCCGGCGACGCGAGCAAGCCCGGGCTTGGCTTGACACCCGAAGCGCGGCAACGCCTGGGTCGTTCCTTGGATTTGGTCGTCAATAGCGCGGGACTGACGGATTTTAATCCTGATCTCCGCGACGCGCTGGCGATGAACGTACACGCGACGGATCACCTGCTGCATTTTCTGCACGAGTGCGATCATGCCGCGCTGCTGCATCTTTCCACCTGCTACGCCGTTGGACGGCGCGACGGGCGGATCCTCGAAGATTTCTCGAGGAATTACTCGCCTGTTGACCTGCCGGACTTTGACGCGCGCAAAGAGTGTGCATCGCTTGAAAATTTGATCCGCGAAACGGAAGCGCGCGCCGATTCCGCCGAGGTAACGGCAGAGCTTCGCCGGGCCGCGCTCGACAAGAGGCAGGCGTCGAAGAACCTGCAGGGCGTCGCGCTGGACAATCAGATTCGCAAAAACCGCACGCGGTGGCTGCGCCAGGCTCTGATGGATGCCGGCACGAGGCGAGCAAACGAGCTCGGGTGGCCGAATACCTACACATTCACCAAAAGCCTGTCGGAATCGCTGATCGGCAACTACGTGGACGCGACGCCCGGCGCGGCGATTGCAATCGTCAGGCCGTCCATCGTGGAATCTTCGATTGAAAAACCCTTCGTCGGATGGAACGAGGGCGTGAATACCTCGGCTTCGCTTTCTTATTTGCTGGGCACGTTTTTCCGCCAGCTTCCCACGAACGAAAGCAAATGCCTGGACCTGATTCCCGTGGACATCGTCTCGCGGGGCATGACCTTGATAGGGGCCGCGCTAGTCGCGCGGCGGCACGAGCGCGTGTACCACCTGGCCACTTCGGTGGCAAATCCGTGCGACATGCGGCGATCGATCGAGCTAACCGGGCTGGGTCACAGAAAATTTTACCGGTCGCAGGATGGTTTCCAGCAGCGCGTGCGCTTGAAGTTCGACGCCATTCCGGTTTCGAAGGCGCGATACGAAAGGCTTTCCGCGCCGGCGCAGAAAATGGTCGTACAGGCGATCAACCGGACCGTCGAGCCGCTGGGTTTCGCGCGCGCGCCGCTTGCGCGGCAGGAGCGAGACCTGGAAAAAGTGATCAAGCTGGTGGCGCTGTTCGAGCCCTTCATCCTGGAAAACGATCACGTATTCGAGGCGGCGAACATTGAAAGGCTAAGTGCCGCTCTGCCCGCTGACGAGCTAGCTGAATTCGGCTACGACGCTCGCTCGCTTGATTGGTGGGACTACTGGATCAATGTCCACATTCCTGCGCTGCGCAAGTGGTGCTATCCTCTGATCGAGGGCCGTCCACAGGAAGCTCGCCCGCGGCGTAGCGTGCCTCTTGCGGCCCGCACCGAAGCGAGCGCCGCTGGAGCTGCGGAATCAACTCCGGCAACGACGCCCTGACACCCGAAAATCGTGGCCATCCTCCTGACAGGGAGCACCGGATACATCGGTGCCCACGTTGCGTCGAACCTACTCACGGATCATTCCGAGCCGCTGAACGTGCTGGTTCGCGCGCACGATGCCGAAGAAGCGCGGGGCCGCCTCTGGCGCTCGCTGCAGCTTCACATGGAATTTCCGCAGTTCGAAGCGTTTCTGAACGCCCGCATACGCATTTTTCTGGGTGACCTGACGGACGCGCGCTTCGGCTTGTCCGAGGACGAATACCGGCAGCTCGTCCGTTCCACGGATTCGATAATCCATTGCGCCGCGTCGCTGAATCGCAAGTCCGAAAAAAGCTGCCTCAACGTGAATCTGCGCGGAACCCTCGAAGTGATTCAGCTGGCGACGCGCGCTCGCGACGAACACGGCTTGCGCCGCTTCAGCCACGTCAGCACCGTGGCCGTCGCCGGGCACAGGTCGAACGAAGTGGTCGAGGAAGACTCGGCGATTGATTGGAGCCGCTCGGATTACGATCCATACGCGCGCACGAAAAAATTCTGCGAACACATGGTGCGCCAGTTGCTCCCGGACGTTCCGCGAACAATCTTCCGCCCGAGCATCGTTCTGGGCGACAGCCGCCGGCCGGAAACAAACCAGTTCGAGATGGTCCGCGCGTTTGTGTTTCTCGCCGGGCTACCCGCGCTTCCCTTCCGCTCGACTGACAAAGTGGACATCGTGCCGGTGGATTACGTCGCCGATGCAATTTCGACGCTGCACCAGAAAGAGAAGCCCGACCACGAGATTTATCACCTTTCGTCCGGCACGGGTTCCGAAACGTTCGCGGAATTGACAGGCGCGCTCGCGAAAGCTCAGGGAAAGCGCGGCCGCCGATTTACGTGCCGAGCCTCGAAGGACCGTCGTCGAAAATGGTCAACGCTCTGGCGGGCGGCGCTGGAAAAGTGGGCGGGTTGGCAAAGCTGATGAAGGTGTTTCTGCCTTACCTGGTGTGGAACACGGTGTTCGACAACCAGCGCGTGGTCGCGGAGATGGGTCGTGCGCCCGGCGCCATTTTCGCAATACTGCTTTCCGCTGCTGCATTTCAGCCGCGAGAATCATTTCATGTACAAATATCGCGATTGGCCCTCGGACGAGCGCTGCCAAATCGCAAGCGGTTGCGGCATCGCCAGGCTCGAGCGCGGCGCAGGATTTCCGTCGATGATGGATATGGACGTCGCGATCGAGGCCTGGGTCGGCAGCCTGATCGAGCTGAACAAACTCAAATACGTGCTCGGCGCCGGCAAGCCCTGGAAGCCGGGCGAAAAACTGAAGCTGCTTTTCGCCGGCTACAACGGTACGCGCAACACGGGTTCGGATATCCGCGTGGAAGAAATCGTGCGGCAGATGCAGCGAATACTGGGCGCTGAAAATATGTCCGGTACGGTGATGACGCAGAATTTCGACCTTACGCGCGGATATTTTTGCGGCTCGCAGCAAGTGCATCTCCCGGATGTGTTCCCGCCGTTCCTGCATTCCGAAGTCCCGAAACACGATGGGGTGGTGGCCTGCGAAGGCTCGATGTTCAAGAGCAAATTCGCCAACGCGCTTACGGCCATGATCGTGGGCTCGCTCGGCATCGCGTCGGCGCACAACAAACTGAGCGTGGCCTACGGCGGCGAAGCGGGCGCGATGGATCCGCTACTGCAAAAAATGGTGAAGCGCTATTGCCACGACTCGCTGGTGATCACGCGCAACGCCGAATCGCAGGAAATCCTTGGAAAGCTTGGCGTGGCAACCGAACTCGGAACGGACACCGCGTGGACATTCCAGCCACTCGGCCCGGAATACGGCCGAAAAGCGCTGCGTGACGCAGGATGGGACGGCTCGACGCCCGTGCTCGCTATTTGCCCGATCAACCCATTCTGGTGGCCGGTTAAGCCGTCGCTCGGGAAGTGGCTCGCGCACTCGTTGGGCGGCGCTTACGAGAAAAGCTACTACCGCACGATCTATTTTCATCGCTCGGGCCGCGACGTGGATGCCGCGTACGCGAAATATCTTTCGGCGATGGCCAGCGGCGTTCAGCGATACCAGAAATCGCGCTCGGTGTTTCCGGTACTGATCGCGATGGAGATGCTCGACCGCGATGCATGCCAGCGCGTATCGCAGGAAATTGGCGGCGCGCCGATATTCAGCGTCCGACGAGCGCAACATGTACGAGCTGGTGAGCATCCTGCGCGCCTGCGACCGCATGCTCTCGTCGCGGTTTCACGCGATCGTGACCTCCATGCCCGCGGGCGTGCCTTCGGCGGGCGTCACCATGGACGAGCGCATTCGCAATCTGATGCACCAGCGCGGCCACGAACATCTGATGATGGAAGTGGACGAGCCGGATCTGGCCGACAAAATCGTAGCGGCGCTCGGCGCGCTCGACGCTGAAGCCGAGGAAATCCGCGAGGCGATGGGGCGCACGGTCGCTCGCAATCTGCGATTGATGGCGCGCATGGGCGTCTATTTCGAAGAGCGCGTTGCGCGGCAATATCCGGAGTTTCCGATTCGGACGGGCGTGCGTGGCTGGGAGGAATATCTGCCGCCGCTCGGCCCCGTGTTATGCCAATTGCTCGAGGAACATAGCGGGGTGATGGCCGCATGACGTTTCTCGAATCCATTTTCGCGCGGCTCGAGCGCGCAGCGGATGAGCCCGTGGTCGGAGAAGTGCGCGACGGACAAATAATTTCGGTGACCGGCGCGGACTTGCTGGCCATGATCGCCGAGGCACGCGGATTCGCGGTGCGCACGAGGATTGAAGCCCGGCGACCGGTGTGCGCTGCTGGCTCCGAACAGCATTCGGTGGGTCGCGCTCGACCTGGCGCTGATGGCCGAGGGCGTTATCGTCGTGCCGCTCGATCCGCGCCAGGTGGCGAAGGATTGGATGGCGGTGATCAGCGACTCCACGCCCTCACTTGTCTGCAGTTCAGACCCGGCACTGAGAGCCGAAATTCAGGCAAGCGCGCCGCCAATCGCGCTCTTCGATGAGATTTTTGGCGTGGCGCAGCGACCGCTGCGCAACTTCGTTGCCATGGCATCACGCCGATCATGACGCGGTCGACGATCGTCTACACTTCCGGTACATCCGGCGAACCGAAAGGCGTGGTGCTCAACGCCGGCAACATCACGTTCATGCTTGGCTGCACGAACGCACGCCTGAATCAGTTGATGGGCCCGCAGGTGCAGCAGGAGAGCGTTTTTCAATACGCGCCGTTCTGCTTCGCCGCAGCGCGAATCCTGCTGCTTACTTCCCTGTCGCGCCACACGATGCTGACGCTTTCCACGGATTTGACGAAGCTGGCAGACGAACTGAAGCTCGCCGCCCCGCATTATTTCGTGAACGTGCCGATGTTTTTGGAGCGCGTGAGACGCCGCGTCGAAGAATCGATTCAGAAGCGCGGCGGCTTCGCAGCGAAGCTTTTCGAAATGGCGCACGCCGGATACTATCGCCAGCGCGACGGCCAGACGCGCCTGGGCGGGTTGCTGTGCCTCGCCCTGGCACGGAAGTTTATGTTCCCCGCGATTCGCGCCAATATCGGCCCGAATCTGAAGGCCCTTATTTGCGGCTCCGCGCCGCTTGCGGCCGACACACAGTTATTTTTCATGATGATCGGCATTCCCGTGCTGCAAGTCTACGGCCTGACGGAAACCACTGCGATCTGCACGATGGACGAGCTTGAAAGGATCGAGCCGGGATACGTCGGGCGCGCCGTGCCAGGCATTGAAATGATCGTGGCGGACGGCACCGGCGAAATTCTCGTGCGCGGGCCGAATGTTTTTCCCGGATATTGGCAGCGTCCCGCGGAAACTGCCAAAGCGCTCGAAGGCGGATGGTTTCATACCGGCGACCAGGGCGAAGTGGACGCGAGCGGCAATTGGCGCATCACCGGCCGGCTGAAGAATCTGATCATTCTGAATTCCGGCCACAACGTAGCGCCCGAGCCTCTGGAACAGGCGCTCGCGGCGAGCCTGCCGGAAGCGCAGCAGGTCGTGCTGCTCGGCAACCAGCGCAGCTATCTCGCGGCCCTGGTGACAACGGCTGGCGCGAACGGCTCAGGCAATGGAAGCAACAACGGCGTGAATGGCGCGCGAATTCAATCTGCGTTGGACGCTCTGAACGCCGGTCTGCCGCACTACAAACAGATTCGAGCGTTTCAAGTGCTGCCTGAACCATTCAGCATGGAAAATGGCTTGCTGACAACGATGGGCAAGCTCAAGCGCGACGCCATCGCGGCGCGCTTCGCGGCCGAAATCGAAAAGCTCTACCAGAAGAAATCCGCATGAAGACATTTTCAGGCAAGACGCTTTCGTGGAAGGTCGCGGACGGCACCATCGAGCTCGTGCTCGATCGCGCGCCGTGCAATGAAATCGGCTCGGCAACACTCGGCGAACTCGAGGAGTTCGTCGCCGCTCTCGGATCGCTCGAAAAAGACGCGCACGCGCTGATTATTTCAAGCGCACGAAAAGAGGGATTCTGCGCCGGCGCCGACCTGCGCGAGCTGTACCAGCGTTCACAGGCATTGCCCACCGTAAAGCGACTGGCGGCTGTGCGCGAGTTTCTGGAGAGAATCCATAAGGTGATGAACGCCATTGACGCATCGCCGCTGACAACCATCGCGGCCGTCCACGGCGTCACTTTCGGCGGCGGTTTCGAGCTGGCGCTCACGTGCGATCTGATCGTCGCGGACAAAATGGCGCGTTTCTGTTTTCCCGAGCTGCGGCTCGGGCTGATTCCCGGCTTTGGCGGCATCCCGCGGCTCAAGCGCGATCTCGGCAACGCCGTCGTGCGCGATCTGCTCCTCACCGGACGCAGCATCAATGCCACGAAGGCGCAGTCCGTCGGGCTGGTGAGCCAGGTGACGGCAGAAGGAGACGCGCTGCGAGTCGCGCGCGCCACGGCCGCGCAATTGAACAAATTTGATCGTGACACGGTCGCTGCCGCCAAGCGATTCATCAAGCCTGTGCCGCACGAAGAGTTGCGTCGCGAGATAGACATTTTCTGCGAACTTTTCACGCGGCCAGCCGTGGAAGCGGGGCTGCGCAAATTCGTGGAGAGCACCGACGCGCTGCCCTATTTGCCGTAGTTTCGGAGCGCAGCGAGGCCGGCACACAGAGGCAAGAATCAAAGTGTGGCAAAATACGAAGCTATGACGACCATCGAGAAAACAACCGACGAAGTCCTGCAGCTTGCCTCCGCGCATTTCAAAGTGCCGCGCGAGCAGCTTCGCGCAGACGACGATTTCTTCAAGAAGCTGGGCATCAACAGCCTGCAGGCGCTTGACTTGCTGACGCGCCTCGAACAGCATTTCCATATCGAGCTTCCCGACTACGAACTTCAGGGTGTGAGTGACTTCCGCACGCTTGCGGAACGTATACAATCCCGTCTCTGATGCTCGATCTTCACAAATTCAATTGTCTTGGCGAGGCGCTGCGCGCTGCGCTGGACCGCTGGCCCGACGAAGTCTGTTTGATCGAAGCGGATCGCGACAAGGAAAAGGCCAGCTTCACGTATCGGCAGTTCGGGAACGCAGCGCTGCCGCTGGCGCGCGCGCTGCAGGACGCGGGCTTCCAGAGCGGCACGCGCGCGGCGATCATCATGACCAATCAGTCGAAATGGCTGATTTCCGCCTACGCGATCTTCTTCGCCGGCGGCGTCCTCGTTCCGCTCGATTACAAGCTTGACGCCGTCGAGCAAATCCAGTTGCTTGCGCATTCGAATGCGGAATTTCTCGTCGTCGAGTATCACGCCTGGCAAGCGATCACCCAGGCTCCGAATTTCGCGACCCTTGCCGCGCGCACAGTTCTGGTGACCGAAGCGCCTGCCGGCGCCGATCTCGCGGGAGCGAAGCGCTGGGAGGATTTCCGCGGCACGGCCGAGCCAATCTTCGTACCGCGCAAACGCAAAGACCCTGCGTGCATCGTCTATTCGTCCGGCACAGCAGGGCGCCCAAAGGGATGCGTCGCTCACGCACGAGAATTATCTTGAGCAGTGCACGGCCGTGACGCCGATCTTTCCTTTTTCGCCCGGCGCGCGCTACCTGAGCATCATTCCCACCAATCACGCGATCGATTTCATGGGCGGCTTCATCATGCCGTTCACCGGCGGCGGCGCGGTGGTGCATCTGCGCACGTTGCGGCCCGAATTTATCCGCGACGCATTCACGCGCTACAAGATCACGTACATGGCGGTCGTGCCGCTGATACTGACCAATCTGCAGCGCGGCCTGCGCGAGCGATTTGCGGCGCTCTCCCCGATGAAGCGCCGCGTGCTGAACGCGCTGATCTCGATCAATCGCGCGCTTACGCGCGGAGGTCCGCGTCTCGGACTCAGCCGCGCGCTTCTGAAGGACGTTCATCAGGCTTTCGGCGGCGGCCTTCGCGCGCTGCTCGTGGGCGGAGCGTTCACCGAGCCTGCAACCATCGCGTTTTTTCACGATCTCGGCATTCCTATTTACAACGGCTACGGCTGCACGGAAGCTTGCACGGCGATCACGCTTGAACGATCAGAGGCCGTTTCGTCCGGACACCGTCGGCCGACCCGTTCGCGGAATGGAAATCCGCACGCGAGACCAGGACGCGGAGGGCATCGGCGAAGTGGTCGTGCGCAGCAAGACCGTAATGTCCGGTTATCTCGACGATCCCGAAATGACGGCGGAAACGATCGTGGATGGATGGCTTATGACCGGCGACCTGGGCCGCATCGACGCGAGCGGCCATTTGCAGCTTTTCGGCCGCAAGAAAAACATGATCGTCACCGAGGAAGGGAAAAACATCTATCCGGAGGATGTCGAATCAGTCTTTGAGGGGATGGCGGCAAAGGAATATTGCGTGTTCGCGGCGAATTTTCTGTGGCCCGCGCGCACGATGGTCGGAGAACAGTTGGTGATCGTTTTGCATCCTGAATCGAGCCAGCCCGTAAATAGTCAAACTGCCGCGGATATCTCCGAACGCAACCGGCGGCTGCTGAATTACAAGCGCGTCAGCGGATATCTTATCTGGGACGCCGATTTCCCGCGCACTGCGTCGCTGAAGATCAAGCGCGCTGAACTTGCCGAACAGATTCGAAAAGCTGTCAGTCGCGAGGCGGTCGTGCCGCTGTGACCTGCGCACGTAACTCCCTAATTGAGGTTTTGTACCCGTGAACGCGCGCTTTTTCGCCATCGTGAATCCGGCAGCCGGAGGAGGGCGCTGCGGCAGGCTAGCACCCGCGGCGCTCGAACGCGTTCGACAGGCGGGGATCGATCTCGAAATCGTTCATACGAGCCGAGCCGGTGAGGCCACCGCGATGGTTCGCGCAGCCTACGCACAGGGTTACAGGAATTTTCTCGCTGTCGGTGGCGACGGCACCTCGTACGAAATCGTCAACGGCCTCTTTCCCGAAGCGGAGACTCAGGGCCGGCCCGCGCTCGGATTTTTGCCGCTCGGCACAGGCAATTCGTTCCTGCGAGACTTCACATCGCGCGGCGTCGAGCACACGATAGAGGCCCTTCAGCGAAGGAGCCGGCGTTCGTGCGACGTGATCCGACTGCGCCACGCAGCCGGCGAAATATATTTCATCAATATGCTGAACCTTGGCTTTGCCGCCGACGCGGGCGAAGTGGCCAATCGAAGATTCAAGCGCTGGGGCACCGCGAGCTACATTTTCGGCGTGCTCGCCACGCTGGCGCGGCTCGAGCATCTGGCGTTTCCGCATCGGCTGCCGGGTGCGCGCGACTGGGACCGGCGTCCCTGCCTGTTCCTGGCATTCGGCAATAGCAAATTCACGGGCGGCAAGATGATGATGGCGCCCAATGCCGATCCCGCCGACGGGAAAATCGAATATGTTCGCTGGGCTCCCGTCGGTCGTCTCCGTCTGCTTTGGAATTTTCCGCGACTTTTCACCGGTACGCACATTACGCATCCACTCGCCTCGCGCGCCGCAACCGAGCGAATTGATCTCGATCTTGGCGGCCCTGTGAACGTGATCGTGGACGGCGAAGTGCTGTACCTCGATTGCCGTTCGGTGGAAGTCCTGCCCGGGGCGCTGGACGTGATCGTATGAGGAAGGCGTGGCTCACAGTTCGCGCGTTAATTCTGTGGGCAGTAAGTGGGATTCACTTTGCGGTGCTCGGTATCGTAATCGTGGCAATTGGTCTTTGCGTGGACCGTCGCAAGCACGATTGGATGAATCGCGGGTTCTTCCGCAATATCCTGCGTCTAGCTGGTGTGCGATTCGAAGTGTGTCGCGCGCCAGGTTTCGACCCAGCGTCCACGAGCATCTTCATCTGCAATCATGTGAATATTTTCGATCCATTCGTGATTTATTCGGCGATTCCGCAGTTCGTTCGCGGCTTTGAGCTCGAGTCCCACTTCAAGCTCCCGATTTATGGCTGGATGATGGGCTGGTTCGGAAACGTCGCCGTGCCGGACGCTCCCACGCGGGAAAGCCTTGAAATCATGACCCAACGCGCCAAGGCCGCGCTCGATTCGGGCGTCAGCTTGATTGCCTTCGCCGAAGGGTCGCGCACGCGCGATGGTCACGTCCACGAATTCAAGAAAGGGATTTTCAATCTCGCGCAGAAATTCGGCGTGCCGATCGTGCCGATGAGCATCGTCGGCTCCTACCAGTTCTTTCAGACCGGCAACTGGATGCTTTATCCCGCAAAGATCACGGTCTATTTGCACGACACGATTGACACTTCGAAAATCCCGCGTGGAGAGTTGGATTCACTGCGCCGGCGAGTGCAGGATATTGTCGCCGCTCCGGTGGAAGAATCGCTGAAGGCTCACGTGAAAACCTAGAATGTCTGCGTCGCGTTCGCTTCCGGTAGCGACCTGCCCGCGCTTAATTCCTGCCAGGTATAGACGACGCGATGAACCACGGTGATCGTCGAAATCACGGCGATGACCCATAGCGCAGGCGCCATGCGATTAAACGCGCCGCCAAGGATCAGCAGCACCAGCCGCTCGGGCCGCTCCATGAACCCAACCTTGCACGATGGAATCAACGATTCGGCGCGAGCGCGGGAATAGCTGACCATAAACGAACTCGCCATCGCCACGGCCGCCAGCACCATGTAGAAGACCTGCCCGATCAGCGTGTAATGGACGACCAGCCCCATGTAAAGCGCCAGGTCGGAGTAGCGATCGAGAGTCGAATCCAGGAATGCGCCAAACGCAGTGACGCGGCCAACCCGCCGCGCCACCTGGCCGTCCGCCATGTCGAGGAATGCTGCTAGAAACAGAGCTGCTGCCGCCGCTCGAAATCGTCCCATCGCAAACAGCGCCGCCGCTCCGGAGTTCACGCCGAGGGCGAAAAACGTAAACATATTGGGAGTGATGCCTGTCGCTGCCAATGCAGTGACAACGTGCTGGAGCAGCCAGCCCGCGCCTTCGCCGATCCAGTAGGTGATCGGCCGTTTCAGGTCCGTGCGGTCATTTCGCATCTGCCGGAAATAATACACTGGAACGAGACGAGCAGATACAGACGCAATTGCTTGCTTATGGGTTCAAGGTTGTTCCCAGACCAGGCCGCGACACCTACCACGATGTAGAGAGGGTGCCCGGGGTGGGGGTCGAACCCACACGACGCGTGAGCGTCAGGGGATTTTAAGTCCCCCGCGTATGCCATTCCGCCACCCGGGCGACTTCACGGCAAATCTATCCTATCAAGAGCCTTACTTCAACGTGAGTGCTTGGCCGCAGAGTGTGCCGAAACCTCGGCGCGGGTGTTGCCCTCTACCGCCACGACGTTGCGATGCTCGTTCCGGTGTGAATCGTCAACTGATCGGCAGATGTCTAAATTTTGTAGCAACTATCGAGGATTTGCAGCGGTCGCGTCAGGTTCTATAATGGAAGAAGACTAATGCAAATCGAGATCCCGAACTCGCCTCACGAATCCTCCGCTCCGTATCTCGCTTGGGCGCATCCGCTCGTCCGCGACTGGTTCGTCGCGCGCTTCGGCACGCCCACCGAGCCGCAGGAGCAGGGCTGGCCGCACATCCTCGCGGGCGAGACCACGCTGATTTCCGCGCCCACCGGCTCGGGCAAAACGCTGGCCGCTTTTCTCGCCTGCATCGACCGCCTGGTCCGCAAGGCCATCTCCGGCGAGTTAGCCGATCGCACGGAAGTTCTCTACGTTTCGCCGCTCAAAGCGCTGGGCAACGACATTCAGAAAAATCTGGAGATCCCGCTGGGCGAAATTCGTCAACTCGCCGGCGAGCGCGGAATTCTGATGCCGGAAATTCGCACGGCCGTGCGCACCGGCGACACGCTCGTGCACGAACGCCGGGCGATGCTCACGCGCCCGCCGCACATTCTGGTGACGACGCCCGAATCGCTCTACATCCTGCTGACCGCGGAAAAAAGCCGCGAAATTCTGAAGAGCGTGTCGAAACGGTGATCGTGGATGAAATTCACGCCGTCGCCGACGACAAGCGCGGCGCGCATCTCGCGCTTTCGCTCGAACGGCTGGAGCATCTCGCCGAGCGGCCGCCCGTGCGCATCGGCCTTTCCGCCACGCAAAAGCCGATCGAACTTGTCGCGCAATTTCTTACCGGAAGCGGCCGGCCCGAGCCGGCGATCGTGCAAATTGGCCAGCGGCGCGAGCTCGATCTCGCGGTGGAAGTTCCCGGAAGCGAACTGGGCGCCGTCGCGTCGCAACGAAATGTGGGGCGAAATTTACGACCGCATCGCGGAACTCGGCGAAGCAGCATCGCTCCACGCTGATTTTCGTGAATACGCGCCGGCTGGCCGAGCGCGTGGCGCATCATCTTGGCGAACGCCTCGGCAAAGATGCCGTGGCGGCGCATCACGGAAGCCTTGTCGCGCAAGCTGCGGCTTGCAGCCGAAGAGAAGCTGAAAGCCGGCGAAGCTGCGCGCGCTCGTGGCGACGGCTTCGCTGGAACTGGGAATCGATATCGGCACGGTTGATCTGGTCTGCCAGATCGGCTCGCCGCGCTCGATCGCCGTCGGCCTGCAGCGCATCGGCACGCGCGGGCCACTGGCGCGGCGCGGTTCCCAAAGGCCGCATCTTCGCCACCACGCGCGACGAACTGCTCGAATGCGCGGCGCTGGTGCGCGCCATTCGCCAGGGCGATCTGGATACGCTCGCGTTCCCGGAAGCGCCGCTCGATATTCTGGCGCAGCAGATCGTGGCGATGTGCGCGGCGGAAGATTGGAGCGAAGACGATCTGTTCCGAGTGGTTCGCCGCGCGTATCCGTATCGCAATCTCGCACGCGCGGATTTCGATGAGATCGTCGAAATGCTTTCCGAAGGCATCGCCGCGCGCCGCGGACGCTACGGCGCCTATCTTCATCGCGATCGCGTGAACGGCATGGTTGCGCGGACGGCGCGGCAGCCGCCTCGCGGCGATCACCAGCGGCGGCGCGATTCCTGAAAACGCGCTCTACACCGTCGTCGCGCAGCCCGAAGGCGCCGTGGTCGGCACGGTGGACGAAGATTTCGCCGTGGAGAGCCTTGCGCGGCGACATCATGCTGCTCGGCAACACTTCCTGGCGCATCCGGCGCGTGGAGTCGGGCCGCGTGCTGGTGGAAGACGCGCAGGGCGCGCCGCCGAACGTGCCTTTCTGGCGCGGCGAAGCTCCGGCGCGCACCGCCGAGCTTTCGCAGCACGTCGCCGAATTGCGCGAACGTGTGAGCGACGATGACTCGCGGACGTTGCGCCGAGCGGCGTACACGAGAAACCTCCCGAAGCTCAGCCGCCGCAGTGGACTGGCTGAAGCAGGAATGCGGACTCGATCGATGCGGGCGCGGAGCAGCTCGTCGAGTACATCGTCGCGGGCCGCGCCGTGCTCGGCGCCGTGCCGACGCAAACGACGATCATCGCCGAGCGCTTCTTCGACGAAAGCGGCGGCATGCAGCTGGTGATTCACGCGCCGTTCGGCGGCCGCATCAACAAAGCCTGGGGACTCGCGCTGCGCAAACGATTCTGCCGCTCGTTCAATTTCGAGCTGCAGGCCGCCGCCACCGACAACGGCCTGAATATTTCGCTCGCCGAGCAGCACAGCTTTCCGCTCGCCGACGTTTTTCATTTCCTGCATCCCGCGTCGGTAAAGGAGGTGCTCGAGCAGGCGGTGCTGCGCTTCGCCGCTCTTCACCGCGCGCTGGCGCTGGGACGCCGGACGCGCGCTCGCGCTGCTGCGCTTTCAGGGCGGCAAGAAAGTGCCTCCGCAAATTCAACGCATGCGCGCCGACGATCTTGCTCGCCGGCGTTTTTCCCGAGGCGCTGGCGTGCCAGGAAAATCTCGAAGGCGAAATCGAGATTCCCGACCATCCGCTGATTCGCGAGGTGATGAAGGACGTGCTCACCGAAGCGATGGATATCGAAGGCCTGAAGCGCGTGCTCGGCGACATCGGCGACGGGAGCATTCGCTGCCTCGCCGTCGATACGCCGATGCCGTCGCAGTTCTCGCACGAAATCCTGAACGCGAATCCGTACGCCTATCTGGACGACGCTCCGCTCGAAGAGCGCCGCGCGCGCGCCGTGGAAATGCGCCGCATGCTGCCGGAAAGCGTTCTGTCCGAAGTCGGCCGGCTCGATCCGGCGGCGATCGCCGAAGTTCGCGCGGATGCGTGGCCGGACGTGCGCGACGCCGAGGAACTGCACGACGCGCTGCTAACACTGGTCGCGATTCCTGAGTTCGCCGAAACGGACTGAAGATGCGGAGCCGCGAATTGCCGCCTCTACGGAGCGCGCTGCAGGAATCAGCGCTCGCGTGGCGCGGATTATTTCGAGCAACTCGCATCCGAGCGCCGCGCGACGCGCGCCGTTGTCGATGGCGCGAACTATTGGGTCGCAGCCGAGCGCGCCCGAACCTTCGCGCAGATCTTTCCCTCGGCGCGATTCGAACAGCCGCTGCCGGAAATTGAAACGGCGGCGCCTTCCGCAGACGACGCGCATTTTCGCGCTCGTCACCGGATGGATGATGCATGCTGGCCCGACACGGCGAGCGCGCTCGGCGACATTCTGCGTCTGCCGATCGCAGCAATCGACGCGCACTGCTGCGGCTCGAAGCAGCGGCGCGATTCTGCGCGGCAAGTTCACGGATTCGATCGGCGACGAAACGGAATGGTGCGAACGCCGCCTGCTCGCGCGCATTCACCGGCTGACGATCGGCACGCTGCGAAAGCAGATCGAGCCGGTGACGCCGGCGCAATTCATGCGCTGGCTGCTGCGCTGGCAGCACGTCGCGCCGGGCAGCCAACTGCTCGGCGAGCGCGGAACGCTCGAAGTGCTGCAACAACTGCAGGGCTTCGAAGCGCCGGCGAATGCCTGGGAGCGCCAAATCCTGGCGCGCCGCGTGGCGGGTTACGATCCGAAGGTTCTCGATCAGCTTGTGCCTCACCGGCGCGGTCGGGCTGGGGACGGCTTTCGCCGCATCCCGCGACGCTCGAAGCTGTCGACGGTCGAAGGGCGCCGCGTGATTCCCACCAGCGTTGCGCCGATCACGTTTTTCGTGCGCGAAGATTCCGACTGGATGATTCCGCGCCGAAAACCGGAAGAGGAAGCGCAGGGCCTGAGCCCCGCGGCGAGCGAAGCTTGTGTCATTTCTGCGCCAGCGCGGCGCGTCGTTTTTCGCGGATATCGTTCGCGGCACGGGCAGACTGAAAGCGGAAGTGGAAACCGCGCTGTGGGAACTGGTCGCGGCCGGAATGATCACCGCCGACGGCTTCGACAATCTGCGCGCGCTGATCGATCCGAAGCGGCGCTGCTGGCCACGGCTCGGGACGCGCGACCCGGCCGCGCCACAGCGCCGGCCGGTGGTCGTTGCTGTATTCCGACGCGCCCGTCGATCGCGCGAGCGCTCTCGAATGCCACGTGCTGGATGCTGCTGCGCCGATACGGCGTGGTGTTCCGCGAAGTGCTGACGCGCGAAACGATTCTGCCGCGCTGGCGCGAAGTGCTGATCGCTTTGCGGCGCCTGGAAGATCGCGGCGAAATGCGCGGCGGGCGCTTCGTCAGCGGTTTTCTGGGCGAACAATTTGCGCTGCCGATCGCGCTCGAATCCTTGCGCGCGATGCGCGGCCTGCCACCCGACGGCGAGACGATTACGCTGTCGTCAGCCGATCCGCTGAACTTCGTCGGCATTCTCGTGCCTGGCGAACGCGTATCCGCGTCATCTGGCAAGCTCGTGGCGTTTCGCGATGGCGTCGCACTGCCAATGGACGAGCACTCGAACGTGACTTCCATCACGGCGGCAATTAGCTCGCGAGCGGGATAGGAACTCTGATTCCCAGCTCAAGCCCCGCTCGACCCATTCTTACCCGGTTGACCGTCGGATCCAATTTTCAGCGATCGAGATTGTTTCTCCTGAAAACAATAGAGAACGAGTTCCACGCGGGTCGAAACGCCGAGCCGATCAAAAATCTTGAATAAATAGTTCCGCACCGTGTGCTCGCTCAATCCAAGCTGCACGGAAATTCCGCGATTCGTCAAACCTTCGGACACGAGGCGTACGACTTCGCCTTCGCGCTTCGACAGCAGATCCAACCCTCGCGCGTCGTGCAGGCGCATCGGCATTTGGCTCAGCACATCCAATAAATAACCAAGATGTTGGCTGTTGGCCCAGACTTGCCCTCGGTGAACTGCGTGAATACACTTGGCAAGCGTTTCCAGCGGCTCGTCTCGAAAAACTACGCCGCGCGCGCCGCACCGGAAGGCATCGATAACGAGATCGCGGTCGCGCGAGCCGAGCAACAGGATCGATCGCGTCTTCGATTGCACTGAGTGGAGTTCGCGCAGAATGTGAAAACCGTCGAGCGGGCCGGTTTCAAGTTGCGCGCTGATGATCGCGACATCCGGTTCGCGTTCCTTCACCAGCGCAAGCGTCTGCCGCGATCCGACGGCAGAGGCGACGACCGCCACGTGAGTCCGCTTTGATCGGAACGCACTCGCGACTAACTGGCAATTGAGCTGATTCGCTTCGGCAATTACTACCGAGACGACAGAGCTCCAAGTCTGCTGCACGTCATGCATTTTGCACCTTGGCAGCTCAGGAATCTGGAAGGTTCGGGAATTCTAGACAAACGTCTCCGGCGATCACAAGCACAAAGAATACGTACTCAACTGTTCAACTTATGCTTAGAGAGCCTGCAAAAATAGGCGCATAAATCGCAGTTTCGGAACGATGAAATGAGTAATCTTCCGGGCGAAAACGAGTAATCAGCCTGGAGCTCCCACGCTCGGCTAATCTGCCCCTAGCCGATTACGTCGGTGTCGCACAGAGTTCGACTGCCATCGAATCCGAAATGGGCCGGCTGGGCCATGCGCGGCCATCCTATTGTTAATAAGCACTTAGGGCATGGCTTGCCGTCGCGAATCTCAGAACCGGCTCTAACCAGCTTTGAAATTCGACATTCTGCTCTGCCACAACCTACTGAGGCCCGGCGCGACGCGAGGCTGCTACGCGCGCCACTGGTACGTTTGTCTCTAGTCCGTGCATACGGGAGTCCCTTGCGCAGTTCCGGATACTACGTACGCGGGATAGCCGGTCTAGCGGACTTGGCATGAATGTGACGGGTTGCTCAGCGAAACCGCACTGTGGCACCGGTACTCTATCGCGACAGAAACGAATTGCCCTGCGAAACCGAGACTTTGGGCCACTTGTGCGGTCTTGAATGAAAATCGTACCGTGCGGCCTCAATTACCAATGCCGAGTCAGACGCCATGGAACTCCGAACCACGAATCACACACACTGATCGTCAGCACGCTCCCGGTCCGATGCGTGATCCGCGCCGGGCCGTGCGCTACACGCTCGAAACCCAGGTCATTTTTAGCTGGTCTGAGTGTTGGCGATCTTGCGCGCCAGTCTCGTGGCTGCACTCGCGATATCAGCCCGAAAGGCGCCTACGTCGTGGCCGACTGCTGTCCTCCGTCGGGGACATCTTTGACGATGAGCTTTCTATCTCCCAACCCTCATGGGTCGAATTGCAGCCCGTCCAAGTGCAAGTTCAGTGCCGCGTTTCGCGAATTGACTCAGCCGGCCCGGGACGACGCGCCGGCTTTTCCGTTGAAAATGTGCGAACAACGACTATGCGCAAAATAAAATTGGCGATGATGGCGGCTTGTCTTGTATGTCTCTTCGCCACGGTTGCGCGGGCACAGAACACCAGCGGCAAGTCGGTCGCACATTCCTCGCTCACGGCGTCCACGCAATCACCTTCGCAATCCGCCGGCGACAAGAATGACTCGTCCTCCCAGGGGGATCTTCAGCGTCGCGACGCTCGATACCGCTTGTGCGCGAGCGACGTCGTTTCGCTGACGTTTCCGCTCACGCCCGAATTCGATCAGACGGTGAGTATTCAGCCCGACGGTTTCGCTAGCCTCGCGGGTGTTGGCGACTTGCACCTGGAGGGCCTGACGACACAAGAGTCCGCCGCAGCGATACGCGTGGCCTACGCGCAAATTCTTCACGATCCCATCGTCACAATCGATTTGAAGGACTTCAACAAGCCTTACTTCATCGTGGGCGGCGAAGTCGGCCATCCGGGAAAATTCGATCTGCGCGGCGAGATGTCTGCGACCGAAGCCATCGCGATTGCTGGCGGCTTCAATGACTCGTCGAAGCATTCGCAGGTCCTGCTTTTCCGTCGGGTCAACAGCGACTGGTACGAAGTGAAGCCTCTTAACCTCAAGCGGATACTGCAGGGACACGATGTTAACGAGGATCCAGAAGTGCTGCCGGGAGACATGATTTTCGTCCCTCAAAATTTCATTTCGAAAATTAAGAAGTTCATTCCGTCGTCCGGGTTGGGGGCTTACTACCAGCCGTGAGCGAAGAAACGCGCAAGATGAAAGGAATCATGGACGACTTGGCGGTGCGACCAGATCAACGACGCGACGAACTGCCGTTGACACTCCGTGACTTGGCAGCACCTGTATTCCGTCAACGTCGCCTGGCTTCGCTCGATATTTCTCGGCGTGTTTTTCGGATCGGTATTAACCGTGCTGCTCCTTCCACGCACGTTCGAAGCCGAGATGAAGATTCTGGTGAATCGCGATCGCGTGGACACGGTGGTAACGCCGGATCCAAACGCCGCGGAAGTGGTCGCCCCGGTTCCTGCGGTCTCGGAGGAAGACATCAACTCCGAGGTCGAGTTGCTGAAAAGCCGCGATTTGCTCGAAAGCGTTGTCCTAGCCTCCGGACTTGGCGGGAGGAAAAGCTCTCGGTGGGGCCGCTTCGTCGAACGCGCTAACGATTTCGCTCATGGCGCCAGCTCCACACCGGAATCACGGCTCGCGCGGTCGGTCCAGGATCTCCAAAATCGCTTGATCGTTGACCCACTCAAAAAGACAACTTTGATTCGCGTTGCCTACGCGTCGCGGGATCCCGAGCTATCGGCCCACGTTCTTCAAACGATGGCCACTCTTTACCAGGAAAAGCATGCCGCCGTACACCGGCCGGTCGGCGCTTTCAGCTTTTTCGACCAGCAGGCTACCCACTATCGGGATGAGCTCGCCGGCGCCGAAACTCGGCTCACCGATTTCGACGACCGTGAAAACGTCGTAGCTCCAGCCGCGCAAAAACAATTGGTCCTCCAGGAACTCAGCCAGTTTGAAGCAGAGTTGCAGCAGGACCAATCCAACGCCGCCGCAGCCGGTGCGAAGGCGCGAGCGCTTCATGCCCAATCGCTGGCTGCGCCCGAGCGCCAAACCACGCAAATTCGAAAACTCGACAACCCACAGTTGCTCGCGCAACTGGAAGGCACATTACTCTCGCTGGAGCTGAAGCAAAGCGAGCTGCTCCTCAAGTACGCCCCCACCTATCCCCCGGTCCGCGAAGTTGAAACGCAGATTGAGGAATCGCGGACGGCCATCGCGCAGGCCCGGCAAACTCCAGACGAGGAAATCACGACCGACCGGGCTCCGGCGCAAGATTGGATGGCGACGGAGCTTGCCAAGACCCAATCGGACCACGCCGAAATGGAAGCGCAGGCAGCAGAGGCCGCGCTCGTCGTACATCGCTACCAGGAAGCCGCGCAGCAACTCGACCGCAAAGGCGCCATGCAAGATGACCTGGTCCGCGACGTAAAGACCGCGGAAGACAATTACCTGCTCTATCTCCGCAAACGCGAAGAAGCCCGAATTTCGGATGCGCTCGACAGCAAGCGAATTGTAAACGTCTCCATCGCCGAGGCCGCAACGATTCCAGCGCTTTCAACTCTGCGGCTTGGCTGGCTCGTGATCGGCGGCTTCTTCGCGGCGACCATTCTGAGCGCGGGATGCGCCTACGCCGCGGATCGCATGGATCCATCGTTCCGAACTCCCGATGAGCTGAGCCGTTATCTCGATATCAAGGTGCTCGCTTCGATTCCCGCGAGCAGCGCGAGGGTGTGATGTTTCTCGGAATATTTCGGCTTGATCGAGCAGCCTTTCGGCGTGACGCCCGATCCGCGATTCTTGCATCTCGGACCGAAACATCGCGAAGCGCTCGCGTCGCTGCTCTACGGCACGGAGAACAATCGAGGTTTCCTCGCTCTGATCGCCCCTCCGGGCATGGGCAAGACTTCCCTGCTATTTCATTATCTCAAATAGCGTTCGCAACCAGGCGCGCACAGCTTTCTTGTTTCACAGCGCCGGGGACTCCCGCGATCTGATGCGCTATTTACTCACGGACCTCGGCCTTGACTCGTCCGGCAAGGACGTGCCCGGCGATGCACGAAATGCTTGAATCAGGTTCTTCTCGATGAAATGCGAGCGGGCCGACGGCTCATCCTCGTGCATCGACGAAGCGCAGAACTCGAATGAAAACGTCCTCGAATCGGTCCGCGTGCTCTCAAATTTCGAGACGCCGTGGATGAAGCTCGTGCAAATCGTGATCGCCGGGTCAGCCGCAATTGGCCGAACTCCTGGCGCGCCCTTCGATGGCGCAGCTTCGCCAAAGGATTTCGTCCGTCATTCGCCTTGAACCGTTTTCCACGCAGGAGACGAACGATTACATTGATCATCGCCTCTGGGTCGCAGGTTACGCCGGTCCACCGTTGTTCACCGTTGGCGCCCGACTGCTAATTGGCCAACACAGCGGCGGCATCCCGCGCAATATCAACAATCTCTGTTTTCATTCCATGACACTGGCTTCGGCCACGGAGAAAAAGCAGGTGGATTCGCAAATGGTTCGCGAGGCCATCGCGGACTTGGCAATCGATTCTGTTCCCGCAGCGCTTGCCCAGACCAGAACCTCATCGCCCGAGCCAGCTGCCGCGCCTTTGCGTTTGTCACCGGCTCGGGGCGAAACTCTTCCTACTCAATTGACCGTAGCTCCAAAGAGTGCACGGAGACTGATTCCGGCAGTGGTCGTCGTTTTCGCGGTGTTGTTTCTCGGCCTCGTCTCCGGTGCATCCTGGAAGACGGATGCTGGCAGCGTCGCACCTGCCGCTCCTCCCGCCATCAAAGCATCGGTCCTCCCGGCTCCGATGACCCCCATCGAGCCGGCTCCGGAGACGCTACCGAGCCAGTCGTCGTCTTCGCCGTTGGCGAGCCCGTCGGGTCTACAAGTTGATTTGCTCTCTACACCACGCGACGTTCAGACGGCGCAAGACCCTCGGGTGATCTCGGTTGTCATCGAGAAAAACATCACGCTACGCCACGTGAGCCTCCTGTACCTGGACCGATTTGACCCACCCACGCTGGCGGCGATCCGTCTGCTCAACCCCGCAATCAAGGATCCAAACCGCATCGAGGCCGGCCAAGAGATTCGCCTGCCTTTGTATCTTCACCGCGACCTTTCCGATCGAGTAACAGACGCTTTAGGAAGCCGTTTTGTCATGGGCAAGCCGGAAAATTCCCCCGGGGGACAACCGTGAGCCGGACCTTCGATGCCATGTACCGCGAGACGGTCCGTGCAGGGGAGTTCCGGCCGACTGCGGTCCCTCGGCCGCATGTGAAGGCATCGGCCGACACCACGGAGCGCTTAGCAGGCGTCGAGCATGAAATCCTCAAACTCGTGCGCCGCGTTTTCGTGCTTCCGGGAACCGCGCAAGCGCCCGCGGTCGTCGCATTCAGCGGCATCGAGAGAGGCGCTGGCTGCAGTTGGGTCTGTGCGCGCGCAAGTGAGATGCTGGCCGACCAAGTTCCAAGCAGGGTTTGCATCATCGACGCAAATCTTCAGTCCCCCTCTCTTCACGATCATTTTCGGATGGCAAATGGCGCGGGGTTTGCGGAAGCGATGAAAGACTCGGCACCAGTCGGCGAGTTTGCGCGTCCTACGTCGATCAATAAGCTTTGGCTGATGACCGCCGGCGTGGCCAGCAACGGGCGAAATGTCGCGCTACGTCCGGACACGCTGCGCGCCCGTTTCGCGGAATTGCGCGCCGAATTCGATTATTTGCTGATCGATGCGCCTCCGATGAGCTCCCCTGCCGACGCGGCCCTCTTGGGACAGCTAACCGACGGCGTCATTCTCGTGGTCGGCTCGTCATCCACGCGGCGCGAACCCGCGCGCATCGCGAAGGAAAGTCTTGAGTCAGCAAGAGTCACTGTATTGGGCGCCGTCCTGAATCGGCGGACGTATCCCATTCCCGAGGCGCTGTACCAAAGGCTCTAGCGCCAAGCTCCCGCGGCCGGCAAATGCCGCAACCGGCGGGATAAGAAGTAAAGAGGGTGAGTATTCCCCGCACAAGTCCGAGTGGCTGAGTTCAAGGTCCTCCGTGGGACTCAGGGGCAAGGCCACCTAAACGCGCGCCAGGCGCTTTTTCCGGCTGAACGACCGGTTCGATTCTTGGGCCAGCGGGAACAGACGCATACGCGCGAGGTTGCCAACTACTAAACGCAGTAACGGTGTCCACTAAATGCAAACGATCTCTGTTGGGCAGGCCACTCGGGAAAGATTTCGAATTACCCTGGACGTTCGTCCTGCTCTGGCAGTTCTCGCTAAACACGCCAGAGCAATCGATCCGTCCGTATTCGTTTTGCTTGCGGAAGGACTTCTCGCCGCGCTCTGTTACGCGTTGTCGGTTGCTACTGATCGCGCAAGGCCGCGGCAACGATTGGACTCTCGCGGTTCTCCGATACACGCTCGGGCTCGCAGCGGCATTTCCCTTGGCATTTTCGCTCGTCGCGCAGCTCCATCGGCGGTCGCTGCGCTACGCCAGCGTCTTCGACCTGATCTCCATCGTCAAAGCCGTCAGCCTTAGCAGCATCGTGTTCGGCGCTTTTGTCTGGTGGCACTTCCCGCAGCTGCACATACCGGTCGCGGTCTTCGTCGTGAACGCGGCGCTGCTCCAGATCGCTTGGGGAGCTCTGCATTGCAGCACGCGCGCTCGCCACGCGCAGCAAGGCCGCTGGGCGCACAACCGGAACTCGCGCCGTAATCGTCGGAGCCGGGCGACGCCGGGATGGCCGTCCTCAAGGAACTAGCCCTCGATGCACATTCGCCATGCCGCCCGGTAGCTGTGGTGGACGACGATACCGCGAAGTGGGGACGCACTCTCTACGGCGTGCCAATTGTGGGCGGCACGAAAGATCTCGCGCAAATTGCCGCGTCGAACCACGCCGACGAGATCTTGATCTGTATTCCCAGCGCGACGCACCCGCAAATGCACGACATCCTCGACGCGTCCCGGCGGTCGAATCTTCCAGTGCGATCGCTGCCCTCACTCACCGAATTGATTCGCGGAACAAACCGCGGAACGGTCTCCCGCCGCGATCTGCGCAGCCCGCGCATTGAGGATCTCCTGCAACGCGAGAAGATTTCGATAGATGTCGAGGAAACCCGCCTGATCGTCGGCGGCAAGACGGTGCTCGTCAGCGGCGCCGGAGGCAGCATCGGCTCGGAACTCTGCCGCCAGATCGCGTCGGCCGGTCCACGGAAGCTTTTGCTCGTCGACAAATCGGAAAATAGCCTCTTCTATGTCCATCGCGAAGTCTCGGAACGTTTGGGCGACCTCTGCGTAAAACCATTTCTCGCGGACATCACCGATCGCGATCGAATCGCTCGGATAATGCGCGACGAGCGGCCTGAAATCGTTTTTCACGCCGCGGCGTACAAGCACGTCGCCATGCTCGAGCGCCACCCGCAAGAAGCCATCCGCAACAACGTCCTGGGCACGCGCAATATCGCCGAAGCGTCCCTGGAATGCGGCGTCGGCCGTTTCGTCAACATTTCAACCGACAAAGCCGTCTCCCCGCGCAATTACATGGGTCTTTCGAAAAAACTCACCGAGCTTTGCATCCAGGAGCTGGCGCGAGCGGGAGATACGTGCCTCTCCAACGTGCGGTTTGGCAACGTTGCCGGCAGCACTGGCAGCGTCCTACGGCTTTTCTGGGACCAAATCCAGAAAGGCGGCCCGGTGCGGGTAACGGACCGCAGCGCCACGCGCTACTTCATGTCCGTTTCAGAAGCTGTCCATCTAATCCTGCGCGCTGCAGCTCTTGGCAAAGGCGGCGAAACATTCGTCTTCGATATGGGCGAGCCGCTCAATATCTACGACCTCGCCAGAACCATGATGCTGTTTGCGGGTTTGAGACCAGAAACGGACGTGCCGATTGAGTTCATCGGCCTGCAGGATGGCGAAAAGCTAACCGAAGAACTATGGGAGACGTGGGAGCATCCGATACCAACCGAGTCTGGCCGAATCCTCGCCATTTACGAAGAGAGCTCTCGCGCGCGCGGAATCCTCACCAAAATTCGAAGAATGGAAGACTTTCTATCGCGAGATGACAATGGACGGCTGCTCCAGTACCTGCAGGAATCCTACCCGGAGTTCCGCGGAAATCGGCCTGCCGTCGCGCACCTCCCGGCGCCGGTAGTCGTGCCGGCCACAGACGTCGCGGCAATCCGCCTGCTGGGGGCTGCGTGAGAATCCCGCTCTCGCAGCCCGTTATCGGCGAACGCGAAGTCGAGCTCGTTACGCGCGTATTGCGCTCCGGAACTCTGAGCCTCGGCCCAATGGTCGAGGAATTCGAGAAACGCTTCGCAGCTTATGTGGGCGCCCGATACGCCATCGCTACAAACAGCGGAACATCCGCCCTGCATCTTGGCGTCAAAGCACTCGGCATTGGCGCTGGCGACGAAGTCCTCACCACGTCCTTCACATTTGCTGCTTCGGTGAACTGCCTTGCTCTACGAGCGCGCCATGCCGGCGTTCGTGGATATCGATCCGGTCACACTGAATCTGGATCCCGCCGGCATCCGCAATATTTTGGAGCGCGATTATTTCTGGGATCGGCGCGCAGTCTCGCCTCGTCAATCGCCTTTCCGGGCGCGCCCTCAAAGCAATCCTCCCGGTGCATGTGTTTGGACTTCCGTGCGCGATGGCGCCAATTATGGAAATAGCGCGAGAATTCAATCTCGCCGTGCTTGAGGACGCGTGCGAAGCGCTCGGCGCGGAATATCGCGGCCGCCGCGCGGGCACATTCGGTGATGCGGCTGTCTTCGCGTTCTATCCCAACAAACAAATCACGACCGCCGAAGGCGGCATGATCGTTACGGACAACCCGCAAATCGCGAAGCTCTGCCGCAGCCTGCGCAATCAGGGCCGCGACGACGACGCCGGTTGGCTTCGTCACGCGCATCTCGGCTACAACTATCGCCTCAGCGACCTGCACTCCGCGCTAGGTGTGGCACAACTCGAAAGAATCGACGATCTCTTGACCTCTCGCGAACGCGTCGCCGCACTTTATTCCCGCCTACTCGCCGATATTCCGCAAATTGCACTTCCGTGCGATCCCCCGGAAACGAAACGGAGTTGGTTCGTGTACGTGATCAGGCTGCGCGAATCATCGTCCACCGTTTCGCGCGACCATCTGATGCGGGCGCTTCGCCAGCGTGGCATCGCTTGCCAGGCGTATTTTCCTGCTGTCCATCTCCAACCTTACTTTCGAGATGTCGCAACTCGTGCCGCGCCGTCCTCTGCCGCACACCGAATCAGCGTCGCATCGCTGTCTCGCTTTGCCATTCTTCCCGTCAATGACCGAAGAGCAAGTAGCTCGAGGTAAGCGCCGCCGTCCGCGAAATCCTGGCGGACTTGGAACCTGAATCAGAAAACCGCAGAATCTCAATACCAGGAGGCCTCGCAAACAGCCTCCTGAAAGGCGCACTGGCTGCGCGGGTACACCATGGCAATCGCGACACAACTTAACGGTTCGCAAATTGCGGGCACGCACGACGCTGCCGGATCCAGTGCGGACGTTCGCCATTTCTCCTTCGCACGCTGCGAATGCAGCCCAATCTTTACAGTGTCATTTGCAAGGCGCGTCTCTTCTATTCACGACGCGTCGCGGGCGCTCGCGCGCGCAGCGCCTTCCGGCGAAATCCGTCTCTGTTCCGCATGAACGATTTCGAAGCGCAACAGGTGCAGTCGCTGCGAAGCAACGGATACGCACTCGCTCCGAACTATCTGCCTCGGGACAAAGTTGACGGCATCTACGCGAAGGCGGACGCACTTTTCCGCGACCTGCAAATTGATTTCGGGCGCGCCTACTCCGTGCAAGCGGGCCAGCGCCGCAGCCTCGAGCATTTGACGTACGAGCAGCTCGCGGCCACCGAGAAAATGATCGCGCTGGCCGATCCACTGATCCACATTCCGGAGCTTGTGGACATCGTTTTCGACGAATCGATTCTGAAACTCGCCGCGAACTTTCTCGGCTGCATTCCGCCGCTTTATCGCGTCACCGTGGTCCGCGATTTCCCGCACAATCGGCCGCTGCACTCGAGCAACTTCCACAAAGATAACGACGAATCCGATTCGCTGCAAATCTTCATCTATCTCGTGGATATTGACGACTCACGCGGCCCGCTCGTCTACGTCCCGGGCTCGAATCACTACGATGTCCGCTCCTGCCGCCCGCGCCTTTCTCGTGACCTCGGCGTCGCCGCCAATGACGGCCGCCTGAGCGACGAAGAGGTCGAACGCGTCTACCCGCCTCGCGCGTGGGCTGTTCTCCGGACCAACCGCGGAAGCCTCGCCGCGATTCATGGCAATGGCCTCCACAAAGGTCCTGCCTGGGCGCGTCCCGGTGATCCGAACAACCAGCCTCGCACCGCGATCAAGCTCGATCTGCACGGTCATAAAATCGGAGTGGTCCGCGACGGAAGAGAAAACCGCATTCGCGCAGCTGATTTCGGTCGCATGAGCGAGCTGCAGCGAATGTTCGCCCACGCCACAGTCGTCCAGGGCCAGATGAATCGTTCCGCGCGGGCCGGCGCTGAGTAACCACGAGAACCTATGCATCTACAGGCCACCGCTTCCCGCGCCGCTACGATCTTCGCCAGGAATCCGGCGCTTTTCTGCCGCCTGATGCTCGCGAAACTGAATACGGTGCGCCCAATGCCACCTCTGCCCGCGCGGAGAAACATTGGTAGGATCGCGTTCGAATACGATCTTGCGGAATATCGCGGCACCGCACCGATGTATTTCGGCTCGTACGCCCTTCTGGTCGTACATGCGATGCGGCGATTTCTCCGCTCGGGCGACGTGTTCGTGGATGTCGGAGCGAACATCGGTTACCTCTCGGCCGTTGGTGCCGGATTGGTCGGCTTGCGAGGGCAGGTCCACGCTTTCGAACCCATTCCCGCGTACTTCGAGAGGCTTTGCAGACTCGCGGCGCTCAATCCGGAATATCGCATCGCCGCCAACTCGTGCGCTTTGGGAGAAACGCCCGGCCTCTCCGCTATGTTCCTCGCGCGCGAACCCGGACAGAGCACTCTCGTCACCTCATATAAGTCGGCATCCGAAATCGTGGCGACGATTGAAGTCCCGGTCATGCGCCTCGATTCCTACCTCGACGAACATCGCATCGAACGCATCGCGCTGATCAAGATTGATGCCGAGGGGTTCGAACTGCCCATCTTGAGGGGCTTGCAGGGTTACTTCGAGAATTCGCTTCATCGCCCGGCAATCATTTGCGAAATCGCTCCACGCGCCTATTCGCTGATGGGACGAACCCTGTTCGAACTCGCCACCTTCATGGCGAAATACGGATACTCGGCGCGCGACCTTGTCGACTGCGTAACTCCGGTAGATCTTGGCTCGATCAAGCACGTCGAAGATGTGCTGTTTTTGGCGGGCCAGTAAATGAGTGTCCACGGCAAGCCGACCGCGTTCGCCACCGATTCCCGAAGCCACTTCACGAGCCTCGCGATCCTCGGCGGTTCTTTAATCGCGGGATTCGCGTTATTTTCGTTTGGACCCACGCCCGAAAGATTGCTCTGCACGGTGGCGGGCGCGGCTGCGCTGGTTGGACTGGTCTTCTACCCGGAATTGGCGCTCGCGCTGTATGTCGTGGTTGGCGATGTCAAAGGTGACGACCGCGTCGCGGCGCTTCTGCCTTTCGACCTCACCCTCGCACTCGGCGCCATTCTTCTCGCCGGCATCGCGCTCAACTTTTTGCGCCGCAAGCCGTGGGTGTCAATCCCGCCTTTGTATTTCCTGCTCATCGCGCTAGTGGCGTTGATGACCGCCAGCCTTTCCTACACTCCTGTATTCGATGCTGGTCTCGAAAAGCTCGAGCGTTTCCTCACGGTGACTGGAATCGTTGTCGTGGCTCCTTTTTTTGTCCTGGGCACGCCGCCGGCGATGAAGCGGTTTCTCTGGGGATTCGGCATCGTTGCCTTCGCGATTTGCTGCTGGTCGCTCGCGGAGCTGGGCGGCTCTGACCGGCTGGCCACTCCCAGCGACAATACGATCGGCCTGGGCCACATCGCCTGCGCGTTGATTATCCTGGTCTGGTTCGCCGTGGTTCCCCGCTTTTCATTTCCGTGGCGGATTTTCGTGTATGCGCTGCTAGCCGTGCCGGCGATCGCTCTGATCGGCTCGGGTTCGCGAGGCCCGGCGATTGCTTGCTCGGCGGTTATTTTTATCAGCCTGTTCTTTTATCGCCGCCGCTGGCTCGATATCGTGTGCCTGGCTGCGATGGGATTCCTGGCGCTTCCTTTCGCTAACATCCCGGTCTCGTCGCTCGACTATCTCGGCACTCTGATCGGCAGCCAAAGCGTGAGTGCGCTGATGAGTTTTCGCGGCGATCTGCTCGACTCCGGCTGGGCGATACTACGTCAACATCCTCTGATCGGAGTGGGCCTTCAGGGCTTCCGCTACGCATCTCCGAATCCCGCGCTCTACAACTGGCCGCACAATATTTTTCTCGAGATCGCATGCGAAATGGGAATTCCAGCCGCCATGATTGCCTGCGCGGTGTTCATCGGCGCGATTAGGGAATCTCTCCGCCAGTTGAAGCGCCGTTACGCGCCCCACTTCATACTTTCGCAAATCGCCGCCGCGCTGCTCTTGATCGGCATCATCAACGGCACGAACACCGGCGACATCAATTCCGATCGGTCCACTTGGCTCTTCTTGAGCCTCGTGTTTGTCGTCCGGGGTTTTCAGGCCGAACCTCGAGAGCGCCGGGAGATCGCCGCCAAAGCAGCCCACCCGGTGACGGCATAAACAAATGGCCACCCACGCGGCGAAGCTAATCGCGGCTAGCGCCCTGCCACTGCGCGCGCAGGCCGTCACTGTCTGCCATTTCACCACAGCGCACTCGGAGCTCAAGAGCCGTTCGTTTCATCGCGAATTCATGCCGCTCGCGGCCGGCGGATTCGGCGTGCGCTACGTCGCGCCGATGAAATCGAGCACGAGCCGCGACGGAGTAGACTTGATAGCCCTGCCGCTAGGCGCCAAAGCGACTTCGTCGTTTCCGGGCCCTCACCGCGCTTCTTGCAACACTTTTGCGCCAGCACGCGACCCTGTACCACTTCCAGGATCCGCAGCTCCTTCCGCTCGCCTTCGCGCTGAAACTCTTCTTCCGCAAGCGCGTCATCTACGACGCCTACGAAGATTTTCCCTCGATGGCGGCCAACAAAACGTCCATTCCTCGCATTCTTCGCCCTCTCGCCGCAAGAAGTCGTTGCCAGCCATCGAAAATCTGGCTGCGCACTGTTTCGACGGCGTCATGACCGCCGATCCGTTCACGCTTCGCCGCCTGGCCCACTGCGGCAACAGCCGAAAGCTGGTCTTTTATAATTTCCCGAATCTCGACTTGTTTCCGCCCGTTCAACGGCAGCACACAAACATTTTGATGTTGTCTACCGCGGCGGCCTTTCCGAGCGTGCGGGTACGTTTCTCCTCCTCGAAGCCGTTCATCTCCTTGCCGGACGTACGAGCCCGACGCGACTTCTCCTGATCGGTTATTTCGACAATCCAGCGGCGGAGGCTGCACTCCGCCAGCGCATTCGCGTACTCGGACTCGATTCAAACGTTGAAATTCGCGGACGGATGGCCCACGAGGAAATGGCCGGCGCTCTGAGCGAAGCCCGCATAGGCGTCTGCCCGCTGCAGCCTGTGCCCAAATTCCTGCTAAATATTCCGGTAAAGGTTTTTGAATATTGGGCATGCGGCTTACCGGTAGTTGCGAGCGATCTCCCGCCGATTCGCCCTTTCTTTCGCAACGAAGACGCTGGGTTTCTCGTGCCGCCGAAAAGCGCCGCCGCGCTGGCCCGCTCCATCGGCTGGCTGCTCGATCATCCCGGCGAAGCGGCTCGCATGGGCGAGCGGGGCCGTGAGCTTGTAACTCAGCGATTCAACAACAGCCGCGAAATTCACAAGCTTCGTCGTTTCTGCACTCAGATCGCCGGAGGAGTCGCATGCTCGAACCATTCGTAAGGAGCAGCCTTCCGCGCCTGCAAGGTGTCTACGACCGCTTTCCCTCCCCCGCGCGCCATCTACTCACCAGCGCGCGTGGATGGTTTCTCACGCGGATTCGCTACTCTCCAAAAACCTTCACACTCCTTCGCGCTCTGCGTCGCGACGAATCCTGGAACGCCGACCAGATCGCCCTGTTCCAGTTCTGCGCGCTGCGACAGATTCTCGACCACGCAGTCCGCACCGTTCCCTTTTACGCCGACTATCCGCGCGCGGAATTTCGCGGCATCGAGCACCTGCGCCGGCTGCCAATTCTCGACCGCGAGACCGTCCTCCAAAATCAGAAACAGCTTCTTTCTCGAGCGACGGAGCCGCATCTACGGATTCGTGCGGGCACCACCGGCACCACGGGTGCGAGCCTTCGCGTCGCCTATACCGAGCAACTGGTCAGCGAGAATTGGGCATTTCTTCTGCGCCAATGGGCCTGGGCTGGCGTCGAGCCGCGCCATCCACGCGTAACGTTGCAGGGCGCGCGCGTCGTTCCCGCCGACCGCGCCGAACCGCCTTACTGGACCTACAACGTCCCCGAGCATCAGGTCCTCATGAGCATTTTCCATCTCTCGGAAACGACGGCACCCGACTATCTCGCTTTCCTGCGCCGGCACAGAGACGAAGTTCTCGAGGGCTTTCCGTCCGTGCTTGGAATTCTCGCGGATTTCGCACTTGATCGCGGAATTCAGATCCCCATGCGAGTCGTGTTCACAAGCGGCGAGCCGCTCTATCCATCCACCCGAGCAAAAATCGAAAAAGCCTTCCAGACGCGCGTGTTCGACACCTATGGCATGACCGAATATTGCGGCCTGATTCAGGAGTGCGAGCGCGGGCAATCACATCTCGTTCCCGAATACGGGTTTCTCGAAATTCTCGACGAAAACGGCGATCCCACAGCGCCCGGATGAAGACGGCTACTTTGTGTGGACGGGTTTCTTGAACGAAGCGATGCCATTGATTCGTTATCGCATTGGCGACCGCGGGCGCTGGCAGAGCGGCGGCCCGTGCATGTGCGGCCGCGCTTTTCCGCTCGTCGTACCGACCATCACGCGCGAAAGCGACATTCTCCGCTGTCCCGATGGTCGCCTGTTTTCTCCGCGCGCTCTCAATCAACTGTTGAAGGAGTCCTCTTCTCTGCGTTTCTGCCAGTTCGTTCACGACCGTCCGAATCGTGTTGTCGTGCGCGCCGTCGTGCGTGGTGAAATCCCCGAATCAGGCGAAGTGACACAAATCAGCGCAGGCCTTCAGCGTTTGTTGGGCCCGAACATGGACGTAACGGCGGAATTTGCCGCGGAGCCCATCGCTCGTCCTGGCGGGAAAATTCCGCTGATCGTCAATCAGGTCCTGCAATGAGGGACACGCGCCTCATCGTCAACGCCGACGATTGCGGAATGAGCCGCGGTATCACGGATGCGATCGTTCTCGCCCACCGCTACGGCTTCCTCACCAGCACATCGCTCATGGCCAACATGCCCGCAGCCGAATACGCGATTTCGCGCGTCGCGACCGTGCCCAATCTTGGCGTCGGCGTACATTTGAATATCTGCGCGGGCCGCCCCATCCTCGCCCCGCGCGAAATTCCCACGCTCGTCGGCGCCACCGGCAATTTTCACCCTCCGGCGGTGATGATTCGCCGGCTCTGGACCTTCCGCGTTTCCGGGCGCGAAATCGAATCTGAATTCCGCGCGCAGATTCGGTGGATGAAGCATCGCGGCATCCAGCCGACCCATGCAGACTCTCACCATCACATGCACATTTATCCCGCAGCTGCCGTTCCGTTTGCGCGCGCCCTCGCAGCGGAAGGAATCCTCTGCGCTCGCGCGCCGCGCTCAAGCGTGTGGCCCACAGACCGGCGAAATAGGAGGTCCGCACGAGGGCCCGCTTCTGCGTCGCCTTTTCGTACAGTCCTATCGCGCAGCGCTGCAGCTCTGCGCTTTTCGAAATCTCGACATGCCCGCCAGCCGCATATCCTTCCTCTCGCGCGACCGGCACAACCTTGCATCGCTCGGCGAACGCTGGAAGAAAGCCATCGCCAGTTTGCCGGCCGGCACCTTCGAGCTGGCCTGTCATCCCGGCCTGTTCGAGCGCGGCTTCTCGGAGACGGACCCGATCCGCATTCAGCGCGAACTGGAGTTGGAGTGGCTCACTGGCCGCGAGTGGATCGACGCCGTTCGCGAGAGCGGCGTTCGTCTGATCACGTACCGCGATCTTTGCGAGCGACCCACTGCGAATCACGCGCGCAGCGAGGCGCCCGTCCTCCAATGAGATTCGAGCGCGCAAGATGCTAGCGCTTTTCTGCGCGTCTCTCGGGATCATCTTGTACGTCTATTTCGGCTATCCCCTTCTTCTCTGGATGGGCGCTTTCGGGCGCAGGCAATCGTTCCTCCTTGGCGATGCGCGTCCATCCGTCAGTGTGATCGTCGCGGCTCACAACGAAGAATCGTCCATCGAGGCAAAGCTCCGAAATCTTCTGGCGCTCGACTATCCCCGCGATCTCGTCGAAATCCTGATCGGTAGCGATGGCTCCTCCGATCGAACCGAGGATATTGTCGGCGCTTTCATGCACGAAGGGGTCGGACTCATCTCCTTCCCGAAGCAGCAGGGCAAAAGCGCGATGCAGAATGGCCTCGTCGCCGCGGCCTCCGGTGAGACTCCTCGTCTTCACCGACGCCGATTGCCTGTTATCGCACGATGCGCTCTCGCTGCCTCATGGAACATTTCGCAGACGCTCGCGTCGGTCTCGTAACCGCGCGTCCTCGATACCTAAATGGACGCGAAACCAGCATCACCGAGAACGAAAGCCAGTATCTCCGGTATGAAACCTGGCTGCGCGAGCAGGAAAGCGAGCGCGGAATTCTCGCCATGGCGTCAGGCTCGCTATTTGCCATGCGGCGTTCTCTCTGGCGCCCGCTCGATCGCGCGCTCGGCGACGATTTCGTTCTGCCGCTGCGCGTGGCACGAGCGGGATTGCTGAATCGCCTCGACACGCGGGTTTCGGCTCTCACGCGCCTGTCGCAAAATCGCGTCGGCTCGATGCTGCGAATGAAAGCCCGCATCATCAGCAAGGATCTTCGAGCGCTACTCGTTCATCGCGAGTTGCTGGATCCGCTGCGGCACGGCGCGCTCGCCATCAGCCTCTGGTCGCACAAGCTCTTGCGGTGGCTCGTGCCTTATTTTCTCTTGGCGCTCTTGCGCGGCCAACGCGGCTCTCCTGAGCCAACCGCTCTTTCGGCATATTCTTCACGACGCAAATAGACTTCTATGCCCTCGCACTCTTGGGGTTCGCCCGGCGAGCGAAATCCTCCGCGCCCGTTTGGACTATTCCGATGTCATTCTGCCTGGTGAATCTCGCGGCCCTGCTCGGGACCCTCCGCTGCCTAACTGGCCGCACGTCCGGCCAATGGACTCCCGACCGAACTGAATTCGTCGACTAATTCCCAGCGTCAGCAACCGCGCCGCGCGTCGGGTTCAAATGATGCGCCGCCAAGTCATCTCCAACGCGCTCACCACATTTGCTCAAGTCATCGGCAGCGCCGCCACTCTATTTTTTCTCTATCGATTTCTGATCCTCGCAGTCGGTCTCGAGCGCCTGGGCATCTGGTCGCTGGTGCTCGCGACCACTTCCATTGTCACGCTGGCAAACCAGGGCTACTCCACGAGCGTTGTCAGGTTCGTCGCCAAATACGCCGCGCGTGGGCAGTCTGAAGAAGTGTCGCTTCTAATGCAGACAGCCATCATTACGATCGGCCTCGCGCTGGCGACCGTTTCCACCGCGCTTTACCCCGTGTCCAGATGGATCCTCATCGCGGTGCTCCCACAAAAAAGCCTCGCGGAGGCACTCGCCATTCTTCCGTTCGCCCTCATTTCCCTCTGGCTCACCATCATCGAAGGAGTTCTTCAGGCGTGCCTCGCCGGCCTTCAGCGCATTACGATCTGCAATTACCTGGAATTCGGCGGCTCCGTCTCCTATCTGCTGCTGGCTTTTCTGCTTGTTCCCGGCCACGGACTTCTTGGCCTCGCGTATGCGCAGGCAATTCAATCCGCGGCGATCCTGTTGATCACCTGGCTCTTGCTGCGCCAACAAATGAAAATTCTCCCGATCGTCCCGCACCGTTGGAGCCGTTCCCTTTTCAACGAGCTTGCCGCTTACGGACTTCATTTCCAGCTGATCACCGCCAGCCAGGCGCTCCGCGAGCCGGTCACAAAAGCGCTGCTTACGAAGTTCGGAGGACTTGCGCTCACCGGTTTCTACGATTTGGCGGCGCGCTGCGTCATAACCATGCGCGAACTCCTTGTGCAAGCCAACCAGGTCCTGGTTCCCGTGATTTCGCACCGGCAGGAACGCGACCCAAAATCGATTCCGGCCGTTTACCGCGTCTCTTACCGGCTCATGTTTTTTCTTGCCGTGCCTGCATTTACATCTCTCGCCGTCCTAAGCCCATTCATTTCTCGAATCTGGATTGGCCGCTACGAGCCCGTCTTCGTTGAATTCGTTGCCCTACTGTGCGCGGGATGGTTGGTGAACGTGCTCACCAACCCGGCCTATGTCGTCGATCTCGGGACGGGTGCGCTGCGATGGGTTTCGGTGGGTTGCATTTCGACCGCAGTTCTCAATACGGGCCTCGGATTTCTAGTGGGCTCGCGCCTCGGGGGGCCGGCGGTCGTAGCCACTGCGGCATTTTCGCTGGCGTGCGGATACCTCATCGTTCTGGTCGCCTATCACATCCAGAACCACGTCCCGTTCAGCCAATTATTGCCGAAGGAAAGCGCCGGCGTTTTGTTCACGAGCACCGCCGGCGCATTGATCTTCCTGCCACTCTTCCGCGCCGCGCCCCTGCGTACGTCCGCCCCACTTCTCATAACGGCCGTTGCCGTCGCGGCGTTAATCGCTCTGATTTTCACTCCGGTTTGGCTGCACCCGATGCGCAAGCAACTGTTCCGCTGGGTCTTCTCGCGGGTGCCGGCATGATTCTCTGGGAGGCGCCAGGCGCAGAGCCAATCGCCGCGCGCGTCGCCATCGGCGGCGATTTTCTGCCAGCCGGAAACCTCGCTCTCCCGTCCGGCGGTTGGCGCGCTGCCGCTTGTGGCGTCGCGCCTTATTTTGACGACGTCGCGATGGCCTTCATGAATCTCGAATCTTCGCTTGATGCCGAAAGTCTCGCTGTGCGGCCGCCGACGGGACTAGGTCAGACCGTTTCCGCGCCGTCGGCGTCTCTCGAATACTTGCAAGCCCTCCGTTGCGGCGTCGTCGGACTGTCGAATAATCACAGTTTAGATTTTCGCACCGCTGGCGCCGCGCGAACCCGTGCGGCAATAGCACGCTACGATATGACTCCTATCGGCGCTGGTCGCACGCTTCGCAGTGATCCCGACGTATATGTTTGGCGAGGGGCCGGCGACATGCGGGTCGGGTTTTGGTCCGCCGCAATCGCTTCGCGCGATCTTGCCACCCGCGCGAAAGCAGGCGTCGAGCCTGCAACACTCGCTCGCGCTACCCAGGCCCTTAAATTACTTACATCGCTCGGCGCGCATTTTTCGGTCGCACTGATTCACGCCGGATGCCTGAGAACGAATCGCATTGACCCCGCCGAAGCCGCTCTCATGGACCGGATTGCCGGCTGCGGATTTCAAATCGTCGGAGCCTCCCACAGTCACCGAGTTAGCGGCGCAAAAGTCCTGAGCCCGCGTGATTCCGGCCCGGCATTTTGTTTTTACGGACTCGGCAGCATCGCCTCTGGCTACATCGCATCCGATTTCGAACGAGAAGGACTGATCGTTGTTGCCAGCCTCACGTCTCCCGGCAATCTGGCGCGCGTCGAAGTGCTGCCGGTGATCCTCGGCGCGTCAGGATTCGGACAAGTCCCGTCGCCACAAGCCAGTGATGCTATCCTGGCGCGCTTTAGTAGCTTGTGCCGTGAGATTGCCGACGGCTCTTCCACGCGCTTGTTCTACCGCGACATGTCGGAAGGACTCGTGCGCCTTTATCTTCGCGACGCGCACGCTGCGCTTCGCCAATCGGGGCTTCGGGGACTCGCGCGCAAGGCCCGACGCATTCGCATGCGCCATGTGAAACGGTTCACACGGGCAATCATCCCATGATCACCATGCAATTCATCGCTGCCGTGATCGCGTTCGCCTTCACGATTGCGCTCGTGCCGATCGTAAAAACGCAGTGCATCCGGTGGCGCCTCTTCGACGCTCCCGGTCCTCTCAAAATTCACTCCCAGCCGATTCCGCGGTTAGGTGGCATCGCGCTCACGCTTGCGATTGTCGCGGCCAGCATTGCTGTCTGGCCCGCAGAGATCGTTGTACGCATGGTCCTTCTTCGCCGCTCTCGCGCTCGTCTGGGCCGCGGGTCTGGCGGACGATCTGCGCGGACTCTCGCCGTGGCTCCGGCTCGCAGTGCAATTTGTATCGGGCGCTTTGCTGTGGCAACAGGGTTGGCGTCTGCCGATTCTCGGAAGCGGCGCGCTAAACCTCATCGCCACCTGCGGCTTCGTCGCCGCCTTCGCAAACGCGATAAACCTCATGGACGGAATGGACGGGCTCGCGGCCGGCGTCGTGGGAATCATTGCGGTCGCATACGTTTTGTTGCCAAGTGCGCTGATGAGTCCGTTCGCACTCGCCATCGCGGGGAGTTTAGTCGGGGCTTGCGCCGGATTTCTTCTCTTCAATTTCCCGCCTCCAGCGCGGCTTTTCATGGGCGATTCGGGCAGCACCCTCCTCGGATTTTGCCTGGCGTTTCTGAGCCTTGATCTCTACCGCTCCCATGCCACAACCCGATCCACGCTGCTCTTTCCTCTGCTCGCAGCCAGCCTTCCGCTGCTCGATGCATTTCTTGCCATGTTCCGGCGATTGCGGAACGGTAATTCAGTCTTCACTGGCGACCGTCTTCATTGTTACGACTTATTAGGCAATCGAGGCTGGTCCGTGCACCGAATTGTGTTCGCATTCTACGGAGTCACGACAGTTCTCGCGGGAATCGGACTATTCAGCGTGCGAAATGGATCACCCTACTCGTGGGCTCTGGCGGTAATCATTGTCGGATTATTGGTCTTCGTGGCAATTCGGCTCGGCGCCTTGCGTGGAGACGATCGGAGCAACTCGGCGTATCTCAGCAACGCGCAGGAATTGGAAGCAGGGTACGGGGAGACCTCGCAAACCGACTAGAACCCATCTCACAAAAGGTTTTTAGGGGGTCGGAGCTTTAGCTCCGACATAAAAGTCCTTAGAAACTGGGGCTTGCCCCTGAGGCAGAAACGTCGCAATTGCCCGTCGCATTTATGAGATGGCTTCTAGCTGTTGTTGCCGCCGGTAGGAATCGTGCGAGTCGCGCGGCGGCTGCGTTCCTTCGCCGTCGTATGCTTCTGCGCGCTGCCCAGCTGTACCAGCAGCTTGCGCAGCTTCGAGCGCTCTTCGAGTTCCATATCCACCACTTCGAACGCGCGCGCCTGCGTGTTTGCGTCGCGGACGATCGTTTGAGCCTTCACCGGTTTGCTTCCGGCATTCAACCGAATGTCGACCACGCTTCCCGGGTGCAGACTTTGCTCGCAAACCGCCACGCCGCCGCCCATCGCCATTTCTGGTATTTCCAGCCGGCAATTTTCCTTCAGATTCGTAGTCGTTGCCGACATTGAATGTTCCAGCCGCAGCCGTGGATACCGGCGCTGGCGGATGGCCGATGAATCTGGGTCGGCATCGAGCAGCTCGATCGAAAAGTCCGCAACGCTTAGCCCGCTTCGCGGAATAAAATCGCGCGCCCACTCGGAATCAATCTTTTCCATGGCTTGCGCCGCGACCACTCGCAGCTCGTTGGGATTCGCCCAGCGCCATGCTTTTCGCGTCTCTGCGACCTTACGGAGTATCGCTTCGGCGCCGGACGTGCGCAGACGGCCCAGCGCTTCAATCGCCTTCAACCGCAGAAACTCGGTCGAGCCTCCTGGCAGATCTCCCTCGGCGATTCGCAACAGGCGCATATCGGCCGATTTTTCTCCACTCATACCGATCTCGTCCACCGCCAGCGGACGAATCAGCGAATCGAGAATGTCGAAAAGCTGCAGCATCAGACGTCCGCGTTCCGGCGATCCGCTCGACGCGAGTTGCCGCACCACGCGATCGTGCGCCGTCCGCTTCCATCCCTTCATGCGTTCCGGCAGGATTTTTTCGACATGGTCCCGAAGTCCATCCGCGCAAGAATTCCAACCGTGTCGATCGCGGTACTCTGCGAACCCTTGCGAAGCTGCATTCGCAGATGGTCGAGCCCTTCCGCCCCCAGCACTTCCATCATGGACACCAGGAGCTCGCAATCCTCGCGGAATCCCACGCGGCTGAATCGGGTCGCGACTTGTTCCGCAGCGGGTTCCGGCATTCGCCGCAGAAGATCTTTCAAGCCGGAGGGAACGTTTCCGCTCTTCAGCGATTCCTCGATGAATTCCGGCAGCCGGTTTTCGACTCCAATGCGAGGCCGCAAACTCTTGCCGCTTCCGGGCCGTTCCGATTCGAGATAGTCAATCAATTCGACCGATCGCTGAATGGCGGGATAGGCGCGATTGTTCGTCGCCTCCTGCGACAATCGAACGAACGCCGCGCCGACCAGACTTTGCAGCTGCGAATCCTTCTCTTCGGCCAGCTGCAATCCGATTTCGCGAATCGTGTCCATGAAAAGTTGATCGCTCGTCTTCGCATACAGCCCAGCCAGCTCTGCAAGTCCCATCGCCGTTTGCCGGCGCGCTTCCGTGTTCTTGTGCTTGATGCCATCCGCGTAATTTTTCAGGATGCTTTCGGCAGCATCCTTTTCGCCGCGCGCCAGCAAACCGTCAACGTGCTCTCGCACGCGAGTCGCTGGAACGCACCAGGCGTCGGACGATTCCAGCACGGATTTCTTCTTCTCTTCCGGAACCTGCAACCAGAATTCCGCGCCAGCACTTCCATATGCGATTGCGTGTGTATTCCGGCGCGCGCCATTTTTTCTTCGTAGACGCCGAGGATCTTCCGCAGCCCGTCGAGCTCGCTGTTCATTTCATCCAGCATCTGCCGAACTGCGTTCACTTTCAAATCGCCGCGTTCGTAGCTTTCGAGCGCAAACCGCACCGCGATGTGCTCCGCGAGTTTCAGAAGCGTCGGTTTGTCCGACGATTCCGAGGGCGCCTGCGCCGCCAGCGCCGATAGCGCCTGGCTCACGGTGAATCGAGCGCGCCGCGGCAGGGTCGAAAGCCGCGATTGAAACGATCCGGGATCGAGTTTGTCTTTCGAGGCATCGTTCGTTCGCGCAATCTGCGCGAGCACCTGCAAGATTCCCTGCAATTCGTCTTCGTGCAACGTCATCAAGCCGGTTTCGACGGCCATCGCTCCGCCGCCGGTACGTGCTGAACGCGTCGCGCGGATTCCTGTCGAAGCATTCGCCCATCGGCTTTCCGGACCTGCGTTCGCGCCAGCGCCCGGAATTTGCCAGCCACCGGTTCCGGAGCCGCTTCCGCCGCCATTGCCTGGGCCGCCATTTCCGCCGTTGGCTGATCCGCTCCCATCGCCGGCACCCGGGCCAGTTCCCGCAACATTTCCGGATCCATTCCCGCCCGTGCCTGTCCCTGTTCCCACACTCGAAACCGGCCCGCTCAATCCAGCACCCGGGGCGCTGGGAGCAGCATCGTCGCCCTTCAGCCAGAATCCGCCCGCGTTGGGATCGAGAGGAATGCCGCCACCACCGCTTGATCCGCCGACGATGTTCCAGCCGGAACCTGCGCCGGCTGTTCCGTTTGCACCTGTGCCTGAACCGGTGCCCGCGCCTCCGGAGCCATACACGGCGCCAACCGGCCCAGCCATGGCGGGCGGGTTTCCAGATTGGCCGCCTCCTGAACCTCCTCCGCTATCCGCTCCCGATCCGTTTCCGGCTTCACTTCCGGAGTTGCTGCCAGATCCAGTCGCGCCAGTGGCGCCGGCAACGCCACCGGCATAATCGCCACTGCCATAGCCTGTTCTGCCGTAACCGCCTCGACCAGAGCCACCGGAACCAGAGCCGCCTCCACCCGGACCTCCGCCGCCGCCTTTCGTGCCTTCGGCCGCAACAATCAATTGCAGCAATTTTTCGGGGTCGTTCAGGAGCTGATCGGTCTGATCGGAATTCATCCCCAGCGTTCGTGCCGCAAGCTGAGCCGCCATGGTTGACTTCGCGACAGCCGAGTCCGCCGGCACAAAGCAAACCTCATTTACGTGAATGAAATGCGGTCGCCCTGCAGGGCTTCCTTCATCTGCTCGGCGAGCTGTGCAGGCTTCGAACCGGAGCTTGTTGGAAACGCGCGGACAAATTTCTGCAGGCTGGCGTGCGTGAGCTTGGGTGAAAAATGGACGCTTGCGATGCCCGCCACTGAAAGCATGCGCGCGAAGCTCTTCTCCGCCGCGGCCGAATCCAGGGGCGTGCCGTCAAGCAAGAGCTGGTCGCCGGACACCGCCAGCAGCATGCCGGCCTCGTCGTCCGTGCCCAGCGCCGTGCGCAATTCAGCCCACGCCGTATCGTATTGCTTCACGGTGCGCGGATGCCCGAAGTCATACATGCGGGCAAATTTGAGCAGAATGTTCAGGCTGCGCACGAAAGCGCGAGCTGCGGTTTGGCGTACGTTGTTGTCGATCATTTTCCCTAGGCGAAATCCCGCCGTGATAGGAATATTGACGTTTGGGGCCTGCCCGGGCAATGGTACTGGTGTCCTCTTTGGTACTACCTATTGGTCCTATACCATTGGTGGGAAGGAAGTTCTGGCACTAGGGGTGGTTAGGAGCGTGCGAGCCAGGCCTCGAGTTCAGCCACGTCCCCGAGAATCGCCTTGGCGCCATGCTTTGTAAGCAAAGCACCTCGGGCGCGGCTGGCGTCGCTATTTCGAGGCAGGATGCCCAGGAACGGTATTCGCGCGGCCTTTGAAGCCAGCGCGTCGTCCACGTTATCCCCCAGATAAAGCGCCGTGGCCGGATCGCGCCCCTTCAGGATTTTCCGCAGCCCTTCCGCATCCGGCTTCGGCCGCCGGACGTCCTCGACCGTGACGATTTGGCGAAAGTATTCGCGGACCCGGCAGCGGTCCAGCGTGTAGTCGGCTTCGGCCCGTACGCGCCCCGTGAAAAGCGCAAGTTCGGCTCGGGCCGCCAGGCGCCGCAGGGTCGCTCGCGGCAGAAGCCACTTTTCTCGCGAAACGTTGCCCTTGCCGTTCTTGCCCCAGTAAAGTTCCACGAATTTGCGCTTCACTTCGTCGTATTCGAATTTGCCGCCGAGCGATTGCACCCATGCCGTCGAAAGCTTCCAGTCGTCGTTGAACCCGGAGCGATTTTTCCAGCGTGCAGCTCCGCGCGGGTCACGCGCTTCTTGGTAAAGAAGCGAACCGTCTCAAGCACGGTCGTGTGAAACGATCCGCGCACGTCCACCAGAACGCCGTCCACGTCGAAGATAATTATTTCTGGCTGAGCTTTTGTCTTGCTGGCTGGCGATTTACTCGCTCGCATTTTCTTAGCTGATCGGCGCGTGCCTGCGGGAGTGCGAGGGGATTTCTTAGGAATGAGAATCGTCCACTTCGCTTGAGGATTCTGTTGATTCGCTGTCCGGTGTTTCGGCGGCCGCTTCCGATGATTCGGTTTCGGTTTCGAGCATGTCCGATGACCACGCTTCTCCAGCCGACACAAGAGGAACTGCAGGCGCGCTGGACGTTGAAGCCGCCGCAGGCGCACCAGTCGCCGCAGCCGCCGCCTCAACCGGAGGCGCAGCCGCCTTCAAAGTTTCCAAGCGCTCGCCCAAAATTTCCGCGAGCAGATCAATGATCATTTTCGCGCCGCTGCCGTCGGAATCTTTCGTCGGGTCGTAGCCCGTCACTTCGATGGCAGCGAGGTGCTTCTGCTTCGCGAAAACCGCCAGCGCCTCGCGCACATTCTCGAGCGTCAAGCCGCCTTCTCCTGGTTTCTTCGTGGCTTGAAAACCTTCGATCACGTCCACATCCAGATGCAAAATGAATTCGTTGCCGTTCCCGTGAATGCGCTCGATGGCAACTTGCGCGGCAGCCGCGGGACCAAGTCGCTTCACGTCCGCTGCGAGATAGCGGCGAAGCGGCGTGCGATCGAGCACTTCCTGCTCCGCCGGGTCGAGGCGGGCGACACCAAAAAGCGCCAGGTCAGGCTCGCGAACCAGCGGCGGCTCGCCCCAGAAACGCACCAGCTCTGCTGCGCCGCGCCCCACGATGTGCGACACCACCATTCCATCCACGCAGCCCGATGGCGACGTCGCCGGAATATTCAAATCGGCGTCGCGATCCATATAAATCATGCTGATGTGGCGGAAGTAGCGGCGAGCGCCGGCAATCGTCGCAAGCGCAATCGAACAATCGCCGCTCAGAATCAAAGGCAGCGCGCCGGATTTCAGGGCTTGCTCGACGCGCGGCTTCAGCGCCTCGAGCGCGGCAATCACGCGTGGGACGTTGCGCGCGCGAGGGCTTTCTTCGTCAGCCTGGAAAAGTTGGGGAGGATCGTCGCCAAGATCGGCGACTTCGTAACCAATCGATCGGAGGCGATCGATCAATCCGGCGGAGCGCAGCGCCGCGGGCGCCTTTTCGTGGCCCAAAGACATTGCGGCCGCACTGGTGGGCGCACCCAACAAGAGCAATCTTATTCGGCTGGCGGGCGATTTTGACCGCCACTCAATTGCTCCTTAGAATTGTTTTGGTGCCGCTGGGCGAAAGCCGAACTCGTTTCAATTCGCGGCCCGGCCCAACTTGGCGGCCAGTTCCGCCGGAAGCGTGAACCGCACATCCTCGCGAATCAGATCCAGATCGCGATGGTTCGTGAATCCAAATCCGGAAAGGCGCTGGCTCACCTGCTCGACCAAAACTTCCGGCGCGGATGCGCCCGCCGTCAGGCCGATCGATTTCACGCCTTCCAGCGCTGCGGCGTCAATGTCGTTCGCATCCTCGATCAGCCGCGCGGCAACGCCCGCGCGCTGCGCCACTTCCACCAGGCGGTTCGAATTCGAGCTGTTCGCCGAACCGACCACCAGAATCAATTCCACTTCGCGCGTCAGCGCTTCGACCGCTTCCTGCCGATTCTGCGTCGCGTAGCAGATGTCGTCCGACGCGGGACCCACAATCGAGGGAAATCTCTGGCGCAGCCGCGCAACAATTTCCTGCGTGTCGTAAAGCGAGAGCGTCGTCTGCGTCAGAAAAGCCAGCCGCGTCGGGTCCGGCACTTGCAGTTGGTCCACTTCCTCGACGCTTCCAACCACGATCGTCTGTTTGCGGCGCTTCGCCCGACGTGCCGACAATTTCCTGATGGTCGCGATGGCCGATCAGAATGAGCGTGCGGCCTTCGCGCGCGAATTTCAGCGCTTCCAAATGAACTTTGGTCACCAGCGGGCAGGTCGCGTCAATCACGCGCAACTCGCGTTCCTTCGCTTCGGTGCGCACTCGCGGCGGAACGCCGTGCGCGCTGAAAACCAGCACCGCGCCGACCGGCACTTCCTCGATCGTCTCGACAAAAATCGCGCCGCGGCCGCGCAACTGATCCACCACGTAGCGGTTGTGCACGATTTCGTGGTGCACGTAGACCGGGCTGCCGTAAGCCTCCAGCGCCAGCTCGACGATATCCACCGCGCGCACCACTCCCGCGCAAAATCCTCGCGGCCGCACGCGCACGAGCGTCTTCGCCCCGGTTCGTTCCCTGGATGTTGAGTAAGCGTCAATGGCGTTCTCCGCGAATCTCAGCTAATATTACCTGAAGCTCCGCTTCCCTGCCACTTTGTTCGCTCCGCTGATGTGCTTAATCCCTAGAATGCAGAATTGTTGCGGTCTCATCCGACGTAGCGCCAACATCCTGCTGGTGATTTTGAATTTTGCATGCCCAGGAGAAAAACGCCGCCAAGATGGCGGCGCTACTGGCCGACCTGGCCTCGAAAAAGTGTGTCACTTTGTGAGTGCCACTTTTCTTTGTTTTCAGTGGTTTACGCGGAAAATTACTTTGCATGGTGTGTCACTTAATTTGGTGTTTGGCGAGTAGTGAGTGGCACAGACACTCTTGTCTGTGCTCCTTGATTGATCAATCCAATTCACTGTGGTAATTCTCGGGTGTGGCTCGCTACCGCAGAAACCTTCCACACTGGCATCCCGAGGAAAGGGCGCTTTTCATTACCTGGCGGCTATATGGCTCTCTTCCTAGAAGGCCAGAGGCACTGCAAGGGAAGCACGTCGCAGGTTCCGCAGGCGAAAAATTCAAGCAGACGGACGCGGTACTCGACGTCGCCACGTCCGGCCCTCTCTGGCTCCAGAACCCGCGGGTCGCCGCGTGCGTCGTTGGTGCGCTCCAGAGAGGATCGGCCGACCTTCATCGTTATGTCCTGCACGCTTTTGTCGTCATGGCCAATCACGTCCACGTACTCCTGACACCCAGAACCGAAGTGCGCAGGCTTATGAAGTCTATCAAAGGGGTCACGGCCCGCGCTGCGAACGAAATCCTGCAACGTACCGGCAAACCGTTCTGGCAGGATGAGTCTTTCGATCACTGGGTGCGGAGCGAAGCTGAGTTTACGGAGTTTCGAAAGTATATCGAGCACAACCCGGTGACCGCGAGCTTAGTTGAGAGGCCCGAGGATTGGCCGTGGTCCAGCGCAACTCGGAAGTCGTAAGAGCACAGACAGGAGTGTCTGTGCCACCAGACACCAACTGCATATTCACTTGTCAAAGAGCATCCAGCTCTCGTCGAGAGAGCGGCGATAAACTTCGCCGCTAGAACGCTGACAGATCGAGGAAAGCGCGTCTACTGATCTTTGGTCCAGGACAGGCGCGCACCTGTCCTTCTAAACTCTGAGCATGGACGAATTGGCGGTGAGCCGAAAGTGTTGCGAGAACTGCGCCGCTTAGTGGTGGTGCGGGTGCAGGTGGCCGGTAAAGTACAGGGCCAGAAGAATCAGGATGGCAACGCTGATGCCAACCGGGAAATAACCCCAATTCTTACTGTGCGGCCAAACTGGAAGACTCCCGACGAGCGCAATAATTATCACTACCGCGAAAATGAATAGGAGTGCCATGGTTTGCAGATGATGTCATGCGTGCGGAAGCAATTCAATTCCAATCAGCACGCATCTCTTCTAGATAGATCACCAGATTCGTTTCTCGGTGCCCGCTCACACGGACTCATCATCGCTGTTTTGCGTTTCACAAACCTAGTGCGGAGGGCCGGTAACGGATCGCGGCGCGTTCGGATCTGAGGGGCCGCTCGGCCATTCGCGCGGGCCGTAATGCGGGATGGGGCGGTCGATCTCATAGGCACCGAGGTCAGGAGCTTTGCCGGTGAAGTCGTCGTTGATCGTGGGGAGCAGGACGCCGGCGTCGACGGCGGGATTTGGAAATTCGATTCTGTCTTGATTCGAGTGGAACTCCGCCATAATCGGCTGCACCTGAAAATCGAAATCCTCGGGATTGTATAGACGCTGCGGATCGGATTTGTCCGGCATCTTCACGTTAACGAAATTGTCGTAGGTCACGAGGACGCTGTGCTGGTCCTGCTTAGTGGCGTCCTGATATTCCTTCAGCGTTTTGAAATTGCGCGTCACAAGCTTGCCGACGTAATCGGCGGGCGTCGCGAAGTCAGGCGAAGTCCACTCGAAGGTATTCTCGACGCCGGGATTCGGGCGAAAGCCGTTGTAATCGGAGCTGGAGTAATTCGTGTACGTCCGCAGGTTGAAGACTGGATCGGCCCAGCCGTCGCCCAGAATCAGATTATTCAGGAAGTGAATGTTCGACGCGGGGCCCATCAGGCGGCCCTGGCCGAAAAAAGTGTTCTGGTAGATCAGGACGCCCGCGGGCGTGTCGATTAACTTCAGCGGGCCGCCGGTTGTATTGTCGTAGACGAGGTTTTGATAGAAATAGAGCGGACCGCCGAATGTGGGCTGCGCGCTGAAAGCGCCGCCGGCCGCGTTGAAGCAGCGATTGCGGAAGACGCGAATGTTGTGCGCGCCGCCATCGGCTTCGATGCAATTGTCCGCCATGTTGTAAAAGTCGTTGTTGTAGAAATCGATGGAGACGGGCACGCGGTCGCGCAATTCGTTGGGCGTGCCGTCGGGATCGCCGTAGGTGGCGATGTCGATGCCGTCGTGCCAGTTGGCGACGTAGTTGTAGGCGACCACGTGGCCCTGGCCGTAGATCTTGATGGCGTATTCCGACGTGATCAGCGCCGGATAGCCGGGAAATTTCGCCCACACCGCGGGCGTCCACCAGCTTTGCAATTTTGTCGGGATCGTGGCGGCCGATGAACACGTTGTCCGCGATGTAGAAATTCTTCGAGCCGGACCAATCGTCCTCGATCGCCGCGGCCGATATTTTCCACGCGCGAATGTTTCAGCGTGAAGCCGCTGGAGCCCGCGATATTCTTGTAGCCGAGCAGGAACGCGACATTGGTGTTGCGAACGGTGATGCCTTCGAAATAGTTGTAGTTCCCGCCCATCAGGTTGAAAAGATTCTGGCAGCCGTCGCCGTCGAAGATCACTTCGCCGTCGCCCGCGCCCTTGATGACGATGGGTTTGTCGGGCGTGCCGCTCGCGGTCAGGTAGTAGGTGCCGTCGAACGGCGTGCCGTACGCGGCGATGGTGCGATCGAAGCCGCTATAGACGAAGCGATTGTCTTTGTAGACGCCGGCGTGGACCAGAATGATGTCGCCCGGCTGGACGCGCGGCGGAAATGCGTTCGAGTGATCGGAATGGTCGGAGCCCATGTAATAGGCGGCCAGCAGGCCGGTGAATGCGGGCTCCTGCTTCGCGCCTTTGTAGCCGAAGGGATAGACGTGATAGACGTGGCCGCCCTCCGCGGGCTGCGGTTCCTTGCGCGTGCGCACGGTGACGGTCTTTTCCGCTTTGCCTTTCACGCCATCAGGATCGGAAAGAACGAAGCGGCATTCGTATTCGGTGTCGGGCTCGAGATTCAGCAGGCTGCCGGCGAACATGTTGGGCGCGACGTAGCTGAAATAGTGGCCGCCGCCGTCGCGCGGCGTTCCGCCGGAAACGACTTCGTGCTGCAGGCGCAGAAGCGGCAGACCTTTGCGCCAATTGCTGCTCGCCCTTCTTGCGAAACGTTACGTCCACGCTGCGCGTTGCGATTGTCGTCGCCGGCGATGCGCCACTCGAAACCGAGCGAAACCAGCGTGGGCGGATCGACTATGGAATTCGCCGGCGGTGGTGGCGTTTTGCGGCCTCGACTGCGGCTGAGGCGTGGCTTGCGCCACGGCGGACGTGGTTAGGAGTGCCGCGGCGAAAAAAAAGAACGCGGCAAATGCTCGGTTGGCGAGTTGCAAATTTTGATACAAGAAACCACGACCTCAGGGGCAAAGGCCCCTTGGACTGAGCGGCCAAATGTCCGAGCTGAAGCTCCGGCCGCCGAAAACCCGTCAAGCAAAACGTGCCGCGCCTACGGCGCTCGGGGCCCACGACTTTGTTTTCCCAGCCCTAACGGACTGGGCTATCTTCTCACGCGCCTACGGCGCTTACCAACGACCCGTCAATGTGCAGAGCGTCCATCATTTGGCGGCGAAGGCGAGCAGCACGTTTCC
>CAVPBO010000002.1:0-149749 GCA_963701865.1 uncultured Acidobacteriota bacterium
GCACAAACAATTTCTATGACCTGGCCATCGTGGGTGGAGGGCCGGCAGGTCTGGCTGCTGCCGTCTACGGCGCTTCGGAGGGCCTGCATACGGTGATGATTGAACGCGAGGCGCCGGGCGGGCAAGCAGGAATGAGCTCGCGCATTGAAAACTATCTCGGATTTCCGATGGGGCTGAGCGGTGGCGATCTGGCGCGACGGGCAGTCACGCAGGCGCAACGCTTTGGAGTAGAAATCCTGTCGCCGCAGGAGGCGGTCGGAGTGCGGACGGAAGGGTCTTACCGAATCATCAAGCTCGCGGACGGGAATGAGCTCTCCTGCCACGCGCTGCTGATCGCAACCGGAGTGCAGTGGCGGCTGCTCGAAATGCCGGGAATCGATCGGCTGCGAGGGGCGGGCGTTTACTACGGCGGCGGCTCCACGGAAGCTCTATCGTGCAAGGGCGAAATCGTCTACGTGGTGGGCGGCGCGAATTCGGCGGGCCAAGCGGCGATGAATTTCGCGAAGTACGCCGATCGCGTGGTCATTGCCCGTGCGAGGAACTCGCTATCCAGCACGATGTCGCAGTATCTGATTGACCAAATCAAAGAGACGCCGAACATTCAGGTCTGGGGGAACGCCAGCGTGGTGGAAGCGCACGGCGAAAGAAGGCTGGAAGAGATTTCATTTCTATGTTCGGACACCAACAAGATCGAGCGCGTGGCCGCGCATGCGATGTTTATTTTTATCGGAGCGCTGCCGCGAACCGACTGGCTGGCGGATATAGTGGAGCGCGACGAACGCGGGTTCATCCTGACAGGCCCCGACTTGATACGAGAGGGGCAGCATCCCAAGGGCTGGGAGCTCGACCGAGATCCTTTCCTGCTTGAGACAAACGTTCCGGGTCTTTTTGCGGTCGGCGACGTGCGACACGGTTCGGTAAAGCGCGTGGCGTCCGGAGTGGGAGAAGGATCGGTGGCGGTGCAGTTCATCCATCAATATTTGAGCAAGGTATAAATGGTCGAAAATTCAGAACTACTCGCCGTGCCGGCATTCGCGGGATTGCCCGACGATCAAATCACCTGGTTTATCGGGCAGGCGGAAGAGCTTCTCCTGAAGGCAGGCGATACGTCTTTTCGAGAGGGCGATCCGGCGGACTCCATGTTTGTGGTACTCGAGGGACAGTTGCAGGTCCGAGGCGAACTCGGCGGTGAAACAGTTGTGATGGCGATCAAGCCCGGTGATGTGACAGGATTGCTGCCCTATTCGAGGATGAAGCAATTTACAGTGGGAGCGCGCGCGATCACGGATGTCCGTGCCCTGCGTTTTCCTTCTTCGCTGTTTCCCGAACTCATACAGAAGATGCCGGAGCTGACCCAGCGGCTTGTGGGGCTGATGTCCGACAGAATCCGCGAGACCACTCGGCGCGAGCAACAACGTGACCGGCTGGCTTCTTTGGGAAAACTTTCGGCCGGACTTGCGCACGAACTCAATAATCCAGCGTCCGCAGCCAAACGCGCCGCGAGCCAGCTGCGCGAGGTCCTAAAACGGATCAAGGACACAAGTCACGAATTGGGCAGGCGAGAACTTACGGCCGAGCAGAGAACCGAGATCGAAAAGCTGGAAACGTCGTTCATTCAAAGCGACCAGGTTCCCCCCGATGCGTTAACCGCCAGCGATTTGGAGGAGCAGATCGATTCGCTGCTGCGCAGCCATGGGCAGACCGACCTATGGGAAATGGCCGCTGACCTGGCACACAAGAACGTAAAGCCGGAAGCGCTGGAATCATTGTTCGCGACGCTGGATGAAGCCACTGCCCGAGCCGCTCTGGTGAGAATTGCCGCTTCGGTTGAGGTGGCCACGCTGCTGGACGAAATCGAAAGCGGCACGTCGCGAATCTCCGACCTGGTCCTGGCGATCAAGGAATATACGTTCATGGACCAGGCGCCGGTACAAAACGTGGATATCGTGAAAAGCCTGGAAAATACGCTCAAGATCCTGAATCACAAGTTGAAACACGGGGTGGTGGTAAAGCGCGACTACGAAAAACTCCCACTGCTGGTGAATTCTTTCGGCAGCGAGCTGAATCAGGTTTGGACCAACCTGATTGACAACGCGATTGACGCTATGGGCGGCACGGGTGAGCTTCGGCTTCGAACGTATCGCGAGGACAATTGCGTGGTGGTGGAGATCGGCGACAACGGCCCGGGAATCTTACCGACCATTCGTTCGCACATTTTCGAGCCATTTTTCACGACGAAGGGGGTTGGGGAGGGCACCGGGCTCGGCCTGGACACCGTTCAGCGGATCGTGAAGAAGCACAGAGGGAATATCCAAGTGACGTCGAAACCTGGCGACACGCGTTTTTCAAGTATGGCTGCCGTTGGCGGAAGGCTGAGTCTGGAGTGCGGCTCGTAGCATTGCGAGCGCGTTTTCCTTCACACACGGATCTCCGAGTCAACTAGCTGAAGACGCTGGCGGTGTGCGCTAACGTTCCTCGCTCCTGAGCGTCGTATAATATCTGGAACTTGAGGAGGTCCCGCTGATGACTCAACGATTCACTTCGCGCATTCTCATGTTAGTGCTTCTCGGCTTTGCATGGTCGGCGTCGGCTTTTTGCGCGGGACGCGTGGTGGATTTGAAGGCGGCGGATGGAACGACACTGAAGGCGACGTATTTTGACGCGGGCAAGCCCGGCCCCGGAGTTCTGCTGCTACATCAGTGCAACCGGCAGCGCAAGGTTTGGGACGGCTTGGCCGAGCAGCTCGCGGCGGCGGGAATCAATGTCCTAACGGTCGATAACCGCGGCTTTGGCGAGAGCGGCGGAACGCCGCACGACAAGCAGACGCCGGAGCAGGAAGGACAGATTGAAAGAGAGAAGTGGCCGGGCGATTTTGACACGGCATTTCAGTATCTGGTGTCGCAGCCAGGAGTTACGCGCGACACGATCGGCGTGGGCGGGGCGAGCTGCGGCGTGAATAATTCCGTTCAAACGGCGCGCCGCCATCCCGAAGTGCGGTCGCTGGTGCTGCTCTCCGGACCGACAAATTTGCAAGGGCGTCAGTTCCTGCGCGAATCTGTGAACATACCCGTGTTTTTCGCCGTCGCAGACGACGACGAATTTCCGCCCTCTGTGCAGACAATCGAGTGGCTCTACAGCATCACGCCCAATCCGGGGAAAAAGTTAGTTCATTACGCGACCGGCGGCCACGGGGCGGACATGTTCCCGGTGCATCCGGAGTTGCCGCAAATGATCGTGGATTGGTACGTGAGTACGCTCATCAAGACGCCGGGACGAGCGCCAGTTGCGAAAGATGCTCCCGTGATACCTCAAGAGGTGCGCAACCTTGACCTAATCGAGCAGCCGGGCGGCACTGCCAAAGTCGCGAAAATGCTGGACGAGGCACACCGGAAAGATTCGAAGGCCGTCCTGTTTCCCGAGGGAATGGTGAACTTCATGGGCTACGAGCATCTGCAATTCGGCGATACCAAGGGCGCTGTTGAAATTATGAAGCTCAATGCGGCTGCGTATCCGAATTCACCGAATGCTTACGATAGCCTTTCCGATGCATACGTCGCGGACGGCCAAAAGGATCTGGCGCGCCAGAATGCCAAGCGGGCGATGGACCTTTTGGCCGCGGATACAACTGACAACGAGCAGGCACGAAATGCGATCAAGGCGAGCGCGGAACAGAAACTGCAACAGCTCGGAGATGCGCCGCAGTAAACAGCGCTTGTTAGGCGCGTGTAGCGAACCTTTCCGGAAATTCTGCCGCAGCAGCGCGCCTGATTCTAGCTGGCGGGTTTCCACTTGTTGAGAAATGCGGCTACGTCGTCGGGGCCGATGCGGACGCTGTCGTCGAATTCGCCGTTCTTCTGGCTGTAGACGACTTTTCCGTCCGGATCGAGAACGGCGAGGCTGGGAATGCGGACGTGCCCTTTTCAGCGGCACTCGGTACTTTTCGGCGAGATCGAGATTCTTGTCGCCTTCGTCACCAACGTTGATGTGCACCACGTGGTAGTTCGCGGTCACGACGCCGGCAAAATCCTTGGAGTGAAACGTAGCGTCGAGGACGTGGCAGTCGTAGCACCAGTTGGCGCCGAAAACGAGGATCACGCGCTTGTGATCTTTCGCGGCGCTTGCGAGCGCGACGCCAATTTCCTCCTCGGCTTTTTCAGGCGGCGGATAAAGCGCGGTGTTTGGTTTTACCGGCTGGGGCAATCGAAAGGTTGGGCTGGGCGTGAGGCCGCTGCGCTGCGTCATGGCGATGCGCCAGTCGCTCCCTTGTTGGATCCACACCTGGGCGCCTTCGACGGTGATCGGCTGGACGCCGGAGCTCGACTTGACCTTGAATTCGATTCGCAGGACCAGCGCGACTTCTCCGGGCTGCGGGCGCGAGATGGACAGAACCTTGGGCTGAAAGTCGCTGAGCCCCTGCGATGCAAGCGCGGACCAGAATTGCGGCTCTTCGCGCGGATCCTGAATCTTGCCTTGGGGAGTCTGCGTCTGAGCCGGGGGAGCGGTGGCGTAGAGCGCTGCAAGCGCCGTCTGGTTTCCCGCGACGACGGCGGCTTTCCAGCGATCGAATGGCTCGAACGCGCGTTGCTGGCCGAACGCTGCAGCCTGGCTGACGACCAACAGCGCCATGATCGGGATCATGCGGATTAGTTTCATTTTTCTCCTCGCTAACAATCAGAAATCTCCGAGATTCTACCGCAGCGCACCGCGCGATTGCAGGTTCCTGCCGAGCGGTCGCGGTTCAGTTTACGATAATCCCAGCACGGCCAGAGTGGGCACCGACTTTTCCCGGATCGGCGAAACAAACGACGGTCACCCTGCCTTTACTTGGCGGCTCCGGCATGTTGATTGCCTGATTTATCGCGCGGCATGAGAATAGCTGCGATCGCCGTCGCGAGCACCATCGCTATGGCAAACCACCAGCAATCGGCATCGGCTACTCCGCGGAGGAAACCCCAGCGCGATCCGTAATGGATGATTATCAGGCCCGTACCCAGCCCGTATAGTCCGGAGATTCCAATTCCGGCTCGCAAGCCTGCATGTTCCCGGACCCAAAACATGGCCGCGTAGCACAAAACTTGCAAAGCTACAAAGATTGAAATCGGCAGCGCGAGCACATGCCATGGCAGCCTGGCCGACATATGCAATGTGATCGCCCCCAGAAGCCCAACGCCCAGAAGTAGTGGTGTCCCAATAGCCATCCATCCCGCAAAGTTTTTTTTCATCCGCAATCGTCCTCGGCGAAAACTCCTAACGCATCTCTCTCATGATGATAGGGGCCAGTATAAACCCTTCGGTGCCTTGCAACGGCCGCTGGCCTGGTTAACTCGGAAGCCCCGGGTCTAATCGCCTTAGGATCGCGGACGACTACAGTTCATTAGCTTTAGATGTCAAGCGGCTGCTACAATGTTGTGACATGGCTGATTGGCGTCAAATTCAAGCGCGTATCCGCAAGGCTAAGAACAGCCCTGACGCGCAGACAAAACTAAACGAACTCTTCCAGCGCACGCGCGACGCAATGGTTGCGTGGGAACTCGCCGCAATCGAAGAGAAAGCCGAACACATGGACGAGGCAGGAAATTGGTACAAGATCGCGGCGCAGCGATTTCGCCGCGTTGACTGGCGCAAGAAGGCTGAGGAAGCGTTGACGCGCCTGGGTCTCGAGATTCCACCCCCGCTGACACCCAGCGAGCAAGCTGCGCGCCCCGCGCGCGAAACGCGCGCCGACGCCGAACATCACGACGAAGCAGGCGAAGAGTCGCCGAGCGCGGCCGCGCATGATTCAGAAGAATCGACGGAAGAGGGAACACCACTCGCGCTGGGAGAAATTCCTGAAACACATGAAGAAGGGGCGACATCGGAAACGTCCGCCGAATCGTCTGCAACGCCTGGCGAGGCAGCGGCCGATGGCTCTCCGCTGGGCAAGAGAAAACGCCGCCGCGGACGCCGCGGGGGCAGAGGCCGCCGCCGCAAGGGCGCGCCCGTTTCGCCTGGACTACCTTCACAGGCTTTTGCGCAATCTGCTGAACCTCAGCAGTCGCGGCCGCCGACGCCGCGTGCTCCAGCATTCGAGCGGCCTGCGCCGGAGCGGTCTTACACAGAACGAGCGGTACCCGAACGAGTAGCTTCCGAAAGGGCAGCTCCCGAGCGGGCGGCATACGAACCGCCGATGTCCGCGCACGAGCGACCCTCGCGAGCGGAATCATCCGTGCCGCAACTGCCTTCGGAACGCGCCGCGCACGGGCGCGGCGATCCGGCGCTAGCATCGCGGATGGCGCAGCTCGAATCGCTGCTGCGGCGGCTTGTCACCAGCCCGCTGCATCGGCTGGAAGAGGCTGAGGATGCTCCGGCGGGACCCGGCGTGTTCCTGCTCTCGGATTCCGATCAGATTACTTCGTATTACGTGGAAGCATGCCAGACGCTGCGAATCGGCGCGGGGAATTTGGTACGCGGCGGACGCTCCGGCAAGAACACTCGCGGCGGGCGCGGATTCTCCTCTGATACCGGTCTAAAGGCGAAACTGGCCGAGTACCTGGGCATCAGCGAGGCGAAGGTCTCGCAGTACATGAAAGATCATTGTGTACTTCGCTGGATTCAGCTGGATGACGACGCGCCTTTGTTGGCACACTTTGCGATTGGCGTCCTGCGGACGCCCCTGAATCTCGAATAGGTTCTTCTGCAGCTCGTGTCGCGCCTACGGCGCTCGGCATTCGTTTGTGGCTTTTGTTCCCAGCCCTTCCGGGCTGGGCTAGCTTGTTGCGCACCTACGGTGCTCTGGATAGTTGGTGATGCGTCTTGGCTCCATCGGCATACATTTGTGGGTTTTGTTCCGCGCTCTGCCGGGGCGGGCTTCCCTCTGACGCGCCTACGGCGCTGGCGGGCCAAGTCTGGCGGTGTTCCTACCAGTGGGAAATAGCCTCGTTGGTACTATCGCAGGGTTCCCTTGGGTGCTGGTTTTGACCGTTCAACCCCCTATTTGTACATTTGGGCGCATGTGCCTAGACGGACCCTTGGAATAGGGGCAAACTCTGGTACCGTAACCGCTTACGAGTCAGGCGCGCTCGTAGGGGGATGTCGTTTTCGGGCGGTTTTGCCGGGGGCTCCAAGTCACATTTTTAGGTTATGAGGGAATCTTAAGGAAGAGGTGCAGTTATATGCCGAAGACAGTAGGCAATCAACTTTGGAAGACATTCGACTGGGCGCTCTGCAAGACGGCGGGGCTGACCTTCGACACGATTCAACACTTCAACAAGAAAAACCCCAATCCGTCTTTTACGCCGAAGTGGTCCGATAAACCGCTGCTGAAGTCGTGGGAGAAGTCGAAGCCCACACTCGGCTGGCCGCGGACGACGGACTCACTGTGCCCTGCATGCGTGAAGGAAGCGCGCGAGGCCATCATTGACGGCAAGAAGGATTGGACCGACCTCGTTCACGAGAAGGTCGGAGAGATCAAGGCGCAGATTATCGAGCGCGACGGCCAAGTCTGGATGATCAAGGAGTGCGCCATCCACGGAAAGTACGAAGACCTGATGGCGATTGACGCGAAGTTTCTGGAATGGATTGAAGGGAATTTTCCGGGTCGCGATATTCCGGCGCACAACGACGAAAAGCTGCACAACCACGGTTCGAGCACGGTGCGTCACGGCCGCGGATCGGTTTTGACCGTTGACCTGACGAACCGCTGCAACATGATGTGCGATCCCTGCTTCATGGACGCGAACCAGGTCGGATACGTCCACGAATTGAGCTGGGAAGAGATTCAGGAAATTCTGGACAACGCCACGAAGATCAAGCCGCGCCGGCAGATGTCCGTGCAGTTCTCCGGCGGCGAGCCGACGATGTCGCCTTACTTCTTCGATGCAGTCCGCTACGCGCGCAAAGTCGGATACAACAGCGTGCAGGCAGCAACGAACGGAATCGAGTTCGCCAAGAGCAAGGATTTCGCGAAGAAGGCTTTCGAAGCGGGCCTGCGCTACGCCTACCTGCAATTCGACGGCATCGGCAACGACGCGAACAGCCACCGGCAAGTCGGCAACCTGTTTGACGTGAAGCTGCGCGCGATCGAGAACCTGCACGAAGCGGGCGTCGAAATCGTGCTGGTGACCACGATCGTCAACAACGTGAACAACGATCAGGTTGGCCCCATCGTGAAGTTCGCGATGGATAACCCGAAGAAAATTTCATTCGTATCGTTCCAGCCGGTTTCGTTCACCGGGCGCGACGAGGACATCACTCCGGAACGCAGAATTCGCCAGCGCTACACGCTTTCGCACCTTGCGCAGGACGTCAGCTCGCAGGTCGGCAAAGTGGAACCGACGCGCGACTGGTTCCCGATTTCCTACATCGCCACTTTCGCGGGCTTCTCGGACCTTTCGCACGGACCGGATTCGCAGTGGGGCTCGCTTTCCTGCGGATGCCACCCGAATTGCGGAGTCGGCACGGCGCTGATGATCAACAAGGAAACGAAGGAATGGGCGCCGGTCCCGCGATTCCTCGACGCTCCTTCGCTGACCAGGGACGTGACCGCGATCACCGACGCGGCTCGCGGCAAGAAGTTCTCGAACTTCATGATGGCGATGGCGCTGCTGAAGAATTACAAGCCGTTCCAGGCGCCGCCAAGCTTGAGGCTCAAGGATCTGTGGATGAAGTTCGACAAGACCTGGGCGCTTTCGAAGAATTCGGACAAGAAGTACGGCAAGACGAGTCCGGACGCGCACCATCGAAGACGCCATGAAGCGCCGCGCCGAGGATCCGTGGAACTTCCTGTTCATCGCCGGAATGTGGTTCCAGGATCTTTTCAACTACGATTTCCGCCGCACGGAAATGTGCATCATCCCCTACGCCACGCAGAAGGGCGAAATTTCGTTCTGCGCGTACAACACGGGCGTGGGCTGGCGGCAGATCATCGAGAACATGCACAAGAATGCGACCGTCGCGGAATGGTACAAGAAGCACGGCAAGCATGAGATCTACGCGAAGAACAAGAGCGTCGCGCTCACCGATTACGAGCACTCGCTGAAGATCGATGCGGAAGATGCGTCGCGCGTTCGTCACCTGGAGCACGACATTCCGCAGACCGCGGCCGAAGAAGACCGCATTCGCCGCAAGCAGGCGTACGAAGAAGCGGCCAAGGTGCGGAAGATTTACGAGGAACTCGTGCTGAAGAAGAAGTCGGAGCCTCTGATGCAGATCGGCTCGATGGACGAGATTCTGTCGGCTGTTCCGGGCACGACCGTGAAGCGGATCGAACCTGCAAACGGCAACGGCGCGACGGCGGCTGCGAATTCCGAAGCCGCAACCGTGGCCGGCGACTAAAGACTGGGCGCAGCAAGCAGCGCCCCTACAACTCAATCGTGGCGGATTTTACCAACAGCCCCGGCTTCGGCCGGGGCTGTTTTTTTTCTGTTAGTCGAAAATCCGATAGAATCTGACGCCATGCCCGACCGAATACGAACCCGCGAGCTTGCTGCTGAATTCATCCGCAAAGGTGATCCGCTCGGATGGTTCGAGGCGCTTTATCAGGAAGCGAAGAGCGGCGATGGGATTGTCCCATGGGGCGATCAGGAGCCTAATCCGCGGCTGCTTGAGTTCTGGAAGGCGCACCGCTCGAAACCGCGGGCAAGCGGGCGCTGGTGATCGGCAGCGGGCTTGGCGACGACGCCGAGCAGCTTGCCGCCTGGGGATTCAAGACAACCGGATTCGACATATCGAAAACGGCCATCGAGGCGACGAAGAAGCGCTATCCCAAAACGCCCGTCGAGTACGTCGTGGCCGACCTTTTCAATCCGCCCGCTAGCTGGCTTCACAGGTTTGATTTCGTGCTTGAGATTTACACCGTGCAGGCTCTTCCGGCGCAGTTGCGGCCCGGAGCGATTGAGAAGATTGCCGAGTTCGTCGCGCCGGGAGGGCGGTTGCTCGTGATCGCGCGGGGCCGCGCGGAAGATGAGCCGGAAGGCCAAGGGCCGCCGTGGCCGCTGATGCGCGCCGAGCTCGATGGATTTCGCGCGCGGGGCTCGAGGAAGAATCGTTCGAGGACTACGCGGAGCCCGAGCCGCCGTGGGTGCGGCGATTTCGCGCGCTTTACCGGCGGAGCTAAATGAGCGAGCATCGCGAGTTCGGCGAAGTGCTCTTCGTGGGCTCTTCTTTCTCCCTGCCTCAATCTCGCTATTTTTCGCTTGGTCCGTATGGATCGCCAACAGAAGACCGGCAATTGCGATGTGGCGTCTGAATACGTTCAGGTGGGGCTGGTTTCAGCGTCGGCAGCCACGGTAATCCTTGGTTTGACGTCGCTCATATGCTAATTAGCCTAAAATGCCGCGGGCTTGGCTCATTGCCAATGGGTTGGCGCAGTCTCCTGGTAACGGGCCTAGCAGGGGCATTGACCGGCCGTGGATGGGGAAGAGTTACGCTCCTCTTGTGGGGCACCTCGATATTTCTTGGAGTCTTTGGAATCAGTTTGGCTATGATTCCTTAATGGCTTAGTGAGGCGAGTTCAATGCCGATCTACGAATACGTTTGCGATGATTGCGGCGAGCGCTACGAGCGCATCGTGCTGAGCAAGAGCACGGTGATCGAATGCCCGAAATGCGCGAGCGCGAAGCACACGTTGCAGATTTCTGTGTTTGCCGCGCACGGCAACGGCGCGAAATCCTCCGGCGGTTCATCCTCATCTTCGGGTTCGTCATCTTCCGGCGGCGGATGTTGCGGCGGGGCCTGCGGCTGCCGCTAGCGCCATGCGAAAGAGTGTCTTCAGGGGCTAAAGCCCCGTTCATTTCATGCGGCATATGTCGGAGCTGAAGCTCCGACCCCCTAAAGAGAAGTTCTCGTTCTTCCGGCTACTCCGCATCCTGCTAGAAATGAATCGCTACCCCACGATCTCGCTCCTCTGCTAGGATTCGCCGTGAGATTCACCGAAGCACGCACGGATCGGGGGATTCGAGTGATGCGAGGAAAGTCTTTCGCGCAGGTCGCACTTGTTTTCGTTCTGGCTGCTGTTTTGTTCGCCGCACTCTTTTCTCCGCTCCCTAAGGCTCACGCGCTGAATACCGCCCAAGCCGACACATCCACGGCTGGCAGCTGCGACCGCGCATGCCTCTACGGCTTCGTGGATCAGTATATGGCGGCGCTGGTGGCGAAAGATCCGGCGCGGGTGCCATGGGCCGCGCACGTGAAATTCACCGAGAACAACGTGGAATTGCCCGTGGGCTACGGCCTGTGGGGCACGATCAGCGGGCGCGGCGCGGACGATGCGCGCGCCGCCGATCCGCAAGCGGGACAGGTCGCCTATTTCGGCGTGATTGACGAGCGCGGAACGAAATCGTTTTTCGGGCTGCGGCTGAAAGTGGACGACGGCAAGATTTCGGAGGTCGAGACGATCGTCGATCGCAAGGGCTACGGCCCGGGCCCGTTCGGCAATCCCGAGACGATGCAGCCCCTGCCCGTTCTCCTCGCGGATGTTCCCGCGGAAGCGAGACGCCCGCGCGCGAGAATGATTTCGATGGCCAACGGCTACTTCAGCACGCTGGAGCTGAACGACGGGACAGTTGTTCACGGAATTTACCGACGATTGCAGCCGGCGCGAGAACGGCGTGTGGACCGCGAACGATCCGCATCCGGGATCGGTGCAGGATCCGAATCTGAATCTTTCGGCGTACGGGAAAATTTCCTGCGGGCACGGGATTCAAGCTGGGCAACTATCGCTGGGATGACGAGCTGCGCGCGCGGCGTTTTCCCCTGGTTGACGAAGAAAAGGGCCTGGTGCTCGCGGGCGGGTTCATCGATCACGCCGGCAAGCTCGAAAATACACGACGACCGACGGCGTGGTGCACGAATCGCCGCTGAAATCGCCGCACTCATTTTGTTTGATGGAGATGTTCAAGATTCAGGACGGCAAGATCCGCCACGCCGAGGCGGTATTTATCACCGTGCCGTACCGCATGCCGTCGCCGTGGTTTCACCAGCACGACTAGCATTCCTGCATGAACGAAGACGAAGGAGATTGCGGCCATGGTTGACTTTTCGAATCAGCCCACGATGAAGGGGTTTTTCGCGCCGACGCGGTTCGAGGCGGACGTCTACGACTGCGAAGTGATCGGCAAAGTTCCCACGGACTTGAACGGCGCGTTCGTTCGCCTGGGCGGCGACTGGCTCTACCCGCCGAAATTCGAGGACGATTCGCCGTTCAGCATGGACGGCTACATCAATATGTTTCGCTTCAAGAACGGCGTGGTGGATTACAAAGGCCGCTGGGTCAAAACGCCGCGGTTCAAGGCCGACAGCGCCGCGCGCAAGCAGCTTTTTGGCAAGTATCGCAATCCGTTCACGGATGATCCCAGCGTGGCGGGGCTCGACCGCTCGCGTGCAGAACACCACGCCGCTCGCCTTCGCCGGCAAACTTTTCACGCTGAAGGAAGACAGCCTGCCCTACGAAATCAACTGCAACACGCTCGAAACGATCGGCCCCTACAATTTTCACGGCAAGTACAAGAGCCTCACGTTCACCGCGCACCCGAAAGTGGATCCTGCGACCGGTGAGATGATCTGCTACGGCTACGAGGCGGAGGGGCTGGAAACGAAGGACGTCTTTCTCTACACCATCAACAAAAAAGGCGAGGTGACGCGCGAACTGCGATTCAAAGTGCCCTACGTCTCGATGGTCCACGACATCAGCATCACCCAAAAGTACGTGATCATCCCGATCTTCGGGTTCGTCTCGAGCATGGAAATGCTGAAAGCGGGCAAAGTCCACTGGGGATGGGACGACACGAAACCCGCCATGGTCGCCATTGTGCCGCGCGACGGCGAGGCGAAAGACATCCGGTGGTTCAAAGGCCCTTCGCGCGCGACGGTGCACACGCTGAACGCGCGCGACGAAGGCAACAAAGTGATCTTCGAAGCGCCGATTTACGATTCCAATCCTTTCCCGTTTTTCCCGCCGATCGATGGCTCGCCGTGGGATCCCACCAAGGCGCGCGCCTACATTCGCCGCCAAACGTTTGACATGAACTCGAAAGACGATGGGTTCACCGAGGAAAAACTTTTCGAGATGAACGTCAGCGACCTTGGCCGCGTGGACGATCGCTATCATGACGCAGCCGTATCGCTATGCGTTCACGGCCTATTCGCCGACAAGCAGCGGCCCTTCGAGGAATGGAAGGCCGGGAATCTGGGCGGACGCGTGAACAATTGCTACGGACGCTTCGATCTGGCGACCGGCAAGATGAATTCGTATTTCGCCGGGCCGACGCACAGCCTGCAGGAAGTTTGCTTCGTCCCGCGCAAGAATGGCGGCGAAGGTGATGGCTATATTATGGGCGTCGCGTCGAATTATGCGGAGATGCGCTCGGAGCTGATCATCGCCGATGCGCAGAGGCTGGAAGAAGGCGACGTGGCGCGGGTGATTCTGCCTTTCCGCGCGACTGCGCAGGTTCACGGCCGATGGATGGACGAGAGCGAGTTGCCCTTCGCGTGAGGACCGGAACATGCTGACGCGGCGAGATTTCATGGCGGAGTGTGCGGTTGCAGGCGCCGCGATTGCGGCGGCCTCGGTTTCGCCGCGGCCGATTTTCGCCGCAACGCCGCGTGTGCGAGCGGCGGTCGTGCCGATTCAGCAGTGTCTCGATCCACATGGATCAGCCGTACCTCGACGCGACGGGAACAGCGGTCCCTTATCTCCCGCCCGCGGGAATGCGCGTCGGCGGCGCCAGTCGCGCACTGAGCTGAAACGGAATTTCGCAGCCGGCACGTATATTTGTAGCCCACCGTGAAACGAATCCTGAAAATTCTGGCTTGGGGAGCGATTGCGCTGGCGGGTGCTGGCGCGCTCGCGGCGATTGCATTCGAACGGCGCGAACCGCTCAATGCCGTGTGGTTCATCGTCGCCGCGCTGTGCACGTTTCTGGTCGCCTACCGGTTTTATTCCGCGTTTCTGGCCGCAAAAATTTTCGCGCTGGATAATACTCGCGCCACTCCGGCGGAGCGCCTGGAGGACGGCCGCGATTTCGTGCCCACGAACAAGTGGGTTCTGCTCGGCCACCATTTTGCGGCGATCGCCGGGCCGGGACCGCTGGTGGGACCCACGCTTGCCGCGCAATTCGGTTATTTGCCGGGAACGCTGTGGCTGATCGTGGGCGCGGCGCTCGGCGGCTGCGTGCAGGATTTCACGATTCTTTTCTGCTCGATTCGGCGCGACGGAAAATCGCTGGGGCAAATCGCGCGCGAGGAAGTGTCGAAGCGCGGCGGAATGATCGCGCTGCTGGCGGTGCTGGCAATCATGGTGATCCTGCTGGCGGTGATCGCGCTGGTGGTGGTGAAGGCGCTCCGGGAATCGCCGTGGGGCACGTTCACGCTGGCGATGACGATTCCGATCGCGCTGCTGATGGGTATTTACCTGCGGTTCGTGCGGCCGGGCCGCGTGCTGGAGGCTTCGGTCGGCGGCGTCGCGCTCGTGGGTCTGGCCGTGGTGGCGGGGCAGTGGGTGAACGCGTCGCAAGCGTGGTCGCGAGCTTTTACGCTTTCCGCACCGGCGCTCGCCGCGGCGATCATCGTGTACGGATTTGCCGCGTCCACGCTGCCCGTATGGCTGTTGCTTGCGCCGCGCGATTACCTGAGCGCGTTCATCAAAGTGGCCGCGATCTTCGCGCTTGCCGCGGGAGTGCTGTTCGTGCGGCCGACGCTGGCGATGCCCGCGCTGACGCGCTTTACTGACGGCAACGGACCGGTGTTCGCGGGGAAAATCTTTCCGTTCTGTTTCATCACCATCGCGTGCGGCGCCGTGAGCGGCTTTCACGCGCTGATCGCTTCCGGCACCACGCCGAAAATGATCCTGCGCGAAGGCCATGCGCGCATCGTGGGCTACGGCTCGATGCTGATGGAGTCGTTCGTCGGCGTGATGGCCATGATCGCGGCGTGCGCGCTCCAGCCCGGAGTTTATTTTGCGATCAATAGTCCCGCGGGAATCGTGGGCAAGACGGCGGACGCCGCAGCGAAAACAATCAGCTCGTGGGGATTTCCGCTCGATCCGCAGACGATCACTTCGCTCGCGCAGCGCGTGGGCGAGCGCACGCTGCTCGATCGCACGGGCGGCGCGCCATCGCTTGCGGTCGGGATGGCGCAGATTTTCAGCGGGACGATTGGAGGAGACCATCTCCTCGCCATCTGGTACCACTTCGCAATCATGTTCGAGGCGCTTTTCATTCTCACCACTCTCGATGCGGGCACGCGCGTCGGCCGCTTCATGGTTCAGGACCTTGCTGGGCACGCATGGAAGCCGCTGGGGCGATCGGGCTCGATATCGGGAACGCTGGTGGCGAGCGCGGTGATGGTTGGCGCGTGGGGATATTTTCTGTGGCAGGGAGTGCAGGACCCGCTCGGCGGCATCAATTCGCTGTGGCCGCTCTTCGGCATCGCGAATCAATTGCTCGCAGCGGTCGCGCTGGTGGTGGCGACGACGATTCTGCTGAAAATGAGGCGCGCGCGTTTCGTGTGGGTGACGATGGTTCCCATGGCGTGGCTCGTCGCGGTGACCATGACGGCGAGCTACGAAAAAATCTTCAGCGCAAGTCCGCGGCTGGGATTTCTGGCGCAGGCGAATGCGCTGGCCGGTCAAATGTCCTCCGGTGTAGTTCCCGCGGCGCAAATTGCGGAAACGCAGCGGCTGATTTTCAATAATCGCCTGGATGCCGCGGTCACGGCAGTGCTCGCGCGTCATGGTGTTGGTGCTCGTGGTTGAGGCGATCGGCGAATGGATAGGCATTTTGCGCGGACGCAAACCAGTGGTGCTGCATGAGGCCCCCTATGTTGCGACGCGTTGGGCCGACGGGGACTAACTAAGGTTATGGAGGAAGCAATGGCTATTCGACTGAGGGCGAGGGGCGTCCTGCGCGGAGCTTGGTCATGGCTGCGGCAGGTGAGCGGCGATGCGGCGTATGAGAACTACTTGCGTTGCAACACCGAGCGCGCCATCGCGGGAGGGCAAACGGCACCGGCGCTGCCGCTTTCGCGAGCTGAGTTCTACCTCGATTCGCTTCGCCGCCGCTATTCCACTGTTTCCCGCTGCTGTTAGGATCGCGCAGCGCCAGCGCCAAGAATCACGGCACGGTTACGACGATTTTGCCAATCTGCTCGTTTGACTCCATGTAGCGATGCGCTTCCACGATCTGCGCAAATGGAAACACGCGGTCCACACGGGGTTTGAAGCTGCCCGCCTTCACATGATCGAAAACATATTTCTCAGCCTTTGCCCTTAGCTTCGGGTCGGCAAACACTTCACGGAGCGTGTACCCGCGAATGGATAGACTCTTTTCCCAGCGCGGCAAATAAAGGAAACGGAGTTGGCTCTGGCGCGAGCGCTCCGTATTCAAAAATCGTTCCGTCAACAGCGGCGGCCTGAGCGAGCAGCTCAATACCTTTGCCTCCGATGGGGTCGAAGATCACGCGAGCGCCTTTGCCGCCTGTAATTTCGGCAACGCGTTTGACGAAGTCTTCATCCTCGGTCGCAATCGCGTGGTTCGCTCCAACCTCGATCAACGTGGCTTTCTTCTTTGAAGTTCGCGTGGTAGCAATGCTCGTCGCGCCTTGGGCCTTCACCATTTCGATGGCGGCGATTCCCACGCTGCTGCTGGCGGCGGTGATAATCACGAAGTCGCCTTTCGTGATCTGAGCATGCGCAATGAGTGCTCCGTAGGCCGTCAGATATTGCATCCAGATCGATGTGCCCTCTTCCGGCGTCAGGTTCTCCGGATAGAGTGCGAGCGCGCTAACGGGAACAATCGCTACTTCTCCATACACGCCGTAGCGCGACATTGAGAGCGCCGGAACGGTGCTGGCCTTCTTGCCAAGCCAGCTCCCGTCCACGTCTGGCCCTACCGCAGCCACGGTGCCGGCCGCCTCATAGCCCAGCTTCGAAGGCAAGACGGGAGTCTCCAGATACTGGCCCCGGCGGAACATCACTTCTGCCCTGTTCAGTCCGATCGCCTTCACATTCAGGCGAACTTCGCCTTTCCCCGGCTCCGGGATTGGTTCTTCCTGAATTTTCAACACTTCGGGTCCGCCCAGCGAATGGAAGCGGACAACCTTTGCGAGTTTCATTAGCCATGAGAATCTCCTGGTCGTTTTGATCCCTTGCGCACCGGCAACGATTCAAGTAATTAAGCACGAATCCGGACCTTCGGCATAATCCCCGAGGTGGCGGGGAAACCGGAGACGTGTGTGGCGCTGATATTTTGACGGGTCTTGCAGAAGCACCGGCGTACATCGTTCGTTGACGAAAGCCGCCATCCACCGATATAATAGGCGTTTGCCGATAGGGCTGGGAGGCTGTATGTACGCCGTAATCCGCAGTGGGGGAAAGCAGTACCGCGTCGCGTCGGGCGAGACGATTCAGGTCGAAAAGCTCGAGGGAAAAATCGGGCACAAAGTGACGTTTGACGACGTCCTCGCCGTCCGCACCGACGACAAAAAGATTCTGGGCGCAGCAGAGCACAAGGCGAAGGTTACCGGCAAAATCGTGAAGCACATGCGCGGGCCCAAGCTCAAAGTGCTGAAGTACAAGACGGGCGGCCAATACAAGATTCAGACCGGCCATCGCCAGAATTTGACGAGCGTCGAAGTAGACATCCAACTTTCGTAGGGCGACTTTCACAGGGCTGCCCGCAGCGGGCAAGCTTCCTCGAGGATTTCATGGCACATAAAAAGGGCGGCGGGTCATCTACTAACGGACGCGATTCGCAGGGACAGCGTCTCGGAATCAAGCGTTTTGGCGGGCAGGTCGTGACCGGCGGCAGCATACTGATCCGCCAGCGCGGCACGCACTACAAGGCCGGGAAGAACGTCGCCGCGCGCCAAGGACGATTCGCTTTTCGCGTTAATCAACGGCGTCGTGCTGTTTGAGGACAAGGGCGGGAAGGGGCGCTTCATCAGCGTCCTGCTGCCCGAGGAACACGCCTCGCACTACGAGAAGACGGCTGCTGCGCCGGCCTCCAACTAGAATATCCATTCGGCTGGCGTACCGTTCGGGCGCCATCCGCTTTTGTTTTTCTCCTCCGTCGTAGCGTATGCTTTATTCGTGTACCCTCTCGGAACGGGTGTCTCATGTTTGTTGACGAAGCCAAAATTTCGATAAAGGGTGGGGACGGCGGAAACGGCTGCATGGCGTTTCGCAGGGAGAAGTACGTCCCACGCGGCGGCCCATCGGGCGGCGATGGCGGCAATGGCGGCGACATCTACCTCGAAGCGAATCTGAACGACAACACGCTGCTGCGCTACCGCTACAATCGCGAGTTTCGCGCCGATCGCGGGCGCCATGGCGAAGGATCCGATTGCCACGGGCGCTCTGGCGTGGACATGACTCTGACGGTTCCCGTCGGCACCGTGGTTTTCGACGCGAATACCGGCGTGCAGCTCTTCGATCTTTCCGAGCCGGGCCAACGCGTGCTTGCGGCTCGCGGAGGTCATGGCGGGCGCGGCAACGGTCATCCGGCGTTTGTGCGCCATGGCATCAAGCGCCGCGAGAGCATGAAGAGGGGCGTCCCGGCCAGGAGCGCAATCTGCGGCTCGAACTTAAGCTGCTCGCGGATGTGGGCCTCGTCGGCTTTCCCAACGCCGGCAAATCAACTTTGATTTCGCGCATCTCCGCGGCGCGTCCGAAGATTGCCGCGTATCCCTTCACTACGCTCGAGCCGCACCTGGGCGTTGTTTCCGCCGATCCAGATGCCGCACCGGGGCAAGGCCGCACGTTCGTGGTGGCCGATTTGCCGGGACTGATCGAAGGCGCGCACGAAGGCGTCGGCCTGGGGATTCGATTCCTGAAGCACGTGGAACGGACGCGCCTGATCGCGCATCTGGTGGATACCAGCGACGCGAGCGACCGCGATCCCGTGAACGATTTCGAAATTATCATGCGCGAGCTTGCCGCGTTCAGCCCGGCGCTCGCCGAGAAGCCGATGATCGTCGTGGCGACCAAGCTCGATGCCACCACCGATCGCGAGTCGGCTCGAGAAGCTGCGCGAATTCTCGGCAAAACGCGGTCTCGAATTTCACGCCATCTCGTCCGCGACGGGCGAAGGAGTCGTCGAACTGGTCCGCGCCATGGCGAATGCGCTCGACCGCATCCCGAAGCCAGCGCCGCTGTCTCGAGTGTCGGAAGTGCCGTACGCAGGAGTCCACACCGACAGAGGATTCGAGTGCGCACTCCTGCCGCTGACGATCGCGACGCTGAAGATCACGCTGCCGCGCCCCATCGGGAGGAGCGTTGACATCGCACGCCGCGCATAAGCCGTCCGGCGGGCCGCATCGCCGTTCGGTCGCGCTTTTCGGAGGCACGTTCGATCCGATTCATGCCGGGCACATCGCCGTGGCGCAGGCAGCGCAGCGGCGGTTCCATCTCGACGCAATCTACTTCATTCCGTCGTCGCGGCCTCCGCATAAATCGCGCGGCGAACTGACGCCATTCGTTCATCGCTACGCGATGGTGGCGCTGGCGTGCGCGGATCATCCCGGATTTGTGCCGTCGCTCGCGGAAGCGCCCGTAGCCGGCGTCGCGCCGCACGTTTTCTACACGATTGATACGGTGCGGCGATTTCACCGCGAGCATCCCGACGATCATCTGTTTTTTATCGTGGGCGCGGACCAGTTTCTGGAAATCCCCACGTGGAAGAATTACGAGTCGCTGCTGGACGCCTGCGATTTCATTATCGCCAGCCGCCCGGGATTTCGACTGGATGCGCTGCGGCTGGTGATTCCGCCCGAAAAACTCGGCCGCACGCCAGCGCCGGACGCGCACAAAATCGCGCTGCGCAAAACCGAGATCCATTTGCTGACCACAGTCGCGAGCCACGTTCGTCCACCGAGGTTCGCGAGCGGCTGAACGGAAGCAAAGCATCCACGGACTTGTGCCCGCGCGCGTGGAGGAATACATTCTCAGACAGGCCCTGTACCGGTGACACATCGAAAACCTTCGTCCCGAAATTCTCTGGGCCGTCGAGGCGGCGCAGGAAAAGCAGGCCGTGGACATCACGGTCCTGAAGCTTACCGGCGCGTTCGCCGAATATTTTCTGCTCTGCTCCGGCCAGAGCACGCCGCAGCTCCAGGCCATCAGCGATGCCATCGAAGAGAAGCTGGGACGCCAGCACATGCGCCTGGCGCATCGCGAAGGGAAGATCGGCGCGGAATGGGTGCTGCTCGATTACGGCAGTTTCGTCGTGCACATCTTCAGCGACCGCGCGCGGCAATTCTACGATCTCGAACGGCTCTGGCGCACCGCCGAGCGCGCTGGATTTCCCCGCGTCCGAGCGGCCCGCGAAACCGCGAGACGAATCCGAAGGCGACACGACCGAAGCATGAGCGCGCGCGAACATCGTGTGGGTGGCGGCCGATCCGGCGTCGCTGCGCGTTCTCGAAATCGCCGAAAAGCTCGCCGAAACCGCGACCACGCTGCTGATCACCGGCGAGAGCGGCACCGGCAAGGATCAGCTCGCGCGCTGGATTCACGAGCGCGGGGCGCGCCGCGACGCGCCCTTCCTGAAAATTGATTGCGCCAGCCTGCCGTCGGAACTCGTCGAATCCGAACTATTTGGCCACGAGCGCGGCGCGTTCACCGGCGCCGTGGCGCGCAAGCCGGGCCGGCTGGAGATGGCGCAGGGCGGCACGATCGTTCTCGACGAAGTGGCGGCGCTCGCGCCCGCGAATGCAGGCGAAGCTGTTGCGCGTGCTCGAGGAGCGCACCTTCGAGCGCCTGGGCGGCACGGAAACGCTGCGCATGGACGCGCGCCTGATGGCGCTGACCAATGCCGATCTGACCCGCGCCGTTTCCGCCGGGCGCTTCCGCGAGGACCTTTTTTTCCGCCTGAACGTGCTGGCGATTCCTGTGCCGCCGCTGCGCGAGCGCCCCGCCGATATTCCTCCGCTCGCTGCGCACTTTCTCGCGCGGCTCGGGCCGGTCCACGGCAAATCCGAGGCGGCGCTTGATCCCGCGGCGCTGCAGCTGCTGGAGTCCTATGCGTGGCCGGGCAACGTGCGCGAACTGAAGAATGCCATCGAGCACGCGCTCGTGTTTGGCAAGGAACTGCTGCTGACGCCGGCGGATTTTCCGCAGGTTGTGCGCGCGACGGGCGAGGCGCGCGGCTCCATCGGCGCTTGCGATCGCTCGAAGACCTCGAGCGCGAAGCGATCAAAGCCACGCTCGAAGCCACGCACTACAAGATCGGCCGCGCCGCCGAAGTTCTGGGCATCAGCCGCAAGACGCTGCTCGAGAAGCGCAAGAAATACGGCTTGCTGTGACGGCGTTTGCGCCCGTCATGCTTTCATGAAAATCCGCCTCGTGATGCTCGGGAAGACGCGCCGCGAGGAAATCCGCGCGCTGCTGGACGATTACGCCGCCCGCATCCGCCGCTACGCCGAAATCGAAATCACCGAACTGCGCGAGGCTTCGCCCGCCGCGCTGCGCAAACTGAAGATGGATCCCGGCGCGACGTCTGGTGCTGCTCGACGCCGCCGGAAAGCAGTTCACTCGCAGCAATTCGCTCGCTGGCTCGGCGACTTGCGCGATCGCGGCGCGCGCGAGGTCGTTTTCCTCTGCGGCGACGCCGAAGGATTTCCCGCCGAACTTCGCTCCCGCGCCACGCAGCGCATTTCGCTTTCGACGCTCACGATGCCGCACGAATTCGCGCGCGTCGTGCTCGCCGAGCAGATCTACCGCGCTTTCGCGATCCTGGCCGGCCATCCGTACCCGAAATAGGCTGTCGCTGCTTGACGTTTCCTCAGCACGCGGCCACTATTGGAAACTGTTGTCGCGGGGCGCGATTCAATGCCGGAAGGCAAGGGACTGCTGATTGTTTACACCGGGCCGGGCAAGGGCAAAACCACCTGCGCGCTCGGCACGGCGTTTCGCGCCGTAGGGCAGGGCCTGCGAGTGCTGATGGTGCAGTTCATCAAGGGCTCGTGGCACTATGGCGAACTCGACGCGGCTAAGATGCTCGGCGACGACAAGTTCGAAATCCGTCCGATGGGCCGCGGATTCGTCAAAGTGGGCGGCGCGGAAACGGATCCCGAAGATCTGAGAATGTGCGAGCAGGCCTGGGAATTCGGCCGCGAGCAGATTTACAGCGAGAAATACGATCTCGTGGTCCTCGACGAAATCAATTACGTGATCAGCTACAAAATGCTCGACCCGGAACGAGTGGTTGACGCGCTGGCGAAGCGCCCGGAGCGCGTTCACGTGATCTGCACCGGCAGCGAACGCGCACCCGAAGCTGGTCGAGGCCGCCGATTTGGTCACGGAAATGAAGGAAGTAAAGCATCCGTACATGAAGGGCATTCTCGCGCAGCGCGGAATCGACTATTAGATCGTTAGTCTCGGATTTCCATGGCCTGGTTCAAACGAGAAAAAAGCGCGATCGAGAATCCCACGCCGGTGGACGAGCGGCGAGTCCGCACCGAAGGCTTGTGGACCAAGTGCAATTCCTGCCGCGCGATCATCTGGAAGAAAGACCTCGAAGTCGAATTGGGAAGTCTGCCCGAAGTGCGAGCATCATTTCCGCCTGGGCGCCCGCCGCCGGCTCGATCTGTTGCTCGATGAAGAGCCGTGGACCGAACACGACGCCGATCTCCTCTCGACCGATCCGCTGCATTTCACGGACATCAAGCCGTACGCGCAGCGTCTGCAGGAAGCGGAGCAGAAGCTCGGCATGAAAGACGCGATCGTAACCGCCGAGGGAAAGCTTGGCGGCCGGCAGGTGACCTGCTGCTCGATGGAATTCGGTTTCATCGGCGGGTCTATGGGCGCGGTGGTGGGCGAAAAAGTGGCGCGCGCCATCGAGCGTTCGCTCGCCCAGCGGCAGCCGCTGATTATCGTTTCCTGTTCCGCAGGCGCGCGCATGATGGAGGGCGCGGTCAGCCTGATGCAGCTGGCGAAAGTTTCATCTTCTCTGGGGCGGCTGGATGAAGCGCGTGTTCCGTTTATTTCCGTCCTCACCGATCCGACCACAGGAGGAGTAACCGCGAGCTACGCGATGCTGGGCGATCTGAATATCGCCGAGCCGGGCGCCATGATCGGTTTTGCCGGTCCGCGCGTGATCGAGCAGACGATTCGCCAGAAGCTGCCCGAAGGTTTTCAGCGCGCGGAATTCCTGCTCGAACACGGTTTTCTCGACGCGATCGTTCCTCGCAAAGAATTGAAGTCCTACATCGCGCAAGCGCTCGGTTTCTTCCTCGATTCATGAACTACAGCGAATCCGTCCGCGCACTGATGGCGCTCGGGCGCGAGCTGGCCTCGCCGCAGCAAGCCCGAGTTCAGAAGTTCGGCCTCGCCAATATCACCCTGCTTGCCGAAGCGCTGGGCAATCCGCATCTGAAAATGCCGTGCGTGCATGTTGCCGGAACCAACGGCAAAGGCTCCACGGCGGCGATGCTTGAATCCATCCTCCGCGCCGCCGGCATTCGCACTGGGCTCTATACTTCGCCGCATCTCGAGCGAATCAACGAGCGCATTCGCATCAATGGTGAAGACATCTCCGACGAGGATTTCGCCGCGGCCTGGACGCGCGTGCATGCCACGATCGAATCGCTCCTCGCCAGCGGCAGGCTCTCGATGCACCCGACGTATTTTGAATGCATCACGGCGCTCGCGTTCGTGGCCTTCGCGGAAAGCGACGTGGCTTTCGCCGTTTACGAAGTGGGCCTGGGCGGCAGGCTCGACTCGACGAACATCGTCGTGCCCGAGGTCGCGGTTATTACCTCGATTGATTTCGATCACGAAAGTTTTCTTGGCCATTCCATCGCGGAAATCGCGGGAGAGAAGGCCGGAATCATCAAGCCGGGCGCCTGGGTCGTGAGTTCCGCGGAGCGGCCGGAAGCGCGGGCGGTGATCGCGCAGCGATGCCGCGAGCTTGGCGCACGGCTTGTGGAAGTGGACGAGGCGTGGAAACTCGGAGGAGACGGGAATATCGGCGGATGCTATCGAGCGGTCGCGACCGCCAATGATTCGCAGGACGAAAATCGCAGCTCGAGCCGCCGCTCCCAGGCCGATTTCAGATTCGCAACGCGCTCACGGCCGCCACTGCCGCGCGGCTCCTGGCCGAACGCGGATTTCCAGTCAACAGACGAAGCGATCGAGCGGCGGAATTCGCTCCGTTCGCTGGCCCGGGCGTCTCGAACGGCTCAGCGATCGCCCGGCCGTGTATCTCGATGGCACGCATAATCCCGCCGGCGCCAAGGAGCTGCTCAAATTCTGGAGGGAGAATTTCGCGGGCCGTCGCATTTTCCTGGTCTATGGCGCGATGCGCGACAAAGCCGTGGATGAAATCGCCGGACTGCTTTTTCCCGCCGCCGATTTCGTGATTCTCACCGAGCCGCTGCAACCTCGCGCGATTTCCGCGCCGCTACTTGCGGAGATGACAGCTCATCTGGCCAAGGAGTCCGTCGGTGGTGCGCGACCCTGCCGAGGCGCTGGAACGCGCCATCGAAATGGCGTCTCCGGACGATGCGGTGTTTGCGACGGGTTCGCTCTACCTCGTGGGCGACCTGCGCGCTTATTGGCATAGGCGTACAATGTCACACGCTTCACCTCATGCGTCGGCGGCTCCAGACCGCTCGTTACAAAAGCCTTAGCGGAATCCCGCAAACTGTAGCGAATTTCTCCGAAAATGCGGAGACATCGCGATTGCCGCTGGTTTTCCGCGCGATTGGCCAATTTGGCTGTTGGCCGGCCGTTCTCATCTCCCTACACTTCACATTGTGGTGCGGTGGAAAGATGAATTCAGTGAGATTTCATTCTTTCGGCTGAACATCTTGCAGATTTCTACGTTTATTTAAATATGGCAGGCAGCGAAATCACGGGACTTGCGTCTAAGGTAGACATCGGGGTGGTGCACCGCATGACACGCGATGAACGCCGGAAGATGTTGGAATCATTCGGACGCGCCCCCGCGCTGCTTTCCGGCATTCTGCGCCAGCTCCCGAAAAAGATGTGGCTCTATAAGCCAGTTGCCCGAGCGCTGGAGCATTCACGAAATCATCCTGCATCTCGCGGACAGCGAAGCAAGCTCATACGTTCGCTGTCGCCATCTGATCGCCGAGCCAGACGTAGCAGTGGCGGAATTCGATCCTGCGCTTTGGGCCGGCAATTTGGGTTATTTCCATCAGAGCACGCGCGAGGCGATCGAGATTATCCGCCGACTGCGCAAGATGACTTATCAGCTCCTCGTAGCGGTTCCCGAGCCTGTATGGTCGCATAGCGTGGAGTATCCCAAAGAAGGCGCGATCAGCCTGGAATCCTGGATCGAGCGCCAGGAGCGTCATATCCCGCACCACATGGATCAGATGAGGCACAACTACGTCACGTGGGTCGGCACGCACCCGCCGAGAAAACCCGCCACGCGCTCGGGCGGCTCGAGCACTCCATCCCGTACGATTTCGATGTCAGCCGAATACTGCTAGTTCTCCCAGCGCCATTGACGCACTAACCTACGCTCCGGTTGCCGGGGCTGTCCCACGATGATAGGATGTGCCCTTCATGAGCCCCGAAACCAGCCCTAAGCCGCGCGTGGGTGTCCCGTATCGCACTAAAAAAGAAGAAGTTACAGGCTGAACGCCAAGCTCGAAAATTATCTGGAAGCGGTTCGCGCCGCCGGCGCAGAACCCGTTCCCGTGTCCGTCCTGCTTTCACCTGACGAACTCCAGCAACTCGCACGGACTCTGGATGGGGTGGTTCTGAGCGGAAGCCCCGCAGACGTTGATCCCGCGCGTTATGGCGCCACTAGACAGCCTAAATCCGCCGATCCGGACCCTGACCGCGAACGGACCGATTTCGCGCTCCTGGAGCACGCCTTCGCCGAGCATAAGCCTGTTTTGGCGATCTGCTTCGGCATTCAAAGCCTCAACGTGTTTTTGGGAGGCACGCTCGTCCAGGATATTCCCAGCGACATCGGCGCGCAGATCGAGCACCAATGGGACCGCGAGAAGGACGCGCCAGAGCCCTTTCATGCCGCGCGGATTGAGCCTGGATCGCAGCTCGCGCAATTGGCCGGTTCGAATGAAGCTCTCGTCAATAGCTCCCACCACCAGTCGAGTGAGAGAACTCGGGCGAAACCTGCGGATCGCCGGCCGAGCGCCGGACGGCGTGATCGAAGCCGTCGAATGGACGAGCGATTCGAATTGGGTGATGGGCGTGCAATGGCATCCGGAGCGCATGGCCGGCACGGACGCGCTTGGCGCAGTCTCTGTTCCGCAGCCTGGTATCTGCGGCAGCGGCTCGAAAGTTGCCCGCGCGAACTTAGCTACGGATTTGTGGATTTCGAAGACGTTCGGAAATTGTCTCGATTCTCAACGCTAAACTCTCAGGTCTCTTCAGGTTTTTTATTGGGGGAAACATGATCTCGCTCGCGGGCAAAGCGGCACTGGTGACAGGAGGTTCGCGGGGAATCGGCGCCGCGACCGTGAAACTGTTCGCGCAAGCGGGGGCGGACGTCGTGTTCAGTTACCATCGTAATCGCGATGCGGCGGCGCATGTTGAGCAGGAGGCACGGAAGCATGGAACACGCATCGAATCATTCAAGGCCGACCTTGGCAAAATGCCGGAAGCGAAGAAGCTGGTTGAATTCGCGCACGAGCGGCTGGGCCGGCTGGATATTTTGGTCGCCAACGCGGGCATCTGGAACGACAAGGACGCGCCCATCGAGCAATTGAGCGAGCGCGATTGGGACGACATGATTCGCATCAATTTGAAAAGCGTCTATGCGGCGATTCATCACGCGACCCCGCTGATGATCGCGCAACGGAGCGGGCGGATTATCGCGATCAGTTCGACATCAGGCCAGCGCGGCGAGGCTTTTCATACGCACTACAGCGCGTCGAAGGGCGCTATCATCAGTCTGGTGAAGAGCCTGGCTTCGGAACTTGCGCGGCACAACATCCTGGTCAATTGCGTGGCGCCTGGCTGGGTCGAAACGGATATGTCCAAACCGACGCTGGAGACCAAGGCTGGACGCAAGACCGTTGTCGCAACGATCCCGCTCGGGCGCGTTGGCAATCCCGAGGAAATAGCCGGGCCGATCCTATTTGCCGCATCGGACTTGGCAACCTTCGTGACGGGTGAAGTGATCAATGTAAATGGAGGTGCGGTCCTGTGCGGATAGGTGGGCGCGGAATTCTGGCAGTGATGATACTCGCAGGAGTGTGCCTCGCTGGAACAGCAAGCGCTACGGCGCAGGACGATCAGTTTTTGATGCCGGAACAAAGCGCAGCAAAGGCGCGGCAGATTCTGGATCTAGCCGTCGAAGCGATGGGCGGCGCCGCCTACTTGAACGTCCACGATGAAACGTGCGTGGGACGCATCGGCCAGTTCGATCATGCAGGCGACGTTACCGGATTCGGGAAGTTCATTGATTTCCAGCAGCCTCCGTCCAAGGAACGTCAGGAAAATCTCCCCAAACGAAATATTATTTCGGTATACAACGGCGACAAGGGATGGGATCTCGACCGTGGCGGCGTAAGTGAAGCGCCCAGGGCTGACGTGGTGGACTATCAGGAACAAGTCATGAAAGATCTCGACAATATACTGCGCCACCGAAGTCACGAGCCTGGCATGGTCCTTCGGTACGCCGGACCGGACATCGTGGATTTGAAGCAGGCGAGCTGGGTCGAAATGGTCGATAGCGACAACCGCACGATCCGCATCGCGTTCGCGGACAATACCCACTTGCCCATTCGCATGAAGGTCGAAACACGCGATTCAAGGACCCGGCTGAAGAGCGAGCAAGTCGAGTACTACTCGAATTTCCATCCGATTGACGGAGTGGAGACGCCTTTCCAGATCACGCGCGAGCGCAACCAGATCAAGATCTTCCAGGTTTTCTTCGACAAATGCGACTACAACACGAGCCTCTCCGACGCGCTCTTTACCAAGGAATCTCTCGACCAGCGTTGGGCGCAGATTCCCAACAAGGAAAAAGTTAAAGACAAGAAGGAAACGGACCGCCTGAAGGACAAGCAAAAAGACGACCAGGACTCCGACAGCTCCGATAAGAGCGGTAAGAATTAGTTTCTGGATTTCTTTGAGTACAAGTTCCGGCTCGCAAAGGCCGATCCTCTCCGCAAGTCTTCGTTCGGCGATCCTGCTTTTCAAGTCGACTCGCGTCCGAGTAGCTCATCATGCTCGGAGCGGAGTATAATCGCCGGATGCGAACGACGCAGAAAAGCCAACAGATGCACGGCACCACAGTCCTGTGCGTCCGCAAGGACAATAAAGTGGTGCTCGCGGCGGACGGGCAGGTCACGCTCGGCGAGGGCGTGATCAAGCACAACGCGAAAAAGACGCGCCGCCTCTACAACGACAAAATTATCGCCGGATTTGCGGGCAGCACGGCGGACGCGCTGTCGCTTTTCGCGCGCTTCGAGAACAAATTGCAGGAGTATCACGGCAACCTGGCGCGCAGCGCCGTGGAGCTGGCGAAGGAATGGCGCACGGACCGCTCGCTGCGCCACCTGGATGCGCTGCTGATCGTGGCCGACGCAAAAGGCACGTTTCTGCTTTCCGGCAATGGCGACGTGATCGAGCCGGACGACGGCATCTGCTCGATCGGCTCGGGCGGACCCTACGCGCTGGCCGCCGCGCGCGCCCTTTCCAAGCACACGAAGATGAGCGCCAAGGACATCGCGCAGGAAGCCATGCGCATCGCCAGCGAAATTTGCATCTTCACCAACGCGAATTTCAGCATCGAAGAACTATGACAGGCAAGCCGGAGAAAGACATGGTGATCTATTTGGCCGGGGACCAACAGGCTGCGGAGCCCGAACCGCTTCCGTCGTTCGACGAGCTGACGCCGCGCGAGATCGTCGTCGAGCTCGACAAGTATATCGTGGGGCAGAACGCGGCGAAGAAAGCCGTGGCCATCGCCCTGCGCAACCGCGTCCGGCGTCAGAAACTGCAGCCGGAGCTGGCCGAAGAAATCCTGCCGAAGAATATTCTGATGATTGGGCCCACGGGTGTCGGCAAGACGGAGATCGCGCGGCGCCTGGCGCGCCTGGCGGGCTGCCCTTTTGTGAAGGTTGAAGCGTCGAAATACACCGAAGTGGGTTACGTTGGCCGCGACGTGGAATCCATGGTGCGCGATCTGGTTGAAACCTCGATCGACATGGTGCGCGAGGAAAAGCTCGACGAAGTAGCGGAGCGCGCCGAGCAATCGGCGGAGGAGCGCCTGCTCGATTTGCTGCTGCCTTCATCACCTCTGCCGGCCGACGCCGGCCCCACCACGGAAGCCCAGCGGCGCGAACAAGTTCAGCGGACGCGCGACAAGCTGCGCGTGCAGCTCCGCGAAGGGAAGCTCGATCAGCGAATGGTCGAAGTGGAAGTTCGCGAGCGCTCGATGCCTTCATTCGAAATCATCACGAATCAGGGCGTCGAGGAAATGGACATCAACGTCAAGGACATGCTCTCGGGAATGTTCGGCCAGCAAAAGAAGAAGCGGAAGATGACCGTGTCGGAGGCGTTCGACTACCTGATCCAGGAGGAAGAGAACCGGCTGATTGACATGGATCAGGTAACGCGGATGGCTGTGGACCGCGTCGAGCAGATGGGGATTTTATTCATAGACGAAATTGACAAAATTGCTGGACGCGAAAGCGGGCACGGACCGGACGTCTCTCGCGAGGGCGTGCAACGCGATATTCTGCCGATCGTTGAGGGCACCACGGTGAACACGCGATACGGGATGGTTCGCACGGATCACATCCTGTTCATTGCCGCGGGTGCGTTTCATACGGCCAAGCCTTCGGATCTCATCCCGGAGTTACAGGGGCGCTTCCCGATTCGCGTAGAGCTCAGCTCGCTTTCCGAAGCGGATTTCATCCGCATCCTCACCGAGCCGAAAAACGCTCTCATTAAGCAATATATCGCGCTGCTCGATACCGAAGGCCTCAAGCTCTCGTTCAGCGAAGATGCCATCGCATCCATCGCGCGCTACGCGGCGCGAGTAAACGAGCATACAGAGAACATCGGCGCGCGCCGGCTGCATACGATTTTGGAGAAAGTCCTCGAGGAAATTTCCTTTGAGGCGCCGGAAATGAAGAAGAAAACAATCAAGCTGGATGCGGCATACGTGCAGAAGCAGCTCGCGGACATCGTGAAGGATCAGGATCTGAGCCGCTACATTCTGTAGAAAATCGAAAATGGAAAATCGAAAATGGGAAGGCGCTCCCAGCGCACCTCTCCGCGGAATTCACAAGAGTCTTTCTACTTTCCATTTTCTCCTTTCAATATTTCTTCTTCCGCTTGTTTTCATCGGTTGCGCGGCTCCGGGCGAGCCCTACGAACGCAAGCCGCCCACTCCAGTTGCGATAGCGGACCTGACCGCCGCGCAGTCGGGGAACGATGTGGTGCTCACGTTCACGCTACCGCAGGAATCAGTGGAGCGCCGCCCCCTGCACCGCGTGCCCGAAATTGAAATCTATCGCGATTTTGGAAAGTCGCCCGGGACGGGCGAGGCAAGCTCTGCAGCTCCAGCGAATCCTACCTTGTTGGTAACCATCCCTGTGGAGATGGAAGATCGCTACACGGAACAGGGCCACATCCACTACTCCGATTCGCTTCGGGCGGAAGATTTCGCGCAGCATCCCGATGGCCTGGCGATTTATACCGTTCGAACGGAAATCTCCGAGAAGAAGCCCTCGGGGAATTCAAATGCGGCCGTGGTACGCGTCTATCCCGCGGCGGATGCGATTGGCGACCTGAAAGACGAGATCACGCACTCGGCTGTGGTCCTCACGTGGACCGCACCCGACAAGACCCTCGGTGGTGTGGCGCCCGCGATTTCCAGTTACGACATCTATCGCGGTGAGCCCGAGTCAAGCGCCGCAGCTACGCAAGACACGAAGTTGAAGTCGCCGCTGGTAAAGATTGGCGAAACTCCATCCGCCTCGTATCAGGACGAACAATTTGTATTTGGCACGGCATACGTCTATTCCGTCCGCAGCGTGGTGCAGCATGACGGCGTTATCCTGGAATCGGCCAATTCGAATCTAGTGGTGATCACGCCGCGCGACACATTTGCGCCCGGTGCGCCGCAGGGCTTGCTGGTCGTTCTGGTTCCGAAGCAAGGCGATAGCGTCGCGCATCTCGAGCTTTCGTGGGCAATTAATCCCGAAACCGATGTCTCTGGTTACAACCTCTATAGAGGTGACCATACAGACACTCCGGGGACCCGATTGAACACTGATTTGTTGCTTACGCCCGCATTTCGAGATATGAATGTGCAGCCCGGCCAACGCTATTTCTACAGGGTCACTGCCGTAGACCACGCGGGGAACGAGAGTCCCTCCAGTGCGATCGTATCTGGCGGAGTGCCGGCTGAAAGTCAGGCGACGCCATGACCGAACCGCAACTCAGCGCGCAGCAAGATTCGACTCCGCTGCATTCCGGCTCGGTGTTGCGCACGGGCATCTACGGCGGCGCTTTGCTGATTGTCGCGATGTTGGGCGCCCTGGTTGCCGCGAACCGCGTGCCGGCTCTGGAGAAGTACGCTTTTGAGCGCAATGCGGCCTGCTACACGCTTTTCGTACTGCTGATGCTGGTCCCTGTCATTCGATTTCTCACTCGCCCGCTGCAAATGTTCGGGGCGGCCATGATCGGATGGGTGATATTCATTGGCGCGTATGATTTGGCGGGATTCTATTTCCCAGACCTGTTTCAGGTGCTGCGCACCCCGTTCCAGGCATTGATGGAGGGAGCCGTGGTCTACGGAATCTTCGCCGTCGGATCGTGGGTCTGCGGTATGCTTCTTCACGCGCGCCGGCACACCCTGACGCCGCGCCGCAAAACTGCAAACGAGGCAGCTCGTCACAGCCGATGAAACTCTGCCGAATTCAACCACTCGATTTCGCTGCGAAGCATCCGGGCCAGACCCCTGCTGAGGCGTATGCAAGCTCCCACGCGGGAATTCTCGAAGGCGGCATCGTCCGCGAAATTTCCGGCGAGATTTGGAGCGAGCGGAAACCGACAGGGCAACAATGGCCCGTGAGCGCCGTGCGATTCGTTCCGCCATCATGGCCCAGCAAGATCATCTGCATGGCCAAGAATTACATGGACCACGCGGCTGAAATGAACGCCGAGACTCCCAAGCAGCCGATCATTTTTTCGAAGCCGCCTTCGTCCATCATCGCGCCGGAAGACAACGTCGTGCTTCCCGGCATCTCGAAGCGCGTGGATTTCGAAGGCGAGCTTGCCTTCATCATCGGACGCCGCTGCTCGCACCCTGGCGCGCGGGACGATATCCGCCCGTATATCGTCGGGTACACTTGCTTAAACGATGTGACTGCGCGCGACCTGCAGCGGCTGGACGGCCAATATACGCGCGGCAAGGGCTTCGACACGTTTTGCCCCTTCGGCCCGGTGGTTGAGACCGAGCCGCCCTCTGCGGATACCACCATTGAAACCTTCGTCAACGGCGCCAGAAAACAATCCGCGCGCGTGTCCGACATGGTCTTTTCCATTGAAGTAGTTTTCCGCTGGATTGCCGAGGCGATGACGCTTGAGCCGGGCGATCTGATTACCACGGGCACGCCCGCTGGAGTCGGTCCGCTGGTGGCCGGCGACGTGGTCGAAGTACGCGTCGGCGGCATCGGGAATCTCCGCAATACCGTTGTCGCCCCGAAAGATTGAAGCTCGCGAGTCGTTTCGTAGCAGCCCCATCCCGTTTACTTACCTACGTCACAGCCTGCGAGATGCCTTGTAGAAACGCCGGGCTGCGTTAATATAACTGCGTTGAAAAACTTCCTCTCTGATTGGCAAAATCTGCTTCCCGTGGCCGGGCTCGTGGCGCTTGCGGCCGTGGGCATCTTTTTCTGGCTACGGCGAAAACCACCCGATGCCGGTCAAGTCGAGCGCGAGCGTCGCGCGTATTTGAATCGCGTGGGCCGCATCGTTGAGGGACAAGTACTCGAAATCGTGGAGCACGCGCGCGGCGCAATCGCCGCCAAAGCCCATGCGGGAGCCGATGTGCCCATTCCACAGCGGCTGCTCTATTACACCTACGCGATTTCCGGCGTAACGTATGAAACAGCGCAGGACATCACCGGCCTCGAAGAGCGGCTCCATCTAACTCGCGTGGCCGCCGGTCAAACCGCCAGCGTGAAGTACGACCCATCGAATCCGAGCAACTCGATTCTGCTTGCCGACGATTGGTCCGGCCTGCACTGAGCGCTGTCGGCAAAGTGCTTCAAACTCTTCTCGTTTGGGCAGCCGGCGAGCTTGTCCATAAAGTAACTCGGGCCGCCGTCTCGCTCTGGATTCCCGAAAATATTTCGAGTAACATCGCGCCGATTTCAATTTCACAACATATCTAGAGGCAGAAAACTGAAATGGCGAAGAACCGTGTGCCGGCTAAGACGATGCTTGAATCGCTGGATACTCTGATCGCAGAGCACCACCTGCTGAAACATCCCTTCTACCAGGCGTGGACCGAAGGCAAACTTTCGAAGGAATCGCTGCAGCTCTACGCGGAGCAATATTATCAACACGTCCGGGCGTTTCCGGAAAATCTCAGGGAACTCGCCGGCCGCGCGAACGGTCCGCTGGCTGAAATGGTGAAGGAGAATCTTGCCGAGGAGCTCGACCCCTCAGGCTCGCATCCCGCGCTTTGGCGCCAGTTTGCGCAATCGCTCGGCGTCAGCGACGCGGCGCTCGATAGCGCGCGTCCGCTGCCGGGAATCGCGGCGCTGCTCGATACCTATGACGAGGTCGTGTCGCAGGGCACGATGACGCAAGCCGTTGCTGTCGTTTTACGCTTACGAAGCCCAGGTGCCGGAAATCGCCACGCAGAAAATTTCGGGGCTGCGGCAATTCTACAACATCACCGAACCGCAGGCGCTGGCCTATTTCGGCGTGCACGAAGAAGCCGACGTGCGCCATCGCGCTGCCTGGCGCGGCTGGCTCGCGAGTCAGAAGGACACGGACACCTTCGGGGTGCTATGCGCGGCCGAACGCAGCCTGAAGGCGCTGTGGGGCGCGCTCGACGCGGTTTATCCGCAGGCGAAGGCTACGAAGAACTAAGCGTGCGGGAAGGGAAGTTCGGGAGCGGGATGCGGGTAGTTGTACGGGAGCCGCGTACCGCTCCTTGCCGTTTAAATGCCGAAATTTCAGCCGATGTTTTTCCGCAGAATCGTCAATCCGCCGCGCCCTCCGACGAAAACCTCGCTCGCGAATTTCAGAAACATCCCGTGTTCCACCGAACCCACAACGTGATCGAGATGGTGCGCGATCTCCTTCGGATTTTCCATGGGCCCAAATGCACAATCGACGATGTAGTTTCCGCCGTCGGTGACGAAGGCCTTGCCGTCTTTGCCAAGTCGCAGCGCGGGATTTCCGCCAAGCTCGCCAAGCCGGCGTTGCGTGGCTTCCCATCCAAACTGCACCACCTCCACGGGCACCGCAAACAAGAGTGCCGAGCCGCTTGCTCAATTTTGTCTCGTCCGCGATCACAACCATGCGCTTGCTCGCCGCCGCCACGATTTTTTCGCGCAGCAGCGCCCCGCCGTGTCCCTTGATCAGAGTAAAGCGTGCCCGTCTCGATTTCGTCCGCGCCATCCACCGTCAGGTCGATTTGAGCGTGCTCGGCGAAACCGGTCAGAGGAATTTTCAAGCTGCGCGCTTGCGCCGCGGTTTGGTCAGACGTAGGGATTCCGCTGATCCGCAGATGCTCCGTGGCAATGCGCTGGCCGAGCGCGCTAACGAAAAGCGCCGCCGTGACTGCCGGTGCCCAGCCCGACGACCATGCCGTCTTGGACGAGCTTCGCGGCTGCCTCCGCGGCAACCTTCTTCCATAGCTGCTGTTCCGAAGGATCCATCAACTCGCTTTCTGCGAGATATCAATGGGCTGGTTGAGCGCGGCCATGATAGCCGCTTGCCGGAGGCTTGCCAAGCCCGTGAAATCGAGCAAAATCGTTCGCGAATCTGACGATCGGGATATGCTCCGCCGCGACGACATGCCCTGCGCTTCTTATTGAGTGGGAAGTTTCCCTGCGAATTCGAGGATCTGCCGCGCGAGATAATTTGTGACGTGCGCTTCGTCGCGCGCCTCGACCAGGTACGCGGAGCGGAGCAGCTGCTCCTTGCGCGTGCGCAGCGCATCGCGGATGGCTTGCTGCACTTGCACGTCGGTGAACTGGCGTTCACCGGCGGCTTCCTTGGCCAGCAATTTCAGGATGATGTAGCCGCCGTTCTTCCCGGTGATCGGCTGCGTGATCTGGCCGACCTTCAGCGACAGCACGGCTTTCTTGAGCGTGGGATCGGATTTATTGAGCGCAGATTCCGGAACGAAACCCGAGATCGCCGCCCGTGGACGCGCTGGCGTCCTCGGAATAGTCCATGGCCAGCTCGGTAAAATCAGCTCCCGTATTGAGCTTCTGGATCAGCATGGCCGCCTTGCGGCCCGCGTCGGCTTCGTTGGTGGCCTTGTCGTTCTTGCGATTGTGAACCGTGGGATCGGGGCGCGGCGTGACCACGATCTGCGCGATGTGGTATTGCGGCTCGGTCACGTTGAATTGCGCGCGGTTCTTATTGTAGAAGTCGGAAATGTCCTGGTCGGTGATGGAGATTTTCGCGACGACCTCGCGGTTCAGCAGCTTCTGAATCGAGAGCTGGCGGCGAATATCGCTTCGCAGATCGTCCACCGAGAGCCCGGTTTCCTTCAGCTTCTTTTGGAATTCCTCCTCGGTATAGGGACTCTTCGATTCGGTAAATTTATCTTCCACTTCGGCGTCGCTCGCCACCAGGTTCATTTTGTTGGCGCGTTGGAGCAGGATTTCGCTGTTGACGAGTTCATCGAGAATGCTGAGTTGCAGGGAAAGCGCTTCTTCTTGCGAAGGCGAGGGTGCGTCGGCGTTCACGCGGGAACGGAATATCTTTTCGACATCCTGGCGGAGGATTTCTTTGCCGTTCACCACCGCCCACACATCCGGTCCCGGCGCGGAATCTCTCCTGCAGCCGGCGCCAAGCGCGCACGCAATGAGTACCGCGAGAACCAGCGTTGTCCGCTTCAAACCGAGCTCGATCCGCATCGGAACCTGCTTCAGGCTGCCTTCTTCACGCGGCCGGCGCGAATGCACGCTGTGCACACGCGAATCTGCTTGCGTGCGCCGTTGATTACCGCACGGACGCGGCGCAGGTTGGGATTCCAGCGCCGCCGGGTGACGTTGTGCGCGTGGCTGATCGTATTGCCATAGAGCGGCTTCTTGCCGCAAAGTTCACATGCCAGTGCCATGATTCGGTTGCTCCAGACTGGGAGGATTGAAGAACGCGAAGCCTAATGCTATCAGAAAACCCTTCTAATTCGAACTGATTTAGCCTTCCTTTACAGTCGCGAATGCCGTAACGAAAAAAAAGCCCCATCCTCCCCGGTTCCGGGAAAGGATGGGGCTGGTAACGGTTGAAGCGCCTAGAACGGAACTTCAAGGCGAACTGCATGATGCGCGGAGGCACCGAGCTGCTTTAAATCTGCCGAAGTAGCCACTGCTGCGTTGTTGACCGGCGGATTGAATTGGGCGTGATTCCAGATGTTGTAGAATTCCGTCCGGAATTGCACGACTCAGTGCCTTCGGTAATTTTTGTGTTCTTGATTAGAGAGATGTCCCAGTTGTTCTGTCCGGGGCCCATGATTGCGCCGACTTGGGAGTTACCGAAGCCGGTTGCACCGGGAACATCTCCTGGAGTAGTCCCCGCGCAATCCCCTTGGACCGAACCTCCGATGCACGGCGTATCCATATATGCGCCGGAGTTGATATATCCCGCATTAGACCCGCAACCAAACGCCGTGGCCTGCCCCGCCGAGAGCGTATTGGGTCCAAGCCGACAGAGCATGCTACCCGATGTGCTTAGACCGGTTCCCACGCAGACGCCAAACCCATTGCAGCCCTTGATGTTCGCAGGACTCAACTCGGCTCGCACACCACCACCGCCGAATGGCAAGCCGGCTGCGCCGTAGTAAATTCTTCCGCCGTTGCCGTCCGTCACGGTAAAGGGCTCGCCATCTTGGATGGTGGTCACACCGGAGATGGTCCATCCGCCCAGCAGCTTACCGCTAAGCCCCTCGTGTCTTGTATGGAATGTCGTAGCTGTAAGCAATAACCAAACGTTGCGGACGGTTGAATGCCGCTAGCCCATACTGCTGACCGAAGTCAAGGGACTGTTGCTGGACGCGCCGCCTGAAAGGACGTTGCCGGGCGCGGAAATACCACCACCAGCCTCAGGGGAGTTGATGTTCGTGATGGACTTGCTCCATGTGTAAGAAGCCTGCAGCAAGAGCCCGTGGGAGAACTGATGCCTGAAGACTCACCTGCAAGCTGTTGTAGAGGGAGTCGCCCTTGCGTGGTAGTTGTTGAAGCACCGCCTGTGCCGAAGCCGAGATAGCTCGATGCGGCCTAGCACGTTCGGTCCGCGGTCGTTTTCGTCGAGATCTGAGTGGCAGGGTTCGTATTGCCGGGATCGTTGAACGGGAAGGAGGTGGGGGTGCCCTGTGCACCGGAACCCAAAACCATTCGCGAGTTTTGTGGATCGGTGCGGCCCATTCGGGGCATTGGGCTGCAAGGAACGCGATATTGATGGGTCGCGCCCAATCGTAGAGATGGGTGCCGTGCGATCCGACGTACCCTACATCCACAATCCAGTTCTTGAAAACTTCATATTGCAAGTCAAGATTGTACTGCTGAACCAGCGGCACACCCAGAAGCTCGGTGTCGGAAGTGCCTCCGAAGCCATTGCCGCCCTGGTTATCCGTGATCATCGTAGCGCCGGTAGTTGCACTCCCGGCGACAACTTGCAACGTGCGAGGTGATCCATCCAGGATACCTCCAGTCCCGGCAGCGAGGGTACTGTCGGATGAGTTCGCCGGGAAAGCAGGTTCCGAAACCGTTATAGGGTGGGTTACCTGCGTTATTGTTGGCCAGCAGGTTCGCGTATACCGCGTCGTAGAAGATGCCGTAACCGGCGCGCACCACAAGTTTTTCGCCGAACGGCTGCCACGCCACTCCGATCCGCGGTCCAAAGTCGTTGAGCGGCGAGCCCGTGCACGAGAGTTTTATTGTTGTTGAAGAGCACGCCCGTGGCTCCGCCGGGATAACCCGGGATAGATGCCGGCCGGTGCCGCCAATCCGCACGCGGTGCGTGCCAGTGGATTCCGCACGCTAGCGATGTTGGGATTGTAATTCGATTGAACGACGTAACCCGGTAGTGTTCCGACCGTGTTATTAGCCGTGCCGGGACCATTGGTGACCTCGTCGCCCAGGAAGAAAGAACCCGTGTTCTCCTGGAGAAGCTGGCTGGTCCAAACGTTGGTGAACAGACCCGTGCATCGGAGGGATATCCATCGTATTCCCACCGAAGGCCCAGATTCACGGTGAGCTTGCTGGTTACCTTGATGTCGTCTTGCCGCGAACGCGGAGAACTCATTTGTTCGCTGGTCGTGCGTGTTGCCGTTCGTTGAGGAGTCCATAGAAATTGACGAGAATTCCATCCGGAGCCGCTGCCGTGCCGGTGCTGGGTCGCCGCTTGAACTAGTCAGGAAGTCGGCCACGCGTCGGATAAATCAGACCGCCTCTTCCCGGCAGCGTCCAGTTGTACTGGATTCGATCCAATTCACCTCCTGCGCGAATCGCGTGCTTGCCGTGGTTCCAGGAAATCTGGTCCTTGTCCCTGAAAGGTGTTGAAGAAGTTGGTGGCCGAAGCGAAGAAGTTCCCGCCCGTGTTCAGCGGGCCCTGTGAGAACCGGTGTGCGCCGTCCGCGAGATAAGTCGGAAGGCCGGCAAGATCGAAAGCGTCGGAATCTGCAACTGGTATCGGGTTTAGATTGTTGAGCTGGCAATGTTGGCGCAATCGCCGATTGGCAAGCGGCGGAGTGATTCCCACGGCGCAAGCGGTTATGTAATTACCCGGGCGGCGCCCGTGGTGGCTCGCTGGAATGAGAACAATGCCTTCGTTGACGAAGTTACTAGTCGCCACGGTCGTCAGCTTAAGCACTCCGCTGTCGGCCGTGTAATCAACGTCTTCCGGCGCGCCCGGAGCGCAGCTATTCACGCAGGGACCCAATGCCCGCCAAGGCAAACAAAGGACTGGACCTGCGGATCCTTGGAGTGAAGAACCGTTCCGAAAGCGTGTTCTTGCTCGAAATCACGTAATCGAAGTTGGCCAGGTACTGATCCTCGTTTGCGCGAGTCGGTTCGAGCGAAGGACAATGCGAGTTCGGTCGAGACGGCACCGATTATCGGTAACGGGCGCACCGGGAAATAGAAACCTTGGTTGAAGCCGCCCTTGGGTCCGGCAAGCTGAAGGATATTGATCGCGACTTGGTTGATGTTCGAACCATTCGCAGCTACTGGAACCCGGTTCCCAAGCGCCGAAGGACTGAGAGTAGACAGAGACCTCCGCAAACGCGCATCCCAGATAATGCCCGGTACGTCGGTAGTTGCACGGCGCAGCTCCGGCAGACGTAGTTCGTGGGAATAGTAGCCGGCTCTCATCTTCGCCGCGGGTCCCGATCGCGGCTAGCGTGAAGGGCAGGAATTGAGTCCAGTGCTGAGACCGGTAGCGAAGCCGTTGGTGCCGACCGCGTTCAGCTGGCGGAATCCCTGATACGAGCCGAAGAAGAACAGCTTGTCTTTCTTGATTGGGCCGCCGATCGTGCCGCCGAACATGTTTTCATTCAAGTTTCCGGTTTGTTTGCGCTGGCCGAGCGTTCGCGTTCATCGGCTTAGCTCTGGTGATTGAAGATGTCGTTTGCGTCCAGGGCGCTGTTCCGGAAAAATTCCCATGCGGCGCCGTGGAAATTGTTGCGTGCCGCCCTTGGTGACGACGTTGACGCTGGCGCCGGGGTTCCGGCCATATTCCGCGTCGTATTGCGACGTCTGAATCTTGAACTCCTGAATCGAGTCCGGATTCGGAATGCCGATTCCGGGGAAGTTGCCGGACTGCGCCCCGCCGCCGCTGCCGTAGTTCGTGACCGTGGCGCCGTCCATCATGTAGTTGTTCTGGTCGGAACCCATTCCGTTTACGTTGATATCCTGCGTGCCATTGCCCACCGCAGCGGCGCTGGCGACGTTCGCGACGACGCCCGGTGAAAGGTCAATGATCTGCGTATAGTTGCGCGAGCTGAGCGGCAGGTCGGTTACTTCCTTCGCTCCGACCAGCGCTGCCGACCGTGGCGTTCTGCGTCTGGATTGTCTCGGTAGTGGATTCGACGGTTACTTGCTCGGTTTGCGCTCCGACCTCGAGCTTTTGATTCAGCACCGGGGTTTCCGTGATGTTCACGGTAACCGACGGAACTTGCGGAGGTCTTAAAGCCCGAAGCGGAGAACTTAAGCGAGTAGTTGCCTGCGCTGCAAGCAGCGAGAACTTGTACGCGCCGCTCGCGTCGGTGGTGACCGAACGCTCCTGGCCAGTGCCAAGATTGGTCGCGGTGACGGTGGCGCCGACAATGACGCCGCCGGATGGATCAGTGACCGTTCCCGTCAGCCCGCCGGTCGTGCCAGATTGAGCCGAGACGAGGTGACACGCAAAGGAAGAGCACCGCGAGGCAAACCAAAAACGAGCATGCGAAATTCGAACCTACAAATTGCTTAATCATGACCACCCCCCAAAATTTTAAACCCACCGTAAAACTATTCACATTTGTCGACCGCGCACCCCAAGTACGCTGCGCGACAAATCATTACCCGGCGAAACGGACTACAGCATACAACGACCGCTACCGGATTAGGTACTCGGGAAATATCACAAGGGTGAAGGGGGTGTCAAGGAGATTTGGGATTTGCCGGCCGGGAGCCAATCGGCTGGTACTTAGCGCTTTTGCCCTACCAGGCCCGCGATCGTGTCCATCAAGTCGAACTTCGTGAGTACTTCGAGATTTCCCGTTTCCATTTCGACGAAGACCGCCGGGCTTTCGTGGCTGAGCAGATGGGTGACGCGCTCGACCGGCGCATTAGAAGGCACCTGCGGCAGCGCCGGGCCCATCACTTCGCGGACAATCAGCTTGCGCAGGTCTTTCCCCTGCAGCGCGAGATTCAGAATCTTGTCCTCGAACATGGTTCCGATGGAGCGATCATCCTCGAAGACGGGAATCTGCGAAATATCCTGCTGCTGCATCGTCTGCAGCGCCTGAAAAACGGTGCGATTGGGTCCGACGAACATCAGATCGCGCGTCTTGCCGTTCTGCCGCTTCACGCGAATCACGTCGGCTGCCGTGAGCGTCACTTCCGTATCCGCGTAGCCGAGCTCGCGCATCCAGCCATCATTATATATTTTGCTCAGGTAGCGGCTGCCGGAGTCCGGCAGAAACGCAACGACGAGATCGCCCTTGCGGCAATCCTTGGCCACGCGCAGCGCCGCGGAAACGCAGCCGCCGCCGGAGCCGCCGGTGAAAATACCCTCGCGTTTCGCGAGCCGCCGCGCCCACAGGAAGCATTCTTCGTCGTTCACCTGCATCACGTCGTCCAGCACCGAGAAATCCATCGTCGCCGGCAGAATGTCTTCGCCGATTCCTTCCACCACGTAGGTGCGCGCCTTGCCGATGTTGCCCGTCTTCCAATATTCGTAATAGAGCGAGCCGTGCGGATCCACGCCGATGACTTTCACTTTCGGATTCTGTTCCTTGAGGAAGCGTCCCACGCCGGTGGCCGTGCCGCCCGTTCCCAGGCCGCAGACAAAATGCGTGATTTTTCCTTCGGTATCTTTCCAGATTTCCGGGCCGGTGGTGCGATAGTGGGCCTCCGGATTCGCGGGATTCTCGTATTGATTCGGGTAGTACGCGTTGGGAATTTCGCGCGCCAGTTTTTTCGCCACGGAATAATAGCTGCGCGGATCTTCCGGCTCGACCGCCGTGGGGCATACAATCACTTCGGCGCCGAACGCTTTCAGCATGTTGATTTTTTCGCGCGATTGCTTGTCGGTGATCGTGAAGACGACTTTGTATCCTCGCACCGCGGCGACCAGCGCGAGCCCCATGCCCGTGTTGCCAGAGGTCCCTTCGACAATCGTTCCGCCGGGCCTCAACAGGCCCTTGCGCTCGGCTTCGTCAATCATCCAGACGGCGATGCGGTCCTTCATCGAGCCGCCGGGATTGAGGTAGTCCGCCTTCACGTACACCTCGGCGGGCAAATCCTTGGTCACGCGATTCAGCCGGATGAGGGGGGTGTGGCCGATGGCGTCGAGAATGTTATTGCACTTCACGAGGGAGCGTTTCTCCTGAAAAATTTCCGGCTAGCGAGTAGATTAGAGGCTTCACGAATGGCTGTCCAGCAGCAGTTTCCGTCGTGCCCTTGGTTGCGTGCGGCAACGACGCCGGCACGGCGTGCTATGCTTTTCCGAGCATGTCACCAGTCGCCTCAAACGCCGAAATCCTTTTCTACGATGGCCACTGTGGGCTGTGCCATGGCGCGGTCAAGTTTGTCCTAAAGCACGACCACTCGGGCAGCGCGTTCCGCTTCGCTCCTCTGCAGGGCGCCACATTTCAATCGCGGGTTCCCGCCAGCCGCGCGTGCGGAACTGCCCGATAGCGTCGTCGTGCTCACTGACGACGGAACCCTGCTCGTGCGCTCGAATGCGTTCGTTCACATTCTGCGGCGACTGGGCGGCGGCTGGCGGATTCTGGCTGGTATCATTGCAGTGATTCCGCGGCCGTTGCGTGACGTGGTCTATGATTTCATCGCGCGAATTCGTTATCGTGTATTCGGCAAGCGCAACGATTTGTGTCCGATCGTGCCGCTCGATTTGCGCGCCCGCTTCGATCCGTAATGCCAACAGGAGGAATCATGGAACGGAAGAACATTTCGTCCGGCGCGCCTTGGGAGCCGATTATCGGCTATTCGCGGGCGGTGCGCGTAGGTCCGCACATTTTCGTTTCGGGCACGACGGCCACTGGCGACGAAGGCCAGATCGTCGGCGTGGGCGATCCCTACGCGCAAACGATCCAGGCCCTGCGTAACATCGAATCGGCACTCGAGAAGGCCGGCGCGAAGTTGACCGACGTGGTGCGGACGCGCCTGTTCGTCACGCATATCGCGGACTGGGAAAAGATCGGCCGCGCGCACGGCGAAGTCTTCGGGACGATTCGCCCGGTAACTGCGATGGTTGAGGTCAGCCGCCTGATCGCCCCAAACATGCTCGTTGAGATCGAGGCGGACGCAATCGTTGCCGGGGGGTAGGAACGCGCCCGCCCGGCGCGTGTTCCCTACGCAGTTCTGCAAATTTTACTCGCCCCGCGGATAAGCCGCTGGAATAACAGCCCTGCAATCAGTCTCCTGCAGTCATCCGGTTTGGAATCTTTATTGCCTCAGTGGCGGCGTGAGTTAATTCCTCGTTACGTGCGAGACCCGACTACCCCCTAATACACGCACGGGTCTCGCACGCCCACCTCTTAACCGGCGACACGCCCGTCCAACAAATGAATCGTGCGATCGGCGGATTCAGCATACCGAGGGTCGTGGGTAACCATGCAGATTGTTGCGCCCTCACCGTGCAACTGACGCAAGCAGCTCCATCACCGCTTCGCTGTTTTTCGAATCCAAATTTCCCGTAGGCTCGTCCGCGAGCAGAATCGAGGGCTGGCCCGCCAGCGCTCGCGCCACTGCCACGCGCTGCTGCTGGCCGCCGGAAAGCTGCGCGGGGTAGTGCTTTGCGCGGTGCGCCATGCCGATGCGCTCGAGCACTTCCTGAACACGCCGTTTCCGTTCCGCAGCGCCCATGCTTCGGTACGTCAGCGGCAAGTTCGACGTTTTCAGAAACGGTGAGATCGCCGATCAGATTGAACGCCTGAAAAATGAATCCGATCTCTCGATTGCGAATGCGCGTGCGCTCCGCGAGAGAAAGATTCTCCACGGCGTCCGCATGAATCCAGTAGCTACCTTCGCGTCGGAGAATCGAGCAGGCCGAGAATGGAAAGCAGCGTGGATTTTCCGCAGCCCGAGGGACCAGCGATGGAAACAAACTCGCCGCTCGTGATTTCAAGGTGCACGTCGCTCAGAGCATGCGTTTCGACTTCATCGTGCATGAAACACTTTGGTGACGCCTTCGAGGCGAATCAATGGCTGCGCCGTCACGTCCATTTCTTGCTCCTTCCTTGCAATAGCCGCGGCAAGGCAGCCGACGTTGGTCATTTCAGTTGTACTCGGTCGAAATTGTCCGAAGCCGACATGTCCGACAGAATCACATTGTCGCCGATCTCTAATCCCTTCCGTATTTCCACCGTGTTCACAGACGCACGCCCCAACACCACGGAAACACGCATCGCCTCCTTGCCGCCATCCACAAGCTTGAATAGTCCAATCGTGCTTTCCGCGTCGCCGTGCACCGGCCGGCCGACGTACAGAACATCCCTCAGATCCTCGATTTCAATCGTGCCCTCGACGCTCAGTTGCGGTACCGCGCCTGGAGGCAGCGCCCCATCCAACTTGACGTCCACTGTGCGCGTTCCATTCAACACGGCCGGATCGATCCGGATCACGTGCCCCGGAATCAGCCCATTGTGCGTGTCGATGGACGCTTTCTGTCCGATCGTCAGATCTTTTGCCTGCGTCTCGGCAATCTGCAGCGCGGCTTTCAGCTGTGTCGGCTGCGCCACCTTCAGCAACACGGTTCCCTGCGCTACTTGTTGCCCCACGTCCACATCCAGTTCCTGCAACACTCCGTCGATGCCCGGCCTGACATGCAATTCGTCGAGCTGCGATTTCTTCAATTGATAGAGCGCCTGCTTCTGATCGACAGTCGCCTGCTGCACCGCCAGTTGCGCGTCAATTGAGTTTGCGAACGTTTCCACTTCCTTCTGCGCCAGATCGTTCTGTTTCTCCAGTTCCTCGCCCTGCACCTCCGCTGTTTTCACGTCCAGCGTGGCAGCCAGACCATTTTTCAGCAGCTGCTCCTTCGCGTCTTTTTGCATCTCCGCCGTGCGGTATTGCGAAGAAATCGACGCCGCCTGCGTTCTCTTGTCCATCAACTGATTCTGCAGTTGCGCCTTCGTTTGTTCGACCGACGCCTCCGCGCCCTTCAATTGATACTCCGCGTCCAGCGTTTCTTGTTCCAATTGCGGATTGGTTAGATCAAGAATCACCGTGTCCGCCTTCACCGGAGTTCCGGGCAGCAGATAGCGTTTTGCCACTCTTCCTTCCGTCGCCGCCGGCACAGTCCAGGTCGTTTCCGGCACCAGCGTTCCCAGCCCGCGCACTTCCAGCATCATCGGTCCGCGCTTCACCGTGTCCGTCCACACCGCAGTGCGGTCCACGCTCGGCGCCGCCGGCTTCAGCCGCGCCAGCGCGATCGTAATCACCGCAGCGAGCAGGAGTCCCAGTCCGGCATAGATTAGTCGCCGCGTTCGCGTCCGTTTCCTGTCCTCGGGTCTCGCTATGTCCATGTCCCTAAGCACTCACCGCTAGTCTCTCGTCACTGTTTTACTCGTACCGCAGCGCCACCATCGGCTCCACACGCATCACCCGCTGTATAGGCAGCCATGCTGCAAGAGACGCCACTCCTGCAACTAGCAGCGCGGCAGCAAAGAAAACAAGAGGATCACTGGCTTTCACTCCGTAAAGCCGCGATTGGATCAGCATGCCAAAGGCGAACGCGGCAACGAGACCGATGCCCAGCCCGGTCGCTGAGATCCACAGCACGTCGCGCAGAATCAGCGATGCGATATCTCGCCGGCTGGCGCCGAGCGCGATGCGAATTCCGATTTCCGGCGTTCGCTGCGCGACCATATAGACGAGCACACCATAAAGGCCAGTCGCCGCCAGCAGGGCCGCCAGCGACCCGAAACAAAGCGAGAAGAACGTCAGAAGCCGGTCCGGGTAGATGGACAGGTCGGCCTGTTCCTGAAGCGTCCTCTCGCCAAAAACCGGCAAATTCGAATCGAATGCCCGCACCATTCTCCGCAGAGTTTCCGCCAAGGCCAAGGGGGCTCGATTCGTGCGCACGTAGAACGTTGCAGGCTCTACACTGACACTTTGGGCATACGGCTCGTAAACGAATGGATGGGTTCTATCGCGAAGGTCATCATGTTTGCTGTTTTGCACCACTCCCACGATCTCGATGTCGGGCTGAACGCTGCTGTGGTGTCCCCATAGGATGTGCGTCCCAATCGGGTTGCGTCCGGCAAAATATCTGTGGGCCATTTCTTGGTTGATGACTACGACCTTCGGACTCGTCGCTGTGTCGCCGTCGCGAAACTCGCGCCCGGCCAGCAGAGGAATTCCCATGGCTGAAAAATAGCCAGGTCCCACGGCGTTTCTAAATGCGTACGCGTCTTCGTCGGGCGCGTAGCCCGGTACGGTGACGTTACTGCTCCAATCAGCATCCTGAAATAGCGGTACCGTGGCGACGCCGACGCCGCGAACGCCGGGTAGAGCCACGATGGCTTGCCTCAATTGGTCGAATAGAGCGACGGTTTCTCGCGGAGTGTAGCGATTCAGGAATGGCGCAATCGAAAATTGCACTACGTGATCGACCCGCACGCCCAAATCCTGCCGCTCGAGATTGGCTAGGCTTCGCGCAAAGTAACCTGCTGACACAAGCAGAATCGCCGAGAGCGCAACTTGCGAGACCATCAGCACTTTTCTCAATTGCACGCCGAATTTTCCGCTGGAAACGCTGGCGCCTCGGGACTTCAGCGTTGCTTGCAGGTTTGTCCGTGTTGCCCTCAGCGCCGGTCCCAGGCCAAAGAGAGTCACGGTCAAGAATGACGTGGCGACGGTGAATGCAAAAACTCGTCCGTCGAGCCGCATTTCGAGGCCCATCACACCGAAACCCTCTCGCAGCGATCCTGCTAGGGCCTCCAGCGCCCACACGGCGAACAGCGCCCCGGCAGCGCCTCCGGCGAGCGCCAGCAACAAACTTTCCGTGAGCAGTTGCCGAACTAGGCGCAAGTGCGCTGCCCCAAGTGCAAGCCGCACCGCCATTTCGCGCTGCCGCGCCTCGCCCCGCGCTACCAGCAAGCCTGCTAGGTTCGCGCACACGATCAGCAGGATCAGCCCGACCATGGCCTGCAGCGCCAGAAGAGGCGTTGCCGCAGTGGACTGGATGATCGGACGTCCATGCGCGCCGGTCGTGAGCTCAATCCGCCTCGCCAGGTATTCTTGCTCTTCCCTGCCCCCCGGTTGCATTTTCAGAAAAGGGAGTTCCGATTCCTCAATCGCATGAAAGGTCGGAGCATTCGCCGCTTCGGCGGTTCGCGGAGTGAATCCGGCCTTGAGTCGCCCGATGATATCCAGCCAAGCGTCATCTGGTGCCGCGAGGCCGTCCCAACCAGGTGTCAACAGTGCCTTCATCGTCACTGGAATGAAGACGTCGGTCGAGCGTCCGATCTGAACTCCGCTGAAGCCCGCCTGCGCCACTCCGACCACGGTGAGCGAGGCCCCATTCAATGTGAGTGGCTTGTTCACGATTCCCGTGTCACTTCCGAAGTGCCGCGTCCAATAACCATAGCTCAGCACGGCAACGGGATTTGCTCCCGGCGCAGTTTCGTCGTCGGGCGAAAGCACGCGCCCCAGAGCTGGCTTTACGCCCAGCACTTCGAAGTAATTTCCTGAAATGAGTTCACCCACAGCTCGATCTGTCTCGCCATTCGCGGCGGCGTTTAGCGACAACCCATATCGGGCCAACAGCCCCGAAAATGCCGGCGCGCGATCGCGCAGGTCCTTGTACATGGGGTAGGAGAACGATGCCGCGTCGTCACCACCCGAAGACACGTGTCCTGTTTTGTAGCCAGGGGCGCGCAGGATTGCGAGCTGGTCCGGATTTCGCACCGGAAGAGCGCGCAGTAGCACTTGGTCCGTCAGAGAGAAAATTGCTGTATTGGCGCCGATGCCGAGGGCGAGGATGAGGACAGCGACGGTCGTGAACCCGGGATTCTTGCGCAGCATGCGCAGGCCGAAGCGAACATCTTGCAATAGGCTTTCGAGCCAGGCCAGCCCACGCCGCTCGCGATAGCTCTCTTTCGTCTGCTCGATTCCACCCAGCTTCAGGACCGCCTGCCGCCGCGCCTCTTCCGGCGCCATGCCGGAGCGGAGATTGTCCTCGATGTGCATCTGGACGTGGCTTTCAAGCTCCTCAGCCAACTCGCGGTCGCGCCGTTCCTTGCCAAATAGCCCGCCAAGTCTCGCGAACCACACCCGCACCGCGCTCATCGCTCTGCTTCTCTCGGCGTGAGGAATCGCGCCACGATGGCCGCGGCCTGTTCCCATTCGCGCGCTTCTTTTTCAAGCTGCTTTTTCCCAGCGCGCGTGAGTTTGTAGAATTTCGCCTTGCGGTTGTTGTTCGAGACGCCCCATTCCGATGCGATAAAGCCTTCCTGTTCGAGCTTCAGCAGTGCGGGGTAGAGCGTTCCGTAGTTCACCGACAGCAAATCGCCGCTCGTCTGCTCGATGCGCCGCGCGATCCCGTAGCCGTGCATCGCGCCCATCGCTTCCAGCGTCTTCAGCACCATCAGAGCCAGCGTTCCCTGCCACACATCCGTTTTGTCGTTCACCATTTCGGCCGCGCTCCTATGGGATACCCATAGGCACGATGTCATAAGTCCTATGGGAAAGCAATAGGGAAGTAAAGCGAAAATGTACAGGGTACTGGTTCTTGTCCCTCCGTTGAACGGACGGACAGGTTTCCATGTGCTTACACTGTGCTAGCGTGAATTGTCAGCGCGCGGAAGGAAAAGACGCGGGTATTTGACCGGCGCTGACCGCTCTCTCGACGGGAGTCGCGCGCTCTTTGACAAATGACGATCCGATAAAAAGGGTTCCCAGGTCGACGGTAAGTCGAGCCTTGGAAATCGATCAGCATCCCGAGCGACCGACCGGAACCGAAGGGCCTCTCCGACCAACCCACCGCGCGACCGCCAATCTCCGGATTTGTGGCCTAGCACCTGCCCGAGCGGCGTTTTTTCGTGGGGGCGCACCACCGAAATCAAGTGACACACCATGCCGAGTAATTTTCCCCGTATCTCATACAAAACAAACGAAAGCGCACCTGACAAAGTGTCACACTTTTTCAACGTCAGCCGCGCTCGATTAATCGCCGATCGCGATTTTCTAACCGAAACACTGGCGATTAGAAACCCCCGGAACTCTCTGAAAACACTCATCGGCGCACAAGCCTAATCGACACAGATCGACCACTCGCCGACTTGGAATATACAGTTGGAAATTTGAGGACAGAAACCGGAAAAGTCGACAACTTCTCGCTACGAGGAAGCGTCCACGCTGGCGCGGATTTCCTGCCAGCGCTTGGGGCGTTTCTTGGCGTCGAGAACTTTCTTGCGGAGGCGAATGGATTTCGGGGTGACCTCAACGTATTCGTCGTCGGCAATAAACTCGATGGCTTTTTCGAGAGTCATCTCGCGCGGGGGAATAATGCGGATGGCTTCGTCGGCGGAAGACGAACGCATATTCGTCTGCTTCTTTTCCTTGGTAATGTTCACGTTCATGTCGTCTTCGCGTGCGTTTTCTCCGACGACCATTCCTTCATAAACTTCGATGCCCGGCCCGACGAACATCTCGCCGCGCTCCTGGATGCCCCAGATCGCGTAGGCCACGGAAACTCCCGCCCGATCGCACACCAGCGCGCCCGTCGGACGCATGGCCATGTCGCCCGCGTAATCCGTCCAGCCTTCAAGCAGGGAGTGGATCAGCGCTGTGCCGCGAGTGTCCGTGAGCAACTGGCTGCGCAGGCCGATCAACCCGCGCGAAGGAATGCTGAACTCCATCCGCACGCGGCCCGAATGATGGTTCACCATTTTTTTCATTTCGCCGCGGCGGCTCCCGAGCAATTCCATCACGATGCCGATGAACGTTTCCGGGCAATCCACGATTAGCAATTCGAGCGGCTCGGTGCGGCGGCCGTTTTCGTTGCGCACCACGATTTCCGGCTTGCCAACCATCAGCTCGTAGCCTTCGCGGCGCATCGTCTCGATCAGAATCGCGAGTTGGAGTTCGCCGCGGCCCAGAACGCGAAACGCATCCGTCGCGCCGGTGTCTTCTACGCGCAGGGACACGTTAGTCAGCAGTTCTTTTTCCAGACGCGCGCGCAGATCCCGCGAGGTCACGTATTGCCCTTCGCGTCCGGCAAACGGTGACGTATTGATCGTGAACACCATCGTGAGCGTCGGCTCGTCAATCAACAGCGGCTCGAGCGGCATGGGGTTTGCAAGATCGGTGATGCTCTCGCCGATCTGAATTCCTTCGACGCCTGCGATGGCTACGATATCTCCGGCTTCGACCTGCTCGGCTTCGTCGCGATCGAGGCCGCGAAACGTGAACAGCTTCGTAATTTTGGTCGGCTGAATCGTCCCATCCAATTTCGAAATCGCTACTTCCGTCCCGCGCTTCAGCGTGCCCTGAAACACGCGCGCGATTGCGAGGCGTCCGAGAAAATCGCTGTAATCGAGATTGGTGACCTGAATCTGCAATACTGCCTCGGGATCGCCCGCCGGGGGAGGAATCGAAGTGACGATCTGCTCGAACAGCGGTTGCAGCGTGGTCGAATCGTCGCCGACCGTGCGGTGGGCCACGCCTGTTTTCGCGTTAGTGTAGAGAACTGGAAAATCGAGCTGGTCTTCGGTGGCGTCGAGATCAATAAATAGATCGTAGATTTCGTCAAGTACCGCGGCAGGGCGAGCGTCGGGCCGGTCGATTTTGTTCAGCACCATGATCGGCTGAAGCTTGGCGGCGAGCGCCTTCTGCAGGACGTAGCGAGTCTGGGGCAGCGGGCCTTCGCTCGCATCCACAAGGACGAGCACTCCATCCACCATGCGCAGCGCGCGTTCCACTTCGCCGCCGAAGTCGCTGTGGCCGGGCGTGTCCACGATATTGATTTTCGTGTCGCGATACGTGATCGCCGTATTTTTCGCCAGAATCGTAATGCCGCGCTCGCGTTCCAGATCGTTTGAATCCATCACGCGCGTGACGAGTTCTTCGTTCGCGCGAAAAATTCCGCTCTGGCGCAGCATCGCGTCCACGAGCGTCGTCTTCCCATGGTCAACATGGGCGATGATGGCGATATTGCGAACCGGTGTCGTCATAATGAGTTTTACGGCATCCCTGCGGCCAAACGGAACGGGCAGCACGCGCGGTCTTGCAGCCCCGGTGAACTCCAAAGCAGGATTTGCGGGAGCAACAAACGCAGGTACATTCTAGCATGCGCCGCGGAAGCCTGCCAGATCGCGCTTAATGCAGCGCACAACGCGGCAATGCCGAGATTTTAAAAAAACGGCCCTCCCCGTCGCCGGGAAGGGCCGTTTTTGGCTGTCTCGTCCGGGCCGGACCTGCGCCTAGAAGAGGTACTTCAAACCGAACTGCATCACGCGCGGCGTCACCGAAGTCGAGGTGATCTGGCCGAAAGTGGCTGGCGTGTTGACGTCATTGCCGTACGGCGGATTGAATTGAGAGTGGTTGAAGACGTTGAACGCATCCAGGTGGAATTCCAGCGTGCCGTGCTCCCAGATCTTCGTCGTCTTGATCAGAGACATGTTGAAATTAAACTGTCCCGGTCCAGTAATCGATCCGATTGCCGTATTGCCGTAGCCAGTGCCAGCATCGGCGAAGGTAGCTCCTTCCGGGAAAGTTGGCGCGAACGGATTAGGATCAGCCCCGCAAGGCGCATTCGGATTGCCACCGGGGTTCGGCGTGCCTCCGATGCAGTAGGGCGAACTCGCAGGAAGCGGCACAAACGGCAGTGTCGGAGACACGGTGTAGGTTGGCGATAGAGCGATAAACGCGTTCGGGTTAACCCAGAAATTGCCGTCAGGAGAATCGGCGCGAGATGTGTTGCTGCCGGACGTAGCAAGTGGAATCCCCGATTTGCAGTTTCCGGTGACCGGGTTGCAGTTGACTGGATCCGCGAGCGCAGCTCTCGAACCTCCTACCCCGCCATAGATGGACCCTCCTCCGGTGTCCACGACCCAGAATGGCAGACCGTTCTGGATCTCGGTAACTCCAGAAATGCTCCATCCGCTCAAGAGTTTGCCGCTAAGGCCTTCAGTCTTGTTATAAGGAAGACTATATACGTAACTGATCACCACCCGCTGCGACCGGTTGAATGAAGCAAGCCCATATTGCTGATGCAGGTCAAGCGGGTTATTGCTGTTGGCAGCTCCGAAAACCACTTGCCCAGGCGGCTGAATGCCGCTGCCAGCCGCTGAAGTGTTGATGTTTGTCAGTTCCTTGCTCCAGGTATAAGCAACCTGTAATAGCAAGCCATGTCCGAACTGATGCTTGAGCTGGGCCTGCAGGCTGTTGTAGAGCGAATCGCCAATCGTATCGGTCTCCGCGACACCGCCCGGCGCGAACCCAAGGTAGCCTACACGCTCGTTCACGTTCGACGTGGTCGTACCTAGCGTGTTAGTCGTGATTGGATCCGGATTCCCAGGATCGTTGTACGGTAACGAGGAAGCGACCATGTTCAAATTCTGAATTCCGGATGCGGCGGTCGGATTGTCTGGAGCTCCCGAAACAAGCTTGGCGACGTTGACGTTCCTCGACCAGTCGTAGAGGTGAATGCCATGGCTTCCGACGTAGCCGACGTCCGCAACCCAACCGTGCGCAAACTCGTACTGCAGATCGAGATTGTACTGTTGTATGAGAGGCAGGCGGCCAGCCAACCGGGGCGCATCCGACGTGTATCCCAAACCGGACGAGCAGATACCGGCCGGACAAATTGCGCCGTTCGAATCAATCGGCGCCGCATACATATAGCGCGGTGTCCATCCCAGCGGGCCGACGCCGGCCGCCCATGGTGTGTGAAGGACGTTGGAATTGCTCTGGGGTGACGGTCCAGATCCCGCTCCGGAATAGGGAGGCAGATTCAGCTGGTTGTCGATCAGTAGATTGCCGTAGATGGTGTCAAAGAACCAGCCGTAACCGGCGCGGACCACAAAGTTGTGCCCGAACGGCTGCCATGCTACTCCCAGGCGGGGAGCGAAGTCATTCAAAGGAGTCCCCGGGACCAGGGTCTTGTTACTGTTCACCAGCACACCCGATGCGCCCGATGGTGAAGTCAAGCCGTACGTCTTGTCGTAGTTCGACGGAACTACAAATCCCTGCAGGGTTCCCACGGGAACTGAGCCTACAACTCCCGGTTCTGCCGGCCCCAATGCTGCCAAGGCAGAACCTGTATTGAGTTGCGAAATTAGTGAGCCCCAATCGTTCGAGAACTGGCCGCTCTTGTCATTCGGGAAGCCCGCAAACTCCCAGCGGACGCCCACGTTCACAGTAAGCTTCGGGCTCACTTTGATGTCGTCCTGAACGTACCAGTTGAACTCATTGACGCGGTTATAGTGTGTTAGCGGGCCCTTCAGGCCGAACCCAAGGAAGATACCGCCAGTTGGGGTAACTGGCGTGCCGTCGATCGCCGGTCCCGCGCTGCTGGTCAGGAAATCGCCCGTGGACCACATGAGCAGTTCGCCTCGACCTGAAGCCGGAATGGTGTTGTTGTACAACACTCGATCCACTTCGAAACCTGCTCGAAGAGTCTGAATCCCATGGCTCCATGAGATTTGGTCACTCGCCTGGTAGGTATTTATGAAGTTGGTGGAGATCATGGAGAAGTTTCCGCCCTGGCTCCACGGCAGGCCGCCAGCGCCCACGATGTCCAGCATTGGAGGAACGAGCATTTCCGGGAACTGCTTTGCAAGGGAGTTCGGTGGCGCGCTGCAAGGAGCGCCGTTGTTCACGAGCGGAATGATGGAGTTCCCGTTCGGAAGCGAGCAGGAATTCAGAGCGATATTCGGGTCGGTGTTGTTCTCGACATCACGGTGATACGAAACGCGCGCCTGGTTGACGAAGTTAGGCGTCAGAACCGATTGCAACTCGAGCGATGCCACATGATTGCCGTAAAACGCGTCAACCGGAGCGCCAGGATTACAATTGCCGGCGAGAATAAAGCAGTTGAACGGCTCGAATTCGGGATCTCGCTGGTACATGTAGCGCTCGTAGAACGTGTGCTTCGGGTTGATCACGTACTGGCTGTTGATGATGTACTGGTCTTCTCTGGCGTACGTCGGATCCGAGATGGCGGTGACGGGGCAGGCCTTGGCGCTCCCGGCAGGGATCGGGGGGTCCGCCGTCGGGTTGCCTACGCCGCAGATACTGCCCGGACCGCTGCTGGGAAAATAGAAGCCGTTGTTAAAGCCTCCTTTGATCACTCCCGGCAGTTGCAACATTGCGACTGCCGTGTTGGTGATGTTGGTGCTGTTGCAGGTAGATTCGGTGCACGGCTTAATTTGCGTGCCCGTGCCGTCAAAACCCGCGAAATTAATGAATCCTGACTGGCCGGCAAATGCGTTTGCGAGATAGGCTTTGTAGGCGGGTATGTTGTTCGTACAACGCAGGTCGCTGCATACGCCGCTAGCGGCATCCGCGTAGTCATTCCAAGGCAAGAGCTGCACGTTGGGCGAATAACCGGCCGCGAAACCGCTCGTGCCGATGCCATTCAGCTGGCGGAGGCCCTGGTACGAACCAAAGAAGAATAATTTGTCCTTCTTGATGGGGCCGCCAACCGCAAATCCGTACGTATTCTGCTTCAGGGTTTGCGGCGTGTTGGGAAGGTCCTGCCGTTCTTCGCTCCTCTTATAGAAAAAATCATTCCCGTTGAAAAAGTTGTTGCGATTGAATTCCCAGACGGCGCCGTGGAACTGGTTGGTTCCCGTTTTGGTGACCACGTCCACATTGGCGCCCGGGTTCCGGCCGGAACTCGCGTCATATTGGGATGTCTGTACCTTGAATTCCTGAATCGCATCCGGGTTGGGAATGGCGATTCCGGGGAAACTGCCTTCCTGGCCAGCCATGCCGCTGACGTAGTTGACAACCGAAGCGCCGTCCATTGAGTAGTTGTTCTGGTTGGCTTTCATGCCGTTCGCGCTTACGTCCACGGTTCCGTTTCCGATTCCCGACGCAGTGGCGGCGTTGGCCACCACACCCGGCGAGAGGCTGACGATTTGGGTGTAATTACGCGAAACGAGAGGCAACGAAGTGATTTCGTCCCCCGTCACCAGTGCGCCATTCGCCGCGTTCTGGGTTTGAACGGCCTCGGTGGTGGATTCAACGGTGACCTGGATGGACTGTCCGCCGACCTCGAGCTTCTGGTCCAGCACAGGAGTTTCCGTGACACTGACGGTCACCGACGGCACCGTGGAGGTCTTGAATCCATTCGCGGAAAACTTTATGGAATAGCTGCCGGGATTCAGCAGCGAGAATTTGTACGTGCCGGAGCTATCAGTCGTTGAAGTGCGCGACTGGCCCGTGCCGTTGTTCGTAGCGGTAACGGCAGCGCCGACGACGACGCCGCCGGACGGGTCGGTGACGGTACCGGTCAATGCGCCGGTGCTGGCGGTTTGCGCGAGTGAAGCAGGCGCGAAAGTGAACAGCACTGCGAGGCAAAGGACGAGCGCAGACACAAAGCCAGCTTTAGACAATCGTGAATTCATTGGTAGCTCCCCCAATTCGGCCGATCTCACTCACCCCCCACGACTCGTCGCGGGTTTTGTTTCTAAACTGCGTACAATGGTCACTGCATAACATGGGCGGCTTGTGGCACCGCGGTTTTCCTGCGGTTACCACCTACTGCGGATCACCCTGATCACGTTGCGATTACGTGAGAATCGTGATCCACCGCGTTGCTTCTACTATCGGTTCTCCATGGCTGTCAAGAACAAATTGCATACATATCCATGTTTCATGTATACATATGCTTGTTGGTCGTAACGCTTGTACCGCCTGACAGTCGGTTACGTTAGCGCAAGCGCGGCCGTGCCGGATGATTGCGCGTTCATTGCCGGGCGCCCCAATTGGTCGATCTAATTTCCCCACCCATGCGCGAAAATCCGCGGCTGTCCTAACGACGGCGAATTCACGGAGCTGTAAGACGCGCAAAGGATTGTTTTGCGGTTCGCCGCGATTCGCCCGAATTTGGCGCGTGCCACAACGCACTTCGTAACAGTCCTATTCAAGACCCAAACCCGCCCGCCTGTTTTTAGCAATCGCTCCCTGCCGTGTCAAGATAAATGGGCATATGTAACCCTATTTATACGCATATATCCCCTCATGGAAAAATCCGGTGCACGTGCAATTGTTGTCAATAAGCAAAGGATTTCCGGCGCCGAGGTTTCGATATAGAGTACGCGCAGATTTGGAATCCCCGTGCTCGTCGGCCATACGTATCATGCGTACGTTGGTCCCGAGGCGGGCGAATTGCATTGCCTCCCAGTGATGGGATGAAAGGGCGCGTCCCGCGCATTCTAATAAGCGCACCCATCGACGAGCAGGGGCGGCCGACTGCAAGGAGAACGAAGAAATGGCGACTGCGCAAACCCCGGGTCAGCGAAGAAGTCCGAGGCAGGGACTGAACTCATACAATTGGTCTGCAAGAAAGCGCTTCTGAAACCGATCGCGCCGCGAAGAAATACAAGCTCACGAGTCCCCTCTATCAACGGCCAGGTTATCTGCTCTGGCGCGCGCGTCACATTGCAGACTCGATCTTCACGTACGAGTGCCGCGAATTTGGCGTCACGTCTTCTCAATATGTAGTGCTGGCCGTGGTGAAGGACACGCCCGGGTCCGACCAGGTAAGCATTTCACGGATCGCGGGACTCGACCGGTTTACGACCGCGTTGGTTTTGTCCAACTTGATCAAGCGCAAGCTGATCGTCCGCGAGAGAAGCTCGAGCGACCGCCGGCGCTACAGCCTGCGGCTCAGCGGAGAGGGATTCGAAATACTGAAGCGCATTTTGCCGGGCGCGGCCCGGGCGCGTGCGCGTCTGCTGTCGCCTTTGACACGACACGATCAGGAAATTTTCATTCGCATGCTGCAACAGCTTGTCACCTCGTTGAACGATGATGCGCGCGCGCCTGTGGATGAAGGCGCCCTGCCGAACATGCGTCGCAAAGCGGATCGCAACTCAAAGAAGAAATAGGCCAGCTTACCCTCCTGAAGGACCGAATGGGACGCGATGCGCTTCCGGTCCGGCTGCGATCACCACAGCGCCTGCCAGAAACGCAATCGCCGCCACCATTCCCATGGCTTCGGCGTAGGTGAGATTTTGGCGGGTCATCAGCGCCTCGAAGTTCGACGCTCCAGCGGCAATAAGGACGCCGAGTTGGTATGCAAACCCGGGGAAAAATCCGCGCAGCGGGCCCGGCGAAAGCTCGTTGAGGTGCACCGGAACCACTCCCCACGCTCCCTGCACCATGAACTGCATCAGAAATGCGCCGGTGGCGATGAGTACCATGCCGGGCGCGAAAGCCCACAGGGGTACCAATAGCAGCCCCAGCAGCGCGGATATCACCATCGCGCGGCGCCTGCCGAAGCGGTCCGAGAATAGTCCCACCAGAATTCCGCCCACGATTGCGCCGATCATCGAAATCACGCTGACGATGGCGGTGGCGCGCGTGCTGAAATGATGCTGCTTCTGGAGCAGCGTCGGGTACAGGTCTTGCGTTCCGTGCGACATGAAATTCATTATCGTGATCAGTACGACCAGATAGGCGAAGCGCTTCCAGTTTGAGGCAACCGCGCGAAAATACTCGCTCCAGCTTGTTTTCTTTGCGGCGGTGGCCTTCCATACTTCGCTCTCTTTTACTTTGGCGCGGATGAAAAGCGTCAGCAGCGCGGGCAAGCCGCCGATGAAGAACATCGGACGCCAGCCCCAATGCGGGAACACAGTCCAGAACGCCACGGCCGCCAGCAGATTGCCGAGTGCGTAGCCTTCCTGCAGCACCCCGGATAAAATTCCGCGCCACTTCACCGGGACGGATTCCATCGCCAGAGACGCACCCACGCCCCATTCGCCGCCCATGCCAATGCCGTAGAGAAGCCGCAGAATCAGGAACACGCGATAGCTGGGCGCAAATCCGGAAAGCACTTCGACAACCGAATAAAAGATCACATCCACCATCAGCGGAATGCGGCGGCCGTAGCGGTCCGCCATCAAACCAAAGAGAATTGCACCCACGGGCCGCATCACCAGGCTGGCCGTGATCGTCAGCGTCATTTCCGCCACGGACTTGTGGAACTCCGCCGCGATTTGGGTGAGGACGTAGGTAAGGATGAAGAAATCGAATGCGTCGAGCGTCCAGCCGAGAAAACCGGCGATCACGGCGTTGCGCGAATTGGCGCGCTCGGCGGGGGACAATGCGGGTGGGGACGTCGCGCTCATTTCGTTCCGGTTCGAGCTCTGTGGGCTTTGCCCGCTTTGCCCAGTTGGATGGATTCGGGACGCAACACGGCGTCAACGATGCGCGCCACTTGCGACATTTCGGCGACGTCGTGCACGCGAACGATGTGCGCGCCTCCCATGATGCTTGCGGCGACCGCGGCCGCCGTGCCCCATGCACGCTCGCCCTCCGGCGCGCCGCCAAGCGTCTTGCCGATAAAGCCTTTTCGAGACGCGCCGACCAGCAGCGGGAAACCGAGGCGTGCCAGTTCTGGCAATTCTTGCAGCAATTCAAAATTTTGCGCCGTGCTCTTGCCGAAGCCGATGCCGGGATCGAGCACGATCTGCGATTTTGGAACACCCGCGCGACGCGCCGTGGCTACAGCGCGTCGCAGGCCGCTGATGACGTCGCGCAGCACGTCGCGCGCGAATGGCTTTTTCTGCATCGTGCGCGGCTCGCCTCGCATGTGCATCAGGATCAGTGGGAGTTTGCGCTTGTACGCGACTTCCGCGAGGCGCGGATCGGCGCGGAGAGCGGTCACATCGTTGAGGATTTCCGCGCCTTGATACGCGGCGGCCTCGGCGACCTCCGCTTTGCTCGTGTCCACGGAAATCGGAATCTTGAGCCGCCCTCGCAGTTTTTCGAGCACCGGGAGAATTCGCCGCATTTCTTCGGAGCGCGGAAACGCCTTCGGAGCCGGGCCGCGTGGATTCGCCGCCAATATCCAGAATGTCCGCGCCGGCGCGTTCTATTTCAAGGGCGCGCGCGACCGCCGCATCAGCGTCGAGGTAGCTTCCGCCGTCGGAAAAGCTGTCCGGCGTCACGTTCAGCACGCCCATTATCAACGTGCGATCGCCGAGCACGAGCGTGCGCGACGGCAGCCGCAGCCGAAATCTTTTCCGCCGGAACATGGCCCGCTATTGAATCACGGATTTAGCGAAACGATAAGGAGATCGAGGCGCGGGAAGTGGTCTAGCGTCTTCCGTTGAAGGACAATGTGCCTTTGCATTTGAAACCTGATGAACCCGGTTGAACTTTGAGGCTTTGGCGGATAGGATTCCACAGCCGATCAGAGTATTGGCGACTGAGATCATGAACTTGTTGATCGCGGCGCGGCCTTTCGTAAATGAGGCCCGCCACTGGAGACTTCGATGAAGAGAATTTACGCAACTGTGATGGTCGTATACCGCCGTGCTGCTGCTCGCGAGCACCGCGCACGCGCAGGTGACGCTGAACTCGGTGCGAGTCGGCGCGCAAGACACTGCCGCGTTGGCGAAGTTCTACGAGGCCGCGTTCGGCATGCAAGAGGTCAATCGGATCAATGTGCCCGGAGGAGCGGAGATCTTCGTGAACTTCGGCGCGACGGCCGACGCCGCAAAGGCCAACAAAAGCGAGCCGATCGTGATCACGCATCGCGATTCCGACGACCTGAAGGACCCGATTGCGCACGTGATCCTCGACGTGAAGGACATGGCGGCGACAGTCGCCGCCGTCAAGGCGGCTGGCGGCTCGATGGCTGGCGATCCTCGCCCGTTCGGAAACACCGGCATCGTCATTGGCATCGCGATCGATCCGTCCGGTAACCGCATCGAGATGATTCAACGCCCGTGAACCAACTAATAGGCGCGATTTCACGCAATGCGCACACTTAGGCCAACGCGAACTCGAACTTCTGCGATCGCCCACGCGCCCGAGGTCTTCACGTATTCGAATTTGAGCACGCGGCGCTCCCTGCGACGGACGAAGCCGCCGCCTTGCGCGTGCGCCATCCGCGCCAGCGTGCAGTCCTGCTCGATTGCGGTTTCGATTTCCACCGCGCACTGGAACCGCCCGGCGGCGCTCTTGCCGTCCGCGGCAAGCTCGATCGAGTCCGGTTGTCCGGTGTGATCCGCTGCAATGCTGCGCACGGCATGGTCGAACGCGGCGGCATTGGGATCGGCGTACAGCGACTTGGTGTCGCTCGCTCCCGTATTGATCCGCCGCAGCCAGTTCTGATGCACCTTGTGGATCGCGGCCTCGTCTTCCAGCCTCGCCAGCCGCGCTTTCAGCCCTTCGTCCGCCATCACGGCTGCGGGCAACGCGATCGCCAGTGGCGCGGCCAGCACTGCGCCGCTCTTCAGAAATGACCGGCGCGTGGAGCTCGTGTGCTTGGTCATGCCGCACCCCCTGACGTCTTCACCTGATAGAAGCGCCTAACGTCGAACTGGCCAGCAAGCCGCTCGTGCGCGCCCAGCGCGTTCATGTTCAGGCCGTTATCGCCGCAGTTATATCCGATCCCGACGTCGCGCATCGTATGGAGGTTGACTAGGATGGTGCCGAGCGTGCCGTTGCAGGCCTCCTCCAGCCAGTACATGAAATAAAGTCCGTCGCGGATCTTTACGTAGGCCGCCGGACCGCTCCACTCCAACCCGCCGGCGTCGGAATTGGTAAAGATGATCCAGGAGAGCGAATGCGGCGTCGTGTACAGGTGCATGGACGTCAGGCCCGGTGCGTAGTTTTGGCTCACGGCGCGCCCGACCATTTCATCCGTTAGCTCGTGGCGGCGATACTTCGGCGGAATCAGGCCTTCCATCTCGATCACGCCGAAGTGGATCTTCACTCCCGCCTCATTCGCGAAATACGGAGTGTTCAAATACCCGTTGAAGCAAGTCACGAGGCCTTGGTGGAAATCCGCGACGACGCAATGTCCATCATGATTCGGCTCGCCCTCCAGCAGATGGCCAAACAAGATTACTCCTGGCGAAGATTCGAAGGCCTGATAACGCGCCTTGGTCCAGTCCCGGCCTTCTTTGCGCCAGTTCAGGTTTTCGGCGTCGTCGAAGCGGTATTCCATGGCGGGCGCGTGGTCGTAGCGAAGTGTGAAACGACTTGCCGGCCAGCCAGTTGGTGCTCGGCCCGAGATTGCCGGCCATCGACGCGACGGGCGCATTGGCGCCGGGCGAGATGGCCCGCGGTGCAAAGGCTGACGTATGTTTTGCGCAAACAGCATCAACCTGCGCCGGTGTCATTTTCGCCATCGTTTTCAGCGGCCGATAGACGCGCCGCGCGCCTTTCGCCGCAGTCTGCCCGGCAGGCGGCCGGAGGAACCGGCATCGCCGCTTTCGTCGCCAAATTTCTCGAACTGGGCGAGCTGCCCGAGCCACTCGCCCTTGCCGCGGAAGACGTAATATTCCAGCGCGTCGTTGGCATCGAAGCCGAGCCGCACGCCGACCTGTTCGACGCGGTTCAGGTCCATCACGTACGCAGTGAAGGTGCCGGAGAATTCGCATTCGGTGCGCGTGTAGATATAGAAGTCTTCATTGATCTTGATGTAGTCGGACGGCGCGCAGAATCCGAGTTCGCCGCCCAGGCGCGACAACTCGACAAAGTTCGAATACGCCGCCGAAGGATAAAACTCCAGCGTCTCCGCGCCATTGTCCTGCTTCCAATAGAAGCCTTTACCCTCGATGCGGTTCGTCGTGATGTGGCGAGCTTTCGGCGCGTCCTCGCCCGGCTGCTCGACATAGCCGTAATAAATCTCGCGCTGGACTTCGCGGTTGTCTTCGTAACCGCTGAACCACAGTTCGAATACCGTCGCCAGATTCGTGCTCTGGTCGATCACCACGGCGTAGCCGCGCTGCGTGCCCGGAATCATGTGCGAGAAGAAGGCGACGCTACTCAAAGTGTCAGCGCGCCGTATCCCGCGTCCACCGCGCTGCCACCGTTCTCAGCGACCGAAAGCCGATTGGTCCGGCTGAACGTGTAAGCCAGCGCCGGGCCTTTATCGGTGACGATCCGGATCGATTTGCCGGCGAACACATCGGAGAGCGGCGAGGCGCTCGTCGGCCCGCTCACAGCAACTGCGCTCAGCTTGTCTGCAATCTGTTGTTCCGAAAGCTTGGTGTAAGCGATGCGATGCATCTGCTCTTTCGGATACGGCGTTCCGGGCATGCATCCCTCCCCATTTAAGTCCATTCTCTTGCGGATCGCGCGGGTGCAATGAGTTATCGACTCACATGATCGCGATCGTGCGGCGTGATGCTATCTCCGAAAGAGACAGTTTTCAACCGTCGCGTGGGCAGGCATTCGCCGAACTTTCTGGCTAGCGCCTAATAAACGCTGCGAGCTTAAGCGATCGAACGGAGTAATTGTGAGGTAGATATCCTGCAAGTTTTGCTTGCCTGCTTCCCGCAAATCCGGATTCGCCGCCGATGACTGTGATATAGACTCTCTCGTTCGCCCGGTACAAAATCCGATCCGGTCGGCTCAGGTATTCAAAATACGTGACTGTGCGCTCTATTACCAAAAGGAGATACGTGTGATGAAAAAAGTCCTCGCTGGCGTCGTCGCAATCTTGTTGTTGGCACTGCTGGGTTACCGTGCTGCGGCAGGGGGAAACAATTCACATCAGGAAGCTCAAGACCGCGTGCAGATCGAAAAGTTGATGTGGCAATACACGCGTGCCCTGGACACGGAGAACCCGGATGCGTACGCCGCCGCATATACGCCGGACGGCCAATTCGGCAGCGGGGCCAACGTGGTCAAGGGACGCGATGCGCTGAAGAAAATGATTGCGGATCTTCGGCAACGCACCGCCGACGCCGAAGCCAAGGGTGAAAAAAGGCCGGCGATGTACCACATGACCGCGAACAGCTACCTTGAATTTGTGGACAAGGATCACGCGCACATGGAAGCTTACTGGCAGACTGTTTTCGCCGGCGCAGGCCCGAACGTGCCTGTTCGCGTAGCTGCCGCCGGGCGGGACGTTGACGAACTCGTTCGAGTGAACGGGCAGTGGCTCATCAAGACGCGTGACGTCGCGCCGAAGGACTAGCCAGTCATGGGTGCGAAATCGATACGGGACAAATCGTGAGGAATCCAAGATTCGTTCGGCGACGCGGAGTTGCAAAGGTAGTGGACCTACGGCGATGAACCGATCACTCGTTCACGTCCTGATGGCTGGCGTGCCGTGGTTCCTTGCATTCATAGGCACCGCTCTCCTCGCGCAGCAGCAGCCTTTGCAATTGACTTCCGAGCAGGATCATCAGCGCACAATGGATCTGCTTAAGATTTCTTCTCTCAGGCAGGGCGCGGACGGCAACAATCCTCAAGCGCCGAATGCCGCCAACTACGATGAATCGAAAGCGAATCCGTATCGCAATCTGCCTGACCCTCTGGTGCTGAACAACGGCAAGAAAGTCACAACGGCGAAAAAGTGGTGGAGTTTGCGGCGTCCCGAGATCGTTGAGGATTTCGATCGTGAAGTCTACGGGCGAGCTCCGAGAAATATTCCGGGCGTGCGCTGGGAGGTCGTGAGCACCGCACGCGAATCCAGCGGCGGCGTTCCAGTCATCACAAAAATCCTCATCGGGCACGTGGACAATTCCTCGAACCCTCTCGTCAACGTCAACATTCATCTGACGCTCACCACGCCCGCAAACATTTCGACTCCAGTCCCGGTAATGATGGAGTTCGGCCTCAGTCCGGAGGTGATGGCTGCGGTTGCAAAACGTTTTCCAAACGCCGCGCCGCTTTCTGAACCCACCTGGCAACAACAGGTCCTTGCAAAGGGATGGGGCTATCGCGGTTTATTTGCCGACGAGCGTGCAGGCGGACAGCGGTGCGGGACTGACGGAAGGAGTCATTGGTCTGGTAAACAAGGGCCAGCCCCGCGCGCTTGACGACTGGGGTGCGTTGCGCGCGTGGGCCTGGGGCGCAAGCCGCGCTCTCGATTATTTCGAGACCGACAAATCAGTTGACGCAAAACACGTCGGCATCGAGGGCCATTCGCGATACGGCAAGGCGGCGCTTGTGGCAATGGCGTATGACCGTCGTTTCGCCATCGGTTTTATCAGCTCCTCCGGCATGGGCGGAGCAGCGCTGTATCGCCGCCATTTCGGCGAGCTGCTTGAGAATATTGCGGCGACAAACGAATATCACTGGATGGCCGGCAATTTTCTCAAGTATGCCGGTCCATTAACGCCGAATGACTTGCCGGTGGATTCCAATGAGTTGATCGCGCTGTGTGCTCCTCGCCCTGTTTTCATCAGTGCCGGTGCAACTCAAGGCGACGGCTGGGTAGACGCGAAAGGGATGTTTCTCGCAGCGGCCGGTGCGGGGCCTGTATACGAACTTCTCGGCAAGAAGGGTCTGCCGACTGGCGAAATGCCTCCGATGGAGTCTCCGCTGATCAGCGGCGACGTTGCTTTCCGGCAGCACAGCGGCGGACATACGCCCGTGCCGAATTGGCCGACGTTTCTGACTTTTGCCAGCCGCTATTTTCCCAGCTCAGCGGTCCCGGCGAGAGTGGCATCTTCAAATCTTTGATTCGCGAATTGACGCGCCTACCGGGGACGTGGCGTGTTAGCCGGTATCAGTGAGGTTGAGCCGTGGACGGTGGGCCAGGCGATGCCTGCGATGCGGCGAGATTCTGTTGGACTCGATCATGCATGACTTTCGCCTGTTCGGCGAATGGGCCAGTCGGTGCGAGCTTGAGGTAGTGGTTCAGGTCGTCGAGCAGAGCGGTGTCATTTTGGAGCTGGATGTGGACATCGGCGAGTATCAGATAGAGTTCTGCGCTGTCGGGCTTGAACGTAACTGCAGCGACGGCGTAAGTCTCGGCTTCAGGAAAGCGCTGGAGCCCGAGAAGAGCGCGAGCCAGCTGCGAATTGGCCCGCCAGGAATGGGAATCAAGCGCGGCAGCTTTGCGCGAAAGTGGTTCGGCGTCGGCAAAGCGCTTCCCGGTTAAGAAAAGCTCGGCAAGCCCGATAAAGGCGTCCGGGTAGTGCTCCTGGCTCAGCTCGATTGATTTACGAAACGCTTTCTCGGAATCAGCGGCGTTGGCGAGTTTCATGTCTGCGATACCGATCTGCGTGTAGGCCTCGTAGTAATCCGGATATTCCTGCGTGGCTTTTTCAAACGATTTAAGACTTCCCTGGTAATCGGATTTCCCGTAGAGCAGGGTCATCCCCTCTTGCATGTCGCCGCGCGCCTTTTGCGGGATGGAAAGCTCGCGCCGGGAGACGGTGCCAACGACCACTCCGTTTGAATCTGGGGGCCGCATAAGTTCGATCTGAATTCCGAAAACGGAAGAGTCCTGGACTTCCACACCCTGACTGGAAATCTGGAATCCCGGCAGGTTAGCTACCAGAGTGTAAGCACCGTCGGCGATATTGTCGAACTGGAACCCGCCACTGCCGCTGGTGAAAACCGTGGCGACGGCGCCGCCACCGAAAGCGTCAAGCTCGATTCGCACATTCCCTAGCGTCTTATGGCTGACGGCGTCAGTTACCATACCGTTTACCGAGAAATTGCGGGGAAGGGTCTTCGGCACATTGGGCAGCGGCGGCTTGCCCTGCTGCGCAGCGGAAGAGACAGAACACAACAAAAGGGACGACAGCAGGAAACACGCAATGACGAGAGCGGAACTTGGAACGCGATGCATCATCCACCACCAGACTGGTCGCTATTCTACTTCCCGTTCAAGTGCCGGGCAAGGTGAGCTTCGAAAATTGCCCGTGGCCGACTCTATTGAGGATGGGAGGATGGAGCAGCCGGCGCGCTGTTAGTCGTCGTTCCCGGCTGCGGTTTCGCTGACGAGGGCGGTGGTGCGAGCGTGAATCGGCCATTGACGACTGGATTGCGTTCTTCGCCCTCGCAGTCCTCGTAAATCATGCGGTTAATGTGAGCCACCCGCTGGTAGGTGCGGTTCACGTGCCAGGGCGCCGTGAAACTGGTGGGATCGATCACGGTCATCTGATCCTCCAGATGATCCTTGTCGAGCATCCGGAACCTTTCAATGAAGTGTGCCTGCGAACTCAAGATGGTGACCGTCTGCATGCCCTCGACGTCCCCAAACGCCAGGACCGCAATACCCGCCGATTCCGAATCAGTAAAAGGAGACTTGACCGCGATTGTGTCAATGACGAGAGTCTGTCCTTCCCAGTGGCCGATCGAATCGCCCCAGGGCGTCGCCCATAGATCATCCTGCGGAGTGTGCGGCCTTCCGTCCGTGTAAACGTGGCGAATCTCGCGGCTCGAGAAGATCAGTGTCGTTTCCTTCGGCGTCGGAAGGACTTCGAACATCAGCGGTGAATCGAGCATGATCAAAGGAAATCCGAACGTGCAGGCCTTCGCGTCCACTCCGCCGGGATCTTCTCCGCGGGCGATTTTCTCCAGTCTTTCGCGTTCCGACGCGACGATCTTGTCTACTCGGGCCTGTAGCTCCGGTTTGTTCGGCGGGCTCCACTGCATATTCTTCAGGACGTCATCGAGCGACTGATTGAATCCTCCCGATGCATCCGGCGTGCCGCCGACGTTTTCCCACTGGCCGCTCCAGTCCGGCATCCCTGTCGGCGCGGCATTGGCCGCCGCTTGAATGACTGCCGCGCATCCCATCAGGATCGCCGCCGCTAGCGCCAATCTCCGCAGAGTCACTTCGCTTCGCCGCCCGGCGTCGGTGTGCCGATCAGTGGTCCGGCCGGTCCGGTTCCGGAAACGTACTGGCCACCTGCCGTGCCATCGCGCATCGGATGAATGCCCAATGTCACCTGGTCACCCGGCTTCAAGGTTCCGGGCTTCCATCCAACTCGCGCCAGATGCTCCGGGCTCGTCATCTCAATGCTCCATTCGACTTCGCTGCCGCTCTCCGTCTTCACGAGCAGCTGAATGAAGACATGCGGATTGGTCCAACGGAAATCCTTGACGGTGCCCTGGAGGTTGACCACCTTCGACTGGTCGAACATAGCAAACGAATGGTGCGCCAGCGCCGAACCTGCCATCAGCATTACGGCGACGGCGATAACGACATAATTCAGCACTCTAGGCATTTGTTCCTCCCCGGATCCCGGATTCCGTTTTACCTGGTGAAAAAAGCGCCGCGTAATGTCGTGTCGCGTAAAACTGTCCCGCTGAAGCCATCGCGTTCGTTTCGATCGTTTCGTTCCCATGTCGTTTCAGATGGAGTGCGCGATAAACTTTCCGCATTCCGCCCGTCCTGACGAATGAACAACGCCGCAAGCAGCGAAAATTTCATAGGGCAAGACGCGAGTGTCATCCGGGGCCGGATTATACTCCCAAGAACCGCGAACGAAATCCGTTACTTCATGTGGATACCAGGGTGAAGTTCCCGACGTGGCCGTTCCCGAGAGCTTGCGGTTTCGAGGAACATCAGCGGCTGAAGCCCTTCCCGACTTGTAGGTCTTGCGCTGATAAATCCGCGACCTACAAATAGTCTCGCGTTCTCAAATAGGGTTGTAATCCCCGCTCCAAACGCTCACTGCACGACCAGGGTGAGGTTCGTCGAGTGCGACGTGCCGTTGGCCATGCCCGTCACGGTGATCGTATAGGTGTTCGGGGGCGTACCTTGCGCCGAAGGTGGCGGAGGCGGAGGAGGTGGAGCGCCCCCACCGCTTCCGCCGCCGCATCCCAGTGCGGCGATACCGGCCGTCATGAGGATCAGCGCGAGCGCAAGGATCGCGTAACGACGCCGGCGCACGCTGGCGGAACCGGTGAGGAACAGAAGCAACAGCGCAACGGCGATGACGATGGAGTCCGGGCGCGGATCGATTGGGGAACGGGCGGCCGGCTTGCGCACGACCATCCCCGCGTTCGAAGTCGTCGCCACCATGATGGACCCGATGTCTATGTTTCCGTCGGACACTGGGATTGCCGTGGGAATTGGGGTGCAGGTCGTCATTGGCGCATTCGTGGTGCAGGAGATATTCACCGTCCCGGCGTAGCCGAACAGCGGCACTACCACGATATCGTTGATGTAGTTGGCGGTATTTCCGGCAGTAACGGTGAGCGACGGGATTCCCTGGTTCGCTATTGTGAAATCGGCGGTCAGTGTCATTGGCAGAGAAGTTGACACGGAGGGGCCGTAGTCGGCGTCGCCCGCATAGCTTGCCGTGAAATTGTATTGCCCGGGCGCCAGCTGCGTACCGTTGAAGGATGCGGTCGAGTTGATCGTGCCACCCGACGGGTTTCCGCCGCTCAGTCCAATCGTTCCCAAAACGGTGTTGCCGTTGCTGATCGTGATCAAACCGGTGGGCGCGCTGCCCGCGCTCGTAGCAGTCACGGTGGTGTTGAGCAGCAATCCTTGCGAGTTCAGCTGCGATGCAAGTGCGGTGGTTGTTCCGATCGCCGTGATCGTGAAATTGATCGGCGAGGAATCCGTGGATGAAAGGAAACTGTTGTCGCCGGTGTAGAAGGCTGTGACCGAATAATTCCCGGCGGGAATCTGCGCATCGGGCACGGCGATTGCCGCGCCGCCTGTCCCCAGGGATGCTCCCCAAATTTCCGAGGCCTGATTGTTATAGAAATTGATGTTGCCAGTCGGATCGCCGACGCCCGATTGCCCATTTACCTGCGCCTGAAAATAGACGGGCGTGCCGAATGGCGCGGACGTGAAGGGCGCCAGAACACCCGAGGAGTTCTTGATCATCGCGGTGAACGTGACGGTTGTCGGCTCGGCGGAGATATTCACGAAGACTGAATTCGGGGCGTCGCTTCCGCCAAAGGCGCCGTCGCCGGCGTAATGCGCGCTCACGTTGTAGGCGCCGCCGGGCAGCGCGTTCGTTGTTCCGCCGTAGGTTCCCTGCGCTGTGACCGGAAAAATCGCGGCGGTGTTGTCGCCGGTGAAATTTCCGTGCGGGAAACCGCTTTGCGTGATCCATACGACGCCAGTAGGCTCGCCGTTTGCACCGCCGGGTGCGACATTGCCATTGACGTTTACTGGACTGCCGTGGACGGCGGTCGCTGGAGCAATCGAAAATGTGGTTGTGGTCGAATTGAAGGTGACCGAGTTCCACTGGCTCACGAGATTGGAAACGTTGACGGAGCCGAGACCGGTGGCGAGGTCGAAGCCGACGCCAGTCTGAAACTGGGCGGTGGGAGTGCCGTATCCGGTCTCGCCGGGGACTGAGTTATTTCCGGAGGTAACGTCGTTGAAGACGCAGGTCGTCGCAGGCGGAGTGGTCGTACTCGATGCGTTGCATTGCGCGAGAGTTTCGGCGGTCGCCAGGCGATAGAGCACGTAATTCGGCTGGCCGAGACGCACGAAGGTTTGCTGGTTTGCAAGCGCAAGGATTCCGGCGAAAGAAGGAGCAGCCGCGGACGTCCCGGACGCGCCGACGAAGAATATTTCGCCCTGCGCGTTGGGAACGCAGGATGCACGCAGACAGAGGAGATACGGATCGTGGCTGGCGGCGGTGAGCGAAACGTCGGGAACATCGCGGAAATTGTCGGCGGGAATGCCGGCGACTCCTGTTTGCCAGGAAGGCTTCGAGAAGTAGGCGCTGACGCCTCCTCCCCCAGCAACGATATTTGGCGTGGAACATCCGGCAGCACCGCTGGCACAGCTTTCGTTCCAGGCATCTTCGGGAATGTAGGAGATGGCGGACTCGAGGGTCAGCGGAACATTCGTCGGGCTCCAGTACTTGCCGGGGTTGTTGTTTTCGTTGAAAATCGTGCCGCCGACCGCGACAGTGTAGGGCGTCGAGGCCAGCGCATTGACGCTCGGCGGATGAGTCGCGACACTCTCCGAGTGAGGATTGTCGCAACCGGCTGAACCCGAATCGCCGCTGGAAACGACGTACGCGATTCCCTCCGTGGCGGCCTGCTGCGCCAGACTGGAAATACCCTCAGCTTCAGCGCTGGTGAAATTGGCCTCGCAATCCCCGAAGCTTTCGCTCATCACGTCGGCAAAATTATTGTCGATGATGTACACCTCAGAGAGATCGACTCCGTCGGTCGTCGCGGTCGATTGCGACACAACCAGAGTGACGAAGGCTGTGGGAGCGACGGCGCCTGCCCACGTTGTATCGAGGACCGCTTCCCCCTCCTCGTTGCCGCCCAGATCTCCCGGGTCGGGTCCGTTGACAAGCACCTGCGGTATGGACGCCTGATCGAACGTAAAAAAGTGAAGGTTAATCACATCCTCGACGTTGATGTTCGAGCGTCCGACGAGGGCGATGCTCGCATCTGTGAACGGCTGGAGAGGATTGAAGTTATAGATCTTGTAGTAGTCGGCCGGCGCAAGCGCGTGCACGCCGCTGCCGGAGGTGAACTGCGGGTGACCGTTCGCGCCAATCGTCGCCGGGATGGGGGCGTCCGCAAGTTGGATTTGCGGGGCCTTGTAGAAATTGTGAAGAGTGAAAACGCCGGCGACGACGGGTGCGAGCGCCGCGGGGATCTGAGGGTCGGTGGCGTTGGCCCAGTGCTCTACGCCGTCGTACACGAATTTGTGGATCGACGTGTGGAACGCTGACTGCACTTGCGACGCGGAGCCGGAGAATTCGATCGCGACGCGCCCGTTGGCGACGTGCACGTCGTGGAAGCCGTAGCTTTCAAGCCACGCCGTCACCTGCGCGATGTCGCCATCGGCGGGGCCAAACTGCTGGCCGAATTGCCGCGGAGTGAGCCAGCGGTGGTAATTCGGAGAGGACTTGTCCTGCTGCCGGTCGAGCAGAGTCTTCAGGGCGCTTTCCTGCTCCGGGCTGCGGGTGAGGACCAGCAGCATCCGGTTCAGCGCCAGGTCGGAGGGCGCGGGACCGCGATCGAATTCGAGACGGGCAAGCTGATGCGTGTTGCCCTTAAGCGTGACCAAATCGTTCACGTCAATGACGTCAGTGATTCGGGCTTGGACCTGGCTCGATTGCGCGGCCGAGCGGCCGCCGGCGAGCGTGGCCAGCGTCAGGATGATAGCGACATGTTGAAATGTTGAGATCGTCGACCGGTTCATAGACTCCGCCCATCGGCAGACCGGCACGTCCCAGGGGGATTGCCCCGCTTGCGATCGGGGAGCCTTCGATACGCTGGGAAGTCCGTAGCGAATGGCGCCGTCTCGGCTGGGAGAGTCAGGCCGCCGCTAACGATTCAGTTAAGGGTCGAGAGTGTAACATTCGAGGGGAGGGGTTTGTCCAGCGGAGGGTTCGGCGGTCGGGATGCGGGCATTCCTCAGAAGGCAGTCACGATTGCCGATACCCGTAACGTAAGCATTTTGGCAAAGCCCCGAGGTGACCACTGCCGAGCGGAGGCGTACTCCCGAAAGTAATCCACGTACGTGATTAGAGCGCTTACCGGAGAAGTGCCCCATTTGCCACGATATGATTCTTCAAGCTGGCCGAGTACCACGGCCGCAGCGATCTCACGGGGTCGCCGGAACGTAATACGCGGCGCGATGAGAAACATGTGCACCCGTTTCGCCGGGGACTTCGACGCGTAGCGAATGCCACCCAGGCCGCGCGCCTGCAGCGCTCTGCGTCGGGAGCCGGATAAAATCCCAAGCTATATTCCGCGCGAATCTTCTCCGCAATTTTTCGGAAGGTATCCGCCATCGTCGCGGCTTCGCGAAGAAAATAAAGCTGCCCTCCCGCGCGACGCACAAGCTCGGCAAGATAAAGCGTGTAAGGAGGAATGTCCAGCAGACGCGCATTCGGCGACAAGATCGTCGCGACCTTATGTTCTTCGAGCCATTCGGGCGTCATGATCTTTGGCCGCGTCTCCGTTGACACCGCGAACAGCTGAATATCCTGCGCCGCGAGCGTTCGTGCAACGTCGTCGAACGTCAGCCGGTCCGCGGGCTGTCCCGCTTGCGGCGCGGCGCTGGCCGGGTCGTACGTCAGCCCCAGGCCGCTGTCTTGCCCGTCGGTGAGCAGCAGAATCGCTTTGCGGCCACTGCGGCCCGGAAATAATTCCTTCGCGGCGAAATATACGGCCTCGTAGATGTTAGAGCCTCCCACATCGCCAAAGAGTTCCCGCACGTCCACTCGCGCGACGGCGCGGCGCGCCTGCTCGCGCACGTCGGAAAATGGGAGCTGCAGGTACGTGTGCGCCGAAAAATCCACCACCGCCGCTTGGTCAAGCGGCGCGAGCGCTGTGATCAACGCATCCGCCGCTTGCTTCATTTCCTCCGAATCGCGCAGCACGCTCGGGCTTGCGTCAATGACGAGCGCCACGCTCGCGGGCGCCGTCGAGGCGTCGAAGTAAGCAATCGGCTGCGCGACGCCATCCTCGAAAATGCGAAAATCCTCCCGCCGCAGTCCCGGCACAGCGGACCCATCCGCTGCGGAGACGATGCAAGTGACGGGAACCATTTGAGTGAACACTTGCATCGGGTGCAGTCCCGACGGAGTGTCCGCTCGGCGGTTTGGTCACTGATGCGGTTGCAGCTGTCGCGCGAAGCTCTCCGGTCACTGGATCGCGTGTCCACACGACTCCCTTGTCGAGCTGGCGCGCCGGCGGAAGTTTCGGGAGCTTCTGCGCGTGCGTATCTTGAGGGCGCGGACCAGCAATTGTCGCAAAGTCGGGAACGAATGTGAGGAATGCCGCGAGAGCTGCGATGAGCAGTACTCGCATAGGTAGATTCAATCGAGGTCGAAATCGCGGATTGGTTTTTCGATGGGCCCGTCTTTGGCTTTCTTCAAGCCTTCGGCGAACTTGCGCGAGAGCACATCTTCTTTGGTTCGCTCGGCTTCCACCGACGCGCGGAATTTTGCCTCGACGGAGTCCTCGTGGTCACGCAGCAGCTTCGCGGTGTCGTCGAGATCCACCGAAGGCGGCCTCACGGGCGCGACATGCGCGAGGACCACGCCGAGAGAGCGGTCCACGGTCAATTTCGCGTGGCAGCAGGGGCAATCGAGTTCGAGTGTGTCCGCCGGACGGTTCGCCATGCCGGGTATTCTACGCCAATTTTCCCGCTGTCAAGAGTCTCGTACCCGTAAGGAGTCACCGAGGCGTTGGCCGCGGCGCCTAAAGTTTCGAGCGGACTCGCCGATAACTCCATAGGGCGACGACCGAGATCTGCGGGGATTGCGCCCAAGCTTCCGAGCACGCACGACCGGCCCCAAATCGAATTGCAACGACCCAGCCTGGAGCAAACCTTGATAACTTCCAAGTCCCGGACATCCGACAATCCCGCTGCGCCTGCGAAGCATCCGATTGGCACGGGCGCTGACCGGCGCAGGCGTTGCCGCGCGAGAGTTGTGGGTCGCGTGCACGCACGCGGCGGCGTGGGAACTCTCGACCTGTTCGAGGATGTCGGCAAGAGTATTGACGTCTCGCTCGACGGGATTCTCTGGTCCACTTCCCGGGGCGGTTACTGGGTTGGCCAGTTCCTTGAGGTCACATTTCCGTACTGGACGTCGCCCACGGCGATCAACCAGGCGCGCAGAGCGCGAGTCGTCCGCAACCTGCTTCTGCCGGATTTCAGTTACGCGGTGGCAGTTCAATTCGACAAAGGGTGCGTCGGCCGCGAATGGAAATCCTCTGACCGCGCGACGCCCGGACCAGGTGCGCGTGCTCGGAGTGGAAGCCGATCCTTCCATTGCCAATGCGTTGCGCGTCCTATTCGAGCAGGACGGATACCAGGTAGTCCTCGTCTCCACCGGGCAGCAGGCGCTGGACATTCTGGAGAGCGACACACCGGACGTCCTGATCGCGGAAGCGGAAGGGCAGGGGATTACTGGGCGGGAACTCTGCGCCATCGCCAAGAAAAATCTTCGGCTGCGGCATATCCCCGTGATTTTGCTTACGAACTCGGCGCTGCCGTCGGACTACTCAGCGAGCTACCGCGCGGGCGCGGTGGTTTGCATGATGAGGCCGTGCGAACCGCAGCGGCTGCGCAACGCCGTGCATATGGTGGCGCCGCCGCCGGGCCAGCGATCCAGCTATAGCGCGGCCTTCAATATTTCATGCGTTTGTGAGGACTTCGTAGCGTCGGCGACTTGTCGGCGGTTCTGGCTGGCGTTGGATGCCGCGCTGAATTTAAGCCGGCGCGGGCTTTTCGCCCTTGGCCATGCCCGGAATCGGCCGAGGCTCGGGACGCAGCGTCATTTGAGGTTCTCGTGTCGCCACAGGCGGCGCGGTCGGAGGCGGAATCTTATCCGGCAGCGTCTTGCCTTCCATGAGCAGCTTCAATTCAATCGCGTCGAGCACTTCGCGATCGAGCAGCGCGCGCGCCACGCGTTCGAGCGCGTCGCTATTCGTTTCCAGAATTTGCCGCGCGCGTGAATACCCCATGTTGACGATCCCGCGAACTTCCACGTCAATCTTGATCGCGGTGTCTTCCGAATAATCGCGATGCTGCGCGATTTCGCGGCCCAGGAAAATCGCTTCTTCCTTCCTGCCGAAAGTCAGCGGTCCGAGCGAGCTCATGCCCCACTCGCACACCATCTGCCGCGCGATTTCCGTGGCGCGCTCGATATCGTTCCCGCGCCGGTGGTGATGTGGTTCAGGAAAATTTCCTCCGCCGCGCGCCCGCCCATCAGCACGGCCAGCTGCGATTCCAGGAATTCCTTCGTGTACGTGTGCTTGTCGTCGATGGGCAACTGCATGGTGACGCCCAGCGCCATGCCGCGCGGAATGATCGTGACCTTGTGCAACGGGTCCGCACCCGGCGTCATCGCCGCGACGAGCGCGTGGCCCGCCTCGTGATACGCCGTGTTCTTCTTTTCCTCGTCCGACAAAATCATGGACCTGCGCTCGGCGCCCATCAGGACTTTGTCCTTGGACATTTCGAAGTCCACCATGGCGACGAATTTCCGGTTCATGCGGGCCGCCCACAGCGCCGCTTCGTTCACCAGGTTCGCCACATCGGCGCCGGAGAATCCCGGCGTGCCGCGCGCGATCACGGAGAGATCCACGTCTTCGGAAAGAGGCACCTTGCGCGTGTGGACGCGCAGGATTTCTTCGCGCCCTCTGACGTCGGGCCGGGGCACAACCACGCGGCGGTCGAAACGCCCCGGGCGCAGAAGCGCCGGGTCGAGCACGTCCGGCCGGTTGGTGGCCGCAATCAGGATCACGCCTTCGTTCGATTCAAAACCGTCCATTTCGACGAGCAGAGCGTTCAGCGTTTGCTCGCGCTCATCGTGGCCGCCGCCGAGGCCTGCGCCGCGATGGCGGCCAACCGCGTCAATTTCATCAATGAAGATGATGCACGGCGCATTCTTCTTGCCCTGCTCGAAAAGGTCGCGGACGCGGCTCGCGCCGACGCCGACGAACATCTCGACGAAGTCCGAACCCGAGATCGAGAAGAAGGGAACGTTTGCTTCGCCGGCAATCGCGCGAGCCAGCAAAGTCTTGCCCGTTCCCGGAGGCCCGACGAGCAGCACGCCCTTCGGAATGCGTCCGCCGAGTTTCTGGAATTTCTGCGGATCTTTCAGGAAATCGATGATTTCGTAGAGCTCTTCCTTGGCTTCGTCAATTCCGGCGACGTCCTTGAACGTCGCTTTCTTCTGCTGCGCGGTCAGCAGACGCGCGCGCGATTTTCCGAAGCTGAGCGCCTTGTTCCCGCCCGCCTGCATCTGCCGCATCATGAAAATCCAGATGGCCACGATAATCAGAATCGGCGACAAGTTGATCAGCAGACTGAGCCAGTTCGCTTCCTTCACTTCCTTGTAGTTGTAGAGGACGCCCTTGTCCTGCAGGACCTTGGTGACGTCGGTAATCGCGGTGTTGGCGACCGTCACGCCGCGGAACTTGCTGCCGTCGCGGTATTCGCCCTGAAGTTCGGCGCTATTCGGCGACAGATGGATGGAGACGTCCTTGACGTTTCCGCTGTCCACCTTGGCGAGGAAATTGGAGTAGCTGGGCTCGTCCTCTTTCGCGGCCGGGCCGCCGCGGGAGGCCATCTCCCACAACACGACCGCCAGCGCGATCATCATGACCCAAAATAAAACCGTGCGTACTGTTGAGTTCACCGGATTACCTCACCCTCTGGATGCTTTCCTGCGAGTGGTCGCGCGCCTTGTCCTGGCTACCGGCGCGCAGGGCCCTCGATGCAACGTAAGGCAGATTCCGAAACAATCCGCCCTCGCCGCTCAATCCATAGCCTACCCATTCCTTAGATGCAGCCGCGAAGCCAGTGTATTCAGCTTTCAGATTAACTTTGCGGGAGGCGGGCTTGTCGAACAGCACCGCCAGCCGCAGCGTGCGCGGCCGGCCCTCCTCCAGGCGCTTCAGCAGGAAATCCTGCGTCACGCCGGTATTGAGCACCGCATCCACCACGAGCACGTCGCGCCCTCGAAGCGCCGGCGCCGCGCTGAAAAAAATCTCGCGGTACTCCTGCCCGCCGAATCGAACGTCGCGCGTTTCCGAGCGCACAAAATGGCAGGAAACGGGCCTCGAAATCTCGCGCACCAGGTCGGCGGCGAACAAAAACGAATTCTCGAGCACCACAACCACATCAACCGTCCGTCCGGCGTAGTCCTTCGAGATGGCGCGGCCCAGCTGGCTCACTCTCGTCGCAAGACGCTGTCGAGTAAACGCGACCTTCATCGTCCGTCGAATCCCCTTAAAGCTGAACTTCCTCAATCACCACACCGGCCCGAGTGCCTTCCCGGGCGCAAAATTCTTCCGCCGGAGGCAGCCCGCGCGCCCATGCCACTCGCCCGGCGCTTTCCAGCACAGGCCAGGTAGCGCGGTCGCGGCTCGGAACGCGGCCCGCCAGGAACATCTCCTTCAGTTTCTTCGACTGACGGCGCCCCTGCGGCCGATAGGCGTCTCCCGGCCGCCAGTTCCGCAAAATCAAAGGTTCGCGAAGCAAATTCGCATCGAGAACCGCGCTATCCCTTTTAGTGTCGCGCTCTGAGACAGACCAGTCAATCACTTTCAGGCAGAAGCGGCTGTTCAGTTCTGGAACCGAAACGTCGCGACGCCGTGCGCCGGAAGACTCACAACATATAGATACGCATTCTCTCGCGAGACGGTTTCCCGCGAATTCGACGACCTGCCGCGCGCGTTGCGCGCTCGAGAAAATCAGCTCGCCGAAATTCCGCTCCACCAGAACGCCGCCGGGAAGTTCGGCGCGGTTCCCGCTTGCGGACGCCGAGGCAAGATGAATCACTTGCTCCACATGAACGGCGGTGAGCCCGCCCGGCTTCGCCGCGCAGCTCCTTATAGAGGCGGCGAATCAAGCGCTCGGTCAAACGTGCGAAGCGCGGCGGGTTCCGCGGCGGACGACAAATCCAGCGGCGCAAGCAGATCGTGAATGCGAACTCCGAGTTTTCCTTCGTCTGCGCCGTACGAGCGCGCGGAAGCGATCGTCCACCAGCGCGTTCCAGAAAACTTCCTCCTCGCGCGCAAGCTCGGCTAGTCCCGCCAGGTGGTCCACTGCGCGCGGAGAAAAATCGCGTTCGAGCAGCGGCAACAGTTGCTCGCGAATTCGCGCGCGTTGCTTGCTCAGATCGCGATTCGTCGAATCTTCGCGCCAGTCCTGTCCGACGCCGCGCAAATATTCCCGCAAATCCTCGCGGCGCTCGCCAAGCAGCGGCCGCACAACCGAACCCACGGAGGGATAAATTCCCGCAAGCCCCGCCGGGCCGGTGCCTCGAAGAATGTGCGCCAGAACCGTCTCGGCCTGATCGTCCGCCGTATGCGCGACGACCACGCGCGTGGCGCGCGCCTTCCGCGACCACGCGCTCGAAGAATGCGTATCGGAGACGCCGGGCAGCGTCTTCCAGATTCCATTTGTGCGCCGATGCCGCAGCCGCCACGTCTTCGCCGCCGCCAACAAATTCAAGCCCCCGCGCGCGAGCAAGTTCTTCGACAAAATGGGCGTCCGCGTCCGATTCCGCGCCGCGAAGCTGGTGATTGAAATGAACGACCAACAGAGTGATCGCCCAGCCGCTCGCGCAGGCTTTCGAAGAATCCGCAAAAGCGCGACGGAATCAGCGCCACCTGAAACAGCCACACCCGCGCGATCCCCGGGCGCCAGCATTCGCGCCGTGCGAATGCGATTGAGAACGCGATTTTCGAGTGAGTTCGCTGACTGCATACATGGGCCGGAAATGCCGACCTGTATCCATTTTAGCAGCCGGTTGAGGCGGGGTCGAGCGACGGCGGAATTAGCGAGTTGGTCGCTGGCCTGCTGCGTGAAGAGGCTGCGGCTGGATGAAATGCTTCGGTCGAGCACGACGGCGGCAAAATGGGAGCATCTCTGCGCTCTCGTCTTCGGTCCAGAGGGCCACGCGTGGACTGAAAGTGCCGAACGCGCGTCTCAGCATCTGCAGCAGACGGTAGTAGATGGCAATGGCGCGGACTCCGGTCCGGTCGGCGTCATGTTCGGGACACAGACGCACAAGTTGCAGAACCCGGTCGAAAGTCGTCCGCAGCCAGACTCTCGCCTTCGCATGCCGGAAAGGGCGACCACGCGCGGCGACAGTTCCACTTTTCGAGCGGAAGCCAGCGCGGATCGGCAGTAGGAGACAAAGACCTGCGCGAGCGCGGCCAGCGAAACAACGGCGATGAGCATTGCCATCATTCAGATTTCACCGAAGCGATCCCTTGAGTCCCACCGCGAAGGGAGGGAAGCCATGCCGTATAACTGCTTGTATTCGCATACACTTGCCCCCGCATTCGCCAGCAGTTCGCAAATCCGCAGATTCGCGGAATGGTTAAACGTAAAGTAGCCTTTCGCTTCGCGGTGGGTCAATGTTACCGAGGTACCAGTCGCCAATAGCGCGCGTCGTGGCGCGGCGGGCTCGATTGCATCAATCGAGATACTTCACGAAAACCACTTCGTTCTGCGCCTCGTTATAAAGGAGTTCGTCTACCTTAGCTTTGACCAGCACAAGTCCGAATCCGCCCGGACGCAATCCCTTCTGTTCGCGGATCAGGCCGTGTTCGATGGGACTGTCGCCATGCGTGATGGCGGCATGGTCCAGATCCGCGAATTTGAATCCGGGGCCGGGATCGGCGATGCGATACATCAGCATTCTTTTGGCGCGCAAATAGGAGATGCGGACCCTGCGCTTGGGATCCAGTTTGCCGCCCCATTCAATCGCATTCATCAAGAGCTCGTGGAATGCCTGTGCCATCGAAGCTCCGCACCTCCTCGTGAAAGGCCGGTCTCGAGATGCTCCATGAAAGTTTCCAGGCGCGTGCCCGCTTCCAGAGAACACGGCACCAATATCTCGACCCATTCCGGACGCGCGGAAATAACTTCGATCGGGGGAATGTTCGATTTCTGGCCGAGCGATTCCCGCACCACCGTGAGCAGGTTCTCCCGTTCGATGGGTTTCGCGATGTAGCGATGGGCGCGTTCTCGCACAGCGGCCAGAACCGTGCCGGGTGTTTCGTCGGACGTGATGACGATCACCTTCGGGCCGGCTTTTTTCCCCCGCATCGCTGCCAGCACGTCGAGACCGTTCATTTTCGGCATCCAGACGTCGAGCAGCACAAGATCGAATTTCGTTTTTTGGAGTGCTTTCAGGGCGGCACGGCCATCGGCCACCGCCGTGACCGCGTACTTCTCGGCCCGGAGGATCTCTGCCATCCACTGGCGAGTCGTTATGTCGTCGTCCGCCACCAAAATGCGCTTCAAGTTTCCTCCCGCGAGAAAATGCGAACGGCTGATCGGGATACTGACGGGGCCGCTGGTCGGACCACCGATAGGACCGCTGCAATAAGTGTACCTTGCGGCAGACGGATTCTTGATGTCGACAATCTGTCGTGATACGCAGGCGTAAGGGGTGGTGCGAAGGAAGGCACTTTTGCATGCACGCGGTTCCCGGATTTTTTGGCGATTAGAACGGGAGCGATCGTTTGTTTCCAGTGACTTAGACTGGATTGTAATAACGGGAGTTGGCGATTAGAAATTTGCACGCGAGACGCAGAGTTGCGAAGGATCGAAGGAACGTCCGGAGTCGCGGTAGCGCAGTCTGACCCTGCAAAAGTGTGACACTTAATCGTGACACCTTTCCTTTGTTTTGAGTGAGTTAGAGGGGAAATTACTTTGCATGGTGTGTCGAGTAATTGCGCGCATCGCGGCGTCAAATTGCGGGGCTTCCTTACGTGCGAAACGCTTTCCATGTCTCGTCCTTTGACAATCCGATCGGGATTGTCACATCCGGTTCCGGGAGTCGTGCGGACCCCACCGGAGTCCCTGCGTCGGAGCCTGAGCGCGGCGATCCTGAATTCCGCCGGCCGAAGGGTCTCGGTTCGGGCAAACTGCGCCCGAACCAAGCTAGCACGAGGGGAATTGGGAGATGTCAAGCAGCGCCTGTGGACTTTTTCTCGGAGCGCGATACATGAGGGCTGCGGTCATGAACAGACGGACGCACCCTTCTGAGAAACGAAGAGTGCGGCACCCGCTGAATGTTGTGCGTGGCCAGGACATGCTGCGGTGTAGATTTCTAACCTGACGCGAGAACGAAGTTGAGCGAGGGCGCGAAGGGTGAGCCACCCGCCCGTAAGTATTCAATCCGTCCGTCAGCATGTTGCCTGAGGAGTCAAAGGTGAAGCCTGTGGCTGAAAGCCGGTTGCTCGTCGTCGCTGAGACTCCGAGAGTTTCCTGCGTGCAGCCCGTATATCCCGAAAGCGCGCCGATGATGAACTCGCCGTCTGCGAGGATATTTCTCCGGTCGGCATGTGCTTCCGCAGCAAGCGCCGCTACGCCTCCGACGCCGCGATAGACGTAGCCGTTCCCTATTCGCCCGATGCCGCCAATATTTTCCTGCCCGCGCGCGTGGTCTACTCCGAGGAAATGCCCAAGGCCGGCCTCTTCCGCCACGGCACCGAGTACCGCCGCATCGGCGCCCGCACGCGGTGACGATCCGACCACGATCGGCATCCCGAGCAAATCCGCCTGCCTTTTGGCGGAAGAGCCGAGGGGTGACCTCGCCTTTCGTGTTGGTCTTCGTAGGGGCGTAGTCCGCCGCGGCGGACCCGGCAAGCTTCCTAGCACGCTCGGGCCATTCGTCACTGGCGGCACTGGCCCTCCGAACGTGTGTCTCCCCAATCCGATCAGGATCGTCATCCGGAGCGAATCGGCTGAATGTGATGCATGACTCGGAGATGCTGCGGTGTAGATGTCAAACCTGACGCGAGAACGAAGTTGAGCGAAGGCGCTCAAGGGTGAGCCACCTCGCCGGGTACTGGGGCTGTTACTCGGAATTCATCATTGAGGGGATGTGCGATCATTCGCCATCGATCAGCAGTAGGAGGATTGCTTCCTCCGCATATCTGTCGAGGTCCTCGGTCAGCCAGTTTTCGCCCGATCGGATTTGGTGGAATCTGACAACGCAACCGTCTTCGGCAACTGAAACTATGACTTGAAATCGACGCTCCCCCGCCAGTCGAGCAAGCTCATGTTGCAACGCAACAGCGTAGTTCAAACAAGACAACAGCGATTCACGATCCCCGTTGAATGGGATATGAACATGGTTAACAAAGCATTCAAAGCCCGTTTTGTCAGGGAATTCGGCGGGTTTCACGTGCTTCGCGCGCTCATACTCATTCTTGAACAGCACAGAATCGTCCACAACCGCCAATTTGGGCAACGCCGGTTCTTCCGCCCCCAAGTAGCTAGGCAGGGGTACTGGAATGTTTGTCCGCGCGAGAAGTTCAGACATCCTCTTATTCATTCTCATTGAGTCACGCCAAGATACCTGAGACCCTTTTGTATTGCCTGCTGTATTTCTGGTTTGCTGAGAAGCTGTTCGTTTTTCGTGGCTGAGAGACCCTTGAACTCGCCTTTTGCCACGTCATAGATGTACTTACCTGACCTGCCCCCCGGATCCGCAGGGTGGATCATACGACATTCGCATCTTGTGAGAGGGTTGCTTCGTCTGGCGTAGCGCGAAGCGCGGAGCCAGACGAAGCAAGGAGTTGCCGCGCGAACGCTGCTGGCGTCTGGTAGCCCAGCGCGCTGTGCGGACGCTCCTCGTTGTATTCCACTCGCCACGCTGCGATCTTCCGCCGCGCATCCCACAAGTTTTCAAACCAGCTCACGTTCAAACATTCATCCCGCAACTTGCCGTGAAAACTTTCCACGTAACCATTCTGCTGCGGCTTTCCCGGCTGAATGTGCACCAACTCGATCTGCCGCTCCATGCACCACGCCAGAAAATACCGGCTGGTGAACTCCGGTCCATTGTCACAACGAATCGCCAGTGGTTGGCCACGTTCCGCGATTATCGCTTCGAGCACCCGCGTCACTCGCCGGCTCGCCATACTGGTGTCCACCTCCAGGGCCGGGCATTCCCGCGTGTATTCATCCTCCACCGTCAACACGCGAATGGCTCTTCCACTCGCGACTGCATCGTGCACAAAATCCAACGCCCATTCCTGATTCGCTGCGGTCAACGCTGGCCGCCGCGGTCCTTCCCGCACCAGCCTCTTTCGCGCTTTCCGACGCACCGCCAGTCCGGCTTCCTGGTATACGCGAAACACCCGCTTGTGATTCACGCGCTCCCCGCCGCCCGCCAGCAAAACATGCAACCGCCGGTAGCCGAAACGTGGTTTCTTCCGCGCCAGTTCCACCAACCGCTCGCGCAGCGCGGCGTCGCTCCGCGTGCTGCGGTAACGATAACTCGATACCGCGATCTCCATCAGCCCGCAAATCCGCTGCTGGCTTGCCTGGTAGTTTTCCCCCAGCCAGCACACTGCTTCCCGCAGCTTCACGAGCCCCAGCCGTTTTTTGAGATCACCGCTTTCAGCATGTCCTTGTCCAGACTCAGGTCTGCCACCAGTTTCTTCAACCGGTGGTTTTCATCCTCGAGCTGACGCAGCCGCTGCGCCTCGTTCACATCCAATCCGCCGAACTTCGCCTTCCAAGCGTAAATGGTGTGCTTCGACACGCCCATCTCCCGGCCTACGTCCTCTGCCGTCCGCCCCGCTTCCAACTGCTTCAACGCCCCGATCATCTCCGCTTCGCTGTGCTTTCCCTTCGACATCACGCTCCTCCTCGTTCCGCAGAATCATATACACTTTCCTGCGGACTGCGGGGAGCAGGTCAGCTACATCTCACGAATTGAAAGTTGGAGCAGCAAGCCCTTAGTCGAATTGTCCACCGAGATGCGATTGCGCTAGAGATGCGGACCAAGATACGAGGTTAATTCCGTGTCCACTGATTTCTCTGAAGCCACCCTTAGAAGCAACCCTGACTTCGACAGCCAATAATACTCGGGAGAAGGGGAGGAGGCAGATTCAAGCAGCCGAAATTTTAAAGCAGGCACTTCTGCATTGAGAATTGAAATGGTGTCGATCCCTAGGTATTCAACCAACTCGCGTTCTTGGACTGTCAAGCTGCTACTACCATCCTTTCCATCCAATAACGTCACAAGAGCAACGGAAGTTTTGGCGCCAATCTTCCGGTCTGCTTCAGCTACTAACATTTGGACTGTCCACGGAACATCGGAAAGCGTTCCGCGATAAGTCGGCACGAAGAGGTAAGGTTTTGATTGAGCCAGTCGGGAAGACGGCCCCGGCTCACCACTCGGCCCTTTTAGTGCGCAGTCAATCCCTTGCGGGAGGTAATCACAATGCACGGAGGCCCCCAGATGCAAAGATATCTCGGCCGACGACGGCACCATCGATCTCGAGAATGAGTGAGTCTCATCGACTCGAAACGGTTCCGAAAGAGGTGCACGTTGAATCTCCACGATGTAGCTATTGTCGGCAGTCCTCTCCATTCGCCAGCGGTCCTGCACTGAGACAACTGCGTTACCATCGGAACCTGTCTTGAAATCCGAATACTCGCCTTGGCAAACAATCGTCGGCCGGAGCTCTGGGGACTGGGCACCTGCACAGACCGCAACGGACACTACGATAGAAATTACCAAACGCATGAGCATGGCAAGACTATTCTCCGGTGCATTCATGACTTGATCCTTACCTTACCTAAGGGTCTTTGGTCAAATCTACTTGGCGGGTGGCCCACGCTTTCGTTCGCCGGATCGTGCTAATCATGCTCGGAGCCTCGCGGGCATAATACCATCGCATTAGTTGACCGGAGAGTACGTCGTTGCGGGTGCCCCATCCTCGCCGTGCGAGGGTGGGGCTTTGGGCTCCGTTCAATCTCGCTGGATAAGTAGCGTGAAACGTTCCTGTTACTTCGGTGACCGAGTATTTTGGACGGAAGTCCCCACCTGTTCCGCCTCCGGCGGACGAGGAATCGGGCGGCCGGAGATTCTCAAGCTAAGACCTGGGCCAGCAGCCACCTGTTGAATGTCGTACTTGGCCTGGAAATGCTGCAGTGTAGATTTCTAACGTGGAGTGAGCATGAAAGTTGGCGAAGGAGCTTAAGGGTTGGCCACCTGCTAATCGAGCTAGAATGATGTCGCTGGAGCGGATACTGCGGCAGTCGGACCCCACCCTTCTAGGCTTCCCCTTAAGTCTTCAGCTATCTCCGCAGACCTAGCAGTCACGGTGATGTGATCGTCATGATTGACGACGGCGATCCAGTCACCTAACGGGTGAACGACGTAGGCGTCCCACTCGGCCAACAGAACCAGTAAAATCACGGCTGCGAGTTCGGCTGACTCATCTTTCCTAAACAGTTGTGCTCTTGCGGTTTCGAGGGATCGATTCTCGCCGTAACCCATCCGGAACCTCTCGAGCATTTGCAACGCAACCTCTTCCATTTCGGGCACCGCTATGCGTGTTCTCCTGACCCACACTAAGCCACCGGAAAACGCCGCCACGTCATGGCAACCCAAGAATGCCAAAGCACGCGCCGTCGGAAGAAGTTCGCGCCAGGCCATCTTTGAGATGTCAACCCGATAGGTGTGGCCTTCGCGCGGCGCGAGTAGCAGGCCGTCATCATTGAACTCAAGCTCCAACGGCCATGCCACGCACCAGTCCATGGCCTCACCATCCGTAAGTGTCTTCATTCGAATCCTTTCATGGTACAGGCACTAGGTTTCTTGGGGGGTAGAGCCGTGACCCTTCACTCACGATGATGTAAATGATGATTGCTGCCGTTCCTGCCCTGGCAACCGGCCCTGGCGGCATTGATTTTACCGTGTTCCATACCGAACTCTTCATTGGATTATTGTAGTGATCAACCCTTGTGCCATCTGGGAGAACCCGCACGGTCTCACCTTTCTTGCCCGTCTTTACGTCCCAGTGCCCGTGTGGATCCCAGCTTGCGTTGGGCTGCCCTTGACCCTTCGATGGATCGGCTGGAACAGGCTGTGAGGGAGCCCATCTCTTGTCACGGTCACCACCGGCGGAGCCGGGACCCAGCTTCCACCCTTCGACACCTGGAACTATCGGGTTGCCTTTATTGTCCGTCGTCGGTGGCGCTTTAGGCGAGCCGTCCGGATTGGTGGGAGCCGGCTGGCTGTTCTGAGTCTGCGCTTGCGGTTGGGCAGTTTGGGCATTCTGGGTCGTGGTATGCGGGTCTCCGCCGCCGTCATCGCTTGAGGGATTAAGGTTCTCGAATCCGTCATCGATACCACCACTAGGCCCTTTTCGTGTAGGTTCCGCGGAATCGTCTCGACATGGCCATCGAGGTCCGCGAAAGTTTCAGGATTGTCGCGGACCATGGCGTAGAGGTTTAGCGTCTGTGGATTCGTCAGATTGGCGTACGGCACGGGAGCAGGGACCGCGGACCAATCCGCCGATAGCCACCGGCCGAAGCGTGAGGAATAGTAGCGCGCGCCGAAATCGTCGTTGTTGGTTTCGGTGTCGCGTTCCTTGCCCTCGAATTTGTAGTTTTGCGAGCACGTGGTCACTATATCGCGTTCGCCGCCGAAAGGATAAAAGTCAGCGTCGTAGCAAACGGAGGTTTGTCCCGCCTGCACGAGCGTCCGCGAACTGCCCAGCACGTCTTCGGCGTAATAGTAGATCGTCCCGCTGCTGACGTTGCGCATGGCGATGCGCTTGCCGCCGAAGAACACATACTCGTTGGTGAAATTGCCGCTGGCGTCGGACTCATCGAGAATTTCGGTGCCCGCGCCGTACCAGTAGATTTTCCCATTCGATTTCTGGAGGCGGTTGCCGTCGCCATCGTAGGTGTAGTTCACGCCCGCGGCGGATTTGATCTCACTTTCGGCGTTCCAGCCGTAGGTATTCAAGCCGTCCGTCAGCATGTTGCCGGAGGAGTCGAAGGTGAAGCCTGTGGCTGAAAGCTGGTTACTCGTCGTCGCTGAGACTCCGAGAGTTTCCTGCGTGCAGCCCGTATATCCCGAAAGCGCGCCGATGGCCGTCATGTTCGCCCACTGGTCCATCGTGTAAGTTTCGCCCCAGCAGTTCGTGCCCGTGGTCGCGCTTGTTTGGGCGGTCACGATGCGGTTCACCTGATCGTAGGTGAAGCTTTGAGTTCGAGTCGTGTCCCGATTGTTCGTGATGCCGATGACGTTGCCGTTGTCGCTCGCGCCCAGATTAAAATTGTATTTCAAATCAAGAATATTTCCGGGACCGGGGTCCGTGGCCGTGCAAGAGGTGTTACGTAGCCAAGTGTCCCGTTCGTGGACGCATAAAGCCAGCAGGGCTGCAAGCGGCTGTTGTAGATATCGAGAATGCGCGTGCGCACGTTGTGCCTCCGAGAGAGGCAGAACGAGTGAGTGAGAAACTGATGGCAGAGCTTGTAACATTCCTGCGGTTACTATGTCAAAGGGTAATGATCACCTTTCCAAGCATGAGTCCTTCTCGTATCGCACCCCGCGGAAAACTCGTCTCAGCGTTTCGTGCGGGCGCGGGGTGATGTTGCCATCGCTCCACGGTCGCGGGACAATGGCACGCGCCGCGGGATGGTGATTGCGGTTGAAGCTGCCGTGTAACTGCGGAGGATCAGTGAATCTTAGAACGCAATTGCTTTCGGCTGCGATCTGTATCGCGTGTGTCGGCGTGGCGCCGGCTTCCTCGCAGGCGCAGTCCGTCGCGAAAGCCCCCGCGCCGGCGGGGAAAGCGAAGGCGGCTAGCTGGACGTTCGCGGTTTCCGGCGATTCGCGGAATTGTGGCGATGTGGTTATGCCGGCGATCGCGGAAGGCGTGAAGAAGAGCGGCGCAGCATTCTACTGGCACCTCGGCGATCTACGGTGGATCACGAATGTGGACCAGGACATCAGTCACCAGCCCGAATATGTCGCGAAGCCGCTAACCAGGGCCGAATATCTGGACACGGCCTGGGACGATTTCACCCGGAATCAAATCGTGCCGTTTGGCAATATTCCTTTTTATTTGGGGATCGGCAATCACGAGACGGTCCGTCCGAAAAATCACGCGGCATTCGTCGCGCAATTTTCGACCCAGCTCGATTTACCCAATCTGCGCGCGCAGCGCCTGCTCGACGATCCCGCCGATCTCCATCCGAAGACGTATTACCACTGGATCGACCGCGGCGTGGATTTCATCAATCTCGACAACGCGACCAACAATCAGTTCGACGCGGATCAAGTCGCCTGGTTCGAAAAAACACTAGCCTCCGACTCCGCGAATGCCGGCATTCGCACTCTTGTCGTCGGAATGCACGAGGCGTTGCCGGAAAGCATTTCGAAGGACCACAGCATGGACCAATCCAAGGGTGGAACCGAAACCGGACTGCACGTCTACGCGGATCTTCTGAAGGCGCAGAACGAAGATCACAAACGCGTGTACGTGCTGGCCAGCCATTCGCACTATTTTATGAACGGGACCTTCAATACCGACTACTGGAGGAAACACGGCGGCGTACTACCGGGATGGATTGTCGGGACGGCCGGCGCCGTACGCTATGTCTTGCCCCCGGGCGCGGGCGATGCACAGGAGGCTAAGACCAATGTGTACGGGTTCCTCGCCGGCACGGTTGGCAGCAAGGGTCGAATCCGATTTGTTTTCCATCCGCTCGACGAAGCGGACGTGCCGGTCGCAATCAGCGCGCGGTACACTCCCGAATTCGTTCACTGGTGCTTTGCCGAGAATTCGCAGGCTCACTGACGCGACACCGCACCGCATTAATCAAAATTAATCAAAGAGGACACCCATGGCCACGCCAACGAGCGCCGCAAAACCGAGTCCGACTGTTGTGTATCAAACGCTGAACGCCTATCAAAACACCGCCGCGCTGCGAGCCGCGATCGATCTCGACATATTCACGGCCATCGGGGAAGGCGGTGACACAGCTCCGGCTCTTGCGAAACGTTGCAAAGCCACTGAACGCGGCGTTCGCATCTTGTGCGATTATTTGACCATCCTCGGATTTCTCACCAAGCAGGACCACCGATACGCGCTGACGCCCGATTCCGCCACGTTTCTCGACCGGCATTCGCCAGATTGTGTCGCATCCACCGCGGGCTTTCTCACATTGCCGGGAGTCGTGACCGCATTCATGAGCCTCGCCGATGCGATTCGCGCCGGACGACCCGCGCTCGAAGGGGAAGGCTCCATCTCACCGGAAAATCCGGTCTGGGTCGAATTTGCGCGCTCCATGGCGCCGATGATGCGGCCCATCGCGGAAGAAATGGCGCAAGTTCTCGTTCCCGGCGGCGGTAACCGGTGCAAGGTTCTGGATATTGCCGCCGGACACGGTGTGTTTGGCGTCGCGCTCGCGAGGCGCAATCCAAACGCGGAAATTTACGCGCAGGATTGGGCGCCGGTGTTGGAAGTCGCCATGGAAAACGCGCGCGCGGCGGGCGTGGAGCAGCGCATGCATCGCCTGCCGGGGAGCGCCTTCGATGTCGAATTCGGCGCCGGTTATGACATTGTGCTACTGACGAATTTCCTGCATCACTTCGATCCGCCCACGAACGAAGCGCTGCTGCGCAAAATACGCGCCGCGCTCGCGCCCGATGGTCTGGTCGCCACGCTCGAATGGGTTCCCAATGAAGATCGCGTCACACCGCAGCGCGCGGCCGCATTTTCCATGACCATGCTGGGCATGACTCCATCCGGCGACGCCTACACCTTCGCGGAATATCAGAGAATGTTTCAGAACGCGGGGTTTTCGTCGAACAAGCTGCGATCCGTCGCCGTCAGCGGTCACGGACTGATCCTGTCGAGAGTCTGAGGGAAAATCGCGGCGCGAGTGCGGCTTACTTCCCGAAGGCGAGAGCGAGCAGCGTCTTCTGCTCCATTTCATGCGCTTTGTGCGAGCCGGTCGCCGGGCTGGCGCTCGCGGAGCGATTCACGGAAAGCACCGCGCGGCCGCGGGCCAGCCGTTCCAGCTCCGGAATGATGAATTCGTGCGCGCCCATATTGCGCGGTTCTTCCTGCACCCACACAAATTCCCGCGCATTCGCGTGACGATCCATCTCCGCCGAAATTTCCGCCTCGGGAAATGGATACAGCTGCTCGACGAAAATGATCGCCGGAGCATTCTCCGGATGCCGCTTTCGTTCGGCGATAAGCTCGTGCCCGATTTTCCCGGTGCAGAGCAGCACGCGTTCCGCGGAGCCGTCGCCCACATCCGGAATCACGGTTTGGAAGCGGCCGCCGGTTAGATCAGCAAGCGGTGAAGATGCCGCCGGATTTCGCAGCATGCTTTTCGGCGTGAACACGATCAGAGGTTTCCGCCACGTGCGCAACGCCTGCCGCCGCAGCAGATGAAAATATTGCGCCGCGGTTGAGGGCTGGCAAATTTGCATGTTGTCGCGCGCCGCGAGTTGCAGGAAACGCTCGATGCGCGCGCTGGAATGTTCCGGACCCTGTCCTTCGTAGCCGTGGGGCAGCAGCATCACGATGCCGGAGAGCAAGTTCCACTTGTCCTCGCTCGCCGCGATGAATTGGTCGATGATGATCTGCGCGCCGTTTGCGAAATCGCCGAATTGCGCTTCCCATAGGACCAGCGCTTCGGGATAGTCGCGGCTGAAACCATATTCAAATCCGAGCACGGCCGCTTCGGAAAGCGGCGAGTTGTAGATCTCGCACCATGCCGGCGCCTGCGCCACATGTTCGAGCGGGACGTACTCTTCCTCGGTTTCGATATCAATCAACGCCGCGTGCCGCTGGTTGAATGTGCCGCGCCGGCTGTCCTGCCCCGTAAGCCTCACCGGGACGCCCTCGGCGAGCAGCGAACCAAACGCCAGCGCCTCGGCCATTCCGAAATCAAGCGCGCGCTTGCCTTGCGCCATTTCCAGCCGCTGCTCCAGAAGCTTCTTGACCTTCGCGTGGATGTGGAATCCCTGCGGATAGCTGACCAGCGATTCGCCCACCGGCGTCAGCACGTCCTCGGCAACAGCCGTTTCAACTTCAAAGGAAGCGTCGTATCGCCCGCCCCGGAACGCTCCCCAGTATCGCGGCAGACGCCGCATCGGAGGGCTCTTCTCGATTTCCTGCGCCTCGTTTTGCGCGGCGTCCAGTTCTTCGCGGACGCGCGCCACGATCGGCTGAGCGTCCGCGCCGATCTTCTCCGCGTAGATTTGCCACAGCTGCGGATGCGCCTCGATCTTGCGATAGCGCAGCGGCTGCGTGATCGTGGGATCATCCACTTCACTGTGGCCGTGGCGGCGATAGCCGATCAAATCAATAAATACCGGCGTTCCGAATTCGTAGCGATAATCGAGCGCCATCCGTCCCACGCGCGCCACCGCATCCGGGTCTTCCGCATTCACGTGGAAGATCGGAACGGGCAAGCCGCTTGGCCAGGTCGGACGAGTAACGCGAAGACCCGCCCTCTTTCGGCGCGAGTCGTAAAGCCGATCAGGTTATTCACGATAATGTGGATCGAGCCGCCGACCGCAAATCCTTCGACGCCCGCCATGTTCAGCGTCTCGGCGCAGATTCCTTGTCCCGCGAACGCCGCGTCGCCGTGCATGGCGATGGGAACCACCAGACGCCGGCCGTTTTCACCGCGCCGCATCTGTTTCGCGCGCGTGCGGCCAATTACCACGGGATCGGCGGCTTCCAGATGGCTAGGGTTGGAGACGAGGTGAATTCCTATTTCGCGGCCGCTCGGAGCGCGAAACGTCCCCGTTGCGCCCATGTGATATTTCACATCGCCGCCGCCCAGAATGCTTCGCGGGTCTACATCTTCGAATCGCGCGAACACATCCGCGGCCGCGCGACCGACAATGTGCACCATCACGTTCAGACGCCCGCGATGGCTCATCGCCAGCATCGCTTTTTCGGCGCCTTGCTCGGCGGCTGCGCTCAGAATCGAATCGAGCAGCGGTATCAGCGCCGATTCGCCTTCAAGCGAATAGCGCTTGGTGCCTAGATAGCGGGTTTGCAAAACCTGCTCGAAAATGTCCGCGCGTATCAGCAGATCGAGAATTCGCGCGCGATCGGGTTCCGCCGGCTTCCGCTTCCATGCGCTCCTGCACCCACAGGCGGCGCTCGCGGTCCGCGATGTGCATGAATTCAACGCCAATGCTGCCGCAATAGACTCGGCGAGCTGCATCGGCCTCTGTTCCCGATAGATCGAGCTCGGGCATCGGCAATGGCTCCAGATCGCCGAGCGGATCGAGATTCGCCTGCAGGTACCCCCAGCGGCGAAACGATTCCCAGACGCGCTCCTGCGCGTCCTTCGATGCTGCCGATTCCGCGATTGCTTGTTCCCGGCTCATTCAGTGCGTGCCCCTTGGACCGTCTTCTGCGTCACCTTTATTGTATCAATTTTAGGATGTCTCGATTGGCGCGTCAGGCGCGAAGTGCGGCTCAGTTTTCCGGCCAGCAACCCAGCAGCCGCCGGACGAGGACGAGCTGGCCCAGGTGGTAGGCGTTGTGATCGGCGATCAGCAATACCTCGCGCAGGATCGTCTGGCCCGAGCCGTGAAGGATCGGCGCCAACAGATCCGTCTTCGGATTGGTTACCAATTTTCCCATGGCCTCCAGATCTCGATCGAGTTCCTGGACGCTGTTGTCCCATGCCGCGGCGTTCGGCGGCGCCGCCTTTTTCGGCCAGTATCCCGTGGGCCAGTCGGGCGATGCGTGTTTTCCGTCCCGGCAAAATTCCAAGATATCCGAGGTCGCGATGCGCATGTGCTCGAGCAATTCCCACGGCGAATGGTCTCCGCCCTTTGGACGCATGCCGCGCTTCTTCTCCGGAATCCCGGAGACCGCCTTGATCCAATCCACGTGAGACTCGTGCCAGCTCAAAGCCCGCCGCAAATAATCGCGCAATACTTTCTCATCCATTAAAGCTAGACCTCCTCAACCTAATCGATTTTAGGACGCCGCGCGTGCACGGTCAATGAAGGGAACTGCTGCGTCGAATTTAAGGGAAGGAATTCCAGGCTGCGGAGGGAGTTTGGCCGGTGGGATTCATCATGAATTGCAGATCGAATGCCTCTTTGCGCACGCGGAGGTCGTAGTAGAATACCGCTGTAGCGATCGTCAAGATGGGCGTAACCAGAATCGTGGCCAGGAAGTTTCCGACTTGGATAAGACTCAGCCCTAGGCGCACCATCTCCGGATCACTAGCGGCGAAACGAGCCAAGAAATTAAAAGGCAACGTAAATAACACGCTGGCCGCAATGAACATCACAAAATACAACAGGTAGATTACAAACGAACGGCCCACATTGTCTTCCGTCAGCGTAAACCCGCGCGAGAATGAATCCAGCGGCCCCAGGTCTTCCAAAAGCGCTACGGGAACGCACACGATGAGCCGGCATGCGACATAAATACCCGGGATTATCAGAAATAACGTCGCGATTCCAATCGATAGGCCGGTGAACAACGAGACGCCCAGAAGATTCCAAAAGTGCCCGTGCATCCGTCGAAGTGACGCACTGATCGTGGTGGGGCGGCCCAGGTAAAGTTCGGAAATCGCGAAGACCGTCCCACCTTGCACAAAAATGTAAACGACAAGATAAACGAGTGCGATGACGATTATTCCGGCGATGTTTGTGGCCAGCAGTCCGCCCGGCGCCGCGTTCGAACCTACCGACGCAGTTCTCGGAGCAGTGCGTGCAAGTGTATTAAACAGATTCAGCGCAAGGCTGAATAATTGAGGAACGGCAGTGATGCCGACAAAAAGCACGAAGTGCTGTCGATAGAGGGAGAAAGTTCGATCGAGGATTTCGCCGAGTGACAGCGGACGAAGGTCCGAATTTGTCGCGCGGACCTCCCGCACCCGGAGAGATACCAGTCTTAAATGGGTATCAGACCCAACGCGATGATTGGCTGGCTACACTGCTGCGCTTGGAGCTCTAGCCGTCCGCCGATGCTGGAAGCATTCGCGGCAATATACCGGACGCCCCTGCGTCGGCTTGAACGGAACGGTGGTCTCTTTCCCGCACTGCGAGCAGACCGTTTTCGTTTCGACGCGCTGGACGCTTCCCGAACCCGTTTCAGTTCCTTGAGCGCGATTTGCTTTGCAGGCCTTGCAACGCTTGGGTTCGTTCTTGAATCCCTTGTCCGCGAAAAACATCTGCTCGCCGGCGGTGAAGACGAATTCAGCTCCACAATCGGCGCACTTCAGGACCTTGTCATGGTATTCCATATGCTGCTCCGGGGGCCGGGTTCGCTCGGGGCAGGCAGCGGCGGCGCAGTTCGCAGCCAGCGGTCGAATAAGATTCCGCATGTGATTGCGGCTCTTATCCGCCCGCTGGCCCGAAGCTGCTTGGAAAGACTGAATTGATGCGGTTGCCTAGTCTTGCTCACGCCGCTGCTTCTTACGGAGACGCTTACGCGAGAGGGCCTGTTTGGCGCGACGCTTTTCCCCCGGCTTCATGTAGTAGCTGTGCTTCTTGATTTCCTTGATGATGTCTTCCGACTGCACCTTCCGTTTGAAACGCCGGAGAGCGTTTTCCAAAGACTCACCCTCTTGAATTACAACTTCTGCCACGCGTATTCACCCCCGTCCCTTTTTCTTGACTTGGACCAATGGATTCCAGCAAGTGTAACCGGCATCAACGCGAACCGGCTATTGCCCACTTCTTCTATCGGAGGCTATCCTCCAAGTCAAGGCTTAAATTGCTTATTAAGGCCGAATTGGAGATTTATTTAACTCTTTAGTAAATGGGGTTTCTCGCAAGGTAACGTCTGTCAGATTGCTGCCCGATTCCTCGGCGCCCAACCGCTCCGAACCTGCGGCGCGCGCGACATGCTGTTAGAATAGTTTGCTACCGGAGGCGGCGGTCAGGCGGCAACAGAACCCATGCCCATCATGCGCAACGCGATTGGAGTTCTCCTGGCCGGCGGCCAGGGCGAGCGGCTCTGGCCGCTCACGCGCGATCGCGCGAAACCCGCGGTTCCTTTCGGCGGCGTCTACCGCATCATCGATCTCACGCTTTCCAATTGCCTGAATAGCGACCTGCGCCGCGTCTTCGTCCTCACCCAGTATAAAGCGCTCAGCCTCAACCGCCACGTGCGCCGCGGCTGGTCCTCGCTGATGGGCCACGGCGATTTCATGGAAGTGCTGCCGCCCCAGATGCGCGTCTCGCAGCACTGGTATCAGGGCACGGCGGACGCGGTGTACCAGAATATTTATTCGATCGGCAGCGAGCAATCGAATTACGTCTTCATTCTCTCCGGCGATCACATCTACAAAATGAATTACCAGAAGATGCTCGAGCAGCACGTCGCCGCCGGAGCGGACGTCACCGTCGCCACCATCGAAATGGATCTCGCCGAGGCCGCCGGAAAATTCGGCGTGCTCGAAACGGACAAGGACTGGCGCATCACCGGATTCGAGGAGAAGCCCGCGAATCCCAAGCCGTCCGGCGTTCGCGCCGAAAAGTGCAACGCTTCGATGGGCGTCTATCTCTTCAATACGCAGCTGCTCGTGCCCATCCTGATTGACGACGCCGAGAATCCCGCGTCCTCGCACGATTTCGGCAAGGATATTCTTCCGCGCATCATCGGAAAATATCGCGTGTTCGCCTACAACTTCCGCGACGAAAACAAAAAGGAAACTTCCTACTGGCGCGACGTGGGAACGATTGACGCCTATCACGAAGCGAACATGGACCTGGTCTCGGTGACGCCCGTTTTCAATCTCTACGACGCGAGCTGGCCGCTGCACAGCTGGCAGCGCCAGTATCCTCCGGTGAAAACCGTGTTTGCCGATCCGGACCGCATGGGCGTGGCGCTGGATTCCATCGTCGCCGGCGGATCGATTCTTTCCGGCGGGCGCGTCAAGAGATCCGTCCTGGGCTACGACGTCCGCGTGAACAGCTATAGCGAAGTGGAAGAATCGATCATCTTCAACCACGTCGAGCATCGGTCGCCACTGCCGCATCCGGCGCGCGATCATTGACCGCCACGTGGAGCTGCCCGAAGGCACCGTGATCGGCCACGATCTCGAAGCCGACCGCGCCCGCTATTCCGTTTCCGAAAATGGCGTCGTCGTCGTGGTTCGCCCGGAATCCATGATCGAGGAACCGGAATGATTCGATTTTCTGGTGAAAGCGTGGTGCTTGAGCCGCACGAAACGCGCTACCGCAGGTTACCCGGGCTTTAGCCAGGGCGCTGTTCAGGGAGTCGGAGCTTCAGCTCCGACATTAAACAAACCGCGCGAAGCGCGTGCCGCTGCGCTGCCTTTCTCGCGGCATGTAGTTGCTGGCGTTCTTGAACTCCAATTGCTCGTTGCTGTCTCTCAAGGGGGAATAATGTCCACGAAGATCATCGCTGTTCACGGCCGCCAAATCCTCGATTCGCGCGGCAATCCCACCGTCGAGGCCGACGTCCGCCTCGAAGGCGGAATCGTCGGCCGCGCCGCCGTTCCTTCCGGCGCTTCCACCGGCGAGCACGAAGCCATCGAGCTCCGCGACGGCGACAAATCGCACTACCTCGGCAAGGGCGTGCTGAAAGCCGTCGGACACATCAACGGCGAAATCGCGAAAGCCGTCTCCGGCATGGACGCCGCCGATCAGCGCGCGCTCGATCGCCGCATGATCGAAGCCGACGGCACGCCGAACAAATCGAAATTCGGCGCCAACGCCATTCTCGCCGTCTCGATGGCCGCCGCGCGCGCCGCGGCCGCGGCCGCGGGCCAGCCGCTCTACAAATATCTCGCGAAATATTCGAGCGACGCCTCCGCCAACATGCTTCCCGGTCCCGATGATGAACATCCTCAATGGCGGCGCGCACGCCGACAATTCCGTGGACGTGCAGGAATTCATGGTCATGCCCCTTGGCGCGCCGAGTTTTCACGAAGCGCTGCGCTGGGGCGTCGAAGTTTTCCACGCCCTGAAAGCCGTGCTGAAGAAGAACGGCTACTCGACCGCCGTCGGCGACGAAGGCGGCTTCGCGCCCAACCTGAAATCAAACGAAGAAGCGCTCGACCGCGTTCTCGAAGCCATCACCGCCGCGGGATACAAGCCCGGCGAGCAGATCGCCATCGCGCTCGATCCCGCCGCAAGCGAATTCTACGACGCGCCAGCAAGAAATACGTCTTCAAGAAATCGGACAAGTCCGCGCGCACCTCCGAGCAGATGGTCGCATTCTGGGCCGATTGGGTGCGCCAGTATCCGATCGTTTCCATCGAAGACGGCCTCGCCGAAAACGACTGGGACGGCTGGAAACTCATCACGAAAGAGCTCGGCAAGAAAATCCAGCTCGTCGGCGACGACCTCTTCGTCACCAATCCGAAAATTTTCGCGCGCGGCATCTCCGAAGGCATCGCCAACGCCATTCTGATCAAGCTGAATCAGATCGGCAGCGTCACCGAAACAATCGAAGCCGTCGAAATGGCGCGCAAGGCCAAATACGCCTCGATCATTTCGCACCGCTCCGGCGAAACCGAAGACGCCTTCATCGCCGATTTCGCCGTCGCCATGGGCGCGGGCCAGATCAAGACCGGCTCCGCCTCGCGCACCGACCGCATCGCCAAATACAATCAGCTCCTTCGCATCGAAGAAGAACTCGGCTCCGCCGCCCGCTTTCCCGGCCGCGCCGCTCTCGCAGTGCACTAAAGCGATTCTCGCACGCACGCGGTCGTCCAGCTTTCGTAGGGCAGAGCTTCAGACTCAAAACGTTTCGAGATTCGAGAACGAGGTCCCATGCAAAAGGTCCGGCTGGCGCTTTTGTTTTTTCTTTGTCTCGGAATTGCCTCTGGTAGGCTTGCCCTCGCCACGCCTCAAAATTCCGCGGTTGACGCGCACGAAAAAGACCGCGCGGCCATCGCCCAAACGGTCGCGAATTTCGTCAGCGCGTGGAACCTCCACGATGCACATGCCTTCGCGGCCACTTTCACCGAGGACGCGGACTTCACCAACGTTGCCGGTGCGCAGGCCAGTGGCCGCGAAAATGTCGAAGCCTTTCACGCACCCATGTTCGCGGAGAGGTTCAAGGACAGCCACCAGACGGGCCAGATTCGCAGCATTCGGTTTCTGCGGCCCGATCTCGCCTCCGTGGACGTGGATTGGCAAATGACCGGCGCGAAGACTCCGGATGGCGTCCCGCGCCCGCCGCGCAAGGGCCTGTCGGATTTTGTGATGGCTCGGCAGAGCGACGGATCCTGGCTCATCGAAGTCATGCACAATGCGGAGCTTTCGAATTCAGCTCCTATCCCGCCTGCCAAATAGCGCCTCGCGCGATACTTCGCGAGCAATTCAGGTCTATAATCCGCGGGATCGTAATCCGATCAGGGTACGTCCATCAGATCACGAGGAGAAACCGCGATGAAACGTAACGCCGCCGTTATGGTATTTCTTGCTGGATTCCTGGCATTGCCCATCGCCGCGCGAGCGCAAGCTCCCGCCGCGGCCCCCGCCCAGGCTCCCAGCGTCGCCGATGCAGTCCGGCAGATGTACAACACGGTGAAAAACAATTTGCTGAAGGCCGCGGACAAAATGCCGGACGACGGCTACGCCTACCAGCCGACTCCCGAAGAGCGCAGCTTCGGCGCATGGGTCGCGCACGTTGCCGATGCGCAGACCGCCGGATGTTCGCGCGCGCTTGGCACGCCGAAAACTCCGAGCGCCGGATCGAAAACCAAAAAAGCTGATCTCGTCGCCGCGCTCAAGGATTCCTTCGACACCTGCGACGCCGCCTACGCCGCGCTGACCGACGCGAACGCGAACGATTCGATACAGAGCTTCCGCGGGCCAACTCCGCGTCTCGCTTCGCTCGCCGGCAATGTCGCCCACGACAACGAATGCTACGGCGCCATGTCCGTTTACCTGCGCCTCAAGGGCGTCGTTCCGCCGTCAAGCGAACCGCGTAAATAGCGTAATTTTCTCGCGCCAATCACGTACATCAATTTGCCCCGCGTGATAGCATCGCGCACAAACCGGAGGCGTATTTTCAATCTTCGGTAATTCGGCCTATCACGATTCGCTACAAGTGCGCCACGCCCCGGAGGGCAAATGAATCAGCGAAATATTGCACGCGTTTTGCTTGGGGTCACCTGTTTGGCGGGTTCGTTTTTTCTCGCGTCCGCCGCCTGCGCTCAAGCCACACATCCCAGCGCGGACGCCGGCAAGACGCGCACGTACTACGTCGCCGCCGACGAAGTGAACTGGGATTACGCGCCGTCCGGCCGCGATGAAGCGATGGGAATGCCGTTCGATGAGCTGCAGAAAAACTACACCGAACCGGGACCTCACCATATCGGCCGCGTGTACAAGAAAGCGATGTACCGCGAATATACCGACGCGACGTTCTCAACGTTAAGAGCGCGCGCCTCCGAAGATCAATATCTCGGCCTGCTCGGGCCGGTTTTGCGCGGAGAAGTAGGCGACACGATCAAAATCGTGTTCAAGAACAACGCTACGCATCCCTACAGCATGCATCCGCACGGAGTTCTTTATCAGAAGGACTCCGAAGGCGCCGACTACAATGACGGCACTTCCGGCGCGGATAAAGCCGATGGCGGCGTTCCTCCCGGTGCGACGCACACCTACCTGTGGCAAATACCGGAGCGTTCAGGCCCCGGCCCGAACGATCCCAGCTCGGTTTTCTGGCTTTACCATTCGCACGCGGACGAATTGCAGGACGTTGCCTCGGGATTATTTGGAGTGATCGTAGTCACCCGGCGCGGCATGGCGCTTCCCGACGGCCGGCCGAAGGATGTGGACCGCGAATTCGTGAGCATGTTCATCGCGATAAACGAAAACGAAAGTTGGTATCTCGAGGACAACATTCGCGATCACACCACCGATCCCAAGGGCGTGGATCGGCAAAGAATTCGTGCCCGATTACTCCCGCTGGAATGGCGGGAACAGTCGTCGGAACAGGCTTCGCGGATACGAATATCAAGTGGTCCATCAACGGCTACATTTTCGGAAATATGCCGCTGATGACGATGAAGCAAGGCGACCGCGTGCGCTGGTACGTCGCGACGCTGGGAGATTTCAACAATGCGCACACGCCGCATTGGCATGGCAACACTGTTCTGGTCGCTGGCCAGCGGACGGACGTTCTGGTAGTGACTTCCGCGCAAATGATTACAGCGGACATGGTGCCGGATGCGCCCGGCATTTGGCTCTACCATTGCCACATCAGCGATCACATGCTGGCGGGAATGGTCGGACGTTATGAAGTGAAGCCGCGCTAGGATCGTCGGACTCGCAAAGTTAGCGGCGCCGGGTTTCCCGGGTTCTGCAGCGAACGTAGTCGGCAGCAATCGCGCCGAATGTTATGCTTCCCGAGACCCAGGGTAGGATTATCCAGTCACTAGAGAGGTCTCAATCATGCAATTTATGGTCGTCGGAATTTTCGGAACCTACGGAGAAGCCGAGGCGGCGGTTCGCGATTTGGACTTGGCAGGCATCGTCGGCGAGCAAGTGGAAGTGATCAGCGATCTCGACCAGGACGCGCGAACCGCGAACACTCCGGGCGAGCCATCCACTAAGCCGCACGAAACGCATCACAGCCGCCTCGCGCGTTTGTTCGGCGCGGGCGGTCCTCTCGAAAAACCCGAAGTGACCGCTCTTTCCGGCGAACAGCCAAATTACATCGGCGAGCAGGAATTTTATGCCAGCCACTTGAAGCAGGGCGGCGCGATGCTGATCGTCCGAACATCTTCGGAGCAGCCCGCCACCGCGCCGCCGCAATATTGCGCGACCACGGCGCCCGCACCCCGGGCCAAAAGGATGGCCCCGCCATCCGCCGCATTGGCTAGTTCCGCAGGCGCGAGCTATGAATGGTTCTTCGCTCTGGTAACTGCTCCTCGCAAATCGCGCTGATAAACGCGCTTATCGGGCGCTGAATCGATCTGGCATAGGTCGCATTCTCGCTTCGCATTCTTTACACCAACAACGCCCTTGCAACGTTTCGCCCTCGTGCTAACGTAATTCGTGATGATGGAATACTCTGAATTCGCAGGACGACGGCGGCCGATGTCGGAAGGCCTGAGCTGCAACTACGCCTCCGCAGCGCACTCGTCTGGCTATCCACTCAGGATTGTCAGACGGCCTGCCCTGACGCCGGAAGGAAGCGAGGCCGCTCCATGGCCGACGAGGGATATTTTCTCTCGCTGCCATTACATCCTCGGCGTCTGCCTGCATCGGCCGTGCTCGACCCCTCTAAAATTGCGCCAAATTACTCGACACACGTGCCGAGTAAATTTCTCTGTAACTTATTCAAAACAAAGGATTGGTGTACACATTACTCGACACACAAACGAGGGGGGCCACGCGCGGCATTTTTGCCCATTTTTCGCGTGATCAGCCATGCCTAAACGACCGAGACCAATCGTCCTCACCGTCCTCGACGGCTGGGGCTACCGCGCCGAAACCAAGGGCAACGCCATCGCCCTCGCGCGCAAGCCCAATTACGACCGCCTGCTCAAGGAATTTCCCAACACGCTGATTCACACCTCCGGTCCTTCCGTCGGCTTGCCCGAAGGGCAAATGGGCAATAGCGAAGTGGGCCACATGAATATCGGCGCGGGCCGCATCGTGCAGATGGACATCACGCGCGTCGATCAGCTCATCGCCAGCGGCGAATTTTTCCGCCAGCCGCTGCTGCTCGAAGCGATGGAGCGCGGCCGCGCGCGTCAGTTGCATCTGATGGGCCTGGTCAGCGACGGCGGCGTGCACTCGCACATGCAGCATCTTTTCGCGCTGCTGCGCATGGCGCGCGAAAATAAAGTCGACGAACGTTTTCGTCCACTGCTTCATGGACGGCCGCGACACGCCGCCCGAAAGCGGCATCGACTTCCTGCGCCAGCTCCAGCAGAAAATGCGCGAATTCGGCGTCGGCCAAATCGCCAGCGTCAGCGGCCGCTACTACGCGATGGACCGCGACAATCGCTGGGAGCGCGTCGAGAAAGCCTATCGCGCCATGGTCCACGGCGACTCGCCGACGCGAAATTCACCGATCCCGATCGCCGCGATGCGCGCGAGCTACGAAAAAGGCGTCACCGACGAATTCGTCATTCCCGTCGTGATCACCACCGAAGCCGCGCCGGGCAAGCCAGCCGTTCCTCGCGGCCTGATTCGCGACGATGACGCCGTGATCTTCTTCAATTTCCGCGCCGACCGCGCCCGCCAGATGACGCGCGCGCTCGCCGAGCCGGGCTTCAAGGAATTTGCCGATCCCTCGCGCCCGAAAAATCTCTTCTTCGTCGGCATGACGCAGTACGAAAAGACCTGGCCGTGGCTGCGCTACCTCCTCGCGCCCGAAAAACTCGAACACATCCTCGCCAACGTTTTCGCCGAGCTGCAATACAAGAATCTGCGCGTCGCCGAAACGGAAAAATACGCGCACGTCACTTATTTCTTCAACGGCGGCGTCGAAAAACCGTTTGCCGGCGAAGAGCGCATCCTGGTCCCTTCGCCGAAAGTTCCCACCTACGATCTGAAGCCGGAAATGTCCGCCGCGGGCGTCGCCGACGCCGTGATTCACGCCATCGAGAAGGGCGATTTCGACGCCATCATCATGAATTTCGCCAACGCGGACATGGTCGGCCATTCCGGCAAGCTCGAAGCCACCATCAAGGCCGTCGAAACGGTGGACGAATGCCTCGGCCGAATTTTTCAGGCGCTGCGTCCGCGCGGCGGCGCGTGGATCATCACCGCCGATCACGGCAACGCGGAAACGATGATTGATCCCGTCACCGGCGGCCCGCACACCTATCACACCACCAATCCCGTGCCGTTCATTCTCGTCAGCGACGATGGCCACATGCAGTTGCAAACCGGCGGCTCGCTGCGCGATATCGCGCCCACGCTGCTCGGCGTTCTCGGGCTTCCCGAGCCGCGCGAAATGACCGGCCACGATTTGCGCAAGAACCAAAAATAACGTTACAGAGTGCTGACACTGGAGCACGGAGGCTTACATGGTCGTCGCGAAGTCACTGGCGAGTTGAATGTGTACGAATCGGCGGAAGCGCGATTCGAAATCGCTGCCAAGAGGCTGGGACTGGAGCAGGGCGTTTACCGCTTCATGAAATGTCCCGAACGGGAAATCACGGTTTACATCCCGGTCGCGCTCGATAACGGCCAGTCTGGAAGTCTTCACCGGATATCGCGTTCTGCACTCAACCGTGCGCGGCCCGGGCAAAGGCGGCATCCGCTTCGCGCCGGATGTGTCGCTTGACGAAGTGCGCGCGCTCGCCGCCTGGATGACCTGGAAATGCGCGGTCGTGGATATTCCCTTCGGCGGCGCGAAGGGCGGCGTGATCTGCGATCCGTCGAAACTTTCGAAAGCGGAGCTCGAGCGCGTCACCCGCCGCTACACGGCGTCACTTATCCGACTGGCTCGGACCGGAGCGCGATATTCCCGCTCCCGACATTGGCACCAACGAACAGACCATGGCCTGGGTGATGGACACCTACTCGATGCACGTCGCGGCAGGCCACCACCGCCGTCGTCACCGGCAAGCCGCTCGAACTGGGCGGATCGCAGGGACGCAAGGAAGCCACCGGGCGCGGCGTGATGATGTGCTGCGACAAGGCGCTCGCGAAACTGAAGATGAAGCGCGAGGGTTGCCGCGTGATCATTCAGGGATTCGGCAACGTCGGCTCGCAAGGCTGCGCTGCTGATGCATGCCGCCGGATACAAAATCATCGGCGCCGCGGACATTCACGGCGGCCTCTACAACGAAAAGGGAATCGATATTCCCAAACTCTACGATTGGGTTTACACGCAGAAAAAACCTCTGCCGGAATTTCCCGGCGGCGGCGAAAAAATGACCGCGCAGGAAGTTCTCTTCCGTCCCACCGACATTCTGGTTCCCGCGGCCACCGAAAATCAGATCACGTCGCAGAATGCCAGCCGCGTGGAGTGCCGCATCCTCTGCGAAGGCGCGAACGGCCCCACCACTTCGCACGCCGACGCCATCATCGAGAAAAAAGGAATCTTCATTATCCCGGATATTCTCGGAAATGCCGGCGGCGTCACGGTCAGCTATTTCGAATGGGTGCAGGATCGCCAGGGATTTTTCTGGCGCGAAAGTGAAGTGAACGAACGCCTGCAGGACGTGATGGACCACAGTTTCGATCAGGTGGTGCGCTACGCGGAAATGCACGGCGTGAACAACCGCATCGCCGCCTACATCGTGGCCATTGACCGGGTGGCTCGAGCCTTGAAATTGAGAGGGTTTTATGCTTAAACTACGCCCCGCTTAGGCGGATTGCGGAGGCAGGCATGCAACCGGACTCGATCTCTCACGGGGCGGTAAAGACGGAAGCGGAACATCGCCGCGATATTTGCGCCGTTGGCCGCTGGATTCACGATCGCGGCTACGTTGCCTCCACCGACGGAAACATCTCGGTGCGGCTCGGTCCGGACCGCATCCTCATCACGCCTACTTCGATGAGCAAGGCCATGATGAATCCGGAAGACCTGGTCATCATCGATCTCGAAGGCCAGCGCGTCAGCGGGTTGCGAAAGCCCTCCTCCGAACTGGGCATGCATCTTTTGATCTACCGGCTCCGGCCCGACATCAACGCCGTCTGCCACGCGCATCCGCCCACCGCGACGGGCTACGCCGCTGCCGGAATTCCGCTCGACAAACCCATTCTCTGCGAGCTGGTGATTGGATTGGGATCCATTCCGGTTGCGCGGTATGGCACTCCGGGGACGTCTGAACTGGGCGCGTCAATCGAGCCGTACGTTCAGGGCCACGACGCAATCCTGATGGCGAATCACGGCGTGGTCACTTACGGCCCCGATCTGCTGACGTCGTTCATGCGGATGGAAACCACGGAGCATTTCGCGCAAGTCTCGCTGGTGACGGAGCGCCTCGGGAAGAAGGTTCTGCTTTCCGGATCGGACGTGGAGAAATTGGTCGCAGCGCGCGCTCGCTACTGCGCTGGCGCGCAACCCGATCTGCCGCCGGCGCGGCAAGACGCGGCGATCGCGGATAACACCGAGACGCGAAGCGTCACGCTCACTCGGCGCGAACTCGAAAATCTGATTGACGAAGCCGTCCGCAGAGATCGCTCGCACCGCACAAACGCGGCGGGCGCCTGAAGATCCAGGCGCCCGCCGATCACCCCCTGCAATCGCAGCTCCGGTGTTGCCACACCGAGTTGCTACCCAGCAATGGAGACGTAACGCATCTTGCCGTTGAAGTGAATTTCCTTCACTTGATCGTCAGTGGTCACAACCTTGGAATACCGTGGTTTGGTGTGTTTCGTCCTTCCACTCGACCGGCGCTTCGGCGACGACTTTGCCGTCCATCGATACCGTCACTTTTGAATCATCGGCGGTGATCTGATACGTGCCCGGCTTCAGCTGCTTGCCGGCCAGAGTGACGGTGCTGAGAATGTCCACTTCAGCCGTTGGTTACTTTTCCGTTTTTTGCTGCGTCGCGTGCCGCGAGCGGCATCGCGACAAGCAGAGCGACAAGAATTGGCAGAACTAAATTCCATCCACGACGGGCCATTTGTTTTTTCCTCCACGATTGAATTCGCCCCTTGCACGTGCTTAGACGTGAAGGCGCTCGCGAGGAAAGCAATTTGTCGCGTGCATTCACGAATTTATTTGATGGGCCAATTTGGATTTCATTCACGGAGTAGAAATGCAACCGCATCCGAATTTTCGTATATGCGCGCACAAATATGGGCGTGACACATTGCGGCGCTTTGCGGACATGCACTGTGTGCGCACTGCGTTGACACTCTCGTGGCCCTAACCGATAATCGCTCGACATGATTGGCTCGCTCCGCGGCAAGCTCACTGACAAGCGTCCGAACGTGGTTCTGCTCGACGTGGGCGGAGTGGGCTATCAGGTGCAGATTCCGCTTTCCACGTTCGCCGCTCTCGGCGCGCTTCACGACGAAACCACGCTACTGATCCATACGCATGTGCGCGAGGATCAGTTCAATCTTTTCGGATTTTTTACGGCGCGCGAAAAGCAGTGCTTCGAGCTGCTGATTTCCGCTTCGGGCGTGGGACCTTCGCTCGCGCTGAAGATTCTTTCGGGAATGGGCATCGAGGAACTGGTGCCCGCGATTCGCAAGGGCGATCTGGCGCAGCTGGTGCGCATTCCCGGCGTGGGCAAAAAAACGGCCGAGCGCATGGTCGTGGAGCTGCGCGACAAACTGGCCGCAGTGGATGTTCGCGAAGCCGGCAAGCCGGCCACGCGCTCGCAGCTGGAATCCGACGTTGCTTCCGCGCTCGTGAATCTCGGCTACGATGAGCGCTCGGTCGAGCGCGCGATCGAAAAAGCGCGCACCTCGAGCGATTCCGATTTTGAGACTTTATTGCGCACGTCGCTTCAGATTCTTGGAAGTTCCGCCATGCACAAAAGCGCGCGCGCCGGCCATGGTGAATAATCCAATGAGAAGGGAGACGGGAATTATGGTTCGTATCGTTTGGGAATTCATGGCGCGCGCGGACAAAATACAAGAATTTGAAGACTACTATGCGAATTCCGGCCCTTGGACTGCATTATTTCGCAAGAACTCGGGATATCACGGCACGGTGCTTGTTGCGCGACATGCAAATGCCGCGGCGGTATCTCACGATTGACCGATGGGAGAACGCCGCTTTGCATCGCGCGATGCGCGAGCGTTGCAAAGGGAGTTCGAGGAATTGGACCGCGCGGGTGAAGCCTTCACTGAAAGCGAGCGGCACACAGGGGTTTTCGAAGAAGCTCACTAGCGTGAAAGACAGATGCCCGACAAAATGACCGAAGCTCGAAATCGGATCGTTTCCGGGAAAGGCGTCTGACGAGGACGCGCGCATCGAGGCCAGCGTCCGCCCGGCGAGCTTCGGCGACTACATCGGGCAGGAGCGCGTGAAGGAAAACCTGCAAATCGCCGTGGAAGCGGCGCGCGCGCGCGGCGAGGCGCTCGATCACGTGTTGCTCTACGGGCCGCCGGGCCTCGGCAAGACCACGCTCGCGCAGATCCTCGCGAACGAAATGGGCTCGTCGATCAAGATCAGCTCGGGGCCGCTGCTGGAAAAGAAGGGCGACCTGACCGCCGTGCTCACGTCGCTCGACCCGGGCGATTTTCTGTTCCTCGACGAGATTCATCGCCTGCAGCCCGCGCTCGAGGAAATTCTCTATCCCGCGATGGAGGATTTTCGCATGGACCTGATCATCGGGCAGGGGCCCGGCGCGCGCGTGCATCCGTATCAGCTGAATCACTTCACGCTGATCGGCGCGACCACGCGCGCGGGGCTGATCATGGCGCCGCTGCGTTCGCGCTTCGGCATCGTGCACCGGCTGGAGTTTTACACGCCGGAAGATTTGCTGCGGATCGTGGTGCGCTCGGCGAAAATTCTGGGCATCACGATGGACGAAGCCGGCGGCGCTGAAATCGCCCGGCGCAGCCGCGGCACGCCGCGCGTCGCCAACCGGCTGCTGCGGCGCGTGCGCGATTTCGCCGAAGTGCGCGCGAAGGGCCACATCACGCTCGACGTGGCGCGCGATGCGCTGGCCATGCTCGGCGTGGACGAGCATGGCCTGGACGAAGTCGACCGCAACCTGATGCTGACGATCATCCAGAAATATTCCGGCGGCCCGGTGGGGCTGAACACGATTGCCGCGTCGCTCAGCGAGGAAGAAGACGCCATCGAGGAAATCTACGAGCCCTACCTGATGCAGCTCGGCCTGCTCGACCGCACGCCGCGCGGCCGCGTCGCCACCGCCCTCGCCTACAAACATTTCGGCAAGGCAGGAGCCGAAGCGCCAGTCGGGGCTTTTCTGATCAGGCTGTCGACAGCTGAGAGTTCAGAATTGAGCGCAGCCCAAACCCCAAACGGCCGGAAGTCCCAGACAGCAGCTCGATTCATTCCTCGCGAAGTTTACCCCAGAGATGGCGACACTTGCGCGACGCGCGCTCGTGAAGATGCGGAAGCGCCTGCCGAATGCGATTGAGATGGTGTATGACAATTACAACGCGCTCGTGATCGGCTTCGCGCCGAACGAACGGCCATCGGACGCAATTTTTTCAATTGTGATGTTTCCCGCAAGATCGCGTTGTGTTTTCTGCAGGGCGCAAAGCTTCCCGATCCGAACAAACGCCTCAAGGGCAGCGGCAACATCGTGCGCAACGTCACACTCGATGATCTCGGCGTCCTGGATGAGCCGGAGATCAAAGCGCTGATGGACGAAGCTTTGCTGCGGGCCAAGGTTCGGATGGATACCAAACAGAAGCGGAAGCTCGTCATCCGTTCCATATCCTTGAAGCCACGCTCCCGCCGTCGCGCTTGACGCCATAAGCCGTCATTCTCGCGAAACTGCCGCTGCAGTCCGCCGTGTGTGTGCGGTATGAGACAGCTATTCGTCGCCTCCGAATGCAAAGTGGTGGTCACCGCGATTCCGGAAGCGGTATTGATACCCGGCGGTTCTTGGGAGACGAATGACAAAAAAGCTGAGCGCGCGCTTATTTTATTCCCTGGTGCTTTCTATCATGCTGCTGATGATTGGATTTTTGGGACTCGGGGTCCGCGCATTTGCATCGGCGGCTATTGCGGATTTCATATTTCTCGGCGCGCTCGGCGTCGTTCTTGTCGCTCTCACCATATATTTTGCGCTTAACTGGCCGTTCGCGGGCGCAGCGAGGAACCGAAAAATCTGGCCGGCTTCGTCGGCTTGGCCCGGGCAAGTTCCCCAACACGTCGCGTCGGGGCGGAACGACCGTCGCAAGCCCTTGGTAGTAGGGCAGAAGCGAGCGGCGGTTGCGCGCGAGCGGCGGACCAGGCAGCTTGCTGGATTTCGGACGGTTAGCATCAGGCCGGTTGCGAGCGAGACGTTGCGCGGGTAGGAAAGCGCGCGCGGTATTATCTCTTACTCGCGATTGCGCAACGCTGCTGCGTGGGCCGACAAATCACTCTGCAGACATTTCGCAGAGTTTGGTGACGGTGTTCCAATTGCGCGTGGTGGTTCTTTGCGCGAGCACTTTGTCGAGCGTGTAGAGCTTGGCGTTCGCGAAACCGTCGGGGCAGTGGAGATAGATTTCTTTTCCCGTGCAATGAAACCGCTCCGAGCCGAGTTTCAACGCAGAGAGCGCCGCAAGCGCGGGCTTTGCCGGGGCAGTGTTGCAGGAATGTGACGGCGAGCCTGGTTCGTGTCGATTCCCTTTTCCTTCAGGAACGGGTTACCCGCAAGGACGACCGACATTTCCGCGGTGGTTCGCACAATCACGGAGACGGGCAGGCGCGATTCGCCCGCGAGCTTTTTTTCGAGCTTCGATTCCCACTCGGACGCCGATCCAGTCGCTTCGAAGACGACGTTGCCGCTCTGCACGTAGGTGCGCGGGTTCTTCGCACCGAGCTTGGCGCACAATTCGCGCAGGCGGTCCATCTTGAGGATGTTTCCGCCGACATTGACGCCGCGTAGAAGCGCGATAAAAGTGGCCATGGCTTTGCGAGTCGCCTTCCTTTCAGGCTCCCGCTGGTTCGGGTTCGGGCCAAACGGCTGTGAGGATTAAGCCGACCGCGATGCCTACGGAAATTTCGAAGAAGCGATGGACGGCGATGATCCAGGGAGGCTGAGTGCGCGCAATCAACATGACGATGACCAGCGTGATTCCCGCGTATCGGTAGGCGCCTCGTTCGACTCGAAGTATGGCGCATATCACGCCTAGTACGAACACCCCTGCGCCAAAGACGGCGACGTTTTGTCCGACGTAGGTCGCAAGAAGAGCCCCCGCGGTCGCGCCCAGCGCAGTTCCAGCGAGGCGATCCTTCGAGACGGTCCATGCCGCGCCAAGCGTGGATTGCATCACGATCATCGTTGCGATGGCGGCCCAGTATGCCTCCGGCAATCTGAACAGGCGGGCAATCAGCAGGGAAGCTACGGCGGCGATTGCCGTTCGAACAGCATGCACGAATTCCTTCTGGTCCACATGGAACCACTTCCGCTTTTTCGCATCCGCCATGGTCGCCTCCTGGACTGCTGCATTCTAGCCCGAAGCGGAGCAGGTACACCGTACCCTTCGCGTCAGGCGCCGCACGGGCTAGAATGTCTCGCACGCCAATGAGCACCGTTTACTTGTCGCTGGGATCGAACATGGGAGATCGCGCGCAGAATATCGCGCGGGCGGTAAAGGCGCTTGGTGCGCGAGGAGTGCGCGTGACGCGGCAATCGTCGCTCTACGAAACGGAGCCGGTGGACGTTCGCGGCGGCGGATGGTTTTTGAATGGCGTGATCGAAGCGGAAACGAACATGCAGCCGAGGCAATTGATGCAGACGCTGCTGATCATCGAACAGTCGCTGGGGCGAAGGCGCCGGGCGAATTCCGACGGGCCGAAAGAATCCCGGACGATTGATATGGATGTGCTGCTGTTCGGCTCGAGTCGTTGCGAGCGAGCCCGAGCTGCAGATTCCTCATCCGCGGATGGCGGCGCGGAAATTTGTGCTCGTGCCGTTCGCCGAGATCGCGGGCGGACGTGGAGCATCCCGTGCTCAAGAAGACCATTGCCGAATTGCTTGCCGAGACGCCGGATCACAGCGAAGTGCGATTGTGGCATCCTCCGACGAGCTAGCGATGTGAACGGAGCGGAAGTTGCGGGCGCACACGCGGAAATACTTGCTGCGATACAGGCAGCGCATGGGAAGGCGCTTCGCGCCGATGTTTCCTGTCGGAGCTGAAGCTCCCACCCCCTAAGAACCCATCTCGCTCGGCTGCGCTGGGGACCCGTTCCGCGTTGCTCAGCGCGGTCAAGTCTAGCCCCGACCCAACAAGATTCTTGAGTTCTCACGCGGACTCTGAAGCTTCAACCTTGAGACGAGCAATTCCAATGGAGTGCCACCGATTGAGAGTGATCCCTCGGCGGGCCAAATGCGCCCGCCTCGGGTTGACAGGTTTGTAGGGCCTCGCCAAGTTGCATCTACTCGACAATTCCGATCGAAACGTTGCCGTGGAGAACGCGGAGCCAGTGCAGCGTGAGTGGTTTGGGCGTGAGTGCGTCCAGCTTGATTTCAGCGAGGCGTCCTTCGGTTTGTTTCCTCCAGCGATAAATTCCCGGCTCGGATTCTTCTTCGATGTGGCCGGTCGCGGGACGCAGGAAATCGCGGGCGTCGTCGAGCGAGGCTACACGACGGATGCCGGGCCGCGTCATCGCTTCGACCACATAACTGCGCAACAGCTTCGGCCAGTAGGAATCGAAAAGCTCGGACGACGCGAAAATATCGCTCCAGGCGACTTCCTGTCCGAACGCGACGACCACGCCGACTACGTGCTCGCCCTTGAGACTGTTTGTTTCCCGCTCGAAACGGCGCTGGATTTCCTGTGCGAAAGTTTCAACCGAGGTTCCGATCGGCGAAGCCTTGTAGATTTTCTGGTAGGACTGCGTTCCCGAGAGATCTATCGCGCCTGCAACTGCGCTGCGGGAAATCGCGGGAGCGGCTGCTCCAGCTTCGATTGTGACGGTCTCGGACGTGCTGCCGACCGCGTTCCGACGGCGCGCTTCACCGCGCACAGCGGCCCAGACCTGTTTCTGGTCTTGCTCGACGGCGGCCTTTTCACGCACGCTTGGATGGACCATCAACTGTGCCGCGGAAAATTGTTCGGCGCCGGGCGTCCATCGGCCGTGCTCGACGCAAAAGACGTCGAGAGGCAGCGGCGCTGCGCCCACGGGAACGATACGGTCCTTGCCGATCACGCGGTCTTGTTTGCCGCCGGAGACGACCTCACCGGCCAGGAGAATCAGAGGACGCTTTCCGCGATTGATGAGGACGAGTTGATTTACCTGCGGCCCGATCGAGTAATTCGGGGCGACGCTGCCGTCGCGCATCCGGCGCATTGACGCACCTTGTTCGGTGACAAGTGCGTCACCCGAGGCCAGAGCTTCGTCGAGCGTTGCAAATTCGCTGGTGTTGGCGTCGTCGGCCGTGACGACGGGAAAAACGGTGAGATTGCCGTACGTGACGGCCTGCGCAAGGCGCCAGCTCGGTTGGGCAAGCGGCGGATCGCCTTTTGCCATGCCGCCGGTGGGACAAAACTTCGCAGCTGCGATGTGTCCTCCGAGCAAAATCACGATGGCTGCAATCAGAATTCCGAAAGCTTTTCGTGGGCTGGCACGCATGGTGCCTCCTCGATCGTTCACGTGGAACTTCGAAGCCCGGTTACGCGGGCTTCATAGCTGAGAACGATGGAGGAGCGATTCCTTGCAGGGATTCAGAAGGAAATTTTGAGGATGCAGGTTGTTGCAGGGCAAGCGTGAAAGTAGTCCGTGCGAGTTACGAGGAATGTCCGCCGCGGTCTTTCATGTCGTGCAGTTCTTTTTCGCGCTTCTTGCGGCCTTCTTCTTCCTCGCGCTCGTAGTCGGCCATTTCTTCGTCGGTCATCTGGTAATCCTCGCGAGTGGCGAACATCGTTCCGCGGCGAGTATCGCGCGAGAAGTGGGGATTGCGGTGCGCGCCTTTTGCCCGCGCCGAAGCCGCCGATGCTGCGGATCGGCTCGGCGATAGCGCCGGCCTCGACGAGAAGCTCGCTGACCTTTTCGAGGAAGTCGTGGAGGTGATATGGCTTGAGAGAATAGGGAAGGCCCTCGCGTTCCAGGATGGGCTGCATATCCTTCGCGCGGGCGACCGGGACCAGGAAGAGGGCGCGAATGCGTTTCGGCGGCGGCTCGCCTTCCGTCTGCGGGGCGGCCGGCTCGGCCTCGGCGAGTTCCTTGAGGATGGCGAAGAGGGGTCCGCGAACGTCGGCCAGCGCGACATTGACGATGGCAAGGTTCCACGTGCCCGTGGCCAGTTCGGCGAGGGCGTGAGCTACCAGCGGAACGATGCGGACGCGCCAGCCCTCGGAATCGAGGACGTTTTTCAGCGCACGCTGGCTGGCAACATCGTCGTCAACAATCAGGATTCCGACTTCAGGCACGGCTGGGTCTCCAGGGGGTCGCCTATCAAGTATATCGGCGGCAGGGAAGGGCGAAATGAGGGCTTGGGACAGGATTTCCACGGGCGATCTTGTACGATTGAACAGGCGAAATAAAAGCGAAAGATAGTTCTTGACATAGCGAACAAAAGGCGAATATAGTGTGCCCCGTGCGGCGAGGCTGCCAATGGCCACTTTTCCCATACTTCGACCGAGTCCGGGGACGCTTCGGCGTCGCCCGACAGGTGCGAAGCAAACCAGTCTCACCTTATTCCCTCAAGCCGCTCGCCACGGCAATTGTGAGTCGCCAAGCGGTGCTTCCGCGCCCCCTCCGGTGCCTGACCGGAGAACGAAGCCCGCGACGGAACTGGTCGGCATTGCGCGCCTCGCCGCATCCTCCCCTCGCGCTGAAGCCAAGCGCGGGACGGAGTATTTTCTCCTCCCCGTAAAATCGATCCTGAACGAGTGCCACTCCGAGCGGGTGCCATTCCGCTGGACGGTGAACCCCTATCGCGGCTGCGAATTCGGCTGCAAATACTGCTACGCGCGCTACACGCACGGGTACATGGAACTCGAAACATCGGATTTCGAGTCGAAGATCTACGTGAAGAAGGACGCGGGTCCGCTAGCCGAGCGCGATCTGAACCAAAAGGATATCTGGGGCGAACATATCGCCATCGGAGCGGCGACCGACCCGTATCAGCCGGCGGAGCGAGAGTTTGGCGCGACGCGAGCGATTCTGGAGAAAATTGCGGAACGCGAAGGGTTGAGCGTTTCGATCACGACGAAATCGGACCAGGTCGTGCGCGATATCGATACTTCTTCGAAAGATTTCGGCGCGGTCGTCGCTGACCGTGAATCTGACCATTACGACGCTGCGAACGCACCTGGCGCGATTGCTTGAGCCGCGAGCGCCGCGGCCGGACCTGCGCCTGGCGGCCGTGCGAAGGCTGCGCGAAGAGGGAATTTCGGCCGGAGTGTTCGCGATGCCGATCGTGCCATGGCTGACCGATCGCGAAGAAGACCTCGATGCGCTTGGCGAGCGGCGCGAGGGACGCAAACGCGGAATGGCTGGGCGCGCGGGTGCTCTACCTGATGCCGGATTCATGGAAGACGTTCATGGCCTTTCTCGAAGCGAAATTTCCGAGGCTCGTGGCGCGATATCGCGAATGGTACGGGAGGAACGTGGACGCGCCGGAAGTTTATCGCAAGGAAATGGCCGCGCGTGATCGAGAAGCTGCGCCGCAAATATCACCTGGGCTCGCGGCCGGAGACGCCGGCGGCGCGGTCCTGGCGTTCGCCGCAAATGCAGCTCGCACTGGATAAGGCCGCCGAATAAAGGAGAACAGAAATGTCAAACGTAAGATCACGAAGGAAACGGTCACGACGCGGCACGCAAGCAGTGATGGAGACAGTTGCGACCCCGCCCGCGCCGGTTGAAGAAAAGCCAGTGCGAGGCGTGAAGCTGAAAACCGTGTCCACATGGACGCTGGTCTTTGCGCTGCTGTGTGTGGCAGCATTTGCAGCTGGACGCCCGCCCGCGTCCGCGGCGGGAACAACCGCCGTTCATGGCGCGAAGGGAGCCGCTCATGTTTCTCGGACTACGAACCGCCGCGTACCAAGTGAAAGATCTCGACAAGGCCAAAGCCTGGTACAGCAACGTTCTGGGTATGCAGCCATACTTTGATCAGCCGTTTTATGTGGGCTTCAACGTTGGCGGATATGAATTGGGGTTGGTGCCGGATGCGAAGTGCGCACCGGAGCGGCAGCCGGCGGGAATCGCCTACTGGGGCGTCGAGGACGCGCAGGCCGCGTACAAAAGGCTGATCGAACTCGGGGCCACGCTGCAAGATCCGATACAGGACGTCGGCGACGGAATTTTGATCGGCGCGGTCCACGATCCGTTTGGCAATACGCTCGGCATCATCCAGAACCCGAATTTCAAGATCAAGGAAACGTGAGCGGACCTGGGCTGCTTCACGGAATGATGATGCGGGGAGCTTCTTTCTCGGCCTCTGCCGGAAGAGGGAATCGCGCGCGCGAGGAAGCCGAGAAACGCGCGCGAGCGGGAGCGGCCGTTGGTTTCCTGCTTGGCGACGCGCAGCAGAAAGACAAGCAGGTGGAAAACGTCGGCGTCTTTTAGCGCGGGAATTCCGGCGCGTCCGGTCTTCATTCTTCCGGAATTCCTGCAGGAACTCGGCGAGTCGCCCATAGAGGGCGCGCGCGAGGGCGCATCGGGCGGCTTCTCGTAGTAAATTCCGGTTCCCAGCGTGCGAAGAGTTTCGGCCAGCGCTTCGATCGCGGCGCAAACCGCGCCGTCGTTGAGATCCTTGTGCTGGATTTGGAAAGTCAGAATCGATCCGCCGCAAGGCCCGTGATCACCGGCCAGCGTTCGTACACGAAATCTTCCCGGACGGAAATATCACGATAGGGATATTCCTCGGCGGTGAGAGGCTTTCGATGTTCTGCTTCGTAGCGGTGCGCCGCGATCAGATGGGGGCAATCGGACGGGCAGTCGATCGTGACTTCGCGTTCGCGGCCGCAGCAAATGGCGCAGATCTTCTCACCCTTCGCGGGACAGTAACGCTTCGGCGGCCGCTTTTCGCAGATCGCACAGCTCATTCAAGCTCCTAACGAGTGATGAATTCGACTGGAATTCAGATGACTACGGGGAAGACCAAGTGTGGAGCAAGCGGCAGGGGAGAGATCCGTCTTGAACTTCCAGTCGATTACCTCGTGCTTATTAGGAGGCCACGGATTGGTGAGCTGAGGGAGCAGCGGGTATCCTTTGCTTCTCGAATAAGGTGATGCTGTTGAGAATGGTTTCGACAGCAGCCGCTTCGCCGATCGTGGAATTCAGCATCAGGTTAAACCGGTGCCGATCCGGCCATTCGACGCCGAAATATTGCTTGATGAAAGCCGCGCGATCGCGGTCCACGGTATCGGCAAGGTGGACGGCTTCCTTCTCGCTCTTGCCGCCGGCTCGCAGACGCCGGACCTTTTCGTCGAACGGAGCGTAGATGAAGACATGAAAGGCATCGCTCCGATTTTGCAAGTAATAAGCGGAGCCGCGTCCGACGATCACGCATCCGCCGCACTGCGCTGCGTCCTTCACAACCTGCTCGGTGACCTCTCGGATGCATTCGGCATCGGCGATCTTCAGCCGCGGAGCGTTCAGGCTGCCTTCATGGCTGCCTCGCATGAAAGCCATGAGCAGCCGGTGGAACAGGGGGTCGCGCTTTTCTTCGCGCTCCTCAACTACGCGGCAATCGCACTCCATCAGCCGCGCGATTTCGTTGGTCAGCGCTTGATCCCATAGCTTCCAGCCCAAGCGCTCGGCCACTGCGCGCGCGATTTCGCCGCCGCCGCTGCCGTATTCGCGCTCGATGGTCAGCACTTGGATCATGGCTCTTCCCCTGCAACGAATTCCGCCCGCCGTGAACCGGTGCGGAAAGTGCGAGCCTACCACATCGCGTATTCGGCTTCTACTCCATCACGACCCGGCGCCTGGCGGGGTCATTCTTCTTCAACGTGAAGGAGACTACAAACATGATGGCCGCACCGGCAGCCAGGACCCAGAAAGGTATCAACGTAGGCAAGGGTGGTCGCCTGGGCGATCACGCTCTGAAAGACGATCCCATAAGCCTTCGTCGCCGCCCTTTCGGCGTTGACACCCGAAGCGGAGAATCGCGCCGTCAGGCCCGCGAGCTGCTTCACGAGGGCGGGCCGACCCGCCATTACATTCGCCGCTAGATACACTTGATGGACTTGAGATCGGCGCGCAATGAGCGTCGTAACCATTGAGGTACCCACGCTGCTACCAATATTCCGCATGAAGTTAACGAGTCCAGCGACGCTACCACTCTTCTCCGCTGGCATTCCGACGTACGAAGCGAGATTGATGGGAACGAACAGGAAGGCGAGCCCAAATACCTGAGCGAGACGCAGCAGGCTCGCGCTTTGGAAGCTCACATCGAGGTCGAGTCTTCGAGTCGAAATGTACATCCCGATGGAAAGCGTGAGCCAGCCGAACGCAACGAGATATCGGGCCTGCACTTTAGAAGACAGGACTCCGACGACGGGCATCAGTACGAGCAACAGCAGACCGCCTCCGGAAAGCACGAGTCCCGCCGACTCCGCCGTGTAACCCAAAAGCGATTGAAGGAACAGAGGCATCATCACCAGGCTGGAGAAAAGCATAATGCCTAAAATGAACATCATGCCGTTAGCGGCGAGGAAATTCAGGTTCCTGAATAAGCGCACCTCGACAATTGGGGCTTTGTAGAACCATTCCCAGAGCACGAACGAAATGAGTCCGCCGGCCGCAAGTATTCCAAGCGTGAGAATGAACCGCGAACCAAACCAGTCGTCCTCCTGCCCTTTATCGAGCATCACTTGCAGCGCGCCGATGCCGAGCGTGAGCAGAGATATGCCGATGTAATCAAACTTCAAGCCAGCGCGCGACGTGCGCTTCGCCCACGGCGGGTCCTCGACGAGACGATAAACGAGGTACAAAGCCAAAATACCGACCGGCAGGTTGATGAAGAAAATCCAGCGCCACGTGTAGTTATCCGTGATCCAGCCGCCCAGCGTGGGTCCGATAGTTGGCGCAATGATTGCCGTGACACCATACAGCGCGAAAGCAAGACCGCGCTTCTCGGGCGGAAAGGTGTCCGCGAGTATGGCTTGAGCCATGGGTTGAAGTCCGCCACCGCCGATGCCCTGCAATACCCGAAAGAAAATAATCGCCCCGAGGCTCGGCGCGATTCCGCACAAAAGGGAACTCACAGTGAAAATCACGAGGCACGTCATGAAGAACCGTTTGCGGCCGATGGCGTTGGCGAGCCATCCGCTGATCGGCAGGACGATAGCGTTCGATACGAGATAGGACGTGAGCACCCACGTGCTTTGATCGTTGCTCGCGCCGAGACTGCCCGCCATGTAAGGAAGCGCGACATTGGCGATGCTCGTATCGAGCACCTCCATGAAAGCCGCCAGCGCGACTACAACGGCGATCAACCACGGGTTAAATTTTGGCACCCACATGGAGGCGGGCGGGGCGGCAACTGCGCCTGCAGTGGAGCTGGATAGAGGGCTGCCGCCAATCGCGAGGCTGTCTGCCATGGGTTCGACGCCGAGAATAGCTTACGACTGAACAGATGAGAGAGTCGTGTGAAAAAGCTGGAGTCGCTTGCGCTCGCTGGGATTTAGTTCAAGAACACTTTGGGTTCGACTGACATACCGATGCGGAGAGAGTGGTCGGAATTTTCTCCCCGATCGAGGACGATTTTCACCGGAACGCGCTGCACGACCTTCACATAGTTTCCGGTGGCGTTTTCCGGCGGGAGCAGGCTGAGCCGCGCGCCACTCGATCCCGCGATGCTGTCCACATGCGCTTTGTAGACTCGGCCGTTGGAGTCCGCTTTGATTTCGGCGCGCTGTCCGGGCCGCATATTTTTCAACTGAGTTTCCTTGAAATTCGCGGTGACCCAGATGTCGTCAAGCGGGATCACCGTAGCCAGCTGCTGACCCGGCTGGACGTTCATGCCCACTTCGACATTCTTGATGACCACGCCGGTGGCGGGGGCAAGAATCTTTGTATAGCCGACATTCAGTTCGGCTTGTTCGAGCGCAGCCTGCTTCGCCTGTGCGATCGCGTCGGCCGAATTGGCGCGTGCCTGCATCGATCTAACCTGGTTGGGACCCGTTTGAGACGATCGCAAGCTCGCTTGCGCCGCCACGAGCCGGCTGCGCGCTTGTGTCACCTGCTGCGCCGCGGCTGAAGCGGACGCTTTCGCTGCGGCCACTCCCGCGGCACTCGCTGCGGCGGCCGCCACAGCCTGATCGTACATCTGCTGGGAAATTTCCTGCTTGTCTACGAGTTGTTTGTAACGCACGAGGTCGTTCTGAGCTTTCACGTCGTTCGCTTGCGCCTGCAAGAGCTGAGCTTGGGCTGCGTCGAGCTGCTGCTGCGCGGCAGAAATACCAGCCTGCGCATTGGCGATGTCCGCTTCCGATGACGAAACCACGCTCGATGTACTGACCGATGTGACCGGAACATTGATCGTCAGAGCCTGGGCGGTGGCCTGCGCGTCGGCGACATTGGCGCGGGCCTGGTCAACGGCGACCTGGTAGTCGCGCGGGTCAATTTCGACAACAACAGCACCCGCCTGCACGGCCTGGTTGTCGTCGACGTTCACTTTCGAAACGTAGCCGGAAATGCGCGCGCTGATGGGCATCACGTGGCCGTCAACCTCAGCGTCGTCCGTTGATTCGTAGCTCGAGAAATAGCGCCACGCAAAGAAAATTCCGACCAGCACAACGATTGCCGCGACGATGATGAACAGGCGCGTGCGCGGGCGCTCGCGTAGATATTCGGACGCGCGAGCCGCGGCTGGAGGCTGCGGCGATTGAGTTTCCGGAGCTGCCGCGTTTTCCGCGGGCGCAGCGGGCGGGGCGTCGGGCGTAGGTTTCTCTGCCATGGCTTAGTTTCCTTTGAAATACTCTTTGACGCCTTCTTCCGCCGCGCCCAGCGCACGGGCCAGCGAGATCTTGGCGTAATTGTCCTGGTACAGACTCGAGATGTAATTGTCGTGCGCGCTAGCGACAGCTTCTTGCGCTTGCACGACCTCTACGGTGTCGGTTACTCCAGCGCGGAAGCGGTCGCGAGCCTGCGCCAGCGTTTGCTCCGCGAGGTCAATATTGCTTCGTGCGACGGCGACCTGCTCCTCGCCGGATTCGATGTTGAGGAGAGCGGTGCGAACATCCGTGTCAATCTGGGCGCGAAGATTCTCCAGCCGCTGGCGGCTCTGCTCAAGCCGCGCGTCGGCTTCAAGGACGTCGCCATGTACGCGGCCGCCCTGGAAGATCGGAATAGTCAGGGTGCCGCGCGCATCGAAAACGCCGTGCGCGGACACGTTCGGAAGTGTTCCCGCCAAACCATAGTCCGCGCTGATGGCAAACGAAGGTAGATAGCCTGCTGCGGCGGCTTTGCGGGAGTATTCCGAGGAGCGAACGTCGGCGAGTGCGGCCTGAAAATCAGAGCGATTTTCATAAGCGCGCTTGAGCGCTTCTTCAACAGTCATTCCCGCGAACGGCTCGTACGGCGATTTGTCAGCGAGCTCGAATTGTTGTCCGGGAGCGAATCCAATCGCGCGAGCAAGTGTCAGCTTCTCAATTGCGAAATCATTCTTGGCCTGGATCAGCTGCTGCTGCCGCGTTTTCAGTTCCACCTGCGCCCGCAGGCCATCAATCGCAGGCGAAGTGCCGGCCGTCACCTGATCGGAGGCTTGGTTGTACAGGCTCTGCGCGGTCTGCATTTGCGCATCCACGGTTTCGACGCGAGCTTCGTCGGCGATCGCCTGCAGGTATGTGTACCCGACCGAGAGAATGACGAGGTCGCGCGCGTCTTTGTATGTCGCTTGCGAGGATTTCACATTTTCCGAGGCGGCGTGCGTGTTGTTGATTGCCTTCCAATCGAAGACGGATTGCGTCACATACGCGCGCGAATCGAAATAGCCAAAAGGCCCGACGACGGAAGGAATACTGAACGCGGGACTCTTGAACGTGAATCCGAACTCGGCGAGATCCATCTGGGCGCCATTGACGTACGAGGACGTCGTCAGGTTCGGCAACAGGGCACTCAACATCTGCCAACGCGCGCCGCGGGCGGTCCTAATATCTTCGTTCGAGAGCAGCACGCCCAAATTCTGTTTCAGGCCGCGGGCGAGCGCATCCTTCAGCGAGAGTTGCAAAACGCCAGGCTCCAGGTTGGACGGCACGCTGCCCGAAAAGGAATTCTGTGTGAGCGCCGCACCGACAGGAGCCGTGGGAGCGGACGGGGGGGCAGGAGCGCCCGAAGGAATCGTTTGCGCCCAGGCGGACCCTGCCGCGAGCGGAAACAATGCAACGAAGAGGAAAAATGCAATCGCCAATCGGCGTGTCACGGGAGCTCCTTCTCTGGGCTGGCCAACTTTGGATGATGCGGCAGCCGCAAAAGGCGCACCGATTCCGCTCGAAATCGCTTCAGCAAACCGGGATGGTTCATGCTCGCGCGCTCCGGCGATTCTTAGTGCTCTTGCGTTTCGTATCGGCCAGAAGGTTGGGCAGAAACAGGTCCCATGCTTCCTGCGCGGTACCGCGCAACGAAGAATCCGGATGCAGCGCCCAGGCGAGCGTGATACCCAACAGCACAATCTGGGTAAGACGGGCCAACTCCGCAGCCGAAATGTCACGCCGCACTTCGCCGCGCTGTTGCGCGATTGTGAAAATCTCGGCCATGAGACGGCGGCCGGTCTGAAGCCTTTTGTGAAGTTCCGCACGGACGGGCGCGCACGACGCGTGAGCGGCATAGATTGCACGAAGGAGGGCAGGGTTCTCGGTTGAATGGCCGGCCAGGTCCGCTGCCAAATCTCTTAGCACAGGCAGCACGGGCCCCTTCTTCGCACGTTCGATCGCGCGTTCGATGGACGCGAGGCGTTCGGCGCCGAATGTCGCCAGCACATGTTCCTTGGTCCGAAAATAATTGAAGAACGTGCCTTTGCCGACGTCGGCAGCTTCGGTGATGTCCTCGACGGTGGTTTCCAGGAAACCGCGTTCGGCAAACAGCCGGAGCGCGGAGCGGAAAAGGCGCTCCCGGATTTCGGCACGGTGGCGCTCGCGGCGGCCGGCTTGCGGCAGAACTGCTTGGCGCGATGCCGCTGGGGAAGATGCCATCTAACAGCTCCTGATATGACCGATACCCGAATTCGACTATAAGTCATATTTGGGTCAAGGTCAATATCGGTGGCGGGACTAACCGTGGATGCGATATTGCTCGGAGGCGTGCGCGCCGGAGGGTTGCCCCTCCGGCGTAAACCGTTCCGAAGCGACCTACTTCGAAAGATTCTTGGGTGTGTGCTGATTCAGCGTGGCGGTCAAGGACACCGCTGCCGGCGGAACAGGGACCGCGCCGTGAAGCGCGATGTCTTTCGACGGAAGCTTCTTGCCGTAGATGCGCTCGTTCGCGTCGTCATCGGGACGGAGCGTGGAACCCTCCAGCGAGATGCCGGCGAAAAGGCCGCGCGCGCGGGAGTAGGTGAGAACTTGAGCGCGCATGGCGATGTCAGTATCAGCCTCTGCGTCCCGGCCCACGGGGCCGGCAGCGACGGACGCATCGCCGCCCAGTTTCACTTTACTGCTGAGAATCGAGCTGGCGCCTTCCTTGTTCATGATCAGCAGGACAAAATCGGTGGCCTGGGCGCCAATCTGAAAACCGAAGCTGCCGCCTTCGAGCGCCATCATTGTGGGAGCGCCCCAGGGGCCTTCAAAGTTGTCACCGCTGCGGCACGTCATAGCGCCGCGGCCGTAACTGCCGCCGACGATAAACGCAGCCTTCAGAACTGTGGGAATGACGACGATGCAGTCGGCCTTGTCAATCATGCTCTGCGGGATGTCGTCTGGAATATTCAGGATCTCTTTCATCACCGTACCTGCGTTGCGCAGGCGGTCTTCATCCTTTTCCTTGTCATCCGCCCGGACCGGGCTGCACAGGAACACAAGGCCGAACAGGATTGTGGCGAGCATCAACGAGGTCAATTTCTTTGTCATGATTGCGTCCTCCAATAGGCGGACATTGATGATATGTCTTCCGGTGGCGCAGCGCAACTTTGGCGCACATGCGCTAAAGGCAGCGGCATCCCGCGTGGTGTTGCCATATAATTGGGCGCTTTGACCAGGATCGCTTTTCCGACGAACGCCTACGCCGATCTCCGACTAACCGGCGTCCGACATCGCTTTTTCGATGGCGCCGCGGCGCTGTGTATTGCGGCGATATTTGTCGCCGTGCCCGCTCGCGCGCAACATGCTCCGCGAAAGGCCGAAGCGCATGCTCCAGAACAGCCGAAACTGCGGCCCGATGTGAATCAGTTTCGCATGCGCGTGAATGCTGCGTTGGAAAAAGGCAACGCGGGAAGGCTCAACTGGGGAATTGAAGTCGCCGATCGGGATACCGGCGAAACAATTTACGAGCTGAACGGCGATCATTTTTTCACGCCGGCATCGAATGCGAAAGTTGTCACCACAGCGCTCGCGCTAGCCACGCTCGGTGGCGATTATCGATTTCACACCACGTCTCGAATCGAAATCCGCGATTGGCAGCGATGGCCGGCTCGCCGGCGATCTCATGCTTGTGGGACGCGGAGACCCCGATCTTTCGAATCGCCGGTTTCCGTACGGAGGCAGAGCCGACCGTGTGGGACCGGTCGAAAAAGTTCTGGCCGAGATGGCCGATGAAGCCGTCGCGAAAGGACTTCGCGAGGTGGATGGCGACATCGTTGGCGACGACAGTTATTATCCCTACGATCCGTATCCAGCTGGATGGAGTTCCGGAGATTTGTTCTTCGCGTTCGGCGCGCCGGTTAGCGCGATCGCGTTCAACGACAATATCGATTTCAGTCGTGATCGAGCCCGGAGCGCGCACCGGCGATCCGGCGGTGATTCAGAACCGAGCCGGCCGCCGCGCTCCACACGTTCACCCCGAAACATTACAACCGGGCCGCCCGATACGCCATCGGATTTCGCGGTCGTGCGCCAGCCGGGCGTGAATTTCATTCTGTTGCGCGGCACGATCGCACTCGGCCGCACGCCCACTCGACTCGATATCGCCATTACTACGCCCGCGGAAACGGCCGCGCTCGCGCTCAAGCAATTGCTCGAAGCGCGCGGCGTGCGCGTCACGGGCACTGCTCGGGCGCAACATGCGCCGCCGCCTTTTTCCAACGTGGCGGGCGAGCCGATCATTCCGGATGCCATGCCAGCGTCGCCGGCGCCCAATTCCGTGACTTTGGCGGAACACATTTCCGAGCCGCTTTTGGAAACCATCCGCCTGACGAACAAGATGAGCCACAACCTGCATGCGGAACTGCTGCTGCGTGCCGTGGGCCACGAAAAACTGGGCGTGGGTTCGACTGCTGCGGGGCTGAAAGCGGAACGCGAATTTCTGAAGGCAGCCGGAGTCGCGGACGGCGAGATTTTGCTCTCGGACGGTTCAGGGCTGGCGCGCGACGACCTGGTGACGCCGCACGCAATGGTGACGCTGCTGCGTTATGCCGCAGGGCAGCCGTGGGGCAAGGATTTTCTTTCGACGCTGCCGATCGCTGGCGTGGACGGGACGCTCGAGGGACGAATGAGTGGCACCGCCGCGTCGGGAATGATCGAGGCGAAAACGGGTGAGATCGAGCATGTTCGCGCGCTTTCCGGTTACGCCACCACGCTGCGCGGTGAATCTCTGGTGTTCGCGATTTTCTACAACAATAATCCCCAGCATGGCGTCGGCACCACCGCTCCGGTGGACGCCATCGCAACCGCCATCGTCGAGACGCTCGGCACCGCGCCGCGCGCCAAGCAGAAATGAAGCCGCGAGCGAAGATCGAAGCTCACTGATTTGGCGCCGATCAACCGGGCTACAATCGACGATGCGACAAGCATCGTCATCCTGAGGAGCGAAGCGACGAAGGACCTCTCCTGCCGTCGCCATAAGCCAGAAATTTAGCTTAAGCGCTCCCTTGATGATTTCACTTATGAGGTACTCGTGTCCCGCCCCGCAGAAGAGGTTCTCGAATTTGACCGGCTGAAGGAAATCGTCAGCCGCTCGACCACGTGTGTTCCCGGCCGACGGGCTATAGAGGCGCTTGGCGCCGAGCCAGGATGTGGCGGCGCTCGAAACTGAATTCGAACTGATCCGCGAAGCCATGGCCTACCTGCGCGTCGGCTCGGAGCTTGGCTTCGGTTCGCTGGCCGATCCAGATGAGTGGCTCGCGCGCATGGCTGTACCCGGTTCCGTGCTTGTGCCCGCGGAACTTCTGAATGTTGCATCGCTCGCGGAAAACGCGGACGCGGTGAAGCAGACATTCAAAAGCGAAGCCGCGAAGTATCCGCGCCTGGCGGAACGCGCCGCAGCGCTCGCCGATTTTCGCTCACTGCTGACGGCGATTCGCCGCGCGGTAATGCCCAATGGCGAAATCAGTGACGATGCTTCGCCGCAACTGAGACGCATCCGCGCGAGCAAGATTCAGGCGCGCGCGACGATTCAACATTCGCTCGAAAAGATCATGCGCTCGCGAGGTGAACTCGCGGGCGAAGATTACGTCACGCTTAGGAACGATCGCTTCGTGATTCCGGTGCGCGCCGGGGATCGTCGCGGGGTGCCGGGAGTGGTTCACGCTGCAAGTGCCACGGGGCAAACGGTGTTTGTGGAGCCGCTCGAAGCGATTGATTTAAATAATCGCCTGGTGCAGCTCGGCGAGGAAGAGACGGCTGAAATTGCGCGCATCCTCGAAGAACTTACTGAGCGCGTGCGCGCGGAGCGAGGTCCGCTGGAAGCCGCGGCTGGCGCGATCGCGCATCTCGATTCGGTTTTTGCGCGCGGTCGCTTTGCGCGGGAATTCGATTGCGTGATTCCGGAATTCACAGCCGGGAATTCGCTGCGGCTGGAGGCGGCGCGCAATCCGGTGCTCGAAGCGACTCTGCGCCCGCAGGGGCGCAAGGCCGTCGCCATGAGCATCGCGCTGGGTGGCGACGAGACGGTGATGGTTGTCAGCGGGCCGAACACGGGTGGCAAGACGGTTTCGCTGAAGACTGTGGGGCTGGCGGCGCTTTCCGCGCAATCGGGAATTCCGGTGGCGGCCGAGCGCGCCGAAATGCCGGTGTTCGATCGAGTGCTTGCGGATATCGGCGACGAGCAATCCATCGCCGCGGATCTTTCCACATTTTCAGCGCACATGCTGAATTTGAAATCCATGCTGGAAATTGCCACCGAGCACTCGCTGATTCTGGTGGACGAAATGGGCACCGGCACCGCGCCGGAAGAGGGCGCCGCGCTCGCGGTTGCGCTGCTCGAAGAGTTTCGCGCGCGGCACGCGCTGACGCTGGCGACGACGCACCACGACCGGCTGAAGGCCTACGCCTCCACGACGCCGGGCATCGTCAATGCCGCGATGGAATTCGATCAGGTGAATCTGCGGCCGACGTATCGGCTGCTTTTCGGCGTGCCGGGAACGTCGAGCGGGATTGAAATCGCGCGGCGGCTGGGGCTTGCCCGCACGCGTGGTGGATCATGCGAACGCGAGCCTGTCGCCGGAATCGCGCGAGGCGCGCGACCTGATCGCATATCTCCATCGCAGCCGCGACGAAATGGAGGAGGTGACGCGCCAGGGCCGCGAGGAATTGGCGCGGCTCGAGGCAGCGCGCCGCGAGCTGCAGACCGAATGGGTCGAGCGGCAGAAAAAACGCATCGCGGAGCTGGAGAAGAGTTTTCTGGCGACGCAGAAGCGTCTGGAGAGCGAAGTCGCGAGCCTCGCCGCCGATATCAAAGATCGTGCGATGCGGGCGCAAACTGAAAAACAGGCCGGGCGGCGCATGGGGAAGCTCGGCTCGGATGCTCGCGCGGAAGCGGATGCTGCGGTGGTTGATACGCTCGCCGCGTCGCAGCAGGATCTTGGCGTGGGCGTTGAAGCGCCGCCAAAACCCGTAGCGCCGGAGCAGCTCTCGGCTGGCGTGCGCATTCACGTGAAGGGATTCAAGCAGGCGGTCGTGTTTCGCCGCCACGATGGCCGCATCGCCGAAGTGGAGGCCGGCCCGCTGCGGATGAAGATTCCGTTGACGGATATTGTGAGCATCGAGGGCGACGCGGCTCCGACAAAACCAAATGCGGCAACGATGGAACGCACGCGTGGGATCAGCGTTCGCACGCAGCCGAGCGACGAGCCGGCTGGCGAGGAAATCAACGTGATCGGTTGCACGGTCGAGGAAGCGACCCGGCGCGTCGATAAGTTTATTGACGAAGCGGCGATCGCAGGCAGGCCGAGCGTGCGAATTATTCATGGCCACGGTACAGGCGCGCTGCGCCGCGGACTGGCGGAATTTCTGTCCACACATCCGCTGGTTGAGAAAACTCATCACGAAGCGGCAGATCGCGGCGGCACGGCGATAACAGTGGCCGAATTGAATTCGTAACCGTATGGTGTTAAGAGAAGGACGGCGTGGCTGAAGCAGGATCATTCGCGGAGAAGGTGAAGCAGCAGGCGGACATCGTCCGCGTGATCGGCGAATACGTTCGCCTGAAGAAGACTGGCCAGAATTTCACGGGGCTGTGCCCGTTCCACCAGGAAAAGTCTCCGTCGTTCGCCGTGCATCCAGTGCGACAGATTTATCACTGCTTCGGCTGCGGCGCGGGCGGGGACGTCTTCAAATTCGTGATGGAAATGGACAAGTGTCCGTTTCCGGAGGCGATACGAATCGTAGCCGAGAAATGCGGCATTCCTGTGCCAAGGCCGCGGGAGCGTTCGCCGGAAGAGCATCGCGAGAATCAGCAGCGCAGCGCGCTAGTGGAAATGCATCGCGAGGCGGCGATATTTTTCGCGCGCCAGCTGAATGAGGGCCACGAAGGCAAGGTCGCGGCCGGATATCTCGAAGACCGCGGCCTGAATCGCGAAGCAATCACGCGTTTTGGCCTGGGATGGGCGCCATCCTCCGGCGACGCGCTGCTGCGCCAGATGAAATCGAAATATCAGGAAAAGCTGCTGGAAGTCTCGGGCCTGTTTTCGCGCAACGAAAGCGGGCGCCTGTACGACCGCTTCCGCAAGCGAATCATGTTCCCGATCTCGAACGACTGCGGGGAAGGTGATCGCGTTCGGCGGGCGCGCGATGGGCGACGACATGCCGAAGTACATGAACTCGCCCGAGACGCCGATCTATACGAAGAGCAACGTGCTCTACCATCTGGACCGCGCGAAAGAGGAGCTGCGGAAGAGCGACTTCGGAGTTCTCGTCGAAGGCTATATGGATGCAATCGCCGTGGCGCGCGCGGGAATCACCAACGTGGTCGCCAGCTGCGGAACCAGTTTGGCTGAGGCGCAAATCAAACTACTGGCCCGGTTCACGCACCGAGTAGTGGTGAATTACGATCCGGATACCGCGGGCCAAGTGGCGACTGAGCGGTCGCTGACGCTGCTGCTCGAAAAAGAATTTGACGTGCGCGTTCTGGCGCTGCCGGGCGGGGCGGATCCCGACAAATTTCTGAAGGAGCAGGGCGCGGAGGCCTATCGTAAATTGCTCGCGCAGGCGCCGCCGTATCTCGATTACCTGATCGGACGCGCGCGGCAGATGGACCGCACGACGGCCGCGGGTAAAGTTGCCGCGCTGAATTTTCTGATGCCCTACGTGCAGCGCCTCCCGAACCGGCTGCTGCGTTCGGAATGGGCCACGCGGATTGCCTCGGAATTGCGCGTGGACGAGCCGGTGTTGCGCGAGGCGCTGAAACGAGCAGCCAACGAGCGCCGAAGCGAAGTGAAGCCGAAAGTGGAGCTGCTGGCTCCGGTCGTGAAGCCCGCCGAACGGCAACTGATCCGCATGCTTATCGAAGCCGAGGGATTTCGCGAGAAACTCGCGCACGAAATCATCTCGAGCGCGCTGCATCGCGGGTTGGAGAGCGAAAAAATCCTGGAACTGCTAATCTCCAAGGTGGGCGAGGCGCCCGATCCAAACACGCTGGGCGCGGCGCTCGAAGAGAAAGACCGGCGTTTGCTGTTCGAGATCCTTTTCGAAACTTCCGGAGAAGCGACGTGGGAATCCGCGGAAAGTTGCCTGAGTGTTCTGCGCGGCCGCCGAGACGAGCTGGAGCTCGCGCATTGCAGCAGAAGATCGAATCCAAAGCTTCCCCGAGTGAATTGAATCGCTTGCTCACCCAGCGCTTGGAACTGCAGAAGAAACTAGCGCAACGCTAATGGCCACGAAAATCCCGTCCATCGTCATCGTCGGACGCCCCAATGTTGGGAAATCCACGCTATTCAACCGCCTGACCGGCACGCGGCGCTCGATCGTCACGAATGAGCCCGGAATCACGCGCGACCGCATCTATGGCATCTCCCAGTGGGAAGGGCGCGCGTTCGAAGTGGTGGACACGGGCGGAATCGTGCCCGAGGACAAGGCCGGAATTCCCGGTGAAATTCTGCGGCAGGCGCGCGTGGCCATTGAAAACGCGTCGTGCGTAGTGCAAGTGGTGGATGGCCGCGAGGGGCCTGTGCCGCTCGATGCGGAGCTTGCGCAATTGTTGCGCCGCGCCGGCAAACCGCCAGTGCTCGCAGTGAACAAAGTGGATTCGCCGAAGCAGACGGAATTGGCCGCGCAGTTTTACGAGCTGGGCGACAGATATTTCCGATTTCAGCGGAACATGGTTTCGGCGTGGACACGCTGCTCGACGCGGTGACGAAAGATTTTCCGCTGGGCGAGGCGGTCGAGTCCAGGCCGGACATCAACATCGCCATCATCGGGCGGCCGAACGTGGGGAAGTCAACGCTGCTGAATCAGCTGGTGGGCGCGGAGCGGTCGATCGTATCGGCCGAGCCGGGGACCACGCGGGACGCGGTGGACACGGTGGTCGAGCGCCACGGCAAGACCTATCGCTTTCTGGACACCGCCGGAATCCGGCGCAAGGGCAAGACGAAACTTATCGCCGAAAAATTGAGCGTGATCATGGCGCGGCAGCACCTGGAGCGCGCGGACATCGCGGTAATCGTGGTGGATGGGTCCGTGGGCGTCACGTCGCACGACGCGACCATCGCGAGCTATGCGGAACAGTCGGGCCGGTCGGTGATCATCGCGATGAACAAGTGGGATCTGGCGCTCGAAGCCGCGCAGGAAAAGGCCGCGAAGGAGAAAAAGCACGGCGGCAAAGGCTCCGGCGGAAATCCCAGCAAGCTGCTGGCGGATTACGAGCCGATCGTCCGCGAGAAATTCAAATTTCTCCCGTTCGCGCCCATCGTGTTTCTTTCGGCGCTCACGGGCGAGCGCGTTGAGAAGCTCTACACAGTGATCGATCGCGTCGCGGAAGCGCGCTATCGCCGGATTTCCACCGGCGAGCTGAATCGCTGGCTCGCGGGCGTGGACCTCGAGCGGGGCACGTCACCAGCGAGCCGCAAGGTGAAAATTTACTACGTGACGCAGGCGACGACCGGGCCGCCCACGTTCGTGCTGTTCACGAATCAGACCAAGCCGCTGCACTTCAGCTATCAGCGATTCCTCGAGAATCGCCTGCGCGAAGCGTTCGATTTCATCGGCACGCCGCTTCGCTTCACCCAGCGATTGAAGAAGAGCGCGGCGCGCCAGGACGCGAATCGGGAACCTCGCCAGATCACGAAGCACGTGCCCCGGCACAGCGACAAGCGCAAGTGGCACCCCGAGAAAAAGAAGCGCGACCGCATCTGAGAGCCTGGATTTGTGCTGATCCGAAAAACGTGAATGGTGATTGGTCAATTGTGAGCCGTGAAATCCAATCGAAAAGTACAGGTAGCACTAACGTTGAACGGACGGACAGTAGACGCACGCTCGACAATCTGCCAGCCTGTAAATGGCGAGAAATTTCGCCAGCTCTCTCGACGAGAGCCGAATGCTCTTTGACAATTTGATCGGTTTGGTGGCGCAGGCACTCTTGCCTGTGCGCCCGACAAACATTCTTGGAAGTGCCGCGCCACCCGGCACTCGTCGATTCTAATCGACACTAAACGGGCGCCCGCCGCGCGTGTTTTTTTCTTATTCTGGCTAGTGGGCACTAACCGCCCGCGACTGCATTAAGTGACACACCCTGCAAAGTAATTCTTGGTGTAAGTCGCTGAAAACAAAGAAAAGCAGCACTCACAAAGTGACACACAAAAACGAGCTCGCGCAACGGGACAAATGGCGCGATCTTGCCTGGGTGTTGCCCCGCGCATCCGCCACGGCGGATGCCTCTATCAGAACAAAAACAACGGCGGACCGAGCGAGGGGTTGACACGCTGCGAAATCGGCCTAGGATACTGACAAGCCATGGCGAGTGCGGCCCAAGCTGCGCAAGAACTTCCGGAAAAGAGCCTTTTCCGCATCGGAGAAGTGAGCCGTCTGACGGCCACGAAGACGTTCGTTCTGCGCTATTGGGAATCCGAGTTTCCTGATCTTCAGCCTGTGAAAAGCCCCAGCGGTCACCGCCTCTACCGTCGTGAAGACATAGAGACCGTCTTCGAAATCAAACGGTTGCTCTACGACGAGGGTTTCACCATTGCGGGCGCGCGCAAGCATCTGGCGGAGCAGAATGGCGCGAACGGCGCCACTGGCTCACACGATGAAGTGCGCCGCGAACCGTCGCGTGCCGTGGAAGCTCCCGCGAGGCACGCTCCGGCGTCACGCGCACACCGAAAATTCCTGCTCGATCTCCATGAAGAACTGCTCGCCGTCTTGACCCTTCTCGAACGCGAGTGATACGCTCCTTGGCGGCCCACTGGAGTGCGATGTGGCGCCGATCCGGTCGGGACGTAGCGCAGCCTGGTAGCGCGCACGCTTGGGGTGCGTGAGGTCGCTGGTTCAAATCCAGTCGTCCCGACCATTATTTATTCTCCCGCTTGGTACGGTCCGCTGGACCTGCCGAATGCCTGACTACCGACCAGCCTGGCGAAGACGCAAAATCTGGCGGAATCTGTTCATTGTCGCGTTGGTGGGGCTCTTCCCTGTAGGAGGGCTGGTCGGCTTTATTGCGAGATATTTCGATATCCCGGCGTTGATTAGCGTCTTCATAGTTGTGTGGTTTATTTTCATACTTTCAACAAGTGCGGAATTTGCCTGGTTTCGGTGCCCGAGGTGCGGCAAGGCGTTCGCCAAGAAGTGGTTTCTCAATCTGCTGCCGCCGGTGCTCGTGCGCCGCTGCGTGCACTGTGGCCTGCCGAAGTATTCCAACGAGTGACAGCATCCGCTTTTGAGGCGATCGCACGGAATGCGGAACAGCCTAAGAAGATGAGGTGGCGGACGCTTCGGGGACGCTGGAAGGAACGGAAATCGGCAGAATGACTTCAACAAGAGTGCCGGTTTCGTCTGATTCGATCTCAAGCTGGCCCATTTGCTCCCTGATCCGCTCGCGCATGCCGGCGAGTCCGACCCCGGTATCGGCGCCGGTTTTCAGGAATTTTTCCAGAGTGCGGCGGGGTATTCCTTTTCCATAGTCCCGGATCCGCAAAACAACTTTGTCGCCCGCGTGCGCAACGACACTTCCGCTTTCTCGCTCTTGGAATGCTTGTGAACATTCGTGAGAGATTCCTGAAGAACGCGAAACAAAACTAGCTCGGTCGGTTGTGCGAGCCGGCCAAAATTCTCAACAATATCGATGGAAAGCTGGATGCCGCTCCGCTGTGCAAAGCCTTCCAAATACCATTTAATGGCGGAAGAGATCCCCAATTCATCCAGAAGAGGAGGATGCAACAAATAGGAGACCGTTCGGGTTTCCGTCAGAGCCTCTTCGAGCACTTTATCGGTTTCCAGCAGGATCTTGTCGGTCGGGATTCGCCTCCAACAACACTGCCAGGTTCATTTTGGCGATCGTCAAAAGCTGACCCACGCTGTCGTGCAACTCCCTTGAGAATTTGCGACGCTCCTGATCCTGGACATTCAGAAGGCGGACGCTCAACTGGCGAGCGCTCCTCTCCAATTGGTCCCGGTGCATGAGTTCCATCCTGAGCAGCCGGTAGTGAATCCAAAAGAGCAGCGCGGACAGAGCGAACACCAGGAATAAAATGCAGAGAACGGCGACGAAAAGATTGCCGGAAACGGTCATGCGTCTGCCCAGGAGAGTTTGTTCTTCGCCCTGCATTTGTCGGACGAGGTCAGCCACGTCTGAAGACGCGTCCGCACCGGCCAGCGTGAACCGGTCCTGCGCGCCCTGATCGGTTTGGCCTGATTGTTGCTGTGCCACCGAAGCGTCGAGGAGCGTGATTCGTTGACCGACGGCTTTGTCCAGCCGGTCGCAGATAAGCTGCTGGGAAGGGTTATCGCGCGTCAAGTAGCGGACGTGCTGCAGTTCAGAGCGGACCTCGCTCTTGGAGGATTCGTACTGCGGCAGAAACGCTTCATCACCGGAATGGACGTAACCGAATCGAGCGCGGGCGACAGACGACAGCGAGGTGTTGATGTCACTAAGGGCAGATTTCACTTCGATAGCTGTGTGCCGTCCAGTGGGCGCTGCTGACGAGCTGCTGGATGGTGATCGAAACGGCGATTCCGCCGAACAGCAGCAGGGTCAGTGCCAAAGCGAAGGCGAGCCGGGCTCTCTTGGCGGGCGACATCTGAAAAGTTATAGCGGAAAAATCCGTCTGAGCACACAACAATTCCGATGCTCATTCTCGGACTATGTTGCTTCACGCACACGCCAAGAATGTTCCGGCACTCGGCGGCGCCTTGGTGGCTTAACGGCATTGCTGCTAAAGTATTCGCTCTGATGAAGCAAGCTTTCGGCGCCGCTTTACCGGCGCCAGAATTCTCCATGCCGAATATTCTGATCACAAATGATGATGGGATTCACGCGCCAGGGCTGCGCGCGCTGGTCGAGGCGCTGAAGGGCTTTGCGGAGATCACGGTGGTTGCGCCGTCGCGCGAGCGCAGCGCTGCGGCGCAATCGCTCACGTTGCGCCAGCCCATCTATTGCGACCAGATTGCCGAAAGGCGAATTCTCCATCGAGGGCACTCCCGCCGACGCGATGATTCTGGCGTTCCACACGCTGCTGAAGGAAAAGCCGGACCTGGTGATTTCGGGAATCAATCGCGGCGGAAATATGGGCGAGAACATCTATTACTCGGGAACGGTGGGCGCGGCGATGGAAGCCGCGATCAATCGCGTGCCCGCTATCGCGGTTTCGGTAGCGTATCGGGGCAGGGAATTCGATTTTGCGGCTGCGGCGCACTTCACTCGCACGCTTGCGCCGCTGGTGCTGCGCGAAGGGCTGCCGCCCGGAGTGATGCTTAACGTCAACGTTCCGCAGGATTGGACCGGAGAAGTGCGGATCACGCGCCAGTCGTCGAAGATCACGCGCAACCAGTTACAGCCCGGAACCGATCCGCGCGGCCGACGTTATTTTTGGCTCAGCGAGCAGCAGTTCACCGAAGGTATCGAGCCGGACACCGATCATGCCGCCATTCGTGACGGCGCCATTTCCATCACGCCGCTCGAAGTGGACCACACGCACTCTCCGTCGGTTGAGCATCTTTCGCACTGGGCGAAGAGCCTTCAAGAGGCTTCGCGGCGCTGACGCGCGATCTTTCTTCCAAGCGGTATGCTATTTTAGCTTTCTGCTTTTTTGGGCGTGCGAACGCCCGAAGCGTCCATGTCGAAAAAAGCCGCCACCGCCAAAGCCGAGGAAATTACCGTCGAAGGGATTTTCGGCCCCGGCGGATTGCTCGAAAAACGCCATCCGGGATACGAGTTCCGGCCGTCGCAACTCGCCATGGCGCAACTCGCCGACGATGCGTTCGCGAAGCATCAGCACGTCGTAATCGAAGCGGGCACGGGCACCGGCAAGACTCTCGCGTATCTGATTCCGGCAATTCGCAGCGGCCGCCGCGTGGTCATTTCGACGGCGACCAAATCGCTCCAGGAGCAGCTCTTCCAGAAGGATGTTCCGTTCCTGCAAAAGCATTTCGCGCCAAATCTGAAAGCTGCGCTGATGAAGGGGCGCGCGAATTTTCTCTGCCGACAGAAGGTGCACCAGATGGAGGGCCAGCCCGTCCTGAAGGGAATCGACGAGGTTGACTGGTTCTCGCAGATCCGCGATTGGGAAAAGCTGACGGAAACAGGCGATCGGAGCGAGTTGACGTTTCTTCCCGACGAAGCCGAGCTTTGGAATCGCATCGACGCGCGCAGCGATCTTTGCACCGGCAAGAAGTGCCCCGAATATCAGAACTGCTTCATCACCGCGATGCATCAGCGCGCGCAGGAAGCGGATCTGATCATCGTCAATCACCATCTTTTTTTCGCCGACCTCGCCCTTCGCGAGGATGATTTCGGCTCGATCCTGCCGGAATATTCCGCGGTCGTCTTCGACGAAGCTCACGAAATCGAAGATGTCGCCAGCGATTATTTCGGCCGCCAGCTTTCGAGCTATCGCTTCGAAGAGCTTGGGCGCGATGCCGAAAACATGCTGCGTGTGCTGCAAATCGATGCGGCTCCGCTTCGGCGTCAATTGGCTCGCATGCGCGAGCGGGCTCGCAGCTTTTTCGAGCGTTTTCCGGAGCGCGAAGGGCGCTATTCCTTCGGTCCCGCGGAACGAAGTGCTTTCCTCGATCAGAATCGCGAGGAGTATGACGATTTGGCATCCGCCGTGAAGCGAATCGAAACGGAACTTTCGGCGCTCACGCCCAAGCCGGAAGAAGTGGTGGCCATGGCCCGCCGCGCCGCCGAAATGCGCCGCGAATTGACGTTCCTGCTCGAAAGCGACGAAAAGGGCTACGTCTATTGGTACGAGCGCCGCGGCCGCGGAGTTTTTCTCGCGGCGACGCCGATTGACGTGAGCGAAATCCTCCGCGAAAAGCTGTTCGACCAGTTCGATACGGTCATCCTTACTTCCGCGACGCTCGCCGTCGGCGGGAGATTCGATTATCTGAAGCAGCGCCTCGGAGTAATGCCTGCGAACGAAAATGTGCTGCCGCAGGAGTTCGATTACCCCACGCAGGCGCTGCTCTATTTGCCCCCATCGCTTCCGGACGTCCGGCAACCAACGTTTGCGGCGAGCGCCGCCGATGAAATCGCGCGCCTGCTGGAAATTTCGCAGGGACGCGCGTTCTGTCTTTTCACCAGTTACGCGCAGATGCGCGATATCTTCGAGCGAGTTTCGGGGCGAGTGAAGTTTCCTCTTCTGCTGCAGGGAACTGCGCCGCGTTCGATCTTGCTCGACCGCTTTCGCACGACGCCGAACGCGGTGCTTTTCGCCACGTCGAGCTTCTGGCAGGGGGTGGACGTGCCGGGCGCACAGCTTTCCTGCGTGATTATCGACAAGCTGCCGTTCGCGGTGCCGAGCGACCCCATCGTTGCGGCTCGAGTGCGGGCGCTTGAAGAAGATGGCCGCAACGCGTTCGCCGAATATCAGATTCCCGAAGCGGTTCTCGCGCTCAAGCAAGGATTCGGCCGCCTGATTCGCTCGAAGACCGACCGCGGCATTCTCTCGCATCCTCGATAACCGCATCCGGCGCATGCACTATGGTAAAATTTTCCTCGAGTCCCTGCCCGAATACACAACCACGCAGGACCTCGCGGAAGTCGCGCGTTTCATGGAAAACCATTCGGAATAGCGCGCTTTCGATCCAAAGGACAGTTCATGTACGAAGTCAGCGTTGACGAAACATTTGCCGCGGCCCACAACCTGCGCAATTACCACGGGAAGTGCGAGGACCTGCACGGCCACAACTACAAAGTTCGCGTGGTTTTGACGGGCAAGGAGCTCGACGCGACCGGGCTGCTCTATGATTTCGTCCACCTCAAACGCGTGATCCAGGAAGTGATTAGATCGCTCGATCACAAATATCTGAACGAGCTTCCGCCGTTCGACACGCTGAATCCGTCGGCGGAAAATATCGCGCGGCACATATACGACCGGACGGCAAAGCAGCTTCCTCAGGCCGCGAATGCGGCGGGCATCTCGAGCGTCACAGTTTGGGAGACGGACACCAGCGCGGCCACATATCGGGCATAGGCGGTCGCGCCGAATCGGGCGAATCTCGCGCAGGCTCGAAAGAAAATCACGCCATGGTAATCACCGAAATCTTCAAATCCATCCAAGGAGAGGGCACCCGCGCGGGATTGCCCTGCATTTTCGTGCGCCTCACGGGTTGCAATCTGCGTTGCACCTGGTGCGACACGGCGTACGCATTTCACGGCGGGACGAAGCGCAGCGATCGACGAAATCCTCGCGCAGGTCAGCGCGCTTGCCGGCGATGGCGCTGGTCGCGTTTCGCTTGTCGAAATCACGGGAGGCGAGCCGCTGCTCCAGCCGGAAACGCCCGACGCTTGCCGAGAAACTCCTGGCGGCGGGCTACACCGTAATGATCGAGACGAGCGGCGAACGATTCGTCGGCGCGCTGCCGCGCGAGGTCATCAAGATCGTGGACGTGAAATGTCCCGACTCGGGCGAGCCCGAAACATTCGACATGGCCAATCTGGACGCCGTGAGCGGCGATGACGAAATCAAGTTTGTGATCGCGAGCCGCACGGGACTATGATTTCGCGCGCGATTTCACGACGCGTCACCGCTTGGCTGAGCGCGTTCATCAGGTGCTGTTTTCCCCGGTGTTCGCCGATCCGGCGGGAGCTGGCCGGGATTGGAAGCGCGCGAACTCGTCGAGTGGATTCTGGCGGACGGATTGCCCGTCCGGCTAGGGATGCAGCTGCACAAATTTATTTGGCACCCGGCGATGAAGGGCGTTTAGGTTCAAGCGATGGCGGAAAAACCCAAAGCGGTCGTGCTGTTGAGCGGAGGAATGGATTCCTGCGTCATCGACCGCGATCGCGAACCAGACGCACCGTCTCGCTCTGCTGCACGCCAGCTACGGGCAGCGGACGGAAAGGCGCGAGCGCCGGGCGTTCGATGAAATTGCGGACTTTTACGGCGCGCGCGAAAGGCTCGTGGTCCGGTTCGACGCGTTCGCGCAAATCGGCGGCTCCGCGCTCACCGACGAACGCATTGCTGTGCCCGAATCAGGCGCAGCGCTCGCACCGCACGCAGGAATTCCCGTCACTTACGTTCCGTTCCGCAACGCGCATTTTCTTTCGGCGGCGGTTAGCTGGGCGGAGGTAATCGGCGCGACGGCCATTTTCATGGGTGCGGTGGCGGAAGATAGCTCGGGCTATCCCGATTGCCGTCCGGAATATTACCGGGCGTTCGAAGCGGTGATCCGTGAGGGGACGCGCCCGGAAACGCACATCGAGATCGTGACGCCCGGTGATCGCCATGAAGAAAAGCGAAATCATTCGCCGTGGAACGGAACTGGGCGCTCCGCTGGACCGCACCTGGTCGTGCTATCAATTTGATGACGAAGCGTGCGGTACGTGCGATAGTTGCCGGCTGCGGGTTCGGGCATTCGACGAGGCTGGGTTGCGTGACCCTATCGCCTATCGGACCCGAATTGCGCGATAATAGTTGCGCGGGGGGATGCCGCATTCTTTTTCTTGGGGAGACAAACAGATGAGCCGACTAACTCGTTCCTTGATAGCGCTGGTCGTGGTCCTCGCGTGTGCCTCAATCGCCGCGGCGCAGAACGCGCGCGTCGATGGGCAGGTCTTCGATCGCGACGGGAAACCTTGGGCGGGCGTCACCGTGGTTCTCAAGAGTGAAAACGGACGGAGCTTTACGCTGAAGACCGACAAGGACGGGAAGTACGTCCAAATTGGACTCAGCGTGGGTGTGTACACGTTTACCTTCACCAGCCAGACTGATGGCCTGAATTATTCGGAACAGCATCAGCTAACGGCCGATCAAGAGAACAACATCACGACCAACTTCAAGACGATACTGGCGACGCAGGCAGCAGCGAATCCGGAGCAGCAGAAGGCGGCGCAGGATCAGGCGAATAAGTTCAAGGATATGCAGACGCACTTCCTTGCGGGGCGGGCGGCTCTCGATGATTGGGATACGACTCACAAGCAGCTTGCCACCACGGCGGCAGATCAGCGAGCGCCGCTCCAGGACAAGCTCACAGCTGATAGTACGACTGCCATCACGGAATTGCAGGCGGCGGAGCAGGGAGTTCAGGCGAAGGATGTGAAGAATCACGCGGTGGTGTGGTCGAACCTCGGGCAGGCGTACGACCGCGCGAATAAGCCTCAGGACGCCGTGGACGCGTATCAGAAGGCGATTGATCTGCAGCCCAACGCGAGCTTCTATGACAATCAGAGCACGGCTCTGGCGAACGTGGCGGTTGCGGAGACCGATCCGAAGGTCGCTCAGCAGAAGCTGGCTGATGCTGGCGCGGATTGCGATAAGGCCGGCGCGCTGGATCCGACTCCGGGCTCTGCCACCGTGTGCTGGAAGAATCTGGGCATCGTCCTGAGCAACAAGGGTGATTTCAAGGACGCGGTCGCACCTCTTCAAAAGGCGACGCAGCTGAATCCGAAAGATGCTCAGTCATGGTTCTTGCTCGGGAGTGCTTATACCGGGTTGATTGCTCCAAATCAGCAGGGCGATAAAATGACGTACGACATACCTCCTGGGACCACGGATGCCTACCAGAAGGTTATCGATCTTGATCCGAACGGACCGCTGGCCGTGCAGGCAAAGCAGAATCTCGATGCGCTGGCCGCCATGAGCGGTGGCGACGCCACAAGCGTGGGCGTGAGGAAAAAGAAGAAGTCGTAAGGAGCGTCTTGCACTTTTGCGCCGTTCGCGATGGTGCGGCGTGTTCCGAATCACCCGCCGGAACTTGCTTTTTTTAGATTTTGCCCGGGCCTCCCCACCTCTCGACCCGAGCGCATGAGAGTGCTATTCTCTCGCACGTAGCCAAGAGGATTGTGGTGCACGACGTGAATTCCAACCTAGGGAGCACCCAGCGCCGGCGCAGCGAACGAGTCTCGAAGTCTGTTCCGTTGATTGTTCGCGGAATCGATCTTCTGGGCCAGCCATTCGAGGAGCGCACTTCCACGCTGGCATTGAACCTCAATGGGTGCCGGTACGCCTCGAAGCATCACCTGCCGAAAAACACCTGGGTCACACTTGAGATGGCTCAGGGTCCTCAACGCCGCAATTTGCGAGCGCGGGTCGCGTGGATTCAGCGGCCACATTCCGTCCGGGAGTTTTTCCAGATTGCCGTGGAGCTGGAAAGCCCCGCTAACGTCTGGGGCATAGAAGCTGCTCCCGCCGATTGGAACGTAAATGCGACATCCGATGTTTCTCCCGTGGAACTTTCGGCCCAACCAAACGCGCAGTTCGCGGAAGAAGCCGCGATGAGCCCAGTTCCAGAAGCGATGCAAACCTTTCAGGAAAGAGTGCCGGCCGACATGACGAATCCATTTTTCGAATCTGCATCCGCTTCTCCGTTTTCACCGGCGTCACCGATCGACCAGGACTCCGCAGGCGTGGCCGACAGCCCGCTTTTGCGCGAATGGAACGCGGAAATCGAGCGTCAGGCAAGCCGCGCTGCAGACGCAGCCGTCGCGCGCGCCGGCGAACAGATTCGTCAGACCATGGAAGAGTTCGAGCAAACACACAAAGCCGCACGTGGGAGCTTTTCTTCTGAAATGGCCGCGAGGCAGGAAGAAATTCTCGGCGGGCTGAAATCGCAATTCGAAAATGGTCTCCAGCAGGCTCGCGAGGTAATCCACGAACTGGACCGCAAGGCCCAGGCGCTCCATGCCGAAAGCGAAGCTGCGCTCGAGTCGACGAGCCGGATGGCGCAGGCGCGACTTCAAATGGACGCCACCGAGGCAGCGCGGACACAACAGCAATCCACGGAAAGTTCGAAGGAGCAAATCGCTCTGACTGACACCGCCGCAACGGAATGGCGGCAGCGCCTTGAATCGGAAATGTCGCTGGCGCAGGCGCAATGGAACGAACTCCTGCAGTCTTCGCTCGACGGCAGCATCGAGCGCCTGGTCGAGCAGCTTTCCGGGCGTTCGCAAGAAGTGCTTCGCGGCGCGGAACAAAGGATGACCGAGCGTTTTGCGGAGCTTCGGCAGCCACTGGGGCAAATGTACTCCGAGGCGCGCGACACTCTCTCGGGCGTGAAGTCCGCGCTTGAACGCGAGGTCGGGCGCGCGCGCTCATCGCTTTCGGAAATCGAGCATGCCGCGAGCCGGATGAAGGAATACTCCGCGCAGCTGGAAGCCGCGAGCCACGACACGCTCAACGAATTGCATCGCCGGCTCGAAAATATCCTCGAGGCGCAAACCGACGAAATGAATCGGCGCGCTGAACTCGCCGCGGCGGGCGTGCCCGAGCGACTTTCGCCGACGCTGGATTTTCTCGGCAATCAATTTGTCGAGCGCACCATGGCCGAGGTGGAATCCAAGCTCGCGCCGCGCGTGGATCGCGTGCCCGAATTGCTGCGCGAACTCGCCAACCGCGAAATCGAGATCGAAGACAGCCTGCGCCTGCATCGCGAGCGTCTCCGCCAGGTTTCAGAGAACAGCCAGCGTGACGTGGCCGCCCAGATCGCCGCTACGATCGCGCACCTCCGCAACGATTTCGAAGGCGCCCGCACGGAAGCTCTGACCAAGTGGAACGAAGAGCTGGATGCCGCGGGCGTTCGCGCGTCTCATGCTGCAGCCGAGTCCATCGGCAAATCATCCGAATGGTTTCAGCAGGAATCGCGCGCGCGTTTGCAGGTGTTGATCGAGCAGGCGCTCGTTACGGTAGGAAGCGGCTTCCAGGAAAAAACGTCCGAAGCCGCGCGCGAGTTCGAAGCGCGTCTGGAGGAGCATTCCACCGGCCGCCTGGCCCAAATTCATCAACAGCTCGATGCCGTTGCTGGCGAGATTTCCGGCCACACGCGGTCGCAGATTGACGAAGCGGCGGAATCGGCCGCGGCGTCTTTCGGCCAGGTCCTCCGCAGCATTTCCGACGAAGAAGTCGGACAATTTGCGAGCCGCAGTCATGGCGCGATCGAGGAACGCAAGCAGGAGCTGCAGGGCTTCACCGATCAGCTCGTTCGTAATCTTGACACGAGCGCCATGGCGTTGGTCGAACGCTTCCAGGCGCAAATGGTTTCGCAGCGCGATGCGAGCGTCGCCGAGGGCCGCAGCGCGATGGCCGATCGAATTTGCTATCGGCACTCGAACGGCACCGCGCCGAGCGAGACGCCCACGACAAAGCGTGGGCTGAGAATCTGGATCGCGTGAGCAGCGAAGCGGCGGCTAAATATCAAGACCGATTGGACGCTGCCTGCGATTCCTGGATCGTTTCGTCCGTGCGCCGCCTCAACGAGCATGGCCAGAACGTGATTGAATCCCTGATGCGGTCGGCCGATCAGGCTCTGCGCGATTCCTGCTCCAAGGTTTTCGACGGACTTTCCGAGATGATGAGGGACCGCGCGACAAATGCCGCGGGAGTTGCGGGATTTGGGCCTACGCCGAATCGCGATTCGGGGGAGAATCCCGGGCCGCACAATCTGGCGTCTTCCACGGGCGCGAACGCCTAAGTTTCGACGCGAGCCAGCGGTCAACTACCCAACATCAATTGGTTGATTGAATCAGCTGGCTGCAGCCTGTTTTTCTCCCGCCGCTTCCCGCACCGAATTCGCCACGTACGCAACTTGCTCGTCCGTCAACCGCGGATGAACCGGCAGACTGAGCACCCGGTCGCAGGCGCGCTCCGCGCGGGGAAAAGTTCCGAGAGGTAGGCCAAGAGATGAATACGCCGGCTGAAGATGCACGGGTTTCGGGTAATGCACGACCGTTTCGATCTCGCGCGCGGCAAGCTGCGCGACCATCGAGTTGCGATTGCTCACGTAGATGACGAACTGGTGGTAGACGCACTCGTCGCGCGGGATCGTCCACGGGAATTTCCACGCGCGTGCCGGCGAGGGCGCGGCGGTATTCGCGCGCGATTTCCTGCCGCCGGTTGGTCCAGGCGTATAGTCGTCGCAGCTTGATGCGCAGTACGGCCCCCTGAAATCCCTGCATGCGATTGTTGTAACCCACAAACTCGTGTTCGTATCGCGCGGTTTGTCCGTGGTTGCGCGCCGCGCGGACATACTTGGCGATTTGATCGTCATCCGTCGTCAGCGCGCCGCCTTCTCCATACGCGCCAAGATTTTTCGTGGGATAAAAACTGAATGCGGCCGCATGGCCCAGTCCACCCACTCGCCGGCCGCGATATCGTGCTCCGTGCGCTTGGGCCGCGTCCTCAAGAATTCGTAGGTTGTGGCGAGCGCCGATTTCCCGAATCGGGTCCATGTCCGCGGGACGCCCGTAGAGATGAATCGGCAGTATCGCGCGGGTGCGCGGGGTGATGGCTCGTTCGATTAGGTTAGGGTCGAGATTGGCTGTGGCGGGGTCTATGTCAACGAACACGGGCACAGCGCCGCAATAGGTGATTGCTTCGGCGGTGGCCAGAAAAGTGTTCGGACTGGTGATAACTTCGTCGTCCGCCTGCACGCCCAGAGCGAGCAGACCCAGATGAAGCGCGGCCGTTCCTGTGCTGAGCGCGACGCAGTGCTTCGTCCCGCAGAAATCCGCGAACTCCCGTTCGAAAGCCTCGACTTCTTCTCCGAGTACGAATGCGGACGTCTGGCAGACGCGATCGAGCGCAGGCAGGATTTCGTCCCGCAGCTCCGCGTACTCCGCCTTTAGATCGAGAACAGGAACCTTCATTGCTGGTTGCCTCGCGACCCGCCCAGTCAGCTAGTGTACACGATGCCGTCGCAACGAGAGGCTCTGCGGAATCGGGTCCCTTGAGGGCGCTCGGGCTCACGGGGGTGTTGCTCGGTTTTCAACGAGGATGAAGAAAGCTGCGTGCCGTTTGGCGCGGTTCGTTATGATGTGGAAAGCAGCATCTGTCGTAACCCGATTTAGACGGGATGGATTCACCGCTCGCTGGCATTTTATGTTTTAACCCCTTTTGGAGTTCCCACACACGATGGCGAAGGAAAAATCGAAGGCCGACCGCCGGCACCAGCGCATCGCGACGCCGAAGGGCGTGTGGGTGGCGTGGCAGGACGGCAAACAGCAGAACGTGTCGCGCGTCCGCGACCTGAACGTAGGGCGGGCTTTTCATCGCCACCCCTACGCCGCTGGCCCTGGGGGCGGTCGTCGCAATTCTACTGTCCGTTCCGGAGGGTGAAATCCGCAGCCGCACCACCGTCAGGAACATCATCCCTGGGGAGGGGATGGGTGTTCAGTTCACCGAGATTAGCGCCCAAGATCAGGCGCGTGTGGACAAGCTTGTCGCACGCCTTCTGAGCGCGGAATCCAGCATCCCGAGCTAGCCTGACGGTTTTCAGCCCTCGTTCGCGCATTGCGTAGTGAAGGAAGCTTCTCCGGCCTAAATAGTGTTGCCCGGAACCGTTTCCTCCGGTTAGAATCCGCCAATCAGGTGGTCAAAAGGAGTTCCTCAATGAGCGACGATTTTGTTCCCGGGCAGCGTATAGGCGACTACGAAGTCCTCGGAGTGCTCGGCGCCGGAGGAATGGGCAAGGTCTACAAGGTCCGGAACGTAATCTCGGACCGCGTCGAGGCGATGAAGGTTCTTCTCGCGAACCTGGCTGCTCCAAAAGGAGCTGGCCGACCGGTTCCTGCGCGAAATCAAGCTGCTCGCCAGCCTGAATCATCCCAATATCGCCGCGCTGAATACCGCGCTGACGCTGGACAATCAATTGGTCATGATGATGGAGTACGTGGACGGCGTCACGCTGGCTTCCCGCCTGCAACAGGGAGCCGATTCCTCCCGCGGATGCGGTGAACTACTCCGAACAGTTGCTGGGAGCGCTGAGCTACGCGCACAAGCTGAACGTGATCCATCGCGACGTGAAACCCGCCAACATGATGCTGACTCCGCAAGGGGTGGTGAAGCTGATGGATTTCGGCATCGCGCGCCCGAACAACGAAGCCGGGCATGACGGTCACGGGCACCACGCTCGGATCGTTGAACTACATGTCGCCCGAGCAGGTGAGGGGCGAGCCCGTTGATCAGCGCTCCGACTTGTATTCGATGGGCGTCTCGCTCTACGAGATGGTGACCGGCCAATTGCCGTTCCGCGGGCACAGCAACTATTCGGTGATGTCCGCGCACTTGCAGGAGCCGCCGCAGCCTCCGATCGTTCTGCGCCCGGATCTGCCCAAGGGGCTGAGCGACATCATTCTGATGGCGATGGCGAAGGATCCGAAGGATCGGTTCCAGTCTGCAGAGGCATTCTCCAATGCGCTGAAGAGTACGATGTCGGGCGCCGCTGGCGCCGGAATCGTGAGTCCGATTCCCGGAACAGTGCGCGTGCCGCAGGGCGTCCCGTCCGCTGCCGCAAGTTCAGGTTCAGGCGACGGTACCGGCTGCAGTCGTCGCGGCATCACAGGCGCCGCCATCAAGTCGCCGCGGCGTTTACATGGCGCTGGGCGCGGTCCTCGCCTTGGCCATTCTCTTTGCGGGAGGCTACTATCTACCCCGCATAATCAAGACCCACGCCAGCCCGGGCGCGGCTGCTACCCAGCCCGCCACACCGGCGGATGCTCCTGTGGACATCTCGGCTCCTCCAGCCGGATGCCGTCACCGTGACTGCTCCAGCCGAGGCCACGCCGGAGCCTGCTGCGCCTGCAATGCAAATGAAACAGGAAGATCCAGCCATCGCCAGAGCTCGAATGGAAGCGGAACAAAAGGCGCGTGCGGAAGCCGCGCGGAAAGCGGCCTTGGTAAAGGAAGCGGAGAATCAAACCGATCAGCTGCAGGCTCGCTCGGCGGCGATTACGCAGGGCCTCGATAATCTGCGTCGCGCGCAACAGGCCCAGGGATACGGGCTGCGCGGAGATATCGTCCAGGCCGAGCAGATGATGCAGATCAATCTTTCAAGAGCTCAATCGGCGCTGCAAGCAGGGAATGTTGACCAGGCGAAAGAGTATCTGGACAAGGCGGAGACTCAGGCAATGACTCTCGAAAGATTCCTGGGCCGCTAACGCATTTCGTTAGATGTGGGTGAGCGTGCCCGTGATTTTGGTACGTCGCAGCGCCCATCCGAATACTGTAAACGAAAGCGGAATCAGCACCGCTGCGAATGCCAGCAGCGCGACCAGCGATCCCCACAGCTGACCCCAGCCCGCTCCTGCCAAGAAGCGCGGCGCGCATCCCATCGAGCGAGTACGTAACCGGAATCATCCTCGCGAGAATTTGCAGCGGCCGTGGCAGCACCGAGACCGGATACATCATCCCGCTGACCAGACTCGACACACCCAGCACGAGCCATTTCGCTGGATTCCCGCGCTTGAATAGAATTTGATAGCTGGCCGAAAGTATCCCCAGTCCCGCGAACGCAAGAATCGAAGCCAGCAAAATAGCAAGTGCGCCGAACCAGTTCGCTCCGCGCGGCGCAAAACCGAAGAAAATCGCGCCAAGCCCCAGATACACGCAGGTACGCAGCGCGAGCGCCATAAATGGGTAGACCGCGGATCCCGCGAGTATTACCGGCAGCGGCGTTTGCGTGACCAGCAGCGCCTCGAGCGTGCGATTTTGCCGCGCCTCCTCCAGGCTCGTATCGAAGGCGGTCATCGAAACGCTCAGGTAATCGAAAAATGCGAACCCGACCAGCGCGAACGTGAAATAGCTTCGCCCGGCCGGAAGCGCGCGCTGCAACTGCGGGCTATCCACGAAGCGCGAAAGGTAGAAGAAAGTCGCCACGCCGAAAAGCTCTTCGACTGTTTGCGCTATCAGTGCAAGGCGATAGCCGCGCGCGATCAGGAAGTCGCGCCAGAAGAAAGCGGCAATTTTTCGCAGCGTGCGCGCCGCATTCATTGCGCGCGCCCCTCGGCCGTGCCCGGACGCAGGATTCGTTCGATCGCTCCTTCAAGCGTCGCGGCGCCGGTCGTGGCGCGCAGATGGGGCGGGGAATCGCACGCGATCATCTTTCCGTGGTCGAGCAGGACCACGCGGTCGGCGATCTCTTCCACTTCGGCGAGCGTGTGCGAGGCAAACAGCAGCGTGGTTCCGCGACGCCGCACGATGTCGTCCTTCAGCATGCGGCGAAAATCCGCCGCTGCGAGCGGATCGAGGCTGCGCGTCGGCTCATCGAGCAACAGGACCGCCGGTCCGTGAAGCAGCGCGCGGGCGAGACCCAGGCTGTGGCGCATCCCGGTTGAATACGTGCGCACCTGGCGGCCGAGATCGGCCGTTAGTCCCATGATTTCGGCGACGGAGGCAATTTTCGCGCGCGCATCCGCGCCGGTCAGATTGTTCATCGAGGCAAAAAACGCCAGGTTTTCGCGCCCGCTGAGCCGTCCGTAAAATCCTTCATCTCCGCCGGTGTGGTAGCCGAGCTGTTGGCGGGCGCGCGCCGCGTCGCGCGCGATATCGAAGCCATCGAGCATCGCGCGGCCTCGCGTCGGTAGCACCAGCGTGGCGAGAATGCGCATCAGGGTTGTTTTCCCCGCGCCGTTGTGGCCCACCAGCGCCACAGCCTCTCCATGCTCGATCGTGAACGAGAGGCCGGCGAGTGCGCACGCAGTGGCCGGTGCAAAGGGCTGCATCATGGAACGCCAACCGGAAAGCGCAGGAGGAAAATACTTTTCGAGGTGTTCGACGACGATCGCGGGCATCCTACGGAGTTATAACCGAATTCACGGCTACGAATCCAGTTCCAACGCTACGATTAAAATGGCGGCTGGGACTGAGGCGTAGCGGAAAGCGGCTCGAGAAGGAAAATAGCATAACGATAGACAGCCAGGCGTGTCGCCTCGCTGATGTGATACGGCCCGATCACGTCGCCAAATGCGCGGTGAAGCTCATGCATCTTGTCGTCTGGCAGAACTTCGAGCAGCTTTCCGAACCGATTCTTGGCCTGCGTCACCGGATCGGCATCGCTACGCGCCCGCTCTTGCGCTGTTGCTGCGCTTCCTGTGGTGGACGGGGCTGCGCCTCCCACGGCAGGAGGTGCTGGCGCTGCCGCGGGCGCGACCGCAGTGGATTTAGCGGCTGATGCCGGAGATTTTGCCGGAGGCACAGCGGGCTTTACCGTTTTCGCCTGGTATTCCTCGTAAAACTCGTAGCGGAACTGCTTCTCATAGAGCGCGGCGTAGGCTTTCTTTTTTTCGTCGGCGGGAATTGCAGCATCTGCCAGAGCTTTGGCCGCGAAATTCTTCAACGCAGCCTCGAAATCCGCGGAAGTCGCGCCCGCGCGCCCATAAGCGGGCCTTTGCCGGTTTTTGCGAGTGACGCCGCAAGGCGATCCGTGCGCTCGTCATAGCATTTTCCGTATACCCCAATCGCACGCGAAAGGCCGCTCGAGGCATCCGGTGTCCGCAACATGTGCTTTATCGTTGAAGTCTGCGATCCATTCCGTGGAAGACATCTTCAGAATCTGCGCGCACGTCATCCCCAAGCGATCATCGGCGGTTTTTTGCGGAGGCCGGGACGACGACCGGGATTGCGGGAAGGCAAGCGCCGGGAGTCCAGCGAGAAGAAGCAGAATATCGTTGCGCGTCGCATCGTTGAAATCCTACTTGAGCGGGACGATGCGCCGCAAGGTGCGACTCTACTAGCCCGAAGTGTCCCTCAAAGTACCGTCGGATGCGCCCCCGAGCTGAGCGGATGCTCGCGGCACGATATTCGTAGCCTGCGACGCTACGATCAGCCATTGGCCGCCGCGCTTCACCTCGACGCGCGTCAGAATCGCGTGGCGCGCCGGCCGCGGCGAGCCATCGGGATTGTGTTCGCCGTGCGAATTGATGAGCACATGGACGATGGCGATTTCCGGCGTCAGGAATTTGATGCTGGTCTCCTCGGTCTGCCAGATACTGCCCTTGGCTTTATCCGAATGCAGCTCTTTCGAGGCTTTGCGCAAATGGCGCGCGTCCCTTGAACCATTCGCCTGCAAGGTTGATCGCGTCCACGTCCGTCGCGAAATCGCGCGACATGGCGGCGACGTCGTTGCTGTTCCATGCGTTCTCCCAGCGCGTTTCCACGTCGCGGATCGCTTTTTCATCGGCGGCGCTTCCGCCCTGTGCGCCGGCGGGTCTGGCCAGTATCATCGGGAGAAGCAGGAACGCAACCGCCAGAAACGAAGCGTTCGTTCGCATGTGAGGCCTCCATCGAGAATCGCGCGGATTTTCTCCGGCGCAGCCGCGCAAGTCAAGGAAGGGCTTCCCGCAGATCGTAGAGAATAGGACCAACGCGCGATGCGAGGTCGAGCCGAAGTTCAACCGTTCCCAGATCCCCGGCATCCGCACCTACTGCTTTGCGATGGGCCGTGTTGATCTGCATAAGCGTCACCCGTGGTCCGGGGCAGAGTACCGGGCTTCGGTCAAATCGAGTTCGCGTTCGAGTTTTCGCATCACTTCGTCGTTAATCTTGCTCTCATTTCGGAGATGAAGTACGGTTGCGCGCTGGATCGCACTCACCTGCCGCGAAAGATCCCGCCATCGTTGATAGTCCTCGGGGCGGGAACCGCCTTCGGCCGAACCGTCGCTGCCGAGCGAATCCAACCGACGCCGCTGAAGGGTGATCAGCTCGTCGTAAAGCGGCTCGAACTCCGCGGGAGCGTCCTCACGGGTCTGCTGCAAATATGCGAGCGCCGCTTCAACCATCGCGCGGCGCGCCTCAACCTCTTCGGTATTTCGCCCGGCCAAACCGGCCAACCCCAGCCACCGGATCAACGGAGGCAGCGTGAGTCCCTGCAGCACGAGCGTGACGAGAATCACGCAGAACGTCAGGTAGAGCATCATGTCGCGCTGAGGGAAAGGATCGCCGCTATCCAACATCACCGGCAGCGAAATCGCCGCCGCGAGCGCAACGACGCCGCGCATGCCAGTCCATCCCACGATAAAGATGGCCTTCGGATTCGGCAGCGTCTCCGGCTGGTGAAATAGGCGGCGGCGGATAAAGTACGAGATCGCTGCGCCGGGATAAATCCAGATCAGCCGTATCAGGATAACCAAGCCGCTGAACAGGAGACCCAGGAGTAAGAGCTCGCCCATGCGATGCCCGCGAATGCCGGCGAGAATGAAAGGAAGTTGAAAACCTATGAGCAGAAACACAAATCCGTTGAGGACAAAAGTGAGCGTGTCCCAGACAGCTTGTCCGGTAGGCGCGCGCCCCGCGACAGATAAAGAGAGCTTTTGTGCCCAAGGTACAGGCCGCACACCACGGTCGACAGCACCCCCGACGCATGAGCACTCTCCGCGGCAAGATACGCAAAATAGGGCGCGATCAGGCTGATCGTGATTTCGATCGGTGCGTCAATGATTTTCGATCCGGCCAGATAGATCAGCTTGCCACCGGCAAGCCCGATTGCGATGCTCGCCAACTACGAGGTACAGAAGTCTCCCGATACCCTCGCCGAGCGACGGCGTGTGTCCAGTGACGAGCAGCGCCGTAGCGAACTCCAGCGCCAGCAGGCCGCTCGCATCGTTGACGAGGCTTTCGCCTTCGATCATGTCCGTGATGCGCTTCGGCAGGCCGAGCCGCTCGGCGATGGACGTCGCGGCGATCGCGTCCGTGGTTGAAACCACCGCGCCGAGCACCAGCCCCATCCTCCAATCAAAACCGGGCAGGATCCAGCGGGACGCCGCACGCCACGCCGAACACCGTAAAACCTACCAGCCCGAACGCCAACATCGCAATGCTGACGAGGTTGTAGCGAAAATCGCGCCACGAAGTGACGTACGCGGCCGAAAACAGAAGCGGCGGAAGAATAACGAGGAAGACGATGCTCGGGATTCAGCTCGATCTGCGGCCCGCGCGGGAAGAAGCTGAGGATGAGCCCGCCGATGACGAGCACGATCGGATACGGTGTTTTCAGGCGCTTGGCGGCAGCGCCGCGAGCGCCACGACCAGAATCATGAGCAGCAGAACGATGATGTTCAATGCCGTGAATTCCCATCGCTTGAACTATCGCCTCGCCAGTCAAAGATAACGCAGGCACCCGGCAATTATCTCGCGCAAAAACAAAAAGGCCGCACCCGGTTAATCGGCGAATGCGGCCTTTGAATTTTAATCCTGGCGGTGACCTACGTTCCCGCGCCGTTACCAGCGCAGTATCATCGGCCCAGCGAGGCTTAACTTCCGTGTTCGGGATGGGAACGGGTGTGACCCTCGCGGTAAGACCACCAGAAACTGGAAATCGAAACTCGACATGCTGCAATCGCGAGTTTCGATGAGCAACTGAATGAAGTAGGTGTAAACCGCAAATTCCGCTAGAGAGTAGCATTTCGCGGAAAAGCTTCATTCCCTACGCCGTGCGGCCCTTCGTTGTCCCGACGAATCGGAACTTCTTGGAGCATCGCAACGCGTTAGGAAAGTTTTATGGTCAAGCCGAACGGCCGATTAGTACGGGTCAGCTACACGCATTGCTGCGCTTCCACCTCCCGCCTATCAAAGTCGTAGTCTACGACTGGCCTTCTTAGGGGACCGCAGCCCCCTTGG